>NZ_JBNHGX010000002.1:0-632315 GCF_059091705.1 Arthrobacter sp. Ha26
AACCACGGGGTGGCGGCACAGCAAATTCAACCAATTTTTATAAAAAATCGGTATCAACAAACTTGGCACACTATTGAGTTCTCAAACAACAGACACACCCGGCACCACCCAAACAAACGTTCAAGATCGCTCCGGAGCAACTTTTCAAACTTACCCGCTGGACTCTCACTTGTCAAACCGGCGTCCGCGACCCTCATCACCGTGAGGCTTGATTGTCGGTTTTTCCGGCTGACTCTGTGGACCAGCGCGGAAATAAACTCTACCACCACTTGTCCGGGATAGCCAACCGGACCGGAGGCAGCATCCCCAAGCGAGGGCACGCCGGCACGAAAAGGCCCGGAACCACAAGGATTCCGGGCCCTTCGTCACAGGAAACGGGGAGCTAGCGCGTGGATGGTGTTCCGGGCTTGAAGTAGGCGGCACCAAGCGGCGGCAAGGTAACGCTCAGGGTGGCCGGCTGTCCGTCCTGCCCTTCCTCGGTGGCCTTCAGCTCTCCGTTGTTGAGCACACCGGATCCGCCATAGGTGGTGGAGTCCGTGTTGAGCACCTCGGTCCACGCACCAGCCTCAGGCACTCCCAAGGTGTAGGCGGCGTGCGGCGCTCCGGAGAAGTTGATGGCGCAGACCAGGGGGTTGCCTTCCTTGTCCCACCGGATGAACGAGAGGACGTTGCGCTCGGCGTCACCCCCGTTGATCCACTGGAAGCCGCCCGGTTCGTTATCGCGGGTGTACAGGGCCGGAGTGGAAGCGTAGAGCTCGTTGAGGTCCTTGGTGAGCAGCTGCAATCCCTTGTGCGCCGGAATGTCCGCGAGCCACCAGTCGAGGCCGTGTTGTTCGGACCATTCGGCTTCCTGGCCAAATTCCGTACCCATGAAGATGAGCTGTTTGCCCGGGTGGGCCCACTGGTAAGCGAAGAAGGCCCGCAGGTTGGCCAGCTGCTGCCAGCGGTCGCCGGGCATCTTGCGGAGCATGGAGCCCTTGCCGTGGACTACCTCATCATGGCTGATGGGCAACAGGAAGTTCTCGGTGAAGGCATAAACAAGGGAGAACGTGACCGTTCCGTGGTGCCACCTGCGGTTGACCGGATCCTCAGAGGCGTACTTGAGGGAGTCGTGCATCCAGCCCATGTTCCACTTCAGGCCGAATCCGAGGCCGCCGTGGCTGGTGGGCGCGGTGACGCCCGGGAAGGCGGTGGATTCTTCCGCGATCATCACTGCCCCGGGGTGCGTCTTGTACACCGTGGCATTCACTTCCTGCAGGAAGGAGATGGCTTCCAGGTTCTCGCGGCCGCCGAAGCGGTTGGGCCGCCACTGCCCCTCTTCGCGGGAGTAGTCCAGGTAGAGCATTGAGGCTACGGCGTCCACGCGCAGGCCGTCGATGTGGAACTCCTCCAGCCAGTACAGCGCATTGGCCACCAGGAAGTTGCGGACCTCTGTCCGACCGAAGTCGAAAATCAACGTTCCCCAGTCCGGGTGTTCACCCAGCGCCGGATCGGAGTGCTCATAGAGGGGCTCGCCGTCGAACTGGGCCAGGGCCCAGGCGTCCTTCGGGAAGTGTGCGGGCACCCAGTCCAGCAGGACGCCGATTCCCGCCTGGTGGAGTGCGTCCACCAGATACCGGAATTCGTCCGGGTGGCCGAACCGTGAGGTGGGTGCAAAGTACGAGGTGACCTGGTAGCCCCACGAGCCGCCGAAGGGGTGCTCTGCCACCGGCATGAACTCCACGTGCGTGAACCCGAGCCACTTGACGTAGTCCACGAGTTCCTTGGCCAGTTCCTTGTAGCCCAACCCCAGCCGCCAGGAACCGAGGTGCACTTCGTAAACGCTCATGGCGGAGTTGTGCGGGTCCCGCTTGGCCCGGGCCTCCATCCACTCGTCGTCCTTGAACGCATAGGAGGGTTCCACAACCCGGGAGGCGGTCAGTGGCGGGACCTCGGTCCCGAAGGCGAGCGGGTCGGCTTTTTCCACCCAGTGGCCGGCGCGGGTGCGGATTTCGAATTTGTAGCATGCCCCCGCTGTAACGCCGGGAACGAAGATTTCCCAGACGCCGGACGAGCCCAGGGAGCGGAGCGAGTTCTCGCGGCCGTCCCAGGCGTTGAAGTCGCCCTTGATCCGCACGGCCTGGGCGTTTGGCGCCCAGACGGCAAAGGACACACCGTCCACGTCGCCCAGGGACGATTTGTAGTGCTGGACGTGGGCGCCAAGCACTTGCCACAGCTTCTCGTGCCGGCCCTCGCCGATGAGGTGCAGGTCCACTTCACCCACGGTGGGCAGGTAGCGGTAGGGCTCGTCTACGATCACGGGCTCGGCGCCGGGGTAGGTCACGGCAAGGCGGTAGTCCGGGACGTGGCCGTGCTGCAGCGGCTCCATCACGGCCACCCACACGCCGTGCGCTTCGTGTTCCATGGGAAGCTCGCCCGCGGCGGTGATCACGGTGACGGCCTCGGCCAGGTGCTTCACGGTACGGATGGTGACGTGGCCGTAGTCGTCCAGGTGCGCGCCGAGGACGGAATGGGGGGCGTGGTGTTCGCCGTTCGCGATCTGGCCCAAAGTGCCTGCATCCACATGCAGCGGCACCCCGGGATGGTCGGTTCGTGCAGAGCCTGTCATTTCGTTACCTTCCGATGCTGCCCCGGCCTGGTCGCCGGGGCCGTTACCGCTGAGGAGCCGCCTGGCGGCGTTCACGGGGATCGCCAGCCAGTCGGGCCTGTTACGCATTTCATAAACTACTTCGTAGAGTGCCTTGTCCAGCCACAATGCCACAAAGAGGGGCGAGTCCTTGTCCACGGTGCCAGGGGTGACTTCGGCATAGCCTGCCAGGAATGCGTCGGCGCAGTCATCGACCCAGGAGGCGGGCACTTGGGCGCTTTCCTGCTCGCGCTGTGCGGCCCCCGCGGCGTAGTCGAAGGACCTCAGCATCCCCATCACGTCGCGGAGGGGAACGTCGGGAACGTTCCGTTCGGAAATGGGGCGCAGCGGTTCGCCCTCGAAGTCGAGGATCGCCCAGCGGGGAGGTTCCCCTGCATGGCCAGGAACCTGGAGGATCTGGCCCAGGTGGAGGTCTCCGTGGATGCGCTGCAGGGGGCCGGCAGGAACGCCGTCCAGGCCGTCCAGCAGCTTGTTCAGGGCTGTGTCATGAGGCCCGACGGCGGAGGCGGCTTCCGCCCACGCCTGGCGGATGCGCTGGGCTACAGCCGGCCCGATCACCTTGCCGGGTTCGGCTTCCTCTGACTGGCCGAGGGCTTCTGCCAGCCGGCTGTGGACAGTGGCGGTGGCGGCGCCGAGGGCCCGCGCCTCCGCCGTAAAGTCGGTTCCGGAGCGGGCCGCGTCAACAGCGAGGCGCCAGGCGTCAAGCCCGCCGGCCAGGAACTCGTGTGCTACCGCCAATTCCCCTTCCACGCGCCGGGAACGCGTGGCCGGGCCGTCCGGGGAAGGAACACCCTGCGCCAGCCACTCCCCCCTGACCCAGCCGAGGGTGGCCGGGACTTCGGCAGTACGGGCGGAAGTGAGGGCGGCCCCCACCTCAACTTCGGGGTTTATTCCTTCCGAGAGGACACGGAAGAATTTCACGATGGCCGCAGATTCGCCGTCGTCTACAATCACCGAACTGTTGGACTGCTCTCCCGACAGCACCTTGACCACGCCCCGCGCCGTGGGCAGCCTGTGCTCTCCGGGGGTCCGGTAGCCCGCGGCCGTGCCACTGGGCGCCTTCTCCCCGCTGCGCATCAGGTCAAGCCAGGCACCCACAAAGTCCGGATCGTGCACGGCGTCGTAAACCCATGGCCTGGAAGGATCCGTTCCGGCTGCCTCGCCGATCAGGGCACGCTCCATACCTGCCGCCGGTGCCGGCCGGAAACTCAAGGGGACCTGCACCACTTCGGTGCGCCGGCCGCCGTCGGGTCCCTTGGTGGTGACCTTCAGGAGGAACACGGCGAGGGCGGCGTGGCCGGAAGGGTCCTCAAGGCCCAGGCTGCCGGCCTGGGCGACCTCGAAGGCGGGCGTCTTCACGGGGAACCAGCGTTGCCTCGGAAGCCATTCCTGAAGCAGTGCGGTCAGGGCGGGAGTAAGGATGGGCTGGTTCATGTCAGTTCTCAATCGAGAGGATCGGCATAGCCTGCGTGTAGGGGGACGAAGGATTGGATGCTGCAGAGCGGACCCGCAGCCAAAAGAAATCATGGCTGCCAAGGGTCAACGTCAGCGTCCCGTCCTCGTTGATGCCGGGGAACGGCTGGCCTCCGAACACATCCCGAAGGCCGCGTCCGGCGTACTCGGGAATGCGCAGCCGGGCGGCCACTGGATGTTGTGAGAGGTTGAAGGCACACAGGACGGTCTCGCCGTCCACCCCCGCCGAGTTGCCGTCCGGCAGCTCGCGAAGGTAGGCCAGAACGGCGTCGTGGTCGGCCTCGACGTGCCTGAAGGCACCGAGGCCAAACGCGGGATGGTTCCTGCGGACGCTGAGGATCTGCCGTGTCCAGCGGAGCAGGGAGCCCGAGTGGGCGGCCTCAGCCTCAACGTTGGCCATGTTGTAGTTGTAGACCAAGGACTGGATCACGGGCAGGTAGAGCTTGCCGGGGTCCGCGTGCGAGAAGCCCGCGTTGCGGTCCGGGTTCCACTGCATGGGGGTGCGGACGGCGTCCCGGTCCTCAAGCCAGATGTTGTCCCCCATGCCGATCTCGTCCCCGTAGTACAGGAACGGGCTGCCAGGCAGCGACAGCAGCAGGGCATTGATCAGTTCGATCTCGGCCCGGGAGTTGTCCAGCAGGGGTGCCAGCCGGCGTCGGATTCCGATGTTCGCGCGCATCCGAGGGTCCGGCGCGTACCAGCCGAGCATCGCGGCCCGTTCGTCCGCAGTGACCATCTCAAGGGTCAGCTCGTCATGGTTCCGCAGGAAGGTCCCCCACTGCGCGCCCTCCGGAATATCGGGGGTGTCCTTCATCGTCTCGATGATGGGCGCCGCCTTTTGGTCCCGGAGCGCGTAGTACAGGCGGGGCATGATCGGGAAGTGGAAGGCCATGTGGCACTCGGGTTCCTCTTCCGTCCCGAAGTACTCCACCACCTCGTTGGGCGGCTGGTTGGCCTCGGCAATGATGACGCGCCCGGGGTAGCTCTCGTCCACCATGGCCCGGAGCCTGCGGAGGAATTCGTGGGTGGCGGGAAGGTTCTCGCAGTTGGTGCCCTCCTCCTCAAACAGGTACGGGATGGCGTCTGCGCGGAACCCGTCGATGCCCTGGTCCAGCCAGAACCGTACGACGTCGAACAGTGCATCAATGACCTTGGGGTTCTCAAAATTCAGGTCGGGCTGATGGCTGAAGAACCGGTGCCAGAAAAACTGCCGGCGGATCGGGTCGAAGGTCCAGTTCGATTCCTCGGTGTCCACGAAGATGATCCGGGCGTCCTGGTATTTCTCATCGGTGTCGCTCCACACGTAGAAGTCACCGAAAGGCCCGTCCGGGTCCTTGCGCGATTCCTGGAACCAGGGGTGCTGGTCCGAGGTGTGGTTCAGGGGCAGGTCGATGATGACCCGCACTCCCCTGGCATGTGCTTCGGCCACCAGCCGCTTGAAATCCGTGATGGTGCCGAATTCGTCCAGCACAGAGTTGTAATCGGAGATGTCGTAGCCGCCGTCGCGCAGCGGGGACTGGAAAAACGGGGGCAGCCAGAGGCAGTCCACGCCCAGCCACTGCAGGTAGTCAAGCCTGTCGATGAGGCCCGAGAAGTCTCCCGAGCCGTCACCGTTGGCATCCGCAAAAGCTCTGACGAGGACCTCGTAGAAAACGGCCTTCCGGTACCACAGAGGATCGTGCTGCAGGCCCGGCGCATTCAGTTCGAAGGTGCTCTTCGGCGTGAAGTGCTGGCCCGAGCTTTGCGGATTAAAACTCACTGATGCGCTCTCCTCACACTCAGGATGTGTGCGGGCTCCACGTGCGGATCGAGGCGGACGTAGTTGAACTCGCCCCATTCCCAGCTTTCCCCGGAAATGAGGTCCTCGACGTAAAAGCCGCCGTTCGCGGTGAGGTCGTTCGGGTCCAGTTCCAGGGCCGCGAGGTCCAGGGAGACGCTGCATTCCTTGGTCACGTGCGGATCCACGTTGACCACCACAATGATGGTGTCCTTGGACCCGTCGGGGAGCGTCTTGTGCTTGGAGTACACAACGGTGGAATCGTCGGTGCTGTAATGCACGGTCAGGTTCTGCAGGTCCTGCAGCGCCGGGTGCGCGTGCCGCACCTCGTTCAGCCTGGTGATGTAGGGGGCCAGCGTCCGCCCGGAGCGGGCAGCGGCGTCCCAGTCACGCGCCTTGTACTCGAACTTCTCGTTGTCGATGTACTCCTCGGCTCCCGGCCGGGCCACGTGCTCGTACAGCTCGTAGCCGGCGTACACGCCCCACAACGGGCTGGCCGTGGCTGCCAGCGCAGCCCTGACCTTGAAAGCTGCCGGCCCGCCGAACTGGAGGTATTCGGTAAGGATGTCCGGCGTGTTCACAAAGAAGTTGGGCCGGAAGAAGGCCGGGGACTCGTGGCTGACCTCTTTGAAGTATTCCTCGATCTCCTTCTTGGTGTTGCGCCAGGTGAAGTAGGTGTAGGACTGCTGGAAGCCGGCGCGGCCCAGCGCGTGCATCATGGCGGGGCGGGTGAAGGCTTCAGCGAGGAACACGACGCCCTGAACCTCTTTATTGACCTCCGCGATGAGCCATTCCCAGAACCACACTGGTTTGGTGTGCGGGTTATCCACGCGGAATATCTTTACCCCGTGGCTGACCCACAGCAGGACGATACGGAGAATTTCGTTTGAGAGCCCCTCCGGGTCGTTATCGAAATTCAGCGGGTAAATGTCCTGGTACTTCTTGGGCGGGTTTTCTGCATAGGCGATGCTGCCGTCCACGCGGGTGGTGAACCATTCCGGGTGGGACTGGACCCAGGGGTGGTCGGGCGCGGCCTGCAGCGCCAGGTCCAGGGCCACTTCCAGGCCGAGTTCGTTCGCCCGGGCCACAAAAGCGTCGAAGTCCTCGAACGTGCCGAGGTCCGGGTGGATGGCGTCGTGGCCGCCTTCCTTGGCACCAATGGCCCACGGCGAACCGGGATCGTTGGGCCCGGCAATGAGCGTGTTGTTGGGACCCTTGCGGTGCTGGACGCCGATGGGGTGGATGGGCGGCATGTACAGGACATCGAAGCCCATGGCGGCAACGGCATCGAGGCGCCCTGCGGCGGTACGGAAGTTGCCTGAGGTCCAGGCGCCGGTGTTGTGGTCCAGGACGGCGCCTTCGGAGCGGGGGAAGAATTCGTACCAGGCGCCCCGGCCGGCGAGGTCGCGCTCAACAAGCAGCGGGTACTGCTCGGAGACGGTGACCAGCTCGCGGATGGGCTGGTGCGCCACTACCCCGGCCACCTCGTGGCTGAATCCGGCCCCGAGTCGTTCTTCGGTGCTGAGGGACTGGTCGGCAAGCCTCTCGGCGGCGCCCCGGAGGATGCCCCTGTCCCAGTCGCTCCGGAAGTCGTCGTTGGACGCTTCACGCAGCAGCGCGGCTCCTTCGGCGAGCATCAGCTCCACGTCGATCCCGGCAGCCACCTTCACCTCGGCGTTGTGGTGCCAGGTGCCGTAGCGGTCATGCCAGGCCTCGATCAGGAAGGACCAGTTGCCAACGTCCGACGGCGTGAGGATGCCTTCCCAGCGGTCCGTCCCCATGCCGCGTTCCCCGCGCGGCGGTGCCAGCCGCACTCGCTGACGTTCGTTGCCGTCCGGATCCAGGAGCACGGCACTGACCCCCAGCTGGTCATGCCCTTCCCGGAAGGCTGTGGCCCCGACGACTATTCCCTCACCCGGCAGGGCCTTGGCGGGAAATTTTCCACCCTCAACTACCGGCTGCACGGCAGTGATGGGAAAGCGTCCAAACCGCAGGCCGTCAGTGATGCGGCCCTTCGGCTTATTGTCTAATGCGGCACTGGTTCCTGAGTTAGTCGTCACAGGCTCGACGTTAGCGAGAAATGGCCAGGAATGCTAAGCCTGCTCACTAATTTCGTGGCGGTTCGCGTCATTTCGGGGCGCCAACGGTCATTTACCCAAAAGAAACCCGAGGCTGGTTCCGGCTGCGCATGTTGTCGGTTAGTGTGACGCAGGTGAAGGCAATCCGCAGATTTACCGTCCGTACAGTGCTCCCCGAGCCGATCCGCCCGCTGGCCCGGTTGGCCAGCAATTTGCGCTGGTCCTGGCACCGCCCCACGCGGGAACTCTTTGCCGGGCTGAACCCCCGGATGTGGACCGAAAGCGGTGAAGACCCCGTCCGTTTCCTGGGCCTGGTGAGCCGCGAAGAACTGCAGCAGCTGGCCGCGGACCAGTCCGTGGTTGAACGCGTCCGCGCCGCCGAAGAGGACCTTGACCGGTACCTCGAGGAGCCGCGCTGGTACCAGGGCCTGGGACCTGAGACGCCGGCCTCCATCGCCTACTTCTCGCCGGAATTCGGCATCACCGAAGTCCTTCCGCAGTACTCCGGCGGCCTGGGCATCCTCGCGGGTGACCACCTGAAGGCGGCATCGGACCTCGGCGTGCCCCTGATCGGCGTTGGCCTGCTGTACCAGGCCGGATACTTCAAGCAGTCCCTTTCCCGTGACGCCTGGCAGCAGGAAACCTACCCGGTCCTGGACCCGGACGGGCTGCCGCTCACCCTGCTCCGCGAGCCGTCCCCGGACGGCAACGGCCAGCCCGTGCAGGTCTCGCTGCCCCTTCCCAACAACCGCCGCCTGCTGGCACATATCTGGCGTGCCGACGTCGGGCGTGTCCCCCTGCTGCTCCTTGACTCCAACGTCCCGGGCAATGACGAAGCTGCCCGGAGCATCACCGACCGCCTGTACGGCGGCGGCGGGGACCACCGGCTGCAGCAGGAACTGCTCCTGGGCATGGGCGGGGTCAAGGCACTGCGCGCGTTCCAAAAGCTCACGGGGACGGCAGCCCCGGAGGTGTTCCACACGAACGAAGGCCACGCCGGTTTCCTGGGCATCGAACGCATCCAGGAACTCATGGCCGGGGACGAGGCACTGACCTTTGACGAGGCACTGGCCGCGGGCCGCGCGTCCACCGTCTTCACCACGCACACCCCCGTACCGGCCGGCATTGACCGGTTTGAAATCGCCCAGATCCACCATTTCTTCCAGGCCGGCCTCGCACCGGCCGTGCCCGTGGACAGGATCCTGGAACTGGGCCGGGAAAACTACGCCGACGGGAACGCGTCAGTATTCAACATGGCCGTGATGGGCCTGCGGCTGGCGCAAAGGGCCAACGGCGTGGCGAAACTGCACGGCGAGGTGTCCCGCGGCATGTTCTCGGCCCTGTGGCCAGGGTTCGACAACTCGGAGGTGCCCATCACGTCCGTCACCAACGGCGTGCACGTGCCCACCTGGGTGGACAGCAGGATCTCCAAGCTCGCCCGGGACCAGTTCGGCAGCGAAGCGGAGGCCAACGGCCGCTGGGACCTGGCCTACAACGTCAGCGACGCAGACGTCTGGGCGCTGCGCCGCGAGATGCGGGCAGCGCTGGTGGAGGATGTCCGCAAGCGGCTGCGGGCCGCCTGGAAGAAGCGCGGCGCCGCCGACGCCGAATTGGCCTGGACGGACAACGTGCTGGACCCGGACGTGCTCACCATCGGGTTCGCCCGCCGCGTTCCCACCTACAAGCGGCTCACCCTGATGCTGCGCGAACCAAAACGGCTCAAGGCGCTGCTCCTGCACAAGGAACATCCCATCCAGCTGGTCATCGCCGGCAAGTCCCACCCCGCCGACGACGCCGGCAAGAAGATGATCCAGGACCTGGTCCGCTTCACGGACGATCCTGAGGTCCGGCACCGCATCGCCTTCCTGCCGAACTACGACATCGCGATGGCACGCACCCTGTTCCCGGGCTGCGACGTGTGGCTGAACAACCCGCTCCGGCCGCTTGAGGCCTGCGGAACGTCCGGCATGAAGGCTGCCCTGAACGGCTCGCTGAACCTTTCCGTCATGGACGGCTGGTGGGACGAGATGTACGACGGCGAAAACGGCTGGGCGATTCCCACCGCGAACAACGACGCATCGCCGGAGGAACGCGACGATATCGAGGCCGCCGCGCTCTACGAGCTCCTGGAAACCCAGGTTGCCCCGCGCTTCTACGGCAGCACCGTTTCCGAAGGCGCGGGAGCGGCAGGGCCATCCACGACGCCGGGCGCGGAAAAGGTGCCCACGCACTGGGTGTCGATGATCAAGCACACGCTCTCGCACCTTGGCCCGCAGGTTTCGGCCGAGCGGATGCTGCGCGACTACGTGAACATCCTCTACCGCCCGGCTGCGGAGGCCGGCCGGAGCGCCGGCGCAAATTCGTACTTGCAGGCCCGCAACCTCGCGGCCTGGACAGCGAAGGTGCGCGCAGCGTGGCCCCACGTGCATGTGGAGCATGTGGACTCGGTGGGGGTTTCCGAAGACCCGCAGATTGGCGACACCCTCCAGGTCAACGCGTACGTGGCCCTGCAGGGACTCACCCCCGAGGACGTGAGCGTGGAAGTGGCCTACGGCCGGGCAGAGGAAAGCGACACGCTGGCAGACATCACGGTGATGGAGCTGAAGGTCCAGGAGGACCTTGGCAGCAGCCGGCACCTGTTCAGCGGCTCCCTGGTGATTGACCGGTCCGGCTCCTTCGGCTACACCGTCCGGGTGCTGCCGCGGCATGACGCACTGGCGTCCAAGGCTGAACTGGGACTGATCGTCAACGCGTAAGGCCTGAACCCGGGCCTGGCAGGAGAATCGCAGCAGGAGGGACCCCGTGAACGACCGCACCGTGGCAGACCTGATCGTGGACCGGCTCGAAACATGGGGCGTCAGCCGTGTGTTCGGGTACAGCGGGGACGGGATCAACGGGTTTATGGGTGCCCTCCGCCGGGCGGCAGGCCGGGTGGAATTCGTGCAGGCCCGGCACGAGGAAACTGCGGCTTTTATGGCGGTGGGCCATGCGAAGTACACGGGCGGGGTGGGGGTGGTCACCTCCACCCAGGGGCCCGGGGCGGTCCACCTCCTCAACGGCCTGTACGACGCAAAGCTCGACGGCGTGCCCGTTGTGGCCATCGTGGGGCAGCAAAGCCGCACGGTGCTCGGCTCGGCCTATATGCAGGAAATAGAGCTCACGGTTCTGTTCAAGGACGTTGCTGCCCAGTTTGTGCAGCAGGTCAACGCACCCGAGCAGCTGCCCATGGTCCTTGACCGTGCCTTCCGGACGGCCAAGGCCACGGCGTCCCCGTGCGTGGTGATCCTGCCGCATGACATCCAGTCCGCGCCCGAGCCCGAACTCGGACAGGAACACGGAGTGGTGGTCACCGCACCATCCTGGAGTACATCTGCCAAAACCCCGCGCACGGAAGACCTGGAGGCGGCCGCTGCAATCCTCAACGGCGCGGAGAGAGTGGCCCTGCTTGTTGGCCAGGGCGCCCGGCACGCCGGCGCCGAAGTGGTGGCCATCGCGGAACAGCTGGGTGCCGGGATTGCGACCAGCCTGTTGGGCAAGCCGTATGTGGATGAGACGTTGCCCTTCGCCGTGGGCACGATGGGCCATTTAGGAACGACGGCAAGCGCGCACCTGCTGGGCAACTGCGATGCCCTGCTGATCGTGGGTTCGAACGATCCCTGGACGGAGTTCTATCCCCCGCCAGGCGCCGCCCGCGCCATCCAGATCGACATCGACGAGCGGAAGATCGGCAACCGCTACCCGGTTGAAGTGGGACTGGCCGGCGACGCTGCGGCTGCACTGCAGGCGCTCAGTCTGCGGCTGGCGGCACGTCCCCGCGGGCAGTGGCAGGACGACGTCGAGCAGGAGGTGGTGCGTTGGCGCGCCCTCGCCGAAGAACGCGCGGCGGTACCGGCCAGCCCGGTGAACCCCGAGCGGGTGGTGCGGGAACTGAACGGCAGGCTTCCGGCCAACGCCCAGGTGAGTATCGACGTCGGCAGTTGCGTGTACTGGTACGCCCGCCAACTGGTGCTGCCGCCCGGCGTTCCTGCCCACCTCTCCGGCACGCTGGCCAGCATGGGCTGCTCCATCCCCTACGGCATCGCCGCGAAGCTTGCCCACCCGGACCGGCCGCTGGTGGCCCTTGCCGGGGACGGCGCCATGCAGATGGCAGGGATCGCCGAACTGGTGACCGTGGCGCACCGCTGGCGGCAGTGGCAGGACCCCCGGTTTATCGTCTGTGTCTTTAACAACCGGGAGCTCACCGAAGTTACTTGGGAACAGCGGGAGTCCGAGGGCGAACCGCGGTTCCGGGACAGCCAGGAACTCCCCGACTTCCCTTTTGCGGGCTACGCTGACCTGCTGGGCTTGACCGGTATCCGCGTGGAAGATCCGTCGCTGCTGGGCGACGCGTGGGAGCGGGCTTTCGCGGCGGACAGGCCGGTGGTGATCGAGGTGCTGACCGACCCCGAGATCCCGCTCTTGCCGCCCTTCCCGGGCGGCAAGGAAAAGGCGGAAAGCATGCGCAAGGCCCTTGCCGAAGAGAGCGGCGGCGGCCGGGCGCTGGACCTGCTGGACACCTACACCGGGCACGAGGAACGCGGCTAGGCAGGTTTAGGGCACAGGGGGGCTGGGCAAGGGCTGGATTAGAGCAGGACTGCGGTGACGGCCAGGTCCTTTCCGGCGTAGCGCTCTGCGTCCTGGAGGATCTCGCAGATGATCCCGAAGGACCGGTCGCCGCGGAACGGGGCCGCAACCTGCCACAGCACCGTGACCGGCGCGTTGCCGTTGTCCGTGATGCTGTCCGCAAAGTCATGCAGGGAATCGTTGAGCGCATCCAGGTTCACGCCGTAGTGTTCCGGAAAGTTCAGGACCTCGCCGAATGCCTCCAGGACGGCCCTCTTGCTGTCGGCCGCCGGGACCAGCAGGCTGCGGCGCCCCGCGTCGGTCACCTGTTCCTGCAGCTCTTCCAGGGTCCAGGTATCGCCGGAGTAGATCTTCATGGTTGCGCTTAGCTGCCTTCCGCTATGAATCGAAATGTCTCGTAATGATCATCGGTGTAGTACTTCTCGCCGCCGTCACCGGCCACGATCCGCCGGGCTCCACGGTCTGATTCGCGGGGCGTGGGTACCGTGTACTCCCGGTAGTAGCCCCGGTCCTTCCGCGGGAGGACCCGTTCAAAATTCCCGAAAGGCTGGTCATCCTGGCTGTAACGGTAGGGCCCTCCGGCACGGATGAGGGCAAGGGTGCTGCGGGCTTCGGCGGGAAGCGCGGACTCGCGGACCTCCGGCAGCCCTGACGGGTTGTCCCGAGCCGGCGCCGGAACCGAGGCAGGGGGCGCCGCGGGGCGGGCGTCCGTGGCCCGGGGAGCACCGCTGGACGCACCAGGGTCCGGCGTTGCGCTGGAGGTGCCCCTCGCCGTCGTACTTTCCGTCAACTGGCCCAGGACGCCGGTGCCGCCGAACGCCAGCAGGGCCAGTACTATCAGGCCAGCCAGCAGCAAGGGCAGGGCATTGCGGTTGCGCATAGGTTGTCCTCCGGCGGACTACGTGCGGTAGATGCTGATGGAGTTGGCCTCGAGGAGATCCTGCTCCCCCGAAGATACCCTGGTCCCCTGGCGGAGCTCGTGCTGCGGCGAGGTGGTCAACCGCAGCTCGAATATCCGCTGCGGGGCCTCCGCCGCGCTGACCCGCGGGAGGGTGATCTGCACATCCGAGGTGCTGCCGTTCACCACTACCAGCCCGGCGAGGGTGCCGTCTTCAGAGCCCAGCAGGAGCTGCATCACGCGGTGCCGGGGATCATTCCAGCGTTCCATGGACATCGGCTGGCCGGCCTGGTCGAACCAATAGAGATAGGACTGTTCGTCCTGCACCGGGAAGTCGTTGGGCTGCGCGGCCAGGAACTCCTTGCGAAGCCGGATGTACCGCTTGGTGCTGCGGAGCATCTCGTGCGATTCGGGCGTTGTGGTCCAATCGAGCCAGGTGATGGGGTTGTCCTGGCAGTAGGCGTTGTTGTTCCCCTGTTGGGTCCGCGCCAGCTCGTCGCCGGCCGTGATCATGGGCACGCCGAGGGAAATCATCAGCGAGGCCATCAGGTTCCGGCGGGACTGCGCACGCCTGGCCAGGATGGAGCCGTCCTCGGTGGGGCCTTCAAAACCGTGGTTGTAGCTGCGGTTGTCGCCGTGCCCGTCCCGGTTCTGTTCGCCGTTGGCCTCGTTGTGCTTCCGGTCGTAGGAGACGAGGTCGTTCATGGTGAAGCCGTCGTGGGAGGTGATGTAGTTCAGCGAGGCCAGGCGCGACCGGCCGGACGCGGCGAAGAGGGCCGCGGAGCCGGACAGCACGTCCGCAAGCTTGGACACCGACCCGCCTTGGCCGCCGGACTCCAGGGCAGCGCGGTCCGTCAGCCAGAAGGAGCGCACGCCATCCCGGAAGTGGTCGTTCCAGTCCGCCCAGCCCGCCGGAAACCGCCCGGTCTGCCAGCCGCCGTAGCCCACGTCCCAGGGTTCGGCGATGAGCTTCACGTCGGACAGCACAGGATCGGAGGCGATTTCCGTGAGGAACGGGTGCTCGGGATCGAACTCGTTGGCTGCGTTCCGGCAGAGCGTCACGGCCAGGTCAAACCTGAAGCCGTCGATGTGGAATTCGTCCACCCAGTACCGCAACGAGTCCAGGACCAGCTGGACCACCTGGGGCTGGGAGAAGTCCAGGCTGTTGCCGCAACCCGTGGTATCGACGTACTTGCCGTGCCCGTCGGTGCGGTAGTAGCTGTCCTCCCCCAGGCCGCGGAAGTTGAGGGTCTGGCCGTCAGGCCCGCCCTCTGCGGTGTGGTTGTAGACAACGTCCAGGATCACTTCCAGGCCCGCGGCATGCAGCGCCTGGACCATGCCCTTGAATTCGTCCTGGACCGCCTGGGCGCCGGCGTCCTGCGCCGCCCTGGTGGCGTAGTGGGGGTGCGGGGCGAAAAACGCGGCGCTGTTGTATCCCCAGTAGTTTGTTAATCCCAGGTCCTGCAGGTGCGGCTCGTCCAGGTGGAAGTGCACAGGAAGCAGCTGGATGGAGGTGACGCCAAGGCTCTTGAGGTGCTCCACGATGGCCGGGTGTGCCAGGCCGGCGTAGGTGCCGCGGAGTTCCTCCGGCACGTCCGGGTGGAGCATGCTCTGACCCCGGACATGGGCCTCGTAGATGATCGTGTCCCGCCACGGCAGTTTCAGCCGCTCATCCTGTCCCCAGTCGAAGCCTGAAGCCGTCCGCACGCTGGCCAGGAACCCCTCGGACTGGTCCACGGCAGGGCCGTAAGGGTCCAGCAGCAGCGGCTGGCCGCCGTCGTTGTCAATACCGCCTGCCGGTACCGCCACCGGGAGTGACTCCCCCGCGGCTGCTTCACGGAAGCCGTACCTTGAACCGTACGGCAGGTCCTCAACCATCCCGTGATGCACGCCGTGGCTCACATTGGGCAGCGCTTGGACGCGCCAGTGGCCGCCGGGGGCCCTATAGGCAATTTCCAGGTTCCGCACGCCCGGGGCATAGCAGGCAACGTTGGCCGGCGCCGCGGGGCGTTCGCCGTTGGCGGCCGGACCCCTACCGGCCAAATGCCCGCGCGGGACGGTCACGCCGAGGGGAAGGGCTGTTGAGGCGTCGGTAGTGGAAACGGTATCAAAGAGCGGCATGACCATCACCTAAACCCAGCTGCCGCGCCGGACCCGCTACTTTGCCGCACGCTGGCGGGACACTTCGTACAGGGAGATGCCCACGGCCATGGAAGCGTTCAGGGATTCCATGGCCGAGTCGATGGGGATCGACACAATCTGGTCGCAGTTCTCGCGGACCAGCCGGCTGAGGCCCTTGCCTTCCGAGCCCACCACGATGCAGACCGGTTCGGTGGCGAGGGTCAGGTCCGGAAGCGAGACGTCGCCGTCGCCATCCAGGCCCAGGACAAAGATGCCCATGTTCTTGAACTGCTTCAGCGCGCTGTTGAGGTTGGAGGCGCGGGCCACGGGGACACGCACCGCCGCGCCGGCGCTGGTCTTCCAGGCGGAGGCGGTGACGCCCACGGAACGGCGTTCGGGGACGATGACGCCGTGGCCGCTGAAGGCGGACACGGAGCGGATGATGGCCCCGAGGTTGCGGGGATCGGTGATGCCGTCGAGGGCGACGAAGAGGGGCGCGTTTGCGACGTGGCCCTTCTTCCACTTCGCCACGGTTTCCTCTGCGAGCTCGTAAGCGTCCTGGTATTCGTAGGGCGGGATCTGGAGCACCAGGCCCTGGTGGACGGCGTCATCCGTCATCCGGTCCAGTTCGGGCTTGCCGGTCTCCATCAGGGGGATCCCGCGCTCCGCGGCGATCTTCAAGGATTCCTTGACGCGGTCATCCATTTCAATGCGGATGGCAACGTGGAGGGCCTTGGCGGGAATGCCGGCCCGGAGCGCTTCGACCACAGAGTTCCGGCCGGTGACCACTTCTTCGGTGGCACGTCCCTTGGGGCCTGACTTGGCCGCACCGGCGCTGCGCGCACCCGTGCCGCGCTTGGCCGCAGACCGCTCGGAGAGCTGCTTGGCCTTGTGCGCTTTGTGGTACGGGCGGTCCTCGGCCTTGGGTGTGGGGCCCTTGCCTTCGAGGGCCTTGCGGCCATGACCACCGGTTCCGATGGTTGGGCCCTTCTTCGCTTTAACCGATCGGCGACCATTGTTGGCCATTGTGTTCCACCCTTGATTGTGTTGACTGAGTCTGCCTACCAGTCTACTGACCGAAGAAAAATCCGCGGCTCCGGATCATGGGCGTGCTCTGGCGAAGGGGCGGATCAATCCCGTTTCAGGCTCCAGGTCGCCCCGTCCGGGCCGTCTTCCACCAGGATGCCGGCTGACGCCAGGGTGTTCCGGATGGCGTCGGACGCCGCCCAGTCCTTGTCTGCCCTGGCCGCGGCCCGGGCTTCCAGCTGGGCCTGCACCAGGACGTCCAGGGCAGCGGCTTCCTTGGTGTTGCCGTCACCGGTGCCGGCCACGGCGTTGAGCCCCAAGACCTCCGTCATGGTCATCACGGCGTTGAGGGCCTGCGACGCGGCGTCGTCGTCCCCTTCGGCGAGGGCGGTGTTGCCGGCGCGGACAGTTTCATGGAGTGCGGCCAGTGCCCGCGGGACGTTCAGGTCGTCGTCCATGGCCTCGGAGAACGCGCGCACGGCCTCGTCCGACGGCCCGAAGGCACCGGCGGGGCTTTCCATGGCCCCCTTCATGCCGCCGCCGAAGCGTGCGGCGGCTTTGGCGATGAAACCATCAATGCGTTCGACGGCGGCTGCAGCCTCCTGCAGAGACGTGGGACGGTAGTCCAGCACTGAGCGGTAATGCGCCTGGCCGAGGTAATAGCGGACCACCCGGGGTGGAGCGAGTTCCAGCATCTCCGCCGGGCTGATGGTGTTCCCGATGGACTTGGACATCTTTTCGCCCTCGTAGGTGACCATCCCGTTGTGCATCCAGAATTTGGCGAACGGGTGCCCTGCCGCCTGCGATTGGGCCAGTTCGTTTTCGTGGTGCGGGAACCGCAGGTCCAGGCCGCCGCCGTGGATATCAAACTCGGCCCCAAGGTATTTGGTGACCATGGCGGAGCACTCCAGGTGCCAGCCCGGCCGTCCGGCTCCCCAAGGGGACGCCCAGCTTGCTGTGGCCGGTTCCCCGGCTTTGGAACCCTTCCACAACGCGAAGTCGCGGGGATCCTTCTTGCCCCGCGGGTCGGCGTCGGGCGCTGCCTGCATGTCATCGATGTTCTGCCGGGTGAGGGCGCCGTATTTGCTCCAGGAACGGACATCGAAGTAGACGTCCCCGGAGTCGTCCAGCGCAGGGTAGGCGTGGCCGCGGTCGATCAGCTGCTGGATAAGAGCGTGCATCTCCGGGATGTGGCCGGTAGCCCGCGGTTCGTAGGTGGGCCGGGAGACGCCCAGGGCGTCGTAGGCCTTCAGGAATTCCTGTTCGTAGCGGTAGGCCAGGGCCCACCATTCTTCCTGCGCCACCTCGCCGGGTTCCGGGCTGAAGTCCGCGGCGAAGGATGCCTCGGACTTTGCCAGGATCTTGTCGTCGATGTCGGTGACGTTCCGGACCACCGTCACCCGAAGGCCGCGGTACTGGAGCCAGCGGGTGAGCTGGTCGAAGGCAATGGCGGAACGGATGTGGCCAACGTGGGGCATGCCCTGCACCGTGGCCCCGCAGTAGTAGAGGCTGGCCTTGCCCTCGATCAGGGGGACGAAGTTCCGGACTTCGGCGGAGGCGGTGTCATAGAAGCGCAGGGTCACCGCTCCAGATTAGCCGATGGCGCCGGAGTGGCTTGGATACACGAGCGCGGTGGCCACCGCGCTGATGCCTTCCCCCCGGCCGGCGAACCCGAGACCGTCACTGGTGGTTGCCGTCACACTGACCGGCGCGCCCGCGGCCTCGCTCAGAACCCGCTGCGATTCCTCCCGCCGTGGCCCGAACTTGGGCCGGTTGGCCACGAACTGGACTGCCACGTTGCCGATTTCGAAACCGGCGGCCCGCACGATCCGGGCGGCTTCCGCGAGCAGCGTGACCCCGGAGGCGCCGGCAAATTCAGGGCGGCTGGTGCCGAAGTGGGTGCCAAGGTCGCCCACGCCGGCTGCCGAAAACAGCGCATCCGCGGCCGCGTGCGCCACCGGGTCACCGTCGGAATGCCCGGCGAGGCCGCGTTCCCCCTCCCAGTAGAGGCCGCCAAGCCAGAGCGGACGCGGTGCGTCCTCAGCTGCGTAGGCATGGACGTCGAGGCCGATGCCGGTGCGGGGAAGTATCGGTGAAACGTCCATTCCTAGCCTTCCACCCAGCGGGCGCCCAGGGGCCCCTCCAGCAGTCCCTCGGCGAGGATCAGATCCAGCGGGGTGGTGATCTTCAGTGACTGGCTGGAGCCGCGGACGGCGTGGACTGGCGTGCCCAGCATTTCCACGAGCATCGCGTCATCCGTCACGGCGGCGGACTGCTGCTGGTCCAGGGTGGCTGCTGCCTGGTGAGCCTTGAGGAGGGTGCCGATCTGGAAGCCCTGGGGCGTCTGCACAGCGCGCAGTTCCTCCCGCGGAGCTGTACCGGTAACGATTTCCGGGGCCAGTGCGCTGTCCTCGCCGGTGGTGGCGGCCACGGTCTTGACGGTATCCACGACGGCGACGGCGGGAATCACTGCGGCGGCGCCGGCTGCCAGGGCGTCGGTCACGCGGTGGAAGACCGACTCGGGGGTCAGCGCGCGGGCGGCGTCGTGCACCAGGACCGCTTCGATCCCGTCCATCAGGGCAGCAATGCCCGCCCGGACGGAGTCGGCGCGGGTGTCGCCGCCGTCCACAATCGAGAGGAGGGGGCCGCCGTCGGCCAGTTCCTGCCTGAAGTCCTGGCACAGTTGCCGCAGCGCGGTGTCCCCGGCGGGCAGTGCGATGCATACCTGGCTGCTGACGCCGGAGGCGACGATTCCCCGCAGGGCGTGCATCAGGATGGGTTCGCCGCCGAGGGGCACGGCTGCTTTGGGCATGCCGTAGCCAAGCCGCTGCCCGGAGCCTGCGGCTACCAGAATCACTGCGGTGACCGGGCGCGTGGGAGTTTCACTCATGCGGACTAGCCTACGTCCCCGCCGACGGCCCTGCCCGGACCGAAATCCGGGCAAAAAGAAGCCCCGGTGGCACGTGGGTGCCGCCGGGGTTCAATTCTTAGGAAGCCAGGACCTCGTCGAGAACGCTTGCAGCCTTCTCCTCGTCGGTCTTTTCAGCCAGTGCCAGTTCTGAAATCAGAATCTGCCGGGCTTTGGCCAGCATTCGCTTCTCGCCTGCGGAAAGGCCCCGGTCGTGATCGCGGCGCCACAGGTCGCGGACGACCTCTGCTACCTTGATGACGTCACCGGAAGCAAGCTTCTCCAGATTTGCCTTGTACCTGCGTGACCAGTTGGTGGGTTCTTCGGTGAACTCGGCGCGAAGCACATCAAACACGTGCTCCAGGCCTTCCTTGCCCACTACGTCCCGAACCCCAACAAGATCAACATTCTCTGCTGGAACTTCAATGGTCAGATCACCCTGAGCCACCTTGAGCTTGAGATACATTTTCTCTTCGCCCTTGATGGTGCGCATCTTGATTTCTTCAATCTTCGCAGCACCGTGGTGAGGGTAAACTACTGTCTCGCCGACCTCAAATACCATGTGGACATTTCCCCTTTCCCGCAGACCAGTTTATCACGATTCAGGCATATGACCGGCCGGCAAAAGGGCCCCGAACCGCGAAAATCCGCGGAAAAACAGCACAATCGACCCCCTTCACCCCCTTGACGAACGCAGATAATAGTGCATCGCGCGTGCGCTGCCAAGGGTGATATGACGCCCTCGAATCCTCGTTTGAGGGGGTTTGCAGCTAGGCTATGGCTGAATAATTTTTCAAAACCCTCGAGGAGTACGTGACGTGCGTTTCACTGCGATGAACCGGGCCCAGCGCGCCAGACTGGCACTGACGGGGGCCGCCCTTGGCGTCGGCCTGCTGACGGCGGGCTGCGGATACATCACACCCCAGCAGACAAACCAGCAGTACTCCGCATCGGACGGTATCCGCACCGACCTCGGCCCGCTCCAGCTGCGCAACATCCTCATTGTTTCTTCCGGCGAGGATGAGCCGGGCCGCGTGATCGGCGCTGTCTACAATTCGTCCTCCAGCGATGTCACGCTGAAGCTCAACGGCGCCGAGGGCTCCCAGACCGAGGTTCCGGTCAAGGCGAACTCCTACACCCTCCTGAACAGCACCACCGATGCCGCCATCCTGAGCACCAGCGGCGGCGCACCGGGCTCGCTGGTCGACGTCAAGATCAGCGAAGACGGCACCAACGTCAACAGCACCGTAAAGGTGCCGGTGGTTGATGCAACCCTGCCGGAATACGAGGAATACCTGCCCGCCGGCAGCACTCCTTCGCCCAGCACCTCGGCTTCCCCGTCCTCCACGGCATCCGAAAGCGCAACAGCATCGCACTCCGCCGGAGGCACCGGCCACTAAGGCCTGCAGGCACCGTATGGAAAAGGGAGGGGCCGGCCGGCCCCTCCCTTTTTCCATACCACCCGTCTTTCCCATGCCACCCTTCGCTTGGACGCCGCTGCGTCTGCTTTCCCCGGGTTGTGCGGGCCTTGAGTTTGTGCGGTCCTACGGTTCGAACTTGTAGCCGAGTCCGCGGACGGTCACCAGGTAGCGCGGCGCTGAGGGGTCGGGTTCAATCTTGCCGCGGAGCCGCTTGACGTGGACGTCCAGGGTCTTGGTGTCACCCACGTAGTCCGAGCCCCAGACGCGGTCGATGAGCTGCCCGCGGGTGAGCACCCGGCCGGAGTTGCGCAGCAGCATCTCCAGGAGTTCGAACTCCTTCAACGGGAGCAGCACCTGCTCGCCGCCCACGCTCACCACGTGGCGTTCAATGTCCATCCGCACCGGTCCGGCCTGGACCGTGGAGGAGACCAGCTCCTCCGGTTCGCCCTGGCGGCGCAGGACGGCCCTGACCCTGGCGACCAGTTCCCGGGACGAGTACGGCTTGGTGACGTAGTCGTCGGCGCCCAGTTCCAGGCCCACCACCTTGTCGATTTCGGCGTCCTTGGCCGTCAGCATAATCACCGGGACGCTGGAGCGCTGGCGCAGCTGGCGGCAGACTTCGGTGCCGGACAGTCCGGGGAGCTGGAGGTCCAGCAGGACAAGGTCGGCGCCGTTCCGGTCGAATTCGGTGATGGCGTCCAGGCCGTTGTCCACCACCTCCACCTCGAACCCTTCCTTGCCCAGTAAATAGGACAAGGGATCGCTGAACGACTCCTCGTCCTCCACAATCAAGATCCTGCTCAAGCGGTAGCTCCTCGTTCTTTTGCGCCGGCGGCGCGGGGTACTTGCGTGACAGTGGGCTCAACCTGCCCGGCCGCGCCGTAGGCGGGCAGCGGAAGCTCCTCCTCGCCGTCCTGGCCCTCCATCTCCGGAAGGCGGAGGGTGAAGGTGGAGCCCTGGCCGGGCTGCGACCAAAGGGTCACTTCACCGCCATGGTTGGAGGCGACATGCTTGACGATGCTGAGGCCCAGGCCTGTGCCTCCGGTGTGGCGGGAACGGGCCGCATCAACACGGTAGAAGCGCTCGAAAACGCGCTCCTGGTCCTCGGCGCTGAGTCCCTCGCCCTGGTCCGTCACGGAAATCGACACCAGACCGTCCCTGGACCGGACACCGATTCCCACCCTGGTGTTCGCCGGCGAGTAGCGGATGGCGTTGTCGATCAGATTCCGCAGCGCAGTAACCAGGAGGTCCTGGTCGCCGAAGACCTTCCCCTCGGTCCGGCCGCCCACAACAATGCGGATGTTTTTGCTTTCGGCCGGAAGCTGGGAGCGGTCCACGGCCTCCGCGATCACCGTATTGACGTCGACGGGCCCGCCTTCCTGCGTGACGCTGGCGCCCTGCAGCCGGGAAAGTTCGATGATGTCCTGCACCAGGGCAGCGAGCCGCCCGGACTCCTTATGCATGCGCTTGGCGAACCGGCGCACGGCCTCTTCGTCGTCGGCCGATGACTCCAGCGCTTCGGCGAGCAGGGAAATGGCGCCCACCGGCGTCTTCAGTTCGTGCGAGACGTTGGCCACGAAGTCGTTGCGGATTTCCTCGGTGCGGGTGATCTCCGTGCGGTCGTCCGCCAGCAAGAGGATGTATTCCTCACCGAGCATGGCTGCGCGCACCTGCACAATGATGGTTCCCTGCCCCAGCGGTCCCCGCGGCAGCTCCAGCTGCCTTTCCAGGATGACGCCGTCTCGCCGGACCCCTGCCGTCATGTCCAGCAGTTCCTTGTGGACCACAGTGTGACCGCGGACCAGGCCGTAGGCGTAGGCGGCGGGGCTGGCGCGGACCACGCCGTCAATGGCATCCACCACCACGAAGGCCCGTCCGACGACGGCCAGCACCTCGGCTGCACCGCCCGGCAGTGCGAGTTCATCGGCGTCGACATCCAGCAGCTGGCGCTGCTTCTCGCTGACCCTGTAAGCAAGCACTCCGAAGGTACCGAGTGCCAGGCCAACGAGGCCGGCGACCAGACCGATGAGCATAGGATCCACAGCTCCACCTTATGCGCTGGCAGGCGGCCGTCGGGCCGTCCGGACCTGCTGAGCCAACGGTTCAACTAACGTTCATCTTCAAGGACTTAACCGTTTACCGGATACTGGGAGAGTAACGAGTTGGACTGCCGAACGGCGACATGAATTCCTGCTGTCCGGATGCGGGCGGGACGGGAGTTCCAAGGAAAGGACGCCTAGTGCGCAAGGTTTTTCAGGAAGAGCTGACCCAGGTGGGTGACCAGCTGGTGGAGATCTCCCGGCTGGTCAGCGAGGCAATGGACAAAGCCACCACCTCGTTCCAGGTGGCGGACGTGGATCTGGCCCAGGATGTCATCGCAGCGGATGCCCGCATCGACTTCCTGCAGAACAGCCTGGATGAACGGGCCATCGACATCCTGGCCCTGCAGGGTCCCGTTGCCAGCGATCTGCGGATGATCGTGGGCTCCCTGCGGATGAGTGCCTCACTGGAGCGCATGGGTGACCTCGCCCGGCACATCGCCCAGCTGGCCCGCCTCCGTTTCCCCTCGATCGTCATCCCGGAATCCATGACGGCAACATTCAAGAGCATGGCCGATCTGGACCAGGAGATCGCGGACAAGCTCACCGTCCTCCTGGAGACCCGCGACCTGGAGGTGGCACGGGACATCCTGAAGGCCAATACCGCCATCAACGATCTGCACCTCAGCGTCTTCAAGGCCATCGCGGATACGGAGTGGGCCGAGACGCCTGCCACGACGGTGGATGTGGCGCTGGCCAGCCGGTACTTTGAGCGGTTTGCGGACCACGGTGTCTCCGTGGCGCAGAAGGTCACCTACCTGGTGACAGGCGCATGGCAGCCGAACGGCATCGAACACAGCTGACAGCACCTGCTGCTGAAGGGACGACGGCGGGCCGGTCACCAAAAGTGACCGGCCCGCCGTCGTCCCTTCAACCTTCTAACACAGCGTGTTCTTCGGCCGGAGTGCGTCTAAGGGAGGAACGACCGAGCAACCGGCGAAGAACCGCGAAGTTTTACTTTTTACCCTGGTTGGCCACGGCCAAGATTGCCTCTGCAGCGGCATCGGGATCCAGGTAGGTGCCGCCCGGCTTGATGGGCTCGAAGTTTTCGTCCAGGTCGTAGACCAGCGGGATGCCCGTGGGGATGTTCAGGCCTGCGATGGCTTCGTCACTGATGCCGTCGAGGTGCTTGACCAGTGCGCGCAGGGAGTTGCCGTGGGCGGTGACAAGGACGGTCTTGCCGGCCTTCAGGTCTTCCTTGATGTCCGATTCCCAGTACGGCAGCAGGCGGACCAGGACGTCCTTCAGGCATTCGGTGCGGGGAAGGGCGTCGCCGAGGTCCGCGTAGCGCGGGTCGTGGGCCTGGGAGAACTCGGAGTCATCGTCCAGGGGCGGCGGCGGGGTGTCGTAGGAGCGGCGCCACTCCATGAACTGCTCCTCGCCGTATTCGGCCAGGGTCTGGGCCTTGTCCTTGCCCTGCAGCGCGCCGTAGTGGCGTTCGTTAAGGCGCCAGTCGCGCTTGACCGGGATCCAGCCGCGGTCAGCTTTGTCCAGGGCGATGTTGGCGGTGTTGATGGCCCGCTTCAACAGGGAGGTGTAAAGGATGTCCGGGAGAATATCGTTCTCAACCAGGAGCTCCCCGCCCCGTGCTGCTTCCTGGCGGCCCTGGTTGTTGAGGTCTACGTCCACCCAACCGGTGAACAGGTTCTTGGCGTTCCATTCGCTGTGGCCGTGGCGCAGCAGAATCAGCTTGTAAGTCATGATTTTCATCCTAGCCGAGCGCCGCTGCCGGCCGCCCAGCGTTACAGCCGGTGCTCCGCCAGCGTCACGAAACACCCGGTACGGGCCGCAAGGGCGGCAACGATAAGGTGGGGCGGTGGTGCAAAAAGCTGAACGGGTGGCCTCCCCGCAGATATCGGGCAGGAATCCGGCTGGCAGGCAGGGCCGGCCGGTGGGCAACGTCACCCGGGGCACCACCAACCCGAACCGCATGCGCCGGCTGGACCGCTGGCTGACAGGGCCGCAGGCCTGGCGGCTCCGGTCCTCCGCGGACCCTTTGGTGGTGGACCTGGGATACGGCGCCACCCCGGCCACCGCCGTCGAACTTTTTGAACGGCTCTCTGCTGTTCGGCCGGACGTCCGGGTGTGCGGGATCGAGATCGAGCCGGAGCGCGTCCGTGCCGCCCTGCCCCTGCAGCGGCCCGGGTTGAGCTTTCATGTGGGCGGCTTCGAGATTCCGATTCCGGGCAGGCCAGTCCTGGTCCGCGCTTTTAATGTGCTGCGCCAGTATGAGGAAGCGGATGTGCCCGGCATGTGGCGGCTCGTACAGGACCGGCTGTCCGGGGAGGGCTTGTTTATCGACGGGACCTGCGACGAAATCGGGCGGCGGGTCACGTGGGTTGCGCTGGATGCGGAGCGGCCGCTGTCATTGAGCATTTCGGTCCGGTTCGGCAGTTTTGCCCTTCCGTCCGATGTTGCCGAACGGCTTCCCAAGGCGTTGATCCACCGCAACGTTCCCGGCGAACCCGTCCATGCCCTGATGCAGGCGATGGACCGGGCCTGGCTGGAGTCCGCCCCGCACGGGGCCTTCGGGAACCGGCAGCGCTGGCAGTCCATGTGCCGCCTTTTGCGCGATGCCGGGTGGCCGGTGCAGGACGGGCCGGCGCGGTGGCGGCTGGGCGAGCTGACGGTGGACTGGGAAGCGGTGGCCCCGCGGGCCTAAGCGGGGCCCACGCCGGCAGGGTTCCCTGGGCGAACTTGCGAGCCCAGGGGGCCGGTGGGATTACCAGGGACCGTATGGGCCGGTATTGCGGCTGCCGCCTCGGCCTGCATCCTTGACTGCGGGCCGGACGTCAGCCAGGTAGACGGATGCTGCCACGACGGCTGCGAGCCCGAACAGCCCCAGCGTGCCGAAAAGGCCGCCGCCGCTGCCGAAAAACGAGATGACGCCCACCAGTGCGGCGCCGCCGGTGAGTGCCAGCCAGAAAGTCTTGGTCCTCTTGCCAGTGGCTTCGAAGGCATTTGCCCGGTGGCGGGCGCAGTCCACCACGGCCCAGAGTTCAAGCGCAAGTGCCACCAGGGCAAGAAGAAAGAAAATTGCCTGTTCTACAGGCCGAATAAGAAGTTCACCGTCCACAAGCCCAGCCTAGCCGCCCAACGCGTCCAGCGCCTGCTTCAGGTCGGCCCAAAGGTCCTCCACGTTTTCAATGCCTACGCTGAGGCGGACCAGGTTTTCGGGAACACTGGCCGGTTCCGCGGTGTGCCGGCGGCGCCTTTCGATCAGTGATTCAACCCCGCCCAGCGATGTCGCGGGAAGCCACAGTTCCAGCGCGCGCACCAGCGCGTCCGCGGCGTCGGCGCCGCTGCGTCCTCCCGCCGGTGCCACCTGGATGCAAATGATCGAGCCGAACCCCTGCATCTGTGCCTTCGCCCGTGCGTGTCCCGGATCCGTGGGAAGGCCTGGGAACCGGATGGATTCGGTCAGCGGGTGGGCCGCGAGCCGCTCCGCCAGGACCAGCGCAGATGCCTGGGACCGCTCGATCCGCAGGGCGAGCGTCCGCAGCCCGCGCAGGGCCAGCCATGCTTCGAACGGGCCCGCAATGCCACCGTGGATGATCCGGTGGTGAAGCAGTGCGGAGCGGATATCAGGGTTGGACGTCACGAGGGCACCGAGCACGACGTCGGAATGGCCCGCCAGGTACTTGGTCACCGAATGCAGGACGACGTCGGATCCCAGCAGCAGAGGTTGCTGGACCAGGGGGGTGGAAAAGGTGTTGTCCGTGACCACGATCGCTCCGGCAGCGTGTGCGGCCTCGGTGAGGGCAGATATCTCCGCGATCCCCAGCATCGGATTCGTGGGGCTTTCCAGCCAAAGCATGGCAGCGGACCGCGCAGCCGGGCCGCGGGGCGAGAGCGCTTCCTTGACGGCGTCAGTGTCCGCAATGTCCACGGTCCGGAGTTCGATGAAACCCTTTTGGGCAAGCTCGGCGGCCATTACCAGCGAACCCGAGTAGCTGTGCGTCGGCATGACCAGCACTCCCCCGGCCGGAATGAGGGAAAGTGCCGAACTGACGGCGGCGAGGCCCGAAGCATAGAGGAGGCCGGGCAGTTCCGAGCCTTCAAGCTGGCCGAGCGCTTCTTCGAAGGGATCCCAGGTGGGATTGGAGTACCGGCCGTAACCGCGGTCGCCGTCAGCAAGCGGACCGCTGCCGAAGTATGTGGAGGACAGGACGATGGGCGGGTTGACCGGCTGGTCCCTGCCCCTCGGGGGACGTCCGGCGGCCACCACTACCGTCTCAGCTGCCAGGGAAGCCGCTTGCTGCTCGGAAAGACTCATGGAGAAAAGCGTACTGTTCACTGCCGGCAGCCTTAAACGGCGCCACACTTCCTGTCCACATGGCCCTGGCCGCAAACTGCACTTGACGGTGCGGATCGGTAGGCTTGTGAAGTGAGCAAACAACGGGCGGGCCTTTTCATCGCGTTTGAGGGCGGGGACGGCGCCGGCAAGTCCACCCAGGCAGCCCGGCTCGCGGACGCCCTTGAATCGCGGGGACTTAAGGTCCTGCGAACGCGTGAGCCCGGCGGCACCCCCATCGGCGAGAAACTGCGGTCCCTGGTCCTGGACCATGGCCAGGGGCACATCGACGCCCACACCGAAGCCCTGATCTTTGCGGCCTCGCGCGCAGCGCACGCCACCCAGGTCATCCGGCCCGCGCTTGAACGCGGCGAGGTGGTCCTGACGGACCGCTACATTGATTCGTCCGTTGCCTACCAGGGAGCCGGCCGGAACCTTGGCAAGGACGCAGTCCGGTCCATTAATGCCTGGGCCACCTCCGGCCTGGAACCCCACCTCACTGTGCTGCTGGACGTTGACCCCGAAGTGGGGCGGCGGCGCAGGACTGCCGGTGATGCTGCCGAGGACCGGCTGGAATCCGAAGCTGACGAATTTCACGTGCGGATCCGGGATGCCTTCCTTGAGCTCGCGGCCAGCCGTGCCGGGTCCTACCTGGTGCTTCCGGCGCATCTTCCCGTCGATGACCTGGCCGCGCAGATCCTCCAGCGCGTGGAGGCCCTGCTCGCCGCCGCGGAGGTGGGCAGCGCATGACTGTATGGGACGACCTGCAGGGCCAGGCCGCCGTCGTCGAACAACTGCGCCAGGCCGCCAGCGGCGAAAACCTGACACATGCATGGCTCTTTACCGGCCCGCCGGGCTCCGGCCGGTCGAATGCTGCCAAAGCCTTCGCGGCCGCGTTGAACTGTGACCAGGAGGATGTCAGCCGGCGCGGTTGCGGGCAGTGTCCCGCATGCCTGACCATCCTGGGCGAAACCCACTCCGACGTCACGTTCGTACGGACCGAAAAAGTCACCATCACCATCGATGAAGCCCGTGAACTGGTAGCCACCGCAGGCAACCGGCCCTCAGCCGGCCGCTGGCGGATCATCGTGGTGGAGGACGCCGACCGGATGGCCGAGCGGACCACGAACGTGCTCCTGAAGGCCATCGAGGAACCAACCCCGCGGACGGTATGGATGCTGTGCGCCCCGTCCCCGGCTGATGTACTGGTGACCATCCGCTCCCGTTGCCGCAGTGTCGCGTTGCGCCTGCCGCCCGCCGCTGACGTGGCTGCCCTGTTGGTGAAGCGCGACGGCGTGGAGCCGGCTTTGGCGGAGCGTGCGGCCCGGGCGGCGCAAAGTCACGTGGGCATTGCCCGTCGGCTTGCCCGGGACCCTGCGGCCCGGGAGCGCCGCCTGGAGACGGTGCGGTTTCCATTGGGACTGCGCGGGGTCACCGCCGCGGTGATGATGGCGGAAAAGCTGGTTAAGATTGCCACCGCCGAGGCCACCAGTTCAAATGAGGAACGCGATGCCGCCGAGAAGGCGGCGCTGCTGGCAACGCTCGGGGCGCCGGAATCGGGCACGCTCCCGCCGGCCATGCGAAGCCAGGTGAAGCAGCTCGAGGAAGACCAGAAGCGCCGTGCCAAGCGGTCCGTCACCGATTCCCTGGACCGTACCCTGACAGACCTGCTGTCCTTCTACCGTGATGTGATGATCATCCAGCTCGGGAATGCTGTGGAGCTCGTAAACGTTGAGTTGAGGGGTGAATTGGAGGAGTTCGCCAGCCGCTCCACTCCAGAAGCGACCCTTGCCCGCATGGATGCCATCAACAAAGCCCGCGAACGCATTACCACCACCAACGTTGCCCCGCTGTTGACCATTGAGTCCATGGCAGCCAGCCTGATCTAGCCCCTCCAAGGAGACCCGATGACTGCCCGCCCCCTGCCCGCACGCCCCGCATCCTGGGTGCTTGCAGTACGCGCCGCCGGGGCTATGGCCCTTGCCATGGTTCTGGCCAGCTGCAGCCTCATGAACGGCGGCGACCGCAACCAGGAGGCAGCCACTGCAAAGGCCGATCCCTCGATTGTGGCGTCCGCTCCGGCCGGGTTGGAGGAGTTCTACTCACAGGAAGTGGTGTGGGAGCCGTGCGAAAACGGATTCCAGTGCGCCAAGGTCAAAGTGCCCATGGACTACGGCAACCCGGGCGGCGAGGCCATTGAGCTCGCGGCCCTGCGCGCCCCCAGCACGGGGAACAAAACAGGCAGCCTGCTCGTCAACCCCGGTGGGCCGGGGGCATCCGGCTACGATTTCGTCAAGGACGCCGCGGGAACGCACTTCTCGCAGGCGGTGCGCAACGCGTACGACGTCGTGGGCTTCGACCCCCGGGGAGTGAAGCGCTCCGCCCCCGTGGCCTGCATGACGGACGCCGAACGGGACGCGGCCCGAGCCAAGATCTACAACCTGGACACGGACGCCGGCCTGCAGGAAGTGCTGGCGGACAACAAGGCCATCGCCGCCAAGTGTTCCGAGCAGACCGGGCCAGTGCTGGCCCACATCGATACCGTGAGCGCCGCGAAGGACCTGGACATCCTCCGCGCCGTAGTCAACGACGCAAAGCTGAACTATCTCGGCTACTCCTACGGCACATTCCTGGGATCCACCTACGCGTCGCTGTTCCCGGACAACGTGGGACGCATGGTGCTGGACGGGGCACTGGATCCGTCCATCAGCAACGAGGAGCTGACCCGCGGCCAGGCACGCGCCTTCGAAAAGTCCATCCGGGCTTACGTTGAGAGCTGCCTGAAGCAGGATGGCTGCCCGCTGAGCGGAAATACCGATTCAGGAGTGCAGCAGATCCGCGACCTGATCAACGCCGTACAGCAGACGCCCCGCACCGCCAAGGACGGCCGGGTGGTTAACGCCACCATGTTCGTCAGCGGCCTGATTACCCCGCTGTACAACGATCAGAGCTGGCCTGCACTCACCCAGGCCCTCGATGCGGCCATGACCGGCGACGTTAGCCTGATGCTGCGACTCGCAGACCTCGGCGCCGACCGGGCCTCGAACGGCACGTACACGTCCAACTCAACATTCGCGTTCAATGCCATCAATTGCCTGGACTACCCCATGGAGTCCGACGCCGCAGCCATGCGGGCCGAACAGCAGCAGCTGATGCAGGACTCCCCTACCTTCGGGTACTTTTTCGCCTACGGCGGCACCAACTGTGCCGACTGGCCATACAAGAACGTCCGCACTCCGGCGCCGGTGGAGTACACCGGGGAAGCGCCGATTGTGGTCATCGGCACCACCGGCGACCCCGCCACCCCGGTGGAGTGGGCCGCCTCGCTCCGCAAGCAGCTGGGCAACGCCTCCCTGCTGACCTGGAAAGGCGAAGGCCATACAGCGTACGGCCGGTCCAACAGCTGCATTGAAGACCCCGTTGACCGATACCTGGTGGGCGGTCAAGCCCCGGCCGACAACACGGTGTGCTGAAGGCCTCAGCCCTAGGTTCCCGGCCATTTTGACCCGGGTGCGGGGACTCTATTACAGTTGACTCTTGCATGAAGGGCCCGGTTCGTCCGGGAAAGAATGCGGTGCTTCCTTAGCTCAGTCGGTAGAGCGTTTCACTCGTAATGAAAAGGTCATCAGTTCGATTCTGATAGGAAGCTCGGGATAAACCCCGGACAGCCCCTGGATTCAGGGGTTTCCGGGGTTTTTCGCTGGTTAAGCGGCTGGCACTGCCCGGGGGCAGTGCACACTTATGGCACACTTTGATCCCCTTCCAAATACTTCTGGCTCTTAGAGTTGCGATTCTAGCCATCACGGAGAATCTCTTGCCGGAGGCTATGGTGGGGCTATGAGCCTCACCCAGTGGGCTGACGATCTCGCCTACACCCTTAAAAACTCAGGTCATGGCATGGAGCAGGTCACCTTGGCGTCCGCCGAAGATCCCGAGGACTGCGCACTGATCCTCGACACCGCTCGAACAGTCGCAGCTGCAGCGGGATGGCCGGTTACCGAGCTATCACCGAAGGATCTCAGGGAGCTGCAGTCTCTTCCACGACACGGCTACCTGATAATTCACGCAGGTCGGACGGGCTCCCTCACGAGGTGCCCACAGCCGTGGCGGCATTCCAGCACTTAGTCGGTGAAGATTTGCAGGTTGCCCTACTGGTCTTGGGCGCACCGAAAGTCATTCGGACGCTGCGACGAGAACCAGGACTGGGTTGGCTGAGCCGCGCATGGCCCGTGAATGTTCCGAAGTTTCCCGAGGAAGGGTAATAGAACGGTGGCCATGGATCCGCAGCCGAGACAACCTCCTGCTAGCGCAGCTGTTGCCTAGTGCATAGGCACCCAAAAGCCCAGCCAAGCACCCCTAATCAGGGGCAGGAGCGGTTCCACCACTGCGACCCAAGGGCCCACATGCTCGTAAGGAACTACCTTGGGTCCCGATCCGATGCCCACGACCATGTAGAGACCGAATCCAGGCTTTAGGCCCGCGGCCGCAGACTGCGCCCAGACGCTCAACAAGTTTCGGGCCGATCAGACGGTCTAATACCGGCGGTCATCAACGCAGCAGGGCTTGGACAAGCGATTCAGGACCGGATTCTCAGCGGGGTGACCTCTGGCATCCTATTCTCCGCCCATTGGACAACAACGACGTTCCCGCCCCAGGAGCCTTCGTGGGCAAGGACGGGAAACCGAGAAGGGTGCGCTCTGCGAACGGGGCGCGCCTTTTTCGTGCCCTTGGGCTAGGGGGCGGTCAGCTCCGGCAGCTCCCCCAGGAAAACTGTCCGCGGGCCGAGGCCAACTGCCTCAAGGATGGGCCCGCGCAAGCGCCGGAGCGTGCTCCGCGCGGCACGACACAGATGCGGTGACACCGTCCGCCTGGTCGATTTGAAGCCATAAAACTCGACGACGTCCTCACCGAGATTGCCACGGCTGGCAGTTAGGGTGGTCCCGTGAATCCGTCGCCCAGCCCAATCCCCGTCACCGTGGTGGCCCCGCCGCCGGAGTGGTGGCAGATCGTTGCTGCCCTCAGTCCTTTCGCGGTGCTGATCGGCGCCATCGTCGCCGGCATCATTGGCTTCAACCAGATCAAGCAGAAGCGCGAGGCGGACAACCGGGCCGAATGGTGGAAACGGACCCAGTGGGCCTTGGACGCCGTCTACTCCGGGGACCCCAAACGGGGTACCGTCGGGCTGAAGGTCCTCACTGTGCTGGCAGAGAGCAAATTGGCAGGGCCCGGTGAGCTGGACGTTCTGGAGGCCGCATGGGAGGACCCACTCAGCGAGGTGGAGGAGCAGCAGGCTGAGCGCAGCTCTAAGCCGCCCACCCAGGGGACGTTCGTGGCTGGAACGGAAGAGCCGCGCGTGAAGCGCGGCGGTGGCGACGTGCTGCGTGACGGGCCGTTCGTCATTGACGGCACGGGGGCTCGCATTCTCGGGGTGGACGATGAGCCCGGACCACGGGACAATGAAGAAGACGACGAGCCACAACCGACCGGAGGAGGACCACGATGAGCACAGCAACCCATCCGACCCGCCACGGCGCCCACGCGGCCGCGTCAGGCGATTCAACGACGCGCGACCAGGACACCCGGGCCATGCAGATCGCCGCTGCGCAGCTCAGGTTGGTCACAGACCGCCGTCTGGGAAAAACGACCCCCGAATGGGTCAAGCAGCTGGCGGCCGAGAAGCCTCACTCCCGCGCGTCCTAAAGTGTCCTACGACATTGACCACTGACGAGCCGGTCCCTGAGAAGGGGCCGGTTTTCTGTTTTCCCAACAACTCCAATCCTTGCTAAGCCCGCGCTTGGCACATAGGCTCATGCCGTGAGCGGCCGGGACGGTATCCGACAAGCGGAACTGACCGGCAGCCCGTGAAGGATGCAGTAAATGGCAACAGGTACGGTCAAGTGGTTCAACGCCGAAAAGGGCTTTGGTTTCATCGCCCCCGACGACGGAAGCGCTGACGTGTTCGCACACTATTCGGCAATCGCATCGAGCGGCTACCGCTCACTGGATGAGAACCAGAAGGTTCAGTTCGACGTTACCCAGGGTCCGAAGGGTCCCCAGGCAGAGAACATCCAGCCGCTCTAGCAGCACCTAAGAAGGCTGGCCGGCCATTGTGGTCCGGCCAGCCTTCTGCCATGTCTGGCGTCGCCCGCGCGCCCTCTGCGACCGGCGCTGGGCCTCGATGATCAACCTCTACCAGCCACGGCTACCGGAGCGCCGTGCGTAGCCGTTCCGACAAGTCTTCGAGGGATTCGCGCCATTCGGGTTCATCGGCGTCATCCCACAGCTCCGCTAGCTCGGACTTCTCCCCAGCCACCCGCTGGATTGCCTCCAGCGCCCTCTCGACATCCTCCGCGGCGATCTCGGCTCCGTGCGCGGTCACCCAATCAGCGACGTTCTCCGGCAGATCCCCGGTCGGATTGCCCTGGCTGGCTGCGGTAATGTCGGCGGCCGCGATGGCGACACTACCCTCCGGCGCCCCCGACGTAGCCGTTGCCCGTTGCGGCAAGAGCCCCACGAATAACCTCCGGTCCGCCGGATTCGAGCTCGTCCAGCCAGTCAAACGCGTCGTCGTTCTCAAATGGAAGGAAGCCCCATGCGCCCATCGACCATCACCCTTTCCTAGCCGGTTGTTGTTGGCACCAGCATGGCAGTCCCCGGTCGGGTGGCAAGGCATTTCGGCTTATGTGTCCGGAGGGCGATATGCCTGGTGGAGGTGGGAGCCGGCATAGGATTGCCGGTATTGGGGGTCTCTTTGCTTGTGCTTGCGCCGAGGGTATTTCCGCCTCATACCTATCGACCAGGAGAGCACTTGCATCATGATCGCCGGCATCCTCCACTTCGCCAGGCACGGCGGTGCCAGCACACCGTTCAACGGGTGGATGAACTTCTTCCTCATCGCGGGCTCCATTGGCTGCCTCGTCACCGGAATCGTCATCCTGGCCAAGCAACGCAAGCGCGAGGGGCAACCCCTTGGCTGGTGACGTCATTCTCCGGGCTTACCGTGATCGCCTGCCTCGGATTCATGGCCGGCGGAAACTCGGGGCTACCGGGCGCACCGTTGATGATCTTGCCCTTCGCACTGGCCACTCTGGTCTTGGCAATCCTGGTCGTGACGAAGGACAAGTCGCAAGGCCCAATTCAGCACAGGTAAGCTCCTGGACGCCGGCGAGCCAGCAGATCCTACCCGGGAATGTTGAAGAAGGACTTCGGGTCGTCGGCGCCCAGGAGATCGTGATGGAAGGCGACGGCGTCGATCGGCCGGGTGTCCACAAACAGGACCGCAACCTGCCGGGAGTGGACCACGGTGTACCGCACGGGCCCGTCCAGCCAGGAGTGGATCCCGGTGTACTCCCCCACCTCCAGTCCGTCCCCGAGTAGTCCCCGCTCCTCGAGCAGGTCTTAGACAACATTCCAGGCGAGATCCATCAGTTCGTGGATCGCCGCCTCAACCGTTGGAGCCGTCATAGCTCCATGGTCCTCCCGGGGTGTGACAGGATTGCGGACCCTGCGATCGTTTCCTGAGGGGAGTGACCGTGGGCCGGTCCCCCAAGTAATGGCACCATGTCCCCTGCGGGCTCTCGCCCGTGACGGCTCTGTGCTGGACCAGCAGGAGAACGACCTGGAGTGGACCAGCAATGACCCGTTCAGCGCCTGCCCCGGTCCGTTCTCGACTCCCCCAATCATTCTCATTGTGAATTGACGCTGGGTATCAAATCAGACCCAATCCTGGTCTCTGATTGGGGCTAGCAGTCTTCCCCGGCGGGTGGCTGGGAAGGAGCCGTCGCGACCGTCGAAAGCAATGACTTCGCCGCCGACAAGGCCAACCTGCGCGGCGAAAAAGGTTGCCGTTCACCATGCCCTGAAGCGTCGGGGAATGCTCGACGCCGATGCCATTAGTCCCCCGGCGCCGCAGCAATTTATTTTGTAGGCGCTGCGATCAGGCCTTTAGGAAAGCACGCCTCCGAGTTAGGCAGCGTTTGACTTGCGCCTCAACGAGACGCTCCGTAGCCTAGGCCCCACTGCAGCGCAAACATTCATGGACTGCAGAAACACAGGCTCAGCCGAGTCTGAGAAATTCGTATTGGGGGATACATGTCGTACAACAAGCAAGCTTGGAAACACGTCTGCCGACTGGTTGCGACCATCACTGCCGTCATGGCAATCATGGTGGCATCGGTTGGACCCGCCGGTGCCGCTGGCGCCAAGACGATAGCCACGTCCGGCTCAGGCGTCGCCCTGCTTCAACCAACTCCCGCTCAGACGCAGGAGGCCCTGGACCGCCTAAGGCAAGCGAAGTCATCTGACCCGAGTGGCTTCGGGGAGCGGCTTCGCATCATTGAAGAATCAAAACCACTCACCGCTTTTCTTTCGTCCGACAGCCGCTTTGACAGCAGGCTTCAGCAAGAATTCCTAGCTGCTTCAATGCCAACTGACGTCCTTAGGGCCTTGGTCGAACTAACTGACAGCGGTTACCTTTCGCTGGAAGTCAGTGACGGACCGAATAGCTCCAAAATTGCGAAGATCGTCAAGGCAAAGCCAATCATGGTTGGCGGAGGAAAGGGCAGTATGGGCATGCAAATGGCGTTTCCGCAATGCCCTGCAGCTTGGGCAGCACTCTGGGCATGGTGGGGCACCAACGCCGCATTCTGTGGTGCACTCGGATTCTTCGGCCCGATGGCAGCCCTGGGATGCTCAGCCGCCATGGCCATCGCGGGATCTGTAATCGACTTCAACCGAGGATGCTGATGAACAAGAAATCAATCGCAAAAAACTACTGGCTTGCACTCGCGGCTATGTACGGACTGACCTTGAGCGTCGTCGCAGTGGCCGAAACGCCCTGGCCGCTGATCATGGGCGGCGCGTTTATCCTCTTCGCCGTCCTGCATAGCATCCGTTACCGCCAACTAAGCCGAAACATACAGGGCAAACTCGCAACCGCCAGCCCTGGCGTAGGGGTGGTGGGAGCCGTATTCGGCGCCGCGGCGGTCCTCATCCACGGCACTCCAATAGCCCTCTGGGCCGGGCCTCTTCTAGGTGTCATCGCCTTCCTCGGAATGTACCTTTACCTTCACCGGTTTGGACGATTCTTCAGCCAACCAAACGAAACGGCTACCTGACCTGACCTAAACAGGTGGCATGTGCCGAGCTGAAATAGTTGGGCCCTGGATAATATCCAGGGCCCAACTGCGTGGAGCGGCCCGACTAAGGAGAGAGCATGCAGGACAAGAGCTCAAGATCGAATCAGTTAATCCCGAGGATTGGCCAATTCGCTTCCGCGCCGTCCTCCCCGCCCCTTAGAGAGTTCCCACAGGCAGAACGACTACGTCGGGGGGACGTACGAGCATGAGTGGGATCCAGACCTCTAAGCTAGCGCGAACCGTACAGACAGTTCCAGCACCGCCCAGGAAGCCCGTGGCACGGCCGCGCCCAATACCAGCCTCCTGCCCGCAAGGGCCGAGAGCATGAGGTACGGCGCTTGATCCGCGACCTCGCCGAGCTGGCCGCCAGCGGTCACGGGAGAACTGCATGACAACCGGCGTTGACACGTCCTTCAACTACCACGACGATTCCGGCGGGAAGGATCCAGACAAGTACAGCCCGACCCTTCGAAGGCATCACCAGATCCTCTGGAGCAAGGAACTGCCCAAGCGCCGCGGCACGTTTTGCCTGGCACCGGAAAGCGGGTCCAAGCTTACCTACCAGTCCCCGCTTGGCATTCTCCGTCTCTCCAGCGATGCCATTACCACCGGGCTCCTGGGCAAGGCCGCGCGCCTCATACGCACCATTCCCGAGACAGAAATTCCTCCCTACGGCGGCTACACAGCAGGAAGCGCCCTCGTGTTTCCGGGCATTCAGGTTGACGGAAAGTGGACTATCAACCAAGAACGAGGCTGCAACTCTAGGATCTCTGACCGTTTTGACCTGACGTTGGAGTGCATCCGCCGCCACTATCTCGGGATCGAGCCGAACCCTCTCCGGGATGTCCTCAACAGATATGGGAAGTTCTTCGATCTGTTCGGCGGCTTCGACGGTTGTGTCGAGTTCTTCCTGCTGCAGGACCTCTTGAAGACGACGGCGTAACTATCAAGTTCTTCCACCATTTCGACGACTTCAAGACGCCCGCGGTCCCGAAAACCAAAGGCGAATATCTGGAATACCTGCACCGGAAAAACGCCTTCATCGCTGCCCGGAACCGCACGATCGACGCCCAGCCGTAGAGCCAAGTCGCTTCAGTTGAGGCCGCGCCGCCGTTCTAGTAGTCGATGGCCTTCCGATCGATGGACTTGAGCGCGGCGAGCCGTGCTTCCACTTCGGTCTGCTCGCCAAGGTCTTCCAGGGAGGCAAACTGCGCGTCGAGCGATGAGGCTGCGAGTTCCTGCTGGCCGCGGACGGTGGCTTCCTGGCGGCGGATGTTCTCCTCGTAGCGGCCGATGGCCGAGGTGGGGTCTCCGGCGTCCAGGGACTTGAGCGCGTCGTTGACCTGGGTTTGGGCTGCGCCGACGCGGGAACGGTTGACGAGCTCGTTGCGCTTGGACGTGAGCTCACCGAGCTTGCCGCGCATCTGGTCCAGGCCCTGCTTGAGCTTGTCAACGACCTCGTTCTGGGCGGCCAGGTTCGGCGCCTGAGCCTTGGCGGTGGATTCTGCAGTCATCTGCCGGCCGATGGCGACCTTGGCCAGGTTGTCGAACTTGTCAGCGTCCACGTGGTTCCCGGCGGCCCGGAACTCGTCAGCCTTGCGGGAGGCAGCGATGGCCTTATTTCCCCAGCTGTTGGCGTCATTCACGGCGCGGTTGTGGTCATCCTCTGCCATCCGAAGGTTACCGAGTGGTGGCGACGGCGGCTTCGGCCTCGCGGATATTCTCCGAGTAGTCGCGGGCCATTTGGTCCAGCATCTTCTGCGGGTCTTCGGCGGAGTCCAGGAGGGCGTTCAGGTTGGCCTTGGCCAGCTGGGCGACGCGGGCGAAAATACTCTGCTTCACAGGGATCTTTCTATCGGTAATGGATTTCGCATCCTATGTGTACTGCACTGCCGGTGACCAGTCTCGGGCGGCGCCGGATCCGCCCTACTAGGCTGGCTACCCAGTTGGTTAGCGCATGCTCGCCGTGATGTGGACGGCGCCCAACACAGCGGGTACGCACCGCGGAAGGCGCGTGGCTGGCGACCCCGTTTAGCCCGTCCCGGTACGCACAACCTTCCAAGCCAGGAGCCCGTGTAGGCTGACCGGACAACAAGCCTGAGGGGGCAGAGCCAATGAAGCACCACCACATCCTTGCCGTCATTCTCGGGGCGGGACTCCTGTTGATCGGCTGCACGTCGACGCCGAAAATCAGCGCTTTGGAATCCCAGTCCAAAGCAGAGGACCGTCTTCCGCCCGGCATCACCGTCTGGCCAGAGGAGGAAATCCCGACCAGCAGCGTGAGGTTCCTTGTCGAGCACAATCAGATCAGGTACTTCGGAGCCAAAAGTGCCGACGGCCACCGGGCCTGCGTAGCCGCCATACAGACCGACAAAGAACCTTCCTGGGTAGGCGGTTGCTCGGACCTGCGCGATGACAGGGAAATCGTCCATGTGAGCGGACTCGGAATAGCCGAGACAGTCCTGGTTTCGGACGGCTTTGACGTCGACAAGCTCATTGGCGAGGGGTGGGAGCCTATCCACAAGAACATCGTGATCAGCACGCCCTGAGCCCTTCCGGACGTGTCTGTAGGACCGTGGTCCATGTCGGTGAGTTTCTGCACCGCAGCCCCACGAGTGTGGTGGCGATCAAGAGTGCTGAGGTTTACTCCACGGGCTGTTCTTTCAGTTTGTCCTGGGTTTTCCGTCGTGGCGAAGAAAATGAGGATGAGTGGGCTGACAAGCACGCCCTGTTCTTTCAGCCAGGGATGGGTTTTCGCCCCCGACGCGATGGTCCCGATGGCGGCCCTGCCCCCGCTCTTCTTCCAGAGCTGCGGCCAACCGCGCTGGCCGGCCTCGGCGTCGGTGGCGGCACAAACTTCTTGATCAACTCTTAGGGACATTCCACTGCCTCCCTTGCGCCAGGTCCCCCATCATGAGGTCAGCTCGCCGGATACTTCCCGGCCTGCCGGGGCAGGGAGGCTGACAGCCCCCTTCTCAGTTCCGCAATGAGGATGGAGCTACCTACGTGATATTCCGTGTAGCACTCGGCCAGGACGGGGAACCGTCCTGGTGGCTTTATGGGGCCAATGGCGAGCTTCTGGCTTGGGCTGGCAGGTACTACGTTTCGCTGGCGTTCGCCCACAAGGAGGCATCAGCGTTCCGGTCAGCAGCGCTGCAGGCGAAGTATGAAATTTACGCCCACCCGGCCGGAGGATGGGGGTGGAGGGCACTGCAGCCGGTGGACTACTACATGGCGTATTCAGCAGCCGGCTTTGTCAGGGCGGCGCAAGCCCGCCACGCTGCCAGGAACATCAAGAAGGCGGCTCCCCGCGCTTCCGGCCTGGAAGGGGATATCGGCTGATTCAGCGAAGAACAAGGGGCAGTCTTCACGCTGTCCAAGGCATTGGTTATGAGGTTGAAGCCCGTGGCCGTGTAGCTTTCGGCCGCGCTTGCTTAGAACTGGCAGGTTGCCCACCATGGAAGTGTGGGTACCAAGGACAGGCGGCAGCGGTACGGATTTGCGCTGTGTCTGCTGATCCCTGTCAGCGCAGCGGCCGGGTGCGTGTATGACTACCCCGAACCCGTGGGCACGCCAATAACTGGCCCCGGACCTGTACACACCCGGAGAGCTGACGCCACGTCGGAGACCAGATCCCCGGAGCCGTACACTGATCCTTTTGTCCTCGCCCAGGAGGTCAAGAACTACGCTGAGCTGGACCGGCTCCTCAAGGCGGTGCCCGGGCCCGTCCTCCTTTTTGAGGAGGGGCCCCTGGATGGCCCGGTCAGGGGCTTTGGCACGACGGCGAAGGTGCCGGCCACCGGGCGCTACACAATCACTGCAGCCTGTGTTGGTACTTCCGGGGCCAAGGTCGCGGTGGGACAGGAGCACCCCGGTGCCCCCTTCCAGCCGGTGGAGCTCGCGCTGGATTGCACCCGGGCCACTTCCCAGGTCATTGCACTGCAGCAGGGGCACGTATTCGCGCATCTGTTGCTCCCCGGCCCCGGCGATACCCCCTGGACAGGGGCAGTGGGCGGAGTACGTGTAACCGGTTGAGGCGCGTCCCGCAGGCTACGCCATTCTTGAGCTCCCCGGCTGATGCCGTCGGATCACCAGCTTCTAGAACTTCCCGTACCGCGCACGGGCCATCGAGTACAGGCCATAGCAGATCAGCCCTGCCGCGATCGCGGCGAGCAGGAACACCCCGTAGGGCTGGGAACCCAGAGTTTTCAATCCCCCATCCAGGCCTGAGGATTTTGATGGATCCGCGGTCGCCGCGGCAAGAATGACAAGGACGCCCACCACTGCGAGAACAACGCCCTTGGCCGCGTAGCCGATGGTACCGATCCATTTGACCGCCGACCGGCCGTTGCCTGGGTCCTCAAGGTCCTTCATGAACTTCCGGGTTACGCCGCGATAGGCATAGACGGCGCCCACTGCGATGATGCCCAGGCCCAAGGCGATCAGGAGCACCACGCCCGCGGGTGCTCCCATCAGCTTGGCCGTAAAGTCGCTCGCGGACTGGCTGGAGTTCTTGCTTCCGCCAGAGGCGAAGACCGCGAAGATGAAGGCAAGGAAGGCGAAGACCACAGCCTTCCCCAGGGCAGCGCCCGCCCTCTGAAGCTTCTTCTTCGACTCTGTCTCGGTGCGAGCTTCGAAGAAGGCCTCGCTGACCATCCACAGAGCCAACGCCGCGCACGCCGCCAGCCCCGCCCACAGCAGCACAGGACCACCCGGTTTGGACGCGATCGACGCTATCGCACCGGACTGGTCCGCTTCGCCGCCCTGGCCACGGTCCACCTGAAGGGCGATCACGCCAATCAGGATGTGGACCAGCCCGATGAAAACGAATCCGGCCCTGGCCAGGACGCGCAGGACGGGACTTCGGCTCGCCGATGCCGCCTCAGATACCGCACGATTAGCTTTCCCCGAGGCACTGCCCATGGCCGGTCCTTCCCGAGATGTATCTGTTGTCGGAAGTCCGCGGCAGCCGGTGCCCACAACCTTGCGGAATACCTCAGTCTAGGTCCACGTGCCCCGTCCCGACAGGTCCGCAGCACCCTCAAACCGGCCCTGGTGGCGATCGCCGTCCAAAGGTGGTTGTCCCGCAATCACCTGCGCCAGTGATCAGGAGGCGGCAAGAACTGAGGCTGGTCGGAATGGTCGAAGGCTACCGGCTCGCTCACCTGCGGCGCGGGGTGCCGGGTTCCGTCGTAGGCTGAACCTCGCAGGCGACGGAGAGGAGCCCGAGATGGCTGGGACGGCATCGGATAGAACGGCGTTGCCCGGGACTGGCGTGGCCGAAGTGATGGCAGAACTGGCCGGCCTTGAGGACCCACGCGCCCGCGAGGTGAACGAAAAACACGGCGATGACCACGGTGTAAACCTCGGCAGGATCCGGGCAGTGGCAAAGCGGCTCAGGACACACCAGGAACTGGCCGTCGAACTCTGGGCTACCGGCGACACGGCAGCGCGCCTGTTGGCACTCCTGATCTGCCGCCCCAAGGCGTTCCGGCGGGACGAGTTGGACGCGATGCTGCGCGCGGCCCGTGCCCCGAAGGTACTCGACTGGCTTGTGAACTACGTGGTGAAGAAAAGCCCGCACGCTGAAGAGCTTCGCCTGGCCTGGCTGGCTGACCCCGATCCGGTGGTTGCCGGCGCGGGCTGGGCGCTGACCAGCGAACGCGCGGCTAAGCAACCCGAAGGCCTGGACCTCACCGTCCTGCTGGACGTCATCGAAGCTGAAATGAAGGACGCCCCGGAGCGGCTGCAGTGGGCGATGAACACCTGCCTGGCCACCATCGGGATCCGGCACGCCGACCACCGTGACAGGGCGGTCGGCATCGGTGAGCGCCTGGAGGTATTCAAGGACTACCCCACTCCCCCGGGCTGCACCTCTCCCTTTGCCCCCGCCTGGATAGCGGAGATGGTGCGGCGGCAGGACACCTGAGGGTTCTCCCAGCCCGTACCGGGCCGCTCTCTGGACTGGCCATGCCCGGCCTCCGGTGCCCGGCCGAAGCAACAGCAGCCGCCTAAGATGGCGTGCATGGATGACGAGGCCCTGGCAGAGATTGCAAACGAGCTCTACGCCAAGCCCTTGGACGATTTTATTGCCGCCCGTGCCGCTGCGGCGAAGGAAGCCGCCGGCTCGGATAAGCAGCTGGGCGCGGCCGTGCGCGGGCTCCCCAAGCCGTCGGTAGCCGCGTGGGCGGTGAACATGCTTGCCCTGCACCAGCCCGATGTGCTCGCCGGACTGGCTGACCTCGGGGGCCGGATGCGCGACGCACAGGCTTCGCTGGATGCGACGGCGTTGCGCGAACTGGGACGTGAGCGCCGCAGCATGCTGGCCGCCGCCGTCGACACCACCCGCTCGGTGGCGCAAAAGCACGGCCGCTCCATCAGCGATGCCATGGCAACCGACGTCGAGGAGACCCTGCGTGCCCTGACCGCCGATGAGGGTGCGGCCGCGGCTGTCCGGAGCGGCCGCCTCCTCAAGACACTCTCTGCCGATGGCGTTAACGCGGTGGACCTTGAGGGGTCGGTGGCAGTTCCGGCGGCCCTGCCGGCAGGGCCGCCGGCAGCTCCCCCTCGTGCCCCGGGGGAAGCGGGCCAGCCACAAAAGGCGAGGACGACGACGGCGGGCACGTCCCGACCCCAGCCCGACCAGCCACGGCTCCAGGCGGTCCGGCAGACCCCGAGGCCAGCGTCACCGCCAGCCCTGGACAAGGCAAAAGCCGCGTTGGCCGAAGCGGAGGCTGCACAGGCTGAAACTGCCAGGCTCGCCCGGGACCTGCAGGACCAGGCGGACGGGACACGCACCGAGATAGCGGAGCTCCTGCAGGAAACGGCCGAGCTCCGGGCCCGCCTCAAAGCGGCTGAGGACCGGCTGGAGCGGTCCCGCAGGAGCCTGGCCTCCACCGCCGCCGAGGCTAAGCAGGCGGCACGGGCTGCGGACAAGGCAGAGCGGACTGCAATGCTGGCGCAGGAGCGGGTCCTGCGGCTGGGCAACCGTGAGGCGTAGGCCTTGATGTGCAACACGCGGACCTGATTCCAAAGAATGTCAGACCCCGGTTGCACACTGGATTTATGGAAAACGAACTCGTGCAGGAATTTCACGTCACCTACTTCGACGCCGATTGCGGACGTACCCGGGCTGAAGTCTTTGACACCTTGGCAGAGGCAGAACGCTTCGCCGGCCGGCACTGCCATGGCGAGGACAGCTGGGCGGTTGTTGACGCTGTAGCGGTCCAGCACCTCAGCATCGCCGCCTAAGGCTCCCGCAGCCCTAAGCGCGCTTAAAAGCAACAATCCGCGCTGCCCGGCAAGGGCCCTGGCAGCGCGGATTGTAGGGGTCCGGCGGGATTACGCGAAGTCGGACACGGCGGGGTCGGCCCCAATCCGGCCCCCGCCGTCCGCCGTGCGGTCCAGCCCATCGATGGACTCGATGTCCCCGGCGTCCAAAGAGACCTTTAGGGCCGCGAAGTTCTCGCGGATCCGGGACTCCGTGACGGACTTGGGAATGACCACGTTTCCGATGGCAAGGTGCCACGCAACGATCACCTGGGCGGGCGTTGCCCCGTGCTTAGCCGCAATGGCGGCCACAGTCGCGTCCTCCAGCAGCTCGCCACCCTGTCCCAGCGGGGACCAGGCCTGCGTCAGGATCCCCTTCGAGGCGCCGAATTCGCGCAGTCCACGCTGGCTGAAGTACGGGTGCAGCTCGATCTGGTGGATGGCCGGGACCACCCCGGTTTCGTCGATCAGCCGCTGCAGGCCGTCCACCGTAAAGTTGGAAACACCGATGGACTTGACCCGGCCGCGCTTCTGGAGCTCGATCAGCGCCTTCCAGGTGTCCACGTACTTATCCTGCTTGGGCTGCATCCAGTGGATCAGGTACAGGTCCAGCGTCTCCAGGCCCAGCCGGTCCATGGACTCCTCGAATGCGGCGAGGGAGGACTCGTAGCCCTGGTCGGCGTTCCACAGCTTGGTGGTGATAAACAGCTGCTCCGGCGACAGGCCCGAGCTGGCAATGGCCCGGCCCACGCCAGCCTCGTTGCCGTAAATCTTTGCGGTGTCGATGTGGCGGTAGCCGGCTTCGAAGGCCTGGCGGACAACCTTCTCCGCCACGTCGTCCTCAACCTGCCATACGCCATAACCAAGCTGGGGGATCTTGTTTCCGTCGTTGAACGTCAGTGAGGGTGAAAGAGTCATGCTTTTATCCTGCCAAACCAGTAAGGCCGGACGTGGGAAACGGGCAGCGAGTAAGCCACACGCTTAACCGGGAATATCTTCGCGTCCGGCGCCCCGGCCCTCCTCCGCAAGGTGCCTTTCGGCGTCGGCCACCTGCTGGAACACCGCCTCGGCACGCCGGCGCACGGACACGGCCCCCACCGGGACGGGACCAACAGCGAGCCGGAGCATGGCGGCGGCTTCCGACGTGGTGGCCAGTGAATTGCCCGCTTTGGACAGAGCCCGATGGACCCCTGCCAGGCCTGGCGGTATGTCCAGTCCCTCGCTGGGTGAACGCAGCTGCGCTTCCACGCAGACAGCCCTGACCCGTTCCAGCAGCGCCGCCAGCTCATTGGCGATCTCCACCAATTCGGCATAGAGCTGGTCGTCCTCCACCCCTTCGAGGACCTGGTGGAATCGGTCCAAGCCCCGGTGAAAACGGTCATGGGCACGGCGCCACAGCCCGTTCCCCAATTCCGCGTCGTCCTTGCGCCCCTGCCTGGCGGCGCTGAAAAAGCCCAATGAACCTAGAGGTACTGTCCGGGACCGTGGTCCGGGTCGTTCGGCTGGCCTGGGCGCGCCGGTGCACCAGGCCGGGTGGCCGCCGGGGCCCGTTGCGGCTCGCCGTTTTCCCCGATCACCACGCCGGGCGCGATTACCGTGCCGGGCGGGAGCTGGCGGAGCTGCAACTGTGCCGCTGCATGCTCGCGCGCCGCGTGCTGGGCGGCGATCGCGGTCTGGATACCGTGGAACAGCCCCTCAAGCCATCCCACCAGCTGGGCCTGGGCTATGCGCAGTTCAGCATCGGAGGGCGTGGCCTCGTCCGAAAACGGCAGGCTGATCCGTCCCAGTTCCTCCACCAGTTCGGGAGCCAGGCCGTCCTCCAGCTCCTTGATGGAGCGCTCGTGGATTTCGGCGAGCCGCCCACGGGCGGCGTCATCCAGCGGGGCGGACTTCACTTCTTCCAGCAGCTGCCTGATCATGGTTCCGATCCGCATCACCTTGGCCGGCTCATCCACCAGGTCCTGCAGGTTGCTGCCTTTGGGTTTGCCGTTATTGGCCGGTGCGGGCACCGGCTGGGTGTCATCAATGGGGGTGCCCTCTACCGGGAGGTCCTCAGGTGCCTGAGTGTCGTTCGGATCGCTCATGCGTTCATACTCTCATGAGCGATCAGCCCGGGACCCACTCCGTGAACCCGCCAGCGCCCTGTCCGCTACCGGCTCAATCATCCCTGCCACGGCCCCATCAGCAGCACCGGCCCTGGGGGTTGGCGTCCTGGCGGTCCGTCCGGTCCCGCCAGAACTCCCGCTCGCTCAGGGGCGGCGTGGCGTGCCCGGCGGCCCTGTGGTGCTCCAGGTACTTGGTGTAGGCATCCGCGCCCAGGACACCGCCGACGTAGCGCGCAAATCCCCGGAAGCCCCGGTGAACGGCAGCGAATGTGTTGCTCATCAGTGGTGTCCTGCCCGCTCGAAGCGCAACTCGGCGGGGACCTTATCCCACTCAGCCAGCAGCTCCCGCTCGGCGGGAGTGGGAATCAGGCCGGCCGGGGCAAACACGCGTGAAGGTTTGGCGGGGTCCTCGTTGTCCTTGACGGCTGTCCCGTGCGCGCGGTTGCGGAACGCATTGACGGTGGCTAGCAGCGCCGTCGCGATCACGATGATGCTGAGCACCACAAAGATCACGGAGAGCCAGCCCTGGATGGCGGTGTTGCGCACCACAGCCTCCATCGCTGCCACGGACTTCGCCGTGCCAAACTCGGTCTTCCCGTCGGCAAGTGCCTTGCTGAAGGCTGCGTTGTTGGCGAAGTACCCCACCGCCGGGGTGGGCGAGAAGATCTTCTGGTAGCTCGCGGTAATGGTGACCACGGCGGCGAAAGCCAGCGGCAATGCCACCATCCAGAGGTACTTGAAGGTGCCTTGCTTGGCCACGATGGCCAGGCAGACAGCCAGGGCAATGGCGGCCAGCAACTGGTTGGCGATGCCGAAGAGCGGGAACAGCGTGTTGATGCCGCCCAGCGGATCAGTGACACCCATCAACAGCACCGCTCCCCAGGCCCCCACCATGACCGCTGTGCAGAGCCAGGCGCCGGGCCGCCAGGAAGCTTCCTTGAACTTCGGGACGAAGTTGCCGATGGAATCCTGCAGCATAAACCGGGCAACGCGTGTTCCTGCGTCAACGGCCGTGAGGATAAAGAGGGCCTCGAACATGATGGCGAAGTGGTACCAGAAGGCCATCATGGCAGTGCCGCCGATGAACTGCTGCATGATGTGGGCCAGGCCCACGGCCAGTGTTGGGGCGCCACCGGTGCGGGAGACAATGCTCTCCTCGCCCACGTTCGCCGCAGTCTCCGAGAGCAGGTCCGGGCTGAGGTTGACCCCGGCCAGGCCAAGGCTGTTGACCCAGGTGGCGGCTGTCTGGACGGTTCCGCCGGTGAGGGCTGCCGGAGAGTTCATGGCGAAGTAGAGGCCGCGGTCGATCGAGATTGCTGCCACGAGGGCCATGATGGCCACGAACGACTCCATCAGCATTCCGCCATAACCGATGTAGCGGGTTTGCCGCTCCTTTTCCACCAGCTTGGGTGTGGTGCCTGAAGAGATGAGGGCGTGGAAGCCGGACAGCGCGCCGCAGGCGATGGTCACGAACAGGAAGGGGAACAGCGCGCCGGGGAACACAGGGCCGTTCTCCCTGCTGGCGAACTCGCTGAACGCCGGAACGGTGATCTCCGGGCGGACCACAATGATGGCCAGCGCCAGCATCACGATCACGCCGATCTTCATAAACGTGGACAGGTAGTCCCGGGGGGCCAGGAGCAGCCAGACCGGCAGGATGGCTGCGATGAAGCCGTAAACAATGAGGCCCCAGGCGATGGTCACCCGGTCCAGGGTGAAGATGTCAGTGCCCCACGAGGTGTCGGCCACGAGACCGCCACCGATGATGGCCGCCATTAGCAGGACAAACCCGATCAGCGAGACTTCCATGACCTTGCCGGGCCGCATGAACCGCAGGTAGACGCCCATAAACAGGGCGATGGGGATGGTCATACTGACTGAGAAGACGCCCCAGGGGCTTTCGCCCAGGGCATTGACAACCACCAGGGCGAGGATTGCCACGATGATGACCATGATGAGCAGCGTGGCGATCAAGGCTGCCGTGCCGCCGATGACGCCGAGTTCCTCGCGGGCCATCTGGCCCAGCGAACGACCGCCGCGCCGCATCGAGAAGAACATCACCAGGTAGTCCTGCACGGCGCCGGCAAGCACGACGCCGATGATGATCCAGATAGTGCCGGGCAGGTAACCCATCTGGGCGGCAAGAACCGGGCCCACCAGAGGGCCGGCGCCGGCGATGGCGGCAAAGTGGTGGCCGAACAGGACGTTCCGGTCCGTCCGCACGTAGTCCTTGCCGTCGGCCTTGTACTCAGCCGGAGTGGCGCGCCGGTCATCCGGCTTGGTGATGTAGCGCTCGATGACCTTGGAGTAGAAGCGGTAGCCGATCAGGTAGGTACAGACCGAGGCAAACACGAACCAGATGGCGTTCACGGTTTCGCCGCGGATGATCGCGAGCATAAACCAGGCCACGCCCCCCAGCAGGGCAATCGCTGCCCAGAGAGCGATCTTTGCGGGTGTCCACTTCTTCTCTTCCGCCTCGCGGACTGCCTCGTCAACTGCCGACGGCGGGAGAGAGGTATCGGTGGCCACCGCACCTTCCCCTCGGGCTGCGCTCCGTCGATGATCCGGTGTTCCGGCCATGTCTCCTCCTTGAGATTCGTCCCCATCTGCTGACAGGCACCCTACCAACGGGGAGCTTGGACCGGACCGTGTTTTGCCGTGATCAGGACCAGCCTGCGCCGAACGGCAGGCACCCGGCGACGAGCGTCGGGCCACACCGCCGTCGAGGGTGCTGCGGATCCCTTGCGCGGCTGCCCGGAGGGCAGCTCCTAACCCCACGGTAAGCCTGCCGGCGCCAATCAGAAAGACCCCTCGCGGGATCCAACGGCCCTGCTCAGGTCCCCGGGGGTCCCACCTCAGGTGCCCATCGCGCGCCTGGACGCCGGCAAACGCGCACGCGTGAACAGCCATGCCAGCAGCGCGCCGGCCAGCGGAACCGCCACCAGGAGTGCCAGCAGCGGCATCCAGGGGACCTCAACGGCCCTGCGCAACTCAGTGGAGCCGGCAATGAGTACCGCGGGCACGGTCCCGGCAACGCTTCCGAGCACGGTCCCCAGACCGGACGTCAGCAGTGCTTGGGAACCCGCAAGGCTTTTCCGCAGGCGCGGAGATGCCCCAATCCCGGCCAGCGTCACATGGTCGGCCCGGGCATCGGCAAGGGAAAGACCCGTGGTGATGCCTGCAGCGCTGAAAGTGATCAGCGCGCTGATGGCAACGATGGACCACATCATCCAAGCGTCCCCCTGCGGGATGCCGGATTCAGCCCAGAATCCCATGGCAGGTTGCTGGTAGATGGCCGCGATCGCGCCGGATGCGGCATCCCTCTCCGCAGCGGAGGGGAGCCTGCTGAGCTGGATCAGGAGTTCAGCCGGCTGGGGATGCAAGTCCAGCCGCTGGGCTGTCTCCGGCGAAACGACTCCGTAGTAAGGAAGGGCAACGGCCGGTTCAACCACCACCGCGGGAAGCGTGCTGCTGGTCACCGTCTCATGCATGTGGGAGGAATCTGCCGGGTCCTGCATCTGCGTCCGCACATCCTGGCCTTCCAGCACCGCCGTCCCGTCCCGGACGAAGACAGGGTTGGTCACCACCATGCCGCCGGCCTCCAGTACCGCCAGTGCCTCAGGTCCGGCCTCGGCGCCGAGCACGGTACTGATCTCGTCCGCGCCGCCCACCAGGATGGACCGCTGGGAGCCCGGCGACTGGGCCAGCGAACCCCGGCAGCGCCAGTCCTGGGGGTCCACCACCCTCCGTTCCGGTGTCACTGGGCACTCGTTGCCGGCAGGCTTGGCGAGCGAATACTGCAGGCAATTGGAGGTGGCCGTCTGGGCTGGCCCCGACAGGTCAATGCCGGGCCCGAAAGCACAGTTGTGGACATATGCGGGAGCACTCACGGTTCTTGTCCAGGCCACGGTGTCCAGGGCCCCTTCCACGGCGGCGGTGAGCTTAGCCGGATCGACGCTGGCTGGCGGCGCCGTGCTGCCATCCGGCAGGATGGGCTGCTCCAAGGAAAGCGGCAGGAATGCCTGGTTTTCCAGCGCGGTCCACGAATGGTTCTCCCGCATCATGGCTTGCTGGCTGGCCGAAAGGACCAGTGCGGCGCTGGCCAGCGTGGCGGCGGCGAGAATGGCGCCTACAGCCGGTACCGTCCGGCCCCGGTTCCTGGCCGAGTCACGGGCAGCCATCCGCAAGGACAGCGACAGGGCGCCCGTCCGCGCGGTCAGCAGGGTCACGAGGTATCCAGCCAGAAGCACCAGTGCCACGACGGCGAGCACGGCACCTCCAATCAGCAGTGAGGTGACCACCGGCAGTTGCCCGGCCCTCTGGTCCGGATCTGCAGCCGACTCCCCCACAAGCCAGCCGCCGGACAGCAGTGCGCCGGCCAGAATCAGCAGCACGGCACCGGCCACGGTGGTTCGCTTCGCACTCCCGGCGGGGGCGCGGCCGGACTTAAGTCCGCCCATGGCGGCCTGCCTGGCAACCTGGTTGGCCGGGGCCATGGCTGCAAGCAGGCAGCACACTACTCCCAGGAGCATGGCCGCCAGCGTGAGCAGGAGGTCAGGATGGACGCCGGCAAAGCGGGCCGAGCCCATGGAACGGACCCAGTGAACCACTGCCGCCCCGGACCCGAGCCCCAGGGCCGCGCCGGAAAGAACAGCGATGCTGCCAAGCCAGAGCCCTGCGGACGTCACCACGGAGCGGACGGTGGGGGCGTCGGCTCCGGATGCTGCCAGCAGCGCCAGTTCCCGGACCTGCCTTTTAGCGCCGACGGCGAAAGCAGCTCCCGCCAGGAGGCCCACCTCCAGAAGCGCCAGGGCGGCGACCAGGCCGAACGTTGTGTACATCGCCACGGCTCCCGACGATGGCTGCGGCGGCGTGACGCCGTCGATGCTGCGCTCGGCCATGGAGGGCGGGTTGAGCACCACGCTGCGGGAGAGCACGCTGACTCCCTGCCGGTTGGCGGCGCGGATCTGCGGCCAGGTCACGGGTTCGGAGCCAACAAGGTAGTACGACATCCAGTGCGGGGATTTTGGTCCTGCATCCAGCGTCGCCTCCGGCACCTGCCCCGGCTGCAGGAAAATCACTGAGTTCCGGTCCGAGGTGCCCGCATCCCGGATGGTTCCCACCAGCACAAACGTTCCGGCCGACGTCGTGATCTCCTCGCCAAGCCCAAGGCGGAACCTTTCCAGGAATCCAGGCGACACCAGTGCCTCGTCGGCTGACCGTGGTGCCCTTCCCGCCAGGAGACTGAACTTGCCGGCGAAGGCAGGATTCAGCGCGTCCACAACCCTCCCTTGAAGGGACACCAGTGCTGCCCCAACCCCCGTGGTCAGGTTGAACTGCCGCAGGGGCAGAACCTCATACCCCGCCGGAATCAGCCTCTGGGGATCGGCGGCCTCGAAATCGGGATCATACTCTCCGGTGCTTGATGCCAACATGGCGTCATTGAGCGGGTCCTGGACAGAGCTGGCATTGGGTGCCGGCAAGGTGCCGAACCGGGCTTGTGTTCTCCCCAGCTCGTAGTCGACGATTTCCTCGGGCGTTCGTTGGGAGCTTTGGTACAGTGTGGCCGCCCCGGTCATGCCGGCAACCGGCAGCATGATCAGGAGCACGATCAGGAGGGATCGCCCGCGGTGCCGCCTGATGTCCCGGCGGGCCACGCGCAGTGCCACACGGAAGCTGCTTAGGCGTCCTTTCGGGGCCGGGGTGAGGTCGAGCCGCGTCACAGTCCGGCCTGGGCCAGGAGCATGGTGGGATCGTGCATCGCGGCTGCCTGGTCCACAATGCGCCCGTCGCGCAGGAACACCACCCGGTCCGCCCACGCGGCATGCCGGGCCTCATGGGTCACGAGCATCACGGCGGCACCGGCATCAGCCCTGGTCCGCAGTACTTCCATAACCCCGTGGCCGGTGGTGGAGTCAAGGGCTCCCGTGGGCTCGTCGGCGAGGATCAGGCGCCGTTGGCCCACCACGGCCCGTGCAATGGCCACGCGCTGCTGCTGGCCGCCGGACATCTGGTCCATAAAGCGGTCAGCGAGTTCTGGAATCCCTACCTGCCGCAGGGCATCCAGCGCCTGCCTACGGGCTTTTTTCCACGCCGTGCCGTCCAGTTCCAGCGGCAGTGCCACATTCTCGGCGGCCGTGAGCGTGGGCACCAGGTTGAAGTCCTGGAAGACGTAGCCCACGGCACGCCGCCGGAGCCGCGCCAGGTCGTTCAGCCCCAGTCCCGCCAGGGGCGTCGATTCCACAAAGACACCGCCAGACGTCGGGTGGTCCAGTCCCCCGGCCAGCGCCAGCAGGGAGGACTTTCCAGAGCCGGACGGCCCCATCACCGCAACGAACTCACCCGCTTCGATGGTAAGGTCCACATCGCGCAGGGCCGCGACCGACGTGGCACCTTCACCGAAGGTCTTGCTGACCTTCGCAAGTTCCAGGACCTGCTGCGGCCCCTGGACGCTCACCGGCGGCTGTCCGCGTTGAGCGGGGCGGCGTCTTCCGTGACCCCGTTGGACGTTTTGCGCGCCTGGCCCGGCCCGGCTGACTGCGCCTGCTGGACCATCCGGGCCTCACACAGGTCGAGCCAGCGGACCTCCGCTTCGGTCTGGAAGATCAGGGAATCAAGGACCAGCAACCAGGCAGTGTCCGCCGAACGCTGATTGGCGGTGGTGTCCCGCCGTGCCTTGGTGTAATCCTGCAGGGCCCGCATGGAGGCCACGCGCTGGGCCTGGATAATGGACTGGACATCCACTCCGGGCAACGTGACCGCGAGCGCCAGCTTGATGGCGAGCTCGTTCCGCGGCGGGTTGTTCCGCTCCACCGGGGCCGCGAACCAGTTCGTCACCTCCGCCTTGCCCGCGTCGGTGATGCTGTAGACCACGTGCCCGTCGCCGTCGTCGCCTTCCTTGGTGACCAGGGCGTCGCGCTCCAGCCGGTCCAGGGTGGTGTAGACCTGCCCGATGTTCAGGGGCCAGGTGGCCCCGGTGCGGCTCTCGAACTCGACCCGCAGCTGGTAGCCGTACCGCGGCTGGTCCTGCAGCAGGGCGAGGAGGCTGTGGCGGATGGACATTGGTGCTCCTTGCGCTTGGAAAGCGTCGGTATGCACAGTCCCCCAAGGCCTGTGCATACCGCGTATGGCACTGAGCCTAGCGCAGCGCTCTCTGAAGGGCAATACTCAGTATCTATCGGCCCGGGGCCGGCAGTTAGACGAGCAGGAGGATCTTGCCTACGTGGTCACCCGTATCAAAGTAGGCGTGGGCTGCCTGGACCTGCTCCAGCGGAAAGGTCTTAGCCACAAGGGGGCGGATCCGTCCGTCAGCGACCATGGGCCAGACGGCGTCACGGACAGCGGTCATGATGGCGCCCTTTTCCTCCACCGGCCTGGGCCGCAGGGCGGTGGCCACCACCGCGGCGCGCTTCTTCAGCAGCTGCCCGAGGTCCAGCTCCCCCTTGGTGCCACCCTGCAGGCCGATCACCACCAGGCGTCCGTATTCAGCGAGCGCATCCACATTCTGTGCGAGGTACTTGGCGCCAACGACGTCGAGGATCACGTCCGCGCCCCGGCCGCCATTCTGTTCGCGGAGGCTCTCAGGAAAGTCCTCTTCGGCATAGTTGATGGCGATATCCGCGCCCAGGAAGGCCTTCGCGGTTCCCACCTTTTCGTCCGTGCCCGCCGTCGTCGCCACCTTGGCGCCCAAGGCCTTGGCCAACTGGATGGCCATGGTCCCGATCCCTCCGGTGGCACCGTGGATCAGGACAGTTTCGCCCGCCTGGAGCTGGGCAGTCATCACCAGGTTGGAGTAGACGGTGGCGGCGACTTCCGGCAAGGACGCCGCCGTGACGAGATCGACGCCCTCGGGAACCCGCAGGACCTGCTCGGCGGGGACCGCCACCTGCTGGGCATAGCCGCCACCGGCCAGCAGCGCCACTACTTTGTCGCCGAGGGAGAAAGGCTTGCTGACTCCGGTGCCAAACCCGGCTATCCGGCCGGATACCTCCAGGCCGGGGATCTCTGAAGCGCCCGGCGGGGGCGGGTAGAAGCCCCTGCGCTGCTGCACGTCCGCCCGGTTCAGGCCGGCGGCAACGACGTCGATCAGCACCTCCCCCGGTCCTGGTACCGGAGTGTCTGCCTCGCGGACCTCCAACACCTCCGGGCCGCCCGGCTCCGAAATATAGACGGCTTTCATGGAACACTCCCGTTTCTGACTGAATACTCGCTGCAACCAGTGTGCACCGGGCACCTTGTTCGCCTCTGTTTTGTTGCAGGCAAGTGCCTATGAAACACTACTAGTCGAGGAAGGTTGTCCGAGCGGCCGAAGGAGCTAGTCTTGAAAACTAGTGTGCGGTAACCCCGTACCAAGAGTTCGAATCTCTTACCTTCCGCGATTGGGACCCCTGTCCGCCAGCATGCTGGCAGGCAGGGGTCCTTCGTTTTCTCCACGGCAGCCAAAAGCGGCGGCGGCCATTGCCAGTGTCAGACCCTGCGCATAGCCTCTTGGTGTCCCAGCGGAACGAAGATCGGCACGCCCCCGCAGAAACGCGTCCCTCACCTCAGCCCTGCACGGGACGTCGTACTGAACGTGTCACGAACACAGGAGATTGAAACGGCACATGCCGGAATCATGGATGCTTCCGGCTACCGCCCCGACGAAGCCCCTCCCACCGCACCGGTCAAGCCCGCCAAGTGGTACGACGTCCTGGGTGGATCCGTTACAGCATCGCCTGGCTGCAGTACCAGGCGTGCCTGCGCGGTTAGGAACCCAAGGCAAAAGCACGAGGTGCCCCTTCCCGGCAGTCCAGCCGGGGAGGGGCACCTGCTTTGTTGCGGGGTGTAATCGAATTAGCCCGGCAGCACCACCGTCTCCGAGTACGTGGACGAGTCGCCCTTGATGGCCGTGCTGCTGCGGCCATCAACGCCCACCGGGATGTCGCCGGCAATGGTCACGCGGTTCAGCGTGCGGGGCTGGCGGTCATAGTTGTCCGGGGCGTAGTGCTGGGTGATGCGGTTATCGAACAGGACCAGCTGGTCCGGCTCCCAGTTCACGCGCACCACGTTTTCGGGGCGGGTGATGTACGCCTGCAGGATGCGGAGGATGTCCTTGGACTCGGTGTTGGACAGCCCCACGATCCTCAACCGCTGCGCGAAACCGCCAATGAACAGCCCGCGCTCCCCCGTCAGCGGGTGGACGCGCACCACGGGGTGTGCGGTTTCGAAGTGGATCCGGGTGAACTCCCTGCGCCGCTCCTCCGCATTGGCATGCTCAAGGTTCTTCGGCACGGAGTAGTCGTAGTCGTTGGTGTGGATTGCCCAGAGCGTGTCGGCGAAGTTCCGGAGCTCATCGGGCAGGTCCTGGTAGGCCCCGGCCGACGACGAGATCAGGGTCTCCCCGCCGTACGCCGGCAGGGTGACGCTGCGCAGGGTGGATGCCTGGGGCGGGTTGACCACAAACGTCACGTCTGTGTGCCAATTGTTGGCGCTGCCGTTTTCGCTGTCGACGGGCAGCACCGCAGGCTTCCCGTCCACGGATGCCACCGTGGGGTGCGCCTTGGTGAGCGGACCGAACCGGCTGGCGAACCGGACCTGGTCTTCGTCCGTGCGGACGTTCGCCTCCCGGAACACGAGTGCTTTATGGGTGTTCAAGGCTTCGCGGATCTGGGTGATCGTGTCGTCACTGAGCTCGGCGCTGAGGTCCAGGCCGCGGATTTCGGCACCGATGCGGGCGCCCAGCTTGGTGAATTCGAGTTTGGTTTCGGTAATGACGGTCATGGTGGTTCGTTGCCTTTCGTGCGGTTGGTTCAGTTGATTGGGTTGGTGTTCAGTTGCCGGAGCCGACGGCGGTGCGCCAGCGGGAGAAGTGCCGTTCCAGTGCCACGAGCAGGACGTTCACCAGCAGGCCGAGCACCGAGACGGTAAGGATGCCGGCGTACATGTCCGGGATCAGGAAGCTCATCTGGGAATTGACGATCAGGTAGCCCAGGCCCGCTTTGGCGCCGACCATCTCCGCGGCGATAAGCACCAGGATGGAGGAGGTGCCGGCCATCCGGATTCCGGTGAAAATGGTTGGCACAGCGGACGGCAGGATCACCTTCTGGAAGAGCCGGAAGCTGCCCAGCCCCAGGGACCTGGCCGCCCTGATCAGCAGCGGGTCGACCGTCCGGACACCGGCGATGGTATTCAGCAGCACCGGGAAGAACGCAGCGTAGGCCACGATGGTGATTTTCGATTCCTCGCCGATGCCCAGCAGCAGGGTGAACACGGGCAGCAGCGCCAGGGTGGCAGTGTTGCGGAAGAGTTCCAGCAGCGGGTTAAGGAACGAATGCAGCCAGCCGTACCAGGCAATCAGGAGTCCGAGGACGACGGCGGACACCACCGCGATCCCAAAGCCGGACACCGACCGGGTCACGCTGGCCTGCAAGTGGTTCTGCAATTGCCCCGTGTCCAGAAGCCTGGCACCTGCCGTCAGCACTTCGTGCAGCGGCGGGAGGAACACCCTGGTGGCCGGGGCCGCCAGGAACGTCGGGCCGAATTCCCACAATGCAAGGAACAGCACCACCGCGAGCGATTTCCAGCCCGCCCGTGCGGCAAGGCCTGCCAAGGCAGCCAGCCCGGCTGCCGCCGTCGGGCGTGGCTCTGTTGCGCGCGCTGATGGTTCGGCCGGGCGGGAAGGGTCGACGGCGGCGGCCGCCGTGTGCGGTTGGGTCAGCAGTGCGCTCATCAGGCAGCGCTCCTTTCAGCGGGCTCTTCGTCGGGGGCGGTGCCGTCCGGAAGGATCTTCCGGTGGCCGGAGTCCTGGGCCAGCCGGACCTCGTCGTGCAGGAGCGACCAGACCTGGTGGCGGTGTTCCACAAAGGCCGGGTGGGAGCGGATGTCCTCGTCGCCGTCCCGGTCCGGGATGTTGATGTCAACAATTTCCTTGAGCCGGCCCGGGCGGGCACTGAGCACTGCCACGCGCTGGCCAAGGTAGACAGCCTCGTCGATGCCATGCGTGATGAACACGATGGTCTTGCCTGTGGCTTTCCAGATCCGCAGGAGCTCGTCCTGGAGCTGTTCGCGGGTCTGGGCGTCCAGGGCCGCGAAGGGTTCGTCCATCAGGAGGATGTCCGGCTCATAGGCGAGGCTCCTGGCGATGGCCACGCGCTGCTTCATACCGCCGGACAGTTCGTGCGGATACCGGTCCTCGAACCCGGCCAGGCCCACGAGGTCCAGGAATTCACTTGCCTTTGCGGCCCGCTCCTTCCTGGACAGTCCGGTGTTCTCGAGGCCGATGGAGACGTTGGCCGATGCCGTGCGCCAGGGAAACAAGGCGTACTGCTGGAAAACGACGGCCCGGTCCTGGCCGGGGCCTGTCACAGGCTTGCCGTCCACCAGGACGGTTCCGGAGGTGGGGCTGGAGAGCCCGGCGAGCAGGTCCAGCAAGGTGGTTTTGCCCGAGCCGCTCGGGCCCACCAGGGTGAGGAACTCACCGGCGGCAACGTCCAGGCTCAGGTCTGACAGGGCGGTGAGCACCGTTGGCCCTGCCTGCCGCCGGCTCGCCTTGCCCTTTCCCTTGGCCTGGCGGACGGCAAACTCCTTGGTCACGTTATGAAGTCTGATCTTGGGGGTCATCTCTTATCCTTTGGCGGTTGCTGCCGGCGCGGAGGTCTCCAACAGGTTGAACTCGTTCGTGTAGAGCTTGGTGGTGTCCAAGGCGCCGTTGATGATTCCGGCGGACTTCAGGTAGTCCTCCCACCGGGTGAAGTCCTGGTCCTGGATCCGCCCTCCCGGCGATGCCACGCCCACGCTCTTCCAGTACTTCAGCGCCTCGGTGCTTTCGTTGCGGCCGCGCTTGGCAATGATGTCCTCGAACTTCGCGATGACCTGCTCCCGCGGCGTGGTCCGCTCCCATTCGATGGCTTGGGCCACTCCGGTCACCAGGGTGCGGCTGGTCTCCGGGTTCCTGGCCAGGAAGTCCTTGCGCAGGACGTACTGGCCCGCGTCGAATGGTCCGCCGATTACCCCGACGTCGGTGAAGAGGGCCCGTATGCCGCCCTCGGCGAGCGCCCGGTCCTGCAGCACGCCGCCCAGGGTGCCCACGTCCACCTGCTTCTTGCGCAGGGCCACCTCGGTTTCGTTGGGCGGCACCACCACGAGCTGAACCTGCTTGATTTCGTCAGGCGTGAGCCCGCTGTTCTTCAGGTACGTGGTAATCACCGCTTCGTGGTGGGCGCCCAAGGTGTTGACGGCAATCTTCTTGCCGATCAAGTCCCTCGGGGTTTTGATCGGGCTTCCTTCCTCCACGTAGTACCCGGTGAACGTGTCATTGTCCTCGCCGTAGTAGTTGACGACGGCCTGGACCGGCGCGCCGGCCTGGATCAGCTTGGTCACCGCACCGGTGAACGCACCGCCGATGTCCGTCTGGTCGGTGGCGACCGACTGAATGCTCTGGGGTCCGCTGGTGGTGTTGCTGACCCACTGGAGTTTCACGTCGCCCAGGTAGCCCAGGTCTTCGGCCACTTCCAGCAAGGAAACGCTGTTGGGTGAGCCCTGGTAGCGGACGGTTTTTGTTTCCGTGCCGCCACCTTCTGCGCCTGGCTGGGCCGTTGCCGGCCCTCCGCACCCGGACAGCGCCAGCATGAGTGCCGCGGCGGCAGCGATGGCTGCTGCCACGCCTGCGGCGGGGCGGGTTCGTGCGGGGAGGGGTCCGTGTGTCATGGTGCTGTACTCTCTGCTGTTCGTCGGGAACCGGCGTAGTTGCGGTTCGGCTCAGTTGCGGGTTCGGCCCGGGCTGGCCGTGGGGACAACTAGAACAGGAAAGAATCCGGGGCAGAAGTAGCTGGTTAACCCTTGGAAATCCCGGGAAATCCGGGGAAATCCCAGGACGTGCGGCGTCATGGGACGTTCCGTGGCGTTGGCTGCTGACCCTCGGGGACACCGAAGGCAACACGCCGAAATACCGGTTAATACCCTGTAAGGGAAACGGGCCACGGAAGGTCACGTTCGGCCACGCGATGTCCCGCGGCGACTTCCGGGCGCAACGAATGGAGCCTGCGAGCGGGCGGATTTATGGGGGCCCCTGGCCCCCGGCGCAAGTCGTAATGGCCGCAGCCCGCCAAGCCCCTCCGGGAAGGCCAAATTATTTCTTCCCGGAGGCGGTGGATGTTACGTGTGGACGTCAGGCTCCCAGGATGGCGCCGGCGATCTCGTCAGCGTCGCGCAGGGTCCGCTGGCCGCTGCGGTAGTTCGGGCCGCCGGGCTGGAAGGCCTCGGCGGCAATGGCCGTACCCCACTGGACGGACGAGAGCTGCAGTCCCAGGACGTACAGGCCTTCCGTCACGGAACCGTTGGCTGCCACCGGGCGGTAAGGGTGCGGCTCCACGTCCAGGCCGGTGGACTGCACGGGGGCACCCTCCACGGTCATCATGAGGCGCGGCCGTACCAGCCCGTCCGCCAACAACTGACCCAGGAGGGGTGAATCGTTGGCGGAGACCCTGTTGCCCGGCGCCAGTGCCTCCACCATGGTCTTTGCCGCCACCGGCCGGTCATCCACCCACGGCGAGGCCGCGGTGAAGACGCGGTTTTTCCGGTCCACGGCGAACTTCGGATCGGGCCCCACGAAGCTCACCACCCCGGCACTGGCCAGGGCAGCAAGCTGCTCGGCACGCAGGGCCGGCGGCCCGCTGGCGAGCCCTTCCACAAATGATTCAAACCAGCCACGCAGTCCCGCCACCCACGATTCGTCGGTGATGCCGCCGTCGGCCGCTGCTGTTTTCAGGACGGCGCGGCCGTGGTGCAGTGCCCCGATGGCCATCTTGACGGGGTCATCCTCGCCGAGGGCGGACCGGCGGGCATCATCGAGCAGGTAGTCCACGACGGCGGCGTCCAGTTCGGCGCGGGAGGCAAAGGAGCGTCCTGCCAAGGGTGCGGCGAGCGCCGGCAGGTCCAGCCGGTGCCGGGGCCCGACGTGGACGGCGAGTACGCTGTCCACGCTGTCTTCCCAGTTCGCGGCGCTGTGGGCGTGCGGGTGGAGGGCTTCGTCAAGTGCGGCCAGGAATGCCGCGGGGTCTGGGACGGCGTTTGGCTGCGAGCGCACCAAGGTTGAGTAGTACGCCCAGAGCGCGTCGCGGTGCAGGAGCGGCCAGAAGTCGTGGTCGAACGCCGGGCGGATGCCTGCGGTACGGAAGCGTTCCAGCGCCGCCTCGGTGAAGTAGCGCAGGGTGACCGACGCCGGGTAGTAGCCGCTGAGCGCCGCCTTGGCACGGTAGGGCGTCCCGCGCCGGGAGGCCGCAATGATGTGCGGTTCCTGGCCTGAGGGCTCGTAGCGGAGCGCCGTGCCGTTGCTGAGGAACTTTCCGCCGCGGCCCTCGGTCAGCTGGACCATGGTGTCGAAGAAGTTCAGCCCCATCCCGCGGACCAGCACGGGTTCGCCGGCCGGAATCCGGGACCAGTCCACGTCCGCAGGAACCGCCGGCGGCAGGTACTGCAGGCCCAGCTGCCCCGCCGCGGCCTGCAGCTCCCGCTGTTCCGGGTTGAGCCGGGAGGGGATGTGGCCCAGTGCGAGCACCACGGATCCGGTGTGCAGCGATTCCCCGGTGGCCAGGCCGACGTCGAACGTTCCGCCGCCTGCGGGGCGCACGGACATTGCCGACGTTTCGTGGAAACGGATGGAGACGCCGTCGGGCAGGTTTCCGGTAAGGTCCTCCACGATTCCGCGCAGGTAGCGGCCGTACAGGGCGCGGCTGGGGAAATCGCTCGCTTCCAGGACGGCAAGTTCTGCCAGCTCTTCCTCGGTCAGGGAAGGCGAGGGATTTTTCCGCTGCCAGGCCCGCCACTGCTCAAAGGTTGTACCGGCGATCGGCGCCGCCAGGGCGGGGTCCTCCGGGATCAGCGTGGGGTAGAAAGACTGGGTGTTCATCAGGAACAACCGCGGCTGCTGTGGCTGCCACACGTGGCCGGGGCCCGCGGGATAAGGATCAATCACATCGATGTGGAGAGGCGCCAGTGCGGAACCTGAAGCGCTGTGCGCGGCATACCGGGCCAGCAGCCGTTCCAGGACGCTGGTGCCCCGCGGACCTGCCCCGATGATGGCGGTCCGTATGCTTTGCCTTATTTCCACGGCATCCAGCGTACGGGCTGAAAACAAAGTATGCGCTGACCGCTTGACTTGCCAGCCGTCCGCGGATGTTGTTTGGATGGGGCGCATGACCACCACTGCAGCTGTTCCAGCGCCCGCCCCCGGTTCCGGCGACATCCCCGGCACCGACCCGCAGGGCATTGCGCCCGAGCCCACGGACGAGAACGTCTGGCTTGAGGACATCTACGGCGAGGAGCAGCTTGCCTGGGTGAAGGAGCAGAACTCCCGCACCGAAGACCTGCTTGAGGACGCCGATTATGTGCAGCTTGAGGGCAACATCCTGGAGGTGCTCGACTCCACGGACCGGATCGCCATGGTGGGCAAGCGCGGCGACTGGTACTACAACTTCTGGAAGGACCGGCAAAACCCCAAGGGCCTCTGGCGGCGCACCACGTGGGAGAGCTACTGCTCGGAGACGCCGGACTGGGACGTCCTGCTGGACGTTGACGCCCTGTCCGCCGCCGAAGGTGAAGAATGGGTCTTCCACGGAGCCACCTTCCTCCGCCCTGCCGCCGGCGAAGATTACCGGCATGCGCTGCTGGCGCTGTCCCCCGACGGCGGCGACGCGAACCGCTACCGGGAATTCGATGTGGCAACGCGGAGCTTTGTGGACCCGGCGCAGGGCGGCTTTGACCTGCCGACGGCGAAGGGCAATGTGTCCTGGCTGGACGCGGACACACTGCTGGTGGCCTCCACCGCGGAGGGGCTTCCACGCACGGCCTCCTCCTACGCCCGCACCGCCGTTACCCTCAAACGGGGTTCCTCCCTCACCGAGGCACCCCGCCTGTTTGAGGTGCGTGAGAACCACATGATGGCCGTGGTGGCGCACGATTCGACACCCGGCTTCGAACGGACCTTCGCCGTTGACTACATCGACTTCTACAACCGCAGCAACGCGGTACTGCGGGATGGCGCCTGGGTGGGGATCGACGTTCCCACCGACGTCAACGTCAGCGCGCACCGCGAGTGGCTGCTGTTCCGGCCCCAGCAGGACTGGGTGCTCGACGGTGTCGCCTACCCGGCGGGTTCGCTCCTCGCTGCTCCGTTTGAGGACTACCTGGCGGGCTCGCGGGAGATGTCGGTGCTGTTCACCCCGGATGCCGCCACTTCGCTGCAGTCCTGGAGCTGGACCCGGAATTTCCTGCTCCTTAACCTGCTGAAGGACGTGTCCTCCGAGATCCGCGTCCTTGACCCGTCCCGGCCCGGCGGAGCCCCGGACGCTGCCTGGGCTTCAGTTCTGCTCGATGCCTGCCCACCGCTGCACGACGTCAACGCCTACGCCGTGGACGACGAAGACGACACCGACGGCGGTGCCGGCGACGACTTCTGGCTCGTCGCCACGGGCTTCACCACCCCCAGCACCCTGATGCGGGGCACTTTGGAGCGCGCCGCTGACGGGACCGGCGGCGTGGTGAGCCGGCACTCGGTGGTGAAGACGTCGCCGTCGTTCTTCGCGGACGAAAACTATGAGGTGCAGCAGCACTTCGCCGTGTCCGACGACGGCACCCGGGTTCCGTACTTCCAGGTAGCCTCGCGTGACCTGGCCCTGGACGGGCAGAACCCCACCCAGCTGTCCGGCTACGGCGGTTTTGAGGTCTCCCGCACTCCTGCCTACAGCGGCACGGTGGGCAGGGCGTGGCTGGAGCGCCGGACGTCCCAGTCCGCCGGCGCAAACGGGGAGGCGGCGCACTCCCGCGGCGGTGTGTACGTGGTGGCGAACATCCGCGGCGGCGGCGAGTACGGGCCGGCCTGGCACCGCGCGGCCCTGCAGGAAAACCGGTACAAGGCGTACCAGGACTTCGCGGCCGTTGCCCGCCATCTGATCTCCCGCGGCGTCACCTCTCCGGAGCGGCTGGGGTGCGTCGGCGGGTCCAACGGCGGCCTGTTGGTGGGGAACATGCTGACCCGGTACCCCGAACTGTTCGGAGCGGTTTCCTGCGGCGTGCCGCTGCTGGACATGCGCCGCTACACCAAACTTTCGGCCGGCCACTCGTGGATCGCCGAATACGGCGACCCGGACGTGCCGGAGCAGTGGGAGTACATCCGCACCTTCTCCCCTTACCACCTGCTCAGGGACGGGGTGGAGTACCCGGAGACGTTTATCTGGACGGCCACCTCGGATGACCGGGTGGGTCCGGTGCAGGCGCGGAAGATGGCTGCCCGGATGCTGGCCATGGGCATCCCCAATGTGTGGTTCAACGAAGCGCTGGAGGGTGGACACGCCGGAGCATCGGATAACCGGCAGGCAGCGGCATTGCAGGCCCGGAGCCAGCATTTCCTGTGGAAAGCGTTGGCCGGCGGGGACTCGTAAATTGGCCCTTGTGGTGCGCAAGGCTGGGCCCGGCGACGTGGAGCAACTGGCGGAGGTCCACGTCCGCTGCTGGCAGGAGACCTACCGCGGCATGCTGTCCGAGGAGTTCCTGGCGTCACAGAACGCCGGTACCCGGCTGCCGCTGTGGCGCCACCTGCTGGAGGCTGCGGAGCCCGCGCCGGTGTGGGTGGCCTCCGACGGCGGCACTGTAGTTGGCTTTGCTGGTATCCGCAGGGAGCCCAACGTTTCTTCGCACGGCTTCCCGCCGCCGTCGTCCGGTGAGCTGGAACTGTGGGGGCTGTACCTGCTGGCATCACACCAGGGGCTCGGCTTGGGGCGCCGGCTCCTTGCAGCGGCGCTGGGCGATCAAGCGGCGAGCCTGTGGGTGGCTGCGGACAATGCGCGGGCCATCAGTTTTTACGGGCATTTCGGTTTTGCGACTGACGGAGCGGCGGACACCATCCCGGAGTGGGAAAACCTGCGCGAAATCAGGATGGTTCGGCCGGAGCAGGCTGCGCGCCTGTAGTCGCTCGTAGTGCCTCGCTGGTCCCCCTTGGTGTCGCCGGCCCCTCCGCGAAGGCGCCCTGTCGGGGGCTGTGCGGTTCCGGCTATCCGTTTTGCACTGTGTGCCCGCTTCTGCGTATCCTTGGTGGGCTAGGAATAGCAATTGGAGACGTGCCAGAGCGGCCGAATGGGCTTCACTGCTAATGAAGTGTGGGGCACAACTCCACCGGGGGTTCAAATCCCCCCGTCTCCGCGTTTGGCCCCGGTCCTGGACCGGGGCCTTTTGCGTCCCTCACCCTGTTGCCTGGAAGCTCCCTGTTGCCTGGGAAGCTCTCCAAGTTCCCGCCGCAAATTGGGCAACGCTCCTTCGCTTCCCGTGCCCGAACCGCCCACGTCCTGCCGCTTGGAGACAGCCCGTCCGGGGTACGGACACCGGAAGCCCCGCGGGCGGCGGCGGTGGAAGGATGGGCAGATGGCAGGAAGAAACACCGTGGATGAGGCCCCCGGCACCACCCATGTATGGAGCCCACGCCTGGCACTGCTGGTGGCCGCGACCTTCTTTATGGAGTTCCTCGACGGCACAGTCCTCACCACGGCAATCCCCAACATTGCCGCCGACTTCCATGTTCCGGCCGCAGACGTGAATATCACCATGACGGCCTACCTGCTGACGGTTGCCATGGGCATCCCGCTGAGCGGCTGGCTGGCTGAACGGCTCGGGGCGCGTAGGGTTTTCTGCCTGGCCATTGCAATTTTCACCCTCGCATCGCTGGCATGTTCGTTGAGCCAGGACCTGGCCGCGCTGACTTTGAGCCGCGTGGCCCAAGGGTTCGGCGGCGCCATGATGGTTCCCGTCGGCACCCTCCTGGTGCTCCGCGGGACGCCCAAGGCAGACCTGCTCCGTGCGACGGCATTCCTGGTGTGGCCCGGGCTCCTGGCACCTGTCCTTGCACCGCTGGTGGGCGGGGCCCTGACCACCTACCTGTCCTGGCATTGGATCTTCCTGATCAACCTCCCGCTCGGCGTTGCAGCGTTCATTGCCGCACTGCGGCTGGTTCCCGCGGCGGCGGGAGATCCGGGACGGCTGCTGGACTGGTTGGGGCTGCTCCTCACCACGCTGGGCGTGGGCGCCTTGGTGGTGGGTCTGGAGCTGGTGAGCGGCCATCCCGAAGCCCCCTGGGCAGCCCTGAGCGCCGGATGCGGTGCCGCGTTCCTCGCCTGCGCGGTCATGTGGATGCGCCGGACCCGCAACCCGCTCTTTGACCTGAATGTTTTCAGCACCCGGACCTTCCGGGCCATGGCAACGGGCGGGTTCGTCTACCGGTTGACCATCAGCTCCGTTCCCTTCCTGCTGCCACTGATGTTCCAGGCCGGATTTGGCTGGTCCCCGCTGCACGCCGGAGCGATGGTGGCGGCGGTCTTCATTGGCAACATCGGCATCAAGCCGGCCACCACACCGCTGATCCGCCGCTTCGGTTTCCGGGCCATGCTGGTATTCGCGTCGCTCGCGTCTGCAGCTACCTTCGCACTGTGCGCCCTGCTGACGGCGGAAACGCCCCAGGCGCTGACGTTCGCGCTGCTGGTCTGCAGCGGGGCCTTCCGCTCCATCGGCTTCTCGTCCTACGCCTCCGTGCAGTACGCGGACATCGCACCTGCCCAACTGACCTCTGCGAACACTGTTTCCGCCACGCTGGTGCAGCTGGCAACCGGCGCCGGAATCGCAGTGGGCGCCTTGCTGATCCGCGTGTTCGACGGGCTGGGCTCCTTTCCGGACGACAACGCCGGGCCATTCCGCGGAGCTTTCCTCGCAATGGCAGTGCTGATGCTCGCAAGCACGACTGACAGCCTCCTGCTGCCGCGCCACGCCGGGGCCGAAGTCAGCCAGCGTAAAACCCAGCGGGCCTGAGCCAGCGGTTCAAACCAACGGCTCCAAACCAGCGGTTGCTAGCCAGGCCGCATCAGCAGGCGCTCCCGGACCCGCTACCTGCCTATCAGACCCGCTGCCTACTGTCAGCCGGCCTGGGCCAACACCAGCGGAAGCACAGCCCCAGCTCCGGCTTGCCGAAGGGCGCGGCCGGCCACCGTCAGGGTCCACCGGCTGTCCGTCAGGTCATCGACCAGCATCACTGCCTGGCCGTTGAGCCCGTTGAGCGCAGCGGCAAGCTCGGGCCCCACCACCAAACGGTCCCAGACGCCGGCGAGCCGGTAGGCACTGTTGCCGCCACGGCCCCCGGTTGGACCACCGTGTGCCAGCTGCAGCCCGCCGAAGTAGGGGATCCGCCCGATGTCCGAAATTCCCTTGGCGAGGGACTCCACCAGTTGCGGTTTGCTCCTGGAGGGAATGCTGACGATGGCGGCCGGCCTGCCAACGCCGCTCCAACCCGGGGTGCGGGCGTCTCCGGTACCCCATTCCCGCAGGACCTGAACGCAGGCCTGCAGCATGCCCGGATCCACGGGCCGGTCCTCCGCGCCCGCAGCGAAGAGTTCCCGCAGCGCGCCACCCCAGCCAAGATCGGTCAGGCGGGCCAGGACACGTCCCTCTGCAAGGCCTTCACCCGGCTTGAGCTTTCCCTTCACGGGTACACCCAGGCGTTCCATGCCGCTGGGCCATTGCAGGCGCGCCTCCAGGACCCCGCCGGCCCTGCTGAGCGTCTGGCTCGCCGCCTCCGTGGCAGACTCCGCTATCTCAGCCGGGAACCACCGGCCCGCGCAGTTGTCGCAGCGGCCGCAGGGCTTGGCGGTCTCGTCGTCAAGGACGGAGGTGATGTACTCCATCCGGCACCCTGCCGTGTCCTGATAGATCACCATGGAGTCCTGCTCGTCCACCCGCGCCTCGGCGATCCGCCGGTACCGCTCGGCGTCGTAGATCCACGGCTGGCCGGTGGCGCGCCAGCCGCCGCCCACCCGTTCCACGGCACCGTCCACGGACAAGACTTTGAGCAGCAGTTCCAGCGGGGTGCGGCGGAGGTCCACCCGTGCCTCCAGGGCCACCGTGGAGAGCGCCGTTCCGGCCTCGCCCAAGGCAGTGAGGACGGCGGCGGCCTTTTCTTCTGAGGGCATCGAGGCAGTGGCGAAGTACTGCCAGATGTCCCGGTCCTCCGCGCCGGGGAGGAGCAGGACGTCGGCATTGGCGGCCCCTCGGCCGGCGCGGCCCACCTGCTGGTAATAGGCCACCGGGGAGGACGGCGCCCCAAGGTGGACCACAAAGCCCAGGTCCGGCTTGTCGAAGCCCATCCCCAATGCCGAAGTGGCTACGAGGGCCTTGACCTGGTTGTCCTTGAGCAGCTGCTCGGCACGCTCCCGGTCCGCGGGATCGGTGCGGCCGGTATACGCCAGCACGTGGTGGCCGGCTTCGGCGAGGAGCCGTGCAGTGTCCTCGGCAGCAGACACGGTCAAGGTATAGATAATGCCGCTGCCCGGAAGATCTGCCAGGTGGGTCAAAAGCCAGCCGAGGCGCTGCTTGGAGTCCGGCAAGGACAAGACACCCATCCGCAGCGAATCCCGGCCCAGGGAACCGCGGATGGTAAGCACCGAGTCCCCCAGTTGCTCTTCGATGTCATGCACCACGCGGGAGTTGGCCGTGGCCGTGGTGGCCAGCACCGGAACAGTTTCCGGCAGTTGGGTGATCAGGTCCGCGATGCGCCGGTAGTCAGGACGGAAGTCGTGGCCCCAGTCGGAAATACAGTGCGCCTCATCGATCACCAGCAGGCCTGTCCGCCGGATCAGCTCCGGCAGCTGGGTTTCCCGGAAGGTCGGGTTGGTGAGCCGCTCCGGGGAGACCAGCAGGACGTCCACCTGGTCCGCGGCGAGCTGTTCACGGACGTTGTCCCACTCCAGCTGGTTGGCGGAGTTTATGGCAACGGCGCGCACCCCCGCGCGGGCGGCGGCAGCCACCTGGTCCCGCATCAGCGCCAGGAGAGGCGAGACGATGAGGGTGGGCCCGGCACCACGGCGGCGCAACAGCAGTGACGCCACAAAGTAGACGGCCGACTTGCCCCAGCCGGTGCGCTGGACCACCAAAGCCCGCCGGCCGCCGTCGACCAGCGCCTCAATGGCCTCAAACTGACCCTCGTGGAAGGCAGCCGCGGGGTGCCCCACGAGCTCGCGAAGGACCTCAAGGGCTTCACGGGAGGTTGCGGAAGGGGAAACCGGACCTGCGGACGGTGCACCGTCCGGCACGGGCTCCCGAAAATCCGGGGCAGGCTCAGATGTTGCTGTGGCGTACTGGTTATCGACCATTGATTCAGTATCCCAGCCGCCCCTGACACCCGGCACCGGGACCACCTGCTATGTGGAAATTCACAGGCCTGGCCGCCTCCTCCACCAGCACTTCCGCGGTCCACGTAAGATAAAGCCCGTGACTAGCGAACAGACAACGACTTTTGACCTCTCGGCATCCTTCAAGGCGTATGACGTCCGAGGAATTGTTGGCGAGTCCATCACGGCCGAAATCGTCGAAGCCGTGGGGGCCGCGTTCGTGGACATCCTGCAGCTCCAGGGCCAGACCATCCTGGTGGGCGGCGACATGCGCCCCTCCTCCCCCGAGTTCAGCAAGGCCTTTGCGGACGGTGCGGCCACCCGTGGTGCGGACGTCGAATTGCTGGACCTGATCTCCACCGACGAGCTCTACTTCGCCTGTGGTTACCTGAACCGTCCAGGAGCCACTTTCACCGCCAGCCACAACCCCGCCGGCTACAACGGCATCAAGATGTCCAAAGCGGGGGCAGTGCCCATCTCCTCCGAAACCGGCCTCAAGGACATCCAGGCCCTCGCCGAGCAGTACCTCAACACCGGTTCCATTCCGGCCGCGGAACAGCGGGGGCAAATCAGCGTCCGCGATGTACTCAAGGACTACGCCGAGTACCTCCGCAAGCTGGTGGACCTGTCCGGCTCGCGCCCCCTGAAAGTAGTAGTGGACGCAGGCAACGGCATGGCCGGCCTGACCACTCCGGCCGTCCTGGGTGACACCCTGCTCCCCAAGCTGCCCCTGGACATTGTTCCCCTGTACTTCGAGCTGGACGGCTCCTTCCCCAACCACCCAGCCAACCCGCTGGAGCCGGAGAACCTCCGCGACCTGCAGGCTGCGGTGCTGCAGCACGGCGCGGACATCGGCCTGGCCTTTGACGGTGACGCCGACCGCTGCTTCGTCATCGACGAGAAGGGCGAGCCCGTCTCGCCGTCGGCCATTACCGGCATGGTTGCGCGCCGCGAAATTGCCCGCGCCAAGGCCCTGGGCGAGGCAACCCCCACGATTATCCACAACCTCCTCACCTCGCGCGCGGTGCCTGAGCTGGTGGAGCACGACGGCGGCCGGGCGGTACGGACGCGCGTCGGCCATTCCTTCATCAAGGCAGTCATGGCGGAGGAAGGGGCAGTGTTCGGCGGAGAACATTCAGCACACTTCTACTTCCGCGACTTCTGGAACGCGGACACGGGCATGCTGGCCGCGATGCACGTCCTGGCAGCCCTCGGCGAGCAGGACGGGCCCCTGTCTGAGCTGGGCCGCGAGTACGAACCCTACGTATCGTCCGGCGAAATCAATTCCGAGGTCGAGGACAAGGCAGCGGCGGTGGAGCGCGTGCGGGCCGCTTTTGCCGGCGAGGACCTCACCATCGACAAAATGGACGGCAGCACCTTCACCGCCAATGACGGCAGCTACTGGTTCAACCTCCGTCCGTCAAACACCGAACCGTTCCTCCGGCTCAATGTTGAAGCCACGGACCGCACCACCATGGAGCGGATCCGCGACCACGTCCTGTCGATCGTACGGGCCTAGCCTGCCCATGGTTGAGGACGACGGGCTGGAATCCGGGGCAGATACCGGGCAGGAATCCTGGCGGGATTCGGTCCCGGAAAGCACTGCGACGGACCTTGAGAACCTGCTGGGGACAGGCATCAGCGCAGCCCAGGAACAACTCCAGCGCAACGGCGGCTTCCTGCCCTTCGCCCTGACCGTGCAGAACGACGGCGAAGTCCGCCTGGTTGCCGTCACGCCGGCGGATGCGGACGAGGGCTCGGACGGCGACTTCGATGCCGACGGCATGATCAGCGACCTCACCGCCCTGCTGCGGCAAAACCGGGACGAGTTCCGGGCCGCGGCGGTGGTCTGCGACATTCTCCTGGTGGAGGAAGAGTCGGACGCCATCCATGTGGCAACGGAGCACCGCGACGGCCAGGTCTTCGCGGCGGTCCTGCCCTATTCAGCCGACGCAGCCACCCGGACCTGGAACTTCGGCGAGCTTTCGGCTGACTCGAGCGAGCCCAGCATCTGGGTGGACTAGACCGGGCCGGCCCATGAAGATCAACGCCTTTGCTGATGTGAGCCTGCGGGCCCTGATGGTGCTGGCCGCCGTCCCCGGCGGCACGCTGCTCACCACGCAAAACATCGCCGATACTGTGGGGACGCCCTACAACCACGTCAGCAAGGCGATGGCAAAGCTTCGGAACCTGGGCCTGATCGAGGTGGAGCGTGGCCGGACCGGCGGTTCCCGGTTGAGCCATGCCGGACGGATTGCCACCGTGGGACAGATCCTGCGGCAACTGGACACCCGCACGGATGCGGCAGAGTGCGTGGCTGCCAGCGGCAACTGCCCACTCATCAACGAGTGCAAGCTCCGTTCCGCCCTGTCACGGGCCCGCGAAGCGTTCTACCGCGAGCTTGATACGGTAGTCATCGCCGATCTTCCCGCCTCGGGACAGATGGCGCCCGTCTTCGAAATGATCGGCCTCCGGCCCGGGCTGTAGCTCCTGCCGATGAGGCCCCGGGGCAGCGCCATCTTCCCTGCGCCGAACCACATGCCGCCACCTCGCCGTTCGATTTGGCCTCTAACTTCTACAAGGTGTAGAACTTGGGATATGAATATACGCATTTGCAATGCAGGTATTCACTAAGGCCGGACGAAGGCCCCGGCCGCTACCTCAGGAGTTCCTATGCTCTCGGACAAATCCCGCCCTGTCATCGAGGCCACGCTGCCGCTCGTCGGTTCCCGCATCGGCGCCATCACGCCCAAGTTCTACCAGCGGCTCTTCGCCGCGCACCCCGAACTCCTGGATGGCGTCTTCAGCCGCTCCAACCAGCGATCGGGCAACCAGCAGCAGGCGCTGGCAGGCAGCATCGCGGCCTTCGCCACCCATCTCATCAACAATCCGGGCACCCTGCCCGAGACGGTCCTGTCCCGCATTGCGCACCGGCACGCCTCCCTGGGCATCACCGAACCGCAGTACCAAGTGGTCTACGAGCACCTGTTCGCGGCCATCGCCGAAGACCTGGCAGAGGTGATCACGGCGGAAATCGCCGAAGCATGGACCGAGGTGTACTGGCTTATGGCGGATGCCCTGATCAAGCTCGAAAAGGGTCTCTACGCCGCACAGGCCAATGACAGGATGTGGATGCCGTGGCGGGTAGCGGCAAAAACTCCGGCGGGCGCAGGATCCATGACTTTCACCCTTGAGCCCGCTGACGAAACTCCTGTGACGCCCGCCCTCCCCGGCCAGTACATCAGCGTCAAGGTGGTCCTGCCGGAAGGCCTGCGCCAGGTGCGCCAGTACTCCCTGTCCGGCGAGGCGGGCACCCGCCGCAGTTTCACCACCAAGCTGGACGACGACGGCGAGGTTTCGCCCGTGCTTCACAACAGCGTGCAGGTGGGTGACATCCTGGAGATTTCCAACCCGTGCGGCGAAATCACCCTCAAGGACGGTGACGGTCCGGTGGTGCTTGCCTCCGCCGGCATTGGCTGCACCCCCACCGCGTCAATCCTGCGATCACTGGCTGCGGCAGGTTCCGGGCGGCAGGTACTGGTGCTGCATGCCGAAAGCACCCTGGACAACTGGGCACTGCGCACCCAGATGACGGACGACGTCGAACGCCTGGACGGTGCCGAACTGCAGCTCTGGCTGGAACGGCCGGAAGCAGGGGCCAAGGAGGGCTTCATGTCATTGCGCGAGGTGGACCTGCCGGCCAACGCCTCCCTGTACCTGTGCGGCCCGCTGCCGTTTATGAAGAATATCCGCAACGAGGCAATCAACGCCGGCATCCCGGCCACCCGGATCCATTACGAGGTATTCGGCCCGGACATCTGGCTGGCTTCTTAAACTGCACGACGCGGACACATCTACGGCGGCCCCGCACCTTCGGTGGAAAGGTGCGGGGCCGCCGTCGATCTTAAGACGCCGTTGTACTTAAGAAGACTCGCCCAGCCGGGACTTCAGGTTGGTGAGCTCGGACTGCAGGGCCTCCGGCAGGGAGCCGCCGAAGTTTGCGAACCATTCCTCGATGGAGGCAAGCTCCGTGGCCCATTCGGTGGGGTCCACCTTGACGGCTTCCTCCACCTGGGCGGGGGTCATGTCCAGGCCGTCAAGGTCAATGGAGTCGCCGGTGGGGACGAAGCCGATGGCGGTTTCCACCGCATCAGCCTTGCCCTCGAGACGCTCGATGGCCCACTTCAGCACCCGGGCGTTGTCACCGAACCCGGGCCATGCGAAGCCGCCTTCGGAGTTCCGGCGGAACCAGTTGACCAGGAAAATCTTGGGCAGCCGCTCCGGGTTGGCCTTGGCGGACAGGTTGACCCAGTGGTTCAGGTAGTCACCGGCGTCGTACCCGATGAAGGGCAGCATGGCCATCGGATCGCGGCGGACCACACCCACGGCCCCCGCTGCGGCAGCAGTGGTTTCCGAGGACAGGGTGGCACCCATGAAGATGCCGTTGGACCAGCTGCGGGCCTCGGTGACCAGGGGGATGGTGGTCTTGCGGCGGCCGCCGAACAGGATGGCGGACAGCTCAACGCCGTTGGGGCTGTGGTACTCCTCGGCCAGCATGTCGATCTGGTCGATCGGGGTGCAGAAACGGGAGTTCGGGTGGGCGGCAGGCTGGCCCGCATCCGGTGTCCAGGAGTTGCCCTGCCAGTCGGTAAGGTGCGCCGGCACTTCCTCCGTCATGCCCTCCCACCAGACGCCGCCGTCGTCGGTCAATGCCACGTTGGTGAAGATGCTGTTGCCCTTGGCGATGGCACGCATGGCGTTGGGGTTGGTGCCCCAGCCCGTTCCGGGAGCAACACCGAAGAGCCCTGCTTCGGGGTTGACGGCCCGCAGTTCGCCTTCCTTGCCGAACCGCATCCAGGTGATGTCGTCACCCAGGGTCTCCACCTTCCAGCCCTTGATGGTGGGATCGAGCAGGGCAAGGTTGGTTTTGCCGCAAGCGGACGGGAAGGCGGCCGAGACGTAGTACGTCTTTTGTTCCGGTGAGGTGAGCTTGAGGATGAGCATGTGCTCGGCCAGCCAGCCCTCATCGCGCGCCATGACGGAAGCGATGCGCAGGGCGTAGCACTTCTTGCCCAGCAGGGCGTTGCCGCCGTAGCCCGAGCCGAAGGACCAAATGGATCGCTCCTCAGGGAAGTGGACGATCCACTTGTCCGGGTTGCAGGGCCAGGGGACGTCCGCCTGGCCGGCTTCCAGCGGAGCGCCGAGGGAGTGCAGCGCGGGAACGAAGAAAGCGTTCGTTTCGGTGATGCGGTTCAGGACATCGGTACCGATGCGGGCCATGATGCGCATGGAGGCCACAACGTAGGCGCTGTCAGTGATCTCGACGCCGAATTTGGGGTCTTCTGCGTCAAGGTGGCCCATCACGAAGGGAATGACGTACATGGTCCGGCCGCGCATCGAGCCGGAGAAGAGGCCGCGGAGCTTCTCCTTCATCTCGCCCGGCGCCATCCAGTTATTAGTGAAGCCGGCATCATGCTTGTTCTCGGAGCAGATGAAAGTCTGTTCCTCCACCCGCGCTACGTCAGCGGGATCGGAGAAAGCGGCAAAGGAGTTCGGGAAGAGGTCCTGGTTGAGCCGGGTCAGCGTTCCCGCCGCCACCAGTTCGTCAGTGAGGCGGGTGTTCTCCTCTTCGGAGCCGTCCACCCAGTAGATACGGTCCGGCTGCGTTAGCTCAGCAACCTCCTCGACCCATGCCAGCAGCCCGGCATGTGTGGTGGGTGCGTTATCAAGCAGCGGCTTCTGCGCCAGATCGCCCATTGCGGTTCCCTTCCTCGGGTTCATCGGTGTGTGCTAAATGCTATGGTCCGGACCACTGGAGTTTTTTGGACGTATGCTGACGTTTTGGACCTCGCGAAATGCAGTTCCGCGCGAATTCAAGGAATTTCCCGCCGGATTTGCATTCTTAAGTGACGAAGGTCACCTATACCGGTCTAGTCGCTCAGATTACATCCCTTTCGATTTGGCATCGCGGCCAACCCTCGCGTAAAGTAATTCGAGGTTCAGGGAGAGCGGTTCTTCTCCTGGGACACAAGATGCGCCCATAGCTCAGCTGGATAGAGCGTCTGTCTACGGAACAGAAGGTCAGGGGTTCGAATCCCTTTGGGCGCACAGACAAGGTCCGCACCGGTTCGCCGGTGCGGACCTTTTGCTTTGCGCAGGCACCTGGCAGCGCCCCTCTGCAGCGCCGCCTCTGCGGCCCGGCCCCCTTGAAGCCAGATCACCCTCGAGCCCCCACTTGCAGTCCGCCGCTCCGCCTGTCACCTGGCCTGCCCGCCCGCTCAGCGTAGGCTTTCCCCATGATGCCCGAGGCAGTTTTGCGCGAATTTGATGTTGTGGTGATCGGCGCCGGCGCCGTGGGGGAAAACGTGGCGGACAGGGTTGTCCAGGGCGGCCTCACGGCTGTAGTGGTGGAAGCCGAACTGGTAGGCGGTGAGTGCTCCTACTGGGCATGCATGCCGTCAAAAGCCCTGCTCCGCCCCGGCACGGCCCTCCATGGGGCCCAGACTTTGCCTGGCGCCAAGGAAGCCGTGACCCAGACGCTCGATTCCGCAGCGGTACTGAAGTATCGGGACTATATGACGTCCAACTGGCAGGACGGCAGCCAAGTGAAGTGGCTGGACGATACGGGTATCCAACTGGTCCGCGGCCACGCCTGGCTGACCGCGCCAAAATCCGTCGAAGTTGCCGGGCTGGACGGGAACTCCTACCGGCTCCAGGCGCGTCACGCCGTGGTGCTGGCCACAGGCTCCACGCCCAACACTCCCCCCATCGAGGGACTTCAGGACCTGCAGGTGTGGGGAACCCGGGAGGCCACCTCCGCCAAGGAGGTCCCGGACCGGCTGGTGGTGCTCGGCGGCGGCGTGGCCGGTACCGAACTGGCCCAGGCTTTTGCGCGGCTGGGCTCCACAGTCACCCTCGTGGCGCGCAGCGGGCTGCTGGGAAACTTCCCCGTGGAGGCTGCCCGACTGGTCGCTGCCGGGCTGCGCGCGGACGGCGTGGAGCTCCGGCTGCACACGGCCACGGACAGCATCACCGAGAACGACGACGGCACTTTCAGCCTGCAGTTGGGTGACGGTTCCAGCGTGGCAGCGGACAAGGTCCTGGTGGCCACCGGGCGCCATCCCGCCCTGGAAGGACTGGGCCTGGAGAGCGCCGGCTTCGCGGCCAACGAGGCCGGACACCTGAAACTCAGCACGGATAATACGGGCCTGGTTGACGGGGCTCCCGGCGAGGAACCGTGGCTGTATGCCGTCGGCGATGCGGCCGGCAAAAACCTGTACACGCACCAGGGGAAGTACGAGGCCCGCGCCACCGGGGACGCCATCGCCGCCCGCGCCAAGGGGGAACTGGCCGGCGTCGCACGGGACTGGAGCCGTTACGCGCAGACAGCCAACGAGCACGCGGTGCCGGGGGTTGTCTTCACCGATCCGGAACTCGCCTCGGTGGGCCGCACCCTTGAAGCCGCCCGGAAGGATGGCTACAACGTCTCTTCCGTGGAACTTCCCATCCAGGTGGCAGGATCCTCTCTCCATTCGGAGAACTACCAGGGCTGGGCACAGCTGGTGGTTGATGAGGACCGCAGGGTCCTGCTGGGAGCCACGTTCGTCGGGCCTGATGTAGCAGAACTCCTGCACGCGGCAACCATTGCAGTGGCGGGCGAAGTACCGCTGGACCGGCTGTGGCATGCCGTGCCCTCGTACCCCACCATCAGCGAGGTCTGGCTCCGCCTTCTGGAAAAGTACGGCCTGTAGACCTATTTGAACTGACCAGTCAGTTTAGATACACTGGACGGAGCAACCGTCGGTGAAAGGCACTTCTTGCTCTCTGCTCAGCAGCTCCATGTCCGCGGCCGCCGCGACCCCCTGCTCCCGGCCACCTCTTTCCAGGCCAGCCGTGGCGAGCTGATGCTCGTGGCGGGCGAACGGCAGGATCACCGCACGGCACTCGCCCTCGTGCTCAGCGGCCGCATGAAAGCCACCAGTGGATCCGTCAGCTGGGATGGCAACCTCGGGATCAAGCGGGTGCGGCTGGCCAGCGCGCTGGTGGACGCTCCGGGCGTCAATGAGCCCGAGCGCCACCTCAGCGTCCGCGATCTTGTTACCGAGGACCTGGCCCTGATTCCCCGCCGCTACCGCGGGGCCCTGCTCAGCAACCCGTGGCTCAAGGTGAACAGCTTCGAGGACATCGCGGACCAGTGGATCGAGCAGCTGGACCCGTTGCGCAGACTGGAACTCCTGACCGCCCTGGCGCTGGCCAATCCCCACACGGACCTGCTGGTGGTGGACTCCCCCGACCGGCACAGCGCCGACCCCGCCAACTGGCTGCCGCGGCTGGAGCAGCTGGCATCCGACGCCGGGCGGCCGCTCGCCGTCGTGGCTACCGTAGCTGCCCTGCCGCCGTCGTGGTCCGGCCCCTTTGCCAGCATTGGCAACGCTGAGCCGTTGACTGAACCCGGCAGCGAAACCGACGCAGCGGCGGAGAGCCCTGTGGAAGACCAGCAACGTGAACTCGAGACCGAGGATGCCAAGTGACAGTACTGCGGCTGGCCCGTTCAGAACTCAAGCGGATGACCGGCGGGCTGCTGCCCAAGCTGACCATCCTCGCCCTCACCATGGTCCCCCTGCTCTACGGCGCGGTGTACCTCTACGCCAACTGGGATCCCTACGGCAACCTGGACCAGATCGACGCCGCACTGGTGGTTGAGGACGCCGGTGCCACCTCCAGCGACGGCACCCCGCTCCATGCCGGCGCGAAGGTGGCCGAGAGCCTGGTGGAGGGCAATGTCTTCCATTGGATCCCGGTGGCCAACGGGCAGGAGGCCGACGCAGGGGTCAGCAGCGGCAAGTACGCCTTCGCCTTGAAGATCCCGGAGGATTTTTCTGCCCACCTCGTCTCCCCCGGCAGCTTTGATTCCGCCAGCCAGGCAATGCTCAACGTCACCACCAACGACGCAAACAACTACCTGCTGAGCACCATTGTGGACAAGCTCACCACCTCCGTGCACAGCACCGTGGCCGCAGACGTTGGCGAAGAGACCGCCAACCAGCTCCTCACCGGCTTTGGCACCATCCATACGCAGATGGTCAAGGCAGCCGATGGCGCCGGGCAGGTGGCCAACGGCGTGGCCGCACTCCGGGACGGAACGGCCACCCTCCACGATGGAACCACCAGCCTGCGCAACGGTGCTGACGAGCTCTATGCGGGGCAGCTGAAGCTGCGTGACGGCGCCAACCAACTGACCGACGGCGCCGGCCAGCTGAGCAGCGGCCTGTCCGTCCTGAAGGACAAGACGGCCACCTTGCCCGGCGACGCGCAGACCCTTGCGGCAGGCGCCGCTCAGGTGGCCGCCGGCAACGCGCAGCTCAACACCAAGGTCCAGGATGTGGCCGCCCAACTGGAGGCGGCCGACCAGGGCCTGCGCACCCGGGTGGTGGAGTCAAACAACAGGCTTATCGCCGCCGGCGTGCTCACCCAGGCCCAGGCGGACAGCATCCTGGCGGATTTTGATGCCGCGGCTGCCTCAAGCCCGGTGGCAGCAGCCAAAACGAAGATCCAGACCGACACTGCCCAGATCCAGCAGCTGGCGGACGGTTCGGAGGCTGTCAGCGTCGGCGCAGCCCAGCTTGCCGCCGGCACCCCCGCCTTGAAGGAAGCCGTCGCCCAGGCTTCCGGCGGTGCCGACCGGCTCCACACGGGGGCGGCAACGCTGGCCACAGGTGAGCAGGCAGCCGTGGACGGTGCTGCCGCCCTCGCCCAGGGCGCACATCAGGTGGACGACGGCGCGGGGCAGCTCGAACAGGGAGCGGGCACCGCCGCTGACGGCTCCAGGACCCTGGCCGATGAACTCGGCAAGGGAGCCGGACAGGTTCCCAACCCCGACGACGCGCAAAAGAGCAACTTGTCCCGCGTAATCGCCGATCCCGTGGCCGTCAGCAACGTTTCGCAGGCGAAAGCCGGCTCCTATGGGGCGGGACTGGCACCGTTCTTCCTGACCCTCGCCCTGTGGATCGGTGTCTTTATGCTGGTCCAGGCCATGCGGCCGCTCACCCAGCGCGCCCTGGCCTCGAATGCCCGCTCATGGAAGATAGCGCTCGGCGGCTGGCTGCCCTTTTTCGCGGTCTCCGTGGTGCAGGCCACCCTCCTCACCCTGGTGGTCAACCTCGCGTTGGGCCTGGATGCTGCCCATCCGGTCCTGATGTGGCTCTTTATGCTGGCGGCAGCCATGGCGTTCAGCGCCATCATCCAGGGAATCGTGGCCCTGCTTGGCTCCCCCGGCAAGCTCGTGGTGCTGATCCTGCTGGTGCTGCAGCTGGTTTCCTCGGGTGGCACTTTCCCCTGGCAGACCACTCCGCAGCCCCTGCATGTGGTGCATGAGATCCTGCCCATGGGCTACGTGGTGACCGGGATGCGCCACCTGATCTATGGTGCCGACCTGTCGATGATCGTCCCCACCATCCTGGGCCTCCTGGGTTACACGGCCCTGGGGCTGGTGATGTCCACGCTCGCCGTTCGCAAGGGTAAATTCTGGACACTGAAGACGCTGCAGCCGGAGATCGCCGTATGACCAGCCAAGAACCGGCGGATCAGGAGCCGATGAAGAAGCTGCGGCCTGCACGGACGACCGCCACACGCCAGAAGCTTTTCGACGCCTCCATGGAGCTGATCGGCGAGCGGGGCGCGGCGGGTGTCACCGTTGATGAAATTGCAGCAGCTGCCGGCGTCTCCAAAGGGACGGTCTACTACAACTTCGGCAGTAAATCGGACCTGATCGCGCAACTGCTGCGGCACGGCGTCGATATCCTCAAGGGGCGGCTCCAGGGCACTCTGGAAGAAGGGGGCGCGGCAGCTCCTCACACCGATCCCCTGCTGGCCATGGAAGGCATGATCGGGCAGGCCATGGACTTCATGGCCGAATACCCGTCCTTTGCCCGGCTGTGGGTCAGCGAGAACTGGCGGACACCCAGTGAATGGCAGGGAACCTTCACCCTCCTGCGCGGGGAGCTCCTGGAAGTCATCGGCGCCGCGGTGGAGAACGTTGCCCGCGCGTACCCCGTGGATCCGGCCGTCTCGCGCGGCAGCCTGGAGACAGCCATCTTTGGTGCCTGCTTCGTGGTGGGGCTGGACCGGCAGACGTACAACCCGGAGCGCACCCGTGACCAGAGCGTTGCAGCAATCATGGCGATCATGCGCGGCTACGTCTTGAAGGATGCTGTACCTCAGGGATGATGGTGCACATGCGTCATATGGGGAACAGCGGAAAATTTGCCGTCATCACCGGCATCGTGGCGGCGGGGCTCCTGGTCCTGACGGGCATGACGCTGGCCGAGCCGGTTTTTGCCGCATTCCTTGGCACCCTGGCGCTTGCCTACGTCGCCGCCATCTGGGAGGTCCTGGCCCGGGGGCGGCGTCTGGTCCTCCTCGCGACCGGTGCGGGCACCAGCCTCACGGTGGGGTTCGCGCTGGCTTTTGTCAGCACCTGGGAGCTGGCGTTCGACGGGCAGTCGTCATTCATCGGAACCCCGCTCCCCACCGATGATCCTGACAACTACTTCATGGGAGCCGCCGCCTCTGCCGTGGCAACGCTCCTGGTCCTGTTCCTCGGTGCAGCATGGCCCACAGGCAAGCAGCTAACGCCGGCGGCCCGTCGGCCCGCCGATCCGAAAGGCGGTCCGGCCCCCGCCTCCCGCCCGGCGGCCAAAAGCGCCGTGGCTCAGCGGACTTCCGGCCCCCGCGCCCCGGCGCGGATACCCGTGGCAGCCAAGCGGCCGCCGTCGTCCGGTTCTCCCGCGCGCAAGCCTGCCACCCGCCCAGGTGCCAACTCAGCCCCGCGGCGGTGACCCCGCCCGCCGCCAAAAGTTACTACCGCTGTGGCCACCCCACTCAAGAGCAGCAGCCCGCCTGCCAGTTCCGCGGGCGTTGGCACCTCCCCCAGCATCAGCCATGCCGCCGTCATCCCCACCACGGGCACCAGCAGCGTGAACGGAACAACGGCCGACGACGGGTGGCTGGCCAGAAGCCGGTTCCAGATTCCGTAGCCCACAAGGGAAGCGAACACCGCTGTGTAAATGGCGCTCAGAACCGTGGGGGCCTGCAGGGTGGTGAGCGTGCCAAGCACCGCGTCCGGGCCGTCCACAAGCAGTGACAGCGCGGCGAGCGGCAGCGGCACCACGGCACCGGACCAGACCACCAGCCCCAGCCCGGAAGCGGCCTTGGCTTTGCGCGCGATCACGTTCCCGGCAGCCCAGGACAGTGCGGCGGCCAGCACGATTAACAGGGGCAGGATCGGCGCCACTGCGCTGCGGCCCACTGCCACGACTGCAAGGCCGGCGACGCCCAGGACAACGCCGGCCAGTTGCTTGCGGTGCGGCTTCTCACCGAGGAACAACGCGGCAAGCAGGACGGTCAGCAGCACCTGGGCCTGCAGTACCAGGGACGCCAGTCCAGCCGGTATGCCCAGTGCCATGGACAGGTACAGGAGGCCGAACTGGCCGGCACTCATGAAGAGCCCGACGCCGGCAATTGCCTTCCAGCTGACGTTGGGCTTTTTGACGAAGAAGATCCACGGGAAGACGACCAGCACGAAGCGCATGGCAACGAACAGCAGGGGCGGCACCTCGTGTCCTGCGGGGTGAAGGCCGATGTCGATGGCCACGAAGTTCAGGCCCCAGAGCAAAGCGACCAGGGCGGCGAGGAGGGAATCTCGGAGGTTCACGCTTTTACTGTCTCAGACTGCTCCTTGAAGCACCAGCGTTGAATAACGTGTAGAACCTTGTACATTTACTTCATGATCGACATTGGTTCGCTCCGCGCACTGGCCGCCGTTGAGCAGCACGGCTCGGTGGTGGCGGCTTCCAACGCCATGGGCTTCAGCCCTTCGGCCGTTTCACAGCAGATCAAGAAGCTGGAGAAGGAGGCGGACTTCGCTGTGCTGGAACGCCGGGGCCGGGGTGTCCTGCTCACGGAGCGGGGACTGGCCCTGGCAGCGTACGGCCGCCGGATCCTGTCCGAGCTGGAAGAACTGCAGTCCACATTGCTGGCGGATCCGGCAAAGCCGAGCGGTACCCTCAGGGTGGTTGCCTTCTCCACCGCATGCCGCGGCCTGGTGGGTCCGCTGCTCGCCCGGCTCGCCTCTACTGCCGCAGAACTGGATCTCCGCGTCCTGGCGGAGGATCCGCGCGAGGCCGTGGCCCGGGTTGCCAACGGGGAAGCGGACCTGGGCCTGGTGCATAACTGGAATTCCGTGCCGCTGGTCATTCCGGAGCACCTCACACTCGACTGGCTCTGCGAGGACATCGCTGACGTGTTGGTTCACAGCAGCCACCCGCTGGCGGGGCGTGCCGGCGTGGAACCGGCAGACCTTGTTGACGAGCGCTGGATCAGCACGCCGCACGGGGCTATCTGCAATGAAGCCCTGCTGCGGATCTTCGCCGACCTGGGCCGGGTTCCCGACATCCGGATCTACGATCCCGATTTCGCCACCCACATTGCCTTGGTGGAACAGGCCGCAGTTATCGCGCTGGTCCCCCGGTTGGGGAGGCCAATATTGCCCCCGGACGTAGTGGCGGTGCCTGTGGCTAACCCCGTCCAGGCCCGTCAGGTAGGGATTGTGCACCGCAGGTCCATGGCCGAGAGCCCGGCCATCCGGCACGTCTCCGGGCTCCTGCGGGAAATCGCCGACGCCAACTGACGGACATGCAGCGACTGGCCGGCGTCCTTGCCTATTGCGTTGGTGGGCGCTGCGCTAGTGGGCGCGCGGCACCTTGAATTGTGTGATGCGGGCGTCCTGCCCGTCCAGCTCAGCCCACGACTTCTCGGTTTCGAGGACAGTGAGGGCGCTGGTGGGGAACCGTGTGGCGGCGTCCATGTAGGCGTCGTGGTCTGAGTCGCGTGAGGCCAGGTGCATGGCGAGATCCTGGACGCCGGGAAGGTGCGCGATCAGCATCAGCGTTGTGACGGTGTCCGGAACGTGGTTGACCACGGCCAGCATCCTGAGGGCGGAGGCCGCGTACAGGCCGTCCTCAAGCTTGGGCGTGGGCGCCTTGTCCCCCAGTTCAGAGCATACCCAGGTGCAGGTTTGCCGGGTTCGAAGCGCGCTGGAGCACAGGATGAAGTCGGGTACGACGTCGTGCTTGAGCAGCCACTGCCCGGCCAGCGGTGCCTCCCGGTGGCCCCGTTCCGCCAAGGGACGCTCATGGTCAGCCACCCCGCCGGGCCAATCCGCCTTTGCATGGCGCATAATCACAAGGCGTCGAAGATGGTGCTCAGTCATGGCCCAAGCCTAGCCCGGTGTAAACAAAGCGCCCGCCCCTAGGGGCAGGCGCTTCCGAGTAAGTGCTAGATCGAGTATTCCGGAGCGGCCCAGACAACAACTTCGGGGTGCTCGTAGAACCGGTAGCCCTGTCCACGGACGGTGCGTACGGTGTTGGCGAGGCGGCCCAGCTTGGAGCGGAGGCGGCGGATGTGGACGTCGATGGTGCGCTCGTTGGGCACCTCTTCGGCGTTGCGCCACAGGCCTTCGAGCAGTTCATCGCGACCGACGGTGCGGGTTCCGTTTTCCACGAGGTAGTTCAGGAGTTCGAACTCTTTGAAGGTCAGGTTCAGCGATTCGCCGTCGAGGTGTACTTCACGGCGGGCGAGGTCGATCAGGACTCCGGAGGGACGCGGTTCCTGGGGCTGCTGCGGCCGTGGCGTTTCGGTGCGCTGCCGGGTGTTGACGGTGGGATCGCCGAATGTGGAGCGGACGACGTCGAGGGCTGAGCCGGGTGTGCCGGCGGGTGCCACTGCGACGGCGGCGTAGCTCTCGGCTCCGGACACCAGGGACTGGGCGTAGGCACGGATTTCCTGGGCCAGCTTGGCGATGGAGGTACCTGCGGCAGCCGCAGTTTCCTCGTCGATGCCCATGTAGAGGACGAAGCCGCGGGCCACGTTGTCGTTTGCCACGGGGCGGACGGCACCGGCACCTGGCACTACGGGGGTCGGAGCGGTCACCGGCGCGGACTCGGCCGGGGTGACGGTGCGGAGCTGGCCGTAGGAGTTGGGGTTGTAGCCCTGGGGTGCGTAGCCGGAGGCGGGGAAGCTGCTTCCGGGAGCGGTGGGGGCGAGCGACGGGCGGGGCGCGAAGCCGGGGCGGAGGCCGGAGGGCTGGCCAGCCTTGGCGGCGTTACGGACAGAAATGTGGACGTATCCGGATGCAACTGACATGGATGCTTACCTCAATGTGAATGGCCGTCAATGACGGCTCGAATGCTGGGTTCCCGCGCTGAAATTGGGGAGGGACGCCCGACGCTGGGCTGGGGGGCGAATGCCTGGAGAACTTCGAGGGGTGGGAAGGTCAGGCGTACATTCGACAACAGCGCATGTCGGCAGCAGCGGATGTGCTGGGCCAATAGTCTGCGGCTGCAGGTGCTGTTGAGTTCTTGTTCACAATGAGAGTGTGCAGCGTAACAATGCTAACTTGCAAGTAACAATGGACCGATTAGTCCGCATCATGAGACAAAATCCGCGTTTGTGGTGTAGATCACGATTTTGGTGCACCGCCAGAACGCCATTCATTATCCGCCAAAAGCAGCTCACTCCGGGTACTTAGGGAACTTAATTCGGCCGACCCCCGCATTTTCGCTTTTTTCTTCAAACGCGCCGGGATTACCAAAATTGCCCCCACCGAAGGCACCGCTGTCCAGCCGAGAGCGTGCTTTCGCCCAACTCCTGGTCCGGTAAACCGTGCTGGCCCCGCCCTTCGACAACCCAGCTGGCGAGGCCGTCATTCACAGCGGGGCACAGGAAGCGCAAAGCCCGGGCTCAACGAGTAATCGGGGAGTTGTTCCATGGCCACACCGAACTCCATGACCAACAACCTGGGACGTGACCCGCTGGACGCCCGCGGCCCAATCGTTGGTACCGTCAACGCCAGCATCCGGAACGGCCGGGTGAAAACGGGAGGATTCCTCGCTTCAGACACCACCCACCCGCCCCCCCGACTGCCGGTGACAAGCAGGACCTGCTGGCCCTTGACAGCCAGCCCGTGGACCTCATGCTCTCCAACGGTGACTACCGGTTGATCGCCGTGAAAACGAGTTGAGGCGACGCACTGGCGAGGGGACTCCCGTTGCCGCGAAGGAAAGTACGCTCACGTCCCTGGTATGAACTCAGACGCGGCGCGGAAGGGCACCGGAGAGCAGTCCGGCGCCTCCGCCGCTGAAGGTACCACCGGACTGGAACTGTCCATCATGGATCGTCGTCCAGGCGCACGGGGGAAGGGTAACGGTGACATCACGGCCCGGGCGCACCAGCGTTACCCTGCAGCTCCCGCTGCCGGTCCTTTCGTGACATGAAGGAGCAAGGCGACGCGCCGTCGTCGTGATCTCTGTTACCAAAATGTGACTTCTACGCCCATCTCCTGTAGCGTCGATGGGGTGAGGCTCCTGACCGGGAGCCCATATCCGGATGACGCCAAGCTCTGCCGCTTCCCGGATTCCGCTTGAGCAACGGCAGAGGCGGGGGACCCACCGTCCCGGGCAATGACTGCCCTTGGGGTTAAGCCAGCACGTGATTTTTCCGTGCGGCCGGATGCCCTCATCCGAACCCGACAGCTAACTCCGCAGGTGTGAGAGGCGATTCATCATGTCCAAGTTCCTGGTTAAACCGCGCCTGAAATCCGGGTCTGCACCCCGCGCCGAGCACAATGCCGGCAAAATCCCCTTCGTCGGCAAGCGGGCAGCCGTGTTCGCCGCATCCGCTGCACTCCTCATCGGAGTAGGCGCCGCCGGACAGGCCACCGAGTCCAGCATCCGGGTTTCCGCCGCCGCCGAAACGCAGGCTGCCGATACCCAGTCCAACCTCAGCATCGAGAAGAGCGAAATCCGGGCCAACCCTGCCCCCGCAGCGGCTCCCGAGGAGATCGCAGTGGCCCCGCAGGCGGCAGAGCCCGCCCCGGCACCCGCCCCCGAGCCTGCACCGGCCCCCGCTCCGGAGCCCGCCCCGGCACCCGCCCCCGAGCCCGCCCCCGCACCTGAGCCCGCCCCGGTGGTCGCAGTCAACGACCCCGCAGGCGCCCAGGCTTACGCCGCGGGCCAGCTCGCCACCTATGGCTGGGCTCCTGACCAGATGCAGTGCCTGCAGACCCTGTGGACCAAGGAGTCCGACTGGACCACCACGGCCACCAACTCAAGCAGCGGAGCGTACGGCATCGTCCAGGCCCTGCCCGCCGAAAAAATGGCCAGCGCCGGCGGGGACTACCTCACCAACTACCGCACGCAGATCAACTGGGGCCTGAACTACATCAAGGAGCGCTACCAGTCCCCTTGTGGCGCACTGAACTTCCACCTGTCCAACAACTGGTACTGATCAGGCACTGAACCGGAGGCCGGCGCGCCTGCACCTGGTGGAGTGGCGGAAGCCGGCGTGCCGCGGGCACGAGTGCCAAGACCCCTGAAACGGGGTCGCGGCGTATTGCCAAGGTGGTGGCGGACCTTACAGCCGGAAAGAAATGACCGTCCTGCCTTCGCCGTCCTTGCTGGTTTCGACGGCGACCGCGCTGTAGTCCTGAAGGTGCAGAACACCATCGGGCAGCGGACCGGTGTTCGGTCCAACCGCCACCGTGCGGATGCCGGCGGCCACTCCTGCCGCGATTCCCGCTGGAGCGTCTTCGAAGACCACGGCCTCTGCGGGTTCCACGCCAAGGTTGGCTGCGGCCTTCAAGTACCCTTCGGGGTCCGGCTTGCCGCGGGTCACCAGCTCAGCGGTCACTGCAACAGCGGGCATGGGCAGGCCTGCTGCTTCCATCCGGATGTCAGCCAGGACGCGGTCAGCGGACGTGACCAGGGCGACGGCGTCCGCCGGCAGGGCTGCCAGCAGCCGGGCGGCGCCGTGCAGGGCGATAATGCCTTCGGTGCGGACCCGTTCCATGGCCCCGAGCTCCGCCGTCAGCGCTGGGATATCGGCCCCCGCTGGAGCGAACCGGGTGACGGTATCACGTGCCTGCACGCCGTGCGAGGTCCGCAGAATCTCTTCGAGATCCAGTCCGTAACGCGCGGCGAACTCACCCCACACCTGCTCCACCACAGCAGTGGAATCGACCAGGGTACCGTCCATGTCAAAGAGGACGGCGCGGCAGGTCAGGATCGGCGTTGAGGCCGGAGCGGAGGCGTTCATGGTCCCCATTCTGCCTCAGCCTCCCGCTGTGTCAGCCTTCCCTGCCCGGGATGTACTGCACGGCCCACCTGTTGCCGTCAGGATCTGCGAAGTACACGAAGTGGCCCCAAGCCTGCACGTCCACATCGCTAACGTCCACCCCATTGTTTTTCAGGTGCTGGTGGGCTGCGTGGATGTCACTAACCACGAGCTGGAGGTTCGAGCCCGTGCCAGGAGGCGCATCACTGAGCCCTTCCCCTATACAGATAGAGCAGGCTGAGCCACGCGGCGTCAGCTGGACAAAGCGGATGGAGTCCGTGGGACGCTCATCAAAGTCCGCGTTGAACCCCACCTTGTTGACGTAGAAATCCTTGGCGCGGTCCACATCGGACACAGGGACAAACACAAGTTCCAGTTTCCAGTCCATTCGCACAGGCTAGCGGCGGGATGCGGAACGGGAAAGACTTGAGGACTATCCTGCGATGCCGTAAAGCCTGTCGCCCGCGTCCCCGAGACCGGGGACGATGTAGGACTTTGCGTTGAGCTTTTCGTCGATGGAAGCCAGGACGATGGTGACGTTCGCGCCGGACAACTCCTCCTCCAGCTTGGCCAGGCCCTCGGGGGCGGCCAGGAGGCAGATGCAGGTGACGTCGGAGGCACCGCGCTTGAAGAGAAACTTGATGGCTTCGCGCAAGGTACCGCCGGTGGCGAGCATGGGGTCCAGGACAAAGATCTGGCGATCCGTGAGGTCCTCGGGGAGCCGCTCGGCGTAGGTGATGATGTCCAGGGTTTCCTCGTCCCGTGCCATGCCGAGGAACCCCACTTCTGCGGTGGGAACGAGCTTGGTCATACCCTCCAGCATGCCCAGGCCCGCGCGCAAAATGGGAACCACCAGCGGGGTGGGCTTGGTGAATGCGGTACCCACGGTCGTGCTGACCGGAGTTTCGATGGTGACGGGTTCCGTGCGGACCTCGCGGGTGGCCTCATAAGCGAGCAGGGTTACCAGCTCCTCCGTCAACTGCCGGAAGACCGGGGACGGGGTGTTTTTGTCCCGAAGGACGGTGAGCTTATGGGCGACCAGGGGGTGGTCCACAACGAGAGTGCGCATGGGTCAAAACTATCACCCGGGGTGTTGGGCACTTTCCCGCCGTCAGCCGCCTGTGCCAGACCGCGGGGAGCCGCCGTCGCGCCTTCCGGAAGTGCCGCCGTCGTACTCTGCGGCTGTGTCTCTGGCCTGATCCCGCTCCATGCCCCGCTGCGTATCCCTGTCCTGCTCCGTCCCGGCGCTCTGGTCCCTCTCGGCCGTGTGGTCCTCGCGGATGACGGGATGTTCGAAGGTGGGGGCCGGTCCGGCGTGCTCCCGCTTGCGGATGAGATGGAACAGGCGGTGGGCCAGGATCACCATGCATACCCACGCAAGCCCGAGCAGCCACCCGGCCATGACGTCCGTGAGCCAGTGGTGGCCCAGGAAGACGCGGCTCAATCCCATGGCAATGATGAAGATGACGCCAGCAGTAATGGCCGTGATCCTGGCCCACAGGATCTGGAACTGCAGGCACATGATGTAGACCAGGACGCCGATCACCACTGTTGTATTCAGTGTGTGCCCGCTCGGAAAGGATGGCGTTGACTCGTAGGGCGGCACTGCCTCTGAGTGGTCGGGGCGGGTCCTGCCCACCAGGCGCTTGCCTTGCGTGGTGGCCATCGTGGAGACGAGCGCTGCACCGCCCACCAGGACGATGGGACGCCAGGTCCGGTTCAGGAATGTAAGCCAGGCAGTGAGGATGCTGGCCAGGATCGGCATTCCGATGCCGCCGCCCACGTTGGTGAAAGTGGTGACGACGGCATTCAACTCCGGATTCCGCAGAGTCTGCGAGTATTCCAAGGCAGGAATATCAAGGCGGGCCAGCCCTTCGTCATCCACCACATTGGCGTAGACCTCGGCACCCAGCAAAGCCAGGGTGAGTACCAAAGCCCCGCCGACGATCATGGTCAGCCACAGCGCGGCATAGGGCTTGATCCACTTGTCCACACGGTCTCGGACGGTGCTCACTATGCCTCCCGGCGGGTGTACGTCACGGGCTCTGGGTATCCTTCGAAACTATCATTGAGCCATGGTCTCCGCAGAAAAGAATCATGACGTGTGGATGGGCCTTGCCCTGGCGGAGGCGCGCCGTGCCCTGGTGACCGGGGATGTGCCGATAGGCGCCGTGGTGATCGGGCCCGACGGCGGCGTGCTGGGTAGCGGGCGGAACCAGCGGGAGGAACTGGGAGATCCCACTGCCCATGCCGAGGTGGTGGCGATCCGCGAGGCGGCGGCGCAGTTGCGGGAGATGTCAAGGGCCGACGGCGGTCAGGGAGACGGGTGGCGGCTGGCAGATTGCACGCTGGTGGTGACGCTGGAGCCGTGCGCCATGTGTGCCGGGGCGATTGTCCTGGCTCGGATTCCCCGCGTGGTTTTTGGGGCGTGGGACGAGAAGGCGGGGGCCGCCGGCTCGGTGTTCGATGTCCTCCGCGAGCGCCGGCTCAATCATTGGGTTGAGGTCTACGCGGGGGTGCGGGAAGCCGAATGCGCCGGGCTGTTGCGGGACTTTTTCGTGGGGCACCGGACGCAGATTTAGGCTTTGCTGTTATTCGGTCACGCAGGCTTTCCAGCTGGTCTTCTGCGCGGGCACCGGCATTTACCGCTCGGCGTCCCTCTGTGCCGGGGTGTTCGAGCGGATGGTGTCCTCGATGGCGCCCAGCACAATCCTTGCTGCCTGGTCCCACCCCGGCAGCCTGTTCCTGGTTACGAGGGCTGCGGTCCGCCACCCCTCCCTGATGCTGGCCTCGTGCAGCCACTCCTGCAGCACCCCGGCCAGCAGTGCCGGATGTTCCGAACCACCGGGTTCCGGAAAATCGACTGCCGTCCCCGGGAGCAGTCCCCTGTTGCCTCCATCCGGTACTGCAAAGCTCAGGGCCTCCACAGCGCCGGTCCCTGCACGGACTACCACCGGGATACCGTGGGCCAGCGATTCCGTGACCACCATGCCGAAAGCCTCGGCCTGGGAAACCAGGACGGTGAGGTCTGCCCGGTTCCATTCGTCTTCGAGGGCCTGGCCTTTCAGTTCACCGGTTATCAGGACCCGGCCCTCCAGCCCGTGCCTGGCGACAGCCGCACGCACAAGCCCGGCATATTCAGGGTCTGCCTCGTCTGACCCCACCAAGGATGCGGTCCACTCGGATTCCTGGATGCGGGCCAGGGCTTCCACCACCAGCAACTGGTCCTTGTTCGGCAGCAACGCGGCCACGGTAATGATGTGCGGCGGAACCGAGCCTTCCGCCAGCGGCGCGCTGTCCGTTCCGGGCAAAGCGACGCGCAGACTCTGCAGCCCATGGCGTGCGGCGAGGACGTTCGCCGCCCAGCTGCTGGTGCAGATGACTCCCGACGCCGCGCGAAGGGCACGGGCCTCGCGTTCCAATGCCCCTGCCCCCGACTCTTCGGGCACAGGCATGTGGACCAGCACCCAGGTTTCCCGCCCCGCCTTCGCTGCGAGCTCCAGCTCGTCCGGGACGTCCACGGCGACTAGCCCGTCCACTACGCTCACGGTGGTTGCCGTTCCTGCTGCCGGTTCCCAGGCGCCGATGAGACTGCCCAGCCGTCGTCGTTCTTTGGCGCTGGCCTTGGGCCAGGAACCTTCGACGGGCAGCACTTCGATGTCGGCGCCCAAAGCGCGGAGACCCGTCACCAACCGCGCGTTGTAAACGTTGCCGCCGGAGTTGTGGCGGATGTTGGCCGGAACGAGAAGCTGGAGGGAGCGCATTGGATCAGGCGGCGGGGAGTTCCAGCGAAAATGTTGCCCAGGCGTCTGGGTTTTCCCGCAAGGTGACGTCGATGCCGGCGAGCTGGCCGCCGTCGTCGTCATTCTTCAGCTTTTCCGCCACGGACTGGGCAACGTACTCCGCCAACGCCTCAGTGGTGCTGAGCTTGCCCTCGAAATCGGGGTGCTCGTCCAGGTTGCGGTAGTTCAGGCCAGCCAACACCTCTTCAATCATGGTTCCGGCGGCGCCGATGTCCAGGACGATGGCGTCATCGTTGAGCGTGCGACGGCGGAACGACACCTCTGCGACAAACGTTGCCCCATGCAAGGCCTGCGCAGGGCCGAAAGCCTCCCGGGGAAGGCTGTGGGCGATCATAAAGTGGCGGCGGACTGTCAGGCTGAACATGGGTTACCTCTGCTCTTCCGGGGCTGCTTCGCGGACTGTGTTCTTGGGGTTGGCGTTCTTGGAGTGGGCGTCCTGGGGGTATTCAATGACATGGCACAGTGCGTCCCGCGTCCCGTCCGCCAGTTCCTGCACCACGTCGGGCAGCTCGGAGAACGGTGACGATCCTGTGAGGAACGCGTCGAACACAGGATCCGCGAGGAGTGAGACGGCCAGGTCCAGGCGGTCCGCGTTGGTCCGGCGATGCCGCCGCGCCCGCGCCACTACTCCCACCTGGCTGGCCCTGATGGACAGGCGTCGTGCATGGAAGTCCTCTCCCAGCGGCAGCGTGACCTCCCGGTTGGCGTACCAGGACATCTCGATGACGTCGCCTTCATCGCCGACGAGCTGAAGGCTGCGCTCCAGCCCTTCCTGGCTGGCGGAGCAGTGGAACACGATGTCGCAATCGGCGAGGGCGTCATCCGGGTGTGTGAACTCCACGCCCAAGTTGTCTGCCAGCTGTTTTCGTCCCGGATCCAGGTCTACAAGCTGGAGGCGCTGCAGCGGAAAAGTCCTCAACAGGGTGGCAACCATGCCGCCCACGAGACCTGCCCCAACAACGGCCACTCGGTCGCCCAAGCGGGGACCAGCCTCCCACAGGGCATTCACCGCTGTTTCCACCGTTCCGGTCAAAACTGCACGCGGTGACGGTACGTTGTCCGGAACCTTGGTGAGCGAGTCCAACTCCACCACGTACCGGTCCTGATGCGGATTCAGGCAAAACACGCGCTGACCCATCCACTCAGCCGGTCCCTCCTCCACCACGCCCACCGAGAGGTAGCCGAACTTCACGGGCCCCGGGAAGTGGCCCTCCTGGTGTGGAGCCCGCATCTGTTCTGCAACGCGGGGCGGGACTGAGCCGCGGTGGACCACCATCTCGGTGCCTTTACTGATGCCCGAGTACAAAGTACGGACCAGGGCCTCGCCCTCACCGGGAGCGGGCAGCTCCTCGGGCCGCAGCTCGCCGTGCTCCCGGGCTGTGGTCCAGTAAGCCGTTGCATGTATTGGCGCACGTGAATTAGTCATCGTGCTGATGAATCTAGCGGGCCGAGTGCCTTGGGGAAAGTTGGACACCGGTTCATCCCGCATTGCGGCTGCTTCACCCCCAGCGGGCATTCCATAAGAAAGGCAGGCGTCATCACCGAGCATGGTCACGTACCACCTCATTGCGTGATTCCAGCCTGTGCCCGGCAGGAAATCTCCCAGGCGGATCAAGGATCTTCTGCGACGAGACAGATTCCGGCCAGTGGGGTGGTTCCCAGTCCTGGTGTTCGCTTTTGTAGTGCCGGCCGGTGGGTGAGGTCCAGCCGGGTGGTTCGGTGGTGGTGGCGGGGGTGGGTTTCCAGGCGCTGGTGTGGCGGAGTTTGTGGTGTTTCGGGCAGGGTTGTCCGAGGTTGCTGATTCCGGTGGTGCCGCCTTGGTGCCAGGCGAGGATGTGGTCGGCCTCGTTGTCGAGGGAGTTGTTGTTGCAGCCGGGGAACGGGCATTTGCCGTCCCGGAGCATGAGCCATTTCCGCATCGCGGTGCCCACCCGGTAGTTGGTGCGGCCGATTTCCAGCGGCGCCCCGTCCCGCGGGTCCACCAGCACCCGGTAGAACGAACCCGCCCCGTTCGCGACCAGGTCCCGTGCCATCGAGGGCGGAATAGGCCCGAACCCGTCCAGCACCGCGGGCTCATCGGTCAATCCCATCAGCGAAAACACCGGCACCATGACCAGCACCTGCGCCCGGATTGAGGACCCCGGCCCGGCGCTGCCGTCTGCCCCGCTGTTCAGGAGCGCTTCGGAGAAGATGTCGGCCCGTGACTGGGTCAGGGTGCGGCCCTCGTTCGGGCCCTGCTGCCCGCGGGCGATGGCGGTGAGCCGGTTCCAGATCGCCGTGGCCTGGTCCGCGGGAAGGTGCGCGGCGACCCACGCCATCCCGTCACTGTCCGGCCAGTACTCCACCCGCCTGTCCGCGACACCCTTGGCGTGCCGTTTCTTTAGGCTCTCCGGGTGGTGCCGCTCCCGCCAGCACCGGGCTTTGGCCTTGAACCGGTACGCCGGCATCTCCCCGACAGGGCACCCTCGTGCCGGGTCCGGCACATCGGGGTCCAGGAAGTGTGCCTCCAATGCCGCGGCTGCAGCCGTGTCCAAGCTGGCGGTCTGGTCCACCATGGTCCTGGCATGCGCCCAGGAGATCGTCCCGGCCTGCAGCGCCGCCAGCGTCCGGGGCAAGGAGGTGGTCAGGGCGTGGGACTCAGCCAGCAATGCACCGGCGGCGCGGTCACCAATTGCCAACACACACCCGACCTCGGCCACGAGGCTCCGCTCCTGCCCCGCCGACTCATACGCCGAGGCAGGTGGGCCGTCCAACGCCTTCATCGCCCCGGCCAGCACCGCCACCGCCGCGGCTTTCACCGCCGCGATCTTCGCCTCCGACCGCCCGACAGCGGCTAGAACATCCAATGCCGCATCCGCAACCCGCTGCAACGGATCATCATCAACTGACCCGGATGAATCGTCGCTGACGGCACCGCAAGCACCACCGGGAACGGCAGGAACTCCACCACCCAGCGCAGCCATAAATGCCGCAGCAGCAGCATCCACCGCGCCTTCCGCCTGCACCACCACCGGCTTCGCTTCCATACCTCCATCATCGTGAGGGGGTCTGACAAAACAGGGCCCTGAGCACGTCCGGCCAAGACTTTCGTGAATTTTTTTGATGCCTCCCTCGGCGCCCAACTGACTAAGCCCTACAGAGCTCCAGGGGCGCGGCACGCAAGTTTCACCGCCTGCAAATCCAGCCGATCGCCGTCGCCAAGCCCGAGCCAATCGCCGTCATCAAACCCAGCCGATCGCCGTCGTAAATGCCGCGAAAGGGCAGGCTCGCAGAACTGAAGTTCCGCATATGGCCCGCCCCGTTTTGGGGATGGGCGCCTTGCTCCGGTACCCTATTGAGGTTGGTGACGTGTCCGAGCGGCCGAAGGTGCAACACTCGAAATGTTGTTTGGTGTAAAAGCCAACGTGGGTTCAAATCCCACCGTCACCGCCAGAGAGAAAGACCCCGGTTCCCTTGTAGATAGGGCCACCGGGGTCTTTTGTTTACCGCAAATTGCGACGCAATCAATAAGTTCCTGAACCTCCTATTGCCGCAGCGTCCGCGACCTCAACAATCGCCTCGATCTCCACGGCGAAGCCGAACGGAAGGGAACTGACGCCGATAGCCGAACGGGCTGGCAACCGCTCCTTGCCGAACGCGATCGCAAGTACTTCGGTGGCGCCATTGGCAACAAGATGGTGCTCGACGAACTCGGATGTGCTGTTCACAAAGATAAGGGCCTTCATGAAACCGGTGACTTGGCCCAGTCCGCCGATACGGTCACGCACTGTGCCGAGCAGGGCAAGCATGACGGCTCGCGCAGCCTCTTTTCCTTCGGCTGTTGTAAGGTCCAATCCCAATTTGCCGCAATGGATGGGCTCTCCGTCTGCAAAAGCCCCATGCCCTGAAACGTAGAGGACGTCCCCACGTTGAGCGACGAGGGCAAAGGTTCCCACCACCGGATGCGGGGCCGGCAACGTCAATCCTGCCGCGGCCAGCTTCTGCTCTGGCGTCATGCTGTAATCCTCCGGGCATATGCAAAATCACGGGAAGCGGAGTAGAAAACCCACTGACTTAAACTCCCCCGGCGATTGGGACCATGCGCCAAAACAGCGATGCAGTGAGCATCCGAGGGCCTCGACCAGCTGGTTGAGGCCCTCACCGGTGGTTGGAATCAGCGGCCCTTCCTACATCCGGCCGGCGGTGAGGTCTGCCTCGGCATCAGGATCCATGCGCTCGGTTTCCTGTGCACTCAGCGAGGGCGCAGGTTCTTCCTTGGAAGCCTGCATGGAGCGCCAGACGGCCGACCCGGCCGCCGCTACTGCCAGAAGCCCCAAGAGCCACCACCACAGGCTTGACGCCGAGCGGACAGGACGGTCAGGAACGGGCTTCCTTACCTGTGCAGGCGCTTTCGGCCCTACTCGCCTCAGCTGTTCCTGGACCCGGGGAGTAAGCGTCTCCACGCCGCCGGCAAGCTCTTCCGTCACCCGGCGCAGAACCGCCTGGAGGCGCGGGGAGGCTGTCTCAATGCCCGAATCCAGCCCCGCCACGGCTCTCTGAAGCGCACCCTGCACCCCAGGCGTGGCCCATTCCCTGCCCTTGGCCAAATGGTTCAGAAGGTTTTCGGAAAGCCGATGGACCTGCTCGGTTTCAGTCGTTGGTTCTGCTGTGCGCATGGCTGCCTCCTTGGGGTGATGGATGACCAAGGGTACGGCGGGCAGGACCCCCAGGGATAGGGTCTTTGGAACCGCGACACCCTGGGTCCATCCTTGACCGGTTTTGCCCACGACGAGTGCGGTTGCAGCCGCCCACCCTGACTACGTCTTACGAAACCTGTGGACGGTGGTTCGCTGCCAGCGCGGCGAGGTCACGTATCAGCCGCTGCACCTCATGTTCCCGGCCCCGGGAAGGCGGAGTTTGTACTGCATGGGGCCTCGCCAAGCGCTTCCGGGGCGGAGCGGGGACAGGAGTTCGAACCGGGGCCGCTGTAAGTGTTTCCTTGGCCGCGAGCGGATTGCTTTTGCCCATTGCGTCCCCCTTGACGTAGTCGTTTCTGGGAAAACCCGGTTCTTGTACGGACACTCTAGGAAACCAAGGGGGTCATGCGGAAGGAATTTTGTCCATCATCAGGACTTATTGCTGCAATCTTGAGGTTCGCGCCGTCATGGAGCATCTACCGCTGATCGCGAAGGTGTGGAGCTGGCGACGGCTGGGGGAGGCATCCGTGGTCTCAGGCGAACACCACGTCGCCAGCTCCGGTCTTGACCCTACGGTCTCTACCTGGTGGGCGCCCGAGTAACAGGTACGCGTTTCCTGAAGCCGGGGTACGCGCCCCACCTCTCATGCTTCCGGCGAAAGGCTGAGGGTCCTACGCCTACAGGACCCTCAGCCGGTCCTGACTGACGATGCTCAGGTCGAGATGAGCTCCATGACCCGTCCCTGGTGAAGTGCCCTGTAGATGTCATCTCGGATCTGATTTGCTTCCGGTGCCGTCAACGTCCGTTCAATGGGACGCAGGGTAACCCGGATGAGCGCATTGGCTTGCCCTGGTTCGATCTGCAGGCGGTCCCTGGCAGCGCTCGGCAGGTCTTCGTAGCCCGTCAGCCCCAACAGTTCCACCGACTCAAGATCGTCGATGCGGGGGCCAAGCGCCTGACGGACCTCGTCACCCAGTATCTCCCTGTCGAAAGATCCTGCGACGACGATCGAGATGTCCCGCCGAATGGACGGGAGCAGGGATACGGGCTGCCAGGGCCTCAGATCCAGCATCTGGGACTTGATGCGTTCATCGGGGGCGCGCAAGAGCCGGATATCGGGGATTCTTTTGCGCAGCATCAGCGCCCTGTCCAACCCCATGCCAAGGGCGAGGCCGGACCACCGTGCTGGATCCAGGCCCGCATCGGCGAACAGATGGCCTGCCATCATTCCGCACTCAGCCAATTCCAGCCATTCGTCGCCAACCAACACGTCCAGCTGGAAACCGTGGGTCGTGTAGGGGTGCACGGCGGGTGTCAGCCGCCACTTTGCGGCCGGCAAGACCGCGTCCGCAAGAACAGCCACCATGGATTCCAGGTCCGACGGCGTCAGGTTGGGAGAGGAAGATATCCTCCACAGATCCGCCTGGTGGGGCGCCCCAACGTGGGTGCGGTCGATGGCATCCCTTCGGTAAACGAGCCCCGGCATCACCATCAGCTCGTCCAACGGCGCATCTGCTGGCAGATTTCTCAGCAGCGCTGGAACTGAGGCCGACGTGTGGCTCCTAAGCATCACTGTTGGACTGACGTACCGCGAATACCTTTGGTCCCGGGTCACTGTGGATGCATCGAAGCCCAATGTGTCGTAGTTGTCGCTGACTGACACCAGCGGGCTGTTGCGAACTGTCCGGGCAGGGACGTTCCAATAGCTCGTGAGTGCCGTTGTCACGTTGACGAGCAGTTCCTGCATGGCATGGCGGCCTTGCGCAGGATCAGATAGGTCCCGCAGGGCCAGTGCGTCGCGGAGCTCCGTGAGGGTCAAATATGTGGTCATTGGTAAGTCCTCGGCTTGGTTGGGTCGGTAGTCTTCCCCCGATCCAGATGGCCGCCAGGACTTAGGCGTGCGCCTCGAAGCCCTCGCGACCGGTGACCGGTCGGGGGCTGATAAATCGCCGCGTGCACTGCATGTAAATAAGGCTAGCAGGGGGTGTTTGCGGTTCGCGCCGTTGTACACCGCTGACCGCCGTGGTAACTTTCGGGTGATCGTGATCAATCGGCAGGAGGTGAGTCCCATGAACGCAGTATCCGCAATGGGTGCTCCCCTGCAGTCCACGATCGCGCGACAGAGGTAGTCGCCACCGGGAGCGCCACCACAGGCAATTCGCGAAAGGCGACTCCCATGAATTCATCTCCTCACACCCTTTCAAGAGACGGCCGGGCCCTGGTCCTCGGCGGCGGCGGCTCGACAGGCAATGCCTGGCTCATCGGCGTCATGGCCGGCATGTTCGACGCCGGGCTGGATGTGACCACCGCTGACCTGACCGTCGGCACGTCAGCCGGCTCGACGGCAGCCGCCCAGATAGCCGGGACGGCTCCACCCGAACTGTTTGCCGCCATCCTCGCCGCCGCCCCACAACGGCCTGTTCCGGTTGGATCCGACCGGCAACGGGCTGCGAAAAGGCCCGTGGCAGAGCATCTGGAGAGGATCAACAGAATCATCGCCTCCTCCGAAGATGCGGCTGACATGCGCCGGAGAATGGGCGCGGCGGCACTCGACCTGGAGGCCGCGTCAGACGGCTCCTGGCAGGCACAGTGGCGCGCCGCCGTCGCCTCACGGTTCCCCATCCACACCTGGCCGGAACGGAGGGTGCTCATCACCGCGGTCGATGCCCGGAGGGGTGACCCGGCGGTATTCGACCGCGAGAGCGGAGTGGACCTGGTGGACGCTGTGGCCGCGAGCTGCTCCAGCGGCCTTCCCTACAGGATCGGTGAGAGCCGGTACATCGACGGCGGATACCGGTCCAATGCCGAAAATGCCGACCTGGCAGCGGGATACGGACGGGTGCTGGTGCTCTCGCCGTTCGGCGGAAGATCATTGGCGCCACTGCACTGGGGCGTGCAGCTCGCGGCCCAGGTCGCCGCGTTGGAAGCGGCCGGCAGCAGGGTCGAAACGATCTTCCCGGACACCGGTTCCGAGCATATGTTCGGCGCCAACGCCATGGATCCCTCGCTTCGTCCGCATGCCGCCCGGGCCGGTTACGAGCAGGGCAAGGCTTTGGCAGCGCAGCTTACGGATTTCTGGCGCTAACGCCCGCGCACCCGGTTCAACCCTGCAGGCGTGACGGCAGCTGATTGGGGACCTGCTGTGGCAGGTCCCCAAGAGGCCCGGTTGCCCTGCCCAACAAGCCACCAGCCGCTCCCCCACTGCTGGTAAGAGGCCGGGACGGCGCTACAACTCCCGGCTTGGACACCCAACCGAAAGACTGCCCCTGAATTGGGGCACCGTTACAAATTTTGTAGCAGCAGGGCTGGATACCATGGGCTGACCGGACAGAGCCGTCCGGCCCGATCGACGCAGAAGGAACCCATGACCGCGGTTACGGTGGACGATATCCTCTCGGATCTCCCCCTGGGGTTTGCGAGCCTCGTTCTCCGCCCGGCGAGCGGTTCCAGCATTGAACGCTTCCTGATCGCCGATGCCGAAGATGAAACGTCCGACGGCGCCGGCGCCTTTGTCCTTTTGATTGGAGTTCGCGGGCGCTCGGCTTTGCCCGCACTGCGGCGGCTCCTGCAGAACCCGCCGCCAGTGGTCGCCGTCAAGGGTAGCCGCGAAGAGCTCTCCGAGGCCGAGGAACTGCTGCGCGGTGCCGGCACCGGCCTGCTCCTGGTGAACCCGACTGCCGATTGGGACCGCCTGCTCTCGATCGCAAAGGACAGAATCCAGCCGCGCAGCTACCAGAGTGAAGTGCTGACGCTGCTGGAAGAAGACCTCTTTGCCATCGCGCAAACCACTGCCCGGCTGACATCGAGCCACGTGGTGATCGAGGACGCGGCCAACAAGGTGCTGGCATACTCCACCGTCTCCAACGACATCGATGAGCTTCGGAAAGCCTCCATCCTGGCCCGCCGGGGACCGCGCAAATACGAATTGTTGCTGAAGGACCTGGGCGCCTACCGCGAACTGCACGGGACACGGCTGCCCGTACGTGTACCGGCCAGGCCACAGGACGGGCTGCGGGAACGGGTGGCCATCACCCTCTTCGCCGGGGACCGGATCATGGGCTACATCTGGCTGCAGGAAACGGGCGGCGGCTTCGGCCCCGACGTGGACCATGTCCTGAAAGGTTCGGCTGCCAGGACCTCCGCGGAGCTGATCCGCTACCGCAACCAGCAGTCCGTGCATATGCGCGAGGACCGCGTCACCCGGATCCTCTCTGGCCCCGCGGAGGCCGCGGCCAGCGCACACAGCGAGAAGATCTCCGCGGAGCGGCCGGCAGCCCTGATCCTGATCGGAATTTCGGACGCAGAAGCGCAGGCCGATGACGCCGCATTGAAGCACGGCGAGCTCGCAAACCTGGCATCAATCCACGCGGCTGCTTACAAAGCATCAGCAATCGTGGGGCAGTTCAAGGGGGACACTGCCGTGATTGTCCCCGCCCTGCAGTCCGCAGCAGCGGAAGCCGGGCTCCGGGGCCTGGCCGAAGCCATCGTCCGGGATGCCGGCAAACACCTGGGCATCACCCCGTTTGCGGCCGTGGGCCCGGTGGTCCCGGATCTGGTGTCCCTCCACTCCATCACCAGCATCACGGAGGCGCTCCTGGGCTGCGTGGGCAGGTCCGGGCACACGTCCGTGGCCACCGTGGATGATTTCGAAGGAGAGATCCTTTTCCGCGAGGCCGTACGGAATTTTTCGTCCTCGCCGTTCCGCCACCGCAGCCTCTCCGCCCTCCTCCGCGAGGACGCTGAGCTGGCGGAGACCCTGCGGATGTACTTCGAATCGTCCCTTGATGTCGCGGAATGCGCCCAACGGATGAAACTGCACAAAAACACGGTCTATTACCGGATCAGCAAGGCATCCAGGGTGACCGGCCTGGACTTCGGCAACCCCCGGGACTCGCTCGTGGCCCTGCTCCACATCCAGGAACGGGCCGGAACATCCACACAACAATCGGGCAGGAAATGACTACAGCACTTGAGGCACCGCCGCTCGGCCCCCTCCTCGACGACCTCGTCCACGGCCACCGGCCGCGGCGGGAAACCGGCTCCGTCCCGGCGAATATCCCGTTCCTGGCAAACGTGCCCTTCGATAAGTTCGGGATAGCCGTCGCCACCACATCCGGCCAGGTTTTCAGCTCCGGTGACGCGCACGTCCCCTTCTCCATCCAGAGCATTTCCAAGGTGTTCACCCTGGCCATGGCACTCCAGGGCGACACAACGGGCAGGCTATGGACCCGGGTACTGCGTGAACCCTCCGGGACCGCCTTCAACTCCCTGGTCCAGCTGGAGGTGGAACACGGAATCCCGCGGAACCCCTTCATCAACGCGGGCGCCCTGGTGGTCACCGACCACCTGATGGAAGAAACATCCGACGCCGCCACGCAACTTTTGCGGTTCCTCACCGCAGAGTCCGGCAGCACCGGCCCATTCATCGATGAAGCGGCGGGAGCCAGCGAGCTTTTGGGCAGCAGCCGGAACCTGGCCCTGGCCCATTTCCTGAAGAATTTCGGCAACCTGAAGCAGACCGCCGAATCAGTGGTGGAAAATTACGTCCGCCAATGCTCCATCATGATGACCTGCGTTGAGCTCGCCCAGGCCGGTCTGTTCCTGGCCCGGGAAGGCCAAGGAAGGCTTGGTCCCGTCCTGTCCCGAAGCGATGCCAAACGGGTGGGCTCCATCATGCTGACCTGCGGCATGTACGACGCCGCCGGTGAGTTCGCCTACCGGGTGGGCCTTCCCGGCAAGAGCGGTGTGGGCGGCGGCATCCTGGTCATCGTTCCAGGCCAGTGCACCATCTGCGTCTGGAGCCCGCGGCTGGACGCCAAGGGAAACTCCGTTGCCGGAACTGCCGCCCTCGCCGATCTGTCCGACCGCACCGGCTGGTCAGTCTTTTAAGACTGCAGCCAGGGAAGCCCCCAAAAAACTTTCCCCACCCCAGTTAGATCTCCCCAGATCGAAAGGATCACCCATGCCCAACAACCCCAATGACGAGGTTGCAGCACACGAGATAGACGGCGGGCATGCGCATGCTTCCGAGACTGCGCTGCATGCCGAGGACAAGGGCTATCACAAGAATTTGAAGCCCCGGCAGATCCAGATGATCGCGATCGGCGGTGCGATCGGTACCGGCCTGTTCCTGGGCGCTGGCGGGCGCCTGAACGCTGCCGGCCCGTCGCTGGTCATCGCCTACGCGGTGTGCGGGTTCTTCGCGTTCCTGATCCTGCGCGCCCTGGGCGAACTGGTCCTGCACCGGCCTTCCTCGGGCTCGTTCGTTTCCTACGCCCGGGAATTCTTCGGCGAAAAGGCCGCGTTCGTTTCCGGCTGGTTCTACTGGATCAACTGGGCCACCACCACCATCGTGGACATCACCGCCGCGGCCCTGTACATGAACTTCTTCGGCAACTACATCCCCTGGATGGCCGACGTCCCGCAGTGGGCCTGGGCCCTGACCGCCCTGATCGTCGTCCTGGCCCTGAACCTGGTCTCGGTGAAGGTCTTTGGTGAAATGGAATTCTGGTTCGCCCTGGTCAAGGTCGCCGCCCTGGTCATCTTCCTCATCGTGGGCACCTACTTCGTCATCTTCGGCACCCCCGTGGACGGCCAGCAGGTCGGCTTCAGCCTGCTCTCCGATAACGGCGGGATCTTCCCCAACGGCCTGCTGCCCATGATCATCCTCATGCAGGGCGTCCTGTTCGCCTACGCCTCCATCGAGCTCGTCGGCACCGCCGCCGGCGAAACCGAAAACCCCGAAAAAATCATGCCCAAAGCCATCAACTCCGTAGTCTTCCGCATCGCGGTGTTCTACGTCGGCTCCGTGATCCTGCTGGCCCTGCTGCTGCCCTACACCTCCTACCAAAAAGGCGTCAGCCCCTTCGTCACGTTCTTCGGCTCCATCGGCATCCAGGGCGTGGACGTCATCATGAACCTCGTCGTCCTCACCGCCGCCCTGTCCTCCCTCAACGCCGGGCTCTACTCCACCGGCCGGATCCTGCGCTCCATGTCCGTCAACGGCTCCGCCCCCCGCTTCGCCTCCCGGATGAACAAAGCAGGCGTGCCCTACGGCGGAATCGCCATCACCGCCGGCGTCTCCCTCCTGGGCGTGCCGCTGAACTACCTCGTCCCGGCCGATGCCTTCGAAATCGTCCTCAACGTCGCCTCCGTCGGCATCATCATGACCTGGGCCACCATCGTCCTGTGCCAGATCCAACTCAAACGCTGGGCCGACAAAGGCTGGCTCGAACGCCCCTCCTTCCGCATGTTCGGCGCCCCCTACACCGGCTACCTCTCCCTGCTCTTCCTCGTAGGCGTCCTGATCATGGTCTTCATCGACTCACCCCTGACCATGCTCGTCACCGCCATCGCCTCCATCCTCATGGTCTTCGGCTGGTACGCCTGCCGCAAACGCATCCGCGAAATCGCCGAAACCCGCGAAGGCCACACCGGCCTCTCCCCCGTCATCGCCAACCGGACACCCATCAGGTAAGCCAGCAGCACCCGCCACCAGCCACGCACACCCAACACCAAAGAAAGACCATGACAACGGAACCCGCATCAGCCCTGACCGCATCACCCGCCCGGCCCGCCGCCGTCGTAAGCCCGCAGCACAACCCGCAGGGGAATCCGGAGGGAAGCCCACAACCAGCAACCAAGTCCGCCGGGCATGTCATTGTTGATTCGCTCGTGGCCCACGGCGTGGAACGCACGTATGTGGTTCCTGGGGAGAGCTTCCTGGACGTGCTGGACGGCCTGCACGCCTCGGATATCGAGACCATCGTCTGCAGGCATGAGGGCGGCGCCGCCTACATGGCGGAAGCCGACGGAAAGATGAACCAGCTCCCCGGCGTTGCGATGGTGACCCGCGGTCCCGGTGCCGCCAACGCCCACGTCGGGTTGCACACCGCATGGCAGGACTCCACCCCGATGCTGCTGTTCGTGGGCCTGATCCCCTTCGCCCACCGGGACCGCGAAGCCTTCCAGGAGTTCGACATCAAGGCCTGGTTCGATACCGGCGCCAAGCGCGTGATGGTCCTGGACCATCCGGAACGGGCGTCCGAAATTGTGGCTGAGGCGATGTTCGCCGCCATGAACGGACGGCCGGGCCCGGTGGTGGTTGGCCTGCCGGAGGACATCATCCGCCAGCAGATCGACCCCGCGATCCATCCGGCCATTCCTGTGGCAGCCGGCGGCATGAGCAGCACGGACGCGGCAGCCCTGCGGAGTGCCCTGGCGGAATCCAGCAAGCCGCTGTTCGTCACCGGCGGGAACGACTGGACCCAGGCAGCGGCCGACCAGCTGACGGACTGGCTGGAACGCCACCAGATCCCGGCAGCAGCTGAGTGGCGGACGCAGGGAACGGTGTCCTTCGATTCACCCTCCTACGTGGGCCCCATCGGCTATGGCCGGCCCCGCCCCACCTACGACCTGCTCGAGGAAACCGACCTGCTGGTCTTTGTGGGGACGGTCCCGGGGGACGTCATCACGGACGGGTTCGTCTGCCGGCAGGACTGGAACAAAAAGAACTTCCTGGTGACCGTGGACCCCTCGCTTCGCGGCCGGTCCGGTCCGGTGTCGCGGCAGATCTTGGCGAAGCCTGAGGCTTTCGTGCGCGAGCTTGAGGACATCGACCTGCCGGTCAAGGAGGAGTGGAAGGCATGGACGGAGCGGATGCGCGGCGAGCAGGAGCAGTTCGCCGCGCTTCCTCCGGCGGCGCCGGCGGCGGGTCAGGCCAGGATGGACACCCTGATGGCGAACCTCGTGCCCAGGCTGCCGGAGGATGCCATGGTGACCTTTGGCGCGGGGGAACACACCAACTGGGCCCACCGCTACTTCCCCACCCGCCGCTATGCCTCCATGATCAGCGCGCGCAACGGCTCGATGGGCTACTCGGTGCCTTCGGCCATCGCGGCATCCCTGGCAGACCCCGCGCGGCGCGTGGTGACCATCGCCGGGGACGGGGAGTTCCTCATGAACGGCCAGGAACTGGCCACCGCGGCCCAGTACGGTGCCACTCCCCTGGTGGTGGTGATGGACAACCAGGAATACGGCACCATCCGCACCCACCAGGAGCGGCACTATCCGTCGCGCGTCTCGGGCACCCAGCTGAAAAACCCTGACTTCGGCCTGATGGCCAGGGCTTTCGGCGGGTTTGGGGTCACCGTCACCGAGGACAAGGACATTCCGGCCGCGCTGGATGCTGCCCTCGCCGCCATCGACCAGGACGGCGTCTTCGCCCTGATCCACCTCGTCGTCGAACAGCGCGTAAAGGCCTACTGAGAGATGCCCGCGCGCAGCAGCCGCGCGGGCTCAGCCTGGCACTGACGAAGAGCAGCGGGCGACGGCGGGAGGTCCCGCCGTCGCCCGTTGCTGTTGTGTGGGGGTCAAGCAGCTCCCTCTGCCACTTAGAGCCGGGTGTCGAAGGATCCGCAGAACACGTTGTCGTTGAACGTGCCCTGGAACGCGGACTTGCCCTGGATCTTGTCGATGGTGGCCCGGATGGCCTCCCGGGACCCGGCATGGGCATGGATGGCCGTCTTCACCATGGGGACGTCAATCAGGTGGTTGGGCTGATTAAGCGACACAAACACCGTGGGCACCTCGGTGACGTACCACGGGATCTCCGCGGCCATGGGCGAGGACCACTTGATCCGGATGGCTGCCTCCTGGGCGAACCCCTTAACGTTGGCGAACACGAACGCGGCGTCGTACCGGTCCGCGTAATCGCCGGTGGCTTCCTCGGACAGGACCCGCATGAAGTTCATGCCAGTCTCCCCCGCCGCTTCCCGCTGCTCCGCAGTCTTGAAGACATGCACCTCAAAGCCGGCGGCCTCCAGCTCTTCCTTGACCGTGTCCAGGTAGGCGAGCGGGTCGGCCCTGGTGAAGTCCGCACCGCCGGAAATACCGTAGAGGCGGATTCGCGGATGAGTCTCCGGTGTAATGGGCAGGTTGCCAGCAGTGTCCTTGACCAGGGTGACGGTCTTCTCCGCGACCTCCGCCGCAATGGCCCGGTGCGCCTCGCTGCCGATCACGGCCAGCGCCTCCGCAGGCGGCACCAGATCCGATGCGCGCTTCCGGTGCAGCCCCAGGGACGCTTTCAGCCCCAGGATCCGGCGAAGCGCGTCGTGCAGGCGCTGTTCGGTGATGACGCCGGACTTGTACCCGTCCAGCATGTAGCCGAAGTCCTCGGCGGGGTTGCGGAAGAACAGGAACATGTCGCAACCTGCCGCGATGGTGGCCGGCACCAGGTCCTTGCGCTTCACGGCCTGTGTGAGGCCCACCATCAGCGAGGCGTCGGTGAGCACCAGCCCGTTGAAGCCGAGTTCGCCGCGGAGCAGGTCCTGCAGCAGCTCCGGCGCGAGCGTCGCGGGACGGATGTCCGCATCGGCCAGGCCTGGCCGGAAGTGCCGGGACAGTTCCGGCGCGCCGATGTGCCCTACCATGATGGACTGCACGCCGTGGCCGATCATCTCGCGATACACGTGCCCGTAGGTGCGGTTCCACTCCTCGTAGCCGAACGTGTTGTAGGAGGTGACCACATGCTGGTCGCGCTCGTCCACGCCGTCGCCGGGGAAGTGCTTCATGGCGCACACGGTGGGGGATTCACTGATGCCGTCGAAGTACTCCTTGGCCCGCTCCACCACAATCTCCGGGGTGTTGCCGAAGGACCGGGTGGAGATGACCGTGTTCCGCCAGTTGTAGTGGATGTCCACGATCGGGGCAAAGGCCCAGTTGCAGCCCAGCGCCGCGGTTTCCACACCGGCCACCTGACCCATCTGGCGGGCTATGCCCTTGTCCGGATGCGAGCCGGCCTGCAGGTGCGTGGACACAAAGGTTCCGTCGTCGCAGCTTCCGGCTCCCCCCATTTCCGGGTTGGACGCCACCAGCAGCGGAATCCGGGTCTTGGCCTGCGCATAGCGGATGTGCTCCTGCACCGCGGCCGAGGGCCCGGGCCGGTAGCGCATGCCGCCCACGTGGAAGTTCTCCAGCACGCCGTCGAGGTACTCCGGGGAGTAGTCGTTGTTGTGGTTGATGAACAGCTGGCCGATCTTCTCCTCGAGGCTCATCCCGGCGAGGGTGGACTCCACCCAGGCGACCGCGTCGCCGTCGAGATTAAACGGCGCAGCCTGGAGGTCGACGTCGAACTGCCGCGGCCGGGTGCCTGCGGCGTCCGCAGTGCCGGCAACGTCGGCCGGACGTCCGACGGCGGCAATCCCGGCGAGTGCCTCCTGCACTACCTGCTGTACGGGGGCGGCGATGTCCACGACGAGGCCGGCTTCGTCGGCGCCGAGCGGTTCCAGCGTGGCGAGCTGGGACTCAAGCAGGGCGGGCGGCATGAAGTGCCCGGTCCGTCCTTCGGTGCGTGCCCGCAGGACCTCTTTGCTGCCGTGGAGGTGCAGGAAGATGGTGTCGGGAGCCTGCGCGCGGATGGCGTCGCGGTAGCTGCGGCGCAGTGCCGAGCATGCCAGGACCATGCCGCCGTCGCCCGCGTTGGCCAGCTTGGTGCCCACGGTGGCGAGCCAGGGCCAGCGGTCCTCGTCCGTCAGGGGCGTGCCGGCCGCCATCTTGGCGACGTTTTCCACGGGGTGGAGGGAATCGCCGTCAAGGAACGGAACACCGAGTTCCCGCGCCACGAGGTCGCCGATAGTGGTCTTGCCGCAGCCGGACACGCCCATCACGATGATGCGAAGATTGGGCTGGTCTGTGTTGGGTTGTTGAGTGTTCACCAGTCGTGGACCGTTCCGTCGATGAGGCGGTTGTAGGGCAGGTAGGCCTGCTGGTAGGGGTAGGCTGCGGCGGCTTCTTCGTTGAATTCAACGCCGATGCCGGGGTTGTCACCGGGGTGAAGGTAGCCGTCAACGAACGTCATGGATTGTTCGAAGACCTCGTTGGTCTTGTCCGAGTGCTGCATGTATTCCTGGATGCCGTAGTTATGGATGGCCAGGCCCACGTGCAGCTGCGCGGCGAAGCCAACCGGGGAAATGTCCGTGGGTCCGTGGAAACCGGACTTGATCTGGTACTGCGCGGCAAAGTCCATCACCTTCTTCAACGGGGAGATCCCGCCAAAATGGGTGGAAGCGGCCCGGACGTAATCGATCAGCTGTTCCTTGATGAGGGTCTGGTAGTCCCACACGGTGTTGAAGATTTCACCGATCGCCAACGGGGTGGTGGTGTGCTGGCGGACCAGCCGCAGCCCCTCCTGGTTCTCCGCCGGGGTGCAGTCCTCCAGCCAGAACAGGTCATACGGTTCCAGCGCCTTGCCCAGCTTCGCGGCCTGGATCGGGGTCATCCGGTGGTGCCCGTCATGCAGCAACGGGATCTCCGGGCCGAACTCATTCCGCACCGCCTCAAACACCGTCGGCAAATGCCGCAAGTAAGCCCTGGTGTCCCAGTCCTCCTCCACCGGGAACGCGCCCCGCCCGGCCGGTTCATAGTCATACCGCTCCCCCGAAGCCTGCGCCTGCGCAGCAACCCCGTACACGGCCTTGATGCCGGGCACGGCGGTCTGGATCCGGATCGACTTGTACCCCAGCTCCAGGTGCTCCCGGACGGAGTCGAACAGGGACGGCAAATCCGCACCCGAAGCATGCCCATACGCGCGCAACCCGTTCCGCGACGCCCCGCCCAACAGCTGGTACACCGGCATCCCCGCCAGCTTGCCCTTGATATCCCACAACGCCATATCCACCGCAGCGATCGCAGCCATCGTCACCGGACCACGGCGCCAATACGAGGACCGGTACAGGAACTGCCACGTGTCCTCGATCCGGTGCGGGTCCTTCCCGATCAGCAACTGCGCCACATGCTCCTTCAAATACGCAGCAACAGCCAACTCACGCCCATTCAACGTGGCATCACCAATACCGGTCACACCATCCTCGGTGGTGATCCGGAGGGTCACGAAGTTCCGGGACGGACTCGTCACAAACACGTCGGCGGCAATGATTTTCACGGCAGGTCCTTTCAGGGGCGGGGCTGGCTGGTCAGGGTTATGGGGGTTACTTGGTGGAGGCACCGGAGGGGGCGGCGACGGCGGCAGATGAAGTCACGCCGCCGGGAAACGACGAGCCACCCGGGGCAGTGCCCTCCGACGTGGCTTCGCCGCCCGCACGGCGGGCGCGGATGTCGGCAAGGATTTCGGCATGCAGGGCGTCGGTCAGCTTGTACTTGGTCATGACCAGGAGCGCAAGAATGGTCAGGACTGCGGGGATGGCCCCCGCTGCCACCTGGATACCCTGGACAGCCTCAGCCGTCTGGGCGGCGCCGGACTTGTAGCCACTCAGGGCCAGTGCGTAGGCGGCCAGCGCCCCACCCACTGCCTGCCCGGTTTTGCGGGTGAAGGAGAACAGGGCGTAGGTGATGCCTTCAGTGCGCACGCCGGTTTTCCACTCGCCGTACTCCACGGTGTCGGCCTCCAGGGCCCACACCACGATGCTGACTGCCATCACGCCCACCAGGCTGATGACCAGGCCACCGAATCCGATCCAGGTCTGGCTGCCCGGGGTCAGGAATACGATGGCGCCACCAATGGCTGAGATGGCGGCGGCATAGACATAGATGTTCTTTTTGCCCACAGCGCGGACCAACCGGGGCATGACTGCCGCCAGGACGAAGGTCAGGACCAGCTGGATGATGGACAGGACCGGGTACAGGTCCAGCCGGCCGAGCACGTCACGCAGGTAGTACAGCTGGACGGAGGTCAGCGCCAGGTAGCCGGACAGGAAAAGGAAGGAACTGAGGCACAGCATCAGCAGCGGCTTGTTGCCCTTGAGGGTGTCCAGGCTCTGCTTGAGGGTGACGTTCGGTACGGCACGGTGGACGCGTTCCTTGGCCGTGAAGACGGTGAAGAAGTAGAGCGCCGCACCAATCACCACGAAGGCCAGGGTGATGCCCGTAAACGTTGCCTGCAGGTCCGCGCCGGGCTTCACGAGTGGAGCCACGAAGATGCCCAATGAGGAGCCCACCAGGGCGGCTCCCACCATGCGGGCGGAGCCCAGCTTCGCCCGCTCCCCCGGATCCTGCGTCATCGCCCCGGCCAGGGAGCCGTAGGGGATGTTGACCAGGCTGTAAGCCAGGCCCAGTGCCGCGTAGGTGACGTAGGCGTAGAGCAGGGTGCCGGATTCACCGATCTGCGGCACAGAGAACGTGGCGACGCTCAGCAGGAGCAGCGGGATGGAGCCGAACATGATGAAAGGCCGGAACTTGCCGAACCGCTTGCTGAACGCGCGGTCCACCACACGGCCGGCAAGAACGTCCGCGAATGCGTCAAAAACGCGGACCACCAGAAGCAGGGTTCCGGCGGCAGCGGCAGAAATGCCGGCAACGTCGGTGTAGTAGACCAGCAGGAACATGGTGGCGGTGGTGAAGGCCAGGTTGTTGGCGGCGTCGCCGGCGCCATAGCCTGCGATGCTCAGTTTGCTCAGCTTTTTCATGGTGTGGGCTCCTTTACCCGGGCGGCCTGGGCGGCCAAATGAAGCGTGAGAAGTATTTGGGGCCGGCGGTGCGCCGGGGGTCTGCTCTGCCTGTAATCCTAATCACCTGGCAAACAAATGGCAAGCGGTTGCCAAAATATCTATTGAAATTTCAATGAAGAGGGCTGCCCTGCGCCTTGGACGACGTCGGGCAGCCCCCAGGGAGGATGGTGTCAGCAGGCAGCGGGACGCTTCGCTGCCGTCCCGCACAGGCCGTGCACGAGTTCCACCACACCGGCGTCGCCGGCGAGTAGGGGGTCGACGACGGCCAGCAGCGCCTTAGTCCGTTCGGTTCCCTGTAGTTTGTTGGCAGCGGCCACGGCGTCGCCCCGGGGGTCCTGGAAGCCTGCTGCAGCAACGCTGTAATCCATCCACGAGGCGATCATCAGTGCGGCGCCCGCACCTGTCCGGCCCGCCGCACGTTCGGCCTGCAGTACGGGAACGGCACGCATCCGCAGCTTGGTGCTGCCGTCCAGGGCAATCTGTGCCAGGTTGTGCGCAATCCTGGCGTTGCCAAAACGGGCCAGGAGGGCTTCCCGGTAGGCCGGAATGAGTAGTTCGGTGCCGGGAAGGTTCGCTTCCGCCTCGTCCCAGAAGGCTTCCACGGACCGGCGGCACTCCGGGTCTGCCAGCGCCTCGGCCACGGTGCTGTGGCCCCTCAACTGTCCGGCGTACGCGAGCAGCGAGTGTGCGCCATTGAGCAGCCACAGCTTACGGTTCTCATACGGTCTGATGTCCTGGACAAACAAGGCACCGGCGTCTTCCCACCGGGGTCGGCCGGCGGGGAAGTCCCCACTGAGCACCCAGCTGGAGAAAGGCTCGGCCACCACCGGCGAATTGTCCCTGTACCCGCACGCATTGCGGACGTCGGCAAGATCCTGGCCGGTGGTCCGTGGCGTGATGCGGTCAACGGACGTGCTGACGAAGCTGACGTTGCCATCAATCCAGGCGGCGATCCTGGCATCCCAGGCCTCGGCAAATCCTCCGACAGCCTGCCGCGCAACCGTTCCGTTGTTGGACAAGTTGTCGCAGCAGACCACGGCGATGGGTCCGGAACCCGCGTCCCTGCGGGCGGCGAGCGCCAGCACTAAGCGTCCCAGCGGCGTGGCCGGGCGTCCGCTGCCGGAAGCCAACAGCGCAAGATCCGTCCCGACGTCGGGCGCGGTAGTATCCAGCTTTCCGTCCGCACCCAGCCCGTAGGCTGCCTCGGTGATGGTGAGGGTCACCAGGGCAGTCCCGGGCGCGGCCACCAACTCCGTGAGCCGTTGCAGGTCTGCGCCGTCCACGGCCTCCACGATGCTGCCCACGACGGAGAAGGAGTCCCCGGTGTCCGCCCGTTCAACCAGCGTGTACAACCCGTCCTGCTCAGCGAGGGCAACGGCGGCGTCCGGCCGCCGGCCGGTGAACGCGGCGATTCCCCATTCCGCGGAGTCGCCGGCCTGGTGCGTGTACCAGGCCTGGTGGGAGCGGTGAAAGGCCCCCAGGCCCAGATGGACGATGCGCACCGGTGCCTTGGGGGCGGGATGGAATGTGCGGTTCAGCAGGGGGAGGTCCGCGGCTGCGTTTTGCCCCTCGGTGGATGGCGCGGTTGCGGAGGTCCGCAGTTCAGTGCTCACAGCTTGAAAACCCGCCGCGGTGAACCGTCCACAATGTCGACGATGAGTTCGTGGGCCCGGTCCTCGCTGACGCGGTGTTCGGCCACCAGCCGGGCCAGGAAGGAAGCTTCGATACGGCGGGAGGCGTCATGCCGGGCAGGAATGGAGCAGAAGGCGCGGGTGTCGTCGATGAAGCCCGAGGAACGGGAGAAGCCTGCGGTCTCGGTGACCGCCGAGCGGAACCGCAGCATCGCGTCAGGGGCATCCAGGAACCACCACGGCGCACCGATGTACACGGACGGGTAGAAGCCGGCCAGCGGGGCGAGTTCACGGGAGAACACCGTTTCGTCCAGCGTGAATAGCACAAGGTGGAAGTCCTTGGCAGTGCCGAAGTCCTGCAGGACCGGGCGGATGGCCTCCGTGTAGTTGATGGCGAACGGGATGTCGTGCCCGGTGTCCGCTCCGAAGGTGTTGAAGGTGGGCTCATGATGGTTGCGGTACGAGCCGGGGTGGATGGTCATCACCAGGCCGTCCTCGACGGACATCCGCGCCATCTGGTACATCATGTGCGCTTCGAAGTCGTTGCGGTCCTGTGCAGTCGCCTTGCCGGAACGGGCGCGGTCAAACAGCTTGGCTGCGTTCGTGGCCTCGAGCTTTAGTGTGGCCGGGGTAAGGACGCCGTGGTCGGCGGAGACCGCGCCGTGCTCCACAAAATAGCGACGCCGGTTCTCCAGCGCGGTGAGGTACGCGCCATAGCCCGTTCCGCCGTCGGCCCCTGCCGCGATGAGCCTGTCGACGTTTTCGGACCACGACGGGTGGGCGATATTGAGGTAGGCGTCAGGGCGGAAAGTGGGGAGGACGCGGCCATGGAACGTTGGGTCCTGGGCGATGGCCTTGTGGCTCGCCAGCGAATCCAGGGGATCATCGGTGGTGGCCAGGACCTCGATGTTGAAGTCCTTGAACAGCTCGCGGGGCCGGAAGCCTGGCTCCTGGAGTTTGGCCGAGATCGCGTCGTAGGTCGCATCGGCTGTCTCCGCGCTGAGTTCGCCGTCCAGGCCGAAGACGCTATGGAACTGGGTGCGGAGCCAATAGCCCGAGGCGGTGCCTTCGAACAGGGGCCAGGCCTTGCAGAACTGGCGCCATACAGAGCGGGAATCGGGCTGGGAGATGCCGGAGTCCCGGAGCTGCCCCAGCGGGACGCCGCTGGCGTGGATCAGCCGGGTGACGTAGTGGTCAGGGCTCACCAGCAGCGCTGCCGGATCCGGGAAGGGGCTGTTTTGTTCGATGACCGCGGCGTCAACGTGCCCGTGCGGGGAAATGATGGGGAGGTCCTCAACCCGCTGCAGGAGATCGCGCGCAATGCGGCGGGTTCCGGGATCAGCGGGCAGGAGCCGGTCTGGGTCGGCGGCAATCGATTGTGACATAGGTCAATGGTCCGGGTTCAGCGCGGTTCTTGTCAACCGGTTGCCAAAACTTGCCATCCGGGTTTCCGTTGCGGCATCTGCCGGGCGGGATTTTATTCGGGCATGCCCGGGCCCCGGGCTTAGCCCTTTCCCAGGAACCTGCCGCTTGAACCGCGCAACACCAGCTCTGTCTCCACCCGGACAGTACCCGCCGGATCCCCGTTTCCGTGGAGCAGGTCGAGCAGCAGGGCGGCGGCTTCGGAGCCGCACTCCCCCAATGGTGAACGCACGGTGGTCAATGGCGGCGTGGTGAAGTCCGCACCGAAAATATCGTCGAAGCCCACAATGCTGATTTCGTCAGGCACCACCATGCCCGCGGCTTGCAACTCCTGCATAAGACCTATGGCCAGGAGGTCGTTGTAGGTGAGCACGGCCGTGGCGCCGGTGGCGAGGACGTCGCGCGCAACCTGCCTGCCGCCGTCGACCGTTGGTTTGCTGGACTCCACTCGTACCGCCTCCAGCCGGGACCAGTCACAGGCGGCCTGGACCCCTTCCCAGCGCCGGGCGGACATCCATGACCTTTCCGGGCCGGCCACGAAGGCGATCTTTTTGTGGCCGTTGGCCGCAAGGCTGCGGACGGCCTCCCCAATGCCTTTTCGGACGTCGGGGATGACACAGGGAACGTCCTGCACCTCGCGGTTGATGACCACCACCGGTTTGTCGCGGGCGAGGGCGCGGATGTCGTCGTCGTCCATGCGGGGGCTGGCGAGGATCAGGCCGTCGGCGGTGGTCATCATGCGGCGGGCAGTGGTGAGCTCGGTGACGGCGGACTCCGCGGATTCGGCCAGGACCAAGGTGTAGTCCCTGGCCGTGCCGGTAGTTTCGGCGCCCCGGATAATGTCAAAGAAGGTGGGGTTGGTGATGTCCGCGACGATCAGGCCGAAGGTATTGGTCCGGCCCGTTGGCAGGGCCCGGGCGAACGGGTTGACCTGGTAATTCAGCTCGGCGGCAGCGTCCTCGATCAGCTTCTGCGTCTTCGCGCTGACGCGGCCAGGCTTGCTCAACGCTCGGGACACCGTCGAGGGATTGACGCCGGCAACCTTGGCGATGTCGTAGATGGTGGCGTTGCCGCTGCCGTCACGGGCGCGTTTCTTTGAAGCTCCCGTTGATGCGGCAGGGCCCTGCGTCTTGGGTTCGGTCACCGCCCCATCCTAGCCACGAACGTTCCAACTGAGTCGCAGCAAGTGTCGTTTGGAGCGCTCAAAACGACACTTGCTGCAGCAAAGTTAGGCAAGGGGTTGCCGCGTCACACGCGCTCGGGGAACTTGCCCTCTTCGCTGATGCGCTTGTTCAGCTCCCGCATGTACTCCTCCTCGTCAAAGTCGAGCGGCACTTCGCGCCCGGTCCAGCTTGAGAGGTGGATGGCGTTGGCCAGCCGGACGCCGTTGATGCCGTCGGAACCCGGAGCGAGCAGCGGCGTGCCGTCCAGGATGTTGGCTGCGAAGTTTTCCAGGACACCGGCGTGCTGCCCGCCCCAGGCGGACTCGAACTCGATGACCTCGGTGCTGTAGAACTCCTCCCTGTCCAGCTGCCCCATAAAGAGCTTGCGGACGTCGTCCATATCCATGGAGTCGCTGAGTTCACGCTCTGGCCTGGTCAGCCGGGTGACCGTGGCGGTCTTTGAGTTTTCGACGACGATCTTGCCCTGGTCGCCCAGGACTTCAAACCTGTCGGTGCCCACAATGTCGTGGGTGGCAGTGACGAAAACGCCCGTGGCACCGTCGCCGTAATCCACCACCGCGGTGACCTCGTCTTCGACGGCGATGTCCCGCCGGAAGCCGTACGCCACCTTGGAGTACACCGACTTGGGGGCGCCGCAGATCCACTGCCACAGGTCCAGCTGGTGCGGGGCCTGGTTGACCAGGACACCGCCGCCCTCGCCGCCCCACGTGGCGCGCCACTCGCTGGAGTTGTAGTAGCCCTGCGGGCGCCACCAGTTGGTGATGATCCAGTTAGTGCGGCGGATGCTGCCGATTTCGCCGTTATCCACGATTTCCTTGAGCTTCTTGTACAGCGGGTTGTTGCGTTGGTTGAACATGATGCCGAAGGACAGCTCCGGCTTGGAGGCCGCGAAGTCGTTCAGTTCCTTGACCTGTTTGGTGTACACACCAGCCGGCTTCTCGACGAGCGCGTGGATGTTGCGCTTGAGCGACTCAATGCCGATTTCGGGGTGCAGGTAGTGCGGAACGCACGTGACGACAGCGTCGATGTTGCCGCTTTCGAGCATCGCGATGTAGTCGTCGTAGAACGGCACCTCCGGATATGACGCGGCAGCCAGTTCCTTTTTCGCCGGCTCGGTGTCGGTGATGGCTCCGATTTCCATGTTCGGGACGAGGCCGTCGGTGATGAACTTGGCATAAGCGCCGCCCTGCTGTCCCAGGCCGATGATGCCCAGGCGTACTTTCTTGCTCACAGTTGTTTATCCTTCGTCGTTGGTTGAGCTTGTCGAAACCCTAGAAGAGGCCGCCGTGGCCCATGGCCACCAGGTTGTCGTAGGACGTCTGCAGTGCGTCCCACACCGTTCGGCCGTACAGTTCGTCCTGCTCCACCAGGAGGTACCGGGCGCCCGCTGCTTGGGCGGCAGGAATGATGGACGGGAAGTCCAGGTTGCCTTCGCCCACTTCGGCGAACTGCACAACGTTCTTGAATTCCGCCATGAATCCCCCGAAATCGCCCGCCTCCAGGAGGCCGAACGAGGATTCGGGCATCTGCCCGATCCGGTAGTCCTTGAGGTGCACCATGGCGGTCCGGCCCGCGTACTTTTCCAGGGTCCGGACCGGGTCCAGGCCGCCGCGCTGGACCCAGTGCACGTCGATTTCCATCCCCATGGCAGGGGAGTTCTCCGCGATGACGTCGAGCATGTACTTGCCGTCAAACTTCGAGAATTCCACGTGGTGGTTGTGGTAGTACAGGCTGATCCCGTGTTCCTGCAGCCGCTCGGCGTACCCGTTGGCCTCCTTGGCAAAGGAAATCACGGCGTCCAGGGACTTCATGGCTCCGAACGGCAGCATCCCGATCCGCAGCAGCGAACTGTCCAGCCGTTTCGCATCGTCCACGATTTTGTCGAAGTTGTCAGCCAGCGATTCGACAGGCATACCCTTGCGGCCTTCAACGGCAACGGAAAGTGCGGCAATGTCCATCCCGAGTTCGCTGCGGGCACGGTCCAGCTCGGCCACGTTTTCCGGGGTCATGGGTATTTGGGATATTTCGACGGCGTTGTAACCGATCGCGCTGACCTTACGGAGCGTTTCGAACGCCCCCACGTCGGCGAAGCTGTCTTTGAGCATCATGGCTTGTACGCCTATTTTGGCCACTGGGTTCCTCCGTGGTGTTCCGGCCGATGAAGGCCATTGGGTGTGTGGTGGGGGCGGCGTCAGGCCGCGGCCCCGGCCTGTTCAGTTTGTTGGCCCTGTGCTTCCAGGAGCCGGTGCCGGTCCGCACGGCGTTGTTCCTGCCGGTCCGGATCCGGCACGGGTGAGGCCAGCAGCAGGCGCTGGGTATAAGGGTGTTCAGGGTCCCTGGTGACAATGTCCGCGGGCCCTTGTTCCACGATCTCCCCGCGGTACATCACGGCCACGCGGTGGCTGATGTGCCGGACCACGTCCAGGTCGTGGGAGACGAACAGGTAGGAGACGCCGGTGTCCTTCTGGATCTGCAGGAACAAGTCCAGGACGCGGGCCTGGGTTGAGAGGTCCAGCGCGCTGACCGGTTCATCGCAGACGATCAGTTTGGGCGACAACGCCAGGGCCCGGGCAATTGCGACGCGCTGCCTCTGGCCGCCGCTGAATTCCCGCGGGAGCCGGTGGATGGCGTCGGAGGGCAGTCCAACCTGGTCCAGCAGTTCCTTGACACGTTTCCTGGCGGCAGCGGATTCCATCCCTTGGACACCCAGCGGCTCCGCGAGGATGTCGCCGATTTCCAGCGCCGGGTTCAGGGAGGTGTAGGGGTCCTGGAACACCACCTGCAGGTCCCGGCTCAGCGTCCGGCGCTCCTTGCGTCCGGCGTTGCTGATGTCGTTGCCCTCGAAGATGATCCTGCCCTGGGTGACGGGTGCCAGGCCCAGGACAGCACGGCCCAGGGTGGTCTTGCCGGAGCCGGACTCCCCCACCAGGCCGAGCGTTTCGCCCTGACCGATGGTGATGTTGATGTCTGTCAGGGCGCGGAAAGGCTTGGCCCGGAACCTCTTGCTGGGGTATTCAACCACGAGGTTTTCCACTGATAGCAGAGGGGAATTCTGTTGCGAGCTCATGCGACGGGTTCCTTTTCTGCGGCTGGATCCTGCCCGGCTGGATGGGCCGTGGTGTGGTGGGGAACGGGGCCTTCCGGCGGGGAAACAAGCATGGTCATGGGAGTTTTTCCTTCGAGCATGGATCCCAGCAGGGTCTGGGTGTACTGCTCTTTCGGGCTGCGGAGGATCTCGCGGACGGACCCTTCCTCCACGAGCCGGCCGTTCTGCATGACCACCACGCGGTCGCAGAGGTCGGCCACCACTCCGAAGTTGTGGGTCACCAGGATGACGCCGATGTTCAGGCGCTGCTGCAGCTCGCGCAGCAGGTCCAGCACATCGGCCTGCACGGTGACGTCCAGCGCCGTGGTGGGCTCATCGGCGATCACCAAATCGGGTTCGCAGCTGATGGCGCCGGCAATCAGCACACGCTGGGCCATGCCGCCGGACACTTCGTGCGGGTAGGCCGCAAAGGTCCGTTCAGGGTTGGCAATTCCGACATCGGTCAGCAGCTTCAACGCCCGTTTCCGGGCCTCGGCCTTGGAAATCCCGCGCACGCGGACCATGGGCGTGACCAGCTGATAGCCGATGGTGAACGCCGGATCAAGGTTGCTCATCGGTTCCTGCGGTATGTAGGAAATCCGTTTGCCGCGCAGCTTCGATAGCCTCTCCTGGCTCACGCGGTCCTCCCCCGGGGCAACAGTGTAGTTTCCGTCGAACTGGATGGAGCCGCCCACGATCCGCGCATTGTCCGGCAGCAGTCCCAGGATGGAGAAGGCAGTCTGGGACTTGCCCGAGCCTGATTCGCCCACGATGCCCAGGATCTCGCCGCGGTCCACGTGGAAGGACACGTCGTCCACCACCTTCTTGATGGAGCCGTCCGCCTGCGGATAGCCCACGCCAAGGTGGGTTACCTTGACCAGGTGGTGCTCGGTTCCGGTTTCGACGGCGGCCAGAGACTTACGAGGCTGGCGTGCATTGGCGGGCTCCGCCGTCGTACGTTCCCGGAACGTACCAGCAACGGCAGCCGGCTTCTTGCGGTGCTTGATCTTTTCACCGTCCTCCAGCGCATCGCGGATGGCGTTACCCAACAGGACCAGGCCGCCAATGGTCAGGGCCATTGCGAGGGCCGGCCAGAGCAGCAGCGTGGGCGTCAGGTAGACGTTCTTAAAGCCTTCCGAGAGCATGACGCCCCAGGTTGCCCGGGTGGGATCGCCCAGGCCCAGGAATTCAAGACCGGACTGGATGGCGATGGCTACCCCGGCGATTGCTGCTGTCTGGATGATGATGGGCGCGCGGACCACCGAGAAGATGTGGCGGGCGATGATGCTTAGGTCCGACAGGCCGGAAACACGTGCGGCATCAACGTACAGCTCGTTGCGGACGGACTGCACCGCTGTGCGGGTCAACCGGAAGTAGGACGGACTGATCAGGACGCCGAACGCGATCATCGAGATCCACACGGACGGGCCAAACGCGGCGCGGATGGTGAGCAGCACGATCAGGCCGGGAAGGCTCATGAGGATGCTGACCACCCAGTTGGAGACGGCCTCGAACTTTCCGCTGTAGTAACCGGCGATCAGGCCTGCGGGAAGGCCGATGGCGATGGCCACGCCGGCACACAGCAACGCGGACAGGAGGGTCAGCTGTGCACCGAAGAGCAGGCGGCTCCACGTGTCGCGGCCCGCGCTGTCCGTGCCCAGGATGTTCACGGAGTCAGGGGCGGCCAGGGTCTTGGTGATGTTCGCGAAGTTCTCCTCGAACGGCGCCAGCACCGGTGCGAGGATGGCCAGCAGCGCAATGGACAGGAGAATCGCCAGCGACGCGATGCCGAGGGGGTTCTTGAGGAGGCGTCGCATGACGGTGGAACGGACCACCGTGCCGCTCTGTCCGGCCGGGATGGGCGCGGCTACGGCCGCTGTTTCTACGGAATCGCTCATGACACACGCACTTTCGGGTTGAGCCAACCATTGAGGATGTCCACCAGGAGGTTCACCACGATGACCACCACCACGGTGTACATCACTACGCCCATCACCACGGGAAGGTCTGTCTGGCCGGTGGCGGTGACCGCGAGCGGGCCCATGCCTGGAAGGGCGAAGATCTGCTCGATGATCACCACGCCACCCAGCATGCCGATCAACTGCAGGCTCAAAACGGTGAGGCCTGCGGGGGCGGCACTGCGCAGCACATGCTTGAACAGGATTTCCCGCTCACCGATGCCGCGGCTGCGCAGTGTCCGCACATAGTCGCGCTCGAGTTGCTTGATGACGGCGCTGCGGATTTGCTGCGCACCGCCGGTGACGCCGTTGATCAGCAGGGCGATGACCGGAAGGGTCATGGAGTATACCCAGGCCTCGGGCCCCACCCCGGGAGAGATGGTGCTGGTGGCCGGGAACAAGCCCAGCTGGATGGCCAGGAGGGTCACCAGGAACACACCAATGACGTATCCCGGGATGGAGTCGCCAAGGATGGCACCCACCTGGACCACCCTGTCCACCCAGCCGCGCTTTACTGCTGCGGCAACACCGATCAGTGTTGCGCAGATGGCGATCAGGATCATTGCGGCGAAAACCATGGTCATGGTCACCGGGATACGCGTGGCCAGGGAATTGGCCACGGGTTCGGAGGTGAACCAGGAGGCTCCGAGGTTTCCGCCCAGGGCGTCTGCCAGCCACGTGAAGTAGCGGCTCACGAGGGGCTGGTCGAGTCCCAGCTCCTGTTCCTTCAGGGCCACCTGTTCAGGGGTGGCCTGGTCCCCGAGGATGTTGCGGGCAATGCTGCCGCTGGCGGTGTACAGCAGGGTGAAGGTGAGCGCCGAGACGACGAACAGCACCACCAGCCCGCTGCCCAGCCTTTTCGCAATGAACCTGATCATGGTGTCCTACTTGGCAGGCGAGTAGTTGTAGATGGACGGAACGGCCTGCTGGGCCTGCGGCGTGACCTTCACTTTGTCGTTGTGGTAGTACATCTGGTTTACGCGGAACAGCGGAGCGAACCATGCCTGTTCAACCACGTACTTGTTGACGTCCTGCGCCAGCTTTCCGGCCTCTTCACCACCGGTACGTACGGCCTGGATCTTGGCTTCGAGCTCCGGCGTGGTGTTCTTGAAGGGGTTGTACAAGGCTTTGGTGGAAACGATCTGGTCAATCGCGACCGTGGGTTCGCCCTGGAAGAGGTTGAAGAACAGCGCGTGATACTTCTGGGCCGCAACGTCTGCCGTGAAGGTATTGGTGATCGCGGCACCGGGGTTCAAGGTGATCCCGACATCTGCGAGCTGCTGCTTGAGGACGGAAATCAGGGTTTCAGCACCCGGGAGCGTGGGGACGTCAATGGTCACGTTGCCTTCAAAGCCGGATTCCTTCAGGAGCTGCTTGGCCTTGGCGGGATCGTAGCTGTAGTAGTTTTCCAGCTCTTCGGTCCAGGCGCCGCTGTCCTTGCCGAACGGCTGCGAGGTGGCCGTTCCCTGGCCGAGCATCACCTGGTCCAGGATGGTCTTGCGGTCGAACGCGTAGTTGATGGCCTGGCGGACCTTGACGTTGGCCAGGGCAGGGTTCTTGGTGCCGTCGCGGTCCAGCAGCAGCAAGCCGGACCAGTCAACCTGGTTGGTTTCCAGCTTCATCTTCGCGCCCTCGGCCTGCTTGCCGTTCTTTGGGTCCAGGAGGGTTGCGTCGATCTGGCCGGAGACCAAGGCGTTAGTGCGGGCCGTAAGATCGGTGAGGATTTTGAGGGTCAGCTTTTGGTACTTCTGGAGGTCCTTGTTCCAGTAGTCCTTGCGTGCGTTGAAGACCGTCTGGCTGTCCTTGACGCTAGCGGCTTTGTCCATCACGTACGGACCGGAACCTACGGGCTCGGTCTTGATGGCGTCAGTTCCCAGGGCCTTGGGGCTCCCCATCAGGCCTGCGGCCTGGCTTAGGAAGTATTCGAGGGCCGGTTCTGCGGCGCTGAGGTTGATATCGATGGTGTCAGCGTCCACCACGGCGATGTCGGACACGGAGGCCAACTGGGCCATCTGCGGTCCGTTGGCCTTCTTGAAGTGGTCCAGGTTGGCCTTTGCTGCCTCGGCATCGAACTTGGCGCCGTCGCTGAAGGTAACGTCCGTCCGGAGGTCGACTGTTAGCTTGGTGTTGGTGTCGTTGTACTTCCAGTCGGTGGCCAGCATGGGGCTCAGCTTGCCGTCCGGTTCCCGCAGGATCAGGCTGTCATACGCGGCCTGGTACGGCTGAAGGGCATGGCCAACATGGGCCTGGGCGGGATCCCAGGACGTGATGTCCCGGAGCGTGCCTAGGGTCAGCGCTGTGACCGTGGTTCCTCCGGCGGTGGAACCTGCACCGGCGCCACCGGCGCCGCCACCACCACAAGCGGTGAGTGCCAGCGAGGCGCTCAGTACGATGGCGGTAGCTGCCGCCTTGGGCCCTAACTTCATTGTTGGCTCCTTGAGATTTCTATCAAACGGGACTGAGGAGGGAGGGGATTGTGGCGTGGGCCACATCCACCCCTGTCGAATCAGACTACGCACCACCGCCGGTCTTGGCAACCGGTTGTCGAAATTGTTGCAAAGTTTTCTATGCGCTCAAGCCCCTCTCCGTGCTAGCAACGAATTGAGCGGTAACAATCGGTTGCCGAATGCGGTTAGGAGACGCGAGCAACGGCGTCCGGGTAGCTTTGGCGGTAGACGTCCTTGATGATCCGCAGCGACTTCTCAGCCTCCGCAGGGCTGATCCAAAACGGCTTTGGTTCATCCAGTCGCCGGTAGAAATCACCGATCAGCAGTTCGTGCGAAACACCCCAGTAGGACCTGCCGCCAGTATCACTCGTGCGCTCGGGTATCACCTCCGCGCGTCCGTCCGCATAAGTGACCGCCAGGTCGCCGCGCAGACTCAGGACCGCCTTTTCGGTGACCACTTCGAGTGTTACCGGGGCGTTGTACGCGTGGCCCAGGGTGGCGTAGAAGACACTCCTGGCACCGCTTGTATGTTCGGCAACAAATTCCGCAGTGTCCTCGACCTCGATGGCCTCCCCCAGGAAGCGGGTGGCTGCGTTGCCGCGCACGGCAACAACGTCTCCCACCAGCCATTGGAGCAGGTCCACGGTGTGGATGGCCTGGTTCATCAGGAGCCCGCCCCCGCCGCCTTCCCAGGAGCCGCGCCATGGCCTGCTGTGGTAATACTCCGCGGAGCGCTGCCACATCACACTTGCTGCCGCTCCCAGCACTGCACCGAGTTCGCCGCTGGACAGAAGCGCATGCATGGCTTGCGAGGTTGCGTTGTAACGGTTCTGGAAGCAGACCGCGATCTTCGCCTGCCCCCTCGATGCCGCTTCGACAAGGCGCCGCCCTTCCGACAAAGTGTGCGCCAGCGGCTTTTCCACTATGACGTTGACGCCCCGTTCGAGGCAGTCAGTGGCGATGGAAGCATGCTGGTTGTGCGGCGTGCAGATATGCACGACGTCGGGACGGGCGGACTCGAGCAGGGTTATATGGTCCGCATATCCGGTGACACCGTATAGTTCCGCAGCGGCGGCCAGGCGCTCAGGCTGCGGGTCGCAGACGCCCACCAGCACGGCGCCGTCGAGCTTTGCAATCGCCTCGAAGTGCACAGTGGCAACATCCCCGCAGCCAATCACGGCAGCCCGGACGCTCACGAGAGCTTCACCCCGTTTTTCGCGGTCAGCGCGGCGAAGGCCCGCGCCGCGACGCCGAAGGCTACCGGTCCGGAAAAGCCGCCGAGCTCGTGGGCGCTGGCGAGGTGGGGTTCCAGGGATGCAAAACCGCTGTAGCCGTCAGCCTTGAGGGCTGCGATGGTGGCCTCCAGTTCGCCGTCGCCCTCGCCGGAAGGAACTACTTCACCGGTGGTGGACAACGCGTCCTTGACCTGGAAGTACTCAAGGTAGGGCCGCAGCATGGCATACCCGTCGGTGTATGGCTTCACGCCTACCTGCACGAAGTTGGCGTTGTCCCAGGCGACCCGGAGGGCCGGCGAGTTGACGGATTCCATGATGTCCAGCACGCGCCGCGGGGTGTCGCCGTAGATGTCCTTTTCGTTTTCATGCAGGAGCACGACGCCGGATTCCTCGGCGAGCGCCGCCAGCGCACGCATGCGGACCAGAACGTCGTCGCGGATGTCCTCGGGACCCTGGCCGTCCGCCCGGTAGAACGAGAAGATCCGGATGTACGTGGTGTCCAGGCCCCTGGCCACCGAGATGATCTGGCGCAACCGGTCCAGCTCGTGCTCCACCGGCAGGCTGACATCCACCTTGCCGATGGGACTGGCAACGGCCGAAACCTTCAGGCCCTTGGCATCCAGGATGGACTTAAGGTCGGCTACCTGCGCGGGTGCCAGTTCGGAGACATTTGTTCCCCAGGCACTTCGTACTTCGACGTAGGTGGCACCCAGTGCCAACAGCACCGCAGCCTGGATGGCTGGGTCAGGATCGATTTCATCGCCGAATCCTGAGAGCTGCCAGGCAGTTTGTGTTGCTTGGGTCAATGGAATCTCCTTGCTAGGACCCTCGCGGCAGGGCAGCCTTCGATTCCAGCTACGGCGCGTGGGTGACTTGGTTCACAGAACAGGTGCTCCGGCAAGTCTAGGCATCGCGCCAACTTTTGACAACCGGTTGCCACAACTAGGCAAGCTGTGTCATCCTTGGGTGAATGCAGCTGTGGCAAGGGTCACAGCCTCCCCGTCATTCCGTTCAGAGAGGAGCGCCATGGCGACGCAAGCGGCAGGAACCGACCGCCCTGCCACCATCCACGATATCGCCGCCATGTGCGGTGTGGCCGCCTCCACTGTTTCGCGCGCCCTGTCAACGCCGGACCGCGTGAACATCCGCACGCGGGAGCGCATTCAGGCAGCCGCCGCACAGCTGAACTACCTGCCGAACAGCCAGGCAAAGGCATTGAGCTCCGGTCGCACCGGTGCAGTAGGGGTGCTTGTCCCTGACATCACTAACCCCTTCTATTTCGACCTGATCCGCGGAACGCAGCTCCAGCTCAAGGCCGCAGGTTACACCCAGCTGCTGGTGGACACAGAGGAGTCAGATGAGGTGGAGGCCAGCACGCTGGAACAGTTGCGCAAAACTGCCGACGGCGTCATCGTCGCCGCGTCCCGGCTCACCGATGACGCGCTGTTGGCCGCTGCGGTTAAGGCTCCCCTGGTCACCATCAACCGTGACGTGGCAGGTGTTCCGGCCGTCATCATTGATACCCCGTCCGCCACCAGCCAGGCGCTTGACCATCTGATTTCGTTGGGCCACACCCGGGTGGCCTACATCGCCGGGCCGTTGACCTCCCAATCCAGCGAGCGGCGCTGGACTGCCCTGTCCGAGGCGGCCCAAGACCGCGGCGTGGAGGTGCGCAGCCTGGGACCGTTCGCACCAAAGACCCAATCGGGGGCGGCTGCCGCCGATGCCGCCGTGCACAGCGGCGTCACTGCCTGCATCGCCTTCAACGATCTTATTGCCATCGGTATGCTCCAGCGCCTGCGGGAACGCGGGATCCGGGTACCGGAGGAGATGAGCATCGTAGGGTGCGACGACATTTTCGGCGCAGACTTCTGCAATCCCCCGCTGACCACCATGGCTTCACCGATTGAACAGGCCGGCAGGGTGGCAGTGTCCATGCTGCTGGCCAAACTCAACCCGCTGGCCGGAGGTGGCATCCGCACCCGGTCGGTGATGCCAACGCACCTCACCGTACGCGGTTCCACGGCCGCAGCGCCCACCCCATCGATTGCTCCCTAGGAGCTTCCTCTAACGGTCAAGAGGGCAGGGGCCCGGACCGCCGACCAAAGAAACCCCGGCGGCGCCTGCCGCCGGGGTCTCCCAGAGTTGGTGTTAGAGCCGGTCCGTTTTGTCGTCGCCCTTGTGGCCTGCTCCGCGCAGGTTCTCCTGGACCTTGCCGAACAGGTCCTTGATGGTGGTCTCCGCGTTGCTGATTACGTCCACCGGCACGTACACATCATGCGTGATGGGCAGGTCGTATTCGTCCTTCAGGTGCGTGCCGTTCCCCACCCCGGTGAGGGACAGGTAGACCATGGCCTCGGTCCGGGCGATCCCGGCAAGCTTGCCTAAGACGATGGTGAACTCATTGGGCTGGAAGCTGATGGTCTGGCCGATGTGGCTGCGGCCAAGTTCACCAGCGGGTACAGCCTTTTCCGACTGGCTTCCGGTGTATTCCATAACTACTCCTCAGGGTCGCCGACAACTACGCCTGCAGTCTAGCCCGGCGCCAATCGCCCGGTACACCTCCCCGGCGCGGCCAAAGAACAGTTGGTGCTGTGCACAAAGTACCGGCACCGGGCGTGGCCACTCCTCCATTGAGCGGTACTGCACCCGGACGGTTTGATGGAGGGACCGGCACACCGGCCGGACGGCTCCAGACTCCAACAAACCACAGAAAGAAGCGTGACTTCGATGATGAACCGCGTCAAAGGACCCGGCCGCTGGGAAGACGTGCAGGTGGGCGACCCCGTGGAATTGAGCAGGAATGGTTGGCCTGAGTACTCCGGCATGGTGGATGACCGAACGGCAGACGGGGAGGTGGTCTGGGTCAGGACGCCGGTAGGAGGCCGGCGACTCTTCCACATCTCCGACGGCTACGACCTCGCGGCAGCAGGGTCTTAACAGGCTTGGGTGCAGCGCTGCGGGCTGCAAGACTTGGTCCACACCAGCAGTAACACCTCCAGGAGCCTGCCATGACAGCAAACCAGTTCCCTTCCACGAGCTCCAACAGGCTGACTGGCCTCCTGGGCATTGAGGCTCCGGTGGTCCTGGGCCCCTTCGGCGGCGTCTCCTCCGTGGCTCTCGCGGCGGCGGTGAGCGACGGTGGCGGCCTGGGTTCCTTCGGCCTGTACGGGTACGACGGCGATGCCATCCGAAAGACGGCGGCCGAACTTCGCGCGGCGACGGGCAAGCCGTTCGCCCTGAATCTCTGGGTTCCCAACGGCACCGAAACCAGCGCCATCCCCCAAGAAGACTTCCACAGATATACCGCCGCCCTGAAGCCGTACTTTGAGGAACTGGGCATTCCCCTCCCGGATATGCCGGCACGGTACATGCCCGATTACGGCGAACAGGTGGAAGCGACGCTGGAGGCGCGTCCCGCCGTCGTCAGCTTTGTTTTTGGCGTCCCCGGCGAGGACGTCGTGGAGGAAGCACACCGCAGCGGCATGAAGGTGCTGGGCACTGCCACCACCGTTGCCGAAGCAGTGGCGCTGGAGGCAGGCGGCGTTGACGCCGTGGTGGCAAGCGGCATGGAGTCCGGCGGCCACCGGGTGTCCTTCCTGGAACCCGCCGAGGAGTCGCTGGTGGGTACGTTCGCCCTGGTCCCCCAAGTGGCCGACGCCGTGTCCGTTCCGGTCATTGCTGCCGGTGGCGTCGCTGACCGCCGCGGTGTTGCTGCCGCCATGGCGCTGGGCGCGGACGGGGTGCAGGTGGGAACGGCCTTCCTGGCCACCCGGGAATCCGCTGCCGTGCCCGCTTACCGGGAGATGCTACATAGCCCTTCCGCCGCCCGCACCGTACTGACCCGAGCCCTCAGCGGCAGGCTGGCCCGCGGCATTCCCAACCGAATCATCGCCGAGATCGAAAAATCCGGCACAAGAGCCCCGTTCCCGGTACAGAACTGGCTGACAGGCCGGTTCCGGCCGCAGGCTGCCGGCCGGGGAAATACGGACCTGATGTCCCTGTGGGCCGGCCAGTCGGCGCCGCTGCTCCGGTACAACACCGCAGCAGACGTGCTTGCAGAGCTGCTGGCAGGAGCCGGACGGGCGCGGAACCACCGGTAGAATCTGAACCATATCTGACCGGCGGCGCCCGCCCGCGCATGTTCCGGAACCGGGGAGGGAGCATCCGTGCAAACGCAGCGCCCCCGCGCCCCTTTCCATTTCCTGCGCGCGTCCGCCGTGGCCACTGCCATCCTGACGCTCGCCTCCGGCGCCCACCTGGCCGGCGGCGGGGAACTGCCAGCCTCCCCCATCCTGCTGGCCGTCCTGGCACTGACCACGCTCGGCAGCGCCGGCGCCACCCGCCTGAAGCTGGGATTTCCCGCCATGGCAGCCCTGCTCGGCGGCGGGCAGCTGGTGCTGCATGAGCTCTTCACGGCCGTTGGTTCTCCCGTCTCAACGGTTGCGCCGGCAGCCACACCACACAGTGGCCACCTCGCCGGAGCTGACGTACTGTCCCCGGTAGCGGCGCACATGCATGCCGCGGAAACCGCATCAGGAAACTTGATGCTGGCCGCCCACGCCCTCGCAACCCTGGCTTGTGCGCTCCTGCTCGCCAAGGGCGAGGAAGCCCTGTGGGCACTCGCCGCCTGGCTGCGGCCGCTGGCATTCCTGCCCCGTGCGGTGGCGCCCGACGCCGTCCCGCCGGCCCTGGTTTCCTTTCCCGCCGCTGCTGCACCCTTGCCTCCCTGGCGGAACCTCCGGCAGGACAGCCGCCGCGGCCCGCCACCCGCCGTCGTGCTTTCCCGCTAGAACTGTCCCCGGCGTTACCGCCGGCGGCATCCCGTACTTTGCGCGCCTGTTCCGGTTTCCCGGCGGCGCGCCTGAAAGGCAAGCTCATGAACACACCAGTACTTCGCCGCGCCCTGCAAGCAACCGCCACCGCCGGAGGAGCTGCGGCCCTGCTGCTCTCCGTTGCGGGCGGGGCGTCCGCCCACGTCGGCGTAACGCCTGACAAGACCGATGCCAACTCGTACGCCCTGCTCACCTTCGCGATTCCGCACGGCTGCGACACTTCAGGGACCACCAAGGTAGCCATCACTCTGCCGCAGGAACTCAACGATGCCCAGCCCACGGTCAACCCCAACTGGACCGTGGAGAAAGTTACCGAACAGCTCGCCGAGCCCAGGAAGCTGGCTGACGGCACCTCCATCACCAAGCGGACCAGCCAGGTCGTGTACACCGCCAAGGTGCCCCTGGCCCACGAACTGCGCGATGCCCTGGTGCTCTCGGTGAAGCTCCCCGACGCGGCGGGAAGCACGCTGCACTTCCCCACCCTCCAAAGCTGCGAAACCGGGCAGACGGACTGGTCGGAGATCGCCAATGACGGCCAGGACCCGCATACGTTGAAGGCTCCGGCGCCCTCGATCACCATCACTGCGGCGGCCGGCAGCGAACACGGAGATACTGCTGCGGCCCCGCACCCGCCTTCCGGCGCCTCCCCGTCCGCCACTTCCCCATCCACTGAACAGGCCTCCGTGACCGACGGCGGGGCGGACACCCGCAGCTGGGCCGGCCTGGCAGCGGGCATCGGCGGGCTGATGCTCGGCGGCGCTGCGTTCTTCCGCGGCGGTGCGCGCCCCACGGCGCCGGCGGATCCGGAAGGCAGCTAGGCGCATGCTTTGGTGCCCGGATCATCACGATCCGGGCATCAAATGGCCGCGCCACCTCGCCGGATCGTTGACGCGGCCCACCGCTGCGGCGAAGGTGGTGCCATGAGGTCTCAGCGAATTTCACACGGGTTTGTTATTACGACGGCGGCAGCGGCCGCCGCACTGCTGCTCAGCGGGTGCGGCCCCAGCCAGCCGCAGTCACAGTCCACCACGACGCCCGGCAGCGGTTCTGCCAGCCCGGGCACAACCTCCGCATCGCCCACCCAGTCCGTGACGCCGTCGGATTCGCCGTCGGCAGTGACCCCTTCCACCGCTCCTCCGGCAGCACCGGCCCTCTGCAAGGCTGCCGGCCTCTCCGCGGCCACGGATGCCTCCGGCGGCGGTGCCGCCGGCAGTGTCTACATGAAGCTCAACCTCACCAATTCCGGTACCGAACCCTGTGTCCTTCGGGGTTTCGCCGGCGTTTCCCTGACCGCTGATGCAACCAGCGCCCCCATCGGGGCACCGGCCGTCCGCGACGAGGCCACCGCGCCCACCGACGTCCTGCTGGCGCCCGGCCAGACCGGCTCGGCCGTCCTGCGCTACACGCAGGCAGGAAATTATCCCGACTGCACCATGGTGGACGCGGCAGGCTACCGGGTCTACCCGCCGGAGGACACGGCGTCGCTGTTCCTGCCCCAGCCCACCAAGGCCTGCAGCAACGCGGAAATCACTCTGCTGACCATCGGTGCATTCCAGCCGGCGTAGGAGCCTGGACGAGAGGGCAATTCTTCCGCGACCACAGAAAATTCTTCGTCACCAGGGAAGACTGCAGGCGGTCCGGCAAGATGCCGGGCCGCCTGCAGTGTTGTCCGCCCTTGGGCGCTGTGTCGGTGCGCTGGGTTCCTGGTGGCTGTGTTCCTAGTGGGCCGTGGTGGTGCGGCCTGCACGTGCAGTGCCGCGGGAAAGTGCCAGGCCCAGGCCGATCATTGCCACGCCCAGGACAAAGTGCAGCCAGTTGTCTGCGGTGTTCACCGGGACAAAGTTGGCCGGGGTGTCATGGCCGATCAGCAGGCCGTAGAGCCAGAGGACCAGGTAGATGGCGCCGCCCACGATCAGGTAGTTCCTCGACTGTGCTGCGTTGCGGGCCAAGGCGATGCCGGCCGCCCCAAACAGCAGGTGGACGATGTTGTGAAGTACTGATACCTGGAAGATGCCCAGGAGCAGGGCTTCGGACCCGTGCCCGGCGAATCCCAGGGATTCATAGTTGCTGGTGATGCCCGGGATGAAGCCCAGGACGCCCACCAGGAGGAACACTGCGCCCACTGCGAGCGCTGCTTTCTGGATGTTTGTACGGCCTACGGTGCGACCGTCCGAACTCATGCTTGTCATGATTACTCCTGTTGTGGTTCACGTTCACATCATGGCTGCCGGGTTGGGCCTGACGCTAGACTTAAACACCGACATCATAAGTATACTTAGCAACTAGGGCACGCATAGATCAGGGTCCATAACGGACCCATCACAAAAGGCCCACTGGGCCCGGACCAAAGGCAGGCTGAACTGGGATGACGTCGATTTGGTTGGACCGCCGGGAAGCATTCGCTTCCGATCCTTTCGAGCCCGGAAGCAGTTACGACACCGTGGTGGCCGGGGCCGGGCTCACCGGCCTGGTGACCGCGCTCCTGCTGGCCCGTTCCGGGCAGAACGTCCTGGTGCTGGAAGCACGGTTCCCCGGTGCGGTGACCACCGGGAACACCACGGCCAAAGTGACGTTGCTGCAGGGTACTTTCCTGTCCCAACTTTCCCGCCAGTATTCGCAGAAACAGGTGCAGGCGTACGTGGACGGCAACCGGGAAGGCCAGGCCTGGCTCCTGCGGTACCTTGATGAGCACAACGTCCCCTACCAGACCCGTGATGCCTACACGTACGCGGCCTCCGCGCAGGGAACGGAGAAACTCCGGGAGGAAGTCAGCGCCGCCAGCACTGCGGGCTTGGACGTGGAATACGTGCGCGATGCCGGGCTGCCGTTCCCCGTGCACGGCGCCGTACGCCTCGCCGACCAGGCGCAGATCCATCCCATAGACGTGCTGGACACTCTGGTGTCCGACCTCCGCAGCCGCGGCGGGTCTGTGGTGGGCGGGGTCCGCCTGCAGGATGTCACCGGGAGCGGCCCCACCACCATCCACACGGACCGCGGCACCGTTACTGCGAACCAAGTAGTGCTGGCCACCGGGATTCCCGTGCTGGACCGCGGCCTGTATTTCGCCAAACTTAAGCCGAGCCGGTCCTACGCCGCAGCCCTCCAACTGCAGGAGGACCAGGCCCCGCCCCCGGGAATGTACATCTCCGTGGAGCAGCCCACGCACTCGCTCCGGGATTTCGAGGCGGACGGCCGCAGGCTGCTGCTGGTGGGCGGGCACGGCCACCATGTGGGCCGGGCAAAGTCCGAGAAACACCACCTGGGGAGCCTCCTGGACTGGGCCGCCCAGCAGTACCCCGGCTCAACGGTCACCCACACGTGGTCGGCGCAGGACTACATGGCCGTCAACCTCATGCCCTTCTTCGGCAAGCTGCCCCGCGGCAAAGGCCACGTCTACTTCGGCACGGGCTACAACAAGTGGGGCATGACCAACGCGGTTGCCGCTTCTTTGGGCATTGCGGCGGACATCCTCGGCGGGAACGTGCCATGGGCGGACACCATCCATCACCGCATGACGTCCCCGTCAGGCGCCTTCTCGGCCGTGTCCCTCAACGCCGGCGTGGCCGCCAAGCTGGCTTCCGGCTGGGGGCAGCTTGCCGCTGAAGGAGTCAGGACCGAAAGTGCCAAGGTCCTGAAAAGGGACAAGGACCAGTTGCCCGCACCGGCCGCCCCTGTTGTTCCCGAGGAGGGCCAAGGGCACGTGTACCGTGAGGGCACCCGCCCCGTTGCGGTATCCACCGTGAACGGGACCACCTGCAAGTTGTCCGCCGTTTGCACCCACCTGGGCGGCATCGTGCACTGGAACGACAACGAACAGACCTGGGACTGCCCACTCCATGGCTCCCGCTTCAGCAACGAGGGACAGCTGCTTGAGGGCCCGGCCACCAAGAACCTGCCCGCTGCAGGAAAGGGTTGAACGGCCGGTCACAGGGCCAGCGCCATGAGGGTCAGCCGGAGCCCGGGTCCGCTGTCAGTGGGTTAGGGCATGATGGAGGCATGCAGCAGGAACAGGGCTCCATGCCGGCCGGGACCCCAGTGCCGGGGACACCCATGGGGCAGTTCAGCAGGCCTACCCGGGAGTGGTTCCTTGGCGCCTTCTCAGAGCCAACACCTGCCCAGGGCGGCGCCTGGCAGGCCGTCTCCTCCGGCTCGCACGCGCTGGTAGTCGCCCCCACCGGCTCGGGTAAAACCCTGGCCGCCTTCCTCTGGGCGCTTGACCGGCTGCTGCTGTCAGGTTCCACCGCCCCGGACACCCCTGGGCTGCCTGCCGGGGCACCCACAAAAGGCAGGCGTCCCCGCGCCCCCAAACGCAAGACCCGGGTCCTGTACATCTCACCCCTGAAAGCGCTGGGCGTAGACGTGGAGCGGAACCTCCGCGCGCCGTTGATTGGCATCACCCAGACCGCAAAGCGACTGGGGCTGCCGGCCCCGCTGATCACCGTTGGCGTCAGGTCCGGAGACACCACCACCGCCGATCGCCGCGCGCTGCTGAGCAACCCGCCGGACATCCTGATCACCACGCCGGAATCGCTGTTCCTGATGCTCACCTCCAGGGCCCGGGAAACCCTGACCGAGGTGGACACCATCATCATCGATGAGGTCCACGCGGTGGCCGGGACGAAGCGCGGCGCCCATCTGGCCGTCTCACTGGAGCGGCTGGATGCGCTGCTGCCCAAACCGGCACAGCGCATTGGCCTCTCCGCCACCGTTGAGCCCAGGGAACTCGTGGCCCAATTCCTTGCCGGGACCGCACCGGTGGAGATCGTTGCCCCGCCGGCCAGGAAGAACTGGGACCTGACGGTTTCCGTCCCTGTCGAGGACATGTCAGACCTGCAGGGTGCGGCCGGCGCCTTCGATTCGGGCCCCGCGTCAGGGCTGCAGCCCCAGGCGTCCATTTGGCCGCACGTCGAGGAAAAGATCGTTGACCTGGTGCTGGCCAACCAGTCCACCATCGTTTTTGCCAACTCCCGCCGCCTGTCCGAACGCCTCACAGCCCGGCTCAACGAGATCTACGCCGAACGGCAGCTGGTGGCCGCCGGCGGCGGCTGGGACGATCCCGGGCCCCAGCAGGCGCCGGCCGGCCTTCCCGCTTCCACTGCCACCCCGGCGCACATGATGGCACAGGCCGGCAGCTCGGCCGGGGCAGATCCGGTACTGGCGCGGGCCCACCACGGGTCCGTCTCCAAGGACCAGCGGGCGTTGATCGAGGATGACCTCAAGTCCGGCCGGCTCCGCTGCGTTGTGGCCACCTCCTCCCTGGAACTTGGCATCGACATGGGTGCCGTGGACCTGGTGGTGCAGGTGGAATCGCCGCCATCGGTCGCCAGCGGGTTGCAGCGGGTGGGCCGCGCCGGCCACCAGGTGGGTGAAGTTTCCCAAGGCGTCCTTTTCCCCAAGCACCGCGCAGACCTGGTGCACACCGCCATCACGGTGGAACGCATGCTGACAGGAAAAATCGAGCGCCTCAGCATTCCGGCAAATCCCCTGGACATCCTCGCCCAACAGACCGTCGCCGCCACGGCTTTGGGCAGCATTGATGTTGAGGAATGGTTCGCCACTGTCCGCCGCTCAGCCCCGTTTGCCTCCCTTCCCCGCTCTGCGTTTGAGGCCACGCTGGACCTGCTGGCCGGCCGCTATCCGTCGGATGAGTTCGCCGAGTTGCGCCCGCGGATTATCTGGGACCGCAACGCCGGCACCATCGAAGGCAGGCCCGGGGCACAGCGCCTGGCTGTCACCTCCGGCGGCACCATCCCGGACCGCGGCCTCTTCGGCGTCTACATCATCGGCACGGAGGTGGAGGGAACGGCGCCCCCTTCAACCGATGGCAAGCCTGCGCCGGCGCCCAAGGGCGGCCGGCGGGTGGGCGAGCTGGACGAGGAGATGGTGTACGAATCCCGGGTCGGCGACATCTTCGCCCTAGGTGCCACCAGCTGGAAAATCGAGGACATCACGCATGACCGGGTGCTGGTCTCCCCCGCGTTCGGCCAGCCCGGAAAGCTTCCCTTCTGGAAGGGCGACTCCCTCGGCCGCCCCGTGGACCTGGGCCGTGCCCTGGGTGCGTTCGTCCGCGAATTGTCCGCGTCCGACGTCGGGCCTGCCACCGAGCGGTGCAAGGCCAGCGGCCTGGACGACTTCGCGGCCAACAACCTCATCCAGTACCTGAGCGAACAGAAGCATGCCACCGAGGTGGTCCCCAATGACACCACCCTGGTGGTGGAACGATTCCACGACGAACTGGGCGACTGGCGGGTGATCCTGCACAGCCCCTTCGGCATGCCTGTCCACGCGCCGTGGGCTCTGGCCGTAGGCCAACGACTGCACCAGCGGTACGGCATGGATGGCTCCGCCATGGCGGCCGACGACGGGATCGTGCTGCGGGTGCCCATGATGGAGGACGAGCCGCCCGGAGCGGAGCTGTTCCTGTTCGACCCCGAGGAGCTGGAGCAAATCGTCACTGCAGAAGTGGGCGGAAGTGCGCTCTTCGCCTCGCGCTTCCGTGAATGTGCGGCACGCGCACTGCTGCTGCCGCGGCAGACCCCCGGCAAGCGGCAACCCCTGTGGCAGCAACGGCAGCGGTCCGCGCAGTTGCTGGATGTGGCCAGGAAGTATCCCACATTCCCCATCGTGCTGGAAACTGTGCGCGAATGCCTGCAGGACGTCTACGACCTTCCGGCCTTGAAGGACATCGCGGCCTCCGTGGAGCGGCGCGAGCTGAGGATCGTGCAGACCACCACCACCCAGCCGTCACCGTTCGCGAAGTCACTCCTGTTCGGCTACGTTGCCCAGTTCCTGTACGAGGGCGATTCACCACTGGCTGAGCGGCGGGCCGCGGCCCTGGCCCTGGATTCCACGCTCCTCAACGAGCTGCTGGGCCGTGTTGAGCTGCGGGAACTGTTGGACGCCAAGGTCATCGAGGCCACCGAACGGGAGTTGCAACGCGTGGCCCCGGACCGTCGTGCACGCGGACTTGAAGGCGTGGCGGACCTGCTGCGGCTCCTGGGCCCCCTGACTCCCGATGAAGCAGCCGCCCGGCTGGAACCGGCGGATGGGCTCCAAACTCTGGTGGTTGAGCATGCCGAAACCGAGCCTGCCGAAACCCCAGCAGGTAAGTCTGCCGAAACCCCGAGCCCTGTTGAAACCGACCCTGGCCATGCCAGCACGGAAACAGCCGCCGAACACCTCGTGGCCCTGCATCGCGCCAACCGCGCAATTAGGGTGAACATCGGCGGGGTGGAACGGTTCGCCGCGGTTGAAGACGCCGCCCGGCTCCGGGATGCGCTCGGCGTGCCCCTGCCCATGGGGGTTCCGCTCGCGTTCATCGAGCCAGTGGCGGATCCCCTTGGCGACCTCGTGTCCCGTTACGCCCGGACCCACGGACCCTTCACAGCCGGCGAAGCCGCGGCGCGGCTCGGCCTGGGTGTTGCCGTGGTAAGCACTGCCCTGAAACGCCTTGCCGCGGATGGCCGGGTGGTGGAAGGCGAATTCAGGCCCCACGGCGAAGCACCTTCATCCGAGGTGCCGGCCCTTGATGCACCAGCACCTGAGGCAGAGCAGCGTGCTGTCCCAACTCCCGAAGCCCAGAATCATATCCCTGTCAGCGAGTGGTGCGATGCCGAGGTACTCCGCAAGCTCCGACGGCGGTCCCTGGCAGCCCTGCGCGCCGAGGTGGAACCGGTAGACGCCTCCGCCTACGGCCGGTTCCTGCCGGCGTGGCAACACGTCCGGACTCCCGTCGGCGGTCGGGGGACCCCGGCGCTGCGTGGACTGGACGGCATCATCACTGCCATCGACCAGCTCTCAGGAGTTCCTGTTCCCGCCTCAGCCTGGGAGCCCCTGGTCCTGGCCAGCCGGGTGTCCAACTACCAGCCTGCAATGCTTGACGAGCTGATGGCCGCCGGTGAGGTCCTCTGGTCCGGTGCCGGAGCCTTGCCCGGCAATGATGGCTGGATCAGCCTGCACCTGGCCGACTCCGCGGAGCTGACCCTGAACCCGGCCATCGACTACGAACCTGGGGATGCCCAGCTTCGGCTGCTGGAACACCTGCGTAACAACGGCGGTGGCTACTTCTTCCGCCAGCTGACGGACGTGGCTGGCGGAATGGATGCCGTCCTCAGCGACCAGGAAGTTGTGACTGCCCTCTGGGACCTTGCCTGGGCAGGCCGCATCACCGGAGACACCTTCGCGCCGGTGCGGGCGCTGATCGCCGGGGGCCACACCGCCCACCGGCAGGTTGCCCGCGCACCGCGCGCACGGGCGCCGCGCCTCAGCCGGCTGGGCCGCTCCCATGGAACGGGGCTCATGGGTTCGTCCGGCCTGGGCGGTGGCCGTTACGCCGGATCCTCTGCAGCTGTGGCCACGCCACCTATGGCGGCTGGCCGCTGGTCCGCCCTTCCAGAGCCCGAACTGGATCCCACCATCCATGCCCGGGCCACCGCGGAGCTCTTGCTGGACCGCTACGGCGTGGTCACCCGTGGTTCGGTGATGGCGGAACAGATCCTTGGCGGATTCGGGCTGATGTATAAAGTACTGGCCCGGCTGGAGGAGGCAGGCCGCTGCCGCCGCGGCTACTTCATCGAGCATCTGGGCGCGGCGCAGTTCGCCGTCCCCGCCACGGTGGACCGGCTGCGTTCGTATTCCGAGGACACCCAGCTCGCCAAGCCGGAACCCGTCGCCCTGGCCTTGGCTGCCACGGATCCTGCCAACCCTTATGGTGCTGCCCTCCCCTGGCCCGCCCTGCACGACGAAGCCGGGACGGGACACCGCCCCGGGCGCAAAGCCGGTGCACTGGTGGTGCTGGTGGACGGGGCGCTGGCCCTCTACGTGGAAAGAGGCGGCAAGACCCTGCTGGCCTTCGAGGACGACGCCGCCGTCCTCGCCGCGGCAGGCACCGCACTGGTGGGCGTGGTGACCCGCGGCGCCGTGGACAAGCTGATCATGGAGAAAGTGAACGGACACGACATCCTGGACACCCCGGTTGCCGCCGCGCTCAGCGCAGCCGGCGCCTACTCCACCCCCAAAGGACTGAGGATCCGTGCCTGAGGGGGATTCCGTCTGGCGCGCCGCCAACCAGTTGCACCAGGCCCTGGCCGGACAAAGGCTGATTGCCTCGGACTTCCGCGTTCCCCGCTTTGCCACCCTGAACCTGGCCGGCTGGACCATGAGCGAAGTGGTGGCGCGCGGCAAGCACCTGCTGATGCGCGTGGCGGGACCCGAGGGCAAGTTGCTCACCATTCACTCCCACCTGAAAATGGAGGGCACCTGGCAGGTCTATCCGCCCGGCGGCAGGTGGCGGAAGCCCGGATTTACCGCCCGCTGCATACTGCGCACCCCGGCGGCGGACGCCGTCGGTTTCTCCTTGGGTCTCGTGGACGTAGTGGCCACGGCCGACGAAGAGTCCATCGTAGGCTTTCTCGGCCCGGACCTGCTGGGTCCGGACTGGGACCTGGACGAAGCAGAGCGGCGGGTCCGGGCAGCCCCGGACGTCCCGATCGGGGTGGCACTCCTGGACCAGCGCAACCTTGCCGGGATCGGCAACATTTACCGCTGCGAGACGTGTTTCCTGTCCGGCGTGCATCCGGCGTCCCCCGTTTCGGCCGTGGAGGACGTCCGCACCATGATGACTGACGCGAAGCAGCTGCTCGAAGTCAACCTCGGGCCCGGCCGCCGCGTCACCATCCTCAACCCCAAAGGGATGCCGGTGGGCAGGATGGCCGGCCGGCCGGGCTACTGGGTTTACCGCAGGGAGCACCAGCCCTGCCTCAAGTGCGGAACCCCAATACAGCGCGGCACGCTTGGAAAGCCCAACGGCGAGGAGGAACGCGACATCTACTTCTGCCCCCGCTGCCAGCCGCTGCAAGCCTGACGGTTGGGCGGCTGGATGGCTGGGCTGCGGGGTGGTTCAGGCGGTCTGCGGCTCAGGCGGTCGGTGGCTCAGATGGTCTGCGGCTCCGAAGCAGGGGCATCCGCGGCCTGCCCTTGGCAGTCTGGGGCGGGCAGTGCAGCGGGAACCATAAACACCGGGAGCAGCAACTGGACCAGCGGGCCGATGGCGAGGGCGTAGACAACCGTCCCTGCTCCCACTGAGCCGCCCAGGAACCATCCGACGCCGAGCACAACAACTTCAATCAGGGTGCGGGATAACCTGACGGACCAGCCACTGCGCCGGGCCAGTCCGGTCATCAATCCATCACGGGCGCCGGGACCGAACCGGGCACCGATGTAGCAGGCGGACGCGATGCCGTTAAGCAGGACGGCGCCCGCGAGCATGCCGATCTGGCCGCCCAGGTGGGAGAAGGCCGGGATCAGGGCGAGGCCAATGTCCGCGAAGAGGCCCACCAGCACGGCGTTGCACAGCGTCCCGAACCCCGGCCGCTGGCGCAGCGGAATCCACAGCAGCAGCACCAGGAAGCTGACGATGATGACCACCACCCCGATGCTGAGGCCGGTCCTGGTTGCCACGCCTTGGTGGAACACGTCCCACGGGTCCAGTCCGAGTCCGGCACGGATGAACATCGCAAGGGAAATCCCATACATGGCGAGGCCGAGAAGGAGCTGGAGGAGTCTGCGGGTCAACATGCCCTCAACCCTGCCAAGAACTGGCCTTGAAATATATAGCCAGTTTGAAATACTGGCCTGATGTCTTCCCTTACCGCACTTACCCTTGCCCGTCTCCTGGGCAAGTGGAACCTCGGCGCCGCGCCCGCCTACCGCGAGCTGGCCGACGTCGTACGCCTTCTGGTGCTGGACGGCAGGGTGGCGCTGGACACGGCACTGCCCAGCGAACGAGCGCTCGCCGAAGTCCTGGCCGTCAGCCGGACCACCGTGACGGCAGCCTACGGCGTGCTCCGCGACCAGGGATTCCTCAGCAGCGGACAGGGCAGCAGGAGCCGGACCCGGATTCCGCGCACGACGACGGCCGGGGCCACGGCAGTCAGGGGACCGCTGCCCTCGGGCTCGGAAGCGGCCCAAACCGGACTTGCGGGGGCAGGACTGGCATCAGGACTGGCTGCACCCGGCCTGGCAGCGCCCGCGGGATTGATAGACCTGGCATATTCGTCACTGCCGGCCAGCGGCGAACTGGTCCACCGGGCTTTCGCCGCAGCCCTGACCGAGCTGCCGGCCCTGCTCCCGGGCTTCGGGTACGATGCCATGGGCCTGCTCCCCCTGCGTGAAGCCGTGGCAGCCCGATACACCGTAGCCGGTGTTCCCACCACCGCCGACCAGGTGCTGGTGACTTCGGGAGCACAGCATGCCCTGAACATCGTCCTTCGCGCCCTCACAGGCCGGAACGCCTGGGTGCTGGTGGAACATCCGAGCTACCCCAACGCTCTGGACGCGGTCCGCGCAGCAGGTTGCCGGGCCATCCCGGTAGCCTTCACCGCCCCGAGCGCCGGACCCGGAGCAGCCACACCGGCAGATGCCGTATCAAGCGGCGCCGCCCACGGTGGCGGGCCCGGTGTGGTCTGGGACATGCACGGACTCCAAGCGGCCTTGACGCAGCAGCGGCCCAAACTCGCCTACGTGGTGCCGGACTTCCACAACCCCACCGGCCAACTCATGCCCGATCTTCAGCGCCGCCAACTTGTCAGGGCGGCTGCGGCGGCCGGAACCGTCCTGGTGGTGGACGAGACCCTGCGGGAACTGAATCTCGACGGCGCCGACTCCAGTCCGGTGGCAGCCTTCAGTACCGCGGTAGTGACGATAGGCTCGCTCAGCAAGTCCCACTGGGGCGGTCTTCGCACGGGGTGGATCCGCGCCTCCCAAGACTTGATCCAACGGTTTGCGGCCGCCCGGACTTCCCTTGACCTGGGCGGCCCGGTCATGGAGCAACTGGCCGCCGCACATCTGGTCCGCGCCATGGACGAACCGCTGCCGGCACGGCTCGCCGCGCTCCGGGACAACCGGGGAGCCTTGCTGGAACTGATCGCCGGACACCTGCCGGAATGGGAAACGTTGTACCCTTCCGGCGGGTTGTCCGCGTGGTGCAAGCTCCCGGCCCCCATCAGCACCGCCCTGACGGTCGTCGCGCCGGACTTTGGCATCAGGCTGGCGGCAGGGCCACGGTTTGGAATCGGCGGCGCCTTCGAGCGCTACCTCCGTGTGCCGTTCACGCTCCCGCCGGAACAACTGGAAACTGCAGTCCTCGCCCTGCGGTCAGCCCAGGACCGGCTCGACGCGGCCCCGCAGCTTCGCCGGACCCTGAAGAATGCACCCGCTGTAGCTATTGCCTGACCGGCGCCTGCTGCCCGCCGGACCTGCCCATCCGTTGCTTGGCGGTGTTGGTCCCGGCTCCTACCGGAACATGGGCAGTGGCTTTGGCGAGTCCAAAGAGCGGCATCCCGTTGTAGATGGCTTCGAGGCCGGCAGCCGGCACCTGGTATGTTTCGTGCCAGACGCCCACGTCTCCGCTTCCCGCAGTTTCCTTCATAAACCGCCGCCACGGCTCCAGGTGCGGCGACTCCCGGTCGGCAGCAAATTTCCGCAGATGTTCCGGGCTTTCCCAGTAGGTGAGCAGCATGGTGGTACGGCCAAACCACTGCTCGTACCCCAGCATCCCGGACGCCGGGTCGCCGGCCAGGTGCTGCAGCATCCGCGGCATGGCACGCGCCACTTTGCCCACTGTTCGCAGCTTCCACCACCGGTTGGCCCTCATTCCGATGAGGAAAACGGTCACTGATTCCCGGCCGGGATCGGCTGTATACCGGCCCGGAAAAACATTGCTCGCCACGGGACGCTCCTTTGATTGGCGTTGAACCGGCATTTCATAACGCTGTTACGAAACAAGGTTATGAAACAATGGAACCCATGGCAAGACCTGTGATCCATAATGATTCCCTGCGGCAGGAACTGCTGGCCGTCACAGCCGAGCTGGTGGACCGGGACGGGCCGGCCAAAGTGACGCTGCGTGATGTGGCGTCGGCTGCGCGGACGTCCACCACCGCCGTCTACTCGCTGTTTGGGGGGAAGTCCCAGCTCCTCACCGCCGTGGTGGAGGACGGATTCCGCTCTTTCCGCGACTCGCAGGTGGCCGCCGCCTCGGATGGGCTGCAGGGACTGGGGATCGCCTACCGGGCCTGGGCGCTGGAGCACCGCGCGCTCTACCGGCTGATGTTCGGCGGCGTCCTGGCCGCCTACGTGGATTGCCAGCCGAGCCCGGCAGTCACTGCCGGGGCCATGGATCCACTGATGGACGCCGTGGCTGCAGCCCAGGCGGCGGGGGTCCTGCTGCCCGCGCCGGTGGATATGGTGGCAGTGGCAATCTGGGGCCAGGTGCACGGGCTTGTCAGCCTGGAGCTGGCGCAGGTGGGCCCTCCGGACGCCGATTGGCCAGCTGCCTACAGCTCCGCCCTGGATGCAGTAGCCCGCGGCTGGGCCGCCTGACGCCAACGCTTTTCGAGGCGCCTGTTCGTCCGCGACTCGCAAAATACCTGGCGGGGCAGATATATCCACCGCGCCAGGTATTTTGCGAGTCGATCCGTATTTTGCGTGTCGCTGCCCGCACAAGGGCCGCCGCTGCCTAACCACAGCCGGTTAGGCGTATACCTTCTCCAGGAAGTCGCCCCAGGCCTTGGCGGTGGTTTCGGCGTCCCCGGATCCGCTGAAATCGTGCACTGTCATTCCCACCGGCGCCCCGAAGGCGTTGCGGCCGAAGAACCGGTACAGCGCATCGGAACTGCGGATTCCCAGGAAATGCTCATTCGAGAAGTCCACTTCACCTCTCAGCCGGCCCACGACGTCGAGCTCCAGCTCCACTTGCGACCCCCGACCGGCAGACTCCACGCCCAGGGCCCGGCGCAGCTTCGCAAAGCCGTCAGGGTTCTGCGAAGCCGCGGGAGCCTGGATGTCGGTAAAGACCACGGGGCGGCCGTCAAAGTACTGCAGGTACTGGCCCAGGGTGTGGAGGTAGAACTCAGTGTGGCGGGAGGCGCCGTCGTATTGCCCGTCCCAGTTGTCGGCAAAAATGCCGCTGTGGACGTAGTGCAGCCGGGCGCGGCCGCCCTCGAGCGGTTCCAGGACGTGCTCGAGCTGGTTGAACCAGCCGTCCGGGCCGTCCATCCTGGACACGAGATGGCTGGGGTATTCCTGGACCGTTTTGACGTCGGGCCACTGGTCCGTGGGGAACATCCAGGCCGGCGTCCCTGATGTTACCGCCTCCCACACGCGTTCCGGCGTGCCGGGCAGTTCCGTGTCGTAGACGATTTCGAATTCGCGTTTGTCAGTCATTGTCCTGCTCCTTTGCGTTGTGGATCGCCGGGCTTTCCGGGCTCCCCTTGGTTGTTGTGGTTGTCTTGAGGACGGGGTGCAGCGCCACCACCAGCCGGTGCCGCCTGCCTGCCGAGGCCCCGGTTCCTGGGCCGGTGCCGCCGTCGTGATACTTGTCCACGAGCCGCGTGACGGCAACGCCAAGTTCTTCGGCGAAGGCGGCGCGGTCCGCCGCGGACCGGAAGGTGATCTCGCCGTCGATGGCGAAGGTGGCCAGCTTCTGGCGGGCAGCGGCCGCGCCGGCAATCAGCTTGCCCATCTCCTGCACCATCCGTCCGGCGAGCGCCAGCAGCCAGAAGGCGGAGAAGCGGTCTGAAAACCGGTGCGGATCGGGTGACACTGAGGACAGGGCCTGCGGTGAGATCAGGTAGGCGGCTGCGGTGGCCTGGAGGACCCGTTCCGTGACATTGCCCTTGCGCCGCTCCTCCACCAACTCCACCAGGCCGTGCCGCTCGAGCGCTTTGAGGTGGTAATTGACCTTCTGCCGGGGCAGCCCCACCTTCACCGCGATCTGCGTTGCCGAGCCCGGATGGGACAGCTCATGCAGGATTCGCGTACGGACAGGATCCAGGGAAGCTTCGGCCGCCGCGGGGTCCTCGATGACTGCTATGTCCAACATGGTTCAAGTCTGTAACCGACAACTTTTCTTGTCAAGAACTTTTTTATCATCGGCGGGGCCCGGGATGCAGAAGTGCGCTCCCGGCGGGCCACGTAGAATTGTCCGGTGATGCAATCCCCCCTGCCCGTGCGCGACGGCGTCAATGCCACCCGCCTGCGCCTGCCCGGCGAAGGGCCGTGGGATACGGCGATGGACTACATGATGCACCGCTGGGGGCACATCGATCCGCAGGGCATTGAGGACAGGTTCGACGCCGGCGAGATCGTCGGCGAGGGCGGCGTTCGGTTGGACCGGGCTACTCCGCTGACGGACCACACCTTCATTTGGTACTACCGGACGCTGCCACCGGAGACCCGCATCCCGGTGGAGCTGGGCATCCTGCACCAGGACGACCATCTGCTGGTGGTGGACAAGCCGCATTTCCTGCCCACTACCCCCGGCGGGACCTACATCCAGGAATCCGCCCTGGTGCGCCTGCGGAACCGGCTTGACCTCCCGGACCTGATTCCCATGCACCGGCTGGACCGCATGACCGCCGGAGTGCTGCTCTTCTCCACCAACCCGGCCACCAGGGGCAAGTACCAGGTGCTTTTTGAGAAGCGCCAGGTCCAGAAGGAATACGAGTGCGTGTCCGCCGCCGAGCCCGCGGAGGGGTATCCCGCCGTCGACTTTCCCGTGGTGGTGCGCAACCGGATGACCAAGTCGCGCAGCTACCTGCTCGCCGAAGTCATCGGGGGCGAACCGAATGCGGAGACCCGGATTGAGCGGCTGGCAACGCTCGACGCCGGCACCGCGCCGGGTGCCTCAGCCGGCGCCGCTGCGGGGCCGGGTAATGAGGCGCGCCGGGCGCTGTATCGGCTGGAACCCCACACCGGCAAGACCCACCAGTTGCGGGTGCACATGGCCTCGCTGGGGCTGGGCATCGTCAACGACGCCTTCTACCCCGACCTGCTGGACAAGGCGCCGGACGATTACAGCAAACCCCTGCAGCTCCTCGCCCGGGGCATCCGGTTTGTGGATCCGATCTCCGGGAAACCGGTGGAGTACCGCAGCCGTCTCCAGCTCAGTGAGGCCGCCGGCTCCTGACGGTTGCAGCGGTGTGGCAATCCCCGGTTCCAGCACCACGAATCTGGGGTACCTTGTGGCAATGGACTTCGGCAGCGCAGACAGCTGGGGGACGGCCATCTATTTCTGGATCATCCCCGTCGTGCTGGGCGACGCCATCTTCCCGCCCATCCCGTCCGAGATGGTGGTGATTACGGGCGGGGCCTTGTCCGCCGACGGGCGCGCCAACGTGTTCCTGGTGGCCGCCCTGTCCGCCCTGGCCTCCTGGCTCGGTGACATGGTGGTGTTCCAGCTGTTCCGGCGGCGGCTCAGCCACGTCCTTGACCGCTGGAAGTGGGGCCGCCGTGTCCACGCAGGCATCCATGATGCCCTCGCCAAGGCGGGACGCTCCTCCACGTACGGCGCCATCATCGGGGCCAGGTTCATCCCGGGCGGACGGCTGGCCACGTCCGCCGCCGCCGGGATCGCCAACGTTTCCGTCCGCGGTTTCAGCCTGTGCGCCGGACTCGGCGCGCTGCTGTGGGCGTGCTGGCTGGTGGGCCTGGGCTACTTCACCGGCTCCACCACCCGCCTGCCGTTCTGGGCCAGCTCACTGATCGGGGTGGCGCTGGGCCTGGTGATCGGCGTCGTCGTCGGAATTATCGTCACCCGGCGGCGCGGCAACCGCTCCCCCGTGGAGGAACCCGATCCTCCGCTGGTATAGCGGACCCGTACCGCAGAGGGAACTACACGGGCGTCCAGCGGCCGCGGCTGCGCCGCAGCACCATAAGGGAGCCGGTCAGGGCAACGCGTTCGACGGCGTCGCGCATCATGGCTGCCGCGTCCAGGGCCTGCCGGTTCTCGCTGCTGTATTCGGTGGGCTCCACCAGGAAGCGCAGGTTCAGCTGCGGCACTCCGCCGGCGATCTGCAGCTGGTTCGACTCCACATGGTGCCGCGTTCCCAGGGCCTCCACCGCTGCGTCCATGACGGCTTCGGGCGGGCTGCCGGGGCGCAGCCCGGTGATCTTGAGACGGGTCTGGAACGATGGCATGGTTTCAACCCTACCCAGACCCTGCCCACTAAGGCGGAAACCCGAACGCTCCCGCACGAGTGCACTGGGGGTCTTGGGGAATCGGGTACTACAGTGGATGCATGGCTTCCAGCCGCCACCCGCTCGACGACCTGCGCGAAACCATCGGCCATCTGGCCGATCAACTCAAGCTGCCCGGTTCGGAGCGCGTCGACGACCTGGTGGGCGATCTCATCGGTCCGAGGCCCGGGCCGGCCCGGCCGCTGTCCGAGGTGCAGGCCGAGCTCGACGCGCTGGTCGGACTGGAGACCGTGAAGGAACAGGTGAGGGCCCTCGTTGCGCTGCTCCAGGTCCAGGCCCGCCGAAAGGCGCACGGCCTGCCGGAGGTGGCCACCTCACAGCATCTGGTGTTCCTCGGAAACCCGGGCACGGGCAAGACCACCGTAGCGCGGCTTCTGGCCGAGATGTACCGCGCGGTCGGTCTGCTGCAGAAAGGCCACCTGGTCGAGGTGGACCGTTCGGGCCTGGTAGGGCAGTACGTCGGCGCGACCGCCATCAAGACGGACCGGGTGATCCGGCGTGCGCTGGACGGCGTCCTGTTCATCGACGAGGCCTACGCGCTGGCCCCGGAGGACGGCCGGATGGACTTCGGCCCCGAGGCAATCGAGGTCCTGCTCAAGCGGATGGAGGACCACCGCCACCGCCTGGTGGTGATCGTGGCCGGGTACCCGCGGCTGATGGAGTCCTTCCTGCTCTCGAACCCCGGACTGCGCTCCCGGTTCGCGCGCGAGATCACGTTCCCGGATTACTCCGTCGACGCACTCCAGACGATCTTCCACCAGATGCTGGCCCAGCACGAGTACATGCTGGAGCCGGGTGCGGACGAGGTGCTGCGCCGCATCCTCACCGGGCTCCACGCGGGCGAGGACTCCGGCAACGCACGGTTCGCCCGCACGCTGTTCGAGCAGGCGCTCAATCGCCAGGCGCTGCGGCTGTCACTCGATGAGGAACAAAGCCTCGACGCGCTCGATCGTGAGGCGGTCATGACGCTTACCGCAAGCGACATCGTGGAGGCCGCGCTGGCCTTGGGCGAGGAGCCGGAACCCGAACCGGCGCCGGAACCGGAGCAGCCACGCTGGTGGCGCTGGCTGGTCTGACCGGGTCAGCCGGTGTTGCGCAGGCCCGCCGCCACGCCGTTCACGGTGATGAGCATGGCCCGCTGGAGGCGTTCGTCGATCTCTGCCCCGCTGATGGTTCCGCTTTCGGTGCGGACGCGGCGGAGCAGTTCCACCTGCAGGTAGCTGATCGGATCCAGGTACTGGTCGCGGATCTCGAGCGAGCGCTTCAAGGTGGGCTGGGCGTCCAGGAGCAGACGCTCCCCGGTGAGGTTCTGGACCTCGGCCACGGTCAGCTCGTACTCCTCGCGGATGGCACGGAAGATGTGGTGCAGTTCTTCCGGGACCAGGGTGGAGACGTAGTACCCGGCAATGTCCATGTCAGTCTTGGCGAGCGTCATCTCCACGTTGGAGAGCACGGACCGGAAGAAGTGCCAGTTCTCCCACATCTCCACCAGCTGCGCGGAGTTGCCGGCCTCGCGGGCAGCCTTGAGCCCCGACCCGACGCCGAACCAGCCGGGCACGATCTGCCGGGACTGGGTCCAGCCGAACACCCAGGGAATGGCACGCAGGCCGCCCAGCCCGGCACCGGAATCCGGGCGCTTTGAGGGCCGGGAGCCGATGTTCAGCGAGCCCAGCTGCTCCACGGGAGTGGAGGACATGAAGTAGGCCGGCAGGTCGGGGTCGTCGATCAGCTTCCGGTACCGGTCAAAGGCGGCATCGGAAATGGTTTCCATGACGTGCCCGTACCGTTCGCGCTGGTCCGCGGAGGTCCGGGGATCCCGGTGCAGGGCCGAACCCTGGAGCACTGCGGCGAGGGACAGTTCGAGATTTTCGCGGGCCAGTTCGGGCAGCGAGTACTTGTCAGAGATGACTTCGCCCTGCTCGGTGAACTTGATTTCGCCTTCCAGGACGCCGTTGGGCTGGGCCAGGATGGCGTCGTAGGTGGGACCGCCGCCACGGCCCACGGATCCGCCCCTGCCATGGAAGAGGCGCACGCGGACGCCGTGCTTGGCGGCAACGTCCCGCAGCTTGCGCTGGGTCTTGTGGATTTCCCACTGGCTGGTCATCACGCCGGACTCCTTGTTGGAGTCCGAGTAGCCCAGCATGATTTCCTGGACGTCGCCGCGCAGCCGCACCAGTTCGCGGTAGGACGGATCGGACAGGAGCCGGTCCACGATCTCGGCCGAGGCGCGGAGCTCCTCCACCGTTTCCAGCAGGGGCGCGAACCCGATCTTTGCGTAGGGCTTCTCACCGAAGAGGTTCACCAGGCCGGCTTCGCGGGCCAGGACGGCGGCCGCGAGGACGTCGTCTGCGCCGCGGGTCATGGAGATGATGTAGGTCTCGATGACATCCGGGCCGTACGTGCGCAAAGCCCGGCGGATCTCGCGGAAGACGTCGTACGTGCCGTCAGCAGCGCCGTCGAGCTTGATCGGGTGGCCGGACAGCGGACGGCGGGAGGCAAGTTCGGCGCCGAGCACTTCGAAGCGTTCCTCGCGGCTCAGTTCTGCGTAGCGGAGCCCGGGGCCGCCGATCCTGTCCATCAACTGCCCTACGGCGTCGTGGTGGTGGTCTGCGTGTTCGCGGATGTCCAGCGTGGCCAGGTGCAGGCCGAAGGAGGCGATGGCGCGGCGGACGCGGGCCAGGGCACCGTCCGCAACCAGCGACGCCGAGTGGTTGCGGAGCGAAAGCTCCAGCAGTTCCAGGTCAGCCAGGAGTTCGTCGGTGCCGTTGTAATCCCGGCCGTGCTCGTGGTTGGAATCGGCGGCCACGCGCTTGCCGGTGTTGATGAGCTTGGCCTTGATGCAGGTGAGCTTCAGCCGGTAAGGCTCCTGCGCATTCAGTTCGAGGACCCGGCGGTCCAGGCCCGGCAGCTTCTTCAGGTCCGCCTCGATGGACTCCAGCAGTTGCTTGTCCGCCCCGGCGAGCGCGGTGGAGTTGGAGAGGATGGAGATCAGTTCATCGATCATGGCGATGCTGATCCGGACGGCGTGCTGGTTCTGGATCTGCAGGATTTCCCGGGTGACGGCCGCGGTGACGTTCGGGTTTCCGTCGCGGTCGCCGCCGATCCAGGAGCCGAATCGGATGGGAGCTTCCTTGGAGGCGAGGCTGACACCGTGCTCGCCCAGCAGTTCGGAGAATTCGGCCAGCATTTCGGGCATGGCGTCGGTGAGGATCCCGCCCAGGTAGTAGATGGCGTTGCGGGCCTCGTCCACCGGGGTGGGCCGGACCTGCCGGAGCTCATCGGTCTGCCACATCTGGTCGATGATTTCGGCCAGCTGGCGGTCCTGGCGGCGGCGCGCCGTGGTGCCCTCGGCAGTGGGCTGGGCCAGCACATCGGACAGCTTCCGGATCTTGTCCAGCACCGAACGGCGGGAAGCCTCGGTGGGGTGCGCCGTGAAGATGGGCCGGACATCAAGCCCGTTGACTACTTCCTGCAGGACGCCGGGCCCTGCCTGGTCGGCAATCTCGTTGACGGTCTTGGCCAGCCAGCCGTCCTTTTCCGCGCGGGTCCGCAAACCGCGCACCCGGTGGACCTGCTCGGCGGCGTTGGCGAGGTGGAAGTAGAAAGCGAAGGCACGCACCAGGTCGGTGGCCTGCTCGATGGGCAGGGAGCCGAGGAGTTCGCGGACCTGCGCAACGACGTCGTGCGCACTCCACGGGCCGGTGGCATCAGCGCCGCCGCGCGCGGCTTCTTTGGATTCCTTGGTGAGGAGGCGGACCTGCTCCACGAGGTCCAGGAGTTCCGGGCCGTGCTGGCGGACCAGGGATTCGCCCAGGAGCGTGGAGACACGGCGGACGTCTGCCCTCAGTTCGGAGGCGAGGTCTGATTCGGGATGTGCTGCAGTGTGAGCCATGGAAGCAATCTTTCGAGGGTTTCGGACTTGGCTCGTACACTGCGCTGGATACTGTGAGCCACGTTACTAGCTAAAGATGCTACCCGCAGGGCGGCGTCCCCGGGGAATCCATCTCAAAAAATGTCGTCCGCCGGAAACCCTACATACCGCTTGACACGCTCCAGTTCCGCCCGCAGGCCGGCCAATTCGTTGCCGTAGGCGGCGAATTCCACATTACGCCGCCTGGCCGCACGCATGTTGAGCGTCAGGACCAGGAGGCCCGCCGGTATGGAGGCGGCAAAAGCCCAGCCGGCCGCGGCGAAAAACCCCAGCGCCACCGGAAGCGCGGCCTGGAAGTCCATAAAGCCGTTGACGCCGTCCGCCATGTCTCCAAGCATCCCTTCAAGGGGCGCCAGGAAGTCACCCACCACCGGTGCACCGGACAGATGTGGCGGGCGGAGTTCCTGCCCGCCGCTGCCCCAGCGACCGTCACCCACGTGGTTCAGGACGTAAATGCCGGAGCCCACGCTGGCGGCCGTCAACGCCACCAGGGACACCAGCACCGCCTGGTCCGGCCGGCCCCGCCGCCACACAAGCATCGCCGCCCCGCAGATGAAGGCGGCAATCCAGGTCAGTGCCTTGAGCCACTCGGTGCTTACTGCTGCCACGATGTCCACGCCACCTATTCAACAGTGCGGACAACCTTAAAGTTGAAATCCACTGTGCCAAGCGCAGCATAGAGGCGGAGCCAGAGCGGCATCACCATCTCGGCACCGCGGGCAGTGGTGATGTCACCAAGATCGATGATGTCCAGGTGCCCCAGTTCCTTCAGCAACCCCGTGACCACAGCCTTGGCCGTGGCATCATCGCCGGAGACAAAGACTGAGTGTCCTCCGCCTGCCAGCCCGGCGGGGTCCACCATCAGCCGGGCGTTCATCGTGTTGAGTGTCTTCACTACCCGGGCGCCGGGGAAGGCCCGCTGGATCCTCTCCCCCAGGCTGTCCGTATTCACCGGGTTGAGGACCGGCGGCATGCCCTGCGAGAAATCCAGCGCATTGGACACATCCATCAAGACCTTCCCGGCAAGCCTGGCCGCGCCCGCCGAACCAAGGGCTTCGAGGGCTTTGGCGCCGTTGGTCGCATTCACCACCAGTTCTGCGGCTCCGGCGGCTTCACCGAACGTTTTCAGTTCGATATCCGGGTTTCCGGCCTGCCATTCGCTGAACGGTGATGTCCCCCGCGCGTCCTTCTCCGTCCTGGCGGCGGTGGCGTCCGGATCCCGGGTTCCCACCACCACCTCGTGGCCACGTTGGTTCAGGGCCGTTGCCAGCGTGCGGCCCACGCTGCCGGTACCAAGGACGGCAATTTTCATAACGACTCCCTTGCTGGACGGAATGACCGGGCAGTGGGTCAGACGATACTCCGCAGGGGCGCCGGCCGGAATGAATGCCGGCGCTGCACCGTTGTAGCCGACGCACCACGAACCTCCGAAGGGAACCATGAGCACTTCTCCAGCAGCCAAGGTGGAGCGCTGGCAGCGCTTCCGCGACAACCGGAACAAAGCCCTGGCAGCCCCGCACGGCTGGCTGACCCTCACCTCCTTCCAGTGGCTCGAAAACTCGCCGGCCGCCGTCGACCTGGTGCCCGGGCTCTGGTCCACGGACGGCACGACTGCGGCACTCACCGCAGTGCCCGCGGACGGGTTGTGGCTGGTGGAGACGGGACAGCCGGTGGACGGGACCATTTCGGCGGTGCTGGCGGACGAAGAGTCCTTGATGTGGGTCCGGTTCGGTGGCCAGGACGGCGACCGGGTGGTGGTTGAGCTGGCAATGCGGGGAGGCCGGTATGCCATCCGCACCCGGGACGCTGCATCCCCTGTTTTCACGGAGTTCCGCGGCGTCCCCACCTACGGCTACAACCCGGACTGGGAAGTTGTTGGCAGGTTCGAGCCCTATCCGGAGCCTGTGGAGGTGCCGATTGCCACGGCCAACCCCTTGGTGGACGGCATCCACCGGACGGTGGGCGAGGTTGTCTTCCGTGTTCCGGGCAGTCCCCACGCCATGCGGCTGCAGGCAGAGGAGGAAAAACTCGGGGCGTTGACCGTCACGTTCCATGATGAAACCAACGGCGAAACCACTGATGACTGGCGCAAGCTCGCTGTGCCCCGTCCCCGGCCGGATGGCTCGGTGGTCCTGGATTTCAACCGTGCCATCAACTACCCCAGCGCCTTCACTCCGTACGGAACATGCCCCATGCCGGTGAAGAACAACTTCCTGGACGTGCGTGTGGAGGCGGGCGAGATGCAGCCGTATCCGGGCGGGGACTAGACAATCGCCGAAAGCCCGGTGACAGCCCGCCCCACGATCAGGGTATTGATTTCGAACGATCCCTCGTAGGTGTAGATGGCCTCGGCGTCCGAAAAGATCTTCGCCATCCGGTAGTCGGTGACGATCCCGTTTCCGCCCAGGATGGACCTGCCCAGCGCCACGGTCTCGCGCATGCGGGCGCTCAGGTAGGACTTGGCCAGGGCCACCCGCGGCATGTCCGCCATGCCGTCGTCCTGCAGCCTGGCCAGGCCGGCCATCATGCCCATACTCGCCACGGCATTGCCCAGCATGGTCACCAGCTGCTGTTGGACCAGCTGGAACTGTGCCAGCGGGCGGCCGAACTGGTGGCGTTCTACAGCGTACTGCCGGGCGACGTCGAACGCCGCCAGTTGCTGGCCCACCGTCTGCCAGGCCACCATGATGCGCGAGCCGCGCAGCAGCTCGTTGGTGTCTTCAAAGCTGCTGATGGCGGCGAAGCGGTCCGCTTCCGCCACCATGACGTTGTCGAAGACGATGTCCGCGTTCTGCACCGTGCGCAGCGCGATCTTGTTTTCGATCCGCGTCCGGGTAACCCCGGGCAAGGTGGCATCGACGATGAAGCCCCGCACCGCCCCGTCTGCCTCGTCCCGCGCCCACACCAGCATGTAGTCGCAGAACGTCCCGTTGCCGATCCACCGCTTGGCGCCGTTGAGCACCCATGTGTCGCCGCCGTCGTCGGAGCTGCCCGTTACTGCAGATATCCGCCGGGCGCGCGTTTCCATGCCGCCGGCCACGTCGGAGCCGTGGTTCGGTTCGGTGAGGGCGAACGCACCGGTGATGCGCAGGTTTGAGGCGTCATCGAGCAGCCGCTGCTTCTGGTCCTCGCTGCCGAAGGCGTAGAGCGACTCGACGAAGAGATCGTGGTGGACCAGGAAGAAGGTGGCAATGGACGTGTCCACGCGGGTCATCTCGGCGATCACCAGGCCGGCAAACAGGTGGCTGTAGCCGCGCTGGGCAGGCGTGCTGAGCTGCAGGGCCGCGAGCTTGGGCAGGATGTGCGCGGGGAACTCGGCCTTGTTCCACCAGTCGCCGGCATAGGGGGCAATCTCCGCGGCAAGGAAGGCCCGCAGTTCGGCCAGCTTGTCCCGTTCCGCCTGGTTCAGCAGGGATTCGACGGCGAAGAAGTCCGCCGGGGGCAGGGTAAGGGTTCCCGTGGTGGTCATTTCGGCCCCATCCGGATGGCGCCGTCCAGCCGGATGGTCTCGCCGTTGAGCATGGCGTTATCCACGATGTGCGCCACGAGGTTGGCGTACTCGGCGGGTTTGCCCAGGCGGGAGGGGTGCGGCACCTGCGCGCCGAGGGAGTCCTGCGCTTCCTGCGGCAGCCCGGCCATCATGGGCGTTTCGAAGATCCCGGGCGCGATGGTGACCACCCGCACCAGCGAGCGGGCCAGCTCCCGCGCGATGGGCAGTGTCATCGCAGCCACGGCGCCTTTGGAAGCAGCGTAGGCGGGCTGCCCGATCTGCCCTTCGAAGGCAGCTACCGAGGCGGTGTTGATGATGACGCCGCGTTCCGGTCCCCCCAGTTCCGTGCTGGCCGGCGGGTTGGCTGCCATGGCGGCGGCTGCCAGCCGCAGCACGTTGAACGTCCCTACAAGGTTGACCTGGATGACCCGGTTGAACGCCTCCAGCGGGAGCACACCGTCCCGGCCCAGCACTTTGCCGGGGGTTGCGACGCCGGCACAGTTCACCACGATGCGCAGCGGGCCAAGCCGTGCTGCGGCGTCGACGGCGGCCTGCACCTGCGCTTCACTGGTCACGTCCGCGGGCACAAACAGGGCGGAATTCCCTGAGTTTCCGCCGTTTGGGTTTCCGCCGTTTGGGTTTCCGCCGTTCAGCTCCGCGGCGAACGCCTCGCCTGCTGAGGAGGGGAGGTCGATGAGCACCACTGAAGCGCCGCCGTCGAACAGCCTGCGGGCGGTAGCCGCACCCAGCCCCGAGGCACCCCCTGTGATCAACGCAACGTTGCCTGTGACGTCCATACATCCTCCTTGATGCGGGCCCGCTCCGGCAGCAGTGCGCGAAGCGTTAGTTAGTGAATGTTAACTGAAATTTCCGCGTCCCCGCACTAACCCGCCTTTCCCCGGGCCCGCACCGGCCCCGGCTAGGGTGGAAACCATGACTCCCGCGGATGCTTCCACGCCCGTTGACTGGCACGAAAGGGCCAACGAGGCCGCACGGTCCGTCACCACACTCTTCGGCAGGAAGCTGTTCTTCCTGCCGGGCACACACCTTGGCGCTGTTCAATGGCCCGTTCCGGATTGGCGCTCCGACTTCAAAAGCAGGTTGCGACGGCCGTGGCACTACTGGTGGCAGGCCCACTACGTTGACTGCCTCGTGGATGCGGGCCGACGGGAACTGGGCAACGGCGCCACCCCCGCCGCACGCTTCAACGGCGCGGACCATCCCAGCGCCGGAAGGCTGGCCTCCCGGCTGGTCACCGGAATCCGGCTGCGCAACGCCCTGACGTTCGTCAACAACTACTACGACGACATGGCCTGGCTTGCCCTCGCCACCCTCCGGCTGGACGCACTGGCCGAGGAAACGCGCCGGCCCGGGCGGCGGCGCAACGCTGCGGTCCGCAGATCGCTAACCCTCCAGTTCAAGGCCGCCTGCACCGACGATTTGGGCGGTGGTTCCTTCTGGAGCAAAAAACGCGACTTCAAGAACACCCCCGCCACCGCACCCGTAGCCCTCTTCTACGCCCGCACGGGGCAGAGGGCCAGGGCGCAGCAGTTGCTGGACTGGCTGGACGCCACCCTCTTCGACCCGGAGCTGGGCATGTACCTCGACGGGGCCCGGCCCGGCCCGGACGGGAGCGTGCTGATCGAGCGGGCCGTCTACACCTACAACCAGGGCCCGGTCCTGGGGGCGCTGCTGGAGCTGGGCAGAGAGTCAAACCTCGCCAGGGCCGCCACGCTGGTGGACGCCGTGGAGCGCCGGCTGACCGTTCCGGCGCCAGGGGGTGATGGCAGCGGGGCGCCAGAGAGCCAGCCGCGGGTCCTGCGTTGCGAGGGAACAGGCGACGGCGGCCTGTTCACCGGAATCCTGTGCCGTTACCTTGCAATCGCCGCTGCCGATCCACGGCTTTCCCAAGGGACCCGGGCCACTGCCGCGAGGCTGGTTACCAACACGGCGGACGCTTTCTGGGCAGGAAGGCGGCCTGCCTCCCCGGGCAATGGGACCCGCCCCAAGGACAGGCCCGAAAGCCTCATTTTTCCAAGCCACGCTGCACACGCCGGTGACGCGACCTCCCAGGGCGGTGCCGCCGTCGAACTCTCCACACAGCTGCAGGCGTGGATGGCCATCGAAGCGGCCGCATTCATAGCTGCCCTCAATTACGACATGCAACAGTTCCGTAATTGATGTGACACTTGTCACTTTAAGCGCTTTCCGGCTTTCGTCTTAGGTTTGCCTACCCTACAGTTCCAGAGGTGAGCTTCCCTTCCCAAGGGCTCGCAGGGACCGTGGTCCGCCTCAAACTTTCCCAGAAAGCAGCGCCCTCAATGAAGATTCGCAACAGCGCACTGGCCGGCATTGCCCTCGCCGCCAGCGCCGCACTCGGCCTGACCGCCTGCGCCGGCAGCGGCACACCCGCCTCCACCCGTTCATCTGCCGCCTCCGCTTCCGGCGGCGCGTCCTCCGGCGAAATCACGGTCTACAACGCCCAGCACGAAAGCCTCACCAAGGAATGGATCGACGCTTTCACGGCCGAGACGGGCGTCAAGGTCACCATGCGCCAGGGTTCGGACACTGAGCTGTCCAACCAGATCATCCAGGAAGGCGCGGCGTCCCCGGCGGATGTGTTCCTCACGGAGAACTCCCCGGCCATGACCCAGGTTGAAAACGCAGACCTCTTTGCGGATGTGGACAAGGCCACCGCGGAGCAGGTCCCCGAAGAGTTCCGCCCCTCCACCGGAAAGTGGACCGGCATCGCTGCCCGCTCCACCGTGCTGGTGTACGACAAGGCCAAGCTGACCGAGGACCAGCTCCCCAAGTCGATGCTCGACCTGGCGAAGCCGGAATGGAAGGGCAAGTGGGCCGCTTCGCCCACCGGCGCGGACTTCCAGGCCATTGTTTCGGCACTGCTCGAACTCAAGGGCGAGGCCGCCACAGAGGAATGGCTGACAGGCATGAAGGAAAACTTCAAGGCCTACAAGGGCAACAGCACCGCCATGAAGGCTGTCAATGCCGGTGAAGTGGACGCTGCACTGATCTACCACTACTACTACTACGGCGACCAGGCCAAGACCGGCGAGAACTCCAAGAACGTCGCGCCGTACTACTTCAAGAACCAGGATCCGGGCGCTTTCGTCTCCATCTCCGGCGGCGGCGTTCTGAAGACCTCCAAGAATCAGGAAGCAGCACAGGCTTTCCTGAAGTTCATCACCGGCAAGAAGGGCCAGGAAGTCCTGAAGAACGGCACCTCCTTCGAGTACGCCATTGCGTCTGATGTCCCCGCTAACGAGAAGCTGGTCCCCATCACGGACCTGCAGGCTCCCACCGTGGACCCCGCCAAGCTGAACTCCGAGAAGGTCACCGACCTGATGACCAAGGCAGGACTCCTGTAATTTCGTGACTTCCGATCTATCGGCTCCCCCTTCAAGGAGCACGACGACGGCGGGCCGGGGCACCAGCCCCCGCCCGCCTTTCGGCGTTTCTGCCGTAGCCGTACTGGCGGTGCTGATCGCCCTCTTTTCCGTCGTCCCGCTGGGGTACGTGGTGTACATGACGGTGGCAACCGGCTGGGACACCGCCGTCGAACTCATCTTCCGGCCGCGTGTGCTGGAACTGCTGCTGAACACCGTCCTGCTGATGGCTGCCACTGTTCCGCTTTGCCTGTTGCTGGGCGTGGCGGGCGCGTGGCTGGTTGAGCGGACCACGCTGCGCGGCCGCAGGATCTGGGCGGTACTCCTGGCTGCCCCCTTGGCGATCCCCGCCTTCGTCAACAGCTACGGCTGGGTCTCCGCCGTTCCCTCCCTTGGTGGGCTGGGATCGGGCATCCTGATCGCCACGCTGTCCTACTTCCCGCTGGTGTATATCCCCGCTGCCGCGTCCCTCAGCCGGCTTGATCCGGCCATCGAACAGTCGGCAGCTGCGTTGGGACTCGGTGCCTGGCGGACGTTCTTCCGGGTGGTGCTTCCCCAGCTCCGCATCGCCATGACGGGCGGTGCGCTCCTGGTGGCGCTGCACCTGCTGGCCGAGTACGGGGCGTTCGCCATGATCCGCTTCGACACATTCACCACGGCCATCATGGTGCAGTACCAGTCCACCTTCAACGGCGCCGCCGGAAACATGCTGGCCAGCGTCCTGGTGTTGTTCTGCCTCCTCCTGCTCCTGGCCGAAGTCCGCAGCCGCGGCACGGCCCGGTATGCCCGGATCGGATCCGGCGCCCAGGCCAGGGCCCTGCGTTTGCCGCTGCGCGGATACCAGGTTCCGGCGCAGGCCTTCCTGCTGGCTCTGACCGCGCTGGCGGTGGGGCTGCCCCTGTACTTCGTGGTGCGGTGGGTCGTGGCGGGCGGATCCGGGGTGTGGACCGCCGACGAGTTCCTCCCGGCCCTGCTGGCCACGCTGGGTTACGGCCTGGCGGGGGCAGTTGCCACCACGGTAGTGGCCTTCCCCATGGCCTATCTGGCCGTCCGGCACCCCGGCTGGTTCAGCAAATCCCTCGAACTCTCCAACTACATCACCAGCTCGTTGCCGGGCATCGTGGTGGGGCTGGCGTTCGTGACCGTGAGCATCCGGGCCGTGCCGGGGATGTACCAAACCGCTGGGTTGCTGGTGGCGGCCTACGTCCTGCTGTTCCTCCCCAGGGCACTGGTCAACCTTCGTGCCGGGCTGGCCCAGGCGCCCAAGGAACTCGATGAGGCCGCACAGGCACTGGGCAAGCCACCGTTGTCTGCGTTCATCAGGGTCACACTGCGGCTCACCGCCCCCGCGGCCGCCGGCGGGGCTGCCCTGGTTTTCCTGGCCATCGCCAATGAGCTCACAGCTACCCTGCTCCTGTCCCCCAACGGGACGCGCACGCTGGCAACCGAGTTTTGGAGCAAGAGCAGCGAGATCGACTACGCGGGAGCGGCTCCCTACGCCCTGCTGATGATCCTGCTGTCCGCCCCCATGTCCTACCTCCTCTTCCAGCAGTCCAAGAAAGTAGCCGGACAGTGATCGAACAAGCGCCGATGGAACAAGCCCCGATCCGCAAGGCACCTCTCGAGAAGGCGCCGGTCGACAACGCGCCCTCGCGGCTGCCGGAGCCGCGGGTCGCGCCCTCGGTAGCGACCTCCACGGACAGCCACCTGGTGATCACGGACGTCACGCGGAACTTCGGCAGCCAGTCGGTGCTGAAAGGCGTCAATCTTTCCGTGGCCCGGGGTGGAACCACGGCAATCGTTGGTCCCTCCGGCTCGGGGAAAACCACGCTGCTCCGCCTGATCGCCGGGTTTGACCATCCGGTCACCGGCAGCATTTCGCTGAACGGTGCGAAGGTTGCCGGAGACGGCGCGTGGGTACCGGCGCACAAACGGCACATTGGCTACGTGGCCCAGGACGGCGCCCTGTTCCCCCATCTCACCGTGGGCCAGAACGTTGCCTTCGGGCTTGACCCGGCCAAGCTCGATTCAGCCAAGCTGGGACGCGGGCGCCGTGCCGTCGCCGGGCGTATCCGCGAACTGCTGGAGATGGTGTCCCTGGATCCGGACATGGCGAAAAGGCGGCCCCACCAGTTGTCGGGCGGCCAGCAGCAGCGCGTTGCCCTGGCCCGCGCCCTTGCCCGTGAGCCCGAACTGATGCTGTTGGACGAGCCGTTCTCAGCCCTTGACGCCGGACTGCGCGTAGCTACGAGGCGGGCTGTGGCGAACGTCCTGAACAAGGCCGGCGTCACCACCATCCTGGTGACCCACGACCAGGCCGAGGCTTTGTCCTTCGCCGACCAGGTTGCGGTGATGCGCGGCGGAAAGCTGGCGCAGATCGGTAACCCGTTTGTGGTTTACACCCGCCCCGCTGACCGCGCCACCGCCGAGTTCCTGGGAGACGCCGTCATCCTCGACGCCTGGATGGAGGGCTCGCTCGCCACCTGTTCGCTGGGCGGCATCCCCGTCCGTCGGCCGCCCTCACAGGGCCGGGTTCAGCTGATGCTGCGGCCCGAGCAGATCCGCATCGCAGAGGACGGCCCCATCCGCGGCGTGGTGGTGGACACCGACTACTTCGGCCCGGAAACCACCGTGCGGCTAAAGCTCGCCGTTCCTCCCGAACTGGCCAGCGGGGCAGACCACCGCTACCCGGGCGGCGGCGAGATCATCACCATTCGGCACTGGAACGCCTCCATCGCGCGGCCCGGCATGGAGCTGTGCCTCCGGGTTGTGGGCGAAGGCGTCGCCTTCCCCATCGAACCCTAAACGGGCGGCGGCAGGCTGCGGAGGCTCGGGCCTTCGCCGCAAATCGGCCGCCACGCGGGAGTGACCGGAATGAGGCTCGACCGCCAAGCCAGGGGGTTGCCGGGCGTCCACCGACCGCCCCGACTAGCCGAAGGGCATGCCTGGGCTTCGAACGCGTCCAGCCCTAAGCTTTACCGGCTCAGACGGGTGTGAGTCCTTCCGTGTAACACGGGTTCCCGGTAGCGGCGGTGCTGTGGATTCATAGGTGTGGCCCGTCGGGGTCCGGTAGGTGATTTTGTGCCGTGGGCCGGGACGCGCGACAACCGCCCAGCCCGGTGATCCGTTCGACAGCGGCATCGGCCATGATATTGCCCCGCGAGCGCTGATCCCCTCCGACCGCAGGGTATCGGCAAGCCGCGTCAGCGCTGCGTAGGCCGACACTCCCTGTGCAACCGGAAGCAGCATGGTGAAGTACGACATGGTGTCCGGCGCCGGGCGCAGACTCACGCCCCGCTCGGCTGCCGCATGGCTTGCCCGCTGGGTCACCGAATGGGGATCCCGGCGGTAGGACGCGGCCTTGGCAGCGGCAGTAACGGCACGGTCTCCGGCACCAGTGAATGTCCCGGTGTCAGCGGCGAGCTCCTCATCCACGGCGCATCTGTCCGTAGCATTGAGGCAAGCCGTTTCCTTCACCACGAGGGTGGCACGCCACTCATTAAGCTGGCCTGTATCCAGTGCCCTGAAGGTATGCGGCATCTCCGTGACCAAGGCCTTCGCCACACCCAGGAAACGGCCGCCGCGTGCGGGCGACTCCCTCCGCGCGAGCGCGATCTGCGCTGCGACCCCCTGCCCCTGCTCCGATTCCGGAACTCCGGCTTCGGCCTGCTCCCGGTGTTGGGCTATATCAAATGCAACCGCAATTCTGGCCTGGGCGGCAGCAGCAGCTGACTTCAATTCCTCAAGGCCGCGCATTTGGTCAATCAGGCCGGCACTGTCAGTTGCCGGCTTCAACGTCCGGATCCCAGTGATCAGGTCCTGAACCCGAAGGCTCGAACTGGCCGGAAGCGCTGCAGCCGGGACGGCGTCGCGTTTTGGCTCCACCAGCAGCATGCTTGACCTCTTCGCCCATTCCATACAGCCAGTTTGCCAGCGACCACTGACAAGAATGAGATGCCAAAGCGGCTATGTGGATAACGGGAATGGGTACTCGTCACGCGTTCTCCAAGGCGATTGGTGGTCCTCGCCCAAGCCCGTCAGCGGATACTTGCGAAGGGCGTGACCGATCCACTCTTCACGGTCACGGGCCCGCCCGCCGCAGTGAGCCGCACGTCCTTGGCGCCGGACGGCGGGAAGACCAGCGATGTTAGCGTCTGCCTGCCGCCATCCACAAAAACTTCCACCGAGGACCGGTCCACGTATGCAGTCAGGCGGACGGAGTCACGTCCCGGATCGCCCTCTGTTGTGGAGACTTGTCGGTAGGTATCCTGCGCTGCCGCTTTGCCACCCGAAGCATCCGGGCGGGCGCCGCCTGCAACCTCGTCACCGTCCCGGGCAACAAAGGCCTTGCCGGCGGCGAAGTCGTAGCCCACGGTGGCGTATGCCTTCCCGCCGCTTTGCAGAAGGACCCGGGCTTCGCCGGACCCGGATACAGGCCTCTCCAGTTCGAGGTCAACCTTGAACGCCCCACTGGCCGGAACTGGCTGGACCGCACCATCTTCCGTCAGCACTCCCGCCGGAACCGGTGCCGCAGGGCCTTCCAACGATTCCAGCGCACGGGTGGGCTTCGAGACCAAAGCCGGCCGCCCGCCGTCGGACTTCAACTGGATATCGCGCACCACTGACGCCGCGCCGAACCAGTCCTTGGTGGGCAGCTCGCGGGCATAGGCCCAGTTGTTCATCCAGCCGATCGCGTGCCGGGAAGCCTTCCGCTGCCCGTCGGTAAGTCGTGGATCGTCCCACGTGACGGCAGCGTAGAAGTCCGGTCCGGCGTCGAGCCACTGGTGGTCTCCGTCCGCTGTGAAACCCTTGCCGTCCCAGTTGCCGGTCCAGTAGGCCAGGCCGGTGGTGCGGCCTTGCGCGGCCCCGTTGGCGCTGGCAGCCAGCACCCACGTCCGCCGGGTGGGGTCGCCGTCGACGTCCATTTGGAAGAAGTCCGGGCACTCGAGGATGCCCAGGCCCTCCCGGTCGAAGCCCGAAACGTAGTTCCACTGCTTCAGGTCCTGCGATGTGTAGAAACCGATCTTGTGGCCCTCGGCGAGCAGCATCAACCACTGCTTGTTGGCCTCGTCGCGCACGATCCGCGGATCGCGCCAGTGCTCCGCTCCGGGGTTGTCCATGACCGGATTCCCTTCGTAGCTGGAGAAGCTGTACCCGTTGTCAGTGGAGTAGAACAGGGATTGGCGCTGCACGCCGTCGTGCTGCTGCGTGAGGATCGCAACCACCGCCCCTTTGCCGAAGCCAGCTGTGCCTTCGGTATCCACCACCACCGAACCGGTTTCGATGTCCCCCAACCCGTTGCGGAACTTCTGGATGGCCACACCCTCGTTCTTCCAGTGCACCAGGTCCGTGCTGGTGGCGTGGAACCACTCGGTGCCGTTCCCTTCGGGGTAGTCGGCGTTGTAGAGGTAGTAGTAGTGCCAGAGTCCGTCCAGGAAGAATGGGCGCTGGGGATCGTTCATCCACCGCTGATCCGGGGTGAGGTGGTACGCCGGGCGGTAACCGGGGTCCTCTGCAGGGGCCTCCAGTTGGGCGGCGCCTGCCACGGGCCACGTCCGCTCCACGCCCAGGTCCGCGAGCAAGGCACCCCTTGCCTCGGAACTGATGCACTCGGGAAGCTGCACGTCCCCGGGATTCTGACCCACGCCGTCGCCCATGCTGCTGCGCAGGAAAACCTGGCCCTCCACGCGTACCCCTGCCAGCCAGCCGCCGCCGCACTCAATGCTGCGGACGTCCTCGGCGCCGCCGGCCGCAACCTCGCCCCCGCGCTCCGTCAGCGTTTTGTCGCCACCCCTAAGCCATAACGATGCGTAAGTACCGGTCCGTTCCTGGGCCGTGCCCTGGGCAGCTGCGACACTGCCAAGGACACGGCCTGCAGTGGCGTTCGGCTCGTTTCCGGCATTGCCGCACAGCACCAGGGAGAGAACCACCACCAGGGCGGCAACGGCCGCCACGGCGGCCCACAACAGGGGTCGGCCCGGGAGCACGCGGGTGGGAATGTGGAAAGGTTTGCGGATCATGGTTATCGTTCCGTCGCTGAACACACAAATGCCGCCCCCGGATGAGGAGGCGGCACCAGCGCAATTGAACCATTCATCCTACGCGGGCAAACCCAAGGACCCAATACTGTTACATCCCGGCCGGACGCTTCTTCTGCGGATACGGCGCCTCGCCCCGGGCCAGCATCTCCACAAACCCGGCAATCTTCCGCTCACGGGTGGCCGCCTGTTTCACCGAGTTGGTCCGGTAGATCAGGGCGAAGCGGTTGGTTTTGGTGAGGACATCGAACATCGCCTGGGCAGCCGGGACGGCCGCGATGGCCGCCGCCAGGTCCGCCGGAACCTCGGCCGTCGCCTGCCCCTCATAAGCCTTGTCCCAGCGGCCGTCTTCCTTGGCCGCGTTCACGGCTGCCCAGCCGGCTTCGGTCATCCTGCCCTCGGCCTCCAGCCGGGCCACATGGCTGACGTTCCGGGCCGACCACGGACTCTTTGGGCCACGCGGAGTCATCCGCTGAAGCGAACTTTCGCCGTCCCGGCTCTTGCCCTGGCCGTCGATCCAGCCGAAGCACAGCGCCTCGTCCAGGGCCGCCGCATAGTCCAGCGCCGTCACCTGCCCGCCCTTCTTGTGCAGGACCAGCCATACCCCGGGACTGGTCCCGTGGTTTTCCTCCAGCCAGCCGCGCCAGGCGGCAGCATCGGGCACCAGCAGCTCCTCGAGTTCAACAGCCATGGCCCTATTCTGCCTGTGCACTGCCGCGGCACAACCCCTGCCGGGCGGACACCTCCCGTGGCACCATGGCTTTACACCCGCTTCACGAAACAAGGGGAAAGACCATGCTGCGCGTCCGCCCGCTCCATTTCACGTCCCGGATCGAAGGCTGGGAACGGCTGCTCACGGCGTTGGGCCTGGTCCTGACGGAGGGTGACGGCGGGCTGCAGGTGTTCGACGCCGGGTCCGGCCGCCTTGCCCTCCAATTGGTCCCGGCAGGAGCAGCGGAGGACGGAACCACGGCGTTGGCCGTGGAGGTGGGCGATGTGCCCGAGTTCGCCCGCCGCACCAACCTCTCGGCCCAGGATGAGGGAACCACGCCTGCGGAAATCACAACGGACCACGGCGGAGCCTGCAGGATCACGGCGCCGGACGGGTTCACTTTCCTGGCGGGCAAAGCCGCCCACACCGCCCAGTGCGCCGACGCTGATCCGGCCCTCGCCGTCGTCGGGGTCTGGTTTACCGAAGACGCCGCCTCGGCAATCCGGACGCTGCGCCACATTGGCGCCCGCCCCCGCCCCGTGCCTGACGCGGACGAAACCGCCGACTTCACGGCCAAGAACGGCGGTGTGCTTCTGGTGCGCCCGGCCGCAGGCCCGCCGCGCTCAGGCATTGGTTTTGAGTACGACGGCGGCCTGTCACCATTGCAGGCACGCCTCGCCTCCGCGGGAATTGAGGCAAGGATGACCGAGGAGGCCTTCGGCAGCACCCTCCACGTGGCCAACCCGGACGCCGCAGGGCCCGGCGCCGCGCACGCCCCGGCGACCGTGTGGATCTCCGAGCATCGCCGCATGGGGTAGAACTTAAGCATGAACGTGCGCACCCCTGACCCGAATCCCGGCTGGCTTTCCGAAGAAGACCTCTTTGAGGCGCGCGGGCGGCTGCCCATGGTTTATGTCGAGGCTGTGCCCGTCCGGCTCGATCCCCTGGGTTTCGTCAACGAAGTGGGAACCCTGCTCCAGGCCGATGAGGACGGCACCATGATCCGCTCGCTGGTGTCCGGGCGCGTCATCTACCGCGAGACCATCCGCGCAGCCCTTCTCCGGCACATGGAGAAGGACCTGGGCCCGCTGGCGTTCCCGCAGCTGCCCATCAGCCCGGTCCCCTTCACCGTGGCGGAGTACTTCCCCGCCCCGTCCCAGACCGGCTTCACCGACGACCGGCAACACGCAGTGTCCCTGGCCTACGTGATCCCCGTGACCGGCGAATGCGAACCCCGCCAGGACGCCCTCGAGCTGACCTGGATGACCCCTGAGGAAGTGTTGAGCCCCGGCGTGCAGATGGAGTTCAGCGGCGGGCGCGGCGGCCTGATCCGCCAGGCGCTCGCCTTCGCCGGCGTGGGCTTCTGACACCCTCGGCAACACCCGGCGTCCCCGACTTCCGGTGCCCTCCTTTGTAGACTGTAGGGCGGACCGCAAGAGAACTTAAGGACTCCCATGACCGAAACACCAGCCGCCCGGAACTACAGCGAACAGCAGGCTGGATCTCTGACCCCCGGCAGTTACATCCTCCTGCCGGACGGTGAGCGGACAGCGGAAATCCGCCAGGTGGAGCTTGAGCAGGACGATTTCGGCGCCCCCGCCCTGGTCCTCGCCAGCCTCTCCGGCGGCGGGACCTTGCGTATCGCCGTGGGCACGTCGGTGACGGTGGTGGGCGAAGCGGCCGACGCCGTAACGCAGCTCCCACTGCCTGCGAGGACTGCCGAGGTGTCCGGCCCTGCCGGAGATGCCGCGCCTGCCGTGCATGCCGCGCCTGCGGACCGGGCTGGCAGCGTGGAGGAAGCCCGGCAGCAGCAGCCCGGCGAAAAGGCCCCGGCGGCACCCGTGGTTCCCGCCGTCGTCGTACCTCCCCTGCCCCCTGTTCCCCCGGCGGCGACCGGTCCCAGCGAAGAGGACCTTGCCCTGATTCCTGCGCCGAAGGGGACTCCGGAATCGGTGGTGGAGGCCGTGGCCGAGGCCCACCCGGATGCGGAGGGTGTGCTGCTGCTGGCCGACCGGCTGGCGAAGGGGGTCAACTTCAAGTCGGGCAGCTGCCTGAAGGACCTGAGCGACCTCGCCCATGAACTGTTCGTCACCCTCAAGGACGCGGACGGCTCGCTGGCCGTCGCGGACCTGCTCAACGTCCTCCCCTATGACGGCAACCCCGGCCGCTGGGCCTCTGTGGAAGCTTCCTTGGCGCTGTCCAGCTACATCTGCCGGCAGAACCTCCAGGAGGAGCGGGCCGAGGTCTACGAGAAGCTGATCCGCACGCCGGAAAACCAGGAAACGGACCCCTTCAAGGCCAGGATGGCAGCCAAGGTCCGGCAGCGTTCACTGAACGAGCCCAACCTGTACGACAAGGAAATCTTCCGGTCCATTGACAACTCCAACCACGACGCCGAGCGGGAATGGCGGCTCCTGCGCCTCGAATCCCTGCTGTTCCTCCGGGCGCACGGCGGCTCGGAAACCATCGGGACGGGCGAGCTGGAGCGGCGCATCAGCAACGAACTTGAGGCCGTCCGCGCCTGACCTCCGTTATGGACAAATGACCCCTACCCGGCACCGGGCGGGAGTTGTACATTCGGGGCTATGACTAACAATCTGAGCGTTGTGATCAATGCTGACGCGCCGCAGGTCTGGACGATGCTGCGCGAACCGTCCAAGGTGGCCCAATGGCACGGCTGGCAAGCCGAAGACCTGGACGCCGAGATCAAGCAGATCTACTTTTCCGGGGACGAAGAGGAATCGCCGGACCACACCAGCTTCACTGTCCATGGCGGCGACGTCTTCGAACTCCACCCCGAACCCAACGGAACCCGCGTCAGCATTACCCGGGCAGCGCTGGACCACAATTCGGAATGGGCGGCCTGGGATGAGGACATCACCCAGGGCTGGCTGACGTTCCTGCAGCAGCTGCGCTTTGCCCTGGAACGCCATCCGCACGGCAAGCGCCACACACTGTTCCTGCAGGTGCCCGGCGGCCCGGGGTCCGCCATTGAAAAGCTTGGCCTTTCGGATGTTCCGGCGCCGGGCGAGGACTACAGGCTCACGCTGGCCACCGGCGAGGAGATCGCCGGAAAGGTCTGGTACCGCAGCAACCACCAGGTAGGGCTCACGGTCCACAGCTACGCCGAGCACGGCGAGGGCCTGTTGATCGTTGCGGACCAGCCAAAGATCGAGGATGTCCGGCCCGACGGCGGATCGCTGGTGATCCTTTCCACCTATGACCTGGGCGCGGGGAGGCTCGACGTGATTCGCAACTCCTGGGACTCCTGGCGGGCCGAGAACTACCCCACATCCGAACATGTGAGCTAAGGGACCTCGGCGAAGCTAAGGGACCCCGGCGAATTGCTGGCACACTGGTACGGTGCCAGCCAACCCTGCTTCCGCTCCAACCTCATCTGCCCCGGCGCCTGCGTCTGCCGGGGAAACCGACCTGCACGGCTCGATGCCCCGGCAGTCCGAGTTCAGTTTCCGTGTGGGCTCCCGCTTGGCCGAGTCGTGCCCGCCGTCCGCTTCGCAGTTGGAGGCCAACGGCGGGGAATTCCTGGGCCGTACCGGCACCATCACCACACCCCATGGCCAGATCCGGACGCCGGCGTTCATCGCCGTCGGGACGAAGGCCACGGTGAAGGCGGTGCTGCCCGAATCGATGGCTGGCCTCGGTGCGCAGGCGCTCCTGGCGAACGCCTACCATCTGTACCTGCAGCCGGGGGCGGACATCCTGGATGAAGCGGGCGGCCTTGGTGCCTTTATGAATTGGTCCGGGCCCACCTTCACCGACTCCGGCGGCTTCCAGGTGATGAGCCTGGGATCGGGGTTTAAGAAGGTCATCGACATGAAGTCCGTTGATGCTTCGGGCCCTGACGACGCCGTGGCCCCCGGCAAGGAGCGCCTGGCCCACATCGACGACGACGGCGTCTGGTTCAAATCGCATTTGAACGGCGACAGGCACCGCTTCTCCCCCAAGATCTCGATGCAGGTCCAGCACCAGATCGGGGCGGACATCATGTTCGCGTTCGACGAGCTGACCACCCTCCAGAACTCCCGCGGGTACCAGGAGGAATCGCTGGAGCGCACCCGGCTGTGGGCCCTGCGCTGCATCGAGGAGCACTTCCGGCTCACGGCAGCCCGCGAAGGCAAGCCGTACCAGGCCCTGTTCGGTGTGATCCAGGGCGCCCAGTACGAGGACCTGCGCCGGAAAGCGTGCCGGGACCTGGGCGCGATGCCATTTGACGGTTTCGGCATTGGCGGGGCCTTGGAGAAGGAGAACCTGGGCACCATTGTCCGGTGGTGCAACGAGGAACTGCCCGAGGACAAGCCGCGGCACCTGCTGGGCATCTCGGAGCCGGACGATATCTTCACGGCCATCGAAAACGGTGCGGACACCTTCGACTGCGTCTCCCCCACCCGGGTGGCCCGCAACTCCGCGTTCTATACTCGGCAGGGCCGGTTCAACCTCTCGGGCGCCAAGTACAAACGCGATTTCGGCCCGCTCCAGGACGGCTGCGACTGCTACACGTGCACCCATTACTCGCGGGCCTACATCCACCATCTGTTCAAGGCCAAGGAGATGGTCTCCGCCACGCTGATCTCCATCCACAATGAGCGGTTCGTAGTGAAGATGGTGGACGATGCCCGGCTGGCGATCGAATCCGGCAACTTCTTCGAGTTCAAAGCCGCGACCCTGGGCCAGTACTACTCCTGAGCCGGCTCCCCTGCCCGTTCCGATATCCTGACCGCATGCCCATTGAAATCCCCGCCGCAGCAGGTACCGCCGAGGCCCTGGTGGCCCGGCCGTCCACCGGCGCCGGCCCGTTTCCAGGCACCATCCTCTACATGGACGCGTTCGGCTTACGCCCCCGCATCCAGGACATGGCCCAGCGGGTTGCCGACTGGGGCTATGTGGTCCTGGCCCCGAACGTCTTCTACCGGGAAGGAAACGTCGCAGAGCTCGCTCCGTCCACGGACATGACCACTGACGAGGGCAGGCAGGCAGCGGGCAAGGCTGCCTTCCCACGGGTAGGGCGGCTCACGGCAGAGAAGGCGGTGGCCGACGCAGACGCGTGGGTCAAGGCACTGGGCGGACTGGACGGCGTAGCACCGGGACCCATCGGCGTCTTCGGCTACTGCATGGGAGCCCGCCTCGCGGTGCGCACCGCAACGGCCCGCCCGGATGTGGTGGCGGCATGCGGCGGTTTCCATGGCGGCGGACTCGCCACGGACGCTCGGGACAGCCCCCACCTCGCGCTTGGCAACGCCCGCGCCCGGTTTGTGTTCGGCCACGCCGACCATGATCAAAGCATGGCCCCCCACGCCGTGGCCCGCCTGGGTGAGGCGCTTGCTGCGGCGGGGCTCGAAGCTTCGAACGAGATCTACCCCGGCGCGTCCCACGGCTACACCATGGCAGACACCTCATCTTTCCATGCAGAGGCTACAGAACGTCACTTCCGTGAGCTGCGGGCACTGCTTGATGCGACCCTCAAGGGCTGAACCTCTTGCCTCCCAAGACCTACGCGCCGTAGCTCGGCTCGCGTTTCTTGACCCAGCCGATCACCAGCGACGTCAAAGCCGCGCTGGCCAGGCGTACAAAGCGGACGGCCGACGGCGGATGGCAGGATGGTTCCATGACTTCCATTTCCGCTGATGTCCAGTCCCCCGCTGCAGCTCCCGCCGTCGTCCTGACGATCGCGGGGTCCGAAGCCACCGGCGGCGCCGGTGCGCAGGCCGACCTGAAAACCTTCCAGGAACTGGGGGTCTTTGGCATTGCCAACCTGACCTGCATCGTGTCCTTCAACCCGAACGACAGCTGGAACCACCGCTTCGTGCCGGTGGAGCAGCAGGTGATCGCCGACCAGCTGGAGGCGACGACCGCGGCCTACGGTCCGTCGTCGGGCGCACCGTCCGTGCTGGACACGGTGAAGATCGGCATGCTCGGCAGCCCCGCCACCATCAGCACCGTGGCGGGAGCCCTTGAGGGCGCCCGGTTCCGCAATGTGGTGCTCGACCCGGTGCTCATTTGCAAGGGCCAGGAGCCGGGGCACGCGCTGGACACGGACCAGGCGCTGAAGGCGCAGATCCTTCCGCTGGCCACCTTCGTCACGCCCAACCACTTCGAAGCGGAGTCCCTCTCCGGCCTGGAGATCACGGACGTGGAATCGCTGAAGGCCGCAGCCGTCCGCATCCATGAGCTCAGCGGCGCCGCTGTGCTGGCAAAGGGCGGGGTACGGCTGGAAGGCCGGGACGCCATCGACGTTTTCTACGACGGTGAAACCCTCGAGGTGTTGCGCGCGGAGAAGGTTGGCGAGGTGGCGGTGTCCGGAGCAGGGTGCTCCCTGGCCGCCGCCGTCACCGCCGAGCTGGCCAAGGGCGCCACTGCACTGGAGGCGGCAAGGACGGCCAAGGCCTTCGTGACCGCCGGCATCCGCAACCGCGTGGCCTCGGGCGCCCCGTTCGATGCCCTGTGGCAGGGCGGCCCGCGCTAGGTTTCCTGCGCCCGGCCCCTACTGCCGGGCCGCAGCCAACGGAGCATCTGTCAGGAGGGCTTCGGCCATCAGCGTGGCCGTCCGGGCTATGAAGGCCCTCCGCCGTTCCAACCGGTCCGGGGCGGCGCCGGCCAGGAGTGCATCGATCTGCGGCAGCACCATCCAGCCGTCACACAGCGTGACGACGGTAATGACGAGGTCCGCGGCGTCCGTCCGGTCGATGCCCGGCAGGACCTTGAGCATCTGGTCCACCTTCGCGGCGCAGTGGTCTGCCCGGGTGGCGCGGTCCACGGTGTTGCGGCCGCGCTCCAGCCCTTCCCAGAACAGAAGCCGGGCCAGGGCGCTGTCCTTGGTGTGCCGGTCAAAAAGCTTTGCGGCGTACTCTCCCACGGCCGCAGCGCCGTGCCCCTCGATGGGGACCTCGGTCATCACCCGGACCAGTTCCGCGGCCAGGACGGCGTCAAAGAGATCGTCCTTCTTGCCGAAGTACTGATAGATGCGCTCCTTGTTCACGCCGGCAGCGGCGGCAATGCGGTCCACCCGCGCCCCGGCCAGGCCCTTTTCACTGAATTCCTCGGTAGCAGCGGCCAGCAGCAGCGCTTTGGTGCGTTCAGTGTTCCAGGCCATGACATCATTCTACGCTTTTCCAACCAGACAGTTGCAATTTAGCCCGGGCAGGGTCTAGTGTCGGTCACAGCCAAACAGCAACCGTCTAGTTGGAGATTTCCGTGAAGAACACCGCCGCGCCCGCCCCTGCAGCCACCTCGTCCGTCATGGTTGCTCCGGTGGCACCTTCCATCCACGTACGCGCCGTCATCACCTGGCTGGCCATTTTCCCGCTCGTGGCCGTGGGCATGCTGGCCAGCGCATCCCTGACCGAGGGCTGGCATCCTGTGCTGCGTGCCCTGGTGCTCACCCTCGTGGTGGTTCCCACCGCCGTGTACGTTGTGCTGCCGCGCCTGTTCGCCGCCTACGGCGCGCTCCTGCGCAGGCGTGCTGCGAAGTGGCGCCCGTAAGGAACACCCGCGGACGACGGCGGGAGGCGGGCTGGGTCCACCTGGAACCTCAGCCGGCCTCCCGCCGTCGTCGTTATCTGTTTTGTCCCTGTGTGGTGGCTAAACGCCCAGGGGATCCTTGTCCTTGCTGCCGTCCCGGGACGGCTGGTCCCAGGCATGGCCCTGTTCGTGGTCCAGGTGGCTGGCCTTCTTGTTCTTCAACGCGAAGATGTACACCAGCAACGACACGGCGATGGCCACCGTGACGTAGGTGAAGAACAGGTCCTCCCGCTCCGCCTTCTGCAAGGCCGCGCCGATCAGCGGGACAGTGCCGCCAAACAGGGAGTTGGCAATCGCGTAGCCCAGGCCGACGCCGAGGGCACGGATGGAAGCCGGGAACAGTTCGGCCTTCACCAGGGCGTTGATGGAGGTGTAGCCACCCACGATCACCAGGCCGCCCATCATCAGCAGGAAGGCCGTGAACGGGTCCTTGGTGCCCGCCAGGGTGGACAGCAGCGGCCAGGTGAAGAGCACCCCGGTAATGCCGAACCAGAGCAGAAGCGGCTTGCGGCCCACCTTGTCCGAGATGATGCCGTAGACGGGCTGCAGGAGCATAAAGATGAACAGCGCCCAGAAGTTGATCACCGAGGTGTCCGTCTTGGCGATACCGGACGTATCGTTCATGAACTTCAGGATGAAGTTGGTGTAGGTGTAGAACGCCAGGGTGCCGCCCAGGGTGACGCCGATGCAGATGAGCAGCGGCTTCCAGTACTGGGTGAACAGCAGTTTCATGGTTCCGGGCTGTGCCTCCCCCGCCGCCGGCGCCTTGGCGGCCTGGATTTGGTCGGCAGACACGGTTTCTTCCATGGAGCGCCGCAGCCACAGGACCACCAGCGCGGCGACGCCGCCGATGGCGAACGGGATACGCCAGCCCCATTCGGTGAGCTCGCCCTTGGGCATGGCGTTCTGCAGGATCACCAGGACCAGCAGTGCCAGCATCTGGCCGCCCACCAGGGTGACGTACTGGAAGCTGGAGAAAAATCCACGGCGCTTGCTTGTGGCCGCCTCGGACATGTACGTAGCGCTGGTGCCGTACTCGCCGCCGACGGAGAACCCCTGGATCACCCGGATGAGGACCAGCAGGATCATCGCCCAGAGGCCGATGACATCCTGGGTAGGGAGCACCGCGATGGCGAAGGAACCGGCAGACATCAGGGTCACGCTCAGCGTCAGTGCTGCTTTCCGGCCCTTCCGGTCCGCGTACCGGCCGAAGAACCATGCACCGATGGGACGCATCAGGAAGGACGTCGAGAACACGGCCATGGCCTCAAGGCCTGCCTGGAGCTCGTCCTTGGAGTTGAAGAAGTGTGCCTGGAAGTAGGCGGCAAAGACTGTGTAGACGTAGAGGTCGTACCACTCCACGAGATTTCCTGCGGAGCCCTTCAGGATGTTGCCCACGGCCCGGCGGGTCTGTGCTGATTCGCTTACTGCTGTTCCGTCCATGGCAGCGTTGCTCATGGTTCCTCCTCGACGTTGAAAGCCCCTCCTCAAGCCTGGGGACTCCACCCAAGCTATTCGTGAGCCAAGGCACAGCCCAAGCGAAAACGGAATTCCTAACACTTCCTTAGGTTTTCTCTCCTTGTGGTGTTGAGCTGGCCCCTGGCCGCCACACGGGGATCCCGCGGAGCGGGTAATCTGCCAAGGAAAGGCACAGCGGTCCCGGGACCGGGAAATCACGATGCTTGGAACGGAACAGGAACTGGCTATGGATGTGCTCATCGTCGAGGACGACGACGCCATGGCATCCGCCCTCCACGCTGCCGTGGTGTCCGCCGGACACACCTCGGCCCGGGTCTCCCGGGGAGCGGATGCCCTCCTCGAACACCGGCGGTTCGAAGTCGTGTTGCTGGACCTGGGCCTTCCGGACATGGACGGCCTCGAGGTACTGCGGAAGCTCCGCCGTGTGACCTCTGTCCCCATCCTGATCCTCACCGCGCGGGACGATGAGCGCAGCGTGGTGCTTGGCCTGCGTTCCGGGGCCGACGACTACCTGGTCAAACCGGTGAAGCTGGTGGAGTTGCTGGCGCGCATTGAGGCTGTCACCCGCCGCGCCGCCGGGCCCCGGCAGGCCAGGCAGCGCCTCATCAAGCTCGGGGAACTGGAAGTGGACCTCGAACGCCGGGTGGCTGTGCTCGACAAGCAGGATCTTCCCCTGACAGCTACGGAATTCGACCTGCTCGCACTCCTGGCAAGCCATGCGGGTTCAGTGGTGACCCGGGAACAGATCCTGGATTCGTTGTGGGGCGACGCATTCGTGGCCTCCTCGCGGGCCCTCGATGTGCATCTGACCGGTCTCCGGGCCAAACTCAGGAAGCCCGGTTTCATCATCAACGTCCGCGGCGTGGGGTACCGGATTGAGGCGGACTCTTCGTGAGGCTGCGTGTCCTCGGGGTCCTGAGCGTCCTGGCAGTCCTTTTGGTCCTCGTCGCCTCTAACACCATCCTGGCTTCCGCGAGCAGGGAACTTACCCAGGAACTCCAGATCAGCAGGGCGGCTTCCCTGAACCGGCTCGCCCAGGTCGCGTTCGACGCCGGAGCCGAGGGCGGCGACGCCACGCAACTGCAGGCTGAGATGGACAGATACTCCGAGCTCTACGGCGAAGGGGTCCTGATCAGGCTGCAGCAAGGCACCCTGCGCTCCGGCGGCCTCAGCGAAGACAGGGCGGACGTCTGCGATGCCCTGGCCAGGGCCAGCCTGAACCTCAATGACACCGCCCTGGCGCCGCTCCAACCCTTCGGCGCTGGCACCGAGGTAATTTCCCGATCCTTCGGAAGTGCCAGCCAGGTGCTTGGGGCGGCAGTCCTTGAAGTCAACCCCGACGCTGCCCGCCAGAAACTGCGCGAGCGGTGGCTCGCCGTCGGACTCGCTGCCGCCGCCCTCGCCGCCATCCTCCTCATCGCCGCCTCCCGGGTGACGGGCTGGGTGCTGCGCCCCGTGCACCGGCTCAATGCCGCCGTCGCCGAACTCGAAACCACCGGCCGCAGCGGCAGGCTGCCGGAGGAAGGCCCGCCCGAGCTGAGGGAGCTGAGCCGTTCGTTCACTGCCATGGCGCAAAGCGTCAGTGACAGCATCGAAGCCCAGCGACAGCTCATCGCAGACACCTCCCATGAACTCCGCAACCCGGTGGGAGCCCTGCGGCTGCGGATCGACCTGCTGCAGCTGCAACTGAAGACAGCCGAGGGGCGGGCTGCTGCCGCCGCGGTTGTGGCGGAACTCGAACGGGTGGAGGAGATCCTCGACGACGTGCTGCGGCTTGCCGCCGCCGAGCACCGCGCCTCGCAGGACACCCTTGGCACTTCGATCCCCGGCGCGGACGTGACCCCCATCGATCCTTTCCCCATCCTGCAGGAGGAGACCGAACGCGCGGAACCTGCCGCGCAGCTCGCCGGCGCCTCCATCTCCCTCAGCGCCCCACCCCAATCGCCGGCGCTTATCGCCTGCCGCCCTGACGACCTGGCCCACATGGTGGGGGAACTGCTGGGCAACGCCATCAAATACGCCGGTCGGGCCAATATTTCCGTTGCCGCCCGGACACGCGGCAACAATGTAATCATCGAAGTGTCCGACGACGGGCCGGGGCTTTCACCCGAAGAACGGGCCCGTGCCGCCCAGCGTTTTTGGCGCTCACCGCGGCACGGAGCCGTGGCTGGCAATGGCCTGGGCATGACCATCGTGGACAAGCTGGCCGTAGCGAATGGCGGACGCCTCCTGCTTTCCGGAGCACAGCCCCATGGCCTGCGCGCCTGCCTGGAATTCCAGCGTGCCGCCGGCCTGCGCGGCGGGGGAGTTTCGGAGGAGGCGCCGCATGCGTGAGCTTTCCACCTCATCGACCGGGCGCTCCGTGTCCAGGCGGGGTGTCATTAGGGCCGGTATTGCGGCCGGGCTGGCCGGGGTGCTTCTGCCCTCCTTGGGAAGCTGCACTCCGGAAGACAAGGTTGATTCCCTCATCGTTGCCGGGGGCGAGCCGGGCGGGTTTTACCTCGAGTTTGCAACCCTGCTTGCCGCGTCGCTCCAGCGCAATGGCGTGTCCCGGCAGGCCACCGCGCTGCCCACTGGCGGCAGCCTGGACAACCTCGAGTACCTCCTCAACGGGCGGACCACGTTCGCCGTGGCCCTCGCGGATGCTGCAGCACAGGCGGCACGGGGAAGAAGCGCCTCCGAGGCGGGTATCGCAGCCCTCGGACGGGTCTACGAGAATTACGTCCACTGTGCCGTGCGGAAAGACAGCGGCATTTCCAGTATTTCCGGCCTTGCGGGCAGGACGGTGGCGGTGGGCGAGCCGGGTTCGGGAACGTCACTGACCACGCCGCGCCTGCTCGAGGCAGCCAGGCTCACCTCCATCAACGCACGTGAAAGTCCGGCCGGCAGTGGGGGACAAGCCGTGACCGTCCTGAATCTTGGACTTAACGACGGGCTGTCAGCACTCCGGGACGGATCGGTGGACGCCCTGTTCTGGTCCGGCGGTGTTCCCACCGCGGCCATCGCAGCCACCCATCACGACGTGGGGCTGAACTTCCTGGATCTTTCCGTGCTGCTTCCGGTGCTGCGTGCGGAGTACGGCGCCTTCTACGACCGGGTACTGATCCCGGCCGGAGCCTACGAAGGGCTTCCCGCCGTCTGGACGGTTGGGGCGACCAACCTTCTGTTGTGCCGGAGCGACTTGGCAGACATCACGGTGAAGCGGACTGTTGAGCTGCTGGTGGGCCATGCGCAGGAGCTCATTCCGCAGTCCAGCCTCGGGGTCCAGTTCCTCAGCCCCGAGTCCCTCATCAACACTGCGGGCCTGCCGCTGCACCCCGCCGCAGCCGCCGCCTACCGGGAGCTCCACGGGTAACCCCACGCCCCATCACCTCCCGCAGGAAAATCCCGAACGCACCATCACGTACTGCAGGAAAGCGGAAACGCTGTCCCACAGATTGAGAGGGCGCTCAGGACGCCGAGTGCGCCTGCAGGAAGCTGTACACCTCGGTTTCGTCCACGCCGGGGAATGCCCCTGGCGGCATGGCGGCCAGCAGGTGCGAGTGGGCCCGGGCGGACGGCCAGGCGTTCCCGGCCCATTCTGATGTCAAGGACTCCGGCGGGCGCTTGCAGCACGTGGGATCCGGACAGTTGGACGTAGCCCGCGCCGTCGTCTCCCGTCCGCGGAACCACTTCACGTGCTGGTACGGCACTCCGATGCTGAGCGAGAATTCCCCGCTTGCCGAGCGTTCGGTGCGGGCGGTGCACCAGTACGTGCCGGACGGCGTGTCCGTGTACTGGCTGTAGGCACTGAACTTGTCCGGCACATCGAACACCGCCCTGGAGGTCCAGGCCTTGCACGACGGCTGGCCCTCGATGGCGCCGGTGTGGTCCTGGGGGAAGTTCACACCGTCGTTCTCATACGCCTTGTAGATGATCCCGCTCTGGTGCGTCTTCTGGAAATGGGTTGTGATGCCCAGGTGCTTGGTGGCCAGGTTGGTGAAGCGGTGGGCAGCGGTTTCGTAGGATACGGCGAACGCGTCCCGGATATCCTCGACAGCGATTTCCTTCGCCGTCTTGGCTTTCTGCAAAAATTCCACAGTTGCCTGCTCTGGGAGGAGCAGCGCCGCGGCGAAATAGTTGGTGGCCACCCGCTGGGCCAGGAAGTCGCCGTAGTTCCGCGGCGTTTCATGCCCCAGGACGTAGTGGCCCAGGGCCTGCAGGAGCACTGAGCGAGGGTCGTGGTCCTGGCGCTGGCTTTGCGTGAGATAAATTCTGCGGTTCTTCAAATCCGTCACCGAGCGGGTGGAATGCGGCAAATCGCCCACGTGGTGCAGGGTGAAACCGAGGTGCGCAGCGATGTCCGCGATCACGTGCTGGCTCAGCGGCCCGGTGGTGTAGCCCACCTCCTTGAGGACCTTCTGCGCCTCGGCCTCGTACTCCGGAAAATAGTTGCCGCGCTCCCGCATCATCGCCCGAAGTTCACCGTTGGCGCGGCGGGCTTCCTCGGGGGTGGCCACCTGTTCGTTCATCTTCCGTTCAAGCTCGTGCAGCAGCCCCACCTGGGCCTCAAGCACATCCAGCGGAAGCCGCGAGCTGATGCGGATTTTGGGCAGGTCCAGGGACTCGTAGAGCGGGCCGCGCTGGTACCGTTCCAGCTCGATTTCCAGGGCGGCGCGGCGGCTGGGCGGCTCGGCCCCGAGTAGCTGGTCAATGCTGACGTTGAGTGCCGCCGCGAGGTGCTGGAGCAGGGTCAGTTTCGGTTCGCGCTTACCGTTTTCAATCAGGCTCAGCTGGCTTGGGGCGGTTCCGACGGCGGCGCTCAGGTCGTCGAGCGTCTGTCCAGCCTGCTTGCGCAGATGGCGGACGCGGCGGCCCAGGGAAATGACATCAAGGTCCGTGGACGAAGCGGACGATGGCTGGGAAACGTCCCTGTTCCAGCTTGAAGGCGGCATTTCTGAAGAATACGCGAAGAACTGCCTTTCTTTCCACCCTTTTAATCTGGAAAGGGGGTTGAAAGTGCTGAAAAGTAGTTCACACGGAAAGAAACACCGCACCGGACAAGCCGGTGGGAACCTCAACGACGCGGTTCCCACCTACCACCTCCGGAGCTCAATCAAGGAGATCAACGATGACTGCAGCATTTGAGCCCAACCAGCAGACGCCCGGCCAGGACGCAACACAGCAGGCCGCCGCCCTGGAGCTCGAGTGGGCCGCCAACCCCCGCTGGGAAGGTGTGACCCGGGACTACTCAGCCTCCGACGTCGTCCGCCTCCGCGGCCGCGTCTCCGAAGAACACACCCTGGCCCGCCGCGGCGCCGAGAAGCTCTGGAAGCAGCTCACCGAGGAGCACAAGACCGGCGGCTACACCAACGCCTTGGGCGCGCTGACGGGCAACCAGGCAGTGCAGCAGGTCAAGGCCGGGCTCCGGGCCATCTACCTTTCCGGCTGGCAGGTCGCGGCGGATGCCAACAACTCCGGCCACACCTACCCCGACCAGTCCCTCTACCCGGCCAATTCTGTGCCCACGGTGGTGCGCCGGATCAACAACGCCCTGCTCCGGGCCGACCAGATCGAATTCTCCGAAGGTGCCCAGACCGTTGAGGACTGGCTGGTCCCGATCGTCGCCGACGCCGAAGCCGGCTTCGGCGGCCCCCTGAACGCCTACGAACTCATGAAATCCATGATCCAGGCCGGCGCCTCCGGTGTTCACTGGGAGGACCAGCTCGCCTCGGAGAAGAAGTGCGGACACCTGGGCGGGAAGGTCCTGATCCCCACCCAGCAGCACGTCCGCACCCTGAACGCCGCCCGGCTCGCGGCCGACGTCGCCGGCACCCCGTCGGTGGTCATCGCCCGTACGGACGCCGAGGCAGCCACCCTGATCACCTCCGACGTCGACGAACGGGACCAGGAATTCATCACGGGCGAGCGTACGGCCGAGGGCTTCTACAAGGTCCGCAACGGCATCGAACCCTGCATCGCCCGCGCCAAGGCCTACGCCCCCTACTCGGACCTGATCTGGATGGAAACGGGCACCCCGGACCTGGAGCTCGCCCGCAAGTTCGCCGAAGCCGTCAAGGCCGAGTTCCCGGATCAGATGCTCTCCTACAACTGCTCACCGTCGTTCAACTGGCGCAAACACCTGGATGACGCCACCATCGCGAAGTTCCAGCGTGAACTTGGCGCCATGGGCTTTACGTTCCAGTTCATTACTCTGGCCGGTTTCCACGCCCTGAACTACTCGATGTTCGACCTCGCCCACGGTTACGCCCGGGAAGGCATGAGCGCCTACGTCGAACTCCAGGAAAAGGAATTCGCCTCCGAATCCCGCGGCTACACCGCAACCAAGCACCAGCGCGAAGTCGGCACCGGCTACTTCGACACCATCTCCACCGCGCTCAACCCGAACGCGTCCACCCTCGCTCTCGTGGGATCCACCGAAGAGGGCCAGTTCCACTAACAACTTACGACGGCGATCGGTCACCTTCGCCTTCGGAGCGGCAATGCTCTGCCTGCTATCCCCATGCCCGCCCCATGACCTCGTAGAACTCGGTCGGGGGCGGGCACAGGGCCCCTTTACGCAGGCTGCCGCATCACCGCTCCTTCTGCTTTGCGCGTTCCTCGCCCTTGGTGCCGCTTACCGCCGTCGAACTTCCCTTTCGTCTTTAAGGAGACTGAAATGAACAGCTTTACTGACAGCTTCACGATCAATGGCATTACTTTGACTGCCCAGCCCATTTGCCGGCAAAACGAGGTGCTGACTCCGGACGCCCTGGAGTTCATTGCCAGGCTGCACCGGGCAACGGCCGAGCGGAGGCAGGAACTGCTGCAGGCACGCCGGACCCGGCGGGCCGAAATCGCCGGCGGCGCTGATCCCCGCTTCCTGGCGGAAACTGAGCACATCCGCAATGACCCGTCCTGGCGGGTCGCTCCCCCGGCACCGGGCCTGGAGGACCGCCGGGTGGAAATCACCGGACCGGTGGATAAGAAGATGACCATCAACGCCCTGAACTCCGGCGCGAAGGTGTGGCTGGCGGACATGGAGGACTCCTCCACCCCCACGTGGCGGAACGTGATCAAGGGCCAGTTGAACCTCACCGACGCCCTGGAGCGCCGGATCGATTTCACCACCGAAGAGGGCAAGGAATACAAGCTCCGCCCCGCCGGCGAGCTGCCCACCATCGTGGTCCGCCCCCGCGGCTGGCACCTGCCCGAAAAGCACATGCTCATCGACGGCGCACCCGTCGCCGGCGGCATCGTGGACTTCGGCCTGTTCTTCTTCCACAACGCCCGCCGCCTCCTGGCCCAAGGCAAGGGCCCGTACTTCTACCTGCCCAAGATCGAAAACCACCTCGAAGCCCGGCTCTGGAACGACATCTTCATCCAGGCCCAGGACCTGCTCGGCATCCCCCAGGGCACCATCCGCGCCACCGTGCTGATCGAAACCATCACCGCAGCCTTCGAAATGGAGGAAATCCTCTACGAACTGCGCGACCACGCCGCCGGCCTTAACGCCGGCCGCTGGGACTACATCTTCTCCCTGATCAAAAACTTCCGCACCCGCGGGCCCCGTTTCGTCCTCCCCGACCGGGCCCAGGTCACCATGACCCAGCCCTTCATGCGCGCCTACACCGAACAACTGGTCCGGGCCTGCCACAAGCGCGGTGCCATGGCGATCGGCGGCATGGCAGCAGCCGTGCCCAACCGCAAGGATCCCGAAGCCAACGCCAACGCCTTCGACAAGGTCCGCGCGGACAAAACCCGAGAGGCCAACGACGGCTTCGACGGCTCCTGGGTGGCCCACCCCGACTTGGTGCCCGTCTGCCGTGAGGTGTTCGACGGCGTCCTCGGCGAACGTCCCAACCAGCTGGACCGGCTCCGCGACGACGTCACCCCGGATGACCGCGCCCTGATCAACGTCGCCGCGACCCAAGGCACCATCACCGAGCAGGGCATCCGGAACAACATCGAAGTCGGGATCCGCTACATCGAATCCTGGCTCCGCGGCAACGGCGCGGTGGCCATCCACAACCTGATGGAAGACGCCGCGACCGCCGAAATCTCCCGCTCCCAGCTCTGGCAGTGGATCTACGCCCGGGCCATCACCGACCACGGCGAAATCGTCACCCGTGAATGGGTGGAGGAACTTTTGGATGAGGAATTCGCCCGGCTGGAACGCTTCGACGGCGACCGCTTCGAAGACGCCCGCGACATCTTCGAAGAAGTCACCCTGGCACAGGATTTCCCGTCCTTCCTCACCCTCCCCGCCTACGCCCGCTACCTCACCGAAGCCCGCGAAAAAGCAACGGTGGAGGAACTGGCCGCGGCCTGAGTACCGCAAAAAACTTCCGTTTGCCGGGCCGGCACGCCCTTTCGCAACAAGCACCTCCGAAATCCGGAGGGCCGGCCCGGCAACGGAGCATATTCACCCCCTCATCCAGCGTTACCCAGCCTTCCCGCCTTAACGCCCTTTCGGCACCCGCCGCACGGACAGGGTGGAAGCGACGAAGAACGTCAGGACGGACGCCAGGATCACCAGCAAGGCCGGCGTCCAGGAACCCGAAACGTCGTGCACAAAGCCCACCAGCGGAGGTGCCACAGCACCGAAGCAGTACCCCAGTCCCTGGACGGTGGCGGACATCCGCCCCGCGGAAACCTGGTCCCGGGCCAGCTTGATGATGGCGATGAAGATCAGGGTGATCCCGCCGCCCTGGGCAACCCCGCCAAAAACGCACCACAGCCACCAGAGCCCTGGCGCCAGCAGGAGGCCGGCGGGCACCGAGGTCCACAACACGCCTAAGGTGACAGCCGCCGTCGTCGTACTGAAATACTTGGCCGCAAAGGGCACACCCAGCCCGCCTAGAATGGCGAACACCTGGAACAGCGAAGACCCGGCCCCCGCTGCCGAAGCGGACATGCCGAGTTCATCGTTGAGGTAGCTGGGCAGCCACGCCGTGACGGCGTAGTAGGAGAAGGCCTGGCCTGCGAATGCCGCTGTCAGCCCGGCGGTAGTCCATGCCGAACCGGCAACAGCCGCCGGCCGCTGCCCATCCGGGACCGGAGCGGAGGACGGCACAAAGGCGGAACGAAGTCCGATGGCGAGCACCCAGCACACGATGGCCGCGACTGCCAGGAGCGCTGTGGAGGCGAGCGCGAGCTGCCAGCCTGCGAGCTCGGCCAACGGTGCCGTGAGCATCGATGTCAGGAACGACCCTACGTTCAGGGCCGCCGTGTAAACGCCCATCGCCGTTCCCTGCCGCAACGGCGGAAAGTCCCGGCGGATGATGAGGGGTGCGGCGATGTTGCCGATGGTGATCGCCAGGCCGATGACCACTGTTCCGGCAAGCACCAGCACCGGGCCTCCGGCGGACCGGATGATGACGCCGGCCAGCACGCCCAGGATAGTGAGGGTCACCGCGAATTCGGCGCCGTAGCCGCGGGCCACCATGGAGGCAAGGGGTGCGGCCAGTGCGAAGCACAGCACGGGAATACTGGTGAGCAGGCCCAGCACCACCGGGGTGAACCCGAGGTCCGCCTGCATCACGTCCACCACAGGGGCAACGGCGACGAACGGGCCCCGAAGGTTCAGCGCCAGCAGCCCAATACAGGCCAGCAGGATCCAGGTGTTCGGAAAACGGGCGAGGAAACGGGCGCTCACCAGCGCGGTGCGGGGGTTGGATCTTTTTTCATTACCCCCATTGCTATCACGGGCGTTACGCGGCGCCGTCGCTCCCTGCCGTGCCGTCCTGCCATACGATGAACATCACTGCCGCGGAACGGGACGAAGGACACAAATATGCAGCACCGGCTTGCCATCCTCGACGACTACCAGGACGTGGCACACGGATTCGCCGACTGGTCCTCGGTGGAGGCCGACGGCGTCACGGTCACCTCGTACCGGGAGCCGTTCCCTTCCGCGGAAGCGCTCGAGTCAGCGCTGTCCGACGCCACGATCATCATTGCCATGCGGGAACGGACCGCCTTCCCCCGCGGGGTGCTCGAAAGGCTCCCTGCCCTGCGGCTCCTGGTAACCACCGGTATGGCGAACGCCTCCATCGACATCGCGGCCGCGGCAGAGCTTGGCATCACGGTCTGCGGCACGCCCGGGTCCCCCACGGCTGCCCCGGAACTCACGTGGGCACTGCTCCTGGCCATCGCCCGAAACATCCCTGCCGAGGAAAGTTCGGTCCGCGCCGGGGGTTGGCAAAGCACGGTGGGGTTCGAGCTGGCCGGCAAGACACTCGGGGTGGTGGGCCTGGGCAAGATCGGCAGCAGGATCGCCGCCTACGGCCAGGCCTTCGGTATGGACGTGCTCGCATGGAGCCAGAACCTGAGTGATGAGGCCGCCGCCGGGGCCGGGGTGCGGAAGGTATCCAAGGAGGAGCTTTTCAGGGATTCCGACGTCGTCACGCTCCACCTGCGGTTGTCTCCGCGTTCGGAAGGCATCGTGGGCGAGCCGGAACTGCGGATGCTGGGCCCGGACGGCGTCCTGGTGAACACTGCCCGCGGGCCGTTGGTTGACCAGGACGCCCTGGTCCGGGCGCTGGCGGAAGGCTGGATTGCCGGAGCCGCGCTGGACGTCTTCGACCACGAACCCCTCCCGGCGGGCCATCCCCTCCTGACCGCCCCCAACACCGTGCTCTCCCCACACCTTGGCTATGTAACCCGGGAGAGCTACCGGCAGTTTTATGGCGGGGCGATGGAGGACGTCAAGGCCTGGCTTGCGGGCTCACCGTTACGGGTCATTTCAGCCTAAGATCCAGGCTCAGCGTGGGCCGGGCTACAGGTGTGAGGCTAGCCGGTTGCCAGCAGGTTGGCTTCGATAGCCGCCGGAGACAATACGTGCTGCGTCACCATCTGACTGGCGCCCAGGATGGCAGCCCGGTCACCGGCCACGGACAGCGCAATCCGAAGGTGGGCCGTGGCCAGGGGCAGCGAGCGCCGGTAGACCACTTCCCGCACGCCGGCCATCAGGTGTTCACCGGCCTGGCCCAGGCTCCCGCCGATCACGATGACCGAGGGGTTGAGCAGGTTAACCACTGTGGCCAGGACGTCGCCCACGTCGCGTCCGGCCTGGCGCAGCACCTGGATGGCCTGCAGGTTCCCCTGTGCTACCAGCCGCAGCACGTCGCTGCCCTTACCAGCCGGCACTCCCTGCCGCTGCAGTTCCGCCGCAAGGGCCGGGCCTGACGCCAACGCCTCCAGGCAGCCGTAGTTGCCGCAACGGCACAGCACGTCATCGCCGCGCGGGACCCGCACATGGCCCAGGTCCCCGGCCGTGCCGTTGGCGCCACGCTGCAGCGTTCCGCTGCTGATGATCCCCGAACCCACTCCCGTAGCCACCTTGATAAACAGGAAATTCTCGTGTTCGGGCCAGTGCGCGGTCCGCTCCCCCAGCGCCATGATGTTCACATCGTTGTCCACCAGCACGGGCACCGGCAGCGAGCGCTGGACGTACGCGGCGACGTCGAACCCATCCCAGCCCGGCATGATAGGCGGCTTAACCGGCCGCCCGGTTGCGTGCTCCACGGGTCCCGGCAGGCCGATGCCGATTCCGGCCACGTCATCCACCGCCCGTCCCGTCGCAGCCAGGAGCTTCAGTCCTTCCGTCACCACGCGGTCCAGCACGGCCTCGGGCCCGTCCGCCACGTCCTGCACCAGGCGCTGCTCGGCGAGGACCTCGCCGCGGAGGTCCGTGACGGCGACGATCACATGCGTGGCCCCGACGTCGACCGCCAACACCACGCGGACGGCCGGGTTGAAGGCAAAGCGCGACGGCGGCCTTCCGCCGCTTGAGGTGGCCTCTCCGGCAGGGCCAACCAAACCGGAGGCCAGGAGCGCCTCGATCCGGGATGCCACGGTGGACCGTGCCAGCCCGGTGGTCAATGCGAGCTCAGCGCGGGTGCGGGCCTTGCCGTCGCGGAGCAGCTGGAAGAGCATCCCGGCTCCACCCTGGGCCAGGGCAGGCTCAGGGATGGCGTTGCTGCCCGCTGTCTGGCTCATAGGACATAGATAGCACGGCCACTTCTGCATGTCACGCCGCTAACTTTTGCTTGACCGGCAGCAAAAGTCACCCTAGCGTTGCAGTAGCCGAAAAATTGTGGCCGAGCCCACTCCCCGCCCTGGTCCGGATACCAAAGCCGCGTCCGGAACCGGGCACAGAACCCAGGAGACGCCAATGTCCTACTCGCTCCAGCTCTACACCTTGCGCAACGCCATCCAGGAGGATCTGCCGGGCACTATCCGGAAGGTCGCAGAGATCGGCTTCACCCAGGTGGAGCCGTATAACTTTGTTGCTACCGCGCAGGAACTTGACGAGGCGCTGCGGGCGAACGGACTGGCGGCACCGTCCGGCCATGCCCCGCTGCTGAGCCAGGACCAGGACCAGATCTTCGCCGCCGCCAGGGAACTGGGCGTCACTACCGTCATCGAGCCGTACATCCCGGCCGAGCGCTGGCAGACGGCGGAGGACGTGCAGTCCACAGCCGCAAAGCTGAACGAGGCGGCAAAGAAGGGTGCCGGGTACGGCATCCGCGTGGGGTACCACAACCACCAGTGGGAACTGGAGTCCATCATCGAGGGACGCACGGCGCTGGAGTACTTCGCGGACCTGCTGGATCCCGAACTGGTCCTGGAAGTGGACACGTACTGGGTGGCTGTGGGCGGACAGGACCCGGTGGACATCCTGGGCAAGCTCGGTGACAGGGTGAAGTTCATCCACATCAAGGACGGCCCCCTCACCACCGACACCAAAGCCCAGGTTCCGGCCGGCCAAGGGAAGGTGGCCGTACTGGACGTCATCGCCGCGGCCACGTCGCTGGAAGTGGGCGTGGTGGAATTTGATGATTACTCCCGCGACATCTTCGAGGGCATCAACGAGAGCCTTTCGTTCCTGACCGCATCAGGCGAAGGGATCAAGGCATGAGCACCCCTTCGTCCGCACCCGCAGCATCCGCTCACCGGGCAACAGGCAGCGGCCCGGTCGGCGTTGGGGTCATCGGCGCGGGAAACATCAGCAAGCAGTACCTGGACAACCTCACCGTCTTCCCCGACCTGAAAGTCCACGTCATCGCCGACCTCTTCGAAGAGGCCGCCGAGGCCCGCGCCAAGGAATACGGCATCCCGGAATGGGGCGGGCCCGGGAAGGCACTGAACCACCCCGACGTCGACATCATCGTCAACCTCACCATCCCCGCAGCCCACGTGGAAGTGGCCACCGCTGCCGTCAACGCCGGCAAGCACGTCTGGACCGAGAAACCCTTCAGCCTCGACCGGGAATCCGGCCTGGGACTGCTCAAGACAGCAGACGCGGCGGGACTGCGCCTGGGCTGCGCACCGGACACCTTCCTCGGCGCCGGTTTGCAGACCGCGCTGCGGCTCATCCAACGCGGTGATATCGGCACCCCGCTGACGGCCATCACCACGTTCCAGACCCCCGGCCCGGAATCCTGGCACCCCAACCCGGCCTTCCTCTTCCAGCACGGCGCCGGCCCCCTGTTCGACATGGGCCCGTACTACCTCACCACCCTCATCCAGGCCTTCGGCTCCATCCGCAAGGTGGCCGCCGTCGGCTCCAAATCCAAGGAAGTCCGCGTCATCGGCTCCGGACCCAAGGCCGGCGAAAAATTCACCGTGGAAGTCCCCACGCACGTCTCCGCGATGGCCCAATTCGAAAGCGGCGCCTCGTCCCACAGCGTCTTCTCCTTCGAATCCCCCCGCGCACGGATGGGCTTCGTGGAAATCACCGGCACCGAGGCCACCATCTCCCTGCCGGACCCCAACTACTTCACCGGCGACATCAAGCTCTGGCGGGCCGGGGACGAAGACTGGACCAGCATCCCCGCCACCGGCCCGGCCAACGGCCGCGGCATGGGCGTCCTGGACATGGCACGTTCCATCCGGGCCGGTGCCCCCCACCGCGCCACCGGAGAACTCGCCTACCACGTCCTTGACGCCATGGTCTCCATCAACGAGTCCATCGACTCCGGAACCTTCGTGGACGTGGCAAGCTCCGCGCCGGCCTCAGCCCCCCTCCCCGAGGACTGGGCACCGGAAACCTTGACGCTGGGAGAAGGCGCATGAGCAACGAACCAACACGACAGGCCCCCTTGGGCGTGGCCATGATCGGCTACGCCTTTATGGGCAAGGCACACTCGAACGCGTGGCGGAACGTTGCCAGCTACTTCGACGTCCCCGCGGTTGAGCAGAAGGTCCTGGTGGGCCGGGACGCCGCCGCCGTATCGGAAGCCGCCGCCAGGTACGGCTGGAAGGAAACGGCCACCGACTGGCGCACGGTACTGGACCGGGACGACATCCACATCGTTGATATCTGTGCCCCGGGCTGGATGCATGCCGAAATTGCCATCGCCGCCCTCGAAGCAGGCAAGCATGTGCTGCTGGAGAAGCCGCTGGCCAACACCCTGGCCGAAGCCGAAGCCATCACCGCCGCCGCACACAAAGCCCGGGCACAAGGCGTGCAGTCGATGGTGGGTTTCAATTACCGCCGCGTCCCGGCCCTGGCCCTGGCGAAGGAGCTGGTCAGTGAAGGCAGGCTGGGGTCGGTGCGGCAGGTCCGTGCGGCCTACCTCCAGGACTGGCTCGCCGATGAGTCCGCGCCGATGACCTGGCGGCTGAAGAAGGAGACCGCCGGTTCCGGGGCACTGGGCGACATCGCCTCCCACGCCATCGACCAGGTCCTCTTCCTGCTGGGCGACCAGGTCACCGAAGTCTCAGGCCGCCTCCAGACGTTCGTGAGCCGCCGCCCCGGTGCCGAGGGGATGGAGGACGTCACAGTGGATGACGCCGCCTGGGCAATACTGACGCTCGCCTCCGGCGCGATCGCCTCCGTGGAAGCTTCCCGGGTGGCCACCGGCCGGAAGAACTCCCTGCAGATCGAAATCTACGGCGATAAGGGCGCGCTCCGGTTCGACCTCGAGAACCTCAACGAACTCGCGTTCAGCGACGCCACCCTGCCCCCGCGCGAGCAGGGCTTCCGGCGCATCGTGGTCACCGAACCGGAGCACCCGTACCTGGACGCGTGGTGGCCGCCGGGCCACATCATCGGCTGGGAGCACACCTTCACGCACCAGATCCGGGACTTCCTGCTCGCCATCGACGGCGGAACAGCACCCTCGCCGTCGTTCGAGGACGGGCTGGAGGTCCAGCGCATCCTGGCAGCCTTGGAGGAGTCCGCCGCCGCCAAGAGTGCCCTCATCCAGCTGTCCAGCACTGAAGGAGCCTGACATGCCCCGCCCCTACACCCTGTTCACCGGCCAGTGGGCCGACCTGCCCTTCGAGGAAGTCGCCAGACTGGCGTCCGGCTGGGGCTTCGATGGCCTGGAAATCGCAATCTCCGGCGACCACCTCGATGCCTGGCGCTGGGACGAACCCGGCTATGTCGAGTCCAAACTCGCCGTCCTGGAAAAGTACAACCTCGAGGTCTGGGCCATTTCCAACCACCTCAAGGGCCAGGCCGTCTGCGATAACCCCATCGACTTCCGCCACGAAGCCATCGTTGGGCCCAAGGTCTGGGGCGACGGCGACCCTGAAGGCGTGCGCACCCGTGCTGCTGAGGAAATGAAGCACACCGCCCGGCTCGCCAAGGCACTCGGCGTAGACACGGTTGTGGGCTTCACCGGCTCCTCCATCTGGCAATACGTGGCCATGTTCCCGCCCGTCCCCGAAAAGGTCATCGAGGCCGGGTACCAGGACTTCGCCGACCGCTGGAACCCCATCCTGGACGTCTTCGACGAATGCGGCGTCCGCTTCGCCCACGAAGTCCACCCCTCAGAAATCGCCTACGACTACTGGACCACCGTCCGCACCCTCGAAGCGATCAACCACCGGCCCGCGTTCGGCTTGAACTGGGACCCGTCGCACATGATGTGGCAGGGCATCGACCCCGTCTCCTTCATCTGGGACTTCAAGGACCGGATCTACCACGTGGACTGCAAGGACACCAAGGTCCGCCAGACCGGCCGCAACACGGTCCTCGGCTCCCACCTCGCTTGGGGCGATCCGCGCCGCGGCTGGGACTTCGTCTCCGCCGGCCGCGGCGACGTCCCCTGGGAAGCGTCCTTCCGTGCCCTGTCCGCGATCGGCTACGACGGCCCTATCTCGGTGGAATGGGAAGACGCCGGGATGGACCGCCTCCACGGCGCCCCCGAAGCCCTCGCCAACCTCAAAAAGTACGACTTCCCGGCGTCGAACACCTCCTTCGACGCCGCGTTCAAACAGTGACCCGAGGGCGAACGTAGAATCCCTGCATGCCGCATTCCATCCGCACAGCAACAACGGACGACGCCGAAGCGCTTGCTGCCCTGGCGGCCGTCACATTTCCGCTGGCGTGCCCGCCGTCGGCGTCGTCTAAGGACATTGCTGCCCACCTGGCGAACACACTCAGCGAACGGCATTTCCAGGCCTACCTCGCCGACAGCGATGTGACGGTCCTTGTGATCGATGCCGACGGCGGACTGCGCGGGTACAGCCTGCTGGTCAACCGTCCGGCCGCCGACCCGGATGTGGTTTCCGCCCTGGAAATCCTGCCGTCGGTGGAACTGAGCAAATGCTACGTGCACCCGGAACACCACGGGCTCGGTGCCGCCGCCGAACTGATGCACGCCAGCCTGGCGGCGGCTGCCGGGGCCGGCGGGAAGGGCGTCTGGCTCGGGGTCAACAGCCAGAACGCCCGGGCCATCCGCTTCTACGAGAAGTCAGGGTTCCGGAAGGTGGGCACCAAGTCGTTCCGGCTGGGCAGCACCGTGGAGCACGACTTCCTGCTGGAGCGCGCCGTCCGCTGACGCCCTACGCCCCGGGTGGATGCAGTCCTGCAAGGCCTTGCCCGGCTACCAGGCTTTCCGGTGGATAGGCCAACGGTGGACGGGGTTCGTCGAGGTGCCTCAGCCCTGGCGGAAGCCCTTCGATAGACCCCTCCGTTCCGTGCGCCCGGATCGTGACGCGCGACGAATCCAGGAGCACGTTTTCCGCCCGGAATTCACCCAGGCTCTCGGGCAGGATCGGAGCAAGGTGCACCACCCCACGGGTGAAAACGGGGTCGAAACGAAGCAGGATCCGGGCCAGCTGCACCGGCGCCGCTGCAGCCCACGCCTGCGGCGAGCAGGCCGTGGGATAAGGCACCGGGCCCGGGAGCTCGCCGCGGTCAAAACCGCAGAACAGTTCAGGCAGGCGGCCGTCGAAATGCTCGGCGGCTTCGAAGATACCCACGGCCACCTGCCTGGCCTCTTCCACGAAGCCGTACCTCATCAACCCGGTGGCCACCAGGGCGGTATCGTGCGGCCAGACGGAGCCGTTGTGGTAGCTCACGGGGTTGTAGGCACCCATATCCGAGGCCAGGGTCCGGATGCCCCATCCTGTGAACATCTGGGGGGACATCAGGTGCTCCATGACGGACTGCGCCTTGTCCTCGTCCGCGATGCCCGTCCACAGGCAGTGGCCGATATTGGAGGTCAGCGCGTCAACCGGGCGCTTGTCCTTGTCCAGGGCCACGGCAAAGTAGCCCTTGTCGGGCAGCCAGAATTTCCGGTTGAACTCCTCCTTGAAGGCCGCTGCCCTGTCCTCCCAGTGATGCTCCAACGCAGTGTCACCGGTCCAGCGCGCAAGCAAGGACCTGCCCAGGTAAGCGGCGTAGACGTAGGCCTGAACCTCGCAGAGGGCGATGGGGGCCTCGGCTATGGTCCCGTCGGCAAAATTAATGCCGTCCCAGGAGTCCTTCCAGCCCTGGTTAATCAGCCCGTGGTCGTTGGGACGGAGATATTCCACGAATCCGTCCCCGTCACGGTCGCCGTAGTTTTGGATCCAGTCCAGGGCGCGGTCAGCGTGCGGGAGCAGTGGCTGGATGACATCACGGGACAGTCCCCAGCGGCTGAGCTCGCCCAGGACCGCCACGAAGAGGGGCGTGGCGTCAACGGAGCCGTAATAGGCTGAGCCGCCCAGGGACAGGCCCGCCGTGACACCGAGCCTTACTTCATGCGGGATGCGGCCCGGTTCTTCCTCCGAGTCCGGGTCCACCTTTTTGCCTTGGATGCCGGCCAGGGTCTGCAGCGTCCCTGCCGCCAGGTGGGGACTGACCATGAGGCTCATATAAGAGGTAATCAGGGAATCCCGTCCGAACAAAGCCATAAACCATGGGGCGCCGGCCGCAACCGCAGCCCTGTCCGGGTGGTGTGCGTCGAAAATCCGAAGGGCACCGAGATCACTTTGGCTGCGGTTGAGCAGGTGCTGGAGGCCGGCGTCTTCAATACTGAGGCGCGGGACGGCTTCCTCCCAGTCCAGGTGCCGGCGCACGCCTTCGCGGTGCCGCGGGAGCTGCCCTTCCTGGAAGGGCTTCTCAGGAGCCTGCCCATTCACCAACGGCACCACGATCACACTGGTGCCCCACTTCCCGCGGGCCGGGACAGTGATGTTGAAGCGCAGCCCGTCCGTGCTCACCTCTGCGTCACGGGCCCCGATCGCCGATCCGCGCTGTTGTCCGTGCCTGGCGGCCTCGATGATCAGTTTGCCGTCCACCACTTTGCGGAGCGCGTCATCGGGCCCGGTGGTGCGTCCACCTTTGACGTCGAAAAGATCCGCCTGGTCCGCGTCGACGAGAAGCTCGATCTGGCACTGCACGGGTTCGCCCGCGTAGTTCTCCAGGGTGATGTCATCCTGCAGCCCGGGACCGATGTGGCGGACCTGCCGGACCACCAGAGGGCTGTCGAACCTGCCGTCCGGCCACTTCGCCCGGCCCACAAACGTGGCCTCGAAGGGTTGGGGGCGCTGGGCCACCAGGGGTTCGCGCAGCGTTCCGTTGACACGCAGGGTCCAGCGGGAAACTATCCTGGTGTCCTGGAAGAAGGCGCCGTGCGTGCCGCCGTCGGGACTGATATCGCCGCTTCCGGAGGAAATGCAAAATGAGGAACCTTCCAGCACGGTCACGGAGCCGGTGTCGGACACGGAAGCCTCGTTGTCTGCGTTCCAGGCGGTCATTGAAAGGACTCCCTTCCCGGCAGCGGCGGGAAGCTGCAGGGGATTCGAAAACGGCCCGCCCTAATGATTCTGGTGCACGCGGGCGGCATCCGGAACCCCTGCGGGCAAGTCCCCTGCCACCAGTTTCCGGAAAAGCCGGAGGTGTTCGTCCACCATGCGTTCCTCACTGAAGCGGTCCCCGGCAACCTGGCGGCAGGTTGCACGGCTCAGGCCGGCCGCCTCGTGGACAAAGCCCGCAAGCTGCTCCGTGCGTCCCAGGAATCCTGTCCGGCCATGGTCAATGATTTCGGGGGCGGAACCTATCGGAGTGCCGATCACGGGCGTTCCTGTTGCCAGTGCCTCGATCATGACCAGCCCGAAGGGCTCCGACCACTGGATGGGGTTCAGGAAGGCGAGCGCCTCGCCCATCAGCCGGTACTTGATGGCATCATTCACTTCGCCGACAAAGTCCTCATTGGGCCCCAGCATGGGCTCGATGACTTCACGGAAATAGCGGATTTCATCGGGCTGGCGCATCTTGACCGCTATCCGCAGCGGAATCTCTGCCTCCCTGGCGATCATAATGGCCTCGAGAAGTCCCTTGTCCGGGCAGGCCCGGCCGACGAAGCACAGGTAGCCGCCCCTCCCCGAGCCCACCGGCACGGAGGCGACGTCCATGCCGTGATGGATGACCCGGGTCACCGGCACGTCAGGCGCGCGCGAGCACTGGTCCCGCGAGATGGCGATGACAGCTGCCGTCCGGCCAATGGCACGGTAAATGTCCACAGCTTCGGCGTTGAGCGGGCCGTGGATCGTCGTCACCACAGGAACGCCATTGGGACGCTGCAGGTACAACGGGCCGGCAAGGGTGTGGTCATGGATGACGTCCACTTCCCCCATGGCCTCGTAGGCCCGGGCCACCTGGCTCAGCTCGGAGATGGTGAACCCGAGCTCGTCGATTTGGGCCGGCCGCATGCCCGGAACCCGGGGCACAGGGCAGGTGCTGTCCGACGGCGCCGCCAGCACAACGTCATGCCCTGCCGCAACAAACCCCCTGGCCAGGCTGTCCACTACTCTTTCAATGCCGCCGTAAGTCACCGGCGGAACCGGAATCCATGGTCCGGCTACCAGTCCTATCCGCATGCCTGCCTCGCGAAGAATACAGGCCTGGCTCCCCAGTTCGCCGGGCAGTTCGGTCCACGGAACGATGCTTCGGACCGCGGTGTAATTCGGAATTGTTCCAACCGACGGCCGCTGCTTAACCGCCATTCCGACTATGGCCCAGGAACCATCCGTGATCAATACCCAGTGCGGACAGGAGCGCATGTGCGGCAACTAACACCCCGTTCCGGAATGGCGCGGCATGCCCCGCCGTTACGTCCAGCATGAAGATTGAGATCTGGTCCGATGTCGCCTGCCCGTGGTGCTATATCGGCAAGCGCCGGTTCGAGACTGCCCTGGCCGGCTTTGAGCACCGCGATTCGGTGGAAGTAAAGTGGCGCAGCTACCAGCTGGATCCCACCCTGCCCGGGCACTATGACGGGACCGAGCTGGAGTACCTGAGCACCCGCAAGGGTATTCCGGAGCAGCAGGTCGCGCAGATGTTCCAGCACGTCGCAGAGCAGGCCAAGGGTGAGGGCCTGGATTACCGCTTCGATGCGGTGGTGGTGGCGAACAGTTTTACCGCCCACCGCCTGATCCATCTTGCAGCCGGCCACGGCAAGCAGGACGACGCCAAGGAGCGCCTGCTCAGCGACCACTTCGAGCACGGCAAGGACATCGGGAGCCCCGAGTACCTGACCTCCCTTGCCCTGGACCTGGGCATCAACAAGGTAGAGGTGGAGGAACTGTTCACCACGGACAAGTACGCCGACGACGTCCGCTCAGACTTCGAGGAAGGCCGTGCGTTGGGCATCAACGGCGTGCCGTTCTTCGTTCTTGACCGCAAATTCGGCCTTTCCGGTGCCCAGCCTGCCGCGACGTTCACCGCCGCTCTCAACCAGGCGTGGGAGGCCGCCAATCCACTGGTGCTGGTCAACTCAGTGGACTGCGACGCCTGCGGCGCTGACGGCTGCCCGGTCTAACAGTCAGGCTCCAGCGGTCAGCGGCCTTTACTGACACATAGCGGTAAAGTGTCTACATGCCCAGGATTACAGCGGCCAGCAACGCCGAGCAGCGCGCCGAGACGCAGCGGCGCATCCTCACCGCGTTCGGCGAGCTCCTCTTTTCCCACGGACTGCCCGGGCTGACGATGACCGACGTGGCCCGCCATGCAGGGGTGGGCCGCACGGCCGTCTACAACTACTACGCGGACATCGAAGAGCTCCTCATTTCGTACGCGCTCGATGAGACCGAAAAGTTCCTGTCCGAGCTTCGCGAGGCACTGGGCCAACTGGACAATCCGGTGGAGCGGCTGGCGCTGTACGTCCGTGCCCAGGTGGTGGACCTCAGCCGCCGCCACCTCCCGCCGGGGCCAGCGATGGGGGCTGTACTGTCGCCGTCGTCCTTCGCCAAACTCGCGGACCACGTGGGCGAGCTGAGCGTCCTGCTGCAGGGCATCCTGCGCGACGGGATGGAGCAGGGCTATCTTCCCGTGGCTGATGTGGGCCAGCAGGCGCAACTGATCCTGGGCACCTTGTCCTCCAGTGCCGCCCGGGGCAGCGATGAGCCGGCGGAACTTGAAGCGCGTGTGGGCAGGACGGTGCGTTTCATCCAGCTGGGCGCCGGAGCAAGGTTCGACGACGCCGGCCGCCCTCTCCGCGTGGCTCCGCTTCCCGCCGTGGCCGGCTGAGGACTTTTCAGCGGGTAGGCGCCGCCGACGGCTTGACCGGCCGCTTGTCGTCGTCGGCCACGCGCCGGCTTTCACGGGGGCAGCTGAGCTTTCCCGGCGTCTGGTCAACGAGTTCCGGCGGAGCCAAAGCCTTGTAGTCCTGAGCCAGGATGACGTCCACGCTGCCGTCCGTCCTGCCGTCCTGGAAGTAGTCCGAGCCCGGCAGGTTGCGCTGGACGCTGAACGCAGCCGACTGTCCGGCAGGGCCAGAGATCACAGCGGCAGTACCCCGGTAGCCGGCCTCCACATTTGCCACGGCGCCCACCACGAACTTCCGGGCCAGGAATTCGTCGGCCACTGACCGCGCCAAGCCCGGCCTGCTCGTGGAGTTGTAGACGTTGAGGTTGATCTTGTCGTTCGGGGTGTAGTCGAAGGTGCCGGCCGGGCAAGTGGAAACGGTCTTCTCTGCCGATTCCGCGGCGGGGATCTTCAGGCGCCCGTCGATGACGGCCAGGGCAATGATGATGGCCGCGATGATCAGTGCGATGAGGAGCACCAGCACCACGCCGTGGAGCACCCGGCGGCGCACCTTGGCCGTGTCATCGGCGTCGCGCTCCGCTTCAAAGGCGGCCCGAAGCTCCGCGCCGGAAATAACGTGGTGGCCGTGGAGGACGCTCGCGTCCTGCTGCTTCTTCCTAGCCATCTATGACCAGCACACGGGCGTGGATCGCCGTGCGCTGGTGCAGGGCGGTCCGTACGGCGCGGTGCAGGCCATCCTCCAGGTACATGGTTCCCTGGTACTGCACCACATGCGGGAAAAGGTCACCGAAGAAGGTGGAATCCTCGGCGAGGAGCGCCTCGAGGTCCAGGGTGCGCTTGGTGGTCACCAGCTCGTCCAGCCTGACCGGACGCGGCGGGAGCGCAGCCCATTCCTTGGGAGTGTTGTAACCATGGTCAGGGTAAGGGCGGCCCTCGCCCACAGCTTTGAATATCACCATGCCACCCTAGGCACCCAACGGGCCCAGCGAAAGTATCCGGCCCGCCCGGGGGCAGGTTGTAGCCAAACAGTGACCAAGTGTCATCTGCGCCGATCCGGACCGCTCCGAGGCGGCAGTTCGCGGCCGTGCTGACAGAATGGAGCCATGACAGCAACCGAGCTCCCTGCTTCCCCCGCCACAGGCCTGCACCGGGCCGCCACGCCTCCCCTCGCGCTGCTGCTGGACGTGGACGGGCCGGTGGCAAGCCCCGTGACCCGCGACGTGAAACAGGAAATCATCCTTGACCTCGTGGCCCTGGCCGCTGCGGGAATTCCAGTCATTTTCAACACCGGCCGCTCTGACGCCTTTATCCGCGAACAGGTCATGGAGCCCATGATTGCGGCCGGGATTCCGGCCGGAACCCTCATCCATGCCATCTGCGAAAAGGGCGCCGTCTGGTTCAGCTACACGGCAGCCGGCCCCGGCCCCATCCACGTGGACCGTGAACTCGCCGTGCCCGCAGCCTACGGCGATGACATCCGGCGGATGGTGGCCGAGGACTACTCCGCGCACATGTTCTTCGACGAAACCAAGCGGGCAATGGTGTCCGTGGAACAGCACATCGAGGTCCCCAACGCCGAATACCTGGCCGAACAAAGGCTTTTCGACGCCGACGCCATGGACCTGATGGGCCGCCACGGCCTGGGCGTCGTCCGCCTGGACCACCACGCCCCCAACTCCGACGACGAAGTGGACTACCGGGTGGATCCCACCATCATTTCCACCGACATTGAGTCCGTGCGGCTGGGCAAGGACCTGGGCGCCAGCCGGGCTGTGGAACTGCTGGCGGCGCAGGGCATCACGCCGCAGGCCTGGCGGACCGTGGGCGACTCGCGGACGGACTACGCCATGGCCGACTGGCTCCACCACAACGACCACCAGGTAAAGCACGTGGACGTCCGTCCGGCGGATGGTGTTCCGGACAAGCCCTATGACATCCTGACCGCCGTGGACCTGGGACTGGAGGCCTCAGTGATCCATGACGACGCCGGCGGCGCATTCCTGCGCAGCTGGCGGGACGGGCTGGCGGCCTAACCCCTTTTCCTACCCCGGTTTGCCCTGCCCGAAACCTGCCGTTTCCACTGCGCGGCTATCATGCAGGTAGACATGCTTACTTTGACCAGCTCGGAGACCACCATTACAGAAGCACCGGTACAGGACGAGGTCTACTACGGCACCCAGGCGTCCGTAGAAGAACAATTCCACGCAGAGGTTACGTCTGCGGCGGCAGAACAGCGGCTCAGGCACCGCCCCGATGTGCTCAGGCACAAGGGCCGATACGCCCTGATCAACTACAACAGGACTCCCTACCAGGCCATGGTTGAGGACCTGCTGTTCCTGCGCAACGTCCTGGTCAGTGCAGGCATTGCCTACCTCCTGGTCCGCGGCAACAACGACCGGCCCGTCATCGCCCTGGACTGGAAGGATCGGAAGAAGCTTCGCGCTGCCTTGGTGGAAGCCTGCCGGGACGAGCCGTTCTACTCCATGACCGTGGATGCCAAAAAGAAGACCTCCGTACTGGTGGCCGACGGTGAGCTCTCCTCCAACCGGCAGGCACGCATCTTTCGCCTGTACCGCCCCCGGGTTGAGCCGGTAGGCGGCTTCGAGTTCGGGGCCTCGGCAGGGGTGCAGATCGAGCTGTGGTCCTTTGAAGGGGAGCAGCTGATCCTGCCGATCGAGAACTCCCTCACCCGCCGCACCCTGCTGCGGCAGGACGCGGTCCGCGGCACAGTGGAACGCTATGGCCACACCTGGCCAACCATCGAGAACATGTTCGCCGACCACGCCAGCGACATCAGCTTCGACATCGACCTCGTGTTCTCCTGGGTGGACGGCAGCTCCCCCGAATACATTGCAGCCCGCCGCTCACAGCAGCAGGGCGTGGTCCTGGGTGAAGGCGACGACCACGAAGCCCGGTTCCGCCAGATCAACGAACTGAAGTACGCGCTCCGCTCCGTGTACATGTTTGCGCCGTGGATCCGGCGCATCTTCATCGCTACTGACTCCCCCGCGCCTGCCTGGCTGGCGGACCACCCAGCGGTCACCATTGTCCGCAGCGAAGAGTTCTTCTCCGATCCGTCCGTGCTGCCCACGCACAACTCCCAGGCGGTGGAGTGCCAGCTGCACAACATCGACGGCCTGTCCGAGCACTTCCTGTATTCGAACGACGACATGTTCTTTGGCCGCCCCGTGGCCCCGGACATGTTCTTCACGCCGGGCGGCATCACCAAATTCATTGAAGCGGAAACCCGGATCGGGTTGGGCGAGAACGCGGTCGAGCGGAGCGGCTTCGAGAACGCGGCACGCGTCAACCGGAAACTGCTGTGGAACCGGTTCGGCCGGATCACCACCCGCCACCTGGAGCACACCGCGGCGCCGCTAAGGCGCAGCCTGGTGGCGCAGATGGAAGAGGAGTTCCCCGAAGAGTTCCGGAAGACGGCCGCGAGCCGGTTCCGCGCGGCGGACAACATCTCCGTCACCAACTCGTTCTACCACTACTACGCACTGCTCACGGGCCGCGCGGTCACCCAGACGGCCGCCAAGGTCCGGTACGTGGACACCACCATGCGCGCCGGGCTGAACTACCTGCCCAAGCTGCTGTCCAAGCGGAACATGGACTTCTTCTGCCTGAACGACGGCAGCTTCCCGGAAGTCGATGCGGACGAGCGGGCCGAACTGGTGACGGATTTCCTGGAAAAGTACTTCCCCATCAAGGCGCCCTGGGAGAAATAGGCGGAGGCGCGGTCCTACCGGCCCAGGCGCAGGCCGGGCTTCACACTGTTCCGCTGCTTCGCCTTCTCCGGGATCCGGATCCCGGCGGCTGCCAGCCGCCGCTCCGTCTCTTCCGGGGAAACATACTCTCCCACCGTCGTCGAACTTCCCAACGGGACCACCGAGTGCACGATTGTGTGCTCGTAGACGTGCACCAGGTTGAACGACTGTCCTCCGTCCTGCCCCCGCGTCCCACCCGCCGGAACGTTCAGGTCCTGGGTGTAGCAGCTGGCGGAGGCCACGGAGACGGGGACTCCGGCGAAGCTCGCCGTGGTGGAGTAGTGCAGATGGCCGGCGAGGATGGTCCGCACATCCGAGTTCCGGACCACTGCGGCCAAGGCTGCCTGGTCCCGCAGCTCCACCAGGACCGAAAGATCCAGGACGGAGGGAACGGGCGGGTGGTGGAGCGCCAGGATGGTCCCGTCCGGGGCCGGAGTCTCCAGTTCCTGCGCCAGCCACTCGAGCTGGGAGTCATCCAGCTCGCCGTGGTGGAAGCCCGGGACTGACGTGTCCAGGGTGATGACGCGCAGGCCTTTGACGAAGTAGCTGTGGTCCAGGGGGTCGTCATTGCCGGCCTGGTCCAGCAGGCCCTTCCGGAAGTTCGCCCTGTTGTCGTGGTTTCCCATCGCCCAGATGACTTCCGCCCCCAGTTCTAGGCAGGCCGGCTCAACGATGGCGCGAAGCTTCACGTAGGCTTCCGGGTCGCCTTTATCGGCGAGGTCCCCGGTAAAGATCACAGCCTCCGGCCGCGCCCCGGATGCCTTCACCTCTTCGAAGAGTTGGATGAGACGGGCTTCGCTGTCTACGACGCCGTAGAGGGGATCCGGACCTCCCAACAAGTGGGGATCGCTCAGGTGGAGTAGGAAGTGGCGTGGCCGGGGATGTTCGGCCTCGATGTGTTCCATTGCTACCTCTGTGGTCGGTGGGAAGCGGCTCTTCCCTTGTACCCTTCAGTAATCTTTATCCAATCAGACATTTGGCAAACTTTGGGTGAATCGCCCAAGCCCGTGTGGAAAAAGCTAAAAGAACTGCGTATTCCTCGAAATAATTCGGGAAAGCGCAGCCTCACCCCAAAGCGTCCTCGATGGCGTCGATGACTTCGGCCGATTCGGGCTCCACCGTCGGGGCGAAGCGGGCCACCACTTCCCCGTCCCGGTTCACCAGGAACTTCTCGAAGTTCCACTTCACCAGTCCAGGCAGCAGGCCAGTCCTGAACTTGGTCAGCTCGGCGTAGAGCGGGTGCTGGTCCTTGCCCCGGACGTCGGCCTTGACCGTCAGTGGAAAGCTCACGCCATAATTCCGCTCGCAGAACTCCGCGATTTCGCTGTCGCTGCCCGGCTCCTGGCCGGCGAACTGGTTACATGGGACGCCCAGGACCTCGAACCCGCGGTCGCGGAATTTTTCGTACAGCGCCTCAAGCCCGGCGTACTGGGGTGTCAGGCCGCAGTTGGAGGCAACGTTGACCACCATCACCACTTTCCCCTTGAACCGGCCCAAGTCAGTCTCGGTTCCATCGTTCAGGGTCAGCGGGATCGGGTACAAGGGTGTCACAGGCTGTGTCCTCAGGAAGTTGTTCATACGCGGGATTCGTTGCTGATGGATCAGGGTACTGGTCCGGGCTGAACGTTTCCTGTATCTGATTCCTGAGGCAGCGCTCCGGCCGCCTGGAGTCAGCGGCTTGTTGGCCGCGGTCATCGCCTGCAGGCCTGGAAAGTTCCTTCGCCGACGAGGGTGTGGCCGACGGCCGCGCAGCAGTGGCGGGGGTCGTCTCGGCCGGCGGGGTGGACGGCGACGGCGCAGCTTTCGTCGGTGCCGCATCCTTGGGAGAGGCTTCCTTGGGTGCCATTTCCTTGGGTGCCGCGTCCTTGGGTGCCGCATCCTTTGGAGACGCTTCCTTAGGTGCCGTTTCCTTGGGTGCCGCTTCCTTGGACGCTGCTTCCCTGGGTGCCGCGTCCTTGGGTGCGGCAGTCCGACTGGACGGCTGCCCCGGTGGCTGTTCGGGCTGTTGTGCCGCCGGCGCACTGGGCGTCGGCGAGGAGGCGGGCTCATCCTTATCCGGTGTCGGCGGGGACGGCCGGCTGGGTGGCGGTGAGCCGATCGGTTGAGCTGGCGTGAGGGACGGCTCACCCGTTGAGGGTGAGGAAGGCTGCTTACCCGGCGGCATCGTCGTCGGAGTCGGCGTCGGTGCCGGCTCACTCAGCGACGGGGACGGCGTCGGCTCACTCGGCGTCGGCTCAGGCGGTGCCGGGGACGGCGTCGGCTCAGGCGGTGCCGGGGACGGCGTCGGCTCACTCGGCGTCGTCGTCGGAGTCGGTGCCGGCTCACTCAGCGACGGGGACGGCGTCGGCTCACTCGGCACACGCACGCCCGCGGCCAAAGTCAGGGAGGGCGGCGGCGCAGGCTTCCCCGCAGCGATTTCGTCCTCGTGATGGTCCGGATCAAAGTCCACGGGAATGAGCCACGGCAGCCACCCCAGCGCGGAACCGTTGCCGGGCACGTAGCTTCGCAGCTCTTCGGCGCCCTTGCTGGCAAGGGGCCGCGCCGGCAGGATTCCCCACGTGAGTGGGCTGACGTGCCGTCCATTGAGGATGGTCTCGAAGTGCAGGTGGCACCCGGTGGACCATCCTGTGCTACCCACCTCCGCGATGAACTGTCCAACATCGATCTTGTCGCCCGTGCGCACCACAAGGGCTTCCAAGTGGTTGTAGGTGGTAACCAGGCCGTTGCCGTGGTCGATCTCAATCCGGTTGCCCCCGCCCCAGGGGTGCCAGCCGGCGGCCCGGACCACTCCCGAGTCGGCCGCGTAAACTTTCGTTCCGCACGGCGCGGCATAGTCCTGGCCGAGGTGGAAGTCGCCGGCGCCACCCGTCAGGGGGCTCACCCGGAAGCCGAAGGGTGAGCTGGGCAAAAGCAGCTCCAGCGGCGCCCTCAGGAACCCTGTGGCAGGCCTGCCCAGCCCGGCGGATCCCACGGACATGGGCGGGGAATTTTCGCTGCCGTAACTGCCCAGCGCCGGATGGGGAAAGGCAATCAGGGCCTGTGGATCGGTGACGATTGCTTCCTGCAAAGTGCCGGCACCAACGCTGTCCGACTGGACATCTTCTGGCGCCCCGGACAACTTCGCAGGCACATCAGGGCCGAACGGTAGTGAAGTCCTGCTGGCCAAGCCGGCTGCAGCTGACCATTCCTGCGGGGTTTCAGGGAGATTCAGTGCCCAGACCGAAAGTGCAAGGACTCCCGTAGCTGCCAAGGCGCGCATCAGGGAACCATGGGGACGGCGCAGCTCTGTGTGCTTGTCCGGTCTCTGATGAATCGCCAAAAGACTGACTCCAGAACATGATCAACCGCCCGCTGTCATGACGGTATCTCCCATGGGACCACACGGCACGAAGGCCTGGGAACCCCGTAATGCCCCCGTCCTCAAATAATTGAGCAAACCTTGCGGTACATGCCCGCTCCGGCTTCACCCGGGCCACAATGGGATATGCGCAGTTTCCTTCGCACATGGCAGGACGAGCTCAAAAAGACGTTCACTGGCAGGGCCGATACGGTGCCCGACTGGGTAATGAAGCTGGCAGAAGGCGCCGACCCCGGCTACCACCTTCCCGGCTCTGCAGTGTGGGCGGTGCACGGTTCCATGCCCGCCATCGTGGCCGGAATCCGGACGCTGCTGATGCAGTCCCTCCACCCCGGCGCCCTTGCGGGCGTGCACGAGCACTCGAACTTCCGCGAAGATCCCCTCGCCCGCTTGGCAGCGACCATCCGCTGGATCTTTACCGTGACGTACGGGTCCAAGGCCGCCGCCGAGGAAGCCTCCCGGCGCGTCCAGCGCCTCCACGAGCCCGTACAGGGCAGCTACGTGGACAACCAGGGGGAGTCCCGCAACTACAGCGCCAACGATCCCGAACTGGCCAACTGGATCCACATTGCCTTTACGGACGCGTTCCTCACAGCCCACAAATTGTGGGGCCGGGCCATCCCCGGCGGCCCGGATGCCTACGTCCGGGAATGGGCGCAAGCCGGAAAGCTGATGGGCGTGGAGGATCCGCCACTCAGCGAAGCTGAGATGCGGGCGCAGCTTGAACGGTGGCGCCAAAACGGCGAGCTGCGGGTGGATGACCGGGTTGCAGAGACGGTGGAATTTGTCCGCAATCCGCCACTGAGTCCCATGCTTCGGCCCGGATACCGTGTTTTGTTTGCCGGAGCGGTTTACAGCCTCGACCCAACGTACCGCCGGATGCTCGGCCTGTCCGTGCCACGGCTGGGCCCCCTTCCGCTGCCGGTAAGGCTGGCCACGAAGGTGGTGCTCGGCGTCGTCCGCCTTGCATTAGGCCGGCGCGGGCCGAGCGAGCTTGCAGCAAGGGAACGGCTTCGCCGGCTGGGCTTCGAAGCGTAAGCCGGGCGGACGGGAGCTCGGGGGCAAACGAAAGAACCCGGTCCCGGCGATGCGGGACCGGGTTCCAACCGGCGGAGAATGGGGGATTTGAACCCCCGAGGGCGTTAACCCAACACGCGTTCCAGGCGTGCGCCATAGGCCGCTAGGCGAATTCTCCAACTGCTTCTGAATCAAAAGCAGGTACTAGACTACCTGAAGTTTTCCGCTTCGCCCAATTGGCGGCTCGTCCCCTGATCTGGCGGCATTTCCAGCTGCTTCTGGAGATACCGCCCGGGGCTTAACCCAGAAATGGACGCCCCCAACGCGCCCATTCCATTGGGACACCGTTGAGCTGCCGGGTCCGGCCCCGTTCAGCCAGGCCTCGCAGCTCACAATCTTGAGATTGCCCCAATCGGTGTACATACCCATAATCGTGGTTTGCGCGCGGATAAGCAATGGATTTGCAGGCCTGCCTTGGCCGGATGGGGAACCATGGAAGGCATGAACGAACTGCACGCCCTGGTGTTCTACGTGCCGGCCACCCACACCGAACAGGTCCTGACGGCAGTTGGTGACGCCGGAGCGGGCCGGATCGGCAGCTACTCGCACTGCTCTTTCACATCACGGGGAACAGGCCGCTTCACTCCACAGGACGGTGCTGACCCCTACCTGGGCCGGGTGGGCGCGCCGGAAGAAGTGGCCGAGGACCGGGTTGAATGCGTGGTTGAACAGCCGCTGCTTGAGGCGGTGGTTGACGCGTTGCGGGCCGCGCACCCGTACGAGGAACCCGCACTGATGAGCTGGAAGGTTGAGGGCTGGCGCCCTTCGACGGCCGATTCGAGTCGCGCCTGAACTTCGGGTAAAGTAACTGGCGGCCCCTCATGTGGCGTCATCCTGTTGAACTCCCCCAGGACCGGAAGGTAGCAAGGGTAAATGGGCTCTGGCGGGTGCATGGGGGGTCTTTACTATTCCCCCACAGGGCGGCAGGATGTCAGCCCGGATTGGTAGGGTTTTCTCTGTGACAGTTACTACCGCCCTCTACCGCAGATACCGTCCGGACTCGTTCGCTGACGTCATCGGCCAGGAGCATGTCACCGAGCCCCTCATGACGGCCTTGCGGAAAAACCGCGTCAACCATGCTTACCTGTTTTCCGGGCCCAGGGGTTGCGGCAAAACCACCTCGGCCCGCATTCTGGCACGCTGCCTGAACTGCGCCAAAGGCCCCACGGACACCCCCTGCGGCACGTGCCCCAGCTGCGTTGAACTGGCCCGCGGCGGATCCGGATCGCTGGATGTCATCGAGATTGACGCCGCCAGCCATGGTGGTGTGGACGATGCACGGGACCTGCGCGAGCGGGCCACCTACGCTCCTGTCCGGGACCGCTACAAAATCTTCATCATTGACGAAGCCCACATGGTGACGTCCGCCGGGTTCAACGCGCTGCTGAAGATCGTTGAAGAACCCCCGGAACATATCAAGTTCATCTTCGCCACCACCGAGCCGGACAAGGTCATCGGCACCATCCGTTCCCGGACCCACCACTATCCCTTCCGGTTGGTGCCGCCGGAGCCTTTGATGGCTTACCTGGAACTTCTCTGCAACCAGGAGAACGTCCCGGTGGCACCGGGCGTGCTCTCGCTGGTGATCCGGGCCGGCGGCGGTTCCGTCCGTGATTCCCTTTCCGTCCTGGACCAGCTGATGGCTGGCGCCGGGCCTAATGGGCTGGATTACGAGCTTGCCGTTGCGCTGCTCGGATACACCCACGCTTCCTTGCTGGATGATGTTGTAGAGGCTGTCGCCGCATCAGACGCCGCCACCGTTTTCCGCGCCGTGGACAGGGTCATCCAGACCGGCCATGACCCCCGCCGGTTCGTCGAAGACCTCCTGGAACGCTTCCGCGACCTCATCATCGTGCAGGCCATGCCTGAAAGCGCGCAGACCATCCTTCGGGGTATGCCTGCCGACCAGATCGCCCGCCTGAAGAACCAGGCACACAACCTGGGCGCCGCCGAGTTGTCGCGTGCCGCAGACGTCACCAACACGGCCTTGACTGAAATGACCGGTGCCACCTCCCCCCGGCTGCACCTGGAACTCCTGTGCGCCCGGATCCTGCTGCCCAGTTCCGAGCAGAACGAGCGCGGCATGGCGGCACGGATCGACCGCGTGGAACGCCGGCTTAATTACTCCGGCAACGACGTCGGTGCTCCCGCCCCCATGGCGGCGGAACAGCAGAGTGCGGTACCGCCTGCAGTTCCTGCAGCAGCCAAGCCCGCCGCCGTGGCTGCTTCGTCCGAGGGCGAAAGCCCCGCTCCGCTGACCGCTCCTCGCGTGAGCACCAGTGACTGGCCGGTGGAAGCCTCCGCCGGGAATCGTCCCACCGCCGCTGGTCCGCGTCCTGAAACGACGGCTGCCGCCAGCGCCGCGCCCCCAACAACACCGTCAGCAACACCGTCCAAGCCAGCAGTACGCAACCCAGCAGCGCCCGGCACGGGAATCCCCCACGCCACTGCTCCTGCGGCCATCCAAAGCCATGATGCGCCGGAAACTGGCGCAAGGCAGGCGGCAACCAACGCAAGGGAAACTGCAGCTCCGGACCTCAGGAGAACTCCTGACGCCCAGACCGGCCCCTCCACTAGCCTGCGCCCGCAATCTGCTGCCGCTTCCGCCAGTCCCGGGGCTTCCGCTTCCGGCATGCCCGGGGGTCCTGCGGCTGCCATGGGGGATGTCGAAGTGTTGCGCCGCGCATGGCCGGACGTCCTGCAGACACTGGCAAAGATCAAACGGAGCACCTGGGCCCTTGTTGAGCCGAATGCCCAAGTGAGCGCCTTCGACGGCCAGACCCTCACCCTGTCGTTCACCACGTCCGGCCTCGCGGGCGCCTTTGGCCGGGCAGACCATTCGGAGAACCTGCGCCAAGCAATCCACAAGACTGTGGGTATTGACTGCCAGATCACTGCGGTCTCCGGCGGCGGCGGTCCTGCGAGCTCTGAGCCAAACCCAAAAGCACCCGCTAGCCGGCCCTCTCCGGCAACGCCGGCTGACGTTGCGTGGGGGCTGGCGTCCACACCGTCAGCTCCGCCTCAGGAAGCGGCCACCCCGTCCCCCGCTGACGCGGCTTCAACCGATGGGTCCACATTAGGACGCACCACCTCCGGCGACCGCAGCGCCCCGTCCTCTGCCGAACTCCCCCCGGGGAGTAATGCTCCCGGTCCAACTACGGCCTCCGATCCCGCTGCCCGGACGGCACCAGCCGCGCCGTCCCAGGCGCATCGAACAGCCACGGCTCCGGCGTCCCCTTCGGTTCAGGACCCGTCAGTCAAACCGGAAGCAGCCGCTCCCACGGCCCCGCCAGCTGAAGTTCCGTCAGCCCACGTTGTGTCAGCCCAGGTGCCAACAGTCCAGGTTCAATCGCCACGGGCTGCTTCGGCCAAGGTTCCTTCGGCAGAAGTTCCATCGGCCGAGCCCGAGCCCTACAGCAGCGCGGCCAGCGACTATTCATACTCCGATGACGACTGGGGCCCGCCCCGGGACGAGGACGCTCCTCCGCTGGATGAAGAGCCTCCCCTGGATTGGGACCCGTCCACGCGCGCCCAGAAGGGCTCCGCCGGGTCAAGCCGCAGTGGCCGGCAGAACGCCGGAGATTCCGGGGCATCCGGAATGGCCGGCCCGTCCGGCACTGGCGGTGCGCCGGCCACACCTACTGAATCCCCGGCAAACACCGGACAGCAGGCAAATGCCGGAAACGTATCCACTCACCCTGCAACAGGCGTGGGTAAGCCGCACGACCCATGGACCCGTGCCGTGGAGCAGGCGCCGGGCGTCTGGGTAGTTGGCGAGGAAAGCAATGTTGGCAAATTTGCAGGTCCGAGCCTTCCGGGGGAAACGGCCGCCCCGGTTCCGACCCCATCGGTACCAACGCCGTCGGTTCCCACTCACCACTACGAACCAGCGGCTGCGCAGATTCCTCCTTCCATCCCCGTTACCAGCGGGGCCTCCGCGGTGGACGCCGAATGGGGCCTGGCAGCACCTGCATCTTCAACGGCCGGACCGGGAGGCCAGGACATGCAACCTGTGCCCTCCGCTCCGCGCGGCATGGATGCACCTGCTTCCGATGCAGACCCCTTAAGCCCGGATCCCTCCGGATCCGCTCCAGCTCGGGTCCGCGAGTACGCCATGGCGTCGTCCGCCCCCGCTGCCGCCGCAGCTCCTGCAGTCTTGCCAGCTCCGGTTACCCGGCCGGCACACGTTCCTCCGGCCCCGTCCCCGTCCGCGGCCCCACCCCCGTCCGCTGCGCCGGCCCCGTCCGCTCCGCCGGCACAGGTGGAGGCTGCTCCGGCGGCATCCCCTGGCACGAACGGCGCACGGCAGAGTCTTTACCAGCGCCTGTCCAACAGTCCGGAGGCTGAGGCCGGCCGGGCCAAAGCTCCTGCCCGGGCCGTCCCGGCTGCAGCCACGTACGTCCAGGACATCCCGAGCCCGGACGATGAGACCATTGAGGCGTCCGGGGTATTCGGCCGCGCCGCGGTGGAACGCATCCTTGGCGGGAAGCTGATCGAGGAGCGTTCTCTCGATGGCAGCCCGGTCACGCCCCGCTACTGATCCAACCACTATCCACCCCTAGCTAAAGAGGAAAACGTGTACGAAGGTGCTGTCCAGGAGCTGATTGACGAGCTCGGACGCCTTCCCGGCGTGGGCCCCAAATCCGCACAGCGGCTGGCGTTCCACATCCTCGAAGCGGACCCGCAGGACATGAAGCGGCTGGTGGACGCCATCACTATGGTGAAGGAGCGGGTCAAGTTCTGCACCGTCTGCGGCAACGTCACCGAGCAGGAGCTCTGCAACATCTGCCGTGACCCCCGGCGCGACCCCGCCGTGATCTGTGTGGTGGAAGAATCCAAGGACGTACTTGCGGTGGAACGCACGCGGTCATTCCGCGGCCGGTACCACGTACTGGGCGGCGCCATCAATCCGATTGCCGGCATTGGCCCGGAACAACTGCGGATCCGCGAACTCCTCACCCGGCTGAACGACGGCGCCATCCAGGAAGTCATCATCGCCACCGACCCCAACCTCGAGGGAGAGGCAACGGCCACCTACCTCGCCAGGATGCTGAAAACCATTGGGATCGCGGTGACCAGGCTCGCCTCCGGCCTGCCTGTGGGCGGGGACCTGGAGTACGCGGACGAGGTTACGCTGGGGCGGGCCTTCGAGGGCCGCCGCAACGCCCTCACCTGAGCCTGGGTAAGAAAACCCGCCGCGCGGGGTTACGTCCGGGCGCCACATTCTGCGAACCGTTCGTCGCCAGCCACAGTTCAAGCCCCCCAGCCTCCGGAAACAGGCCCAGCCCCGGCGGGCCGGTCAACCCATCGTGACCCCACCGCGCCGGGCCTGTCCACGGGGCAGCTAAGCTATGCGGGTTCCCCGCGCCAGCCTGCGGGCAGGTGTGCGGAGTGCACGCCAACCCAGCCACATCAGCAGCGCGGCAACCAGGACCTGCAGCCCCAGGCCCAACGGCCACAGTGGGGTGGACTGTGCCAGGTACCGCGGCTTTACCTCTCCGTTGGCGCACGGAACCGTGCCCTCAGGACCGGCCATGGCATAACGCGCGCCCTGGCTGATGCCCTCGATTGCCCCCACCGATGAGTAGTTCCGCTCCTGCGAACGGTCCCTGTACGGAATCGCGTCGGCCACCACAACGTAAGGGTTCATGGCCAGCAGCCAGGCTACCCGTTCGGTCCGCATCGCCCTTTGCTCCAGCAATGGTCCGGAACACGTGTACTCGGGTTCCATGGGTCCCTGCTGTGACGCTTCGCCGGAGAGCGGCTCATACGCGCGGTACTGCGACTGGTTGGCCATAACGGTGCCTTGGGTTAGCCCCGTGCCGAGCCCAAAGGCAATCAGCGTGCCCACTGCAAGCCCGGCCACGGCCAGGTACGTGACCACGATGGAGAACAGCGGCCGCCCGGCGAGCGCAGAGATGCCAACACCGATGGCACAGACAACCCCCACCTCAACAGCGAGCATCAGCAGCGCCACCATCACGTGGCCCGGAGTCATTCCGCCCAGCGCCACACCGGTCACCAGGAAGGGTGTGCTGGCCACGAGGAAGGCCAGCGCTGCCGCCCACGCGGCAACGAACTTGCCCCACAGGATCTGGCCGGGCTGCAGCAGCGTCACCTGGAGGATGGCCAGCGTGCCGCCGGCCCGGTCTCCGTTGACGGCGTTGGCGGACAGTGCCGGGGCAACCAGCAGTGCAAACAGCAGGACAAAGGCCAGGACCACCTCAAAGATCATGGAACCCGGGCCGGTGGACTCTGGCGGCATATAGCCGCCATAGGCCTGCTGCGCCGCTTGGGAAGCGTTCCAGCTGGCCCAGGTCAGCCAGGTCACCAGCCCGGTCAGGGCAAACCAGATGGCCAGCATGATGTACCAGCCGCGGGACCGCAGCCGTTGCTTCAGCTCAAGCACCACCACGTCGCGGATGCCTGCCAGGTAGGCGCCCTTGGTCCTGCCGCGTACATCCTGGCGGTGTTCTGTCGCATGGGTCATTGCCGCTCCCCCTCAAGGCTCATGTACGTCTCTTCCAGGGCGCCTGTGGCGGGAGCGAAGGAGTTAACCCCGACGCCGGCAAGCACCAGGTCACGCAGCAGCCGTTCGGCGTCGCTGTCGCTGCCGAGCATCAGGCTGACCGCCTGGCGGCGTCCGTCCTCATGGCGGAAAGCCAGCCCCAGCTCAGCCAGTTTGGCGGCAAGGGCCGCCATGTCGGATGCGGTGACGGCGTATCTCCTTCCCGCTGCGGCAGCCTGCTCAGTGGTTTGCTGCCTGACGGTACGCCCCTTGTTAACGAACACCGCGCCGTCGGCAATCTCATCAAGTTCACTCAGCACGTGGGACGAAACCACCACGGCTTTGCCCTCGGCCGCGAGTTGCCGCAGCATGAGGCGGAGCTCCACGCGGGAGCCGGGATCCAGGCCTGACGCCGGTTCATCGAGCAGGAGGACGGACGGGTCGTGGATCAGGGCCCGGGCAAGGCTGAGCCGCTGCTGCTGCCCACGCGAAAGTACCCGGGCCGGCTGGTCCGCAAGATCATCCAGCCGGACCCTTTCGAGCAGCTCAGCAACGCGGCCGCCGATGGCCGGCGCGGGAAGGCGGTAGAACCGGGCCATCTGGGTGAGGATCTCACGCGCGGTCAGCGACTCCCACACCCCCAAAGTGTCCGGCATCCAGCCCAGCCGGCTGCGCACCTCTGCCCTGTCCCGGTTCGGATCCAGGCCACCCACACTGATACTGCCCTCGTCCGGCGCCAGCAGTGAAGCCAGCATCAGCAGCAGCGTCGTTTTGCCCGCCCCGTTGGGCCCGATCAGCGCCGTCACCTTGCCGGCCGGCGCGTGGAAGTCCATCTGTTCGACGGCGCGCACGGCGCCGAAGCTGCGGCTCACCGCCCGGGCCGTAATGCCGCCGTCGGGTTCCCGCCCGGCCGTGCCGTCGGGTAACTCAGAAATCATTGCCATGTAGTGCGCACCTGTCCCCCACAGTCTTGGATGCATGCTGACAGTTCGAGCGTACGCCCGCGGATCCCGCCGGCAGCGGCCCAGGTGGCGGAGATTCGGTCACAATTCAACCCCTGGCCGCGGGCGGCGATAAACTGGTGCGAAGAAGCCGCGCCAACAATGGCGTTAGTTCGCAGTGCCAGGGCCAATACAGCAGGACGGCTGCCTGGCCGGACTCCATTTTGATCCAGTGAAGGTTCGCGCATGAGTACGCCCACTAGAGAAGTGCACAACGCAACGCAGCAGCAGGAGCTGCCCGCCGGCGGCGCCGTCACCAAACAGCTCATTGTGCAGAAATTTGGCGGGTCCTCCGTGGCGGATGCCGATGGCATCAAGAGGGTGGCCGCGCGCGTGGTGGACGCCCATGCTGCCGGCCATGAAGTGGTTGTTGTGGTCTCTGCCATGGGTGACACCACGGACGAACTCCTGGACCTTGCCGCCCAGGTCACAGACTCGGCGCCCGCCCGCGAGATGGACATGCTGCTCTCCGCCGGTGAGCGGATCTCCATGGCCCTGCTGGCCATGGCCATTAACAAGCTTGGCGCCTCTGCGCAGTCCTTCACCGGTTCCCAGGCGGGCATGATCACCGACGGCATCCACGGCAAAGCCCGGATCATCGACGTCGATCCCCACCGCATCCGCACGGCCCTCGATAAGGGAAACATCGCCATCGTTGCGGGATTCCAGGGCATGAGCCGCGCCACGAACGAGATCACCACCCTTGGCCGCGGCGGTTCCGACACCACCGCTGTGGCGCTGGCGGCGGCACTTGAGGCCGACGTCTGCGAGATCTACACGGACGTGGACGGTATCTACACGGCTGATCCGCGCGTTGTCCCCTCGGCCCAGAAGATCGACACGATTTCCAGCGAGGAAATGCTTGAACTCGCAGCCTCGGGCGCCAAGATCCTGCACCTTCGCTGCGTCGAATACGCGCGCAGGTTCGGTGTCCCGCTGCACGTCCGCTCGTCATTCAGCCAGCATGAAGGCACGTGGGTCATCCCCAGCGCCGAAGACAAGATCACCACACAAGAGGGAGTTGCCTTGGAGCAGCCAATCATCTCCGGCGTCGCGCACGACCGATCCGAAGCCAAGGTCACCGTCGTTGGTGTTCCGGACATCCCCGGCAAGGCTGCCGCCATCTTCCAGGTCATTGCCGATGCCCACTCGAACATCGACATGATCGTGCAGAACGTGTCCACCCACGGCACCGGCCGCACGGACATCTCCTTCACGCTGCCCATCGTCGAAGGTGCCGACGCACTGGCGGCCCTGCACGCAGCGCAGGACCAGATCGGCTTTGAAACCATTGAATACAACGAGCAGATCGGCAAGCTGTCCCTGATCGGCGCCGGCATGCGCTCGCACCCCGGCGTCTCCGCCACCTTCTTCAAGGCGCTCTCGGACGCCGGCATCAACATCAACATGATCTCCACGTCGGAGATCCGCATCTCCGTTGTCACCCATGCCGACCTGTTGGACGAGGCCGTACGGGTGATCCACCGGGCCTTTGAACTGGACAGCGAGAGCGAAGCCACGGTGTATGGCGGCACCGGCCGCTGACTGCGCCCCCGGACACGAAAATGCACTGGTGAAGGACTCTGTCCGTCACCAGTGCATTTTTTTGTCTGCAGCAACCAACAACCACACCGCCGTCGGCTCTGGCTTCGCTCAAACCTCCTTTTCGAGGTCCTCGCGGCGTACAGCGTAGTGGTGGCCGGAGGAATCGGTCTCCACCACAAAGTGTGCGAGTTCCTCCTCCGAGGCCTGCTCGAACTCGTCATGCTTGTGCACCACCGGCAGATCAGAGTCCACCCGGGTGGCCGGTCCAAAAACGAAGCGGAGCCTGTCGGTTACGTTCATGAACCCGCTCAGTACATGTGCCACTGTTTTCCACCCCCTCCCTGTATTCAGGGAAAGAAGAGCCATAAGAAATAAGGCAACTGCCCCTTCCGGGGCCAGTGCCCTTATTTTACGCCCGGAGCCCTGAAAAGGATCGTGCCGGACGGCGCACCAGGGGCGCGGGCTGGGCTTGGGACGCTGCCCGCCACCGGGACTGCGGCAGGGTCAGCGGAGGGACTTGTCGTCGGGGTTGCGGGGCACCACGTAGGTGCTGCCGTCGGGGCGTGTGATGGTTTCCCACTGTTGGGTTTCAGCCTGGCGCTGGGCAAGGAGCCGGCGGTTTTCCTCTGTCATGTCATGAGCCAGTGAGGACCGGTTGGCAGGACCGAAAATGGCACGGAGTTTACCGGTTGCCCGCATGAAGCGCTGCGAAGCATTTTCCTTGCCTTCCGAGCTGGCCTTGCGCATGAATTGTTCCTTTCAGTAACCCCTTGACCAGCAACAGTGTACGCTAATTATTAGTACACTAACTATTGGAGGTCTCGATGAACCCTGCCACCGGCACTTCCGGCACAGCGAATTCCGCCACGGCCGGCGGAGCCTCTCCGGAGGAGAATGACCTGCTGCTCGAGCACCAGCTCTGTTTCGCCCTGACTGTCGCTTCCCGCAGCGTGGTAGGCGCCTATAAGCCTGTCCTGGAACGGTTGAACCTCACCCACCCGCAGTACCTGGTGATGCTGTGCCTCTGGGAATCCAGTCCTCGGACAGTGCGTAACATCAGCGATGCCCTGGCACAGGAACCAGCCACCATCTCTCCCCTGCTGCGCCGCCTGGAGGTGTCAGGACTGATCTCGCGACGCCGGATGGACGGCAACGAACGGGCCCTCGCCGTTGAGCTGACCCCGGCGGGTGCAGCCCTCCGGCAGGAGGCGCTTAAGGTCCCGGGGACCATGATGGAGCGGCTGGGACTGACCCGGGACCAGGTGGGTGAATTGCACGCGTCCATGATGGGACTCATCGCAGCCACCTCCCAGGGCCGGCAGGTTTAGCCGGCCCGGCAGGGATGCGGCAGTAGAATGGCACCATGACGGACAGGCCCGGGCGCAGGCACCATGAGCATGCCGGCAAGGTGCATTCAACGGCGCTGCTGCTGGCGGCGCTCCTGCTGTTGCCCGCCTGCTCGCCGGGCCAGGGCGGAGGCACTCCGTCCGGTGGCGCCTCTGCCGGCCCGCCGGCTTCACCGTCATCGCCGGCTTCGCAGGGTTCACCTTCCCCCTCCGGCAGCACCGCCCCCGATGCTGAATCAACCGTTCCTGCCCCCTCCCCGGAGCCACCCGCAGGGCTGCCGTCCGGCCCCGGGCAGGGCAATGCTGAACTGGCGGTCACCTTTACGCCATCGGCTGGCGAGCCGGAGGTCCATTACACGCTCGTGTGCGTCGACGGTGTCCCCGCCGCCGAAAGCCAGCACCCCGCCGCCGATGCCGCCTGCGCGGCCCTGAAAGACAACCCGGCCCTCCTGGCCTCCCCGTCCCTCCGCACTGACCAGGCGTGTACCGAGCAGTACGGCGGGCCCCAGGAAGCGACGGTTACCGGAGTGGTGGACGGTGTCCCCGTCGATGCCGCGTTCAAACGCACGAACGGTTGCGAAATCAGCGCCTGGAACGCCGCGAAGGACGTCATTGGTGCCACCGGTGGAGCAGCTTAGGGTCCTCGCGGCGGACGAATGGCTGGTGAGGGAGGAAGCCCACCAGCAGCGCGTCAGCCGCTATGCGGATCCCTACCTTGCCCGGCGGTCTGCGGGGCAAAAGCACCCGGTGGAGGATTTCCTCTTCACGTACTACACGCAGAAACCAGGCCAGCTGCGACGCTGGCACCCAGGTGCCGGCGTCGTCCTTTCCGGCAAGGAAGTGGCCGCCCGGCGGGGCTGGAAACACTACCGAATGCTCGACGACGGCGAGCTGGCGTCCCTGGGGCTGCCGGCGGGGAGTACGGCGGTCACCTTCGACCGTGCCGCTTTTCTTGCCGACCGCCAGGATGCTGTGGCCTTTGCCGGGATCATCCTGCGCGGCACAGCCGCCCGGCCCGCACAATTTGGCTGCTTTGGCCTGCACGAATGGGCCATGGTCTACCACCAGGACAGGTTCGACCTGCGGCACGAGTACCTGCAGCTGCGGCTCGGTTCTGCGGGGACGGACAAGGTGGTGGAGGACAACCGGATCCGCTGCACGCACTTCGACGCGTTCCGCTTTTACACCCCGGATGCCATCCCGCTCAATGAGCTGGCACCGAGCCGGGAGTCCCAGCGGCACCTGGAACAGCCGGGGTGCCTTCACGCCAACATGGACCTGTACAAATGGGCCTACAAGCTGTTGCCGGCCCTCCCCAGTGAACTGGTGATGGACTGCTTTGAACTGTCCTGGCGGATCCGGGTCATGGATATGCAGGCGTCTCCTTATGACCTTGCCGAGTGGGGCTACCCGGCCATTCCCATCGAAACTCCCCAGGGCAAGGCCGCCTACGTGGAACACCAGCGGTCCTTCGCGGCCGAGGCGGCCGGGCTGCGGGAAAAGCTTGCCCTGGAATTGGGCACCCTCTCCGGGAGCAGCGCAGCATGATCGCCCTGACCATCAGGCTGCGGGAGAACCCCGACGCAGATGAATACCTCTTCCGGCTCGTGAGCGTGGACGACGGCGTTTCGGTCGAGAGCAATCTGCCGGACCCGGACGCTGCCCTGGGCGCAGTACGGGAGCACGGAGAGGACGTCTTCTTCCCGAAGCCCGGCCCGCCCAAACTGTGCACCCAGCAGTATGGTGGCCCGCAGGTTGCCGTGGTCACCGGGACGTTCCACGGGCGCCCTGTTGAGTCGGTTTTCACGCGGATCGACGGCTGCGAAATTGCGAGGTGGAATGCCGTGGCACCCCTCCTTGGCAGCACGGGTGGCGCCTGGGGCAGCAACAGCTAAGGCATACCAGCAAAAAGCAGGATCCCCGGCGGTACAAGCCACCGGGGATCCTGCTTCTTGAAAACGCGGGCTGCTAGGCCGCGGGTACACCGTCCGCGAGGGCTACCTGCGGCGCACCGGACGGGGCATCCGAAGCTCCGCCCACCTGCACATTGACCCAGGTCCTGATGCCGTTATCGCCCAGGCTCAGGCGGGACAGGTATGCCCCTTCGAACAGGCCGCTCCAGGACAGCGTTGCCGAGGTGGCGGTGCCGTTGGGAGCCACGATCGGATTGGGATCCACGCTGAGGTTGCCGGCATCGCCGGCAAACGTTACGGCCTGGACCGTAGCTGTGGCCGCCCCGTTGTCCGGAGTGGAGTAGAGGTTGGCCACAATGTAGTAGGTGCCGGCCCGCGGCGCCTCGAGATCCAGGAACTCGCTGGCCGAAGCCGTCGCCACCTGCGTGGCCGTCAGTCCCCCCGCCCCATTGGGTCCGTAGACCACCATGTCCCAGTCAACGTCGTCGGACTGTGCCTGGACACCCAGGCGGGTGAAGGACGCCCCTTCCGGCACTGTCACCCGGAGGAGTGCGTTGTGCGCATCGTTGGCCGGTGCATACTCGCCCGGGGTCTTGGTGATGGCAGTCTGGCTCAGCGGAGCAAGACCTTCCACCCCTACCTTGATGGGGTTATCCGACCCGGAGACCAGCTCCATGGTCCCGCTGCCGGTTCCGGTGGCCGAGCTGAAGGAGAACGATGGTGCGATCTGGGCGTCCACCGGCCGGATGGCAATGGGCGAACTGACGGTGCGCGGGCCCTTCCAGGTCAGGCTGCCGGTGCTGAACTTGCCTACCGGGGCGCTGACGTTCCTGATGGTCAGGGTAACTTCGCGCGTCTGGCCGGCCTTGGCGAAATTCAGTGCTTTCGGTTCCACCTGGACGTTGAAGCCCGGGAGGTTTACTTCGGGCCGGTACATGCCCGGGACCAGTGCGGTCAGCTGGCGCTTGACCTGGACCTCGCCCACCAGGCTGCCGAGCGCGATGGAGGGCAGGTTCAGGTCCCGTGCAGCGATGGTGCCGGCCTGTGGAGCGCCGGTGTCTACGCCCTGGCCGTTGAGGAAGCCCAGCCAGTCCTTGATGCCGGAGTTGTAGACCAGGCCCGGATCCAGGACGCGGCTGGAGTCGATGTGTCCGGCCCCGCCCTGGAACGGATCTGTATTGGGCGAGCCGTCGGCGTTCACCAAGGGGTAGGCCGTGGTCATCATGGCCGACTTGACCATGGCCGGGGTCCACTGGGGCTGCTTGCTGAACACCAGTGCGCCGAATCCGGCAATGTGCGGTGCGGCCATGGAGGTGCCGGACATAAAGCCGAACTGGTCGCCGTGGTTGCCGATGGTGGAAACACCGGCCAGGACGTTGACGCCGGGCGCCGCGATGTCTGGCTTGAGCAGGTCGCCGCCGGAGGCAAGGCTGGGTCCCCGGGAGGAGAAGCCGGCAACCTGGGGTGCGGGGGCCGGGGGTTCACCGGTCAGGTCTCCCTTGACCAGGCTGACGGTCAGCGCCGGTTTGGCTTCCAGCTTGGACTTCAGTTCCAGGCTCTTCGGGGCGTTCACATGCACGGTGGGCAGGACGTGGTTGTCCGCGTCTTCGGAACTGCTGGTGAGGTTCACCAGGATCATGCCGACTCCGCCCTTGTCCTGGACCTCCTGGCTCTTGGCCGTCCTGTCCACAACGCCGCGGTCGCAGACCACCACCTTGCCCGCCACTTTCGCGGCATCAAGCGAACCGGGACCGCAGAGGTTCGGATTGGCGGCGCCGGCTGCGGCCGCGGCGGCGGCGACAACAACGGGCTTGTCGGCCACTTCGGACTTCATGATCGAAGCTCCGCGGTACAGCGAGCCGTCGGAGACCTTGACGGTTCCGAGCAGGTCACTGGGGAAGGTGGATGCGGCCACAGTGGTCAGCCAGGGTGAGGCGTGGTTGACGGTGGAAACAGTGGGGCCGGAGTTTCCTGCGGAGCCAGAGACGAACACCCCGGCGGCGGCGGCATTCAGGAAAGCCAGCGCTACGGGGTCAGTGGTGCTGTTGTTGTTGCCGGAGATGGAGTAGTTCAGGACGTCCACGCCGTCCTTGATGGCGGCGTCCACGGCTTCCACCGACGCGGACGAGTAGCAGCCACCGGTGTCAGGATTGGTGTCCTCCCAGCAGACCTTGTAGACGGAAACCTTTGCATTGGGGGCGACGCCGGAGCTCTTACCGAAGCCTGCGCCGTCGATGACCTGCTCCACGTTCGCATTGCCAGCTGCCGTGGTGGCGGTGTGGGTGCCGTGGCTGCCCACGTCCACGGGGGAAATGAGTTCTTCAGGGGCGCGGTTCTCCGGCGCTACGTACTGCAGGAAGGAATCTGCGAAGTACCTGGCCCCAATGACCTTTGAGTTGCACAGGCTTCCGTCGAACGACGCCCCGGTCCCCTGGCCCTTCTGGCATTCGCCCTCGAAGGTGGTGCCGTCGGATTTAAGCATGGCGATGGTGCCCTGCGCGGTGCGGTAAGGGACGCCCACCCGTGCCTTACCGGTCAGGGGCTGGACGGGTTCGCCCTGCAGGAAGGGGTTGTCGGGGGCGTAGCCGGAGTCGATGACGCCAACCACCACGCCCTTGCCGGCATTGGCTTCCCCGCCGAACTGCCTGGCCCAGGCGCCGTCGGGCCCGGTCAGCTTGAGGAAGTCCGTGGTGGTGTAGTCCGGGGCGTTCTCCACGTCCGGCGTCACCGCCAGAACCCTGCTGTCCTTGGACAGCTCCGTGGCTTGCCCTGCTGTCAGTTGCGCGGTGAAGCCGTTGAGGGCGGCGGTGAACTGCTTCCCGGGCGTGACGCCCTGGCTTGCGGCGACGTCCCGCTGCTGCTTGCGCAGGTGTGCGTCGTAGGCCTTGTAGTTGGGGCTTCCGGCGTCCAGTTTTCGTCCGTTCTGCGGCTTGGTGGCACCAAGTCCGGGGGTTTCGCCCTCATAGGCGGCAGCCGCTGCGCCGGCGAGGACCACGATGTACCGGCCGTCCTTGAACTCGGACGGCGCAGTCCTGTTGGAAGCCATGGCTTTGTCCTGGATGGCCGGCGCCGCGGTGGCGGGGCTTATGGCCATCTGTGTGAGGAGAAGCGGCAGTCCCACGGCCAGTGCCACGGCCTTCCGGAGTCCCCCGCCCCGGGTGGGGCTTTTACCAGTTGATATCACGTGCAACCCTTTCACGATGTACCGGCCCAACCACGTTTGGGGGCCGGAAACGACAGGCCTGGCACGCATAATTACAGATTCTGTCATTACGTGAGACCAGCCGGTTCATAGAGTACAGACTGATAGCCGAATATGACATAGGCCACAAATTGACAGTTTTAGCCAGTCACGTGGCCGGGCCCAAAGAGTGGCCGGGGCAGGAAAAGGGGCGCCCCATAGGGCGCCCCGATCACATCAGAGCTGAGGAGGAGCCGGTGCTATTGCCGTGGAGTGCGGACCACCTCGCTGATCCACTGCCGGGTCTTCTCATCAACCGGTCCGGCCACCCGGTGGTCCCGCGCGAGCCGGTCCGCCTTGATCTTCTGGAGCACCATGCGTCCCAGCCCGGCAAACACTGCAGCAGCAACTATGGGCAACAGCACGGATTTCGAGTTCTCAGCCATCCAGCAATCCTAGTGACGCCGCAGGTTCAACTCCAGAGCCCGCGCGGGAGCGTCCGCTGCGCCCCTTAGAACACCGGATTTTGGAACGGAATGTGCCTGGGATGGTCCGAATACAAGGTGGGGCGCTCCGGCCGGTAGAATGGACTAGCAAGCTCGCGGAGCGCCCGTCCACCATGTACAAAGCATGTCCCCCACTCGGTACGGCGTGAGACGGCACCACTCCGCTGCGCCCTTACCCAAGCTCACGCACAGGAGTTACCGGATGCCCCGGATCGTTGTTGACGTCATGCCCAAGCCCGAGATTCTGGACCCGCAGGGGAAGGCTATCGTCGGCGCTCTGCCCCGGCTGGGCTTCACCAGCTTCAGCTCTGTCCGCCAGGGCAAGCGGTTCGAACTGACGGTCGACGGCGAGGTGACCGAGGAGATCCTGGCCCAGGCACGCGATGCCGCAGAGACCCTCCTGTCCAACCCCGTGATCGAGGACGTCGTCAACGTCGAGGTCGTCGAGGCCTGACATGACTGAACTTCCCCTGATCGGCGAGCCAATCGCCGTCGCCGCAGACGCTTCTGGTGTTCGCGGGCTCACAGGCGCCCGGATCGGCGTCGTCACTTTCCCCGGGACCCTCGACGACCGCGACGCCGCCCGCGCCGTCCGCCTAGCCGGCGGCACCGCCGTCGAACTCTGGCACGCCGACACCGAACTTGGCGACGTGGACGCCGTCGTTATTCCCGGCGGTTTCTCCTACGGCGATTACCTCCGCGCCGGAGCCATCGCCCGGTTCGCCCCGCTGATGTCCAAAATCATCGACGCAGCCAACAGCGACGCCAAACTGCCCGTGCTCGGCATCTGCAACGGCTTCCAGATCCTCACCGAGTCGCACCTGCTGCCCGGCTCGATGATCAAGAACGACCACCTGAAGTTCATGTGCCGCGACCAGGTGCTGCGCGTCGAGAACAGCAACACCGCCTGGACGCTGGACTACCAGGCAGGCCAGGAAATCACTGTGCCGCTGAAGAACCAGGATGGCCAGTACATCGCGGACGAGAAGACGCTGGACGCGCTGGAGGCCGAGGGCCGCGTGGTGTTCCGCTACGTCGGGTTCAACCCGAACGGCTCGCGCCGCGACATCGCCGGCATCTCCAACGCCGCCGGCAATGTGGTGGGCCTCATGCCGCACCCCGAGCACGCCGTGGAGGCCGGATTCGGCCCCGAGTCACTGGATGGCATCGGCGGGTCCGACACCGACGGGCTGGGCTTCTTCACCTCCGTTTTGACCAAGATTGTGGGAGGCGACAAGTGAGCATCGAAACCACCAAGAAGTTCAACATCGACACTGTCGAGAACGCCGCCAAGACCCCGGACACCGAGTTGCCCTGGGCCGAGCTGGGCCTGAAGCAGAACGAGTTCGACGAGATCGTCAAGGTCCTGGGCCGCCGCCCCACCGGCGCCGAGCTCGCCATGTACTCGGTGATGTGGAGCGAGCACTGCTCCTACAAGTCCTCCAAGAACCACCTGCGCCAGTTCGGCGAAAAGGTGACCCCGGAGATGAAGAAGGACATGCTGGTGGGCATCGGCGAAAACGCCGGCGTGACCAACCTCGGGGACGGCTGGGCCGTGACCTTCAAGATCGAGTCGCACAACTCGCCGTCGTTCGTTGAGCCTTACCAGGGCGCCGCAACCGGCATCGGCGGCATTGTCCGCGACATCATCTCCATGGGCGCCCGCCCCGTTGCCGTGATGGACCCGCTGCGGTTCGGCGCCATCGACCACCCGGATACCGCGCGCGTGATGCACGGAGCCGTGGCGGGTATCGGCGGCTACGGCAACTCGCTGGGCCTGCCGAACATCGGCGGCGAAATGGTGTTCGACTCTGTATACCAGGGCAACCCGCTGGTGAACGCCCTCGCTGTGGGCGTGATGCGGCACGAGGACATCCGCCTGGCCAACGCCTCCGGCAAGGGCAACAAAGTGGTCCTGTTCGGTGCCCGCACCGGCGGCGACGGCATCGGCGGCGCGTCCGTGCTGGCTTCGGAGTCCTTCGACGACACCAAGCCGTCCAAGCGCCCCGCGGTCCAGGTGGGCGACCCCTTCGCCGAAAAGGTCCTCATCGAGTGCTGCCTTGAGCTGTTCAAGGGCTCCCTGGTGGAAGGCATCCAGGACCTCGGCGCTGCCGGCATCTCCTGCGCCACCTCCGAACTGGCGTCCAACGGCGACGGCGGCATGCAGGTTGAACTGACCTCCGTGCTGCTGCGCGACCCCACGCTGACCCCGGGCGAGATCCTGATGTCCGAGTCGCAGGAACGCATGATGGCCGTTGTCACCCCGGAGAACGTCGCGGCGTTCGAAGCCGTGATGGACAAGTGGGCCGTTGAGTATGCCTGGCTGGGCGAGGTGACCGATACCGGCCGCCTCATCATCACCTGGGAAGGCGAGGTGATTGTCGACGTCGATCCCCGCACCGTGGCACACGACGGTCCGGTCTACGACCGTCCGTTCGCCCGTCCCGAGTGGCAGGACGCGGTGCAGGCCGACACCTTCACCGGCTCCGTGCAGGACGCCGGCCGGCCCTCCGCCCCGGCTGAGCTCGCTGCCGCTGTGACTGAACTTGTGGCATCGCCGAACATGTGCTCCAAGTCCTGGATAACCAACCAGTACGACCGGTACGTGGGCGGCAACACCTCCATGGCGTTCCCTGATGACGCCGGCGTGGTACGCGTCGACGAGGAAACGGGACTGGGCGTAGCCCTGGCCACCGACGCCAACGGCCGCTACACCTACCTCGACCCGTACCACGGTGCGCAGCTGGCCCTGGCCGAGGCCTACCGGAACGTTGCCACCTCCGGCGCCGTTCCCATGGCTGTCAGCGACTGCCTGAACTTCGGTTCCCCCGAGGACCCGGACGTGATGTGGCAGCTGGCAGAGGCCATCCGCGGCCTGTCCGACGCCTGCCAGGTGCTCGGTGTGCCGGTCACCGGCGGCAACGTCTCGCTGTACAACCAGACCGGCACCACGCCGATCCACCCCTCCCCCGTGGTGGCAGTGTTGGGCAAGCTCGACGACGTCGCCCGGCGCACGCCGTCGGGCTGGCGTGAAGATGGCCAGGCGATTTATCTGCTGGGCACCACGGCTGCCGAGCTGGACGGCTCCGAGTGGGCCAACATGCGCGGCCACCTCGGCGGCCAGCCGCCCAAGGTGGACCTCGACGCCGAACGTGCCCTGGGCGAGATCCTGATCAATGCCTCACGCGACGGCATGATCGACTCCGCCCACGACCTCTCCGAAGGCGGCCTCGCGGCTGCCCTGGTCGAGTCCTCGCTGCGCTACGGCGTGGGTGCCCGGATTGCGCTGCAGGATGTCCTGGACCGGGACGGCGTGGACCTCTTCACGGCGCTCTTCTCCGAATCCCAGGGCCGCGCCGTCGTCGGCGTTCCCCGGTCCGAGGAAGTGCGCTTCACCGACATGTGCACCGCCCGCGGCTTCGCCCACACCCGGATCGGTGTGGTGGACGCGGCCAGCGGAACCGTGGACATCAACGGGGTGGAGAGCCTGTCCCTGGACGCCCTCCGCGAAGCCCATGAGGGTACCCTGCCGAAGTACTTCGGCTGACGGCCCCACCCCACCGCGATCCCGCGGCGGATTCGGACAAAAGCACCCTGTTTAGGGTGGGAATGTCCGGAACCGCCGCGGTTCGGCTTTAATCGTCCTATGGGCAAGGTGGCAAGGTGGCAAGGTTCCTGGCTCTGCTGCTGTTGCCGGTCCTGGTCATGCTTGCCGCCGCACCCACCCCGCCTCCAGCGGCAGAAGAGGCCTACCCACGCAGTATGGCGGCCCTGGGTGACTCCATCACGCAAGCCAACAACGCATGCTGCAGTCAGGGCGACCAACCGGAAAAATCCTGGGCAACAGGAGACGATACGGGGGACGGGGTGTCCAGCCACTACGAGCGGCTGCTGCAGCTGGCGCCAGGCATTCGGGAAAGGAACTTCAACCATTCCGTGAGCGGGGCGAAGGTCTCCGACCTTGCTCGGCAAGCGGCCAAGGCAGCCGAACAGCGGGTTGAATACGTCACCGTCCTGATCGGCGCCAACGATCTGTGTACGGCTTCCGTGGAAACCATGACCCCAGTGGAAGATTTCCGCTCGCATGTGGTCCAGGCACTGCAGACCTTGGAACAGATGCAGCCGCGACCGCAGGTCCTGGTCGCGAGCATTCCCAACATTTATCAGCTGTGGAATGTCCTGCATACCGATCCAGCCGCCCAGTCGGCCTGGTCTGACGGGAGTACCTGTCCTCCAATGCTGGGCGTCACTGCTACCGATGAGACGCGCCGGCGGGTGGTCCAGCGCCAGCTGGCCTTCAACGCTGTGCTGGCAGAAACCTGCGGGGAGCACGCCAGCTGCCGGACTGATGGGGGAGCTGTTTCTGCGCACGTGCCCGCCCCTGCCGAGGTGAGCACGCTGGACTACTTCCACCCAAGCCTTCGGGGCCAGTCCGTGCTGGCGGATATCACCTGGCAAGCGGCCTGTCAGCGCGGCTGGTTGGTCAGTCCTCGCTGTGCAGCTCCCGCTGCCTGGCGCTGAGCAGTTCGATTTCCGGGTGCCCGGCCACAAGGCGTTCGACGGCGGCCAGCACCTCCACGAGGTGCGCGCGGTCTGCTGCCACGAGGCCTACGCCCAGCTGGGTGCGCCGGTACTGGTCATGACCGCCCACCTCCGCGACGGAGACATCGAAACGGCGCTTGACGTCAGCTATCAGGGGCCGGACGACGGACCGCTTCTCCTTCAGGCTCTGAACGTCGCCCAGGAGGATATCGAATTCAATCCAGCCGATCCACATCAGATGGTGAGCTCCCCCATCATGTCCCAGCTGTCGCCGTCGAGCTGGCGGCTGATGATCCGCGGTGTTTCGGCCAGGGCCTGGGGCATGTCCTCCATGGCCTGCTTGAAGTGCCTGCTGTTGACGTGGTCGCCGGCGGCATCGTCCTTAAAGGCTTCCACCAGGACGTACTCGTTCGGGTCCTCGAGGCTGCGGGACCAGTCGAACCAGAGGTTTCCAGGCTCCTGCCGCGTGGCCTCGGTGAAGCCGGCCACCAGGCCGGGCCAGTCCTCCGACCATTCCGGCTTGACCTTGAACTTGACGACGATAAAAATCACGGGCGCAGTCCTTCCGCGGCGAGTTGGCGAGCACCTTCAATGTACCGGGACGTAACGTGGCGCTGCGCCGCCCGGGTCACCAGGCTGCCGGCCGCGTAGAACCAGTTGGCCGGTTTGCTGAACGCGCGGATCCGCAAATGCACGTCGGCCTCGCCGTTGATCTCCACTTCAAAGGATTCCTCTCCGCGCGCCGGGTGTCCGGGCAACGCTCCGTACCCAAAGCCTGCCGATTGCGGCACATCCGCCGGCAGTGGCTTGTGGACCCACACCACCTCACAGGGTGCATTCAATCGAAGAGGCCCGACGCCGAAGCCGCTCACCACCCGCGCCCCCGGCACCACCCGCGGTGAGTCCGTGCGTACGCGGAGGCCGGCACGCCGCTGCAGCTCCCAGGAAAAAATGCCGGCAGCCACCCGCCGGTATACCGCAAAGCCGGTGCCCAGGTGGACCTCTTCCAGGACGCAAACGTACCCCTCGGGCGCAAGACCCTGTTCCGTGCCGCCGATGCCCGGATAGTCCAGCTGCTCCAGCCTGCCCGGCGGTGACCCGCTGGCCTTCACTTGTTGATACCCCGGGAGCCTGCCAAGCGGGCCCAGCCAAGCTGCTCCTGCTGTTTCCTGGTCAGGCCCGCCACCACCAGGTCGTACGAGTCCTCCACCATGTCCCGGACCATGTCGTCCGGGAGGGTCCCGTCCAGGCGGACACCGTTCCAGTGGGTCTTGTTCATGTGCCATGCCCCGGTGATCTCCGGGTGCGCGGCACGGAGCTGGACGGCAAGCGTCGGCTCACACTTGAGGTTCACGTACCAGTCCCGGGGGTCCATGGTGGACAGCGCGAAGAGCTTGGCTTCGTGCCGGGCACCGCCGGCGATGTTGGCCCGGACCTTGAATACGGCGGTTTCCGGTCCGAAGGGGTAATCCTCATATGCGCCGGGAAACGAGAGGCAGATCTTCCTGAGTGCTGCGGGGTCCATGCAGGAAGCCTATAAAGCCGGCTGCCGCGGTGCTAGTCTGCGAGGATGTCACACGATCAGGGGGCCATTCCTGTTCTGGACCTGGGCACTGCCCGGCAGGCCGACGGTACATTCAGCCCGGACTTCATTGAGCAGCTGCGCCATGCGACCCATCATGTGGGTTTCTTCCAAATCACCGGTTACGGTGCGTCCCCCGGCCAGCCCGAACGCCTGCTGGACCTCATACGCCGGTTCTTTGCCCTGCCACTGGAGGAAAGGATGAAGCTGGACAATCGGCTCTCACCGCACTTCCGCGGTTACACCCGGATGGGCACCGAAGTGACCCAGGGACGCGCGGATGCCCGGGAGCAGATCGACTATTCGCCGGACCGCGAGCCGGTCACAGATTATCCGGAGGACCAGCCGTACTGGCTGCTCCAGGGCCCCAATCTGTGGCCGGATGACTCGTTCCCCGAGCTCAAGCCGGCCGCCATGGAATGGGCGGAGCTGATGTCCCGGGTAGGAATGGAGCTGCTCCGGGCCATCGCGGTCTCACTCAAACTGCCGGAAGACTATTTCGACGAGCCGTTCCAGGGTTCCCCCGCCTGGATGGGGAAGCTTGTTCACTACGTGGGCGGAGTTGTGGAGGCTGCCGGCGACCAAGGCGTGGGATCCCATGCGGACTACGGGTTCGTCACCCTCCTGCTGCAGGACAGTATTGGCGGGTTGGAGGTTCTTCCGCCCGGGGCAAACGACTGGGCGCCGGTAGAACCGATCCCGGGGGCCCTGGTGGTGAACCTTGGCGAGATGCTGGAAGTGGCCACCGAAGGTTACCTCGTGGCCACCATCCATCGGGTCCAGGCGCCACCGCCGAGAGTGGACAGGTACTCGGTTCCGTTCTTCTGGTCACCGCGCCTCGACGCCGTGATCGACCCCGTACCGCTTCCGCCCGAACTGAAGGCCGACGCGAGGGGCATCTCGGACGATCCCGCCAACCCGTTGTTGGCTTCCTACGGGATGAATATGCTCAAAGGCAGGATGCGCGCCCACCCGGACGTCACGGAACGGCACTATCCGGAACTCCTCGGGCGCTCACGCTAGAAAGCCCGGTCAGAGATTGTATTTCCAGGCCTGCTGGGCGGGACAGGTGTCCATCACCACGTCCAGCCCGGCGACTTTGGCACGCTCTGCGGCCGCCTCGTCGATGACGCCCAGTTGCAACCAGACTGCCTTCGCTCCCACTGCGATGGCTTCGTCGACTACGGCCCCCACCTTCTGCGAGTTCACAAAGCAGTCCACGACGTCGATGGGGTGCTTCTCCGCCGGAATGTCAGCAAGGCTCCGGTAGCCCGCTTCCCCGTGCACCGGTTCGCCCGGAAGGTTGACGGGGATGATCTCCATGCCGAGCCGGTCCCGGATGAAGAGTGACGTGTCGTAGGCAGCGCGCCACTCATTAGTGGTGAGGCCGACGATGGCCCAGCGGCCTTTGGTCCGCATCAGGCGTTCGACAACAGCAGGATCATTTTTGTGCCCCATGCGCTAAGCCTACGTTGCACGCACGTCACGCCGGCGCTGCAATCACCCTGCGGCTACCGGCTGAACTTCTGCAGCCATTTCGCCCCGGGTGCGGCCTTAGCGGCAGCCCCGGTATTATCCGCACCGTCCCTCAGGACTTCCGGCACTGGATCCGCCCGTACCCCCGGCAGCACTTCAGCCACAGCGTTTTCCTCGCGCTGATCGACAGTGCCGGCCGGACGGGCCGCCTGCCCGGGCAGTCCCCCGGCTGCCACCCCGTTTTTGCCCTCACCGGCCCCAGTGCCGGGAGCAACGTCCTGCCCGCCGTCCCATTGCGCCTCCCTGTTTCCTTGCATCCGTTGCCCGGGGGCGCCTGGTACCGGGACTTCCGGAGCCGGCCGCGGAACCGACGGATCCTCACCAGCGGAAGGGACGGCGACGCCACTGGCAGTGGTGCCGGCAACGCCAGGTTCCGGTGTGCCCTGCACCTCTGTACCCGAGTTGTGCCCGTTCACTCCGTCCGGCCCGGCCGAAACATGCAGCACGGGCAGAGTCCACGCCGGAGCCCAGTCTTCGAGCATGTGCCGGATTGAGGAACTGCCGACGTGTCCAGGGGCGGAGGAACTTGCCGCAACCCCTCCCACGCCAAGTCCCATTCCGGCTATCAGGGCAAGGCCCACAACCGTGGGCCGCTGTGCCCGAAGACGTCGGCGCCTGGCCAGTTCGTCCGGTCCGCTTACCGAGGTGCCGTCCGTGTCCCGTACGTCGGCAGCGGATCGGTTGCCACCTTCGGCCAGCAGCGCTGCAAGTTCGCCGGACGGAACCGGGGCGGGCAGTGATGCCAGGGACCCCAAGGACAGGAGTGCGGTGCGAAGCCCGTCGTCCTGGGCTAGTGCTGCGTCGAGGAGCATCTCCTCCACAAGGTCCGGCAATACATTGGCGTGAGGTGTCATGACCTCAGGTACTCCTCTACTGCCGAAATTTCGCGGAGTCTACCCAGCGCGCGACGCTGCAGCTGCTTCACCGCGCCGGGGCTTTTGCCCATGGCCTCCGCTGCCTGCTCCACCGTGAGCCCGGCCACGAGCCGCAGCGACAGGACGTCGCGCTGGTCCTGGGGCAACCCGTTAAGCAGTTGAAGGACCTCCTGCGGTGAGATGCGTTCGAGGGCCGCAGCCTCGGCTGAGGTGTCTTCCCGCTGGTCCAGTTCGGGCTCGAAGGGGAGCTTGGCGGGCGTCCGGCTTTGTCGCCGGTGGTCGTCAACCATCCTGGCGTGGGCCACGGAGAAGATCAACGTCCGGAGCCCGGCGGTGCCCCCATGAATGGCTCCAAGCCGAGGCAGCACGGAGAGGAACACTTCCTGCATGGCCGCCTCCGGATCCTCGACTCCCCGGGCGGTGAGATAGCCCAGGACCTGTGATGCATAGGTCCGGTAGACGATGCTGAAGACAGATGATCCCGCGGCCTGGTCTCCCAGGTCCCGGCCTGTCAGTGCATCGGTCACGGACGGAGTGCTTTCAGTCAAAGAAAGTGGCGGACGGGTAAGGGTGGATCCGACATGGAATGCCTTTTCCCCGCACTACTTTACCCCTCGGTAACCACTGCCCCGGTGCGCCACGCGTTACTTCGGTGGCAGGTGCGGCAGTGCCCGAAACTGAAAGAGCCGGCCTGGAACGTGATGGGGGACAAGTTCCAGACCGGCGCTACATAGAGGTAATCGTTGGGGGCAGGCAAAGGGTTACGCCCAGGAGCGAAAAATCTTGAAGAATCTGTGCGGCTCTCTAGCGGGCCGCTGCCGTGACCCAGCGGGGCCGGCTTCGCGGCACCTTGGCCAGGCTGAAAGTGTGCGCGGCGGCCGGCACGCGCCTGGCCTCGCAGTCGTCCTGGACGGCTGAAGCGGCCGACGCCGGAACCACCACAGGTGCCTGGCGCGCCACAGTGCCGGCGGGACAGAGATCGGTTACCAACCCCGTGCCTGCGCATTCCCGCACTGCAGCGATGCCGGCGGCGAGGGCGGACTTGCTGTCGAAGGGGCCGGAGACGGCCATGATGGTACCGTCCGGGGCAAGGAGGCGGAACCTGAAAAAGGAATCGCGGTCAACAAACGCTTCGAACTTTCCGGCCATAACAAATCCTTCCGTTCTGCGGGTCCTTCTCCGGGGGCGCCATTGCCACCGGCCGGTCCGGGCGCATCACTGCCCCTTATTCCCGCGGGTCTGGTCGAACGATTGGTGATCGTGTCACCGGGTGTACCAAGAAGTCTCGCCCGTAGGCCTGCAGCCCCGCAAGACCCGAGGCGTTAACCGTTTGTAAAATGCTGTAATTTCTTGGCAATTTTCTGGGAAACGCCAGCGGCGGGCCACCCGTAAAGGTGACCCGCCGCCGTCGCAATTCCTGCATCAGTCGTTGATGAGGTCGTTGACCACAATGGTCTGGTCCCGGTCCGGGCCAACTCCGATGGCGGAGAAACGGGTACCGGAGAGCTTTTCGAGGGCCAGCACGTAGTTGCGGGCGTTCTCCGGCAGGTCCGCCAGGGTGCGGGCCCCGGTGATGTCCTCGGTCCAACCGTCGAAGTACTCGAAAATCGGCACGGCGTGGTGGAATTCGGTCTGCGTCATGGGCATTTCATCGTGGCGGACGCCGTCCACGTCGTAGGCCACGCACACCGGGATCTGCTCGATCCCGGTTAGTACGTCCAGCTTGGTGACGAAGTAGTCCGTGAAGCCGTTGACGCGGGAAGCGTGCCGGGCCAGAACGGCGTCATACCAGCCGCAGCGGCGCGGCCGGCCGGTGTTCACGCCGAATTCGCCGCCGGTCTTTTGCAGGTACACGCCCATTTCGTCGAACAGTTCGGTGGGGAACGGTCCGGCGCCAACGCGGGTGGTGTATGCCTTGATGATGCCGATGGAGCGGGAGATGCGGGTGGGGCCGATGCCGGAGCCCACCGAGGCGCCGCCAGCGGTGGGGTTGGAGGAGGTCACGAACGGGTAGGTGCCGTGGTCCACGTCCAGGAAGGTGGCCTGGCCGCCTTCCATGAGCACTACCTTGCCTTCGTCCAGCGCGGTGTTCAGGACCAGCGTGCTGTCAATGACCAGCGGGCGGAGCCGCTCGGCGAAGGACAGGAAGTACTGCACGATCTCATCCACCACCACACCCCGGCGGTTGTAGATCTTGACCAGGAGTTCGTTCTTTTGCCGCAGCGAGCCTTCCACCTTCTGGCGCAGGATCGACTCGTCAAAAACGTCCTGGACGCGGATGCCCAGGCGGGCCACCTTGTCCATGTAGGCCGGACCGATGCCGCGCCCGGTGGTGCCGATGGCGCGGCTGCCAAGGTAACGCTCGGTTACTTTGTCCAGCACCTGGTGGTACGGGGCCACGAGGTGGGCGTTGGCGGAGACGCGGAGCTTTGAGGTGTCGGCGCCGCGTGCCTGCAGTCCCTCGATCTCCTGGAAGAGTGCCTCGAGGTTCACCACGCAGCCGTTGCCGATGATCGGGACTGCGTTGGGGCTGAGGATGCCTGCGGGAAGCAGCTTGAGTTCGTATTTTTCACCGCCTACGACGACGGTGTGCCCGGCGTTGTTCCCGCCGTTCGGTTTGACGACGTAGTCAACGCGTCCGCCCAGCAGGTCGGTCGCCTTGCCTTTTCCTTCGTCGCCCCACTGGGCTCCTACGATCACAATTGCTGGCATGGGATCCTCCCCCATTCGTTCGGGCTGCCCGCGCCCGGCCACCGAGTGGCAGGGCTTTGTACAGCGCCGTTCATGAGAATGCCCCGAATCGACCGGCCTTCGCTGGTCCGTGGGGGCACAGCGATGCAAGAGTTCCGGGGCTCTTACCACCCAAGTTTAGCCGATAGGGGACTTTATCCACCCGTTAGCCCGCCGCGGCCGCTCTTGCGGAGTAAACAGGACCCGCAACGGACGCGGCGGGCTGCCAGTAGCTGCCGGCAGGGGATTCCTGCGGTCCCCCGCCCGGCGTTTCGTTTCCCCGGGCTTGCTAAACTGGGAAAGGCCGACCCGGAATCGGCCCACCCCATTTCAACCACCTCGGATGTGTCGCGCCATCGTGCGCCCGTTTTCGCGGTGGCAGCAACACCAATCCCCGCAGGAGACCCAGCACTACATGACCGCCTTGGCACCCGAATCCTTCCATGAGCAGCTTCTGAGCCGCCGCTACGAACCCAATGTTGCCGCCGTCAACGAGCTGTGCGATTCCCTGCAGGAGGCAAAGCCGGGCACGCTGGTGCCCTATGTCGACCCGCTGCACGACGTCGAGGAGTGCCGGATCATCAGCCTGTACTCGAACATCGGCGAGGCCGACAAGTCCGGTTTCATCACGGCAGGGGACGCTGACGCGGCCACCCGCATGCTCGGCATCCAGTGGAAGCTGGGGCTCCGCCCCGAGTACGTCATGCCCTGGAACGTCCACCCGTGGCACATTCCCGGCGAGCCGAACGGAAAGTTCACTCCGGACCAGATCGCCGCCGGTCTGAAGCCGCTGCTGAAGTTCCTGGCCCTGGTCCCCCGCGCTTCGGTAATCGTGGCCCATGGCACCGAAGCCAACCGCCTGGCAAACCTGCTGCTGAAAACCGAAGTTCCGCTGCTCTGGCGCCGCGGCCTGAAGACCTACAAGGTCCGCTCCCTCAGCGGCCGCGCCTTCGCGGGTTCGCCCGCCCGCCAGGAGGAGTACCTCGAGGCCATGCGTGTGGCCTACGCCGATGCGATGGCACGCACGGGGCTCCAAAAGGCATAGAGGCCCCTAACCCCGCAAGTCCGCGCTGGCTTCCTGCCGACGTGGGCCCCTGCCACAGGGCTCACCGCTTACGACGGCGGTCGGCCACCTTTCCATTGAAAAGGTGGCCGACCGCCGTCGTTCGTTGCTGTTACTTCGCTTCGATGGCTGCTTTCGCCGCGGGGTCGGAGTCGTTCAGGAACTTCTCGATCCGCTCCGGCTCCTCAGCTTCGCCAATGGCCGATGCAGCGCGGCCGAGCGAATACAGTGCCCGGAGGAAGCCGCGGTTGGGCTCGTGCTCCCAGGGAATGGGACCCACGCCGCGCCAGCCGTTCCGGCGCAGCGAGTCCAGACCGCGGTGGTAGCCCACGCGCGAGTAGGCGTACGAATCAATGGTCCGCCCCTCCGCCCAGGCCTCTTCGGCAAGTATGGCCCACAGCAATGACGACGTGGGGTGCTTTGCCACGAGATCCAGGGGTTCCTGGCCCGCTTCGAGCTGCTGGTTGACCTCGGTCTCGGCAGGCAGGAGCGTGGGCTCCGGGCCCATGAGGTTCCGGCGGAACTCGTCCGACATTTAGAAGGTCTTCCCTGCCGAACCGAGCTGCTTGGTGGCTTCCACCACGCGGGCTGCCAGGCCGGCTTCGGCGGAGGCGCCCCAGACCCGGGGATCGTAGGTCTTCTTGTTGCCCACTTCGCCATCCACCTTGAGGACGCCGTCGTAGTTACGGAACATGTGGTCCGCCACCGGGCGCGTGTAGGCGTACTGGGTGTCGGTGTCGATGTTCATCTTGATGGTGCCGTAGGAGACGGCGTCCGCGATTTCCTGGTCCGAGGAGCCGGAGCCGCCGTGGAAGACGAGGTCGAAGGGGCTGTCCTTGCCGATCTTGGCACCCACCTGCGCTTGGATGTCCTTCAGGATCTCCGGGCGGAGCTTGACGCCGCCGGGCTTGTAGACGCCGTGGACGTTGCCGAAGGTCAGTGCGGTGATGTAGCGGCCGTTCTCGCCTGCACCGAGCGCCTCAATGGTGGCCAGGGCGTCCTCGACGGTGGTGTAGAGCTTTTCGTTGATCTCGTTTTCAACGCCGTCTTCTTCGCCGCCCACGGTACCGATTTCGACCTCGAGGATCATCTTCGCGGCAGCGGTGCGCTCCAGCAGTTCGCGGGCAATGCGCAGGTTCTCCTGCAGGGTCTCCGCAGAGCCGTCCCACATATGGGAGTTGAAGAGCGGGTTGCGGCCAGCCTTCACCTCAGCCTCCGAAGCTGCGAGCAGGGGCAGGACGAAGCCGTCCAGCTTGTCCTTGGGGCAGTGGTCCGTGTGCAGCGCAATGTTGACGTTGTAATTCTTCGCCACCTCGCGGGCGAAGGCCGCGAAGCCCAGGGAACCGGCAACCATGTCCTTGGTGGAGGCGCCGGACCAGTAAGCCGCACCGCCGGTGGAGACCTGGACGATGCCGTCGGACTCAGCTTCGGCGAAGCCGCGGAGGGCAGCGTTCAGCGTCTGCGAGGACGTCACGTTTACGGCAGGGAATGCGAAGCCGCCCGCCTTTGCGCGGTCGATCATCTCGGAGTAGATCTCTGGGGTTGCAATGGGCATGCTGACTCCTATGCTGAGGTTCGTCTGTGGGCTGGTAACCCTGGAGTACCGCTTACGGCTAGCACCATCCTAGTCATTTCCGCGCAGGGAGTGCTGTGGGTTACGCCCCACCGCCCGCACGCCGCATCACTCGCGAAGCTACACGTGCTGGTCGAAGACGTGGCGGCGGACCCACGCGTGCATCGCGATCGCCGCGGCCGAGGCTGCGTTGATGGACCTGGTGGACCCGAACTGCTCAATGGACAGGGTGGCGACGGCGGCCTCGTGGACTTCAGGAGTCAGGCCCGGCCCTTCCTGGCCGAACACCAGCACGCAGTCCCTGGGCAGTTCGTAGGTTTCCAGCGGCACGGAATCGGGGAAGATATCTATCCCGATGATCGCCAGCCCCTCCCCCTGCGCCCACGCCACGAAGTCATCAACAGTGGGATGGTGGCGGACGTGCTGGTAGCGGTCGGTGACCATCGCACCCCGGCGGTTCCACCGCCGTCGGCCGATGATGTGCACCTCTTTGGCCAGGAAGGCATTGGCGGTGCGGACCACCGTGCCGATGTTGAGGTCGTGCTGCCAGTTCTCGATGGCGACGTGGAAGTTGTGGCGCCGGGAGTCCAGCTCGGCCACGATCGCGTCGTGCTTCCAGTAGCGGTATTTATCCAGCACGTTGCGCCGGTCACCGTCGGCGAGCAGGTCGGGATCCCAATGGTCGCCTTCGGGCAATTCGCCTTCCCAGGGTCCGACGCCGACCTCGGCCTTCTCGGGCGTGGCCTCCTCCGGCGGTGCTTCCCCGGGCAACGGGAGCGGTTCGGAGGGCATACCGGGGGTTTGGTTCACCCCTCAACACTAGACTGGACCACTGGAGCATTTACACCGGTGGAGGAACACGTGGCAGAAGCAGACCAGGTAGCAGGCAATCCGGCGGTATACCGCAGCGGCCAGGAGATCGAGTGCTGGCTGACGGACATGGACGGCGTCCTGGTCCACGAGAACCAGGCAGTGCCCGGCGCGGCCGAGCTGATCCAGCGCTGGGTGGACACGTCCAAGCGCTTCCTGGTGCTCACCAACAACTCCATCTTCACGCCGCGGGACCTCGCCGCCCGCCTGAAAGCCTCCGGCCTGGAGGTTCCCGAGGAGAACATCTGGACCTCCGCCCTGGCCACCGCCCAGTTCCTCAAGGACCAGGTGCAGGGCTCCGGATCGGGCAACCGCGCCTACACCATTGGTGAGGCAGGACTGACGACGGCGCTGCACGAGGCAGGCTTCATCCTCACCGACCAGGACCCGGACTTTGTGGTCCTGGGTGAGACGCGCACGTATTCCTTCGAGGCCATCACCACGGCGATCCGCCTCATTCTCGCGGGTGCACGGTTCATTGCCACGAACCCGGACGCCACCGGACCGTCCAAGGACGGCCCCATGCCGGCCACCGGAGCTATAGCGGCACTCATCACCAAGGCCACGGACCGCGAGCCGTATATCGTGGGCAAGCCCAACCCGATGATGTTCCGCTCCGCCATGAACCAGATCGACGCTCACTCCGAAACAACCGCCATGATCGGTGACCGGATGGACACGGACATCATTGCCGGCATGGAAGCCGGCCTGCACACGGTCCTGGTCCTGAGTGGCATCACGCAGCGCGACGAGATCGGTTCCTACCCGTTCCGGCCCAACCAGGTGCTGAACTCCGTCGCGGACTTGAAGAACCAGGTCTAGGCCCTAGAAGACCGTTACCCGGGATCCGCCGCGGGGCAACGGGAAGTTTTCGTCCAGCAACTGCTGCAGGATGGGCCGGTAGACGCCGGGGTTCCAGCCGGGGCTGGCATGGGCCGGGGCGGCACCTTCGGTCTGCAGGTTGCTGGAGACCATATTGGCCTTGAATGCCACCGCCCAGGCCTCAACTGCAGTCTGGTAGCGGACGGTGCGGTCCCGGGGATTGCCGATGTAGGCCATCTTGGTGCCGCCCAGTCTGTCCGCGAACTGCATACCGTCGAAATGGTAGATGTACGCGGATTCCGACTGGATGAGCAGGTTGGACGGGGCAATGGGCGAGAGCTGCTCGAGCGTCTGGTCGACGATCTGGCGCCAGGTCCGTTCGTCCTTGTGGATGACCCGCTCCCCCAGTTCGTATCCGCCCCGGAGCGTGGACGGGAACCGGACGCCATGCTCGAAAAGGAACACTACGCCGTCGAACCAGCTCTGATCCAGCACGTCATGCTTGCTGTAAGGGGTGGAGTCCAGCACGATGAACTCCACCTCCACGCCGTGGACCTCCAGGAGCCTGGCAGCCACCTGGGTAGCCACCATCCCGCCGAAACTGTGCCCGTAAAAGTACAGCTTGGTGAGCTCCTGGGCGCGGACGTACTCCACCAGGGCAACGGCCAGCGCACCGATGTCCAGCCCTTGGTTGGAATAGCCGACGGCGGCCAGCCTGGCGCGTTTGTTCAGCGCCCCACGGAGGGAGTTCAGGATCCACTGCGCTTCTTCCCAACTGGTCTTGTAGCCGGGGAACAGGAACCAGCTGGCATCCGGGTAATAGACGTCGGCGAAATCGTCCGGGACAGCAAGGATCCTGTTGGACTGGCGCTGCGCCTGCACCTCCCGGGTGAGCAGCATGTCAGCGGCGAGCACGCCCGAGGCACCGGCTCCGGTCAGGAAGGCGCGGCGCGAAAACTGCTTGAGGGCAGCCGCTTCCCCCAGCAGGCGGGCTCCTGAAGCCCCCTGCCTGTCCTGCGAACCAGTGTCCCCCTCATACGGCACACCCCTACCGTAGGCACAACGGAAGACGCCGCCGCAAGACGGCGCCGGTAACCATTCAGTGACGTCGGATCACCGAACGGTTCAGCTGGCAGCCTGGCCTTCGGTTGCCGGCAATGGACTGGCACCATCCTGCTGGCGCCGCGTGATTTCCCGGCCGATGTCGTCGTACCGTGCCAGCAGGTCCGAGCCCGCGAAGGCTCCCGGGTTGTCCAGCAGTGCGAAGAGAGTGTCGCTGGCCAGCAACAGTTCCTCATCCGAATAATCCTGCAGCATCCGGCCGCCCCAGGCCCCCAGGCCCGGTACGTCCAGTGGCGGCACCCCGTCAAAGGCGGACAGGGCTTCTGCGGGTTCAAACGGATCCATGTCTGTAATGGACTCAGCGGAAAAGCCCTCGATAACCGACAGCCGTTCTTCGTCAGGAGTGGATACCCACGGGTCCCCGGCAGGCGAAAGGTCAAGGGACACCCCGCCGCCGAAGACTCCCTGGAGGTGGCCGGCATCAATGGCATTAAGGTCATTGCGAAGACCCGCGAGCGCGGCGGACTCCACCAGGGCTGCCCGTGACAGCTCAACGCGGATGTGGGAGCGGATCCCCATGCGCCGGATCCGGTGGATGATCTGGACGAGGCCAGGACGGGAACCCTGGTTGAGGGTTCCCTGGACGTCGATGCGGACAACGTCGGCAGGGACATCGAGGTTGACGAGGGCGTTCAGTACGCGGTCCATAGGTACTCCAAAAAAGGGTGTCTATGGCCGACGGCTCAACCTCGGTAAGCGTAACCTCCGGCGGGAGTCCCGCACAAGCCGCAACCTACGCTGGCTGGTCCGCCTGCAGCTGCCCGGGTTCCTGGAAGTGGGTACGCGTTCCGGCTCCCCCCACCGATTCCACCAGGGACTTGGCGATATCCCGCAGCTTGGTGTTGCTGTTGCTGGCAGCCTCGGTGAGGATATTCACCGCAGCCTCCTGGCTGCACCGGTTCTGGGCCATCACAATGCCTATGGCAATGTCGATGATGGTGCGGGATTGCAGGGTTGCCCGCAGGTTGGCTGCGCTGTCAGTGTGCAGCGAGAAGCGCACTGCCAGCCGCAGCGCCTGTGAAATTTCGCGCGTGAAGCCGCGTGCCTTGGCGGTAGCGCCTTCATCGAACTTGCGCGGGACGTCCGAATACAGGTTCAAGGCCGCTTTCGCGTCGCCCTGCAGGTTGAACGGCAGGGACAGCACGGACCGCAACCCGTGCGCGGCTACCGCGGAGGCGTAGTCCGGTCCCCACCGGTTCTCTTCGAACAGGTCGGGAACGTGGATCTCGCGTTCCTCTTCTGCAGCAGTAAGGCAGGGTCCCTGCGAAAGGGAATACTGGATCTCGTCCACTTCACGGGCCGCGTCGCTGCTCCAGCCGATGGTGGCGGCCTTCCGGTCCCGGAGCAGGGTGATGCCGCAGAGGGCGTCATCGCCGCTGCCAGCCACTTGGTGCGCCGAAAACCGGGCAAGTTCGTTCATAAAGTCCTCGAAGTCGGCACTGTCGAGGATAAGGTTCTGGACCTTCTCGGTGGCGCTCAAGGGCTGTTCAGGGGGGAGCATGATGCACGTTCTCCGTACGGGAATCAGGGGATACCGCAAATAATAGTGGACCCCCACCCCATATCCAACACCGCTGCCCGGGCCAGACGGTCCCGGGCAGCGGAGGGAGCATCGTCAGGAAAGGCCCAGTTCGTCCTTGCCGAACGCGAACAGGTAGGGCACACCGGTCTCCGCTTCGATCTTTTCCTTGGCTCCGGTGTCCCGGTCCACGATGACGGCAACAGCCACCACGTTGCCGCCGGCCTTCCGGACGCCCTCCACTGCCGCCAGGGCAGAACCGCCCGTTGTGGAGGTGTCCTCCAGGACCAGGACCTTGCGGCCTTCCACCGAAGGGCCCTCCACCTGGCGGCCCATGCCGTAGGACTTCTGGGCCTTGCGGACAACAAAGGCGTCAACGTTCCGGCCGGCGTCAACGGCGGCGTGCATTACAGCCGTGCCCACGGGGTCGGCTCCCATGGTGAGCCCGCCGGCGCACTCAAAGTCGATGCCGGCGTCGTCCGCCAGCGCCAGCATGACCTGGCCCACCAGCTTCGAGGCCTCGTGGTGCAGGGTGATGCGGCGCAGGTCGATGTAGTAGTCGGCTTCCGCCCCGCTGGACAGGATCACCTTGCCGCGGACAACGGCGAGTTCCTTGATCAGTTCCAGCAGGCGGGCGCGGGCGGCTGCAGTGTCTACTGCAGTGTCACTGGGGGAAGTCATGGTGCCAAGTTTAGTGTGGGCCGGCCGGTGTGGATGCTTGAGCGCTGTTGACACCCGTGGCTAGGCTGGACCACATGCGCGAACTCCAGGCCAGGATCATTGAAGAAATGGGCGTACAGCCCCGGATCGACCCCGCCGGGGAGGTGCGCAAACGCGTCACATTCCTCAAGGAATACGTCAAAGCCACCCATACCGGGGGCTTCGTCCTGGGCATCTCCGGTGGCCTGGACTCGTCCCTGGCTGGAAAACTCGCCCAGCTGGCCGTGGAGGAACTCGAGGCCGAGGGCGTGGACGCGAACTTTGTGGCCGTGCGGCTGCCTTATGGCGTCCAGCACGATGAGGAAGATGCCCAGGCGGCCCTGGACTTTATCCGGCCGAAGACTGAGTGGACGTTCAACATCTCGGCCGCCGTGGATGGCTTCGAGGATGAGTTCGAGAAGACGGTGGGCTCCGAGATTTCAGACTTCCACAAGGGAAACACCAAGGCCCGCACCCGGATGATCGCCCAGTATGCGCTTGCCGGAGAACACAACTACCTGGTCATCGGCACGGACCACGGCGCCGAGTCGGTCACTGGCTTCTTCACCAAGTACGGTGACGGCGGTGCGGACATCCTGCCGCTGTTCGGCTTGAACAAGCGGCAGAACCGTGCCCTGCTGGCCGAACTTGGCGCACCTGCGCGGATCTGGGAAAAGGTGCCCACGGCGGACCTGCTGGATGACAAGCCGGGCCGTACCGATGAGGACGAGCTGGGCCTCAGCTACGACCAGATCGACGATTACCTCGAAGGCCGCGACGTCCCGGACTCCGTGGCAGAGTCCATCGAGGAAAAGTACCTCCGCACCCGGCACAAGCGCACGGTCCCCGTTACCATCTTTGACACCTGGTGGAAGGGCGAGGGCCCGGAAGAGCCCCGCGCCGGCCTGTAGGAATGCACCTCCCGAACAGCTGAAAATCCCCATCTTTGGGAAAGGACGACGGCGCCCCGCACTTCAGAGGGCGGGGCGCCGTCGTCGTTCCAGGGCAAGGCCGGGGAGGCTCAGCGGGGCCGGCCGCTTTTCGCTTCTCCGCCCAGCTGCTGGCTGATGCGGTGCGCCTCGGCCATGAGGAGACTGCCCAGCTCTTCCTGCCGCTCCGCCTTGAACCGGGGTTCGATTCCGGTCAGTGACAGCGCCCACGCCGGCCGGCCGGACTGGTCGAACACGGCCGCGCCCATCCCCCAGCTCCCTTCCAGCACCAGCCCGGGATTCACGGAGTAGCCTGCCAGCCTGGCTTGCTCGAGGTTCGCCCGGACCAGCTCCTCCGGATGGCGCGCCGCAAACGCCCCGGCGTGCCCTGCCCAGTCCTGCAGGAAAGCCTCCTGCTCGGTTTCAGGCAGGAAAGCCAGAATCGCCGTGCCGGCGGAGGCCACGCCGAGCGGGAACCGGACGCCCTCGTGCAGCACAAAGGACCTCACCGGGAAGCTCCCCTCCTCCCGCAACAGGCATACGGTCTCGGAACCACGGCGGATGGAGAAGAACGCGCTCTCCCCCGTGGCCTCGGCAAGCCGCCGAAGGCTTGGCCGGGCGATATCTTCGAGCGGGAACCTCGCCGACGCCACGGACCCCATCAGGAGGATCTCCGGGCCCAGCACCCAGTTCCCGCTGCCGGGATCGTGATCCAGCAACCCTTCGGAGGCCAAAGAGGACAACAACCGATGGACGGTGGGGCGGGTGAGGCCGGACCCGCCCACCAGGACGGACAACGGCAGCCCTTCCGGGCTGCGCGCCACGAGGCGTAACAGTCCTGCGACGCGGCTGACCACCTGGGCTCCCGGCACTGGCGAATTAGTCACTTTCCTCCTTTTGAGTCCATATTATGGACACCACTAATGGTACCGTCCACACTGTAGAACAGGCGCCATTTGACCTCCTTGGACGTCTTGACAGCCCTTCCCACCCGCCCGTAGTGTCCATAACCAGATCCCCGGTCCATAAAGTGGACAAGAACGGCGGGACGCTCAACGAGGAGGCGCCATGTCCAAACTTCAGCCAACTGCCGGTGTTGCCCTCGAGGGGGCATTGCGGGACGGGATGACTCTTGCAGTGGGCGGCTTCGGCCTGAGCGGCATCCCCGCGGACCTCATTGAAGCCGTCCGGGATTCCGGCGTAAAGGACCTAACGGTTGTTTCCAACAACATGGGCGTGGACGGCAAAGGCCTGGGCATCCTGATCGAGGCGGGCCAGGTCCGGAAAGTCATTGCCAGCTACGTGGGCGAAAACAAGCTTTTCGCGGAGCAATACCTTGCCGGCCGCTTGGAGGTTGAGTTCACGCCGCAGGGCACTCTCGCAGAACGGCTGCGTGCCGGTGGCGCCGGGATTCCGGCCTTCTACACCAAGACCGGTGTGGGCACCTTGGTTGCCGAGGGCAAAACACACGAGGTGTTCGACGGCGAAACGTACGTCCAGGAGCGCGCCATCCGGGCCGACGTCGCACTGGTCCATGCCCACACGGCCGACACGGACGGAAACCTCATCTACCGCTACACCGCCCGGAATTTCAACCCGGTGGTCGCCACGGCCGGCGCCTTGACCATCGCAGAGGCGGAAGTCATCGTGGAGCCCGGCCACCTCGACCCAAACCACGTCGTCACCCCGGCCGTGTACGTCCAGCGCCTGGTCCAGGCCAGCAACAGGGCGAAGGACATTGAGCAGCGGACGGTCCGGCCGCGCCCTGTTTCCGCAGAAGCCCAGGCGCTGACCGTCTGACCCCGAATACCAAACGAAGAGGAGATTCCCATGGCCTGGACCAGGGATGACATGGCTGCCATCGCGGCTGAAGAACTGAACGACGGCGACTACGTGAACCTGGGCATCGGCATTCCCACGCTGGTGGCCAACAACCTGCCCGACGGCGTCCGGGTTGTCCTGCAGAGCGAAAACGGCCTGCTGGGCATGGGGCCCTTTCCCTACGAGGGCGAGGAGGACGCCGACCTCATCAATGCCGGCAAGCAGACCGTCACCGTCCTGCCCGGCGGGAGCATCTTTGACTCCGCCACCTCGTTCGGCATGATCCGCGGCGGCCATGTCAAGGTCGCCATCCTGGGAGCCATGCAGGTCTCCGGCAACGGCGACCTCGCCAACTGGACCATCCCCGGAAAGATGGTCAAAGGCATGGGCGGCGCCATGGACCTGGTGGCCGGAACACCACGGGTGGTGGTCCTCACCGAGCACAATGCCAAGGACGGCACTGCCAAGATCGTCCGGGAATGCACGCTGCCACTGACCGGCCTCAGCTGCGTGGACCGGATTGTCAGCCACCTCGCCGTCTTCGACCTTTACAAGTCGGACGAGGGCGGGCGGCAGCTCACGCTGACCCGCCTTGCCCCCGGGGTCACGGTGGAAGAGATCCGGGAGAAGACGGAGGCGGAGTTCGTCGTCGCTCCTTCCCTCACATCAACCGCCACCTTCGAAGGAGCCACGGCATGAGCCTCAAAGACCAATTCGGCAAGGACGTCCTGATCACCGGCTGGGGCCACAGCCGGTTCGGGAAACTGGCCGACGAGACCCTGGAGTCCCTGATCGTCCAGGTTGCCACGGATGCGATCAGCACCGCCGGTATCGAGCCGGGCCAGATCGACGAGATCTACCTGGGCCAGTTCAATTCCGGGATGATGCCGCTGGCGTTCCCGTCGTCGCTGGCACTGCAGGTATCCCCGGATCTGGCATATGTTCCCGCCACCCGAGTGGAGAATGCCTGTGCTTCGGGTTCCGCCGCATTCCAGCAGGGCACCAAGTCGCTGCTGGCCGGAACGGCGAAGACCGTACTGGTGATCGGCGCGGAGAAAATGACCCATGCCGGAGCCGAGGTGGTGGGCGCCGGACTGCTGGGCGCCGACTATGACATGGCAGGGAAAGCCTCCACCACCGGGTTCACCGGTCTCTTTGCCGAGGTGGCCAAGCATTACGAAAAGCGGTACGGACCCGTTTCCGACGTCCTGGGCAGCATCGCTGCCAAGAACCACCGCAACGGCGTGGACAACCCCTATGCCCAGCTGCGCAAGGACCTCGGCGAGGAGTTCTGCCGCACGGTCTCGGACAAGAATCCGATGGTCGCCGATCCCCTGCGCCGGACGGACTGCTCCCCCGTCTCCGACGGCGCTGCCGCCGTCGTCCTGTCCACATCCCCAACCGGCGGCGCAACTGCACCGGTGCGGCTCACCGGGTTCGGCCAGGCGAATGACTTCTTCCCGGCGGCGCGCCGTGATCCTGTGGCCTTCGCCGCCACGCGGGTATCCTGGCAGCGCGCGCTGGCGATGGCAGGTGTCGGCTTGGAGGGCGTCGACTTCGCCGAAGTGCACGACTGCTTCACCATCGCCGAACTGCTGATGTACGAGGCCATGGGCCTGACGGAGCCCGGCCAGGGCGCCCGTGCCATCGAGGAAGGCTGGGTGTACAAGGACGGCAAGCTCCCCGTCAACGTCTCCGGCGGGCTCAAGGCCAAGGGCCACCCGGTGGGCGCCACGGGCGTGTCCCAGCACGTCATCGCCGCCATGCAGCTGACCGGGACGGCCGGCGACATGCAGCTGGCGAACCCCCGCCGGGCCGCCGTCCAGAACATGGGCGGCGTGGGCATCGCCAACTACGTCAGCATCCTCGAAGCCGTCTAGGGCCGCCGTGCTTCCGCGGAAGTAGCCCGGTTTTCAGGCTTTAGGGCACGACAACCCCTCAGGGGTAGCCGTGCCCCCATCCAAAACCGGGCTACTTTGGTGCAGCCCCGGGCCTCAGCAAGAGTGCGATCTCCGCAAAGCCCAGCCTTTCAGCGTTCTGCAGGGCGGTCCTTCCGTCCGGGTCGCGGATGTCCGGGTCGGCTCCTGCAGCCAGAAGGAGCCGGACCACTTCCTGCTGCCGCGGCCCGCCGTTGTTCAGCAGGATCGCTTCCTGCATGGCTGTCCAGCCCAGGTTGTTCACGTGGTTCACAGGCACCCCGGCGGCAATCAGGATCTCCACCGTCTCAACGTGGCCGTGCTCGCTGGCAGGGATCAAGGCGGTGCCGCCATAGCGGTTGGTGCTGGCCACGTCCGCCCCGGCTTCCAGCGTCAACCGGAGCACCTCGTTGAACCCTTCGGCGCCGGCGTAGAGGAACGCTGAGTCCTGGATCGCGTCCTTGGCGTTGACGTTACCCCCGCGTGCGATCAGCTCGCCGACAAGGGCGGCGTTGTTGGCCTTGGCGGCGGCGATGAGTTCCTGGTCGAGCTGCGCCTGTTCCGCCGCGGACAGGGCCGGCGGAACGGTTGCCGGGGCAGGTGAGGGGTCAGTTGCGGCCCCGGTCACCTCCCCGTCCGCTTCCGCACTGACGGACGACGACGGAGCAGACGGCGCCGGTTGCGCCTCCCCCGGTCCCGCCTGGCACGCAGCCATCGACAGGGGTAAACAGAGGACCAGGCTCAGGGCGCCAAACCACCTCACGCGGGGAACCACCTCCAAGGCACCAGCCTACCGACCGGCGGCCAACGCGATGGCGTCAGCACCAGCGGCAGCGCAGGCTTCATCCAAGGCCCCATCGGGAGCACCGCCGACGCCGATTCCCGCCACGGAAACACCGTTCACTTTCAGCGGGACGCCACCTGCCAGGAAAAGGGTGCCCGGGAGGTCCGCGATGCTGGGGCCGGTTCCGTTGACCCGCTTGGCCAGTTCGCTGGTGGGTGTCCCAAAGGCTGCCGCGGTGTATGCCTTCTGCTTGGCGGCTTCAATGGTGTGCTCCGCGGCGTTGTCGCCCCGCAGGAGCGCCTGCACGGTGCCAAACCGGTCCACCAGCGCGACGGTGACGAACGGAAGTTTGTCCGCCTGGCACTTGGCGAGGGCGGCAGACACAGCCTTGGCGGAGGCGCCGACGGAAACACGGTTCTGCTGGACAACGTTCTCCGGGACGGGCTGGACATCAGCAGCAGGGACGGCTGTGGGAGCCGGACCGGTGCCGGCGTTCGCGGTGACAGTTGCGGCGGCTGTGAGGACAAGCGCCCCGGCGGCTGCCGCGGCGAATACTTTTGACGACTTCTTCATGCTGATTCCTTTGGTCAAAGCCCCACCGACGGTATCGGTGCCGGGTACGGTTCCATCCTTTCCGGAGTCCGGGCGCCTGCCATCGGGCCTTTGGCTGGAGCTTCCTGCTCCAAAAGGCCAGCCGAATCAGCCAAAAGGCTGAGAGACGGGGCATGGCCGCGGGCAATAGCATGGTGGATAACCAGCCCACCTCCCGAACCGGATTTTCCATGCCTGCCCGAGCCGCCGCCAACGAAGCATCTGCCCCAGACCCGCGCGCTGCCGGCGTGGCCGGGCCCGCCGGGACTGGGGCCTCCAACAGCACGGTCCCGGCACACCCGCGCCTCAAAGGCATTGACGCCGCGGTTCACGTGGGTTTCGCCGTGCTCCTGGTGGCCTCGCTGGTCCGTTACGTGATGCGGCACAGCCCCGCGGACAACGTCCTGGTCCTGGGCCTGGCCGCAGGCGCATGCCTGCTGTATCTCGCGGTCGCTATCCAGTCGCGGCGGGGCAGGCCGGGAGCACCATGGATGGTTGCCCTGGTGGGTGTCTGGGCCGTCCTGGTTTTCGCTGCTCCCAGCTTTGCCTGGTGCTCCTTTGCGCTTTTCTTCCTCTGCCGCAGCGCGCTCACGGGAGCAGCTGCCTACGCCGCCGCCGCCGTTACTGCAGGCGCCACCGCCGCGGGCCTGTTCAAGCTGAGCGACGGGACGGATCTGGCCATGCTCCTTGGTCCGCTCGCCGTAGGCGTGATGCTGACCTTGGTGTATGACAGGATCCAGCACGACGCCGAGGAACAGCGCCGCCTGCACGCGGAGGTATCACTTGCCCAAGGACAGCTCGCGGCCAGTGAACGCCGCGCCGGGACCATCGCGGAACGGGAAAGGGTATCCCGGGAAATCCACGACACCGTGACCCAGGGCCTGGCCAGCAGCCTCCTCCTTCTGGAAGCCGCCGGCAGGGCATGGCCCGACGATGGCGCCCGCGCGGACCTTGGCCGGGCCACCGCGCAGCTGAGAGCCAACCTGTCCGACACGCGGAGCCTGGTCCACGAGCTTGCCTCCCCCGGACTGGACGCATCTCCCTTGCCGGAGGCCCTGCTTTTCGCGGCCCGGCAATACGTCCCGGAGGCCCGGCTCCTGGCCACCGGCCAACCGCGCCCTGTCCCGGCCGAGGTGCGGCATGCGCTCCTGCGGGTGGTCCAGAGCGCAGCCTCGAACATCAAGCTGCACGCGCGCGCCGCCACGGCCACTGTGACGCTCGGCTTCCTGCCCGATGCCGTCACCTTGGATGTGTACGACGACGGTACCGGCTTTGAGCCGTCGGCGGCAGCACCGCCGTCGGACGCCGGAGGGTACGGCCTGCGGGCCATGCGGCAGCGGGTGGAGCAGTTGGGCGGCGTCTTCTCGGTGGAAAGCGCACCGGGTGAGGGCACTATCGTGGCAGCGCAACTGCCCCTGCCGGCAGAAGCGGAAGGGCTGGGAGAGTCTTCATGAGCGCCATCACCGTGTTGCTGGTGGACGACCACCTGGTGGTGCGCAGCGGGTTGCGGGCCCTGCTGAGCACCCAACCGGACATCACCGTAGTGGCCGAGGCAGCGTCTGGCGAGGAAGCGCTGCAGCTGCTGGACCAGGACCCGGTTTCGGTGGTGGTCATGGACCTGGCGATGGGCCCGGGCATGGACGGGATCGAAGCTATCCGCAGAATCCGGGAGCGCCACAGCGGCCAGGCCATCCTGGTGTTCACCACCTACGACTCCGACGCCGATATTGTCCGGGCCGTGGATGCCGGCGCCATGGGATACCTGCTCAAGGACGCCGCCCCTGACGAGATTTTTGCTGCGATCCGCGGCTCGGTCCAAGGAAAAAGCGTGATGAGCGCTCCCGTGGCGTCCCGCCTTTTCCAGCAGCTGCGCAACCCTGACGAGATCCTGACACCGCGTGAGGCGGAGCTGCTCAGCCTTCTCACCGAAGGCCTCAGCAACCGTGAACTGGGACAACGCCTTTTTATCTCCGAAGCCACGGTCAAGACCCACCTCGCGCACATTTACGCCAAGCTCGGGGTGGATACCAGGGCCGCTGCAATTGCCACCGCCATCCGCCGCGAGGGCATGCGCTGACCACTTGAAGTGCCGATACCCTTGCAAGCTGGGCCCCGGCCCCGTACGTTGGGGACTGCGGGGGACGTTCTCCGCGCACTTCGGGCCGATGGCCCGGGGAGAGAATCAGAGTCACACGAAGGAATGCAGCCATGGCAACAGGCACAGTTAAATGGTTCAACGCCGAAAAGGGTTTTGGCTTCATTGCCCCCGATGACGGGTCCGCTGACGTTTTCGCCCACTACTCCGCAATCGCCAGCAGCGGATACCGCTCACTCGATGAGAACCAGAAGGTTGAATTCGATGTGACCCAGGGTCCCAAGGGCCCGCAGGCAGAGAACATCCGCCCGCTCTAAGGCTTCGGCTTTCCTCCCGCACCGCAGGAGGGATCCCGCCAGGCAGCGGCCTCCCCAACACCCGTTGGGGAGGCCGCTGTTTTTTGTTGCCCCATTCCCTGCGACGCTCCATTACTTACTGCAGCTTTCCCGCCGCGCTCCATCACCTAATGCAGCTTTTTGTGGATCGCTCCATCGCCTGACGCGGGTCCTGGCGCATCCACCGTTCCCCATGCCACGCCGTGGTTTGGGATAATTCAGCTATGACCGGACAGCAGCCGGACAACGCTCCAGGCAACGATGCAGGCAAGGACCCTTGGGAGGAGTTTGACCAGCTCCCGCCTGCCGCGCCGGACCTTGTCCCGGGGCATCCCGGCGGGGAACCACTGGGGTTTGGGTTCCGCACGGGAGTGCGCAGTGCCCGTGTCGCAGTCGGGTTTGCCGTCTACGCCCTGGTCCTGGGAACCATCCTGGCGCTGGTGGGGTGCATAGTTTTTGTCGCCGAGGAACAGTGGCTGCTCGTGGGGCTGATGCTCCTGATCGAGGCGGTCTTCATCTTTGCGTTCACGCGGCTCGTTGCCCAAGCCCGCACCCGGTCTCCACGGCGCAGGTTCCCCGAAAAACCCGCTTGACCTTGACGCCGCGTCAACCCCTACGCTCGAAGCATGGAAGCAACCGGAGTGGAATGGTCCATCCAGGATGTTGCCCGGATGGCCGGTACAACCAGCCGGACACTGCGGCACTACCAGGACATTGGGCTGCTGAAGCCCAGCCGTGTCGGCAGCAATGGCTACCGCTATTACAACGGCACGGCACTCCTGCAGCTGCAGCGGATCCTCCTGCTCCGGGAACTCGGACTGGGCCTGCCGGCCATCGCCGAGGTCTTCCACCAGGAGACAGACGCCGTCAAGGCGCTGGGCCGCCACCTGGACTGGCTCCGCCAGGAGCAAGAGCGGCTGGCGCGGCAGGTTCAGTCTGTCCAGCACACGATTGAAACAATGGAAGGAGGGGGCGAGCTCATGGCCGGGAAGATGTTCGACGGCTTCGACCACACCCAGTACAAGGACGAGGTGGAGGAGCGCTGGGGCAAGGACGCGTACGCGAAAGGCGACGCCTGGTGGCGTGGGATGGGAACCGCCGAGAAACAGGAATGGAAGTCCCGCGTCCAAAAGCTCGGCAGCGACTGGACCGCCGCCGCGGAATCGGGACTGCGCGCGGACAGCCCGGAAGCGCAGGACCTGGCACGGCGGCACGTTGAGTGGCTGGCCTCCATCCCCGGCACTCCCGCCTCGGAAAGCGGCGGGGACATCAAGGGCTATGTAGTGGGCCTGGGCGAGATGTACGTTGCCGATCCGCGTTTCGCCGCGAACTACGGCGGCGAAACGGGCGCGGGCTTCGTGCGGGACGCCCTGCGTGAGTACGCCGAAAGAAACCTCTAGCCAGTCCCGCCACGACGGTGCCGCTGGCTATCCAGCGGCACCGCAGGCACGGCAAAGCCCGGCCGCAGTCACCCGGCGCCGATCAGCCCAGCCGCCTCCGCAAGACCACCACGGCTGCGGCGAGCGCTGCAGTGGCTCCGATGCGCCGCTGCGCCGTTCGCCGTCGTCCGTGCCATCCGCCTCCAGTGGAGCCCTTCCTGACTGCCTGAGAGGCCTGGCGCAGGTTCCCCGGCGTTGCGGGCGCCGCCCGCCGCCGGGACAGCTGGCGGGTATCAACTTGGCGGGCGGTGGTCCCTTCGACGGCGCCAGGGGTTACCTTGTGCTGCAGTACCAGAAGGCGGCCGGTCAGTCCTCCCGCAACTGTTTCCCTCCGCGGATGCCCGGCAAGCTTGACTATGGCTTTGGCTACCCGTCCGGCAGTGTAGACAGGAGGCATGGCCATGGGGCGGCGGCCGGTGTAGTTGGCGGCATTTTGGTAAAAGGGCGTGTCAATGGTGGCCGGGAGGAGGGTGCACACGTCCACCCCGGCCACGCCTTCGCGGGCGAGTTCTGAGCGCAGGCTGACGCTCAGGGCCCGGACGGCGGCTTTGGAGATGGAGTAGGCCGCGGAGTATGGCAACGGGATTTCGGCCACGATTGATGCGACGTTGATCAGCACACCCGACCCCTGGTGGCGAAGACGCGGCAGCGCCGCCCGGGCACCATTCACGAAACCGGAGATATTGACGTCAAGTACCCGTTGGAAATCCTGGGGCGGAATATCGGTCAGCAGGCCGAATGCTCCAACTGCGGCATTGTTGACCCACACATCCAGGCGCCCGAACTCCTTCACTGCACGGGCCGCCAGGTCCTCCATCCGGGCAACGTCGGTGACGTCAGTGGGAACGGCAATGGCCTTCGCGCCGCGTTTCCTGCATTCTGCAGCCACTTCTTCAAGGGATTCCGCTCCGCGGGCGGCCAGGACCAGCCGGGCTCCCTTTCGGGCGAAGCGCAGGGCCGTGGCTCTTCCGATCCCGCTGGATGCACCGGTGATCACCACAACTGCATTCTTGACGCGCATTCCGCATCCCTTCCCAGTGTGAACCGCCCAAGGCATAAAGCTAAGCAGGCTTAGTGTTTTGATGCTACCGACGCCGATTCCACGGGACAACGGCAGGAGGATAAAAGGATGCCGCCAAGGGTAATCAGTGGAAAGCGGACTTACCTGTAACAGCCCTGCCCACAATGAGCGAGTTGATCTCGTAGCTGCCCTCGTAGGTGTAGAGGATTTCGGCGTCGCCGAACAGCTTGCCCATCTCGTAGTCGCTGCTGATGCCGTTGCCTCCCAACAGGGACCGGCCCATGGCCACCGAGGACCGGGCCAACCGTGTAACGGTAGCCTTTGCCATGGCTGCCTGCACCATCTCCAGCTTTCCCTCCTCCTGGACCCGCGCCAGCTGCGCCATTAACGCCAACGAAGCGGAGGCGTTACCCAACATGTCGGCGAGTTGTTGCTGCACCAGCTGGAAGCGGGCCAGTTCCTTGCCGAACTGCCGGCGGCTCAGGGCGTAGGCCCGGGCGACGTCGAAGGCAGCGAGCTGGATTCCGGCGCCTTGCCAGCCCACCCACGCGCGGGAGTCCCTCAGAAGCTGGTTGGTACGGGCGAAATTCGTGGCCCCGGGCAGCAGGTTGGCCGCAGGGATCCTCACGTTCTCCAGTGCGATGTCCGCGTTCTGCATGATCCGCAGGCCGATCTTGTTGGAGATCTTGGTGGCCGTGTAGCCGGGCCTGTCCGACTCCACAATGAATCCCTTGATCTCTCCGTCTGCCCCGTCCCGCGCCCAGACCAACGCGAAATCGGCGATCGTGGCAGCCCCGATCCAGCGCTTGGCACCGTTGAGGACCCATTCGTGCCCGTCCCGCCTGGCAGACGTTTCCAGGCCCCCGGCAATGTCCGAGCCATGATCCGGCTCCGTCAGCGCAAAGGCGCCAAGGTGGCGGAAGGATTTGAGGCCGGGCAGCCACCGGGCCTTCTGCTCCTCTGACCCCAGCTCACTGATCATGCCGAGAATGAGCTCATTATGTATGCCGGCGAGCGCCGACAGGGATACGTCCGCCCGTGCCAACTCCACGTACATCAGGCCCTTGAACAGGATGGAGCTGCCGTCCAGCTGGAGCGCGCCGAGGCCGTGCTTACCCATGTCCGCAAGCAGCCCAAAGGGGAACTCTTCACGGTTCCAATACTCAATGGAGGGCTGCCGGACCGAGGATTGGAGGAACCTGCGGATACCGAAGTATCTCTCCCGTTCGGCAGGCTCCAGGAGGTCCACGACGTACATCAGGTCGGCATCAGGAAAAGGAGGTGCGCCGTCATGTCCTGCGGGCTGCACGGGCATAGGTCCCCTCGCTCTGCCGAAACGCTAACCAAACCGTTGGATGTCCCAGTGTAGGGCACTGGTCCGGGACAGAAGCGAGGGCCGGAGCAGGATCAGCGAGGCGCTCTTGCCCGCTTGATCTGCCGGGCCACAAGCAGCACGACCGTGAGGGCCAGGGCGGCATACACGGCGTAGTTCAGGAAGCGGGAGTACTGCTCGATCAGCCGGTACTGGGTGCCCAGCAGGTACCCGAGCCCCAGCAGCAGCCCGTTCCACAGCCCGCTGCCGGCCAGCGTGTAGATGCTGAACATGCCCAACGGCATGGCAGCAGCCCCAGCCGGAAGGGAAATGAGGCTGCGCACGCCGGGAAGCAGCCTGCCGAAGAAGATGGACGACCGCCCATGGCGGCGGAACCAGCCGGCAGCATGTTCAAAGTCCTCCCGGTCCACCAGTGGGAGCCTGGACAACCCGCGGATGGACCGCTCCAGTCCAAGCTTGGCTCCGAGCCAATACAGGAAAAGGGCACCCAGATAGGCGCCCAGCGTGCTGGTGAGGAATACGAGGACCAGGTTCAGCGAGCCCTGCCTGGCAAGGTAGCCGGCCAGCGGCAGGATCACTTCGCTGGGAATGGGCGGCACCACCGTTTCGGCCAGGGTGAAGAGCCCCACGCCCCATTCCCCCAACTGCTCGATGCCGCGGGCAGCCAGGCCAACCAGGCCGGTCAGGTTATCCGCTGAGCCGCCTGCGTCTGCTGCTGTTCCCCACATACAAGCTCCCCGTCCGTATCCACAGCTGCCCTGCCTTGTCTACCTTACGCACCTGTATGAGGCTGGGCGGCACGCGGAATCAGGGTGGTGCCGGGGCAGGTGGAGTCCGTCCGGGTGGCGGATGACCGCGTCCGCGGCGTCGTTATGGCAGGCGGCCCGGAAGTTGCGCTGGAAGCCGTAGTGATGGGGCGCCAGTCGCTGTCGCTCACCGGTGCCGGAACTCGGGCTGGCGTTTCTCCGTGAACGCCGCCATGCCTTCCTTTTGGTCCTCGGTGGCGAAGAGGGAATGGAAAAGCCGGCGTTCGAACACGACGCCCTGGGCCAGACCGGTTTCGAAGGCGGCGTTGACGGCCTCCTTCGCCACCATGGCCACCGGTTTGGACTTGGACGCGATGACTTCGGCGGCCTTGACGGCCTCGTCCACCACGTCCTCGGCCGGAACCACGCGGGACACCAGCCCGCACCGGTCGGCTTCCTCCGCCCCAATGAACCGTCCGGTGAGGATCAGGTCCATCGCCTTTGCCTTGCCCACGGCACGGGTGAGCCGCTGGGACCCGCCCATGCCGGGCAGCACGCCCAGGTTTATTTCGGGCTGGCCGAATTTGGCGTTGTCACCGGCGATGATGAGGTCGCACATCATGGCCAGTTCGCAGCCGCCGCCCAGCGCAAAGCCGGACACCGCGGCAATGGTGGGGATGCGGAGCCGGGTGAAGTCCTCCCAGCCGCGGAACCAGTCCGCAGCGTACATGTCCATGTAGCCCTGGTCAGCCATCTCCTTGATGTCGGCTCCGGCGGCGAAAGCCTTGCTGGAACCGGTGATGACCACCGCTCCGACGGCCGGGTCGGCGTCCATGGCTCGGACAGCCTGCACGAGTTCTTCCATGGTGGAGTGGTTCAGGGCATTCAGGGCCTGCGGCCTGTTCAGCGTCACCAGCCCTACCCGGCCCCGCTGCTCCACGAGGATGTTTGTGTATTCCGTCATTCCGGGCTCCCGTCGTCCAGCGCAGCCGTGTGCGCGTCGCGTTCCACGCCGCCGGACTGGTTCCCCGACTTGTCCCGGATGTCCGTAATAATCCCGGAGAAGTCCCGGCCGGCGCCGCCTTCCGCGGCAAACGTATCGTAAATTTCCGCCGCGAGCGGACCCACCCGCGCTGCCACTCCCGTGCTGTTCAGTGCGTTGACGGCAAGTTTGAGGTCCTTGGCCATCAGGGCTCCGGCAAAACCCGGCTGGTAATCGCGGTTGGCCGGACTGGTGGGGACCGGCCCGGGGACCGGGCAGTTGGTGGTGAGCGCCCAGCACTGCCCGGACGCCGCCGACGCCACGTCAAAAAGTGCCTGGTGGCTCAGGCCCAGTTTCTCCCCCAGGACAAAGGCTTCGCTGACAGCGATCATGGAGGCGCCCAGGATCAGGTTGTTGCAGATTTTGGCGGCCTGGCCTGAGCCGTGGGCACCACAGTGCACCGCCCGTTTGCCCATCACTTCCAGCAGCGGCCGGACAACCTCGAAGTCTTCCGGATCGCCGCCCACCATAAACGTCAGTGTCCCGGCCTCGGCACCCACCACACCGCCGGAAACCGGCGCATCCACAGAGCGTTGGCCGGCGTCGGTGGCAAGCCTGGCTGCTTCACGCGCTTCATCAACGTTGATGGTGGAGCAGTCAAGGAACATCGTTCCCGGGGAAGCCCCCGCCAGCAGGCCGGGGCCTCCGTCCCCGCCCGTGTAAGCGTCGAGCACGTGCCGGCCGCTGGGGAACATGGTCAGGACCACGTTGGCCCCCGCGGCTGCTTCCGCGGCGCTGGCCGCCACGGGGACGCCGTGCGCCCGGGCAGCGTCAAGTGCCGCGGGCACTACGTCGAATCCGGCCACGGTGTATCCGGCCTTCACAAGGTTCACCGCCATCGGCCCGCCCATGTGGCCAAGGCCCAGGAACGCGATGGTGTAGTCCTCAGGCATGGTCCGTCTCCTTTAGTCCAAGGTCCAGTTCCCTGCTGCCCAGCGGTTCGAAAAAGCGCTCCACCTGATCCGGCAGCACCTGGGAGAGGGTTGGCGGGCGCCAGCGGGGTGTCCGGTCCTTGTCCACCACCTGCGCGCGGATCCCCTCGCGGAAATCGGGCGCCGCCAGGAACCGCAGTCCCACCCGGTACTCCTGCGCCAGGGCTTCGTCCAGGGTCATGCCCCTAACCCGGCGCAGCGATGCCAGCGTGACCTTCACGGCGGTGGGAGATTTTGCCTCGATGGTATCGGCGGCCAGGGCAGCTTCGGCACCACCTTCGCCATCAACGGTCCGGAGCCGCCGGACGATCTCCTCGGCGTCGTCGGAGGCGTAGCAACGGTCCATCCACTGCCGCTGCTGGGCAAGGGCTGAGGGCGGCGCCTCCTGGCTGTAACGGACGACGGCGTCTTCCGCGGTTTCGCTTTCCAGTGCGGCCACCAGGTCGGCAAGGTTCGTGGACGGGACGTAGTGGTCCGCGAGACCGAGGTGTAACGCATCGGACGCGGCCAGGTGCCCACCCGTCAGCGCCGCATGGGTTCCTGCCTCCCCCGGCGAGCGGGACAACAGCAGGGTCCCGCCCACGTCCGGAGCAAAACCGATGGTGGTTTCCGGCATGCCCATCCGCGTCCGCTCGGTCACCACCCGCACAGAGCCATGGGCGGAGATCCCCACACCCCCGCCCAGCACCAGGCCGTCCATCAACGCCACGTAGGGCTTGGGGTAACGGGCGATCAGCGAGTTCAGCCGGTACTCCGTCTGCCAGAAGTCGGCGGTTTGCCCTCCGCCGGCGAGCATGTCCTCGTAGATGGCCACAATGTCGCCACCCGCGCACAGTCCCCGCTCGCCGGCCCCGCGCACCACAACCGTGGCAACGCCGTCGTCCGCCGCCCATGCCGTGAGCTGGTCCAGGAGTGCGCGCACCATCCCGGCGGTCAGAGCGTTCACGGCGCGAGGCCGGTTGAGGGTCACCAGTCCCGACTGCCCGCGGCGCTCGAACAGTACCTCGGGGCTGGTGTCCGTACCGGCTGCGCCGCTGTCCGTCATCAACTTCCTTCCGGCATCACGAAGCTGGCCCCGTGCCGTATTCCTGACGGCCACCGCGTAGTGACAGTCTTGGTCTTGGTGTAGAACCGGAAGGCGTCCGCCCCGTGCTGGTTCAGGTCGCCAAACCCTGACGCCTTCCAGCCGCCGAACGTGTAATAAGCCAAGGGCACCGGGATGGGGACGTTGATTCCCACCATCCCCACGTCCACCCGGGTGGCAAAATCACGGGCTGCATCGCCGTCACGGGTAAAGATGGCAACGCCGTTGCCGTACTCGTTCCTGCTGCAGAGCTGGAGGGCTTCATCGTAATCGGCCGCCCGCACCACACTGAGGACGGGGCCGAAGATCTCCTGCCGGTAGATGGCCATCTCCGGCGTCACGTGGTCGAACAGCGTGGGTCCCACCCAGAAGCCGTCCTCATAGCCGTCCACTGTGCAGCCCCGGCCATCCGCCAGGAGTGTGGCGCCCGCCTCCACCCCTGCCTGGATGCAGCCCTCGATCCGTTCCTTGGCAGCGGCGGTGACCACCGGCCCAAAGTCTGTGCCCTGGTCCAGGCTGTGGCCCACCGTGAGTGACCGGACCCGCTCCTGGAGCCTGGCCACCAGCCGGTCCGCCGTCTCCTGTCCCACCGGGACGGCCACGGAAACGGCCATGCAGCGCTCACCCGCGGAGCCGTACCCGGCGCCGATGAGCGCATCCGCGGCCTGGTCCAGGTCCGCGTCCGGCATCACCACCATGTGGTTCTTGGCACCGCCAAAGCACTGCGCCCGTTTTCCGTGGGCAGCAGCCGTGGCGTAGATGTACTGGGCAATCGGGGTGGAGCCCACAAACCCGATGGCCCTGACCGCGGGGTCCTCCAGGAGGGCGTCTACGGCTTCCTTGTCCCCATTGACCACGTTGAAGATCCCGTCCGGGACGCCCGCCTCGGAGTACAGTTCCGCCAGGCGGAGCGGCACTGACGGGTCCCGCTCGGAGGGCTTCAGGATGAACGCGTTGCCCGCAGCCAGTGCCGGGCCTGACTTCCACAACGGGATCATGGCGGGGAAGTTGAACGGCGTAATCCCGGCCACCACACCCAGTGGCTGGCGCAGCGAGTGGATATCTATGCCGGGTCCGGCGTCGGTGGAAAACTCGCCCTTGAGCAGGTGCGGCGCGCCGGCAGCGAACTCCACCACTTCCAGGCCCCGCTGGATATCTCCCCGGGAATCGGCCAGGGTCTTGCCATGTTCGGAGGACAGCAGCCGCGCCAACCTGTCCATGTCGCTATTAACCAGGTCCACGAACCGGAGGAGGATTCTGCCTCGGCGCTGAGGGTTCATGGCTGCCCATTCCTCCTGCGCCTTCGCAGCAGCAGCAACGGCGTTGTGCACTTCGTCGCGGCTTGCCAGCGGTACCCTCGACTGGACGGTACCCGTGCAGGGATCAAAGACGTCGCCGAAACGGCCGGACATTCCAGACGTGTGTTGGCCGCCGACGTAATGGGATAGTTCGCGCAGCATGAGCGGACGCTCCTTCGCATGTGACCCGGCTCATTTCTGATTGCGAATATACCCGCAACGTCGGACCAAACTCCATGGCACCGTTTCGGCTGCACCGCCCGCGTCCGCAACTCCGGCGGTCACGGTAAGTTAGGAACTGTGAAGATTGCTACCTGGAATGTGAATTCGCTCCGTGCCCGTGCCGACCGTGTGGAAGCCTGGCTTCAGCGCAGCGACTGCGACGTGCTGGCCATCCAGGAAACCAAGTGCAAGGATGACAACTTTCCCTGGGAGCTCTTTGAACGGATGGGCTACGAGGTGGCCCACTTCGGCGTCAACCAGTGGAACGGCGTAGCCATCGCCTCCCGGGTGGGGCTCGAGGACGTGGAGCGCACTTTCCTGGACCAGCCCTCGTTCGGCAAGGCCGGCAAGGACCCGGTGCAGGAGGCACGCGCCATAGGCGCCACGTGCGCCGGCATCCGGATCTGGAGCCTCTATGTTCCCAACGGCCGTTCGCTGGACGATGAACACATGCCGTACAAGCTCAAGTGGCTCGAAAGCTTGAAAACGCACGCCCAGGAACTGGTGACCCGGGATCCCCAAGCCCAGGTGGCGCTGATGGGTGACTGGAATATCGCGCCCTTTGATGAGGATGTGTGGGACATCGACCTCTTCATCAACAACCGCTCCACCCACGTCAGCCCGCCCGAGCGCGCAGCGTTCCACGCCTTCGAATCCGTCGGTTTCAGCGATGTGGTGCGGCCCTACACCCCCGGCCCGGGCGTCTACACCTACTGGGACTACACACAGCTGCGCTTCCCCAAGAAGGAAGGCATGCGGATCGACTTCGTGCTGGCCTCCCCCGCCCTGGCCGCACGCGTCACCGGCGCATCGATCGACCGCGAGGAGCGCAAGGGCAAGGGCGCCTCGGACCACGCCCCCGTGCTGGTGGAACTGGCTGACTGATGGCAGAATCCTGGACCCATTCAAGGAGACCGTGATGACGGGCAACCTCTACCGGGGCCAGGCCGGCCTGCCGTTCTCGTCAACCCTGCGCGTCTACGAACCGCTGGATGCCTTCCCGGAGGAGCAGCGCGCCGCGATCAAGGCAGCAGGAGCCCGCTCCGCCTCGCGTGCCGCCGTCGAAAACGCTGAACTGCTGGCCTCGCTGGGACGCATCACCCGGTCCGGCGGCGACCCCTTCCCCACCGGCCGCACCGACCTGGTGCGCGTCACCACCGCGCCGGCGGCGGCTGGAGGTTCGGACGACGACGGTGCTGACGCCGAGCCTGTGCTGCTGTACTGCCCCAGCCAGCTGGTTTTGCGTGCCGGCCTGGCTGCCAACGCACTGATGGAGGGCATTCATGGCCCCCTTGCGGAGCTGCTGATCCCGGAAGAGCAACGGGACAAGCACCAGGAGCGGATCGACCAGGTGAAAGCCCGCAACGGGTCTGTCCGCGTGCACACGCGCGCGTCCACCTGGGGCATCCCCTTCAGCTGGTTTTCGTTGTTTATGGAGTCGGACCACAAGGACGTGGTGGAGGCCGCGGGCCGGATTCTCACAGTGCGGGTGTGGACCCCCATCACCGAAGCCCTGGAGCGGGCCCGGTATGCTGTGGCCAACCTGGCGCTTGCGGCCCCGGACCTGGACATGCTCGATGACCTGGCCCAGCTCACGGAATGGCTGGAAACGTTCCACGTGGAGTCGATGGTGGAACTGGATTACGGGGCGGTGGCGGACAAGGTGTACCCGGACGATTCGCCGATGGACATCCGCCTTGGCATCGAATGCCTGGCAGAGGGAGATATGACCGGGGCTGCGGCGGCCTACCGCCGCCTGGCCTCCCGCTGGATCCCCATCCGGCAACTGGCCCGCGCATCCTGAAGCTGCGGGACACTGGACCTGAGCGCTAGGCCCGGGGCGGCGCCGTCGTCCTTCTGACAATCAGTTCGTGGGGCGCGACGGCGGAATGCACCGCTCCGGTCTCCCCGTCCAGCTCGTCAAGGAGCATCTTGGTGGCCATCTCCGCCTGCTCGTCGGGCCGCTGGCCCACCGTGGTCAGGCCCATCGCATCAGCGAAATCGTGGTTGTCGATGCCCACCACGGAAAGTTCCTCAGGCACGCGGACGCCCAGGCGCAACGCTTCAAAGATGACACCCATGGCCATCTCGTCCGAGGCACAGAACACGGCCGTGGGCTTTTCGCCCGGCTTGCCCCAGAGTCTGCGGAAGGCCTCCTGTCCGCTGCGGACCGTAAAATCCCCCCATTCGTCCCATTCGGGGCGGGTGTGGAGCCCGGCGGCCGTCATAACGTCTTTGAAAGCCAGGATCCGGACGCGGGGAACATCGAAGTTCAGGTCCGTTTCGTCGTCGCCATGCACCAGCGCTATGTTGCGGTGGCCAAGGTCGATCAGGTGCCGGACGGCGGTGGAGGCCGCGGCGTAGTCGTCGATGCCGATGTAGGCGCACTCTTCCACGTGGCCGCCCACCACTACCAGTGGGATGTCGATCTTCTGGAGGTGGTCGAGTTCCTCGTGGGACAGCGCCATACACAGGACCAGCAGGGCGTCGATCTGCTTGTAGACCATGGTCTTGCTGAAGAGCCGTTCCCGGTTGCTGCCGTGGCCGCCCAGGTTGAACAGCGAAAGATTGTAGTTCCGGGCGTGGAGTTCCCGGTCTGCGCCTTCGATGGCTTTGGAGAAGAACCAGCGGCTGACGAACGGGGCGAGCACACCGATGGTCCTGGTTCTTCCCGTTGCCAAACCGGAGGCGGAGCTGGAGGCTACGTAGCCCAGGTTTCCGGCTACCGCCAGGATCTTTTCCCGGGTGGCCGGCGATACCCGGGGCAAGCCCCGGACGGCCCGGGAAACTGTGGCAGTTGAGACTCCCGCCGCCGCTGCCACGTCTTCGATGCTGACACCGCTGTGACCGCCCCGTTGGGACCTTTCACTTGTGCGAGCCACGGTGCCCCCTCAATACTTCCTGCAGGCCTCCGCCATGCTTGGTGCGATGCCCCCACGCCATAGTATTTTGGGCGCCCGGGTATATCGCAGTGTTACCTGTGCGCCGGCTGGCCGACGCCGGCTGATCAGCCGGGTGCGCTACCTTCGTTCCGGCAGCTTCCGGCGCAGCCGCACCGTCCCATAAATTGCGAGCAGGCAGGCCAGCAGGCCCAATGCCCAGCCCAGTGCCGGCTGCGCCGTCACTTCCATCCATACCGTGACAACGAGCAGGACCAGCGCCCAAAAACCGAGGAATCCGATGATGATGTCGAAATCCTGCCCGGACCGCACCCGCCGGCGGTCGTTTCCCGCCCCCGTGGAGCGGGGGCGGGAAGGGCCGTTGGTCACTTGACCGCACCTGCCGTCAGGCCGGCGACGATCTTGCGCTGGAAGACCAGTACCAGGATCACCAAGGGAATGGTGACAATAGTGCCGGCTGCCATGATGGCGGTGTACGGGATCTGGTTGGGCTGGGCGCCCGCGAAGCTGGCAATGGCAACCGTGACTGGCTTGGTTGCCTCGTTCGACAGCTGGCTGGCGATCAGGAACTCATTCCAGGAGGAGATGAACGCCAGGATGGCCGTAGTGAAAATAGCCGGTGCGGCGAGCGGCATGATCACCTTCCGGAACGCCTGCCCCTGCGTGCAGCCGTCCACCCGTGCTGATTCCTCCAGTTCCCACGGCATCTCGCGGAAGAAGGACGTCAGGGTGTAGACGGTGAGCGGCAGGACGAAGGAGATGTTGGGAATGATCAGGGCCTGGTAGGTGCCCATCCAGCCGATGTTGGTGAACAGTTGGAACAGCGGGGTGATCAGGGCAACGCCGGGGAACATGGAGGCTCCGAGGATGAAGCCCAGCACCAGGTACTTGAACCGGAAGTTCAAGCGTGCCAGTGCGTACGCTGCGAAGACGCCGATCACCAGCGAGATCACCGTGACAGTCACACCAATGATGATGCTGTTGATCAGCGCTTGGCCGAACTTGTTGCCGAACGAGGTATCGAAGGCAGTGATGAAGTTGTCCAGCGTCACATGCGTGGGCCAAGGCGTCGTGTCGTACGTGAAGCCCACCTCGCGGAACGCCGTCACCACCATCCAGTAGGCCGGTGCCAGGCACCAGATCAGGATGACGGCGGCACTGATGTACGTGCGGACGCTGGCCCACTTTTCGCGGTTCTGGGCAGTCTTGCGTGCGGCACCCTGCTGGGGCCGCGCTACCGAGGGAGCACTTGCCGTGGTCATTTCTTCCCCTTACCGGTTGCGCCGCTTTGTTCCACAACGTTCGCCCCAAGGAACCGGACGAAGATGAACGCCACCAGGAAGATGATGATGAACGTGATGGTGGACAAAGCCGCCGCAGAGTTGAACCCTTGCCTGACTTGGTTGATCACCAGGATGGACAGCGTGGTGGTGTTATTGGCCCCGCCGGTGAGGATGTACGGCAGGTCGAACATACGCAATGCATCCAGGGTGCGGAACAGGATTGCCACCATCAGGGCGGGCTTGACCAGCGGCAGCGTAATCAGCCGGAACCGCTGCCACGCGCTTGCTCCATCAACTTTGGACGCCTCGTAGACTTCAGCCGGAATCATTTGCAGGCCCGCCAGGATCAGCAAAGCCATAAACGGCGTGGTCTTCCAGGTGTCGGCAATGATCACGGCCCACTTGGCGGGCCACTCGCTGCCCGTCCACAGTATGGAGACACTGAACAGCTTGTTGATGATGCCGTTGAAATCGAACATGAAGAGCCACAACTGGGCGGTGACCGCAGTGGGGATGGCCCAAGGGACCAGGACGGCAGCACGGACCAGGGCGCGGCCCTTGAAGGTGCGCGCCATGATCATGGCCATCCAGAAACCAAGCACTGTTTCAAAGGCCACCGTGATGACAGTGAACAGGAAGGTTGTTCCGGTGGCAGTCCAGAACTGGCCGCCCAGGGTGCCTGGCGGGCAGGCGACGGTGCCGCCGCCCGGGGCAGCACACTGCTGCCCCAGCCAGTTGACGTAGTTCTGGATACCGGCCGGCCCGCCGGCCGTAAACAGCCCGGTGGCCGGATCCAGTCCCGCGTCCTTCTGGAACGACATAACGATGGCGCTGATGATCGGGTAAACGATCACCACTGCCAGGGCCAGGATGGTGGGGGCCAACAGCCAGGACGCCCACTTGCCCTGGCTCAGGATCGCGTTGTCTTCACCCACACCCTTGGGTGCGTGGTGTACATCGGGCGTGCCCGACGCCGGCTTGACCGGCGTCGGGCCCAATTCGGTTGCCATGGCTAAACTACGATCCTGCGCCAGCGGACTCGATGGACTTCTGCATGTCGCTCAGCGCCTGCTTGGCAGGCTTCTCACCCTTGAGTGCCGCGTAGGCGTTCTCCTGGATGGCCTGGGTGACTGCGGGGTAGAACGGCGTTACCGGACGCGGCACAGCGTTCTCGATGGACGTCTTCAGGACCGGCAGGTACGGCAGCTTGGCCACCAGTTCCTTGTCCTCATACAGGTCACCAAGCACCGGAGCCAGCGAGCCCTGGGTTGCGAAGAACTTCTGCTGCTCGTCCGCGATCAGGAACTTCACGAAGTCCAGTGCTGTGGCCTTGTGGTCGGAGTAGACGCTGACAGCCGCGCTGTGGCCGCCCAGTGACGAAGCACCCGGACCGTCCTTGCCGGGAAGGGCAGCCATGCCCAGGACATCCTTGACCTTCGAGGAGCCCTCAGTAGTAGCCAGGTTGTAGACGTACGGCCAGTTGCGCAGGAACAGGAGCTTGCCGTCCTGGAATGCGCGGCGGCTTTCCTCTTCCTGGTAGGTGATCGCCTCGGCCGGAATGTTGCCGTCCTTGAAGGCTTCGACCAGGTTGTTCAGGCCTTCCTCTGCCTCGGCAGTGTTCAGGTTCGGCTTGCCCTCATCATTCAGGACGGAACCGCCGGCCGAGTTGATGGCCTCCGAGGCGTTGACGGTGAGGCCTTCGTACTGCTTGAACTGGCCGGAGTAGCAACCAATGTTGTTCTGCTTGGCGATGGAGCACATGTCCATCATTTCGTCCCAGGTCTTGGGAGCCTCAGGGACCAGGTCCTTGCGGTAGTAGAGTATGCCGCCGTCTGAGGAGACCGGAGCCGCGTAGAGATTGCCCTTGTAGGAACCGGCCTCAACCGTGGGCTCAAGCATCCCCTTGGTGTCGACTGCCATCTTGTCCTTGAGCGGTTGCAGCCAGCCCTTTGCTGCGAATTCTGCAGTCCAGACGACGTCGACGCTGGCTACGTCGTAGTCCGCGTTCTTGGCCTGGAAGTTCTGGACCAGATCATCGTGCTGCTGGTCGGCCTGGTCGGTCTGTTCCTTGAACGTGACCTTTTCATCAGGGTGGGCGGCATTCCACTTTTCGATCAGCGGACGTACAACGTTGCTGTTGTCCTTGCCCTGGACGTAGGTGATGGGTCCCCGGCTGTCGAGATTTGCTTCGGCGTCGCTGCCGCCGCCCCCGGTCCCGCCGCCACCACCACCGCCACAGGCGGTCATGGACAGGGCCAGGATACCGGCAGTTGCAGCCGGAAGTAGGAATCTACGGGTTTTCATTAGCTTGAAGCTCCTCGCTGAGTGACAAGTAAGTCGACAGTGCGCTTGCTAGGTGAGGTTGATGTGGTGACGCTCACACTAGTAAGGTAGCTGGGTGTAATGCAAGCGTTTACATCAAAAAGTTATCTGAGAGGAACCAAATGTCCAACCCGGACGTTCCCGATCGGCAAGCGGGAGCCCAATGGTGGGCGGACGCGGTGGTCTACCAGATTTATCCCCGCTCCTTCGCGGACGGCAACGGCGACGGCATGGGGGATCTTCGTGGCGTCGCCGCGCGCCTGCCCTATCTGCAGCAGTTGGGCGTGGATGCCCTGTGGCTCTCACCTTTCTACAAATCTCCCCAGGCGGACGCCGGATATGACGTGGCAGACTACCGCCAGGTGGACCCCCTGTTCGGTTCGTTGGACGATTTCGATGCCATGTTGCAGGAAGCTCACCAGCGGGGCCTGAAGGTCATCGTTGATCTGGTTCCCAACCACACCTCCGATGAGCATGTGTGGTTCCAGGAGGCCTTGGCGGCGCTGCCGGGCTCCCCGGAGCGGGACCGTTACATCTTCCGTCCCGGAAAGGACGAGGTCCCCGGATCCGGCGACGGCAACCGGGCACCCAACAACTGGAAGTCCATCTTCGGCGGAGCTGCGTGGACCCGGGTTACCGGGGCGGACGGGTCCGCCGGCGAGTGGTACCTCCACCTTTTCGACACCAAGCAGCCGGACTTGAACTGGGACAACGCGGAGGTGCAGGAGGAGATGCGCTCGGTGCTCCGCTTCTGGCTGGACCGCGGCGCGGACGGTTTCCGGGTGGACGTTGCCCATGGCCTGGTCAAGGAAGCGGGCCTGCCCGACTGGGAGGGTGTGGCCGCCATGGTTGAGGGCACGCCGGAAGTACGGCGGGAACCATCCCCTCCCGGCGACGCACCCGGCGCCCATACCGACGCCGAGGAACCGCACCGCGCCGTCTCGCCTGTTTATCCGCCCTCGCCGTTCTTCGACCAGGACGGTGTCCACGATATTTACCGTGACTGGCACCAGGTGCTGGCGGAGTACGACGGCGACCGGATGATGGTTGCCGAGGCATGGGTGGAGCCTGCCGAACGGCTGGCCCGGTACACCCGGGCCGACGAGATGCAGCAGGCTTTCAACTTCGACTTCCTGCTGGCCGGCTGGGACGCCGAGCGCATGGCGGAGGCTATAGAAGCCTCGCTGGAGGCGGCCGCCTCCGTGGGCGCCCCCTGCACCTGGGTGCTGAGCAACCACGACACCGTCCGCCACACAACACGGTTCGGACTCAAGGACCCCACCACATTTCCGAAAGGCATCGCCGCAGGCGACGAGCAGCCGGACCGCGCATTAGGGCTGGCGCGCGCCCGTGCAGCCACCTTGATCTCCCTGGCCCTGCCGGGTTCCGCATACCTGTACCAGGGTGAGGAGCTGGGGCTGCCTGAGCACACCACGCTGCCGGCCGAGGCGCGGCAGGATCCTACGTTCCACAGGACAAAGGGAGCAGAGACCGGGCGTGACGGCTGCAGGGTTCCACTGCCCTGGAAGCAGGACGCTCCAGGTTACGGTTTTGCGCTGACGGGCGGTACAGCAGCGAGTCCCTGGCTTCCGCAGCCGGACAGCTTCGGTCCGCTCGCGGCAGACCAGCAGGATGGCGTGGAAGGTTCCACCCTGGAGCTTTACCGGGCCGCCCTCGCCTTCCGGTCCGCCCGGCAACTGGGCAGGGGCTCCCTCTCCTGGGCTGAGGTCCATTCCCCGGAGAGCGGCTTGCTGGCCTTCCACAACGGGGAGGTCCTGGTCCTGGGCAACCTGGGTTTTGCCTCCGCACCCGTACCCGAGGGATACTCGGTGATTCTTTCGAGCGGCCCTGAGCCCGCCGCGGATTGGAGCGGGATGGACGAGGTGCCGGTGGATTGCACCGTTTACCTCACCAAGGACTGACGCCACTGCTGGTCAGCGGACGCGCTCTGCCCTGCCGAAGCGCGTCCGTGCACCGGCTCCGATGTGCACCAGCACCGGAATCCTCGTCCCCACCGCTGCTTCCAGCGCCGCCACCAGGGTGCACACCTCGTCAGCGAGCAAGTGCGGCGCCACCCCTTGGCGCGGCAGCAGGCGGACCTTCAGGGCAGGGGACCCTTTGACGTCGTAAGTGATCACTGCGGCCCCGGCCAGATCCGGACGGTTGGCCAAAGCGTGCTTGAGGGCCTGCTCCGCCACTCCTCCGCCGATCCGGATGTCACCGGGGACTTCACCGGGATCATATTCCATCGCCAGGAGATTGGCGCGGCCTTTCCCTTGCTGCGCTACCCAGGCCACCATGAGCCCGATCAGCACCAGCAGGGCCAGCGCCACCAGGATCCACAGCCAACTCTCGGACCGTCCCGGAAACCTCGTGGCGCTGAAGGCCTGGTTGATGCTGTCCCAGACCCCGCGGGACCAGGAATGCCACCAGGCAGCGATGGCGGGCACGGAAGCCAGCAGCATCAGCAGGACACCCACGGCCAGGAGTTTCAGCCCCAGGATTGTTATCAGGATCCGGTTCAGGAGAGTAGGGGTGCTGTTCATGCGCCGATTACTCCGGACGGGGCCACCCTTACCTGCACCTCAGGCGAGGGTTCGAGCGCCATGGCAGCGAGTTCGCTTTCAACGGCTTCGAGAACAGCCTCACGTTCCACGGGCACCCCGGATGTTGGCCGGACATTCACCACTGCCTGGCGCTGTGAGACAACCACCATGACCTGTTCGGGCGTCACGTTGGCGGCAAGACGGGCGCGGCGCGCCAGCGACGAAGCGATGACTTCGTCGTCCACCACCACGGCGGGGCTTCCCGCTTTTCGGCCGCCGGCCAGAAGGTGCCGGGCACGCCGTCCCGGCAGGATGCCGTTCAGGAGAAAAACGAGGCCGACCATGGCCAGCACGGCTCCGATGGCACCCAGCAGCAGCGGCGAAATTCCCGCGGGCAGCGCCACGAGGCGTTCCGCGGCCACTTGGGGCTCGATCAACCAAGCCGGCTGGCCGAGGGCGTGCACGCCCGCCTCGAGGAGCCCGTAAGCGGCGAAGACAATCACCAGGACGGCTGCGGCGGTGGCAACCACTGCACGGGTGGAATGGGTTTCACGCCGCAGGATCCGGCCCATGTCCGGCGTCTGGTCCTCCCGGTTCCGGCTCATCGAACCCGTCCCCCTTCGCTGATCCTTGCTCCGCTGATCCTGATGTCCACCCGGCTCAACTGTGCCCCGCTGAGCTCCGCCACGGTTGCCAGGATGTGCGCCTTCGCACGAACAGTACGCTCCCGGATGGAACCGCCGGCAGCGTCCACCCGCGAGGGGTCGACGGCCACCGCGTTCAGCGGCGGGATGCTGATAGGTGTGACGAGGGACAGAGCCAGCATGCCGTCGTCGTCCGCCCAATCAGCCCGGACGTTCTCCGCCTCCACCCCCAGGAACTGGGCGGCAGCGGCCTTCGCGAGACTGGTCAGCGCCTGGGTGCTGATGCGGTTGTGGCCGCTGAACTCCTGCGCCCGGACCAGCGGGGCGGCGGGGCTCATGAGGACGAGCGCCGGCCGATGATGGCGTCCAGGACGCCGCGGAGGTCCAGTTTTCCTTCCGCGGCGCGGCCCAGGAGTGCCCCGATGGCCATGAACAGCAGGGAAATGAGGAAGCCCCACAAACCGAACTGGAGGGACATAAAGGCTACGAAAGCGCCCATGGCAATTCCGGCGACGGTCAGGTTCACAGCAGCGCCTCCCGCTGGGCGGGGCCTGATGCTGTGGGCTTCACGGGAGCAGGGACGTAGACGTCCGTGATTTCGACGTTGACCTCGATCACCTGCAGCCCCACCAGCTCCTCAACTGCCCGGTAGACGGCGGCGCGGACCTCGTTGGCCAGCGAATGCAGTGGCGTTCCATAGCTGGCCACCAGGCTGATGTCCACGGCCACCTGCGTTTCGCCCACTTCAGCGTGGACACCGGCGGCATGTTCTGAACTTCCCACGGCGTCGCGGATGGCTCCCAGCGCACGTGACGGGCCGGAGCCCAGCGAGTAAACGCCGGGGACGGAACGGGCGGCGATTCCTGCCACCTTGGCCACCGCGGTTTCTGAGATCACCGTGCGGCCAATGCCGGGTACCGGAGCCGGCACCGGGGCCGGGGCCGGTACAGCGTGGCTGCCCTGGCCGGGTTGTGGTTTCTGGTATTCCATCAGGCACTCCCCCTTCTGTTGATCCCAACCCTATCCCCTGGCTGGGTGTTAACGGCAGCAGGCAGGAACGCCCGCACTGCGGGGCGTTCCTGCCTGTGGTGCTACTGCATGTGGTGATACTGCGTGCCCTGCAACAGTCCGTGCCGCCTGCTGCTCAGCTCGGGCTAGCTACTTGTAGAGCCCTTCGCCGCCAACCTTGACGTTGGTGGGCAGGTAACCGAACGGGCCCAGCCCGTTCTGGCCGAAGCTGCGGTCAACCTGGGTCACGCCGTTCTTGAAGTTGATCTTGACGGTCGGGGACAGGGATCCGCCGCGGACACCGTTGACGTTGTCAATGAACGACTGCACCAGGCCGTTGGGCTGCACGTAGTGCGAGTAGGCCTGGAACTGGCGGCCGTTCTGCTGCCCGGAGATGGAGCCGCTCGGGTTGTTGGCCGGCAGGTTGAGGTCCGTCGGGGAACCCAGGGCCAGGCCGCTGTTGTTGACGGGCTGGTAGTCGGAACGGACGCCGTCGCCCACAAAGCCGTAGACGCCGTCGGGACCGCGCATGCCGGCCGCGTACGTGAACTGGTGGCTGATGGTGTACAGGTAGTACTTGTTCTTGCCGTTTTCGTTCTGGATGAAGATCTGCGGGCGCTCAGTCTGGTCGTTCACGCAGTTGGCGGAGAGGATAGGCGGCAGGAAGGACCATTTGGTCAGGTCCTTGTTGTCAGCCACCGCGAGGCCCACGTTGGCGGTCTGGTAGTACGCGCCGGTGTTCTGGACCTCGTTGACGTTCTCTGCGTGCGGGTCGCCGGCCTGGTAACCCAGGTCCTCGCTGGTGCACTCGTATTCCCCGCGGTTGCCGCCGGTGTTGCCCTCGAAGACCATAAAGGTCTTGCCCGGGTGGGCGGGATCAGCGAACGTGTAGGGGTCGCGGAAAGCGAAGCCCGGGTTCTGCGCCTTGGTCTGGTACATCTTTCCGTCCGGCTCCAGCAGCTTGGTGTGCTCGAAGCCGTCGAAGGTTACGCCGTTCTGGTCGGCGTGGATGTTGCCCAGGGCCTTGGCGATCGCGGCGTCCGGGGCGATGCCGCCGCCGCCTGCGTTGCGCTCTGCCACGTCATGGAAGGTGGTGGCGGTGTAGAACACGTTCACGTGGTTGCCCTGCATCAGGCGGGTGGAACCGGACCATTCGGTGTTGCCGATGGAGGTGTTGTCCAGGAACAGGTGTCCGCCGTAGTTCCACTTGTCCTTGGCCGGGTCGGCGTTGGTCTTGCGGAAGAAGTAGCCAATGCGGGCGTTCCAGTGCCGCTGGTCAAAGCCGTAGCCGGCGTGCCGGTCGGCGACGAGGGAGAAGATGACGTCCCAGCCCTTGTAGCTGATCTGGTTGGCGTTCTCGTCCGTCAGGGACCAAGTGTCCCAGACCCAGACGTCGTCATTCATGGTGGGGAAATCCTCGGGGATTTCCGGCATGGTGACATCCGGGCTCATGGAGTTTTGGCCGGGTGCAACGCTGGGGTCGCTCTGCGCAATGATCTGCTTGGCATCAGCGCGGGTCCACTTGGACGTGAAGTCCGACGCCGGGTCGAAAGCCTCCTGCGTGTGTTCCGTGGGGAGCGCGAAGCCAGGGGTGGGGGCAGGCAGCTGCTGGCTGACCGGCGGATCAGCCGGTTCGTTGGCCTGCGCGGAGGGAACGGCCAGGAAGGCCGAGGCCGCTACGGCCGTCGCCAGTGCTGCGGCGGCAGGACGCCACCGCAGCAACCGGAAGGTTTGGGGGTGCTTGTGCATATTTTGCTCTTCTCGCGGAGTTGAAACTGTTCGTGGAAGACGGGCTGGTGCCCTGATCCTTCGAACTCCGGCGGCCCCAACAACACGGCAGGCGTCATGGGGGACGCCGTTGTATCGAGGGGAACGGGGTTGGGTAGTCCCCGTAGAAGTGGCCCAGGAGCGTGGTGCTTTCCTGGCCCGCCCTCCACGCTGACAGTCTTCCGGCGGCATTTCAAACCATGTTTCACAGCCGCCTTCGCGGGAGGAACTGCAATTGCGCAAGCGCTTACATCATCAAAGGCGCGCGCGTGCCACAACGGTTTGGCCTGCGTCAAATGTTTCATAGGTCAGTCAAATTTTTCTTGCTGACGGCCAGGCCGGAGAGATACGTCACTGCCGCTGATGTGGCCTGCGGCACTGCGGCGGGAGCGCATGCTGCAGCGGAACCCAGCTGCCATCCTGCAGATCGCAGAACTCCGGGAAACACCCTCCTACGGACAATTCACTCCGGAACGCCAGGGTGCGCTGTCCGGAGGAGGGTGTTAAGTCCTAAGGAGGGAACCAGGTTGGGGGAACCTGGGGGCCGCTAACCCGGAACCAGCGACCGCCGGCGGACCCTCGGAAGAAACAGCGTTAAAGAAGAAAAGCACCAGTTCCGAAGAACTGATGCTTCCCAGTGGTGGCTCCGACCGGCGTCGATCCGGTGACCTTTCGATTTTCAGTCGAACGCTCTACCAACTGAGCTACAGAGCCTAGGTGACTAGTCACCATGAGAGCCGGAATTGCTTCCAACAATCAGAGCGACCCTGACGGGACTTGAACCCGCGACCTCCGCCGTGACAGGGCGGCGCGCTAACCAACTGCGCTACAGGGCCTTGCGTTTCTTGCTTTCGCAGTATCTCTACCGCTTTTTTCAAGGCTTACAGCCTACCAGACTTTTTTAGCCTGCCTGACCAGTTCCTTGCGTACCCCCAACGGGATTCGAACCCGTGCCGCCGCCGTGAAAGGGCGGTGTCCTAGGCCGCTAGACGATGGGGGCCAGAACCCGTTCGGAACAAAATAAAAGGCGTAAAGCTTGGCTTTGCGTCTTTGTCCTTTGCGTTCTCCGAACCGGACTCAACAACTATAGGGCCTTGGTAGGAATTATCCAAAATTGACCAATCCAAGCCCAAAGACGGGCTGGAACAGGTGAAGATGGACTGATGGACGCCGTTGCAGCACTCAATGAGATTGCCTTCTGGCTGGAGCGCGGGCGCGCTGCCACCTTCAAGGTGCAGGCCTTCCGGAAAGCCGCGGCGGTGATCGCCCCGCTTGGGCCGGAAGAAGTGGCGGCCCGGGTCCGGAACGGCCGGCTGAAATCCATGAAAGGCATCGGGGACCGGACCTACCAGGTCATCCGGGACGCGGTGGAGGGCCAGGTCCCGGGCTACCTCGCCGATCTCCGGGAGAAGGGTGCCCAGCCGCTGGCTTCGGGCGGCTCCGCCCTCCGGGACGCGCTGCGGGGGGACCTCCACAGCCACAGTGAATGGTCCGACGGCGGATCCCCCATCGAGCTGATGGTGGCGGCTGCCGGGGTGCTGGGGCGGGAATACCTCGCGTTGACTGACCACTCCCCCAACCTCACCATCGCCAACGGACTCTCGGCGGAACGGCTCCTCCAGCAATTGGACGTGGTGGATGCCATCAACTCCGGAACCCACCCGAGCAGCGACGGACAGCCGGACCACAAAATACAACTGCTGACCGGCATTGAAGTGGACATCCTTGAGTCCGGTGAACTGGACCAGGATCCGGAGCTGCTGGACCGGCTGGACATCGTGGTCGCGAGCGTCCACTCCAAACTTCGGGCCGATTCGAAAACCATGACGCGGCGCATGCTGGGCGGCATCCAGGATCCGCACACAAACGTGCTGGGCCACTGCACCGGCCGCCTGGTGGAGGGATCGCGGGGGACGCGGCCGCCGTCGGACTTCGATGCCAAGGAGGTGTTCGCCGCCTGCGCCGAACACAACGTGGCCGTTGAGATCAACTCCCGGCCCGAGCGCCAGGACCCGCCGGATGCGCTGATCCAGCTCGCGCTGGACGCTGGGTGCCTGTTTTCGATCGACAGTGATGCCCACGCGCCCGGCCAGCTCGATTTCCTGCAGTATGGGGCTGAGCGGGCCGAGCGGAACGGTGTGCCCGTTGAGCGGATCATTACCACCTGGCCGGTGGAGCAGTTGCTGGAGTGGGCGGGAGCGAGCTAGCTTCTACTTGGCCGCGTCCGCGAGTTTTTGCCGGAACTCGGCCTCGGTTGTGAGGGTCAGCTTTTCCCCGTTGAGGAAGAAGGTGGGCGTCCCGTTCACACCCAAAGCCTCGCCGTCCGCGATGTCGGCCAGGATCCGCTCCTCCGTCGCCGGATCTGCTAAGACGGCGTCGAACCGGGGCAGGTCCAGCCCCAACTCCCCGGCGTAGGTGCGGAACAGCGGCGCCTGTGACTGCTGGCTGCCGGCCCACTGGGACTGGGTTTCAAACAATTTGTTGGCCATCTGCTGGTACTGCCCCTGCTGGGCAGCAGCCTCGGCCGCCAAGGCAGCCTGGCCGGAATTCGGGTGGGCTGACAGCGGGAAGTACCGGTGGACAAACGTGATCCTGTCCCCGAACTCGGCCTGAAACTCCGCCAAGACGGGGTGGACGGAGCCGCAGGACGGGCATTCGAAATCCAGGAATTCCACCAGCTGCGCTTTCTCCACAGCCGGACTGGTCAGGCGGTGGCTGTCGGCCCGGACGAGTTGTTCGGCCCCTGCGGCAGGCGGCGCTGCTTGCCGGGATGGCCCGAGAGTCAACACGGCGTACCAGGCCGCACCGCCCACCAGCACGGCTGCAAGGAACACCCAGATGATTCTCCGGATCAGGCGTGCGGTATCACGGGGAGCAGCAAGGTTTGAGACCATAACCCGCATCCTAGCCATCAGCAGAACAGGCCTTGAAACGGCCTGATTCAGCCGTGGCCGGTGTTTGGCAGGAACTTGGTTAGACGTGGCCGATTTCCGCCAGCCTGCGGTCCACCCGCCCGGCTAGATTGGCAGCATGGCATCAACCTCCCCCGTCAGCACAAGCGTTCCCCCCACCCGTTCCTCCCGGATAAGGACCCTCGGTGTCGCGGCCATGGCCACTACCGTGGTGCTGTGGGCATCTGCCTTTGTGGGCATCCGGGCCATAGGCCCGCACTTTTCCCCCGGCCCGCTGACGCTGGGCCGGCTGGCGATTGCCGCCGTCGTACTGTCCCTGTTGGTCCTGCCGCAGCTCCTGAGGAGCCGGCTCCTGCCCAAAGGACGCGAGTGGTGGCCCATCCTCGCCTACGGTGCCATGTGGTTCGGTGGCTACAACGTGGCGCTGAACGCTGCAGAACACGTGCTGGACGCCGGCACCAGCGCCCTGCTCATCAACGTGAACCCCATCCTGGTTGCCATCATGGCCGGCCTCGTCCTCAAGGAAGGCTTCCCGCGCTGGCTCATCATCGGGAGCCTGGTTGCCTTCGCCGGCGTGGCGCTGATCGCCGTGGCCTCCGGGGGGCCGTCTCAATCCGGGGAAAGTGCGACGGCGGATCTGGCGGGTGTGCTGCTATGCCTCCTTGCCGCCGTGCTCGCCGCAGTCAGCGTCATCATCCAGAAGCCTGTCCTGCGCAAATTTCCTGCCGCCCAGGCCACGTGGTTCGGGATCCTGGTAGGGGCGGTGTGCTGCCTGCCGTTCACGGGCCAACTGGTGGCGGAGGTACAGGAAGCGCCTCCACAGGCGACATTGGGCCTGGTTTATCTGGGAGTCTTTCCCACGGCGATTGCCTTCACCACCTGGGCGTACGCGCTCTCGCTGATCGAGGCCGGCAAGCTCGCCGCCACCACCTACCTGGTTCCCGGGACCACCATCCTGATCTCCTGGGTGCTCCTGGGCGAGGTCCCCGCCGCGCTGGGACTGGTGGGCGGCCTGGTCTGCCTGGTGGGGGTGGGCCTTACCCGGCGCAGGAGCCGGCCGGGTGGGCGCGCGGAAGAAGCACGGCAAGCCGCAGGAGCCGGGACCAAGCCGACTGCTTCTTAGCTAGAGTCGGAGTATGCCAGCCAGCCAGCCGCCGGGTCTGCCCATCATTCCCGAAGGCCCCAGCGAGCCCTTGGGTGCCCACGGGCTTGTCCACCGCTCCCCGCCGGATACATTCAGGCCGGATACATTCAGCATGTCCGCCGACGAGTTCGAGGCCGCAGTCCAGGACGCATTGGACAGCATCCCCGAAAAACTGGCCCAAGCCATGGACAACGTGGCCGTCTTCATCGAGGACGACTATGTGCCGCGGGCCGGGGAGGACCCTGACACCGTCCTGCTGGGACTCTACGAGGGCGTGCCGCTGACCGAACGGGACTCGTGGTGGGACGCCGGCTCACTGCCGGACCGCATCACGATTTTCCGCGAACCCATCCTTGAAATCTGCGGATCACGGGAGGACGTCATCCATGAAGTGGCAGTCACCGTGGTCCACGAAATTGCCCACCACTTCGGCATAGACGACCACCGGCTACACGAGCTCGGCTGGGGCTAGCCTTGTAGGCATGGGACACAACCACAGCCACACCCACGGCGTCACCGCAACCGGCCGGCACCGCAATCGGCTGCTGGCCGTCCTGGCCATCACCCTGGCCGTGGTCCTGGTCCAAGTGGTGGGTGCCGCCCTCTCGGGGTCGTTGTCCCTGCTGGCTGATGCCGGGCATATGCTGTCGGACGCGGCCGGGGTGACCATTGCGCTGCTGGCTGCCTGGATTGCCGGCCAACCCGCCAGTGACCAACGGACCTACGGGTACCAGCGGGCTGAAGTCCTCGCCGCCCTGGCCAACGCCTTGATCCTGATCGTGATCTCCGTGGTCATCTTCACCGAAGCCATCCGGCGGATCGGGGCGGCGCCGGAGGTGCAAACGGACATCATGCTTTTTGCCGCCATTTTGGGTGCTGCCGCGAACCTGGTGTCGCTCCTGATCCTCCGGGGCGGGCACAAGGACAGCCTCAACGTCCGCGGGGCCTACCTCGAGGTCCTGGGCGATCTCCTGGGCTCCTTTGCCGTGATAGCCGCCGCGGTGGTGATCATGGTCACCGGGTTCCAGGCCGCGGATACAATCGCCTCGGTGCTGATAGCCCTGCTGATCCTGCCGCGGGCGTGGAGCCTGCTGCGCGATGTTGTTGACGTGCTGCTGGAAGCCAGTCCCAAGGGCGTGGAAGTGCAGATGATCCGCGAACACATCCTGTCCGTGGAAGGCGTCTCGGACGTGCACGACATCCATATCTGGACCATCACCTCGGGTGTCCCCGTCTTTTCGGCGCACGTGGTGGTGGAGGACGGCGTCCTCACCGCCCGTGGTGCCGACCAGTTGCTGGACAAGTTGGTCACCTGCCTGGGCTCGCATTTCGATACCGACCACTGCACCTTTCAGCTGGAGCCGGCAACACACTCCGAACACGAAGCTCATCAGCACGCCTGACCGGCGTATCTGCTGGAGTCTGGCCATTCTTCGGACGGATTCCCTTTCGACGCCCAGGTACGGGCCGAGGACTTCCTCCTGCGACACGCCGCCCCGAATCCCCCGCTCGCTCACCGCTTGTTATTACTGTTACTGAGGTGACTGCTGTTGCCAAAGTACAGTGGCGTCACGTAGCCTCGGACTGCTGGGGAGCAGGCCAGGGGCATCGCCCTGCCACGGTCAGGACCTCCCGGCACTACCGTTTCGAGGTTTCTGCAGATGGTTTTGACTGGATCCGGGCGCAAGGCTGCCGTGCTGGGCGCCGCCGTCGTACTGATGTCAGCGCTGGCAGCGCCTGTGGTGGCTGTTGCGGCACCGCAGCGGCCGTCTATTGCCGTTCCCGCGGCTCCTGCCGCTCCGGCAATACCATCCCCGGAGGACATTGCCGCAGCAAAAGCCAGCGAAGCCGCCACAGCAGACCAGGTGGGCAGGATAGAACGGATCCTGGACGCCGCGGCCGGCGCCCAGCAGGCCGCCTTCGCGGTGTCGATGCAGGCCAACAACGCCTACAGCGAAGCGCTGGTGGAACTGGAGCAGCGTTCCTCAGCCGCGGCTGTCGCCTCCGCGAAGGCCGCATCCGCCCGTGAACAGCAGGACAAGGCCCGGCAACAAGTGGGACACCTCGCCGGTGACCTCTACCGCAACGGCGGGCTGAACCCTTCACTGGGTACTTTCGTGAGCGGCGACGGCGAAACCCTGCAGCAGGCCGCCACGCTCCAGGCCATTTCTGCAAGCCGGAGCCGCACCTTTGCGGCCGCGGATGCCGCCGCACAGGCATCGACGTCACTGACAGCTACCGCGGAGGATGCCACGCGAGCGGCCGACGACGCGGCCCGGACGGCCCAAACCCGCAAGGCCCAGGCCGAGGAAGCAAACGCGGCACAGACTAAAGCCGTGGCGGATGCCAAGGCACAGCGCACCGTTTTGGTGGACCAGCTGGCCGAGCTCCGGAACACTACGGTGGAACTCGAATCGGCCCGCGTGGATGCGCTGGACCGGCAAGGCGAGGAGGCCCGGCTGGCGGCCGCCTTCGCCGCTGCGGCACAACGGGCGGCCCAGGAACAGCCGGCCGCCCCGGGGAACCTTCCTGCCGCAGCAGCTCCGGCTCCGGCTCCAGCTCCCGCTCCGGCGGCAGCTGCTCAGGCGCCCGCACAGGCCGCCCCCGCGCCGGCACCCGCCCCAGCGCCGGCACCCGCCCCCGCACCTGCCCCTGCCCCTGCCCCTGCCCCTGCCCCAGCAGTTCCCGCACCGGCGCCCGCTGTTCCTGCTCCTGCACCTGCTCCCGCGCCGGCACCCGCGCCCGCGCCGCCGTCAGGGAGCGGGACCTATGAGGCTGCCATCTCGGTTGCCCTCAGCAAGGTGGGCGCTCCCTACTACTACCAATACGGCGGCACCGGCCCCTACGGCTTCGACTGCTCCGGACTGGTGCAAAACGCCTTCGCTGCCGCTGGAAAGTACCTCCCGCGAACCGCCGCCCAACAGTACGCTGCCGCTCCCGTCCACGTTCCCATCTCGCAGGCACGGCGCGGCGACCTGCTGGTGTGGGGCTCGCCGTCGAACTTCTACCACGTGGCTATCTACCTCGGTAACGGCCAGGTGGTCCAGGCGCTCAACCCCCAGGAGGGCATAGCCGTGACCCCGCTCAGCGCGATGGCGGGAATGGAACTCTATTCCTACGCGGCCCGCTACTGATCGCGTAGGGGCCCGGGATCAGCTGAGGACGTCCTTGGTGGCGAACCGCCCATAGGCGAGCGCACAAAACACACCCACATAGCCAGCTTGGAGCCAGGCATTGTCCGCGAACGAGTCCCACAGCACCGGTTGGCGGAGCAGGTCCCCGAAACCCAACCAGTAGTGGCTGAAGAGCCACGGATGCAGCCACTCCAGCTGTGGCAACTGGTCCAGGACCTGGGACACCACTGAGACCACCACTGTGGCAGCCATGGCGCCCACGGGGACCACGGTGAGCGTGGAAAGGAACAGCCCCACCGCTGAGAGTCCAGCCAGGGAAACGGCCAGGTAGGCGGCGATCAGCAGGATCCGGAGGGCGGCTTCCGGTGGCTCGATCACGTTTCCGGACAACAGCGTCACAGGGCCCACGGGGAAAAGAGCCGCTCCGATCGCAGCACCCGCCAGTCCAACGGTGAGGGGCGCGGCAAGGCAGAAGGCCAGCGCCGCCGCGTACTTCACCAGGAGCAAGCGCACCCTGCCCGTCGGTGCGACCAGCAGGTACCTAAGAGTTCCCAGATTGGCCTCGCCTGCGATGGTGTCCCCTGCCACCACGCCTACCGTGAGCGGCAGGAACAAGGGAACGGACACCAGCATCGCGGTAAAGGCGACGAACAGGCCGTTCTGGCTGATGCGGTCCAGGAATGCCGGACCCCGCCCGGCAGGAACCGCCGACGAGATCCTCACGGCCACCGCAATCAGCACCGGGATCGCAGCGAGCGCCAGCAGCAGGGCCCAGGTGCGCCGGCGCCCGAACAGCACCCGGAGTTCGGACCACAGGAGGGAGAGCCCGGGCCCGCGCTGCACGGCAGCCACCGCCGTCGCGCCGGTCAGCCCGGCACTCTCCGAATGTGTGCTACTGGGCAACGTCGAACCCCTCCCCCGTCAAGGCGACAAACCGGTCCTCAAGGCTTTCCCGTTCCACCGCAAACCCCCGGACCCGGACACCGGCCTCCACGAGCCGCGCCACAATCTCCTCGGGGCTAGTGGTTTGAGGGGCTTCGTCGTAAGAATTCGGGTCTTCAGTGAATGCACCCAGGGCCGCCGTCACCACGATGCCATCGGGCTGCGCCGGCGCTGCCTTCGGCACCAGTCCCAGGCGGGCCAAAACCGCCATTGCTGCTCCTGCATCGGGCGTGACGACGCGGACACCGGCACTTCCGGAGCGGCGCAGTTCCGGAAGCGGGCCTTGGGCCACCAGCCGTCCGGCGCTCATCACGGCTGCATGTGTACAGATCTGTTCCACTTCAGCCAGCAGGTGGCTGGACACAAAAACGGTGGTTCCATCCGCGGCGAGCGACCGGACGAGGTTGCGGACTTCCCGGGTGCCTTGCGGGTCCAGCCCGTTGGTGGGTTCGTCGAGAACCAGCAGTTCGCGGGGAGAGAGCAAGGCGTTGGCGATGCCGAGCCGTTGCTTCATGCCCAGCGAATAGGCGTGAACCCGCTTGCCCGCTGCGTGACTGAGGCCCACCCGTTCCAGCGCCCGCTCAACCCGTGCCGTTCGGGTGGCGGGGGCACCGTGCCGGGTGGCGGCATCGAGGCGGTGAAGGTTCGCGGTGCCGGATAGGAACGGGTAAAACGCGGGGCCTTCCACCAGTGCCCCCACGTGCGGAAGGACGTCCCGGAACCGGCCCGGCATGTCCATCCCGAGCAGCCTGACGCTTCCCGCGGAGGCGGCAGCGAGACCCAGCAACATCCGGATGGTGGTGGTCTTGCCCGAGCCGTTGGGGCCAAGGAAACCAAAGACGGCGCCCTGCGGCACCGCAAGATCCAGGCCGTCCACGGCCAACTGATGCCCGAACCGTTTGGACAGCCCCTGCGTCTCGATGGTCAGGCCGTACGTCCAGGTTCCGTGGCCCCGCGCGGCCCCGGTCACGGAGCCGCGGAAGCGGCTTGCAGCCTCTCCGGTGGGACCATGCCCGCGAAGATCCGGCCGTCATCGGTGAGCAGGACGTTGAACAGGGCGGTGGAGATCAGCCGGCCACCAGGGACCACCACGGCTGCCTGGGCAAGCAGCGGATTGCTGGCCAGGAGGCTGTTGAGGCGTTGGCCTGCAGTGCTGCCCGCGGGGATTTCCGCTACCGTTTCCCAGCCGGAACCGGACAGGTAGTGCTTTGCGTTGTTGTGGATGTCCTGGGCCAGGCGGTCCGGGGTGATGAAGGTTCCCGGCGCCTCGGGGAATCCTGAACCCGGCTGCAGGTTGCCGGAGTGGTTGTACTGCAGTTCCTTAACGCTGCTGCCCGGTGGCGGCGTGAAGGTGAACAGCGCCTGATCCGGCGCTTCCAGTGAAAGGCTGGTGAAACCGGCGCTGAAGGCAGGTTGGGCCGCGCCGCGTGCAGTGACCTGCACTGAGAGCGGCATGCCGTTCTCAGCGTCGACGGCGACGGACACGTTGCCCACGAGTGTGCCGTCAGTGCGGGGTTCAAGCAGCAGGTTGTATGCCCGCCGGCCCGCCGTTTCAACATCAGGACCGACAGTTACTGCGGTGGTGCTGTCCGCTACCGCCAGGAACTTTTCCGCCAACTCCTGCGGCGTGCGCGGGACGCGCATGTCTTCGTGGGAGGGGCCTGTCTGGCTCGGATCCGGCTGCGATGGGCCTGGCTGGGAAGGGTCGGTCAGCGGCAGGTCGTGGGCGTGGGCCGGCAAGGTCAGGTGCGCCGTTGAGTTGTCTTTGGACGAGTAGAACCACACGTCGGCGTCGTGGCGGATAACGTCCCGCTCGGCAAGCCGGTCCACCACCTGGATGCGGGCGTTGGATGTGCCGTCCATAAAGACCCGTGCTGTGTGCTCGCCGGTCAGGAACTCCAAGACTCCCGCGACGCCGCCGGCTGATGCGGGGCCGGACGTGGGTGGTGCTGCCGGCAACTCGGGCAGCCCCAGCTCTGATGCCTGTTCAACGGTGCCTGAAAACGTGTGTGTTCTGTGCGAGGCGAGAAGGGCGATCACTTCTGCCGGGGTCTTGGCCGGCAGGGGGTCGCCGGCCCGTGCCGGAATGGTTCCCGCCAGCAGCCCGGCGGCAATCATGGAAGGTACTGCCACCGCGGGCACCCAGCGCAACCAGGATCGCTGGATTGGCTGCTTCGGGCCGTGCTTCGGGCCGCGGTCCCTCATCCCGGGGTTGGTGCCGGGGGTGGTTCCGTGGTTTGTCGGGTCGTTGGTACTCCGGTTCATCGCCGGCCGTCTCCGTCGTTGGAGCCCATAGTCCAAGGGTACGCCTCGGGGACCCTCTCCACACCTTGCCGGACCATCCGCCGGGGGTTACCCGGGCACCACGGTTCCCGCACCGCCGTCGACCGTAATTTCCTGTCCGGTGGCAAGCCGGACAGTGGCATCGGGGACCCCCACTACGGCCGGGATGCCATACTCCCGGGCCACCACGGCACCGTGGGAGTTGGGCCCGCCCATCTCCATCACCAGGCCTCCGGCAGTGAGGAACAACGGGGTCCAGCCGGGATCGGTAGATGGCGCCACCAGGATCTCCCCGGGTTCCAGATGGGCACCTACCGGGTCCAGGATGACCCGGGCGGCAGCCGTGACCGACCCGGCTGATGCCGGGCTCCCGGTCAACGCGCCGTCCGAGGCTCCGGCATTACCGGAAAGCACCACTTCGGGCTCGGTGCCGTCGGAGAGCAGGACCCTGGGGATGTGGCGCCGGCCGGCTTCCCTGGCGTAGGCGGCGCGCCGCTCCAGGACGAGGTCGCGTACCGGCTGGCCTGCCCCGTTGGCCTTCGTGCCGCCCAGGGCCTGGCGGACCTCATCAAAGTCGAGGAAAAACACGTCGTCCGGGCTTTCGAGCCGGCCATCGGCGGCCAGCGCGGCCCCCACGAACGCCAGTTGCTCCCGCACTTGGGCAAGCCCCAGGACCAGCTGGTACTTGGGCAGTTCCCGCAGGCCGGCGAACAGCCTGGTCCGGCGCAGGGCGGCCGCAACAAGCAAGGCCCGCACCCTGCCCCGCTTACGGGCCTCGGCCACCAGCCGATCCAGTGCCGCCCCAGCCTCCGCCTCGGCCCGGCTGAACTGTGCCTCCGGGGCCATGGCGGGATCTTCCAGCCGGAGGTAATTGGCCAGGACGCCCAGGATATGGGTGGGGTCATCGGACCACCGGGGCATCCCCACATCGATTTCGGCCACGGCCCGGTGACCGTAGCGTTCCAGGAACCGCACCAGCCCTGTGTGCAGGGCGGGCGGCAGGTTTCCGTCGGAAAAATCGGCCGCCAGCCGGGCCGGCTCCCGCGCCCCCAGTGCCTCGCGCGCTTCGCGGTCGTCCCTCATGGCCGACGCCAGGCGCCACAGGTCGAGGTCCATTTCAGTGGTCACGTTCTGCGGCAGGCCCCGGAGCACCTTTTGCAGGTCCTCTCCCCGGTTCGGGCCGCCAACCAGTTTTCCCGCCGCCCAGAGAGTCGCGAATCCCAGCGCGGGCAGGGGCAGGATGGCCGGAACGATAGCAAAAAGCCGGCTTCCCAGAAGCTGCTCGGCGTGGTCCAGCCGTTCAAGGGGGCCCGAATCTGCCGCCACCTCCAGGCCATCGGCAAACTGCCGGGTGAAACGGTCAAGGCGGCGGAGCGCCGCCCCGGGCGTCAACAGCCCGCGGAGCACCGTTTCCGGAGCCCGGGCACGCACCGCGGCGGGCAGGACGTGGCGGAGGAGCCCCAACGGGGACTTGCGGGTCACAGAGAACCTGGGGTCGGTGAAAACCTGGCGCAGCACCGTGGCGGACCGGGCCTCCATAACGTCGAACACACGCGGCAGGATCCGGCGGCCCACGGTACTCCGGACCGGTGTGGTGAGGTCGAAGTAGATGCGTTGCGCCGCCTCAGCATACGGCGATGGGCCGCGGCGCGGGTCCGGAACCGGAAACCCTGCTGCCTTGGCCACGGAGGAACCGACCAGGCGCAGTGACGCCAGCCCCATGGGAGTAAGAGGCCGGGTCAGCCCCTGCGCCAGGCTGAAACACAGGTACACCCGTGCTCCCCCGGCGGCGGCGGAACGGCTTTCCGGTACGGGATACAGGGTGGTAATGGGCCGTGACTGCGTCAGCCAGAGCGCACCACCGGCGTCGATGGCCCACTCCGTGTCCTGCGGCGCTCCGAAGTGCCGCTCAGCCTGCATGCCCATGGCGGCGAGCTCCAGCACCTGACCGTCCGTAAGGCTCGGAGCCTCCGCCACGCCCTGAACGCTGTGGGTTTCCGTTCCGCCGCCGGGCTTTGCCTTCACAGCGACACGCTTATCACCAAGCTTCCGCTCAAGGACCCGGCTTGTTGCGGTGTCCACCACGAAGTGGTCCGGATTGACTGCCCCGGACACTACCGCTTCGCCCAGCCCGGGAGCGGCATCGATAACCACTTCCCTGCGCCTTCCGGTCAGCGGGTTGGCGGTGAACATCACCCCGGCCGCAGCTGCATCCACCATCCGCTGGATGACGACGGCGAGGGCTACTTCGTGGGGCGCAATCCCCAGTGCGGCACGGTAGGCCACTGCGCGGTCTGTCCAGAGGGACGCCCAGCAGTTCCGCACTGCGTCAAGGACGGCATCGGCTCCGATGATATTCAGGTACGTGTCCTGCTGGCCGGCGAAACTCGCGAAGGGAAGGTCTTCAGCGGTGGCGGAGGAACGCACCGCCACCGGTGTTTCATGCCCCAGCGCCGGGTAGGCCTGTTTCACCGCAGCGGCGATCTGCGGCGGGACCGGCGTGGCGCGGATTGCCTCACGAACCAGTCCGGCCGTCGCGGCCAGTTCAGCGGCCTGGGTTGCCTTGCCCTGCAGTGCCTTTTGAAGGTCGCCGAGCTGCCGGAGGCTGCCCTCACGCACCGCGGCGGTGGCCTGTCTGTAGGCCTCTGTGGTCAGGCAGAACCCGTCCGGTACGGGCAGTCCACCTGTTATCAGTTCGCCAAGATTGGCAGCCTTGCCGCCCACCAGCGCCAGCATGCCGGCGTCGAGATGGGCGAGGCGGACCACCACAGCGGGTTCGCTTTCCCCGCCTGGCCGGCGGGGCTCCTGCCCCGCTTCTTCCGGGTAGTTGGCAGCCACGGTGCCGCTCCGAAGTGGCGGAGCCGGTTCAGGCTGCGCCGAGGATGGGCCCGAAACGTGCCCTGTCGGCCAAGCGCGGGTCCTCACGGTCCGGGACCACCATCACCGGGCCCTTCGCGTGGTGGAGGACGCCGTCCGAGGTGGAACCCAGGAGCATGCCGGTAAAGCCGCCACGGCCGCGGGTGCCCACTACTACCAGCTCCACGTGCCGGCTGGCTTCCACCAAGACATCCACCGGAGAGCCGTCCACCAGTTCGGATTCAGCCATAAGGTTGGGGTAATGGCTCCGCAGCCACGCCATGCCTGCGTCAAGGGTGACCTGGATGTCCGCGAAGAGCGCCTTGCGGTCCATGGGAGCAGGCACCCATGCCAGCGAGCCGCTGTACTGCGGCACAGCGCAGACCACACGGAGCGATGCGCCCAGCCGTTCGGCCTGATCCGCGGCTTCGAGGACCGCTACCCGCGCCTGTTCGGAACCGTCAACGCCTACAACCACCACGTTCTCCACGCGCTGGTGGCCGGCTTTGGCCTGCTCGGCCCTGATGCGCTTGTCCTCGGTGGTTTCCCCCAGCCGGTCAGAGCACACAAGCGGCACGGTGACCGTGGGGCATTTTGCGTGGGCGGGCAGCGCGCTGCTGACCGAGCCCAAGAGTCTGCCCACGAATCCGCCCCTGCCCCGGGTACCGAATACCAGCAGCTCAGCGGTCCGGGACATCTCCAGCAACACTCCCGAGGCATCCCCGTTCTCCACGGAGGCGCTGACGTCAATGTCGTAGGTGGAAACCTTCTCTACAGCCTGCTTGACCACCGCTTCCGCACCCTCGCGGATCACGGAATCATCCACGGTGGCGTATCCGCCGTCCAGTCCGGAGGCTGCAAAGATGGGCACGGAATAGGCCGTCACGATGTGCAGGGGGCGGCGGCGGCGCTGGGCCTCCCGGGCCGCCCAGACCAAAGCGCACTGGCCATGGTCTGATCCGTCCACGCCAACAACGATCCCCTCGGGTGCGGCAGGGGTCCCACCGCTGTCCCGCGCCGGGTCCGGATGCAACTCTTGTGCGCCCATCGGGCCGCCTCCTTGCGATACTGCCGTATGTTGCGGCTATTCTGCCAGAAACCGGACCGTTCCCCGTTCACCCGATCCGCAGCAGCAGTTCCGCGGGAAGGCCTGCCTCCAGTTCTCACTATTCTCCGTCCACCGTTCCATAGCAAGCCTGTTCAGGGGCGGAAAGGGCAGGTTATCCACAGGCTTCGACCGCTGTCTTCGGGGCGCTTCCGGCGGCGCCAACAGAGGCCCTGCGGCAGGACCCGGCGGGCTCTTTAGGGGGCGGAGTGGAAAGCGCGTTCACCCGCAGGAGAATGTTTCCGGATTGGGCTATCCACCATTGAAATTGTTCTGTAGTCTTCAGGACATTGTTGGTCCGGGACGCCAGCTGCCATTCCAGTCAGAGCTGCCCGCCAATGCACTGCGGCCGGACTTTGGGGGTAAAGGGACGCGCGCAGGCGACGACGCCTGCACCTGCCGAATCTTCGAAGGAGGGAAACCTGTAGTGTCAACCATGCCTGGGAATGCCGGGACCGAGCAGACCACCACTGTGATCATTGGCACGGGCCTGTCCGGTCTGGCCGTGGCCGCCGAACTGTGCCGCCGCGGAGTTGATTCAATTGTGGTTGACGGACTGGACATCCTGGGTGCAGCGCAACCGGCCAACACAGCTTCCCTACAACGCTGCGACGCCGCGGATCCCGCCACCCTGCGGGAACGGAATGAGATCCTGCGCCACCTCCGCAACTATGCCGCCAGCCACGAAGTTGATGTCCGAAGCACCACCCGCGCTGTCCAGTTGACCATGGTGGAGCGGACTGGCCCGGGCGCCACCGGTTCCCAATGGGAGGTGCACACCCCCACCGGCATCCTGGTGGCCGATCACATCGTTCTGACGCGCTGCGCGCACAGCCAGTTGCGGCGGATGATCAATGACTTCGGCATCGCGGTGGGACGCAACCTCGTTGCTGCCATGCGTGCCATTGGCATCTACCTGGTAGGCGTGGGCGAACTGATCACCCCGTCCCCCAAAGAAGTGCTGCGCCAGGCCAAAACGGTAGGCCACGCCATCTCCGCCAAGGTCAACGGGGACAGCGTTCCGTCCCCGTTCACCGGAAGCCTGACGATCCTGCCCTGCTAGCGCCGCTTAGGGCTCGTCGTCCGTGCCCGTAGTCAGCCGGCGGCGGGCCAGGACGGCGAGCGCGACCAGCAAACCCACCGCAGCCGCGGCGAAAATGACGATGCTCCACTGGAACGGCTCGCCGGAGCCTGCCGGATCCGCCGACGCTGTCTGTCCCGGCTGGGCGGTGCCGATGGCCGGGACTGTTGCCGCCGCCGTCGTACCGGCTGCCGGAGCAGCCCCTCCGGCAGCCGTAGCGGCAGTGAAGGTGAATGTCCCCTCGATGGGGTGCGAGTCAGAGCTGACCACCCGCCAGGCAACCGTATATTTCCCGGCGGGCGCTCCGGCCTTCAGCTTCTGGCTGGCCACGCTGTCCACGATCTGCACGGCCCCGTCAGCCCATTCCGTCCCCGAGGCGTCCTTGATGGAGAAGGAGGAACCGATTCCCAGCGGGTTGTTACTGAAAGTAACCGAGACCTGCTCCGGCACCACGGCCACCGAGGCCCCCTGGGCGGGGCTGCTGGACTCGGCGGCGTCGTGCGCCCCGGCAGGACCGGCCAGTCCCAGGACAGCGGCGGCACAAACGAAGGACCCGAGCACAAAACTCAGTAACTGGCGGCGGATGGAACCCATGCTTGGACTGCTCCCTTGGTGTTGGCTTCCTAACAGACTAGGCGAAATTGACGGGCAGCCAGCCGGAGCCCCCATAGGATTCAGGTATCCCCACAGATTCCCCGGAGGACTAATGCTTAAGCAAGGCTCTGCCCTGGACCGGTATTTCAAGCTCACCGAGCGCGGCTCCAACCTGTCCCGCGAAATCCGCGGCGGCTTCGCCACCTTCTTCGCCATGAGCTACATCGTGGTGCTGAACCCCCTCATCCTTTCCGGCCCGGACTCCAGCGGCACCACACTCGGGTTTCCCGCCGTTGCCGCCGTCACCGCCTTTGTTGCCGGGATCCTCACCATCCTGATGGGGGCATGGGCCAGGCACCCGTTCGCGCTGGCCACCGGGCTGGGGGTCAACGCCTTTGTGGCGGTCACCGTTGCCACCAATCCCGGCCTGACCTGGCCGGACATGATGGGCCTGGTGGTGATGTCCGGTGTCACCATGCTGATCCTGGTCCTCACCGGGTTCCGCACCGCCGTGTTCAAGGCCGTCCCGGAGGGCCTCAAGACGGCGATCGTGGTAGGCATCGGGCTGTTCATTGCGCTGATCGGGCTGGTCAACGCCGGATTCGTCCGCCGCATCCCGGACGTCGCCGGCACCACGGTCCCGGTGGGCCTTGGCTTTGAAGGCAAACTGTTGGGCTGGCCCACGGCCGTGTTTGTGTTCGGACTGATCCTGACCATCGCGCTGGTGGTGCGGAAGGTCAAGGGCGCCATCCTGATCGGCATCATCACCTCCACCGTGATTGCCGTGATCGTGGAGGTGACGCTGCACATCGGTCCCAGCGTCCAGCCGGGCAAGCCCTTCAACCCGCAGGGGTGGTCCCTGGTGGCTCCCACCTTCAGCGAATGGGCTGCACCGGACCTTTCCCTGATCGGCAAGGCCAACCCGTTCGGCGCCTTCGAACACCTGGGTTTTGTGGCCGCCACCCTGCTGGCCTTCGTCATCCTCCTGAGCATCTTCTTCGATGCCATGGGCACCATGGTGGGCCTGGCCAACGAGGCCGGAACCGTGGACGAGCACGGCAACATCCCCGACGTCGACCGGGTCCTGCAGGTGGATGCCCTGGGCGCGATCGCCGGCGGCGGCGCGTCGGTGTCCTCCAACCAGATCTACGTTGAGGCCGGTGCCGGCATCGGCGAAGGTGCCCGCACGGGCATCGCCTCGATCGTCACAGGGCTGCTGTTCCTCGTGGCCATGTTCTTCACCCCGCTCATCAACCTGGTTCCCTTCGAAGCCGTGGCTCCGGCCCTGGTGGTGGTGGGCTTCATGATGGTCTCCCAAGTGGGCAAGATTGACTGGCAGGACTGGGGCATCGCCATCCCCGCCTTCCTGACGTTCACGCTGATGCCGTTCACTTACTCCATCGCCAACGGCCTGGGCGCAGGGTTCATCGCCTACGTCCTGATCCGCACCGTCCAGGGCCGGGTGAAGGACATCCACCCCCTGATGTGGGCAGTGGCCGGGGCGTTCCTGCTGTTCTTCGCGATCGGCCCCATCGAGGCCGCGGTCGGCATGTAGCAGCCGGCCGCCCACCGCTTAGACCGGCGTGTTGGGAGCAAGCCCCTCATCGCCGGACACGGCGCGGGCCTTTTTCACCCGGAGCCTGTCCAGCCGGTTCATCAGCGGTGAAGTGGTGGCGCCATGAATCACGATCGAGAGCGCCACCACCAGCCCCACAAAAGCCCACAGCCACTCCGCCTGGCCGCCGAACTCGCCCTTGCCCAGCGCGTAGGAGAGGTAGTACAGCGAGCCGATTCCCCGGATCCCAAAGAACGAGAGGGCAATCCGTTCCCGTGGGCCGGTCTTGCCGCCCAGCAGCCCCAGCCATCCTGCCAGGGGACGCACCACCAGCAGGAAGGCGAGGGCCACCAGCACCTCCGCCCAGCCGATTCCGTCAAGCAGTCCCCGAGCGATGGCGCCGCCCAGCAGGACCAGGATCACCACGGTGAGCAGCCGTTCCAACTGCTCCACGTAGGAGTGCAGGATCCGGTGGTAGCCGTGCGTGCGTTCCGCGGCACGGATGGTTACAGCGCAAACAAACACTGCGATGAATCCGTAGCCTTCAACCATCTCGGTGACGCCGTAGGCCAGGAACGTGGCGGCAAGTGCTACGAAACCCTCAGAGTGGTTGGACAGCCGCAGGCTGTCGGCACGGGCAGAGAAGAAGAGCCTGGCCAGGACCTTGCCGGTGATAAAGCCCAAGAGCAGCCCGATGGCGAGCCGCCACAGCACATCCACAGCGAACCATTGCGGAAACCAGGCCGACGGGGAAGCCCCGACGATACTGATGGCGATGGCAAGGTAGACGAACGGGAACGCCAGGCCATCGTTAAGTCCTGCCTCCGATGTCAGGCCAAAGCGGACCTCGTCCTCCTTGTTGGCGCCGCCGTCGTCGTCGGCCGGCTCACCCACCTGCACCTCGGAGGCCAGGACCGGATCCGTGGGCGCCAGGCTGGACGCTATCAGCAGGGCGGCGCCAAGGCCCAGGCCGAGGAACCACAGCCCGAGCAGGGTCAACCCGATGATGCACAGCGGCATCGCGATCCCCAGTAACCGCCATGTGGTGGACCAAAGCCGCCGCCCCACGGGCCGGTCCAGGGCCAGCCCCGCGCCCATCAGCGAAATGATCACGCAGACTTCCGAAAGGTGCAGGACAAAGTCGGCGTGGGCTATCGGGTCCGGATCGGGAAGGGTGGGGATCAGCGCAAAGGCCCCCATGCCCGCCCCCAGGAACACCATGGGCATGGAGAAGGGCATGTCCCGCAGCAGCTTGGGCAGCACTGCGGCGATGAACACGGCAAGTCCAGCAGCGGCAAACAGGACGTTGGGGGCTTCAAACACGGTGCTGGTCTCCGGCCTGGGTTGACTGCGCATTGCTGGCGCGAGATGGCTCTTCGGTCCCCGATGGGCTTCGCTCCACCTTAGCCTCTCCGGTTCGGGTTTCCGGTGGCCAGGTTCTTGAATTCCGGACACCACCACGCCGGCCTTGCTGGTTTTCGCCGCCGCGATGCGGTGAGCTTGGAACATGCCTGCCTTCCTGCCTGCCGTCGACGTCCCGCCCCAGCCCTGGACCGGAAGGTTCGACGGCGACGGCGCGGAGCACCGCCGCTGGTGGCAGGCGGTTGAGGCGTACGACGGCGGCGCTCCCGCAGGGTTCGAAACGAAACCAGCCGCGCTGCTTGGCTTTTGCAGCGACGAGGGAGTGCGCAGGAACAAGGGCCGGACGGGCGCTGCCGCTGCACCCGCCGCACTGCGCGCGGCCCTGGGCCCACTGGCATTCCACCTGGACCGCACCGTTGCGGATGCCGGTGATGTAGTGGTCTCCGGCTCCGGCCTGGAAGACGGCCAGGAACGTGCCGGCCGCGCAGTGGCGGCAATGCTCGACGCCGGCCGGCTCACCGTGGTGCTGGGCGGCGGCCACGAGACCGCCTATGCCAGCTACTCCGGCGTCGCCGCATCCTCGGCGGTGCGGGAGGGCCTGCGGCTGGGAGTCCTGAATCTCGACGCCCACTTCGACCTGCGCGACGAGCCCGTCCCCAGCTCGGGCACGCCGTTCCTCCAGATGGCCCGCGCGGAGGCGGCCGCAGGGCGCGACTTCCGCTACGCCGTCGTCGGAATCTCCGAGCCCAACAACACCCGCGCCCTGTTCGACACGGCGGGGAAGCTGGGCGTGCGGTACCTGCTGGATGAGGACTGCGGCGAGGAGCAGGTGCGGGACTTCGTGGCAGGATTCCTTGCGGGCATCGACGTCCTCTACCTCACCATCGATCTTGATGTGCTGCCGGCGGCGGTCGCACCGGGCGTCAGCGCACCCGCAGCGTACGGTGTGCCGCTTCCCGTCATCTCTGCCGTGTGCTGCCAGGTGGCCCGGTCCGGGAAGCTGCTGCACCTCGACGTTGCCGAACTGAACCCCGACTTCGATATTGACGGCAGGACAGCGAAGGTTGCCGCGCGCCTGATCGACACCCTGCTGCGCTGAGCTGCCCTTTCGGGGCTACTGGCCTGAACGACTACTGCCCTTTTAGGAGGTAGCGCCGTTCCGGGCGGCCCACCCCGTATTTGAGCCGCACGTCCAGCGTTCCTTCGTCATGCAGGTACTCGAGGTAGCGGCGTGCGCTGACACGGGAGGTCCCCAACTGCTCCGCAACCTCGGCCGCGGACAGGTCACTTTCAGCGGCCTTGAGCGCGGCTTCCACCAGCTTCAGCGTCTCGATGCTGCAGCCCTTCGGCAGCGGCCGCTCCGTCCGGTCCAGGCCGAACACCCTGTTAACGTCCGACTGCTCCGCCACGTCCTTGGCCGAATCCAGGCCCTGGTATGCGCTGCGGTAATGCTCCAGCCGCTCCTGCAGGTCCGACTGGGAAAACGGCTTGATGAGGTAGTGCACAATGCCGCCACGCAGCGCTTTGCGCACGGTTTCCACTTCGCGGGCTGCGCTGATCACCAGCACGTCCAGGTCCGGGGCGACGTCGCGCAGCTTATGCATCAGGTCCAGCCCATTGATGTCCGGGAGGTGGATGTCCAGCAGCACCAGGTCCGGCTGCAGCCGTTCTGTTTCGATCACGGCCTGGGCGCCGTTTTGTGCCACGCCCACTACTCCGAAGCCGGGCGTGCGCTGGATGAAGCCGGCGTGGACCTTGGCCACCATAAAGTCGTCGTCGACGATCAGCACCTTGATCATGGCTTCGTTCTACCTCTTTTGGGTTGGGTTGCGCCTCGGGTGAACCGGGCGGTAAAAACTGCTCCGTTGTCATTGGCTACCGTGAGATCGCCCCCGGACCTCCGGCAGACCACCCGGGAGAGGGCCAGGCCGAAGCCCCGCCCGTCTGCGGTGCCCGCTTCCTTGGTGGTGAACCCTTGGCGGAAAATCTCCTCCCGTGCTTCGTCCGGGACGCCAGGGCCGGTGTCGCGGACGGTGACGGTGACCTCGTCCCTGCCCTCCTCCACCAGCACCCTGACGACGGCATTCGGAAGTCCCGTGACGGCGTCGAACGCGTTGTCCACGAGGTTCCCCACCACTGTGGTGAGGTCGCGGGAGAGGTCATCGCTGACCGGGTGCAGGGCGGACTCGGGGTCCAGCTGCAGCGCCACCCCGCGTTCCGTGGCAAGGCTGGATTTGGCAATCAGCAGGGCGGCGAGGGCGGGGTCCTGGATCCGGCTGGTGACTTCATCGTTGAGCCTGGTCCGGTCCACGGTGGCGCCGTTGACGAACTGCACCACCGAGTCGTATTCGCCGATCTGGATCAGGCCCGAGATCACATGGAGCTGGTTGGCGAACTCGTGGGCCTGGGCCCGCAACGTGTCCGTGGCGGTGCGCGTGGCGCCCAGCTCCCGCTCCAGCGACGACAGCTCGGTCCTGTCGCGCAGCGTGGTGACAGAGCCGATTTCGCGGCCACGGGACCTGATGGGAACCCGGTTCAGCACCACCAGCCGCTCCCCCACCAGCACCAGCTGGTCCGAACCTGGTTGTTCCCGGGTCAGGACCACCTTCAGCGCCGGGTCCACCGGAAGCGACGCCACCTTCTTGCCCACGCAGTCTGCCGGCAGCCCCAACAGCTCACGGGCACTGTCGTTGGCCACTGTGATCCGCTCGTTCGGATCCAGTGCCACCACACCTTCCTTGAGCCCGTGCAGCATGGCTTCCCGGTTCTCCACCAGCCCGGTGATCTCGCTGGGCTCCATGCCCAGGGTCTGGCGTTTGACGCGCCTGGACAGCAGCAGGGAGCCTGCAACTCCCAGGACACTGGCCACGCCAAGGTAGGTGAGCAGATTGGGAACGGCATCCCCCAGCCGCTCAAGGGTGGTGGGATAGTTCCTGCTGATGGCGGCGATGCCGATCATCTTCCCCTCGTCATTGAGGACGGGCACATGCGCGGACAGGACCGCGGCGCTGCTTTCCGCCACCACACCGGTCCAGGCGCGGCCCTCCATGACCCGGCTCGGGCCAATCTCCAGCTTCCCGCCCAGCAGTCCCGGGTCCGAGGAGGCCACTACCGTGCGGTCGAGTTTCGCCAATGCCACCTGGGACGATCCGGACAGCGTCCGGACGGCCTCTGCCACGGCCGGAAGGGCTGCGCCCTCCCGTGGTTGCGCAGTAGGGAGCAATTCGCGGACCGCCGGATTGTTGCCCAGGGCCTCGGCAGCAGAGAGCGCGCGCCGGCCCTCCACCCGCTCGAACGTGGCGGCGGACTGCGCCAGGGAGATGGCCACCACGGCCACAAGGACCGCCAACACGATCAGCAACTGCAGCACGAGGTACTGCCCCGCAAGGGACATCCCTCTTCGTCGAGTCACTGTTGTTGGTCCTTTGGATGGTTCAGAAAAGTAGTTCCGGCCAGCCGACGGCATTTTCGGCCGCTGCGCGGAGGTACGGGAACTATACCGCAGCCAGCGCCGGAGCCGGCGATTGCAGGCTTTTCAACGCCGGAGAAGAGCGCCGGTTGGTTCCGTGAAACGTGAACGCAATGAACTTAACTTTCTCTGCGTACATAAGAGTGACCGGCATCACCGCGGAACCTAGCATCGAATCACCAAGTCAGTCTTGCTGATCATTTTCATGAGAAGAGGAACACCATGCGCCAGATCCGCGCATTGCGAATTGCCGCCGTCGCCGCCGGCATCGCCCTGATGGCCACCGGCTGCGGGGCCACCGGAAAGAGCTCCACCGGTTCGGAAAGCTCCGGCGCTGCCGCCGGACCCATTACCGGACTGCAGATCATGGTCCCCAACACGCCGGGCGGCGGCTATGACACCACCGCCCGCGCAGCAGCGAAGGTCCTCGACGACGAGAAGATCTCCACCAACACCGAGGTCTTCAACCTCGCCGGCGCCGGCGGCACCGTTGGCCTGGCCCGCGTGGTGAACGAAAAGGGCAACGGGGACCTCACCATGCTGATGGGCCTTGGCGTGGTGGGCGCGAGCTACACCAACAAGTCCGAGTCAAAGCTGACCGAGACCACCCCGCTGGCCCGGCTCATCGAGGAACCCGGCGCCATCATGGTCAGCAAGGATTCCCCGTACAAGACCATCGATGACCTCGTGAAGGCCTGGAAGGCCGATCCCGCGTCCATCTCCGTAGGCGGCGGCTCCTCCCCCGGCGGCCCGGACCACTTGCTCCCCATGCAGCTCGCGGGCGCCGTGGGCATCGATGCCACCAAGGTCAACTACGTCGCTTACGACGGCGGCGGCGACCTGCTCCCGGCGATCCTGGGCAACAAGCTTGGCTTCGCGGCCTCCGGTGCAGGCGAATACCTGCAGCAGATCCAGTCCGGTGAAGTGCGGGTCCTGGCCACCAGCGGTGACAAGCGGCTGGAGGGCGTGGATGCTCCCACGCTGAAGGAATCCAACATCGACCTCGTGTTCACCAACTGGCGCGGCGTCGTGGCCCCTCCGGGCATCAGCGACGAGGACAAGACCAAGCTGATTGCCGCCCTTGAGAAGATGCACGGCACCGAGGGCTGGAAGGAAGCGCTGAAGACGCACAGCTGGACCGACGCCTTCATCACCGGCGACGAGTTCAAGTCCTTCCTCACCGAGCAGGACAAGCGGGTGGCGGATGTGCTGACCAAGCTTGGGTTGGCGTGAGCTCCCTGACCACAGGCCTTAAAGGCCGCGCCGAGCTGGGAGTTGCACTCCTGCTCGGCGCGGCCGGCGTCCTGGTCTTCGTGGACGCCAACCGCCTGGTAACCCCGTATTCCCAATCCGATCCGGTCGGTCCCAAAACCGTTCCCTACATCGTGGCCGGCCTGCTGGTGGTCTGCGCCATCCTGCTGGCCATCAACGTGCTCCGGGGCGGCCAGGGCGAAGCCGAAGGCGGCGAAGACGTGGACCTCACCCACCCCGCCGACTGGAAGACCGTCCTGCCCCTGGCCGGCGCTTTTATCCTGAACATCCTGCTCATCGACTGGGCCGGATGGGTCATCTCCGGCACTGCCCTGTTCTGGGGCTCCGTCCTGGCCCTCGGGAGCAGGCACTACATCCGCGACGGGATCATCTCCGTGGCCCTGTCCCTGCTGACCTTCTACGGCTTCTACCTCGGCCTCGGCATCGCACTGCCCGCCGGACTCCTGGAAGGAATCCTTTAATGGACGTCTGGTCCTCCCTGATGGACGGTTTCGCCACCGCCCTGACTCCCATGAATTTCCTCTACGCCGTGATCGGCGTCATCCTGGGCACCGCCGTCGGCGTCCTCCCCGGGCTCGGCCCGGCCATGACCGTGGCACTGCTGCTACCGGTCACGTACGCACTGGAACCCACCAGCGCGTTCATTATGTTCGCGGGCATCTACTACGGCGGCATGTACGGCGGCTCCACCACCTCCATCCTGCTGAACACGCCAGGCGAATCGTCGTCAGTGGTGACGGCGATCGAGGGCAACAAAATGGCCAAAGCCGGACGGGCCGCCCAGGCGCTCGCGACGGCGGCAATCGGCTCGTTCGTTGCCGGTACCATCGGCACCGCCCTGCTGGCAGTCTGCGCACCGATCGTGGTCCAGTTCGCCGTCAGCCTGGGCGCCCCCAGCTACTTCGCCATCATGGTCCTGGCATTGCTGGCTGTCACCGCGGTCCTGGGGTCGTCCCGGCTCCGCGGCTTTGCCTCGCTGGCGCTCGGCCTGGCCATCGGCCTCGTGGGCATCGACTCCGTGACCGGACAGCGCCGCCTGACCTTCGGCCAGCCGTTGCTTGCCGACGGCCTGGACATCGTGGTGGTGGCAGTTGCCATCTTCGCCGTGGGCGAGGCCCTATGGGTGGCGGCCCATCTGCGCCGCACCCCGCTGCACGCTATCCCGGTGGGACAACCCTGGATGGGCAAATCGGACTGGAAGCGTTCCTGGAAGCCATGGCTTCGCGGAACCGCGTTCGGCTTCCCGTTCGGCGCCCTTCCCGCCGGTGGTGCGGAGATCCCCACTTTCCTCTCCTACGTCACGGAAAAGCGCCTCAGCAAGCATCCGGAAGAGTTCGGCAAGGGTGCGATCGAAGGCGTCGCCGGCCCTGAGGCAGCCAACAACGCTGCCGCCGCCGGCACGCTGACTCCAATGCTGGCCCTCGGCCTGCCCACCAACGCCACCGCAGCCGTGATGCTTGCAGCCTTCACCTCCTACGGCATCCAGCCTGGCCCTCAGCTGTTTTCGAGCCAGGGACCGCTGGTGTGGGCACTGATCGCAAGCCTCTTCATCGGCAACTTCCTGCTCCTGATCATCAACCTGCCACTGGCACCCCTGTGGGCCAAGCTCCTGCAGCTGCCCCGGCCGTACCTGTACGCAGGCATCTTGTTCTTCGCCACCCTGGGCGCATACTCGGTTAACCTGCAGTCATTCGACCTGGCGATCCTGCTGGTCCTCGGCGCACTCGGGTTCATGATGCGGCGCTTCGGACTGCCCGTCCTGCCCCTGATCCTGGGCGTAATCCTGGGCCCGCGCATCGAAGGCCAGCTCCGGAAGACCCTGCAGCTCAGCGCCGGTGATCCGGCCGGGCTCCTCAGCGAGCCGATCGCCATCGTTGTTTACATCATCGTTGCGCTCATCCTGCTGTGGCCGCTGCTCTTCAAGCTGATCCGGCGGAGCCGCCCGGCAAGGGCGAGGGCAACCGCAGTGCCCGCAGCTCCAGCCGCTCCGTCAGGAAGCTCCGCAGCCGCAAAACCGCCAGTCGCGGAGGATCACCCGGTCCACTCAGCCGGCCCTGCCCACCGGGACAATGAAGCCGTCCACGCAGACAAGAAGGAGCAACCATGACCATCGTTGTGGGATACGTCCCGACCCCCGAGGGTGAAGCAGCCCTGACCCAGGCGATCACCGAAGCACGTAAGAACAATACGAGACTGTTGGTCATCAACTCGTCCAAGGGCGACGCGCTGGTGGACAACCGCTACGTCCAGGAGCCGGAGATCCAGAGCATTGAGGACCGCCTGGCCACCCAGGGCATCGACCACGTGATCAAGCAGCCGGTCCGTGGCCACGATGCCGCCGCCGAGGTCCTGGATGCCGCGGAGGAGACCAACGCCGAGCTGATTGTGATCGGCCTGCGGCGCCGGACCCCGGTAGGCAAGCTCATTATGGGCAGCGTGTCCCAGCGGATCCTGCTGGAGGCGGATTGTCCGGTCCTGGCGGTGAAGGCGGGCTAGCTGGACTGAAGCTGTTCCGGTGACTGCTGCTCCGGCACCGCACCTGGCAGGCCTGCCCGGTACAGTTCCTGGCGCTGGCGTCCGAGGCCTTCAACCTCAACCTCGACGACGTCCCCCGGCTGCAGGTACGGGAAGCGGCCGCTGAGCGCAACACCTTCTGGAGTCCCGGTGATGATCACATCACCGGGCTCCAGCTGCATGTACTGGCTGCAGTGGTGGACCAGGGTGGCGGCGTCGAAAATGATGCCGGAGGTGGACGAGTCCTGCCGGCGTTCGCCGTTGACCCAGCTGCGCAGGCGCAGGTTGCCGGCGTGAATCTCCTCCGCCGCAACCAGCCACGGACCAAGCGGCGTGGAACCGGGCAGGGACTTCCCCTTGGTCCATTGGCCCGCCGCTCCGGGAATCTGGTATTCACGCTCGGAGAAGTCGTTGGCGGCGAGATAACCGGCGATGCAGTCCCTGGCTGCCTCCACGGACTCCAGGTAGCTGGCCTCCTTGCCGATCACTACGCCCAACTCCACCTCCCAGTCGTATTTGCTGGACCGGGGCGGAATGGGGGCGGGGTCGTACGGCCCGGTCACGGTGTTGGTCGGCTTGAGGAACACCACAGGAATCTCAGGCGGCGCGGAGCCTGACTCAGCCGCATGGGCAGCGTAGTTCATGCCGATGCCCACCACTGCTCCGGGACGGGCCACCGGAGCGCCGATGCGCAGGCCCGCTGCTCCGTCCAGGACCGGCAAAACGCCCGCCTCCAAAGCGTCCCGCACCTTCCCGAAACCTCCTCCGGCCAGGAAGGCACCGTCAACGTCCCCGGTCAGGGGCAGCAGGCTGAAGTACTCTTCGTTCCCCTCTCCGTCCGATGCCAGGACGGCCGGCTGCTCCTTGCCGATTTCCCCGAGGCGCATAATCTTCATAGGGATTTCCTTCTGTTTGACGTCCCGTTATAAGTGCTTACACCTATGGTGTCGGAGGCCGGAGGGAGTTCGCCACCGCGCCGATTGTGACTGCGCCTGCAGAGGCCATCGCCGCCCGCCTGTTTGCGCCGGGCGCCTATGGCTCTCGCACAAACAAAGTCCCCACCCTGCAGCACGCAGGGCGGGGACTTTGGTTTGCAGTACCGCAAAACTATCAGCCGCGGCGCACCTGAACGCCGTCGGACTTCAAAAAGAGCTGCTTCTCAGTCGGACCAGCCGGTACAAGCCAGAGGACGTTGCCGCTCTGGGATACTTCTTCCACCTCCCCGGTGGCTACAACATGCGCCTGCTTGATGATCTCGACGTGTTCCCCGGCCTGGAGGGCCCTCCAGTCGGAAACGACGGCGGAATGGGCATTGCGCCTTGATAGGACTGCCCCACGTGCTTTCATGTGAACTTCTACCCCTTTGTATATGTTCTTCCGCCACAGCCTCTTTGATGTGACTTTCACTACACCTTCAGTTCTACTACACTCCCCGTCCGCCCGATGTCCGTGTCGTCGGAAATTTCACCAGGCGGACGGTTAGCGCTTTGAGACTGAAGATTCTTCCGCTTTACGCGAGGTGGCCGACGGCGGATTCGGCTGCCCTGCGTACCTCTCCTTCAGCGACCAGCCGGTCAGCCGCCTCCAGTTCCGGCGACAGGAAGCGGTCCGTCCCGGGGCCGTCCACCACACCGCGGAGGGCAGCGACGACGGCGCCACCCACGGGCCCGGGGGTCAGCACGCCGCCCGAGAGCTGCGTGCGGATGTCCAGGGCCCTGGCGGAGGTCACCAGTTCGATGGCCAGGACGCGGCGCAGGTTCTCCACTGCCTTCCGCAGTTTGCGGGCAGCGTGCCACCCCATGGAGACGTGGTCCTCCTGCATGGCCGAACTCGGAATGGAGTCAACGGAGGCCGGGACAGCAAGCCGCTTGTTATCGGACACCAGGCCGGCCTGGGTGTACTGGGCGATCATCAGGCCGGAATCCACACCGGGATCAGCCGCCAGGAATGCGGGGAGGCCATGGGAGCGGGCCGGATCCAGCATCCGGTCCGTCCGCCGCTCGGCTATCGAGCTCAGGTCCGCGACGGCGATGGCCAGGAAATCCAGGACGTATGCCACCGGGGCGCCGTGGAAGTTGCCGTTCGAGCTTACCCGCCCATCGGGCAGGACCACCGGGTTGTCGATAGCGGCGGCCAGTTCGCGGGAGGCCACCAGCTCTGCGTGGTCAACGGTATCGCGGACAGCGCCCGCCACCTGCGGGGCGCAGCGGAGCGAGTAGGCGTCCTGCACCCGCGAGTCCCCCACTTTATGGGAGGCCACGATCGGCGAGTTGGACAGTACGCGGAGCATGTTGTCGGCGCTGGCGGCCTGCCCGGGGTGGGGACGCAATGCGGCATGCAGCTCCGGAAGGAACACCTGGTCGGTGCCCAGCAGGGCCTCGACGCTGAGCGCGGCGGTGATGTCCGCCGTCGTCAGCAGCTGGCGAAGGTCGGCGATGGCCATGAGGAGCATGCCCAGCATGCCCTCAGTGCCGTTGACCAGTGCCAGGCCTTCTTTTTCGGCGAGCGTGACGGGCTCGATGCCATGGTCGGCGAGGAGTTCGGCGACGGACGGTCGGCCGGGTACGCCGTAGGGTTCGCCGTCGGGGCCTTCGGCCTGGCCCTCACCCATGAGCACCAGGGCGCAGTGGGACAGCGGGGCGAGGTCACCGGAGCAGCCGAGCGATCCGAACTCGCGGACCAGCGGCGTGATTCCGGCGTTGAGTACATCCACCATGGTCTGCAGGACTACGGGACGGACGCCCGTGCGGCCGGAGGCGAGGGTCTTGGCGCGCAGGAACATGATGCCGCGCACCACTTCGCGTTCCACGGCCGGGCCCATGCCGGCGGCGTGGCTCCGGATCAGGCTCTTCTGGAGCTGGGTGCGCAGTTCGTTGGGGATGTGTCGGTTGGCCAGCGCGCCGAAGCCGGTGGAGATGCCGTAGGCCGGGACCTCACTGGACGCGAGGTCGTCGATGTGGGCGCGGACCTTGGCAACCGTTTCGAGGGCTTCCTCGGAGAGTGCCACCTTGGCATTGTGGCGTGCGACGGCGACGACGTCCTCGGGCGTGACCCCGCTGGAGCCGAGGGTGACGGTGAGCGGTTCGTGGGTTATGGCAGTCATTTGAAGTTCCTTGTTGAGGGGTTTCCATCGATTGCTCCGTAGATGCCCTTTCCAGAGCTCAAAACGGCGGTTACGGAGCAATCGATGAGAGATCAGGCCTGGGTTAGCGGGACTCTTGCATGGGGATGCGGACGCCTCGTTCTTCGGCGACGTCGAGGGCGCGGTCATAGCCGGCGTCGGCGTGGCGGATGACGCCCATGCCGGGGTCGTTGGTGAGGAGGCGTTCGAGCTTCTGCGCCGCGAGGTCGGTGCCGTCGGCGACCGAGACCTGGCCGGCGTGGATGGACCGGCCGATGCCTACCCCGCCGCCGTGGTGCAGCGAGACCCAGGTGGCACCGGAAGCGGTGTTGAGCAGGGCGTTGAGCATGGGCCAGTCGGCGATGGGATCGGAACCGTCGGCCATGGCCTCAGTTTCGCGGTAGGGGGAAGCGACGGAGCCGGAATCAAGGTGGTCGCGGCCGATCACGATGGGTGCCTTGACCTTGCCTTCCTTGACCAGCTGGTTGAACAGGAGTCCGGCCTTGGCGCGTTCGCCGTAACCCAGCCAGCAGATCCTCGCCGGCAGTCCCTCGAATTCAACGCGTTCCTGCGCGGCGTCGATCCAGCGGTGCAGGTGCTTGTTCTCCGGGAAGAGTTCCTTGATGGCCTCATCAGTGACCCGGATATCCTCGGGATCGCCGGAGAGCGCCACCCAGCGGAACGGGCCCAGGCCTTCACAGAACAGCGGGCGGATGTAGGCGGGAACGAAGCCGGGGAACTCGAAGGCCCGGGTGTAGCCACCCTTGCGGGCTTCGTCGCGGATGGAGTTGCCGTAGTCGAAGACCTCGGCGCCGGCGTCCTGGAATTCGACCATGGCCTGGACGTGCTTTGCCATGGAGGCCTGGGCCTTCTTGGTGAAGCCTTCAGGATCGGCTTCTGCCTCGCGGTGCCATTCGTCCACGGAGATGCCTTCGGGCAGGTAGGACAGCGGATCGTGGGCGCTGGTCTGGTCGGTGACGATGTCCACGGTGAGTTCGCCGGCCTTGTGGCGGCGCAGGATCTCGGGGAACACTTCGGCGGCGTTGCCCACGTAGCCCACGGACCAGCCGCGGCGCTCTTCCTTGGCCGCCAGGACCTTGGCGATGGCGGCGTCGAGATCGGTTTCCACTTCGTCGAGGTAGCGCTTGCCGGCCCGGCGACGGAGGCGGGTCTCGTCGACGTCGACGATCAGGCACGCGCCGTCGTTCAGCGTGACGGCCAGCGGCTGCGCCCCGCCCATGCCGCCGCAGCCGCCGGTGAGGGTCAGGGTGCCGGCCAGTGTGCCGTTCTCGTCGCCGGTGAGCTTGCGGGCGATTGCCGCGAAGGTCTCGAAGGTGCCCTGCAGGATGCCCTGGGTGCCGATGTAGATCCAGGAGCCGGCGGTCATCTGGCCGTACATCATCAGGCCCTCGGCCTCGAGCCGGCGGAATTCGGGCCAGGTGGCCCAGTCTCCGACGAGGTTGGAGTTGGCCAGCAGCACGCGCGGTGCCCATTCGTTGGTGCGGAACACACCCACGGGCTTGCCGGACTGGACCAGGAGCGTCTCGTCCTTTTCCATCGTTTCGAGGGTGCGGGTGATGGCGTCGAACGCGGCCCAGGACCGGACAGCGCGGCCGGTGCCGCCGTAAACCACCAAGTCATCCGGGCGCTCGGCCACCTCGGGGTCCAGGTTGTTCATCAGCATGCGCAGCGGGGCTTCGGTCTGCCAGGACTTCGCGGTGAGCGCGGTGCCGCGGGCAGCTTTGACCGGGCGGGCACCGGTGGTGAAATCGGCGGGTGCCATGGTGGCTCCTATTCGTTGGTGTCTGTGGTTTGAAAGAAGTTCTGTATCAACTAAAACCCTTGGGAACGGGGCTTCACAGGGGTTTCCGATGGGTGCTGTCCGGTATTCCAGACGTCCGCCCGCCCGCACGTTGCGCTATCACTATTGGTTGCCAAAAGGCCCGGATGACGACCAGAAGTGATAGGGCAACGTGCGGGGTAGGCGCTACTTGCCGGGGCGGCCGTGGAGTCGGAGCGAGAGTTCGTCGGCGGCTTTTTGGACGCGGCCGGCAAGCACCGGCCATTCCTCCGCGGGCACCTTGTCCTCGAGGAACGTCACGGCGACTGCCGCCGTCGGCCACCCCAGGTGGTCTGTCACGGCGGCGGCGATGGAGCCGAAGCCGGGGGTCACTTCGCCGTGTTCGGTGGCGTAGCCGCGCTGCCGGACCTGGTCCAGGTGGGAAGACAGCGCCGAATACTTCATGATGGCGCCCTGCACTTCGTGCCGGGCCGTGAAGGCGGCGGCGTTGGGGTACAACGCGCGCACCTGGGATTTGGGCAGCGCGGCCAGGATGGCCCGGCCGCTGGCGGTGAGGTGGCTGGGCAGCCTGACGCCGACGTCGGTCACCAGGGACGGGCGGTTCTTGGCCCGCTCCTCCACGATATACAGCACGTCCCGGCCATGGAGCACGGCCAGGTGGGCGCTCTCCCCGAGGACATCCACGAGGCTCGCAAGCAGGGGCCGGCCGAGCCGGGACAGCGGCTCCTGGCGGGAGTACGCGGAACTGAGTTCGAAGGCGCTGATGCCGAGCCCGTACCGCTGTTCCTCGTGCAGGTGCAGCACGAACCCGTTCGCCTCCATCACACCAAGAAGGTGGTAGACGCTGGACCGGGGCAGGCCAAGGGTGGAGGCAATTTGTGACGCCGCCATCGGTCCCCTGCGGGAAGCCAGCAATTTGAGGATGCGCAGCGTGTTTTCGGCAGCGGGGACCTTTGACGCCGCCTTTGAAGCCGCTTTTGGCTCGACCCCGGCCTGCGGCCTCGCTTCGGTAGCTAACACCGGACCCTCCTTCGGATGTGGTTCTGAATCCCGGCGCTATCCGGGATCCCGTACTTAAGCATGCGTCCTCCTGCTCCTCCGGACGCGCAGGAGGTGGCACCCGTTGTCTCTAATACCAGACAACTGCCGGCTACCGGACCCCGGGTCAAAAGTTGGATCAGGAACAACCAAAGACAGGAAACAGCAGATCGTCTGGCATGAAAGACACCAAGCCCCCGTGAGGCTCATCACGCCGTGCCCGGAAGTGGTCTGCTGGTTACCGGCCCACCTCCCAAAGACGAGAAGGTATTTGTATGCAACCAGCACCAACCCCAACCAGGAACGATAGCGCCGCCGAAAGGCAGACCCCCGCTGCCGCCGTCGGAAGCGTCCTGAACCGGGGGCTGAACGTGCGCCACATCCGGTTCATGGCCCTGGGCTCGGCGATCGGCACAGGGCTCTTTTACGGCTCAGCCTCCGCGATCCAGAAAGCCGGCCCGGCCGTCCTGCTCGCCTACATCATCGGCGGCGCTGCGGTATTCATGGTGATGCGCGCGCTGGGCGAAATGGCCGTGCGCCATCCGGTCTCCGGCTCCTTCGGCCAGTACGCCAGCCGCTACCTTGGCCCGCTGGCCGGCTTTGTCACGGGCTGGACGTACGTTTTCGAAATGGCCATCGTGGCCATCGCAGACGTCACGGCGTTCAGTATCTACATGGGTTTTTGGTTCCCGCAGGTGGAGCGCTGGGTGTGGATCCTGGCGATCATTTTCTTCCTGGCCGCACTGAACCTGCTGAGCGTGAAGGTCTTCGGCGAACTTGAGTTCTGGTTCTCACTCATCAAGGTCGCGGCAATCATCGCCATGATCGCGGGCGGCGCGGCCATCATCACCTTCGGCTTCCAGGCTGCCGGTTCCACTGTCACGCCCGGCCTGGGCAACCTCGTGGAGCACGGCGGGTTCTTCCCATTCGGCTTCGAAGGACTGCTGGCTTCCTTCGCTGTGGTGATGTTCGCGTTCGGCGGGATCGAGACCCTGGGCATCACCGCCGGCGAGGCCGCCGATCCCAAAAAGGTGATCCCCAAGGCAGTCAACACCGTCCCCGTCCGCGTCCTGCTGTTCTACGTCCTCACCCTGGGTGTGCTCATGAGCCTCTTTCCCTGGAATGAAATCGGCAGCAGCGGCAGCCCCTTCGTGCAGATCTTCAGCGGACTGGGCATCCCGGCCGCCCCGCACATCCTGAACGCCGTGGTGATCACCGCAGCACTCTCCGCCATCAACAGCGATATCTTCGGCGCCGGACGCATCCTCTTTGGGCTCTCCCGCCAGGGCCACGCCCCCGCCGCTTTCGGCAAGGTGTCCCGGCACGGCGTGCCCTGGATGACGGTGGTGATGATGGCGGCGATCCTCCTGGTGGGTGTGGTCCTGAACGCTGTCATCCCCGAGGACGTCTTCATCCTCATCGCATCGATCGCAACGTTTGCCACCGTGTGGGTCTGGGTGATGATCCTTGCTTCCCACGTAGCCATGAAGCGCGAAATTGCGCGAAGCGGCCTGCCGGCGTCGGAATTCCCTTCGCCCTGGTGGCCTGCAGCCTCGGTCCTGACCATTGCCTTTATGGCGCTGGTGATCGCCGTCCTCGGCGCCTTTGAAGACACCAGGATCGCCCTCTATGTGGGCGGTGCGTGGCTGGCGCTTCTCGTCCTTGCGTACCGTGTGTGGATCAAGGGTGACGGACGACGGCGGGCCGAACTGGTGGACGAAACGTCACCACTGCCGGTGGTTGCCACGGCAGGGGCAGGTTCGCGGGCTGCGAACGCGGTGCCCGGACGGGACTGAGTCACGCCGGCTGCATCCCGCCGGCTGCGTCCGGCAAACCGGGTCCCGCGAACCGGGTCCAAGGGCAGGGAGCCCCAGGCAGTGCCCGGTGCTCCCTTCCGGGGTTAGGATCAGGCATGGTTCCACTGTCCAACCTGATGGCGTTTGCCCTGGCAGCGGTGATCCTCATCGCAGTTCCCGGCCCAAGCGTCCTGTTCGTGATCGGCCGGTCCCTGGCCCTCGGCTGGAAGGGCGGCGTCCTTACCGTACTGGGAAACGCGACCGGGCAGTTGGTGCAGGTTGCAGCGGTGGCACTCGGCGTTGGCCTTGTGGTGGCCCAGTCCGTGGTCCTGTTCAACACGGTAAAGCTGGCGGGCGCCGCGTACGTTATTTACCTGGGCATCAAGGCCATCCGGCACCGGCGGGACCTTAGCTCGCCCGGCCACCGGCCCGTTGACCCGCGGCCCCTGCGCCTGGTGGCTGAGGGCCTGGTGGTGGGTGCCACCAATCCGAAATCGGTGGTGTTCTTCGTCGCCGTGCTGCCGCAGTTTGTCGATTACCCGGCCGGCGCGATTCCGTTCCAACTGGCGCTGCTGGGCCTGGTCTTCCTGCTGATAGCGCTGGTTTCGGACAGCCTCTGGGCCGTAGCCGCCGGTTCGGCCCGGCAGTGGTTTGCCCGCTCGCCCCGCCGGATTTCGGCCATAGAGGCAACCGGCGGGGCGCTGATGATCGGCCTGGGCGGCACCCTGGCCCTGACAGGAACCAAGTCCTAGCTGCCCGGCCCGGATGGCCGGGCAGCCAGGCGTGCCAGCAAGGTCAGGCAGAGGCGGCGGCGGTCTTTACAGCCTCGCCCAGGGAAGTGGCCGGGCGGCCTATCAGTTTGCGCAGGTCCCCGCTGCTGACCAGGAGGTCGCCGCGGGCAATGCCGAGATCCGAGTCGGCGAGGATGTCGGCGAACGCCGCCGGCACGCCAAAGCCGGCCAGCATTCCGGCGTATTCCTGTGCCGGGAGGTCCTGGTAGGAGATGTGCTTTCCTGCGGCGGCGGTGATCTCGGCAGCCAGCTCCGCCATGCTGAACGGCTCGTCGCCGCCCAGCTCGTAAATCCTGCCGGCCTGCCCGTCGGCAACCAGGACAGCGGCAGCCGCGTGGGCGTAGTCGGCACGGGACGCCGCGCTGACGCGTCCCTCCCCCGCACTTCCGGCGATGGCGCCCTGGGCAAGCGTTCCTGCCAGCTGGTCCGTGTAGTTCTCCAGGTACCAGCCGTTGCGCAGGAGGACGAAAGGAACACCGGATTCCCGCAGGATGGCTTCCGTTGCCCGGTGCTCGGCAGCAAGCTTCATTTCCGTGGTGTCCGCGTTGGCGATGCTGGTGTAGCCGAGCAATTCCACACCCTCCGCCTTGGCGGCCTCGATAACGGTGCGGTGCTGCTCAACCCGCTGGCCCACCTCACTGCCGGAAATGAGGAGGACTTTAGTGGCGCCCTTCAGCGCCTCGGCCACCGAGGCGGGATCCGCGTAATCCATGGCCTTGACCTGGACGCCGCGCTCCGCGAAGTCTGCGAGTCTCCCAATCGAGCGCCCGGCGGCCACGATCTCCTGCGCGGGAACATTGCGCTCCAGCAGTGCCTGGACTACGTGGCGGCCCAGCTGGCCGGTTGCTCCGGTAATAACGATGCTCATGATGTGCCTTCCGTTCGGGTTTGTTCATGGGGCACAACCACGGTGCACGGCAGATGCTTCCCGAAAGAGAGTACGCACTTTAAGGTAAGGTACTGACATGGAAGTGAGTACTGCCAATCCCGGGCATTCCGCACTCCTTCCCGCGGCGCTGGCCGACGGCGTTTTCCCGGCCGGATGCCCCAGCCGGACAGTGTTGGACCACATCACCAGCAAATGGGGAGTGTTGATCCTCCTGGCGTTGTCAGAGCGTGAGCAGCGGTGGAGCGAACTGCGCAGGCGGGCCGAGGGCATCAGTGAAAAGATGCTGGCCCAGACCCTCAAGACCCTCGAGCGTGACGGCCTGGTCAGCCGCAAAGCCCAGCCTGTCATTCCGCCGCGGGTGGATTACAGCCTGACTGAGCGCGGCTATGAACTGAGCGGCCTGCTGGTTCCGCTGGTCGCCTGGGCGTTCGAGAACGCCGAAGAGATCGTCAACGGCCAGCGCTGATTGTCAGCGACCAGCGCCGATCCGGCCGCAAGGACACTCGAACCATGGCAGGTGCAGAAGCAAGTATGCCTGCCCTCAAAAAGCGGGTACATGTTACTGGTGTTACTGGTGTGAATAGCGCCTAGCTTTGGCGTAAGGTGCCAACCGGAATGGGAGGGCCGCCCTCTGCTGGGAGCGTTCCGGTTACCTGCACCGCCAGTGGGCAGCTGCGCTGCCGCCCGCAAGGAGTTGGTTCGCATGGTCAGAGCGTTCGTGAACGACCCGGCAGGCATGGGCCGGCCCATCAGCCTCGCTACTGCCGCGGGGAAGGCATGGAATCGGGCAAGGTCCGCCCTGGCGCCGAGGTCACCCTACAAGATCGGGGAAGCTGTGGTGGGGGACGATCCGTTCAGCGGCCGGATCGAGGGAATAGTGGTGTTCCGGGAGAGAAACTCCGTGGGCGTGAAAACCGCCCACGGAGTGGTGTTCTGCGACCACCGGCAGCTCCGGCAGCTGGATTGAGTTCCTACCGCGCCGACCAGCCGCCGTCCATGGTGTAGCTGGCTCCGGTGACCATGCCGGCGTGGTCGGAGGCCAGCCAACCAACCAGGGACGCGATTTCCTCGGGCTCCACCAGGCGCTTGATGGCCGACTCCGTGAGCATCACCTTCGCCAGCACCTCCGATTCGGGAATGCCGTGTACCTGGGCCTGGTCCGCGATCTGCTTCTCCACAAGCGCGGTGCGGACGTAGCCGGGGTTGATGCAGTTGGACGTCACGCCGTGGTCGCCGCCTTCGAGCGCCGTCACCTTGCTCAGCCCTTCCAGGCCGTGCTTCGCCGAAACGTAGGCGCTCTTGAACGGCGAGGCACGGATCCCGTGCACGGACGAGATGTTGATGATGCGCCCGAACCCGTTGGTGTACATGTGTGGCAGGGCGGCCCGGATCAGCAGGAACGGCGCCTCCAGCATTAAGGCGATGATGCGGCGGAACTGCACCGGATCGAACTCCTCGATGGGGCTGATGCGCTGGATCCCGGCGTTGTTCACCAGGATGTCGCAGTCCAGGCTCAGGGTGGCGAGCGAGTCCACGTCCAGCAGGTCAACCGCCCAGGAGGTGCCCCCCACCTGGTCCGCGAGGGCCGCGGCACCGGCGGCGTCGACGTCGGCCACCACCACTTTCGCACCGCGTGCGGCAAGTTCACGCACGCATGCTGCGCCGATTCCGCTGGCTCCGCCGGTGACCAGCGCCTTGCGTCCGTTCAAAGTATTTTCCATTGCAGTTCCTTTGCGCTCGTCCATCAGGGTGTCCAGCCGCCTCGGCAGCTCATCGGATCCTGGCGGGCAGGGATACGCCGTAGCAGCGCATCCGGGTGGGGAACAATCCGGCCATGACGGCGGGCTGGCCGGCGTACATCAACGCATGCAGGCTCATGGGGGTCTCTCCTTGGTGTCCACGATGACACGTGCCGTGGTTGCCGGCACTTACTGGCTTCCCTGAGTATTGCTGCACGAACACGGACCATCAATGCCCAATCGGGCACGAAGTATGTGCAGAATTGCAGACATGAAAGCGAACCCGGACGACTTGCTGGTCCTCCTCGCCGTGTCCCGTTCGGCTAAATTTACGACGGCGGCACAGGCCTTGGGACTCAACCACACCACCGTGTCACGGCGGATCGCCGCACTGGAGAAGTCGCTCGGCGGCAGGGTCCTGGCCCGGGCCACCGGGGGCTGGGAGCTGACCGACCTCGGTGCCCGGGCGGTGCAGGTCGCCGAACAGGTGGAGGCTGCGGTGGGCACGCTGGGAGCTTCGGGACAGGCACCCGACCCCATCACTGGCGTCGTCCGCATGACGGCCACCGACGGGTTCAGCGCCTACATCGCAGCTCCCGCCGTGGCTCGGCTTCGGCGCGCCCATCCGGGGCTGAGCGTCGAGGTGGTCACCATGACCCGCCGGGCGCTGCAGCAGCGCTCCGGGCTGGACATCGAAGTGGTGGTGGGCGAACCGCAGGTGCATCGGGCCGAGGCCGTGCGGCTGGGCGAGTACATGCTGGGGATGTACGCCTCCCGTGCCTACCTGGCCGAGCATGGAACGCCGGCCACCGTGGAGGACCTCAACCAGCACCCCCTGGTCTATTTCGTGGACTCCATGCTGCAGGTGGACGACCTGGACGCACCCCGCCGGTTGGTCCCCGCCATGCGCGACGGCCTGACCTCCACTAACGTCTTTGTCCACGTGGAAGCAACCCGCGCCGGAGCCGGGATCGGTTTCCTGCCCTGTTTTATGGGCGACCTGCACGAGGACCTGGTCCGCCTGCTGCCCACGGAGATCGCCGAACTGCTGCCCTACTGGATGGTGCTGCGGCCGGACTCACTCCGCCGTCCGGCGGTGGCTGCCGTGGTGCACGCGCTGCGCAAGCAGATGGCGGAGCACCGGAATTGGCTGCTGGGGCGGGGCCCCGGAACGTGAACTACTCCCCCGGCGGGTCGTGGCGGACTGCTGAGCCGGCAGCGAAGGCCCGGACCTGGTCGTCGTCCCAGAGGTGGGCCGGCGCGGCTCCGCCCAGCAGGCGGCGGTGCAGCTGGGGGTCGTCGCCGAAGGGCACGTCGCTGCCGGCCATCACCATGTTTCCGTAGCGGCGGCCCTTGAGCATGGCGGGGTCCGCGATGATCACGGTGTATTTGAAGGCAGCGGCGATGGTGGCGGCGTCCTCGCGGGCGTTCCTAAGATCGGGGGCGTCGCCGGAGTTCACTACGTAGAGCCCGCCGGGAGCCAGGACGCGCTTGACGTGCTGGTTGAACTCCGCCGTGGTCAGTGGACGCGGAGTGAGGGAGCCGGCGAAGACGTCACGGATGATGAAGTCCCGCGTTTCAGGGGTTAGCGTTTCCGTGACCTCGCGGGCCTCCCCCATCCGCAGGCGCAGCAGCGGCGCTTTGGGCAGATCGAACCAGCCCCGCACATACTCCGCCAGCTTGCCGTCCAGCTCCACCACCACTTGCCGGGCTTCGGGGTAGACGGCGTGGAAGTAGCGGGCCAGCGAGCAGGCGCCGCCGCCCAGGTGCAGGCCGCGGAGCTTGTGCCTGGTGCCGGAAACGCCCGACGCCGGCCAGCGCGACTCGATGAGCGCCGCCATCCAACGCATGTACTCGAAGTCCAAAAACAGCGGGTCCGCAAGGTCGATGTGCGAGCTCATCACACCGTTGATCTTCAGGAGCCAGCCGGTGGAGTTGTCCTGGTCCGCGATCAGCTCGCAGTCGCCGGTGTCGATGTAGTACACGCCTTCAACGGGTCCGCTGGGCCGGGAACCTGCAGGTACCTCCACCACGCCGGCGACCGCGCGGATGCTGTTCCGGCCTCCTGACCTTCCGCGTTTTGCCATTACCCGTGCCGCAATTCAGTCATGCTTCAACCTTAGTTGCCGGGCACGGCCCCTTCGCCCTCGCGGATCCGCTTCACCACGGCGCTGGTGGACCGCTCGGCCACGTAGTCCAGGATGGCTACCCGCCCGCCGTATTCCTCCACAGCGGGTGTCTCGGCCAGCATTTCCGGCGTGTAGTCCCCGCCCTTTGCGTAGACCTCGGGCCGGAGCTGCCGGATCAGCGGCGCCGCCGTGGGGGTATCGAACACGGTGACGTAGTCCACGCAGCTCAGGGCTGCCACCACTGCGGCGCGGTCCGCCATCGAGTTGATGGGCCGGCCGGCGCCCTTGAGTGCGCGTACGGAATCATCGCTGTTGAGTGCCACCACCAGGACGTCGCCCAACTGCTTTGCCTGGTTGAGGTAGCGGGTATGGCCGCTGTGCAGTACGTCGAAGCAGCCGTTGGTGAGCACAATGCGCTGGCCCTGCGACCGGTGCAGCTCCAGCTGCCGTTCCAGTTCGTCGGCACCCAGTGCAGTGTCGGCGAACGCCTTCAGGTAACGGCTGAGCTGGCCCGTGCTGCAAACGGAAGTACCAGGCTGGTGCACCACCACGTCCGCGGCCGACTGGGCAAGGTCCAGGCTCGCCGTCAGCGGCAACCCGGCCGAGCGCGCCAGCGTCAGCGCCGCCACGAACGTATCGCCGGCACCGGACGCCTGCTTTTCAGCTGCGGGGCGGGCCCACGTCCGGTGGGTGGCGCCGTCGGGCCTCAACAGCACCGTGCCGTCACGGTCCAGGGTGACCACCACGGCAGCCGCGCCTGTGGCTTCCAGCAGCGCCTCAGCATGCCGGCTGACCGTTTCCGCGCGGTCCTGGCCATCCGGAAGCCGGAGGTCCAGCATCCGCGCCGCTTCCTGCGCGTTGGGCGTCACCAGGTCCGGGTGGAGCGGTGCCCAGGGACGGGGATCATGCGAGTCAACCACCAGCAGCGGACGTTCCGCACCGGGAACGGTCCCAGCTCCCAGCGCTTCGATCAAACCGATGCGGACGGGGTCGGCCAGTACGCCGTTGCCGTAGTCGCACACCAGCACAGCGTCCTGGCGTTCGACGGCGGCACGCACCGACGCAGCGAGCCCGGCCAGCGCCTCGGCCGGCACCGTTGTGGCGGAGTCGTCGAGGCGGAGCATCACCTGGCCGCCGCTGCTGATCCGGATCTTGGTGGTGGTCACCATGTCCGGGTGGCTGTGCAGATGCGTCACATCGATGCCTGCGGCGACAAGCTGGCCGCGCAGGTCCACACCGGCGTCGTCCGTTCCGATAATCCCGGCCACGGAGACGCGGGCGCCGAGGGCCGCCAGGTTCATGGCAGTGTTGGCCGCCCCGCCGGGAACTGATTCACGGGCCTGGATATCCACCACAGGAGCGGGGGCTTCCCGGCACAGCCGTTCGATGCTGCCGCTCCACCAACCGTCCAGCATCAGGTCCCCGATCACCAGGATGGCGGGTTCTTCCGCTGCCAGCCGCCCGGGCAACCACTCGGACAGCGCGCGCTGGCTCGAAAGGTCCACGGAGGCCGGGTCCATCGGCAGGTTCTCCGGGTGCAGGCTCATGACCCGTCCCCTTCCCCGGCCGCTGATTCCTCAACGCCCGCAAGCTCCTCGCGCGCCGCAGCTGCTCCATAGGAAACGGCCGGCGGCGCGGCAATGTGCACCACTTTCACCCGGCTGAACTCGTCCAGCAGCTCCGGGCCGTAACCGAAGCCGGCGCCGCTTTCGCCGCGGGGCTGGGCCGCACCGCCGGGGGCGCCGCCGAACACCTCGTTGACCTTGACGGTGCCCACGGGGAGGGCGGCCACCGCCTGCTGGATGTGCGCGATGTTGCTGCTCAGGACCGTGGCGGCCAGCCCATACCTGCCGCTGCACGCGAGCCGCAGGCCGTCGTCGAACGATTTCACCACCTGCACCGGAGCGACCGGCCCGAAGGTCTCCTCGGTCATGATCTGCATCCGATCGGTGCAGCCGAGCAGGACGGTGGTGGGGTAGAAGGAGCCTGGCCCCTCAGGCAGGGCACCGCCCTCCACGGCGTGGGCGCCCTGGCCGAGTGCGTCGGCCACCTGGGCGTGGACCTCGTCCCGCATGCGGAGATCCACCAGCGGGGCCACGCTTCCGTTGTTGTTCCGGAGCGCTGCTTCGGCTTCCAGGGCCCTGCAGAACTCCGGTGCGATGTCCTCATGGACGTAGATCCGCTCCACTGCCACGCAGATCTGACCGCTGTTGCTGAAGGCGCCGATGGCTGCCTGTTCAGCGGCCCACACCGGATCAACATCGCGGTCCACCAGCAACGGATCGTTGCCGCCGTTCTCCCTGATGACGTGGGCGCCCGTGAGCGCCCCGGCCCTGGCGATCCGGGTGCCGGCAGCGCTTGAACCGACGTGTGCGATCACGTCCACCTCGGACTGGGCCAGGAGCGCGCCCACACCGGCGCCGCCGGAAAGGGTCTGGAACACCCCGGGCGGAAAGGCGGGAGCCAGGACTTCGCCCAGTGCCTCACCCAGCCGCGGGCATCGCTCGCTGGGCTTGTGCACGGCGGTGTTGCCGGTCACCAGCGCGGCCCCGATCAGGCCGCACGCCACCGCAACGGGGTCGTTCCAAGGGGTGAGCAGGACGGCTACTCCCCGGGGTTCGGCTACTGTGTAGTCGGCGGCGAGCCGGTTGCCGCGCAGGCTGTGGCCACGGTGGACAGGGCCCAGTTCCGCGTACTGCTCCAGCGTTGAAACCCCGGCGCCGATGCCGCCGAGCGAGTCCTCCACCGGCTTGCCCGTTTCGCTGAAGTTCAGTTCCGCGAGCTCCCTGGCTGCCGCCGCCAGTGCTTTGGCTGCTTTCCGGAGGGCGGCCCCGCGCTCTGCCGGGGCAGTGGAGGCCCAGTCCGCAGCTGCGCTCCGGGCCACCTCTACGGCGTGGGTCACTGCAGCCGGTTCGGCTTCCGGCACTGTCCACAAAACCTCGCCGGTCCGTGGATTCCGGATGGTGATGCCGTTGTCAGTTTCCCCCGGCTGTGCCGTGGAGTCCTGTGCGGTGGAATCCGGTGCGGTGGTGTCTATTGCAGTGGTGTCTGTTGCGGTGCTGGGCATGATGTTCCTCCCGTCGGTTCCGGCCTGGACTTTTGGCTTTAGGGCCAGGAGCCCTCTTCCTCGTGGCAGATCAGCATTTCGCGGACTTCGCAGCCGGTGGGCTGGGACAGTGCAAAAAGGATGGCCTGCGCGGTGTTGGCGGGGTCGTTAAGCCGTGAATCGTCCTGCGGCTTGTACTGCTCCGTGCGGTCGTCGAAGAAGCGCGTCTTCATACCGCCGGGGATCATGGTGGTCACGCCGATTTCGCCGCCGGTCTCAGCGGCCAGCGCGTGGCTGAACCCCACCACGCCGAACTTGGACGCGCAGTACGCGGTGGCGTCTGCCACGGCACGCTTGCCAAGCGTGGAGGCTACGGTCACCACACGGCCGTGCGAGGACTTGAGGTATGGCAGGGCCGCACGCACCACGGAGACGGTACCCATCAGGTTGACCCCAATGACCTTCTCCCATTCAGTGGCCTCCACGTCGGCCAGCTTGCCGCACCGGTCGATGCCCGCCGCCGTCACCACCGCCTCCAGCCCGCCGAGGGATTCGGCGGCTTCCTTGACGGCGGCCTCGACGGCGAGCCGGTCCGAGACGTCCACTTCGAAAGCCTTCACGGCCGAGACGTTGCTGATGTCGCGGTCCAGCACCACGGGGGTGCCGCCTGCCTTTAGGACGGCGTCGACGACGGCGGCCCCCAGTCCGGAGGCACCTCCGGTCACGAGCACGCGTCCGGGTGATTTCGAATCTGCAGTCATGGTGTTCCTTTCGATCGGGGAAAAACAGAAGTTCTTGGCTAAGGTGCTCAGCTCACCTTGGCGAGGGCGTCGGCCAGGCCGGTGGTGGAACGGGCAGGATGGTAGGGAACCGTGAGGCAGCGCCCGCCCCAGCTCTCCACCAGCGCGGCCTCGGGCAGGCTGGCACCCTTGTAGTCGCCGCCTTTGACCCAGATGTCGGGGCGAAGGCGTTCCAGGGCGGCCTCGGGGGTGTCTTCATCGAAGACCATCACGGCGTCCACGCACTCCATGGCCAGGAGCAGCTCGGCGCGGTCGTGCTGGCCGATGATGGGCCGCTCCGGGCCCTTGAGCCGCCGCACGGAGTCATCCGAGTTGAGGCACACGATCAGGCAATCCCCCAGCTCGCGGGCCGCCGCCAGGGACCGCACATGCCCGGCATGCAACAGGTCGAAGCACCCGCCGGTGGCCACCACTTTCCCGCCGCTTTCCCGCACGGCGCGGGCCAGCAGCAGCGGATCGCTGATACGGGGCTGTGGAGGGGTGGGCTCCACCGCATCGGGCAGGGCCGACACCCCGCCGTTGGCCAGGAAGTCCGCGGCGTCGTGGACAGCCAGCACCGCAGCTTCATCCAGGCCACGGCCGGCGAGGAGGTGCACGGCAAGGCTGGCGGCGAGCCGGTCACCGGCCCCGCACGGATCACCCGCTTCCACGCGTGGAGCTGGAACCGGTTCCGGGCTGTGGTCCCGCCGGCACAGGACGGCGCCCTGCTCGCCCTTGGTGACCAGGACGGCCTGGCTGCCCCATTCGGCCAGCAGCATAGTGCCCGCCTCGGCAGCAGGATCGGCGCCTGGATCTGCGGCGGTACCCCGCGCAGAGGCCTCCTGCGTCTTGGCCACGCGTGGAGTGACCCGCCGGGCAGTGGCCGGCTGACCGGCGGGCTGCGGCCGGGTTTCCCTCGGTCCGCGTGACTGCACGGCCTTCTGTGCCTCGGCCAGGTTCGGCGTGACGACGGCGACGCCCGGCACCGGATCCGGCCCGGCAGGGTGCGGGTCCCACACAATGGGCACAGTGTCCGCCATCCGTGCCAGCAGTTCGCGCAGTTGCGGGTTGGCTGCCAGGCCGCGGCCGTAGTCGGCCACGATGATCACGCCCGCTTTTTCCACCGCACGGAGCATGGCCGGGCTCACCTCCGGGACGGGCGTCTTTTCGCAGCCCTGGTCAAACCGGACCACGGGATGCGATCCTGCCCTGACCCGGGTCTTGACCGGCGAAGGGTAGCCACTGGGACCCGAGACGAGGCGCACCCCGGCGAGCTGTGCTTCCAGCTGGCGGCCGGCGTCGTCATCCCCCAGGACCGTCACCAGCGTCACCGGCCAGTTGTCCTCGGCAAGCATCCGGGCCACGAGCCCGGCGCCGCCGGCACGGCGCTTGACGCCGGAGACGTCAACCACCGGCACCGGCGCATCCGGGCTCAGCCGTGTGGCCTCCCCGGACAGGTCCACGTCCAGCATCACATCGCCCACCACCACGATCCTCATGCCTCACCGCCCCGCTTCCGCAGGCCCTGGCTTTGGGCGCCGAGGTTCGTCAAGGGAAGTGCCTCGGCGGAGCTGCGCCGGCCCACCTCGAGGTCGAATGCCCGGCAAACGGCGTGCAGCGCGATGAGATGGCCCTCCTGGGCATTGGCGTTGAGGGCGTCAACCATCACCGCTTCATCGCACGCATCCGCCAGGGGGTTGGGACCTGCCCCCGTGAGCGCCCAGGTGGTGATGTTCAGGCGCGATGCGGCTTCGGCAGCCCGCAGCAGGTTGGGGCTCTTGCCGCTGGTGGACAACAGCATCAGCACGTCGCCGGACCGGCCGTGGGCGCGCACCTGGCGGGCAAAGACGTCGTCGTAGCCGTAATCATTGGCGATGGCCGTCATGGCGGAGGACTCCGCATGGAGGGAAATGGCCGAAAACGGAACCCGCTCGCCGTCGAACCTGCCCACGAGTTCCGCCGTGAGGTGCTGCGCCTCAGCCGCTGAACCACCGTTTCCGGCGGCAAGGAGGCGCTGGCCGCGGAGCAGGCGCTGCGCCAGCTCCACTCCCCAGGCCGCCAGCCGGCCGGACTGGCTCCGCAGCGACTCGAGGGCAGGCACCACATTGTCCAGATGCGTGCGCACGGCCTCCGCGCTGTCCGGATCCACAAAAGTGGCGCCGGGCAGTACCGCAGGCAGTGGGGCCGGCCTTGCCAGGACCGGCAAGTCGGCTTCACGAAGGGACCATTCAGCAGTCACAAGGCCGCTCCTTCCATGGGGACAACGCCGGCCGCAGCTCCCGCCACCGCCAGCTGATAGGCCTTTTCGGTTTCCGCCGCCACCCGGTCCCAGGAGTACCTGGTGCGGGCACGCTTCTTGCCGGCGTTGCCGAGTTCCGTCCGCAGGGCCGGGTTGTCCAGCAGCAGGGCAAGCGCGGACGCAATGGCTTCGGGGTCCCGCGGCGGCACGTGCAGTCCGGTGCCGTGGTCAACCACCGTGTCCCGCAAGCCGCCCACTGCGGCCGCAACCACGGGGACGCCGCAGGCCATGGCCTCCAGCGGGACGATGCCGAACGGCTCGTACCAGGGGGCGCACACCACGGCATCGGCGCTGCGGAAGATCCCGGGCATCTCGCCGCGTGACACCTGGCCCTGCAGGTTCACCTTCTCCGAAACGCCCAGTTCCTCCGCAAGCTCCAGCAGGCGGCGGACCTCCGGGTCGGCGTGCAGTACCCCTGAGTCTGCGCCGCCGCCCACAATCAGGAGTTCGACGTCGTCAAATCCCGCGTCCTGGAGGTAGGGCAGCGCCCGGATCACGAGGTCCACGCCCTTGCGCGGCACCAGTCGGCCCACGGAGAGGATGCGGTGCTTGCGCGGCCTGGCGGCAGCAGGACCGTCGGCGGAAAAGAAGCCGAGGTCCACGCCGCAGGGGGCGATGGAAATTTTGCCCGTCTTGATGCCCATCGCCTTGAGTTCAAAGACTTCGTCCGAGCAGGTCGCAACGATCCTGTCGACCGACCGTCCAACTCCGGGCTCCAGCCAGCGCCGCTCCTGGGGGCTGGTGTCCTCCGCTCCCTGGTGCCGCCGCTTGACGGTACCCAGCGCATGGAAGGTCTGGACGACGGGAACCCGGTAACCCTGCTCCGGCCGCCGGGCAGCATCCAGTGCGGCCAGGCCGGACATCCAGAAATGCCCGTGCACCACATCCGGGGGCCGCTGGCTCCAGTCCCGGGCAACACCGATGGCCAGCTCGCCCATGTAGGGCAGCAACTCGTCCTTGGGAACATGGCGCGCGGGTCCGGCGTCCACGTGCACCACTTCAAACCGCGGGTTCACGCGGACCCTAGCCGGAAGCTCCGTTGCATCCCGGCGGGTGTAGACAGTGACATCGTGGCCGCGCTTGGCAAGCGCTTCGGACAGCGCGGCGACATGTACGTTCTGCCCGCCGGCGTCCACCCCTCCCAACGCCGCCAGCGGACTGGCGTGCTCGGAAATCATCGAGATCTTCATGGGGTTTTCCTCTCTCGCGCCGGAACAAGGATCTTCTCTTCCAAGCGTCCGTTGTCGGAGTGCCGGGGCCGGCCGCCGAGGTCCGCGAGGAGCTCGTCCCAGCGGTCCTGGAACCTGCCCAGGCTGTAGCGTTCCAGTGCCGCCTCGCGGGCGGCAACGCCCCGCCGTCGGGCTTCATCCGGGTTGGCGACCAGCCGCTGCGCGCAGCGGAGCAGCTCGTCGATATCGGCGGATACGGCGCCGGCCTCCGGCGGCACCGCCCGCGGCGCTTCGGTGGTGGCCAGGGCAACTACCGGCATTCCCAGGTGCATGGCTTCCAGCAGGGACAATCCCAGGGAGGTCCAGCGCATCGGGTGCACATAGACGCGGCAGCGGGCCAGTTCGCGGTGCAGCTGCGCGGTCTGCAGGTCGCCCCGGGCCGTGAGCCTGGAGCCGTCGATGCCGGCGGCAGCCGCCAGCCCGTCGGTTTTCATGCCGAAGACCTGGAGCGGGGCAACTGACGCGAAAGCCGGCAAGAGATCCGTGCCCGTGACGCGTCCGCGGCGGATGGGTTCGTTCACCACCACGCCCAGCTCCGGCAGCTCCCCGGTGTAAAGCTGGCCGGGGTCCGGAATCCCGTGTTCAATCACCAGGCTGCTGGCAGATCCGTTGTCCCAAGCCAGCTTATTGAAGTGGGTCACGTGCACCAGGGGGATGTCCCGCTGGTCTGCCAGCGGGTGGCGGGTGAACGGGAAGTCGCCTTTAGGGGTGTTGTGCTCCACGTACACCGCCGGCAGGTCCACACCGGGCCTGCGGCGCAGCAGCCGGGCAACTTCATCGATTTCCTCCGGCCGCTGCAGGACGACGGCGTCAACAGCGTCCGCGTCCAGCGCACCGAGGTCCACCTCCCGCACTGAGTCGGGCCAGTCCCTGCCGGCACGGCCCAGTCCCCACGCACCACCTCCCGGCAGGACCGGAAGGAGGTACTCATGACGGCCGCGGACGAAGGCGTCCGTCCAGGAACCGTGGACATGCCAGAGCAGGATTCTCATCTGTTGCGGGCCTTTCTACGGGTACTGACATGGGTGCTGAAGGAGCTCACTCCGCCGATGAGGCGTTCCACGGCGGCCACCACTTCCTCAGGTGAGACGGAGTCAAGGCACGGGTGGCCCGGAACGGGGCAGACCCTGGCCCGGCTCATCCTGCAGGCGGCGTTCTGGTCGCCCAGCAGTTCCAGTGAGACCCCGTACGGCGCCCAACGGATGGCGGGCACCACCGGCGAGAAGAGGCAGGCCACCGGAGTGCCCACCGCCGCGGCGAGGTGCGCGGGGCCGGTGTTGCCGGTGACGACGGCGTCCGCTCCCGCCATCACGCCGGCGAGGGTATGGAGGTCCGTGCGGCCGCCGAGGTCAAGTGCCGACGGTCCGGCGACGGTAGCGGTCAGCGACGTCTCGCCCGGACCGCCGGTCACCACCACGCGGTGCCCCGCGCCCTGCAGGAGTTCGACGGCGGCAGCGTGGTGCAGCGGCGGCCACGCCCTGGCAGGGACCGCAGCTCCGGGGTGCACCACCACATAGGGGTCGTCGCCCACGAGGTTCCGGACGTCCGGTACGGATGTCAGCCGGAGCTTGCCGTCATCCCCGGCAGGGAGCCGGAAACCTCCCGCTTCAGCAATGCCCAGTGCCCTTTCGGCTTCCGGCTGGTCTTCGGGAAAGTCTTCGCCCGGTTTGAGCCGGACATCCAGCAGGGAGCCGGCGTAATCGGTGGAGGCCCCGGTGATGCGTTCCACACCGGCCAGCCGGAGCAGCAGTGCCAGCGGCAGCGGCGACTGGTGGAAGGAGGTGAGAATGACCGCTTCGGTGATCCTGGAGTTCCGGACATACTCGATGAGCCGGTCGGCGTGGGGGCCGGTCATCCGGGGAGCGGGGTTCATGATCCACGGGCTGTCCCAGCTGTAGACCTCTGCCGCGCCGGGCAGCATTCCTGCCGCCGCCTCGCCCTGCCGCCCGCAGAGCATCACCACGTGGTTCGGGCTGCTTCCGTCCGGGAACCGGCCATTGGCGACCGCGCGGACCGCCGGACCGGCCAGGAGCACGTCTCCCATGCTGTCCAGGCGTGCCACCAGGACCCGGCCCATCAGGGCTGCCCCACAAGCAGCGAGACAGCCTCTGCCAGGTCCCGGGCCACCAACCGGGACTCTTGCACCTCTTGGGCGCGCGTCACAGGCGTTGGAACGAGGACACCCGTCGCTCCGGCTGCTTCGGCGGCGCGGACGTCAGCGCCGATATCGCCGATCAGCGCTGCCTCCGATTCCGTGATGCCGAGCTTGCGGCACGCACTCTGCACCATTCCCGGTGCAGGCTTGCGGCAGGCGCAACCGTCCTGCTCCGAATGCGGGCATACCTCCCACACGTCGAAGGGGCCCAGCAATTCCTCCACCCGGGCATTGACATCTGCCACATCGGCGGCAGTGATCAGGCCCCGCGCAATTCCGGACTGGTTACTGATCACTCCGGTGGCAATCCCGTCGGCCCGAAGGGCGTCCAGGACTGCTTTGGCGCCCGGCATTGGCGTTACCCTGGCGGGGTCCCCGTTGTAGGGCACGTCGACCACCAGTGTCCCGTCCCGGTCGAACAGGACAGCGCGGAACTTCGAGGTTACGGAGCTTCCCATATCCTCTCCGTTCCCCACTGCTGCTGCTCCTAAACACGGGCTGCTGCTTTTCTCCCCTTTCGATGGGCAACAGGAGGGGCCTTTGAACAGGCAAGATAGGAGTGCTCCGGGCTCTGGGCGGGTGCCGGCGCTCCGGTCGGAACCCCTGGGGGCTACCTGTTCCTGCTCCCCAAGGTGGTCTTGGCAGCGGCCCTGGCTGAGGTCCGGCCCGGTGAGGCATTGCTGGAAACTGTGCTTGAAACTCCAAGGCGGCCCGTGCTCCGCACCGCCCTGAAGGAGCCCGCGGAACCCGCCGCGCGCTCCGGTTCCGTCAGGGCACTGTCCACCTGTCCGCTGCTCAGGAGCCGGCGCTGGAGTTCCACGAGCACCCGCGCCAGGCGCCGCGACACCTGCATTTGCGACATCCCCAGCCGCTTGCCCAGCTGGACCTGGGTTTCCTCGCAAAAATAGCGGCGGTACAGCAGTTCGCGGTCCGCCTCGTCCAGGTCCTGCATGGCCTCCCGCAGGCAGGCCAGGTCCTCGAGCCGCTCCAGGGGCGTTTCCGGACAGGCGAGCAAGTCACCGATGGAGGGGGCATCGCTGTGCGGGTTGGCTGCGTCCAGGGAGTCCGGGTGCATGCTGCTCGACGCCGAGATGGCCTCCTGGACATCCGCGGCATCCGTGCCCAGCTCGGTTGCCAGTTCCGCCACACTCGGGGTCCTGCCCAGGGCCTGCACCAGCTCGGGTTCCACACGGAACATCCTGGTGCGCAGATCCTGGATGTGCCTGGGGGGCCGGACCACCCAGGTGCGGTCGCGCAGGTATCTCTTCAACTCCCCGGCGATGGTTGGGGCGGCGTAGGCGGGAAAGCTTTCCCCCTTGGACTGGTCGAAGCCGCGGGCAGCCTTGACCAGTCCAAGGTAGGCCACCTGGTTCAGGTCGGCACGTTCCCGGCCACGCGCCTCGAAGCGGGCAGCCAGGGCCTCGGCGAGGTCCAGGTATCCCAGGACCAGGTCGTTTTCGAAGGTCTCGCGGAGCCGCCCCTGTTTGCTGGCGAACCGGTTTTCCCGCGCTGGTTCCGGGCATGGCGGTTGGACGGGCGTAGTATCCACGGCAAGCGCGGCGAATGATTCGGGCATTGTCGTTGGTTCCCTCGGTCGGGTCCGAAAGCCTGCGGCAAGACTTAGCAGTAGGAAATCATAAGGTTGCTTATAAAACAATCCTTTGCGGGATTAGGCTCAGCATGTAAGACGAAACCGCGCCCCTCTGCCAAGGAGTTCCCGCCATGCGCATCGCCATCACCGGAGCCAGCGGAAATGCAGGGACGGCCCTGCTTCGCAACCTCCAGGACCAGCTCTCCAGCAAGCCGGGAAGCCTGGAGCTGACAGGGATCAGCAGACGCCTGCCGGACATTACCCGGGCTCCCTACGCCGGAGTGGAATGGCATACGCTCGATGTTGGCCTGGAGGGTGACCGGCCCCGGCTGGAAGCTGCGCTGGCGGGTATGGATTCCGTAGTGCACCTGGCGTGGCAAGTCCAGCCGAACCGGGACCTTGACCAGCTGTACCGGACCAATGTCACGGGCACCGCAAACGTTCTGGAAGCAGCCCGGAAAGCGGGCGTCAAACAGGTGGTCTGCGCTTCGTCCGTGGGCGCCTACAGCAAGGGCCCGAAAGACCGGCGGTCCGATGAATCCTGGCCGGCCACCGGCATGGCCGGCTCCCACTACAGCCGGCACAAGGCCGCCCAGGAAGACCTCCTGGACCGGTTTGCGGCAGCGGAGCCGGGCATAGCCGTGGCCAGGCTCCGGCCGGCACTGATCTTCCAGCGGGACGCGGGGAGCGAGATCGGCAGGTACTTCCTGGGGCCAGCCATCCCGCGGCTCCTGCCCAGGCGGCCATGGATTCCCCTGTTGCCGGCCCCGGACGACCTCGTTTTCCAGGCCGTCCACGCCGATGACGTGGCCGAGGCCTACTGGCGCGTCATCGACCAGCGGGCCTCCGGAGCTTTCAATATCGCGGCGGAGCCAGTACTTACGCCGCAGGAACTCGCCCGGATCGTTCGGGCGCGGAGAATCCTCCCCATTTCCATGGAACTCCTCCACAAGCTTGTTGGCTTGGCCTGGCAGCTCCGCCTTCTTCCCACAGACTCCGGGTGGGTTGAGATGGCAGCAGGTGTCCCCATCATGGACACAGGCCGGGCGTGGCGGGTTCTTGGGTGGGAAGCACATCAGTCCTCAGTGGAGGCCGTTCTGGACGTACTGGAGGGCATGGCAGCGGGGAAAGGAGTAACTCCCTCCCCCGCCTTGAAGCCGCGGCACGGCATTTCGCGCAAAGGCGAGGTTACGTCCAGCTCTGAACTGGAGGCCGCCGAGCCTGCGGACTAGATGCCTGAGCGGGGATTATCACGATCCACGTGTGAACCGCCCTGGCCAGGGTTGGCACCATCGTGGCGGCGGTCATCGTGGGCGCCTGCACCGCGGGCAGCGTCGGCAGCGTCGCGTGCGGCATTACCGGAGTTAGTGGTACCGGAGTTAGTCGCGGCACGATTGGTGCCGTCACGGTCCTCCCGGACGTCGGGGTCGAGCTCGTCCGCTTTCCGGGTCCGCTCGTTGACGTCGTCACGCAGGGTCTTTGCCTCGTTTGCCTGGTGTTCCGCATGCTGACGCAGCCGTGCAGCCTCAACCTGCGCCTGCTCTGCGTCCGCCCTGGCGCGTGCTGCCTTGGCCTCGCGCTCACGGGCGTCGAGTTCCCTGTTCTCGGCCTCACGCCGGATCTCGGCGGCCTTTTCCCGGTGCGCATCGTCCCGCTTCTGCTGTATCGCCTTCCGCCGCCGCCCTGTTGCCAGCAGCAGCAGCACAATCAGCACCACCACAACTACGGCAATGACTACCCAAACCCACGGAGCTATTTCCAAAGCACCCACCTCTTCCACTTCGACGGACCGGGCCGGCGGAGCCATTCCGGCTGATTTTTTTGGAACTGTTTATAACTCGCTTAGCAAGCGTACTTACCTTTTATTAGTAATCATGCTTATTATTTTAGGGCCAGTATCGCTGGTTCTTGATCAACAACCGGCCTTCTTGGAAAGAGAGAGCGAAGATGACAGAGAACCAATGGCCCGAGGATCCCGCCTACACGGCTCCGCCGGCCTCTACAGGAATTCCGGGCGAGCGAAGCGCCACCACTTTCCCGTCCGCCGCCAATTCCCCCTATGGAGATGACGCCCCGATCGGTGATACCTCCGGGTCATCCCGTAAGGAAGCGGCGAAGGAAGAAGCAGCAGATGTAGCACGTACCGCCAAGGGCTCCGCCCAAAATGTCGCCCAGACGGCCAAGGAAGAAGTCGCCAACGTAGCCGCCGAGGCGAAGTACAGCGCGCAGGATCTGTTGTCGCAGGCGAAGTCTGGATTGACCAGCCAGGCCGGTACCCAGCAGCAGAAGGCCGCCGAGGGCATCCGGACGATTTCCAGCCAGCTGCAAAGCATGGCGGACGCCCCGGACCAGCAGGGCATGGCCAGCGACCTGATCCGGCAGGCTGCCCAGCGCAGCGAATCGGTCGCTTCCTGGCTTGAGAACAGGGAGCCGGGCGACTTGCTCGGCGAAGTCCAGCGGTTTGCACGGAACCGGCCCGGCACCTTCCTCCTGCTCGCAGCAGGCGCCGGTGTCCTCGCCGGCCGCCTCACCCGAGGCCTCACCGGGGGCACGCAGGAAAGCCAGACCGGCACCGGCAGCAGGGGACTTACAGGGCAATATTCCAGCCCCTACGGCGACCAGTACGGTGAGGGCTACGCTCCGGTGGCGGGATCAGTTCCGCCTCCTCCGGTCCAGATGCCGGGTCCGGCCACCACTACCGCCGGCTATGGTGACGCCGCCGGCACCACCTACCCCGCAGGCACGTCCGGTTACGGCGCAGGCACCGGTTACACGGAAGACACCTCCGGTTACGGCGCAGGCACGGCGGGTGCCGGCCCCCTCGGCAGCCCTGAACTGGTGGAAGAAGAACCATGGTCCGGCAACCGTACGGCTGAGGACCCCCTTGGAGACCGCGACCTGGCTGATGAACCCATGCCCGGCGATCCCCTCACCCGGGACCGCTCCAGGGACGGTCAGTCCGGTGGGCTGTGATGAGTAGCGAGATTCCGGAGACGCCGCCGAGTGCGGCGCATGTGAAGGCGGACAACGCGTCGCTGGGTGAGTTGCTGGGTGATGTGACCCGGGACCTGTCCACGCTGATGCGCCAGGAAGTGGAGCTGGCCAAGGCCGAACTGAAACAGTCCGCCACCAAGGCCGGCAAAGGCGGCGGGATGCTCGCCGGCGCCGGCGTGGCCGGGCACTTCGTCCTGGTTTTCCTGTCCCTGGCGTTGATGTTCGCCCTGGGCGCCCTGATGCCGCTGGGCTGGGCCGCCGTGATCGTGGCCGTGATCTGGGCCATCGTCGCCGCGGTCCTGGCCTCGATGGGCCGCAAGGAACTCAAACAGGTCCAGGGCATGCCCCAAACAGGCGAAACACTCTCAGAAATTCCCCCAACCCTAAAACCAGGTGAGGTAAACCGATGAGCGAAAACCCGGACGCAATCCGTGCAGACATAGAAGCAACCCGCGCCCGCCTGGGCACCAACGTGGACGCGGTGGCGGACAAAGTCACCCCGTCCAACATCGTCCACCGCCAGACGGACAAAGTGAAAGACGCCGTCAGCGGAGTGAAGGAGCGCATCATGGGAGCAGCAGACTCAGCAACGTCCTCGGTCCAGGACAAGGTCCACTCCGGCGCCGGGCACACCTCCGGGGCCCTGCATTCCACCGGGGACACCCTGCACGGGGCCAAGGACACCGCCGCCGCCAAACTCTCCGACGCCGGCACCGCGCTCTCCCAGGCACCGGACCAGGTCAAGGCCAAGACCCAGGGCAACCCCCTGGCCGCGGGCCTGATCGCGTTCGGCGCCGGGATGCTCGTCTCGTCCCTGATCCCGGCAAGCCAGAAGGAACGCGAAGCAGCCCAGCAGCTTAAGACCGCCGCCGAACCCCTGGCCACCCAGGTCACCGACGCGGCCAAGGACATGGTCCAGGACCTGAAGGAACCGGCCCAGGAAGCCATGGAAAACGTCAAAGCCACCGCCACCGACGGCGTCCAGAACGTCAAAGCCGAAGGCCAAGGCGCCGTCACCGACGTCAAAGACCGCGCCACCGACGCCAAAGACAACGTCAAAAACACCTAAGCATCCGACGCGGCACCCCAAGGCATGAGCAACACCCTGACAGGCCGGCCCCGCGATCACGCGGAGCCGGCCTCTCAGTTTTGCACCCTTAGCGAGAGGACAGCCCCATGGCCACTCAAGACTCTTCCGAAACCAGCACAGCGAAAGCAGGCCAGGCTCCGGATCCGAACGACTCCCGTAAGCCGGATGGCCCCACCGACCTGGACAAACCGTCCTGGAAATACATCCTTAAGAAAACCCTGCGGGAGTTTTCGAAGGACCAGTGCCCGGACCTCGCGGCAGCCCTCACCTACTACGGGGTGTTGTCCCTGTTCCCAGCCATCTTGGCGCTGGTTTCACTGATCGGGCTCTTCGGAGACCCACAGAAAACGACCGATGCCCTGCTCCAGATTGTGCAGGGATTTGTCCCGGCCGAGACGGTCGGGACCATCGGGGGCGTTGTCTCCGATCTCGCCAACGCACCGGCTGCCGGACTTACCCTGGTCCTCGGTCTCGCTACTGCCCTCTGGTCCGCCTCCGGCTATGTCGGGGCCTTCGGGCGGGCCATGAACCGCGTTTACGAGGTCGATGAGGGCAGGCCATTCATTAAGCTGCGCGGCACCATGCTGGTGGTGACGCTCTTCGCCGTTGTCGTCGTCGCCATCCTCGCCGGCATGCTGGTCCTGAGCGGCCCGGTTGCCGAGGCGGTTGGAGGCCTGATCGGGCTCAGCGGTGTGTTCCTCGCCATCTGGAATATTGCCAAATGGCCGGTGATGGTGGTCCTGATTATCGTGATCATTGCCGTGCTGTACTACGCGACCCCCAACGTCAAGCAGCCCAAGTTCAAGTGGATGAGCATGGGTTCAGGCATTGCCCTGTTCGTTTTCCTGCTCGCATCCCTGGGTTTTGGGTTCTACGTCGGCAACTTCGGTAACTACAACAAGACCTACGGTGCCCTGGGCGGCGTGATCGTGATGCTGCTGTGGCTGTGGATCCTGAACATGTCCCTGCTTTTCGGTGCCGAGTTTGACGCAGAGACAGAGCGTGGCCGCCAGCTCCAGGCCGGCATCGAGGCAGAAGAGACCATCCAGCTTCCGCCGCGGGACACCAAGAAGAGCGAGAAACTGCAGAAGCAAGAGGACGAAGACATCAAGCACGGGCGCGAACTTCGAGAAAAGTACAGTGCGGCGAACGGCGGGAACGACGACGGCGGGAACGGGGACACGGGCCAGAACGGCAACGGTAGCGGGAGCCAGCGTTCCAGCGAGTCCGCCGAACGCCACCGGGACAGGGTCCGCGACAAGCTGCGCGGACGCGATACAGGCAACGAGTAGGTAGCAGACGCCCCGGGCAAGCGGCGGAACGGACAAGAATGGCTGCCGCCTCCCGGGGCTAGGCAGGACCTGCAAGATGGGGGAAAATTGTCCTAAAGGTCCTGTTGAGGTTTCCCGGGTCAGCAAAGGTGGTCCGGGGACAAAGCGGGGCCGGCGGTGAGATGGCCTCTTCTGAGACCGAGGCCAGTCCCCCCAGTCGCCGTCGGCCCCCTCGATCTTGAGAACTGATACGGCGACTGGACAAAGTGAACCGCCCTGCCATAGTTTCGTGTTTACTCTGCTCGGTATCCCAAGAGCCGCGCAGGGCCGCTGAAGCAGATACGGCGGCATCACGGTCGACCCCGAATGAGCAAACATGCCCGCCACCCATTTTGACCAATTTCTCGCTGAAGCAGTTGTCGCGGACAGGGAGCCCGGACTCGGCCTTCGCCGGGACGAGCTCTATGGCCTGTACACCAGCTGGTGCCTGCTCCAGAAGGAACAGCTTCAGGCCCCGGAAGCCTTGTGGGAAGCGCTCCAGGGCCGCGGAATCAACCCGGACAGCAACAATCTGTCCATGACCGGCCCCGCCGCCGCCGACTACATAGTGGCCAGCGCTCCCGACCTGGTCTGAGTTCGTTTCCAGACCTGTTGAAGCCGCCTTCGGCTGGTTAGCATGAGAGCATGACCGGCGCATTACCGTTCCGCCGGCCACCGGCCGAAGGGAGAATCACCATGGGTTTGGATGACAAGATCGAAAATGCCGCAGAGAAAATGGGCGGCAAGGCCAAGGAGACTACGGGTGCGGCCACTGACGACGAAAGCCTGCGGACTGAGGGTCGGATGGACCAGTCCAAGGCTGACCTGAAGCAGGCCGGCGAAAAAGTCAAGGACGCTTTCAAGAAGGATTAGGTTCCGGAAACTGAAAAAGGGGCTGCTGCGGATTCCGCAGCAGCCCCTTTTCCGTTGGTCCCCGGCTCCAGTTACTCGGGCAGTTCCTTCGGGCAGTCCCCGGGCTTAGTCCCTGCCGGCCACGGCCAAACGCTTATGCAGGCTCGGTCACTGATTCCGTCGCCGCCATGGTTTCGGCATTGACCATCCAGGCCAGCTGTTCCAGCCGCTCAATGACGGCGTGGAGCAGGTCAGCGCTGGTGGGATCTTCCTCGTCCACCTCGTCGTGGACGTCGCGCATGGTTTGCACAGTCCGTTCCAGCCGCGCGGTGACAAGTTTGACAGTGTCCTTCGTGGTGACCAGCCCCTGCGGAAACTCCTCCAGCCGGCTGCCGGAAGACACGGTGCTGCTGCGGCCGTCCGGCAAGGCGTGCAGGGCCCGCATCCGCTCCGCCGCCTGGTCCGCGAAGAGCCTGGCTGCGGTAATAATCTCGTCCAGCTGCAGGTGCAGGTCACGGAAATTGGTGCCTACAAGGTTCCAGTGGGCCTGCTTCCCCTGAAGGTGCAACTCGATGAGGTCTGTGAGCACCATTTGCAGGTTGCTGGCGAGGGTGGGTGACGCTTTCATATTTTTCCTCCACTTCGGCTGATCCGGCTGGCGGCTTCGCGACAATACTATAAGCATACTTACCAGTTAACCGGCGGGCGGGAGTCAGCGGCCGGGCCACGGGCGGGCTACCTGATTCGAGCCAGCGCGAACCCGTCCCAGCCCTTGGAGCCCACTGTCTGGATGACGGTGGCGTCGAGCCGGGGATGCCCGCCCAGCAGCTTGAGGGCGTCAACGATTCCAGGCGCGTTCACGGGGTCCATGTCAGGGTCCAGGACCGCGCCTTCCCAAATGGTGTTGTCCAGGACAACCGTGGCCCCCGGCCGGCCCAGGCGCACCGCCCATTCCAGATAGCGGCTGTTGTTCTCTTTGTCGGCATCGATGAAGATGAAATCGAAAGGCTCCCGGTCCTCCTCCGCCAACGCTGCGAGGGTGTCCAGGGCAGGACCCAGCCGGATCTCCACCTTCTGTCCCAGTCCTGCAAAGTCGATATTTGCCCACGCCACTTCCGCGTGCTGAGGGAGGAATTCGCACGTGACCAACGTGCCGTCGTCGGGCAGGCCCTGCCCCATCCAGATAGTGCTGAAACCGGCAAGCGTGCCGATCTCCAAGACCCTGCGGGCACCGGAAAGCTGGACGAGCAGCTTGAGGAGCTTCCCGGCATTGGGGGCCACCTCGATGGCCGGCATACCGGCCTCAGCCGCGGACTGCACGGCGCGGAGGAGCGAGGGATCAGGATGGACCACGACGTCGGACAGGAACTCTTCGGTGGCAATCCACTCCGGACGGGGCTTGTGCTCAAACATGGGCACAGTCTGGCACGGGGGTCCGCGCGGGTCCAGAGACGCGGGCTGTTCCGAAGACCAGGAGGCAGAAGGGCAGTTACCCGTCACGAACCGTCGGTGAGTGCTTCTTCCAGGCGGTCCACCTTGGCTGTCAGCTCGCCGGAATACCCGGGCCTGATGTCCGCCTTGATAACCAGGGAGACGCGGCTGCCGTAGCGCCCCACCGCCTCCGTAGCCCGCTTCACGACCTCAAAAACTTCATCCCATTCACCCTCGATGGTGGTGAACATCGAATCGGTCTTGTTCGGCAGGCCCGATTCCCTGACGATCTTAACGGCTGCGGCGACGGCGTCATGGACGGAGGCATCAGCGGGCCTGGACCCTTCCGCGGGGGTACCTGAGGGGGCAACAGAAAAGGCAAGCAGCATGATGCCAGTGTGCCATGGCAAGGAGGCGGGACGCAGACGGAGAGCGCCATGGCCGCCGTCACAAAACCCCCTACCCTCCAGTAACGGTGAACGGCAGGATCTCCATTGCTAACCTTTTGGCATGAGCCTCGCAGTCGCCCGCAAGCCCCTCCGCGCCGACGCAGCGCGGAACGTGGACAAGATCATCACGGCGGCGCGCCAATGCTTCCGCGAGTTCGGCCCCGAAGTTCCCCTCCAGACCATCGCAGCAACCGCAGGCGTTGGACCGGCCACCCTGTTCCGCAATTTTTCGGACAAGGAGGAGCTGGTCCTTGCCGTGCTTGACCGGCAGCTCCGGCTCAACGTTGACCCCGTGGTGGAAACCGCCCTCGCGGATATCGACGCAACGGCAGGACTGCTCCGTGTCATGGAAGCCCTGATGGCGGCCGCCAGCGACGACGCCAACCTCCTGGGCGCTGTTGCCGGCCGCCGGGAGTTGCTCACCGGCATCACGGGCTCCTTGATGGAATCGATCAGTGTGCTGCTGGTGCGCGGGCAAGGCCAGGGAAGCCTGCGCGAGGACATCTCAATGACGGACATGTTCCGGTTGCTGGCGATGCTCATTGGAGTTGTGGACACCATGGAACCGGGATCTGACGCCTGGCGCAGGCCGTTGGCGCTGGTGGAGGATGCCATCAGGACAGTTCGGCCCAGCCGTCCGCTTCCGGTCCATGTGCCGGTACCGGCCCTCCCCTGACGCCACTTCCCTGGCAGCCTGCAGCTGGCCGAATGCTCCACCAGACGGTTCCACAGAGCCCGGAAGACCCCGTTTTAGCACTGTGGATCTCCCCATTGTGGGCGCCCAGTGGGTGCAATACACTTCAAGTGGGTTACGCAGCCAGCCTCTCTGATCCTTCAGGTTTGATCCTTCGAGATGGAGCGATCCATGCCCCAGTTTTTGCTCCTCCAGCCCGTGGCCACATCGTGATGAACACGTCCAGGCTTCTGCACTACATCAATGATCCGCGCGGACCGGAGGAAGTACTTCCCACCCTGCCGCCCGGGGAACTCGCAAAACTGTGCGATGCCCTTTTCCAGAACCTGGATACTCCCGAGCCCGAGTACGGCGCCCAGGCCTGGTATGAGATGGCCGTCGAAGAATGCTTGCGCCGTGCAAATTCAACCGGCCCACTTACAGCCGGTTCACGGGCAACCAACGGCGCTGCCCATGGAGTTGCGTGACCGGCTCCAGTTGGCAGCGGCGCTGCCCGCTGCTGGGGGTAGCCAGCCGGCCTCGTAGTAGCCGCGTGCCGCTCCCCGCCAGCTTCTCCCAGCGCTAGTCGTCGCCTGCCGCTCCCCGCGCCCGCAACTCCTCGTGGACCATTGCCTGGAGCGCCAGGACCTGCGACGCCGGATCGAGGTCCATGGCCCTTTGCAGGCTCTCCGACAGGGACTGGAGATCTTCGGCCGGGACATCGGACAAGCCGGCAAAACGACTGAAGAAACGTTTGGCTGGGAGCCCGGCCCGGCGTCGGACGTTCTTCTGGAGGTGGGGCCGCCCGGCTCTTTCCCCGGCAGCATGCAGTTGATTGTCCATCGTCGCCGTTCATGAGGATTCTGCGTGGCCAACTGCATAGCCGCTTTTATAGTACAACTCACGGCCTCCAGCACCAGTGACGAATCTCACTTAGCGGCGGCGGCTCAGTTCCAGCCGAGCATCCTCAGCAGGGCGGCCGTTCCCGCGCCCACCACCACAACCAGCAGGAACGGCGCGCGCAGCGCCAGTGCGATGACTGCGGCCGCGAGCGCGCCCAGCCGGGCGTCGGCAACCAGGGACTGCCCGGATGCCACGGCGTTCACCAGCGTGAGGGACGCCAGCAGCCCGATGGTCATGGTTCCTGCCACCCTGGAAACCCGGGGGTTCTCGAGGATCCTCGCGGGGACGAAGTAGCCCACCAGCTTCCAGGCGTAAGCCAGTGCGCAGGCAATGAGCAGCCAGATCCAGAGGCTCACGAGTCCGCTCCCGGTAAACCCTTGCCGTGCTGCGGGATGTCATGGTGTTGGTGGACGCCGCCGTGCCCGTGATCTTCATCGTGCCGGTGATCCACAGCATGGTGGCGGTGTTCCCGGTACGGCTCAACGTCCGGCTCCAGGCCCTCGTCGCTCCGGCCGTGGCTGTACCAGCCGATCACAGCGGCCACGACGGCGGCCACCAGGATGGGTACGCCTGCCGGCACGAACGGCACGGCCACCACCGTGGCAAGGGCGCAGGCCACCGCGATGGCGATCGGTTCGCGGCCTTTGAGCCGGGGCCAGAGCAAGGCCAGGAAGGCGGCCACTGCGGCGCCGTCGAGTCCCCACTGCTTGGGGTCCCCCAACCCGCTGCCGGCCAACGCCCCCACCGCAGTGAAGAGGTTCCACAGCACATAGATGCCGATGCCCGCCGCCCAAAAGCCGCGGCGCTGCTCCGCGGGATCGGTCTGGCCGGTGCTGGTGGCGGTGGACTCGTCGATGGTCACCTGGGCGGCAACGTACCTGCGCCACCCGGTGGGGTGGAGCAGTGCGTTGAGCTGCATGCCGTAGATTCCGTTGCGCATGCCCAGCAGTGTGGCAGCGCTCATGGCTGCGATGCCCGAGCCCCCTCCTCCCACCACGCCGATGAATGCGAACTGCGACCCGCCGCTGAAGAGGAGCAGGCTCAACGCCATGGTCTGCCAAAAATCCAGGCCGGACGTGACGGACAAGGCACCAAAGGAGACTCCATAGAGCCCGGTGGCAACACTGATGGAGAGTCCCACCCGGACGGCAGGGGAGGACAGCAATTTCACGTCCCTGCTCCCAGTGCAGGCTTCCGCAGGGTCCAGGCCCACAGGATGAGCGGAGCCTGCAGCGGCAGGCGCACCGTATGGACTGTGCGCTGGCTGCGGGTTCCTTCGGGGCCGTAGGCACGCCGGAGCGCGTCGATGTGTCCGGCCAGGAAGACGGCGAACATGGCGGTGAGGGCGGTGGCAGTCGCCCTGCGGACCGGCGGGACAAGGATTCCGACGGCGGCGGCCAGCTCCAGCAGGCCGCTCAGCGCGATCCATTCCTCCCTGGTCATCACTGCGAACGGCCGACGGCGGTCCGGTTCCGTGCCGCTGGCCCTGCCCTCCAGGCAGAGGTAGTCCGGCACCACCTGCCGGTAAAACCCGGGGTCGCGGACGTGTTTCATGGCGCTGGCCGCCAATAGGGCGCTCATGGCTGCGGCGGAAAGGCTTTGAAGGGCCCGGCCGGACCGGGAAAAAGACATGCCCCCACTCAATCACAAGCGCGGCAAGCCGCTAAAACAGGTCAGGCCCAGCCGAGCGCGGAACTCCCGTAAGGTGGCGGTGGGCCTGTGTAGTCAAGCGGCTGCCCGTCCACCAGGAGGGGCGGCCCCACGTAGCGCAGTTGGCCGTAGCTGCTGGCCATGACCCGCAGATCAGGTACGGGCAATTCTGGTTCTGGAACATCCGTTTCTGGATTACCGGTGGGAAGGGCGAACAGCTCCTCTGCCGTGCGGACCAGGGACAGCCGCGCCGCTCCCCCCAGGCCGTTGTGCCGGCGCCGCGCAAGCAAGGCGATGGCTGCTGCCGCCAACCCGTACCCTGTTGCGTGGTCCAGGGCCTGGACGGGCAGCGCACCCGCCCGCCACCCGGCGTCATGGTCCTCCGCCCCGTAAAGATCGGCGATTCCGGTGGCCGCCTGGACAATGCTGTCGAAGCCGCGCAGGCCGCTCCATGGGCCCGTGCCGCCCCAGCTGTCCAGCGAGGCCACCACCAGCTCCGGGCGGGCTGACAGCAGCACCTCCGGCTCCAGCCCGAAGCGGTTCAGGGACCCCCGCCGATAACCCGTGATGACAACGTCCGCGGTGGCCTGCAGCTCGTGGAGGAGGTGGCGGTTCAGCGGGTCTGCCAGGTCCGCCTCGGCGCTCTTCTTGCCGAACCCGGTGTCCACGAACTGATCGGAAATTTCGGGAAGCTGAGGCGGATCGATCCGCAGGACGTCGGCGCCAAGCGCCCCCAGGAGCCGGGTTGCTACCGGCCCGGCAATAACGCGGGTCAGGTCCAGCACGCGCACCCCGGCAAGGGGAAGGCGGGGGTTGTCGCGGGACAGGCGGAGCCGCCGGGCGCCGGTGGTTCCTCCCCCGGCAAGACTGAATTCTATCCAGGGTCCCGTTCCGGCAGCCCCTCCCAGGCCCGAGCCCAGCCATTCGCCGCGGCTTCGGACAGCCGCGGCCACCCCGCCGCGGGCTTGGATCGCTGCTTCTGCTTCGAGCGAGGTCATAGCGGCGAGGGCTGCCCCCACGCCATCCACGCTGGTGGCATCGAGTGCCTGCATCAGCCGCCGCTCATGGTGCGGGTAGTTGGCGTGGAGCCTGATCCACCCGTCGCGGGTGCGCCGGAAGCCGGACAGTGGGGCGAATCCCTGAATGGTGCGCCCGTCAATCCGAAGGTGGCCATAGGAGTCGAACGCGGCGGCGGTCAGGGCCGCCGTGGTGGCAAACCGGCCCGGAGTTCCTGACAGGAGGTCCAATGCCGCAGCCGCGGCCCCTACAGAACCCAATGCCAGGCCTTCCACGTCCAAAGCACCGCGCCACCAACGGCGGGGCCCGGACCAGGACGAGGCCGGATCATGCAGCACCAAACCCGTATCGCTGGAGACGGCTTCCAGGCAACGGAACAGCGGGGGAACACCGCTGGCAGCCAGTCCGGCCATCTTCCTTCCTACCTTCCCTGCGGCGACGCCGCGTGCAGCTGCCCCAGCACGCGGGCAGGCACGTTGGTGGTGATCTCGTGGATGCCCAGGTCTTGGCAGAGTGCCACATCCTGGTCCGTGTCCACGGTCCACACCCGGAAGCGCCTGCCCAGGTCCATCCACCGACGGACGGTGTCCGGATGCCGGCGGACATAAGCCATGCCGGGGCCTGCCAACCCGGCTTCGCCGGCATCCAGGATCCGCTCCCCTTCAAGCTGGGCAGCTTTCATCAGGTTGGCGATGGCTCCCCCGGTGATCAGTCCCAGGCCCAGTTCCCCGCGCAGCTCCCGCACGTCCACATCGTCCACCAGTTGGCAGACATACTGTGCCGGAACGGACCGCAACAGCCGGCGGACGGATTCAGGGCTGAAGCTCATGAAGGTGACTGACACGTTATCCACGGAAGAACCGGCAGCCTCCCAACCCTCGGCCCGCAGGACCTCGAGGACCCGGTCCTCAAGCTTCAGCTGGTACGGGCTGGGATGCTTCAGTTCAATGGCCAGTCCCATGGGGCGGCCGGCACCCCGAAGAATCTCCAGCAACTCCGGAAGGGTCAGGAACTGCCCGGACCGCGCCCCGTACATCTCGGGGATGCGGACACCCTTCCAGGACGAGAAGTCGAGTCGGCGGAGTTCATGCAGCGTGCGCTCCGCCACCGGCCCGGTTCCGTCAGACGTGCGGTCCAGGTTTGCGTCGTGCAGGAGGACCACGTGCTGGTCGCGGGTCAGGTGGACATCGCACTCCACCCCGTCCGCCCCGTCCGCCAGCGCCTGCAGGTAGGCTGCGCGGGTGTGTTCGGCGAACGCCGCGCTCGATCCGCGGTGGGCGAAGACCAGCGGCCTCTGCGGCAGTGACCCGTCAGTAGTCATGCAGCCACGGTAGCCGACCCCGCCCGGGCGCGGGACTAGGCTTGGCACATGCAGGTGAACTCTGAACCAACTACCCGCGAAGCACCCACCAGGCCCGCGCCTTCCCCGCCGCCCGGGGCAATGGCAAGTGCCGCCGTCGTCCATCAATTTGCTGCCGGTGACGCCGAAAAGGCGGCAGCGCTGAGGAAAATGAAGCTCGTGGCGCTGGGGCTGCTGATTGCCATGGCCGTGATTTTTGTGTTCGCGTTCGCGCTGCAAAAGGAGTACCCGTGGCTCCAGTACGTGCGTGCCGCGGCTGAGGGCGGCATGGTAGGTGCTCTGGCCGACTGGTTCGCCGTCACTGCGCTCTTCAAGTACCCCATGGGCATCAAAATCCCCCACACCGCGATCATTCCGCGCCGCAAGGACCAGATCGGCGCCTCGCTGGGCGAGTTCGTGGAGACAAACTTCCTGTCCGAGCAAGTGGTCCAGGACAAACTGGCGAGCGTGAACATCGCCCGCCGGGCAGGCGAGTGGCTGGCCACGCCCGGCGGCGCCGACCGGGTGGCCAAGGAAGGCGCCGCAGTGATCCGCGGCGTGTTCAAGGTCCTGAACGACGACGACGTCCAGGCAGTGATCGAAGGCATGGTCCGCAAGCATCTGCTGGCTCCGCCGTGGGGACCTCCCGTGGGCAAGTTGGCCGAGCGTATTTTCCACGACGGGCATCACCACAAGCTGGTGGACCTGCTGGTGGACCGGGCGGCGGACTGGGTCAGCGAAAACCATGAGACGGTGAGCCGGCTGGTCTCGGAGCGTTCCCCCACGTGGGTACCCCAGTTCGTGGACGGGCTCGTGGGAGACAAGGTGTACATCGAGTTCCACAAATTCGTGCGGGCCGTTCAGGCGGACCCCAACCACCAGGTGCGGCAGTCCATTGACAAATACCTGAACGACCTTGCCCAGGACCTGCAGCACGATCCCGTGATGATCGCGCGCGCCGAGGACATCAAGGCACAGGTCCTGGGTGATCCCGAGGTGCGCGAACTGGCTTCCCGCACGTGGGGCACCGTGAAAAAGACCCTGTTGGATGCCGTGGATGATCCGGGCAGCGAGCTGACCATCAAGTTCAAAGCTGCGGTCCGCGACTTCGGCTCCAGGTTGGTGAACGACCCCGAACTCGCCGGGAAGGTGAACGCCTGGATCGGCGACGCGGCCGGCTACCTGGTGAGGACCTACCGCTCGGATATCGCCGGGGTGATCACGGATACGGTGGCGCGGTGGGATGCGGAGGAAACCTCACAAAAAATCGAACTCCAGGTGGGCAAGGATCTGCAGTTCATCCGGATCAACGGCACAGTGGTGGGCTCCCTGGCCGGGCTGGCGATCTTTACCGTGGCGCACCTGATCTTTGGTTGAGTGCCGTCAGGCGAAGGCTTCCAGTTCGACGCCGGCGGCCTCCAAGCCGGCACGGACTGCTGCTGCCATCCCCACCGCGCCCGGGGTGTCGCCGTGGATGCACAGGGAGTCCGGCTGCACCTGGACCAGGGTTCCGTCGACGGCCAGGACTTCGCCCTTGCTGGCAAGGCGCACGGCCCGCTCGACGATTGCATCGACGTCGTGCAGGACAGCACCTTCCTGCGACCGCGGCACCAAGGTCCCGTCAGCCTGGTAGGCGCGGTCCACAAAGGCTTCGATGAAGACCGGGTGCCCGGCTTCCTTTGCCTGCTTCAACAGCTCGGATCCAGGCAGGCCCAGGATGGGCAGCCCTGGATCGTAGGAGTTCACGGCAGCAACCACCGCGGAGGCCTGGTCAGCGTCGTGGACCAGCCGGTTGTACAGCGCACCGTGCGGCTTCACGTAATCCACGGAGGCGCCCACGGCGTGCGCCACGCCGTCGAGCGCGCCCAGCTGGTACAGCACGTCGCCGAACAGTTCATCGAAGGACATGTCCAGGGAGCGGCGGCCGAAGCCGGCAAGGTCGCGGTAGCCCACATGGGCACCGACCGTTACGTCCAGCTCGTAGGCGGCGCGGCAACTGTCCAGCATGGTTACGGGGTCGCCGGCGTGGAAACCGCAGGCAACGTTGGCGCTGGTGACCAGCTGGAACATCGCGGCGTCGTCACCCATGCTCCAGGAGCCGAACGATTCGCCGAGGTCAGCGTTGAGATCCAAAGGTGTTGCCTTCCAGCGTCAGGTGGTCCGGTGCGGCTGCATTCAGCTCGCCGGGGATGGTATCCGGCATGGGACCAAACGCCTCCTTCGCGTTGGCCACCACTGCCCGCCCCATCATGAGGTTACCGGCTCCACCCATCACCGCCCCGATGCCGAACGGCAACGCCCGGCCGAACAGGGCAGTGCCCTGCCGTTTGAGGAGGTTCTTGAGGAAAGCTTTCTGGATCCGGTTGCGGACCGAGCCGAAGCCGGGCACGGACACGGATTTGGACAGCACGTTGCCCCATGCCCTGGTGGCGTTCATGCCGTTGCCGGCCGCCTGCCCGCTGAGCGTTCCGAGCAGCGCTGTCCCCTCCTCGCCCAGCATGATGGCCATCACCATGGTGCTGGCCTTCTCCGGGTTCGTGAGGCGGATGCCGTGCAGTTCGGCGAGGGAGGTGGCGTAGAGTGCGGTTGCTTCCAGGAACCCGACAGTCGCCGCAGCGGAGAGTCCCAGGGATGCCACGGTGCCGACGCCGGGCACGACGGCGGTTGCGCCTACCAGGGCCCCGCCGCCTGTGACGGCACGCAGGTAGTCGCGCTCCAGGATGTCTGCCAGCTGGGCGGCGGTGGCGCGCGGATGCTTCTTCTGCAACCGGCGGACGTACGCCACCACCAGCGGACGCTGGATCTCCACCGCCCGCAGGAGGGCGTTGTGGACGCCCGGCTTCGGCTTGCCGTCGGCATCGAACACTGCGTTGTGGGCGGTTTCGGTTGCGATTCGTACTGCCGGGTTGCTGCGCCTGGCCATGGTCACCTCTGTTGGTCTCGACGGCCGCGTGGTTGCGGCTTTCCTCATACTAAGGGTGCTTATTACTAGGGTTGCTTAATACTAGGCCACCGCAGCCCCTGCCCCTGCCCGCGCATGACGACGAACCGGCCCACCCGCTGGACCGGTCACCCGAGGTGGAACGGACGACAGCGAGGGGAGACTAGGCCGCCGGGAGCGGCGCGTCGCTGGCGGCACGCACGACCGGAATGCTCGCCGTCGGATGTCCGCTCGGGAAGACGGTGGGTTCCGGAACCCGGACTGGCGCGAGGGGTACCTGGACGGGCTCAGCGCCTACGGTGAACAGCTGGCCTCGAACGCTCACCTCCAGTGCTTCGCCTTCCTGCATGGTCAGCGTGATCGCCCCGGCATCGAGCTGAACCAGCAGCAGGCGTCCGCGGATCTTCAAGTGGAAGGTGAGCCCCTCCCACTCGCCGGGAAGACGCGGGTCGAAGAACGGAACAGGGCCCTGGTCCCGCAGCCCCGCGAAGCCGCAGACCAGCGAACTCCACACCCCGCCGGTGGAGGCGATGTGCACGCCGTCGATGGTGTTCCCGTGGGTATCGTCCAGGTCAATGAACGCGGCGTTGGTGAAGTGCTCCAGCGCCTCCCGGGAATACCCCACCTCGGCGGCCATAATCCCCTGGACGCAGGCCGAAAGCGTTGAATCGCCGGTGGTCAGGGGGTCGTAGAAGTCGAAGGCCCGGTGCTTTTCCTCGGCCGTGAAATCCTGCCACTGCAGGAACATCGCCAGGACGGTGTCCGCCTGCTTCAGGACCTGGTGGCGGTAGATGACCAGCGGGTGGAAGTGCAGGAGCAGGGGGTACTTGGAGCGGGGCGTGGTCCAGTCCCACGGCTCCAGGGTCATGAAGTCGTTGTCCTGCGAGTACACCTCCATGCGTTTGTCGAAGGGCAGGTGCATGCGGCTGGCCGCCGCCTCCCACAGTTGCCGCTCTTCCTGCTCGATGCCGGCGTGTTCCAGGGCAGCGGCGGCGCGCAGGTTAAAGCGGGCCATCACGTTGGTGTAGAGGTTGTCGTTGACCACCGCCGTGTATTCGTCCGGCCCTGTGACGCCATGGATGTGGAACATGCCGTCCTTGCCGAAGAAGCCCAGCGAAATCCACATCCGGGCCGTCTCAATCAGCAGTTCTGCACCAATGCCGTCACGGAATGCGATGTCTCCCGTGGCCCAGACGAACCGGTTGGTGGCGAAGGCAATGGCGGCGGCGATGTGGAACTGGGCGGTACCGGCGGCGTAGTACGCACTGGCCTCAAGCCCGTTGATGGTGCGCCACGGGAACAATGCGCCTTCCATGCTCAGTTCCTTCGCCCGGATCTTGGCTTCCGGGAGGATGGCGTGGCGGAACTCCAGGACCCGGCGCGCGCCTACAGGGTTGGTGTAGGTCAGGTACGGCAGGAGGTAAACTTCCTGGTCCCAGAAATAGTGGCCTTCATAGCCCGAACCTGTGACGCCCTTGGCGGGGATGCCGGCCACGTCCGCGCGGGCCGTCGCCTGGGCAAGCTGGAAGAGGTTCCAGCGGATGGCCTGCTGCAGTTCCGGCTTGCCGCCGGCAACCACAATGTCAGACGTAGCCCAGTGCTCGCGGTAGTGCGCTTCACTTTCGGCGAAGATATCGGCGACGGGCCGCAGTCCCTCTTCGGCTACGGCTGCTGCGTCAACGGACTGGTCCTGGATGGCGGCGCCGGCGGAGTAGCTGACGGACTTTTCGAGGCGGAACGGCTCGTCCGCGCTCACTGCCAGCACGTAGCGGACGCTGCTCTCGTCCTGGTCCACGAGAGTATCGAACGGCTGGTGGCCTGCAGAAGTCCAGTGGTCCACTGCAACGCCCACGCGCTGCTTGGATTCTGCCGCCTCCCAGGCCAGGCGGAGCGAGCCGTCGCCGCCATCCAGGCGCAGTGGCAGCAAAACGCGTCCGGCGTGGCGGCCCGCCCTGCGGGGATCGTGGACCGAGTGGTCCTCCACCGGCTGGTCCTGGCGGTTGATCACCGCGGAAGTCACGTCCACGGAAATCTCGCGGTCCGTGGCCACCTCCAGGGAAATGCCGAGGGCTCCTCGGGAAGCGAAACCGACGGCGCGGCGCTCCGTGGTGGTGACAACGGCACCGGAGCGGCATTGCCACGTAATCCGGCATTCATAGGCGCCGGTGGCGAAATCCACCGAACGGCGGTACTCGAGCACCTCGGATTCGGACAGGCTGAGGGACTCGCCGTCGATGACCACGGTGAAGTTGTTGGCGTCGGGGATGTAGAGGATGCGCTGGCCGGTGCGGGCAAAGCCGAAGGCGTTCTCGGCGTGCTTGATGTCCCAGATCTCATGCAACCCGTTGATGAAGCTGCCCGGCAGGTCGGAATCTGCCGCCGCCCAGTGGGCGCCGCGGATTCCGAGGTGACCGTTGCCAAGGGCAAAAAGGGTTTCCAGTGTCCCTTCAGCGCCCGGCTCGTGGCGTGTTTCGACGAGTTGCCAGGGGGTGTTGGGAAACCGCTCGCGGTCTGCGGTGATGAGAGCCATGGTGTTGGGGTCCTTAGGCGTGTGCTGGGGCAGCTGTCATTGCCCTCGCGGGCGCGGCAGCTTGGGGTGCTGCTTACTTAAGTAATTCGTTGAGTTGGCGCGCCGGGATGGGGGACGCGGCCGGGTGCGGGCCTGCTAGAGGAGCTCGGCAAGGTCGTTGACCACCACTGTCGCTCCGGCATCCAGCAGGGTTTGGCGTCCGGCACCGCGGTCCACCCCGATCACAGAGTGGAATGAGCCAGCCTGTCCTGCCTGCACACCGGAAACGGCGTCCTCCACCACCACGCATTCTTCACTGGGAAGGTCCAGCAATTGCGCGGCGTACTCGTAGGTGGCGGGGCTGGGTTTGCCCGGCAGGCCTTCACCGGCTGCCACCACGCCATCCACAACCACCGGGAAGAGGCGGCGGAGGCCCGCTGCTTCCAGGACTGCGGGGGCATTCCGGGAGGAGGAGACGACGGCGACCTTCAGTCCGCGGTCCAGCACGGCTTCCAGGAAGCGGACCGAGCCCTCAAAAGGTTCCACACCTGTGCTGACAATGTGGTTGAAGATCCGGTTTTTGCGGTTGCCCAGGCCCTGCACGGTGGTGTTGCCGGGGTCGTCATCGGTGGGGCCTTCCGGAAGGACGATCCCGCGCGAGGCCAGGAAGTCACGGACGCCGTCGAATCGCGGCTTGCCGTCGATGTGGTCGAAGTAGTCGCTCTCGCTGTAGCCCGCAACCTCCGGCCGGGAGGAGAGGTAGCTTTCGAACAGCTCCTGCCACGCCTGCTCGTGAACCGTTGCGGTGGGGGTCAGCACGCCGTCCAGGTCAAAAAGGATGGCAGAGGCGCCGGTCCAGGCGGTGAGGCTGTTCACTGTATGGTGCGTTGCGGTGTTTTCACTCATGCGTGGTGCGGTGTCCTTTCAGACGGCGGGCAGCCTCGAAGGCGGATTTGGGAGTGTGGTGGCTTCGGTGCCCGGATCATCTGCAGTGCCGACGGGCCGGCCGGCGTTAACTGTGCAGCGCCGTTATCCCGGCGGGGGCCCTGCTGATCCATCTGTCCCTACCATCATGGGCCTGTTGCGGGCTGCCGGACAAGCCAGCCGGAGGTCCCGCACTGGCGCAGGAGCCGACTGCGACGCAGCCAAGCCTGCTCCCGTGAAGCATCCGCACTGCACCGCCCTCCTTGTCCGCCCAGCTCAGGACCGCAATCGCGGCCGAAGTAGAGTGTAAGCGCTTACAAATTTGGCTGGCAACTGTTTTTTCTTCAAGCCTCTTTGTGACGTACGTCTCGCTGCTGCACTCGGAAAGTGCTAGGACTCCTTGCCGCGAAGCACATAGTGGCGGAGGAAGGCGCTGACATCCACCATTTCAGTCTTTGACATCGCATGGCCCATACCCGGATAGGTCCTGGCCGTAAGGAGCGTGTTCTTTTGCAGCCATTCCTCGGTGTAGGCCACCGCGTCGTCATTGATCACCAGGTCAGCCTTGTCCCGTCCCCAGAAGAAGGGCGGCGGGGCATCGAAGGACTCAGTGAGGGACAGGAGCTCGTTTTCGAGTACAAAGCCGGACAGCCCTACCACCGCCGCGTAGTCCTTGGGATGCAGGCGCAGCAGCGTGCTGGCCATGGCCATGCCTTGGGAGTAGCCAAGCAGGCTGACACTGGTGTGCTGCACCTTGGCGGTGTTAATCCACGTCTGGACAGCATTGGTTGCCTTGATCACGTCGGCGAAGTCGTTGGCCAGGAAGTAGTCCAGGAGGAACCAGCCATAGTGGTCGCCAATGGCCATCGGGGCCCGCAACGCCGCACAGGTAAATTCGGCCGGGAGATACTCAAAGAGGCGGACCATGCGGGACTCATCGGTGCCATAGCCATGCATCATGACCAGCAGCGGAGTGCCCGCCCGTTCAGCCTCAGGTTTGGACCACACAACAGTTTCCATCGGATCAGCCTAGCCAGCAGGAACGCCAGCCCCTTCGAGCCGTGCCGTCCAACAGCAGCCGAAAGTGTTACCCATTTGAAACGGCCCGGGGCAGGCCAAAACCATTGAACAGGGCACCTGCCCGCTGTAGCGTGACGAATAACGGACAGCATACTTAGCATCCGCCGCGGGCTATGACAACGCCCCATCCGCCACCAGCAAGGAGCAGCACATGAGAATCGGTTCTTCCATCTTCCTCATCGCACTCGGCGCCATCCTCGCCTGGGCGGTTGCTCCAGGCCTGATCCCCTTCGTTGACCAGGTACTCATCGGCTACATCCTGATGGCCGTGGGCGTGATCGGCCTCATCGCGTCGCTGATCCTCGCCTCACCGGGCCGCAGCCGCCGGATCAGTGAATCCCGGTCAGTGGTGGACCCGAACACCGGAGAGCGCATCACAAGGAACGAAAGCCGGGACGGCGGACTCTAGCCAAGGTTGAAAGAAAGCCGGGACAGCAGGACCCGCCGTGAACCCGAGGATGCCGGGCCGGACCGCTTTGGTCCGGCCCGGCTTTTCTTTGCCCCGACTGCCCCGACTCCCGGCCGGGAACCGCTGCACAGCGAGGGCCTCGATCCGGCTGACAGTGCGAGTAAGCACCTCGCATTTTGTTTCATGTGGGTTTCCATTGACAAACCAACAGAAGCAAAGATAAAGTCAAGTAACTCAACATCATGTGATGCCAGTCACTGACAGTAAGCCTTACGCAACGGAGGGTATGTGTTCGCCGAGGAGCGCCAGCAGCAGATTGCCGAGCTTGTAGCCGGCACCGGCCGGGTCAGCGTGACCCACCTGGCCGAGCGCTTCCGCATCACCACCGAAACCGTCCGGCGCGACCTTGCCACCCTCGAAAACGCCGGCACCGTCCGGCGGGTACACGGCGGTGCTGTAGCTGCGGACCGGTTCAGCACCACCGAGGAAAGCGTCACCGAGCGTGCCATCCAACGTCCGGACCAGAAGATCCGCATCGCAGAGGCGGCTCTGGCCCTTATTCCCCGCACGTCCCCTGGCAGCGTCCTGATTGACGGCGGAACCACCACCGAAGTGCTGGCGGACCTGCTCTCCCGGCGCACCGCCATGGAACCTTCCGACGGAACAGGACACGCGGCAGAACTGGTGGCCATCACCCACGCGTTGCCAATCGCCGGCAAGCTGTCCAGCATTCCCGGAATTGCCCTCGATGTCCTGGGCGGACGGGTCCGGGGACTCACGCAGGTGGCCGTGGGCCAGGCAACCGTGGAGGCCGCAGGCAGGATCCGGCCCGACATCGCATTCATCGGTACCAACGGCATCCATGCATCGTTCGGCCTTAGCACGCCGGACCCCGAGGAAGCCGCCGTCAAGGCAGCTTTCGTCCGTTCGGCCCGCCGCATCGTGGTGCTGGCCGATTCCTCCAAGCTGGACACGGAAACCCTGGTCCAGTTCGCCTCCCTGAAAGATCTGGACACCTTGATTACAGACAGCGAACCCGGCCCGGAGCTGGCGGCCGCCCTTGAGGACGCCGGCGTAGACGTGGTGATCGCATGATCGTCACCTTCACAGCCAACCCGAGCCTGGACCGTACCGTGGCCCTCCCCGGCCCGCTCGAACGCGGCGAAGTGCAGCGCGCAGTCTCCGTCAGCCAGGAGTCCGGCGGCAAGGGCGTCAACGTTTCCCGCGCGTTGGTAGCTTCCGGCCTCGAATCCCTGGCAGTCCTCCCGGGCGCCGACAGCGATCCCGTCCTCGCCGGCCTGCGGGAAAGCGGGGTGCCCTTCGTTTCCCTGCCCATCGATGAACCGCTGCGCACCAACGTTGCGCTCACAGAGCCCGGCGGCATCACCACCAAGATCAACGAACCCGGCCCGCTGCTGGACGCGGACCAGCAGGAATCCCTGATCAAGCTGCTGGTGGAAAGCTCCCGCGGGGCCAGCTGGGTGGTCCTGGCCGGTTCGCTGCCCCCGGGATTCCCCGCCGATTTCTACGCCACGGTGGCCCGCCGGCTGCGCTCCGCCGCAGACGGCACCGCCCCGCAGATCGCCGTGGACTCTTCCGGCGCCCCTCTAGCCGCCGCCCTGTCGGACGTGGGGTCCTCAAGTGACCCGCTGTCCACTGATGCCCTCTCCACGGGCGGGGCGGCACATGGTTCGGGAATACCGGACCTCCTCAAACCCAACGCCGAAGAATTGGCGGAGCTGGCTGCCGCAGCCGGTTTCACTTCCCCGGCCACCGCTGACGAACTGGAAGCGGACCCTGCTGCAGCCGCAGCAGCAGCCGCCGCCGTCGTACGTTCCGGTGTGGGTGCTGTGCTGGCAACTCTCGGATCCAAGGGAGCTGTCCTGGTAACGGCCGACGGCGCGTGGCTGGCCACGCACCCGCCGGTCGCCGCGGTCAGTACTGTCGGTGCGGGCGATTCCGCCCTGGCCGGCTACCTGCTCGCCCAAGGCCAGGGCGCCGCCCCGGCCGATTGCCTTCGTCAGGCGGTGGCCCACGGTGCCGCAGCCGCCTCCCTGCCGGGTTCCACCGTCCCGGCAGTCCACCAAACCACCCCGGATGCCGTAACCATCACGGCCCTTCGAAAGGATTGACAGTGACCCAGCTCATCACCACGGAACTGGTCGAGCTCGACCAGAACCTGGGCAACTCCCCCGAGACGGTGATCCGGCACCTGGCAAGCAGAGTAGCTGCCACCGGACGCGCAACAGAAGTTGAAGGCCTCTTCGCCGACGCCTTCGCCCGCGAGCAGAAGACCGCAACAGGCATTCCCGGCGGGATCGCCATCCCGCACTGCCGCTCTGCGGCCGTCACGGAGCCCACCCTGGCCATGGCCCGCCTGGAGCCCAAGGTGGACTTCGGTGCCAAGGATGGCCCCGCGGACCTGATCTTCTTCATCGCAGCCCCGGACGGTGCCGACCAGGCCCACCTGAAGCTGCTGTCCAAGCTCGCCCGGTCCCTGATCAAGAAGGACTTTACTGCCGCCCTGCGAAACGCCTCCTCCGAGGAGGAGATCGTGGAACTCGTGGACGGCGCCCTGGCTGAGAAGCCGGCCGCGCACGCTGCTGCAGCCCCGGCGGACGCCGTCCCCGCAGGGGTCGGCGCGGGTACCCTGAATGCTGCCGGCCAGTCCGGCGCATCCGCTGTAGCCGGCCGAACTGCCGGCGGACCGGCCGCCGGAAATGGTGGTGGCCCCAAGCGCATCGTCGCCGTGACCGCGTGCCCCACCGGCATCGCCCACACCTACATGGCCGCAGATTCGCTGGTGGCCGCAGCCCAGGAAATGGGCGTCGACCTCCAGGTTGAAACCCAGGGTTCCTCCGGTGCCAAGCCGCTGGACCCCGCCGTCATCGCCGCCGCGGACGCCGTCATCTTCGCCGTGGACGTGGACGTGCGCGGCAAGGAACGCTTTGCCGGCAAGCCCGTCATCAACGCCCCGGTCAAGCGCGGCATCGACGAGCCCGCGAAGATGGTCCAGGAAGCGCTCGCTGCCGCCACCGATCCCCACGCCCGCCGGGTTCCGCACTTTGGTGCCGAGGAGCAGGCCGAACGGGCCGAGGCCGAAAAGGGCGAGCACATCGGCCAGAAGCTGAAGCGCGCACTGCTCACCGGCGTCAGCTACATGATTCCGTTCGTTGCCGGCGGCGGCCTGCTGATCGCTTTGGGCTTCCTCCTGGGCGGTTACAACATCACCTCCGTGGCAGACAAGGTGGTCCTCGCCAACAACTTCGGGAACCTCCCCGAAGGCGGCCTGGCCATTTACCTGGGCGCAGTCCTGTTCAAGATCGGCGCCCTGTCCATGGGCTTCCTGGTCCCGGCGCTGGCAGGCTACATTGCTTACGCCATCGCCGACCGCCCCGGCATCGCCCCCGGCTTCGTTGCCGGCGCCGTCTCCGGATTCATGGGTGCCGGCTTCCTCGGCGGCATCGTGGGCGGCCTGCTGGCCGGCTACATCGCGCACCTCATCGGCACCTGGCAGGTACCGCGCTGGCTGCGCGGCCTGATGCCCGTGGTGATCATCCCACTGCTCGCTTCGATCGTTGCCTCCGGCCTGATGTTCCTGGTGCTCGGCGGACCCATCGCCGGCCTCACCAATGCGCTCAACGGCTGGCTCACCGGCATGACCGGCGCCTCCGCCGTCGTCCTGGGCATCATCCTGGGCCTCATGATGTGCTTCGACCTCGGCGGACCCGTGAACAAGGTGGCCTACGCCTTCGCGGTGGCAGGACTGAGTGCCGGCAGCGCCACGAACCAGGCACCGTGGCAGATCATGGCCACCGTTATGGCCGCCGGCATGGTGCCCCCGCTTGCCATGGCCCTGGCCACCGTCCTGGACAAGAAGCTCTTCAGCCTGGCCGAGCGCGAGAACGGCAAGGCCGCCTGGCTGCTGGGTGCATCCTTCATCTCCGAAGGCGCCATCCCGTTCGCCGCAGCCGATCCGCTGCGCGTCATCCCCGCCAGCATGGTTGGCGGCGCCCTAACCGGCGCACTGTGCATGGCATTCAACGTCACGTCGCAGGCACCCCACGGCGGCATCTTCGTGTTCTTCGCGATCGGCAACCTGCTGATGTTCGTCCTGTCGATCATCGCCGGAACCATCGTCAGCGCCCTGGCCGTGGTGGCCCTCAAGCGCTGGGCAGCCCCGAAGACCGCTGCTACCGTGGAAACCGTTCCAGCAACCGTCTGACCCTGCCTCACCCATTACCTCTACCCGGCAATAACCAGCCCGCCGGGAAGCCAAAGGAGCAAAAATGCCAGAACGCACAGCAACCGTCGCCAGCCGCGTGGGCCTGCACGCCCGCCCCGCCGCCATCTTCGCCGAGGCAGCAGGAGAGTACGACCTTGACATCACCATTGCCCGGGAAGGCGAGCCAGCCGACGAGGCAATGGACGCAGCCAGCATCCTGTCCCTCATGAGCCTGGGCGCCTCACACGGCGACGTGGTGGTCCTCCGGGCCGAGGGCGACGGCGCTGATACGGCACTGGACCACCTGGTGCAGATCCTGGAAACGGATCACGACGCCGAGTAGCAGCAACACTGCCCAGCCACCAGCTGTTGAGGCTGCCTGGTTCGTGGGGCAACAAAGCCCGCGGCCGCCGTCGGACCTTCCCTTCATGGGAGGCATCCGACGGCGGTCGCCCGCGTTAACTCGCTACCCAGTTGGCGGTCAGGGGCGCTCGGAGAGCCTCTTGACGTCTGCCACCAGCCGGTCCCACATGGCCTGGGAGTGCTCGGCCGCTTCCGTCGTGGGGTTGTTGTCCTGGGTCAGCGTCAGCAGCGTCCGCCCGCCCTGGTCCTGCAGCGTCCAGGCCAGGGTGTGGTAATTTTCCGGTTTGTCCTCCTGGCCACCGAGCGGGCTGAAGTGTGTGTAGACCAGCCTCCGGCCCGGCTCCACCTCAAGGACCACACCCTTGTCCTCATACTCCTTGCCTTCCCAGTTTCCCCGCCAGCTGATGGGGCCGCCCACGCTCCAGTCCGTGGTGAGTTCGGTCCCAAACATGAACTCCTTCGCGGCTGCAGGGTCCGTGATGACATCCCACACCCGGCGCGGCGGGGCCTCGATGGTGACGGACGACGCCGCCACAAAGTCATCCGGCATTGTCCTTGGCCTTCTTCGCCGTGAACAGAAGGTACTCCCACTCCATCTGGAACGGGGAGTCGCCATGGGCATCGCCGAAGGACTCAGCCAGCTCCGTCAACGCACTGTCCAACGCCTTGACCTTGTCTCCGTCCTCGGCAATGAACTTGTACACGGAAATGGTGGGACCGTAGTGGGACTTGAAGTAGCGCACAAAGTCCTCCGGCTGGTGGAAACTCCGGACGGCCAGGGACTGTTTGCGGGCCTGGATATCCGTGACCCTGCCGCCGAACAGTTCGCGTACGTGTTCCTCGCTCCCCCACAGCGGCGCGGGTTGGGCACCGGGTGGAGGCGGCGGGGCGAAAGGCTTCATGGCGGCGAACATCCTGCCGATGAACCCTTCCGGAGTCCAGTGCAGTAGCCCGATGGTGCCGCCCGGCTTGCAGACGCGCAGGAGCTGGTCCGCTGCGGCCTGGTGGTGGGGCGCGAACATCACGCCGAGGCAGGACATCACGGTATCGAACTCGTCGTCGCCAAACGGCAGGGCCTCCGCGTCCCCCTCTTTCCATTCAAGCTCGACGCCGCGGTCGGCAGCCTGGTGCCGGCCGGCGTCGAACAGTTCCGGGGTGAGATCACTGGCCACCACCTTCGCACCCATCATGGCGGCGGGAATGGCGGCGTTTCCGGCTCCGGCCGCGACGTCCAGGACGCGCTGCCTTGACGTGACGCCGCAGGCTTCAACGAGGATAGCCCCCAGCTCGGGAAGCAGTTCGCCCGCCAGTGCCGGGTAATCCCCGGACGCCCACATGGCCCGGTGCTTTTGCTTGAGCGCCCGGTCCGCCTCCAGAACATCAGCCTGCTCATCCATGACTGCGCCTCCCTGCTGCGATGCTTCCCGGTGAGTCAACAGCCCGCTGGCGGCCAGCGGAGGCTGCGATGCGACTCATTGTGGACGCGCCCGCCTGCGGTGTAAAGAGTGCGGCACCACAGCGACTATCGAAAAGCAAGCAAGCTTAGTAGTTTCGTAGGCATGGCAGTCAACAGCACGGCGCTCCCGCCGGCCCCAGGACCATCACGCAGGCTTGCGCGCCCTGGTGCCCGTTGCCTTGCCGGCGGCGGTTTTCGTGGCAGGTTTGTCCGCCGTTTTGCCTGCCGTGGACTTACTGGCCGTGGATTTGGTGGGCGCGGACTTCGCAGTGGACTTCGTGGTGGTGGACTTGGCGGTACCAGTCTTGGCAGCGGTGGTCTTCGTGTCCGTCGCCTTGGCAGTAGCGGATGTGGACTCCGAAGACTTGCCCGCCGCCGCTTTGCCAGCCGCGGCCCTCTTGCGCGCGGGCTTGGCGGCCTCCTCGTCGTCAGACTCCGCGCCCTCATCCCCGGAGCCGCCGGCTGCAGCTTCGGCCCCGCCCCCGCGCTTCCGGTCCAGGCTCCGCTTCAGCGCCTCCATCAGGTCGATCACCTCGCCCTTGCCGCCTTCACCGGCTTCCACACCGAAGGTCTCGTCCGTGTCCAGCGCATCGCCCTGCTCGAGTTTGGCCTCGATCAGCTGCCGCAGCTGCACCTGGTAGTCGTCAGTGAAGTGCTCGGGATCGAAATCGGCCGCCATGGACTCCACCAAGGCCGCGGACATGTCGCGCTCCTGCGGGGAGATCTTGATGGATACGTCCAGGGACGGGAAGTTGGCTTCGCGCACCTCGTCGGGCCAGAGCAGGGACTGCAGCACCAGGACGTCGTCCTTGATCCGCAGGGCGCCCAGCCGCGTCTTCTCGCGCAGCGCGAACTGGACGATCGCCACCCTGTCCGTGTCCTCCAGTGCACGCCGGAGCAGCACATAGGCTTTGGGCGATTTGGAGTCGGGCTCCAGGTAGTAGCTCTTCTCGAACATCATCGGTTCAAGCTGCTCGGACGGGACGAACTGCACCACTTCGATCTCGTGGCTGTTCTCTGCGGGAATGGCCTTCAGCTCATCCTTCGAGAGGACCACCGTCTTGCCGTCCTCCTCATAGGCCTTCTCAATGTCCGAGTAATCAACCACCTGGCCGCACACTTCGCATTTGCGCTGGTAGCGGATCCGTCCGCCGTCGGCATTGTGGACCTGGTGCAGACTGATGTCATGATCTTCGGTTGCGCTGTAGACCTTCACGGGCACGTTGACCAGGCCGAACGCGATGGCACCTTTCCAGATGGCTCTCATTCCCTAAGTCAACAGCACGGAGCGCCGGAGGTGAAGACCTGTGGCCGCAAGTAAGGAACGTGTCCGGGTTGCAGGCCGGGAATTGACCCTCACCAACCTGGGCAAAGTGATCTATCCGGAAACCGGCACCACCAAGGCGGACGTCCTGGCGTACTACGCCGCCGTGGCACACGTCCTGATCCCGGCAGCAGCCAACAGGCCCGCCACCCGGAAAAGGTGGGTCAACGGCGTTGGAACTGCAGAGAAACCCGGCGAGGTCTTCTTCCAGAAAAACCTGGAGGACTCCGCACCCGGATGGCTCCCCCGCGCCGCCATCACCCATAAGGACCGGACCATCCACTACCCGATGGTGAACGACCCTGCCACGCTCACCTGGTTCGGCCAGATCAACTCGCTGGAAATCCACGTCCCCCAGTGGCAGGTGGATTTGCACGGCAACCAGTTGAACCCGGACCGGCTGGTCCTGGACCTGGACCCGGGCACGGGCGCCGGCCTCGAGGAATGCGTGGAAGTGGCGTTGCTGGCACGCGGCATCCTCGAAGACGTGGGGCTGGACCCGGTCCCGGTGACCAGCGGCAGCAAAGGCATCCATTTATATGCAGCCCTGGACCGGAGCCAGACCTCAGACCAGATCTCCGCGTTTGCGCGGGAACTGGCACGTGCCCTGGAAGCCGATCATCCCGACCTGGCCGTCAGCGACATGAAAAAGACCCTGCGCACCGGCAAGGTGCTGGTGGACTGGAGCCAGAACAACGCGGCCAAAACCACCATCGTGCCCTACTCTCTGCGGGGCCGCCCCACGCCGATGGTGGCCGCGCCCCGCACCTGGGAAGAAATAGGCTCCCCCGGCCTGCAGCACCTGGACTACCAGGCGGTGCTGCAGCGGGTGCAGGACCGCCCGGACCCCTTCGCCGCCGTCGTACGCGCCTCGAACCTCAACGCTTCCCAGCAAGGCAACGCACCGGAGCATGACGACGGCGACCCGCGCCTGGGCAAGTACCGCTCCATGCGGGATCCCCGGAAAACGCCTGAGCCCTTCTCCGGCCTGGCCGGCAGTGGGGACGCGTTCGTGATCCAGGAGCACCACGCCAGCCGCCTCCACTTCGACCTCCGCCTGGAGCACGACGGCGTCCTGGTGTCCTGGGCGCTGCCCAAGGGCGTGCCGGAATCCGGCGGCAAAAACCACTTGGCTGTCCAGACCGAAGACCACCCCCTGGACTACCTCACCTTCCACGGGACCATCCCCAAAGGCGAGTACGGTGCAGGCGAAATGACCATCTGGGACACCGGCACCTATGAACTGCACAAGTGGATCAACGGCAGGGAAGTAATCGTCACGCTGCACGGTTCCGACGGCGGCGGGCTGGGCGGGACCAAAAAAGTAGCACTGATCCACACCGGCCGTGGCCAAGGCAGGGACGCCGAAGGGCAATGGCTCATCCACCTCATGGACAGGGACCACCACAGCAGCCGGCAACGGCCCGCGGCGGCGTCTGTGCCCGACGATGGGGAGCAAGACACCGAAGGTGGGGAGGAGGCGGAGGCCGTTGCGCCGGCCGCCCCTATTGCGCTGTCCCCCGAGGATTTTGCTCCGATGATGGCCACGTCCGGGACACCAGCAGACCTGCAGGGCAGCAACTGGCAGTTCGAACTCAAGTGGGACGGGGTACGCGCCATCCTCGTGGCCGACGAGGAAAGTATCCGCATCTTCAGCCGCAACGGGAACGACGTCACCAGGACCTACCCCGAGTTCACGGACAGGGAATGCTGGCCGGCCCAGCCGTTCGTCGCCGATGGCGAGATCATCGCCGTCGGACCTTCAGGCAGGCCTGACTTCGGCCTGCTCCAAGGGCGCATGAAGCTCACCCGGCCGGCCGACGTCGCCAAAGCGCGCAAGGCCATCCCCGTGCGGCTGATGCTTTTCGACCTGCTGCACCACGCCGGCACGGACCTCCGCGCGCAGCCGCTCGCCAAGCGGCGGAGGCGGCTGGAAGAGTTTTTCACGCCGTCGGACTGCCCTGTGGACCTGTCCCTGGTCCTTGAGGAACCAGTGGAACACCTCCTGGAGAGCGCGGAGGAACTGGGCCTGGAAGGCGTGATGGCGAAGCGGACGGACAGCCGGTATGTCACCGGACAACGGACGCGGACCTGGATCAAGCTCAAGCTCGACCAGACCCAGGAGGTCGTGGTGGGCGGCTGGCGGCCCGGGAAGGGGGGCCGCGAGGGTTCCGTGGGGTCGCTGCTCGTTGGCATCCCGGAGGGCCGGAGCCTGCGCTACGTGGGCAGGGTGGGCAGCGGCTTCAGCTTTCGCGAACTCACCGAGCTTCGGCAGACTGTGGACCGGCTGGCCCGTAAGACGTCCCCGTTCCAGGACGTTCCGCGCGAGGACGCCGCCGATGCGCATTGGGTAAGCCCCCAATTGGTGGGCGAGGTGACGTACAGCGAGTGGACCGGGACCGGGCGGCTCCGGCACCCCGTGTGGCGCGGCTGGCGGCTGGACAAGGATCCTGCGGACGTGGTCCCCGAAGCCTGAGTTATCCGCCTCCCGGGTAACCTTCCAGGACGCTGAAACGGCCCAGCGACACCCAAAATCCGGGTATCACCAGGCCGCTTCCCTTTTATCTGACTGGGTGCGCGTGGCTTATGCACGTGCCCTTAGGACGAGTGCGGCAGCTGCGGCCGGCTGGTCCGGTGGACGGCCGTAACGGCAGCCCCCAGCCCCATCCGGCCGTGCCCCGATCCGCGATCCTTGGGGTGCCGCCGCTTACCGTTGCCGTCCGGCCATGCGCCGGGCCCGCCCGCCCCCATGGGCGGGATCGGAGCGGCAACCCCTGGCAGGGCCGGGGCGTTCATAGCCTCCGCCAGGTGGTCAGCGACTTCAGGGGCCAGTTTCTTTCCGGTGGCGTCGTCAGCCATGTGTTCTTCCTTTCCGCGATGAAATGAAGTGCTGCAAGAGAGAGGGCCGCCCGGGCCCTCTTGCGACTGTAGGAGTGGCCGGCTGTTGCCCGGCCGCAGGCGTCCGCCTACTCGAAAGAAAGTGTTTCCATGGCACCACCTTAGGGATGCACCGGGCACCTGTGAACCCCCTCAAAACGACGGGACAGAAAGGCGCGGCGGACATGGCGTGCAAAGGTCAGGACGACGGCGCGCTGTCCAGCGGGGAGCGCCGGGCACGGAACGCCAAAAAGAAGTGGGCGCTGTCACCTTTTGGATGCCATGGCTTTCCGATAGCGGCCAGGAAGCACACCTGCGGGAAAAAATTCGGTAACGATTGCGCCGTACCGCGCCCATCCCTGTGCTGGCGCGGGAAAACCGGGAAAAAGATCAACGTCAAAACGTGTGACAATGCACCAAAAAAGCTTGAGCTTACGGCATTAAGCCCGGGGGCGCCATAGATCTCGCGTAAAATTGAAGGCCTGCCCGGAGCGGGGCAGCCACAAGTCGCAAGCAAATGACCTCCACAGGAGTTGCCCAAATGCCCACAGACCGAAGCATCACCGACTCTTCCGCAGGCGCCGACACCGCCTTCGGAAGCAACCCAGCTACACCCCCCGGCACCCCACCCGCGGCTGCCAAGGAGCCACGGAAACCCAGGAAACTTGGGCGGCGCCGGCTCAAGGAGTCCGATGTCAATGTGGTGAACCAGCCCATGCTCAAGAAAGCACTGGGCGGAACCATCGTGGGCAACACCATGGAGTGGTACGACGTAGGCGTCTTCGGTTACCTCATCACCACCATGGGACCGGTCTTCCTGCCGGAATCGGATCCCACCACCCAAACGCTGTTCCTGCTCGGAACTTTTGCCGCCACCTTCATCGCCCGTCCCCTGGGCGGAGTCATCTTCGGCTGGATGGGCGACAAGATGGGACGGCAGAAGATCCTGGCCGCCACATTGATGCTGATGGCCGCGAGCACGTTCGCCATCGGGCTGCTTCCCGGCTACGCGCAGATCGGGCTGTGGGCCGCCGGCCTGCTGGTGCTCCTGAAGATCATCCAGGGCTTCTCCACCGGCGGTGAATACGCCGGCGCCACCACGTTCGTCAGCGAGTACGCCCCGGACAAGCGCCGCGGCTTCTTCGCCAGCTTCCTGGACATGGGCAGCTACCTCGGCTTCGCCCTCGGCGCCGCCCTGGTGTCCGCGCTGCAGCTCACCCTGGGCCAGGCCGTCATGGAGGAATGGGGTTGGCGTATCCCGTTCCTGGTGGCCGGTCCGCTGGGCCTGATCGCCATCTACTTCCGGAGCAAGATCGAGGAATCGCCCCAGTTCCAGGCCACCCTCGACGCGCAGGAGGACCTCGCCAAGCATGCCGCCGCCTCTGATGAAGCCACGGTAAAGGGCCCGGTGGGAATCGTGAAGGCCTACTGGCGCTCCATCATCGTGGCGATGATCCTGGTGGCTGCCGCCAACACGGCGGGCTACGCTCTGACGTCCTACATGCCTACCTACCTCACCGAATCCAAGGGCTACGACGAGGTGCACGGCACCCTGCTGACCATCCCTGTCCTGGTGGTGATGAGCCTCTGCATCCCGCTGACCGGCAAGCTGTCCGACCGCATCGGCCGCCGACCCGTGCTGTGGATCGGCGCACTGAGCACCGTTGTCCTGGCGGCCCCGGCCTTTATGCTTATCGGCGTCGGCGAGATCTGGTCCACCCTGACCGGCCTTGCACTGATCGCGTTCCCCGTGACGTTCTACGTGGCCAACCTGGCCTCGGCCCTGCCGGCCCAGTTCCCCACCTCCAGCCGCTACGGCGCCATGGGCATTGCCTACAACTTCTCGGTGGCCATCTTCGGCGGCACCACCCCGTTCATCGTGGCGGCTCTCATCAGCGCCACCGGCAACGACATGATGCCTGCGTACTACCTCATGGGCACCTCGCTGGTGGGCGCCGTGGCCATCTATTTCCTGAAGGAATCGGCCCAGCGGCCCCTGCCCGGCTCCATGCCGAGCGTGGATACCCAGGCAGAGGCCCGGGAACTGGTAGCCACCCAGGACGAGAACCCGCTGATCGACCTGGACGAGCTCCCGTTCGAAACCCAGGACATCACGGATTCAAGTGCCGACAAGGTTCCCGCCCAGGTTTAGCGATCCGGGTTCAGCCGTTCTGGCCGGCGGAGTCCGGGCCCGGCAGACCTCAGCAGCCCACGCTCCCAAAGGCCCGTCCTGCGCAGCTTCCACGGAAGTGCGCGGGGCGGGCCTTCGCAGTACCCCGGTGTCGTTTTGTTTCCCCGTGATGCCTCCAAGATGCCTTCGGGCGGGCCCCGGTGATACTTTCCAAAGGGCCCTCAAGGGATCGGGGAATACAGGCAGGGAAGGTGTGGCATGAGGCTTCTGGTGGAGCAGATGCGTGCCCTTCACCGGCTGGAACCGGCAAACCGCGACCACCTCGCCGCCCTGCGCGTGGCCCTTAGCGTCGCCGTCCCCTCGCTCCTGCTCCTGGCGGCCGGCCGGACCGACCTCGTCATGTACGCCGTCTTCGGCGCCCTGACCGGAATGTACGGCCGCTCCGAGCCGCATCAGCTCCGCCTCCTGCACCAAGGCCAGGCCGCGGTGGTCCTGCTGGGTGGCGTGGCGACGGGGGTGTTCCTGTCAGTCAACCACCTCCAGTCCTGGTGGCTCGTTGCCGTCGAGGCAGCCCTGGCAGGCATGGGCTCCGTCTTCGCAGACCGGGTGCGGCTCCAGCCGAACGGGCCCTTCTTCGGAATCCTGGCGCTCGGCGCCTGCGCCTCGGTGCCCTTGGTGGTTCCCTGGTACGTGGCGCTGGCCATTGCGGCGGGTTCTGCCGCGTTTTCCATAGTGGTGGGTTTCGGCGGCTGGATCCGGCGCAGGTCCTGGACGCGGGGTGCGGTCCGGACCAATGCGGCCCTGCAACCCGCCGGCCGCCGGGAACTGCTGGTACACGCCGCCAGGTACGTGCTCGCCGTTGGTGCTGCAGGCACGCTGGGGGTCCTCAGCGGCAGCGGCCACCCGCATTGGGCCATGGCCGCCGCGGCTGTTCCCCTTGCCGGCGCGGACCTGCCCAGCAGCGTCCGGCGAGGTGTCCACCGCATTGTCGGAACGTTTGTGGGATTGGCCGTCACCGCCGTCGTCCTTGTTCCCGGGCCGTGGACCCTGGCGGGGCTGTTCCCGGGGCAGCAGGCGCTGCTCCTGTCGCTGCTGGTCATCGTGTTCCAGTTCACCACCGAGCTGTTCATGGCCCGCCACTACGGCCTGGCCATGGTTTCCTTTACGCCGGTGATCCTGCTGATGACACAGCTTGCCGCGCCCAGCGATCCTGGGGTCCTGATCCTGGAGCGGGGAGTGGAGACGCTGGTGGGCGCACTCATGGGAATCGTGGTGGTGGTGGCTGTCCGCCGGGCAGGGTCACGGACCGCTGCTGCCCTCCTTGGGTTTCCGCGGCGGGCCCGCCACTAGTTTGGCCGGGGCGATCCGGGCCACCGCGGCGAGCAGCTTGTAGCGCTTGGTGGGGATGGAGACGGCCCGGCCCCGTTCATTGTCCGCCAAACCTTCCCTGACCACCCGCCCCGGACGCAGCCAACTCCATGACGGAGCCACTGACTTGTCCATGCCCATGCGGTCGTGGAATTCCGTGTGGATAAAGCCGGGGCAGAGCGCCGTGACTTTGACGCCGCGCGCACCGTAGGCGAGGTTTGCCCACCGGCTGAAGCTCACCAACCACGCCTTCGCCGCCGAGTACGTGCCGCGCGGTAGGAACGCGGCGATGCTGGCCACGTTGATGATCCGGCCCTCGCCGCGTTCCAGCATGCCCTTCAACGCGGCGTGGGCCAGCACCATGGACGTTTCCACATGCAGCTTCAGGTGCTTTTTCTCCTCGGAGACGGGGTTGTCCTCGAAGTTGTGCAGGAGCCCGATCCCGGCGTTGTTAACCAGGATTCCCACCGGCCGCCGGGGGTCGGACAGGCGTTCGACGACGGCGGCAACCCCGGCGTCCTCGGTCAGGTCCGCGGGGAGCACCTCAGCGGTGATCCCGTAACGCCGCTCCAGGCCCGCCGCTGCTTCCTCCAGCCGGGCCTGGTTCCGCGCCACCAGTACGAGGTTGGCGCCCTGGGCGGCTAGCTCGCGGGCGAACTCCGCCCCGAGGCCGGCGCTGGCCCCGGTGATGAGTGCAGTGGTTCCGGCGATGTTTGGCGTCATGCTGCAAGCCTAGCCACGGGCAGCCGTGTTTTCCTGGCCCCTGTTGTCCCGTCGCCCGGTTACTGCCCGTTTACTGCCCGAACCGGGGCCAGCGGGTTCCTGAGCCGTCCGGCCATCTGCAGGCCGCCGGAAGGATCGGCCAGGTCCAGCATCTGCTGGTTGTTGCGCAGCTGGAGCCGGTTTAGGCAGGACAGTTCAAAGTCCTCCGCGAAGAGGTCATGGCGGGCAAACTGGGCGGCAAGTTCCGGGTGCTGCGCCTGGTAATCCCTGATGCTGGCGGCAGCGGTGCGCCAGAACTCCTCCTGGCTGACCTTGCCGTCCTCCGCCAGGAGCGCTGCGAGGAAGCGGAAGATGCAGTCGAAGATGTCCGTGAAAATGGCCAGCACCTTCTCCCCATCCGGGATGGCCGCCTTGATCCGGGACACCTCGTCCGGAAGGTCCAGCCTGTCCCCCATCACCACGATTTCCTCGGCAATGTCCTTCATGATGGCCCGCACCGGAACGCCGTCTTCAAGGACCAGGATCACGTTCTCGCCGTGCGGCATAAAAGCCAGCTCGTATTTGGACAGGCAGTGCACCAGCGGAACCAGGTAGGCCTCGAAGTACCGCCGCAGCCATTCCCCGGGGGCCAGCCCGGACCGTTCAATCAGGGCGGACACCATCGGCGTTCCCTCGCCATCCACGTGCAGGAGCGCGGCCATGGTGCACAACTGCTGCCCGTCCTTCAGCAGCGGCAGAGGGCTTTCGCGCCACAGGGCAGAGAGCATTTTCCGGTACGGCGAACCCTTGGCGGAGGCGGCCTCGTAGTACGCGTTGTGGTAGCCGAGGGCAGCGAGCTCGCCGATCATGGTGAACCCCCGGCTTTGAAGGGCAGCGTCGGACCCGATCAGGTTCCGCAGCCAGTCGTTGATGGCCGGCGTGGCCTTCATGTACTCCGGCGACAGCCCGCGCATAAAACCCATGTTCAGCACGGACATGGCCGTTTTGACGTAGTGCCGGGTTGGGGCAGTGGTATTGAAGAAGGTCCGGATGGACTGCTGCGCCTGGTAGCTGTCCGTCCCGGTACCCAGGTGCACAATGCGTTGCCGGGCAATCTCGGCTGCAAAGGTGACGGTGAGCTTGTTCTGCCACTGCCACGGGTGAACCGGCATCAGGAAATACTGGTCCGGGCTGAGGCCCTGCTCCCGGAGCCCGGCGTCGAAATCCCCCAGCAGCGGACCCAGCTCAGCGTCCAGGTGCGCCCGGTAATCCAGCCCTTGCGTTGCCGTGAAGACAGCATGGCTGCGATGGACGGCAATCCACTCCAGCTGCACAGGCGCGCCGGTCTCCGGCGCGAAGGCGTGGTAGTCATCGATGCCGAAACCGAGGCGCCCGTTGTTGGCCACAAAGCAGGGGTGGCCTTCGGTCATGCTGCGTTCGATGGCCTGGAAGTCCACCGCCGGGTCCAGCCCGCCGGTGACTCCGGCCGCCAGCTCGGCGGCGGAGGGTTGGCCTGCCCACTGCTTGTAAGCGTGGCTGGCCAGGGTGCTGCTGATCTCCTCCAGGTAGACCGGGAGCATCTGGAGGTTGATGCCAAGGGTGCCGTGGAACACCGTGATGAACTCCAGGACGTCCAGCGGCTCTTCGACGCCGTCACGGAAGCAGTGGATGGAACCGGCGTCGATGGACCAGTGGTCGAGTTCCAGGATGCGGGCGTTGAAGCGGTATTCGAGGATGCCGTCGTCGCTGCAGACCCGGTAGTTCCCGGCCTTTTCGTCCAGGGGCTCCGGGGCAAGGATCCGTTCGTGCGAGAACTCGGCGAGCGCCTTCCGAAGCAGATGCCGGTTCGCGTTGTCCCACAGGTGGCCGGTGAGGTGCGGGGCAGCGACTCTTGCGGGGAAGGCTGCGGCAGGAAAGGCGGTGCTGCCAACAGTGGCGGCGGTTTCGAGGTGGACAGTCACAGTGAGGCTCCCTGGGCGATGGGTGTGGAAAGAGTGTCAAGTGCGGCGCGGGCGGCAAGGTAGCCGGAGCGGCTGCAGAAGCTCAGCAAGGCGTCCTTGTCCGGGAGGGTGACCACCCCGGCAGGCTGGAAGCCAAGCCGTTCATTCAAGGCCTGGATCCTGGTGTTCCGCGCGTCGGGCTCCACCACGATCCGGTCTACATCCGGTTTGGCGAACAGGTGGTCCAGGACTGCGTCCATTACAGCGGTGGTGTAGCCGGGTACCGGGGCGTTCGGCGGCGGCGCCACCAGCAGGTGCATCCCCACGTCCCCGGGCAGGACTGGATATACCGCGGCCAGCGGCGAGGACGCGGGAAGGTACTCCTCCATCAGGAAGGCGGGGACGCCGTCGTCGAGCCCCAGCAACGCCTGGTGGTGGCCGCTGGACTGGATCTTCGTGTATTCCTCCTCCACGTCCTCCACGCTGGCGGAGAGCATGCCCCAGAACGAGGCGTACGGCCGGGTCACCCAACTATGGAGGAGCGGAGCGTCGGTTCTGGCGTCGAGGTGCCGGAAGCTAAAGCTCATGCCGGCACCCCCGCCGGCGTCTCCGTTGGCGCAACAGGGGCCGCAGCGGCCTCCGCCGTTGCCGGGACGTTTGCCGGCGCCCCGAACTGCTGGAAGGCAATTCTGCGCTCCACGGGGTACACCTCGCGGCCGGTGACGCCCCGCAGGATGCAGGAGTTGCGGTAGGCGCCCATGCCCAGGTCAGGGGTGGCGAATCCGTGGGTGTGCAGCTCCGCATTCTGGACGAAGATTTCGCCGGGTTCGACGCCGGTGCTGTAGTTCCGGTCCACGGCGAACCTTCCTGCGCTGTCCCGGGCGATGCGGTCCTGTATACCGGCCAGGAATTGGGGTTCCCGGTAGCTGTAGCCAGTCGCCAGCACCACGGCTTCGCTGTCCAGCGTGTAGGACGCCCCCTGTTCCCCGTGCTGCAGGTGGAGGGTGTGGGTCCGGGCCTCAGGTTCCCACCGGGCGCCGGTCAGCGTGGAGTGCGTCAACAGCCGGGTGTCCACCATGCCGGAGATACTCCTGGCGTAGAGCAGGTCATAGATGGCGTCGATCAGGTCTGAGTTGATGCCCTTGTAGAGGTTTTTCTGGGTCTTGTTGAGGTGGTCACGCTGCGTCTGCGGGAGGCCGTGGAAGTAGTCCACGTACTCGGGCGAGGTCATCTCGAGGGTCAGCTTGGTGTACTCCAGCGGGAAGAACCGGCCCGAGCGGGTCACCCAGTTCAGCTGGTACCCATGGGCGTCCGCTTCCTGCAGCAGCTCGTAGTAGATCTCGGCAGCGCTCTGGCCGCTGCCCAGGATGGTGATGCTGCGCTGCTGCTGGAGTTCCGCCTTCCGTGGCAGATAGTCGGCGTTGTGGAGGACCACTCCCCCTTGGCCCGCTGCTGCGTCGGCCATGATGCCTGCCGCAGCCTCCGGCACATACGGAGAGGTGCCCGTCCCCAGCACCAGCCTCCGCGCCAGCAGTACGTCCGGCCCCTCCGGGCCGGAGACGGAAAGCCGGTACACGCCGTCGTCGTGCGTTATCTCCAGCACAGCTGTGCCAAAACGGACGTTGGGCAGCTGCCCGGCCACCCACTGGCAGTACTGGTTGTACTCTGCCCGGAGCGGGTAGAAGTTTTCCCGGATGTAGAAGCGGTACAGCCTCCCGGTCTGCTTGAGGAAGTTCAGGAACGAATAGGGCGAGGTGGGGTCGGCCAGGGTGACGAGGTCCGCCATAAAGGGAACCTGCAGGTGGGCCGGCTCCAGCATCATGCCCGGATGCCAGTCAAAGGATTCCCGGCGTTCCAGGAAGACGCCATCCAGCCCTTCCACCGGCTCCGCTAGTGCGGCCAGGCCCAGGTTGAAGGGCCCGACGCCGATGGCGGCGAAGTCATGGATCCTGCCGCTGCCTGTAGTTCGGTTATCGGTGCTCACGCGGATACCTCGCTCTGCAGCAGCCCGGCGCCAGTGGAACGCAGGATGTCGATGATCTGGGCAATGTCCTCGAGCGTGGCCTCGGCGTTGAGGAGGGTGAACTTCAGGTAGTGGCGGCCGCCCACTTTAGTGCCCGCAACCACCGCTTCCCCGGAGGCGAAGACGGCGGCGCGGATGGCGGGGTTGAGGGCATCGGCCGCGTCTTCGGAGAGGCGCTCCCCGCCTTCCAGCCGTGGCCGGTACCGGAATACCAGGGTGGACAGCTGCGGCGCTGCAGCGAGTTCAAAGTCGTGGTCCGCGGCGAGGAGCGAGCCCACGCGGCCGGCGAGGTCGATGGCTTCATCGAAGAGGGCGCCGATGGCGTCCGCTCCCATGATCCGCAGGGTGAGCCACAGCTTTAACGCGTCGAACCGGCGGGTGGTCTGGATGCTTTTGTCCACCTGGTTGGGGATGTCCGCGAGCGCTGCGCTTTCCGGATTAAGGTAATCGGCGTAGTAGGTGATGTGGCGCAGCATGGTCCGCTCGCGGACCAGCAGCGCGCTGGAGCTTACCGGCTGGAAGAAGGTCTTGTGGAAGTCCACCGTGACCGAGTCCGCGAGCCGGGTTCCCTCCAGGAGATGCCGGTAGCGGCCGGAGACCATCAGGCCGCCGCCGTACGCGGCGTCGATGTGGAACCACGCGCCGTAGGCCCTGGCAAGCGCTGCGAGTTCTGCGAGCGGGTCCACCGCGCCGAAGTCGGTGGTGCCTGCGGTGGCCACCACGGCCATGGGGGTAAGGCCGGCGTCGCGCGCTTCCGCCATGGCTTCGGCGAGGGCGGCGGGGTCCATGCGGTGGTCGCCGGTGCAGGGGACGGTGATGACGGCGTCGAATCCCAGGCCCAGCATCGATGCCGACTTCTGGATGCTGAAGTGGCTGTCCTCTGAGGTGAAGATCCGCAGGGTGTCCAGCAGGGCCGGCAGCCGGAGTCCGGTGCGGGCAGGATCCCGTCGCAGTCCTGCGACGGCGTGGTTGCGGGCAATGAGCAGGGCCTGGAGGTTGGACTGGCTGCCGCCGGAGGTGAAGATGCCGTCGGCCGCATCGCCGAGGTGCAGCCGGGCGGCCGCCCAGTCGATGAGGTGACGCTCGATCATGGTGGCCCCGGCGCTCTGGTCCCAGGTGTCCAGCGAGGAGTTCACGGCGGAGAGGATGGCCTCGCCCACCAGCGCCGGAATCACCACGGGGCAGTTGAGGTGGGCGGCGTACTTGGCGTCGTGGAAGTAGATAGCGTCACGCAGGTACACGTCTTCGAGTTCCTGCAGCGCTGCTGCCGTGTCCGGCAGGGGTGCTTCCAAATCCACCGCTCCCACGCGGGCCTTCAGCTCCGAAGGTCCGACGCCGGTGAACGGCCGGGTGGTCCGCTCCAGTTTGGTGGCCACAGCCGTGACGCCCTGCAGCACCTGGGCCACGTAGCGGGGTGAGTTGCGCGCGTTGAGCAGGTGGTTGCTGGCCGCGAGCGCGAGTTCGACCCGGGAAGCGAAATCGTGGTCCCGGGGGTCCTGCCCGCCTCGCGGTTGGTCCACGTCCAAATCAACAAGGTGGGGCATCAGCGGCACTGGTCAGTCCTTCGGTCGGAGATTTCACGTCAGTTGCAAAGGTAAGCCTTACTTAGGCGAGCCTTTTAATCAAACTTTTGTGATGTATTTATCCGAACGCGCGGAATCCCGCGGTTTTGCCGGCCCCTACCACGTCATTGACTGGCGCCGCGCGCTCCTCCTGCTGCACAATGTCCGCCCATAAACCGTCCTGGAGCTTCGGAGCGGGACAGTAGAACGTGGGGCTAGGGTGGGGTTACGGACAAACGGGCAGGCCGCAGGTCCACAAGGGGGAAGATGGAACAGCCAGGGGGCACGATCGGATTCCGGGAAGTGGACCGGGACGGCAATCCAGTGAGCACTGAACTGCAGGTGGCAGCGGGAGATCAACCGCAGAGCCGGTTCACCGATGGCGTGAACCCGTTCATCATCGTGCTGTGGATCCTTGCCGCCACCCTGGTGGCCGGCGGAGTCGGGAGCTTCCTCAGCGCCAACGTCGCAATGGGGCCCTCAGGCGGATCAATGCCGCTGTCCTTTGTCGTTTTCACCTTTGCTCCCCATGCGGTTCTGAGCGGAATCATCGCCGTCATCGGCCTGCTGTTCTGGCACGCGCACCAGTGGCAGCGCCGGCGCGGCCAGGAGCCACGGAGGCCCGTTTGACGGGGCGCTCATGTGACCTGGGGAACATCCGGATTTGTTTCCCGATTAGTAAGCATGCTTTTCTTATGGGGTAAATGAACCTCCGCAAGCAGCTGCGGCGGGGCTGCCAACGCCGGCAGGACCGTAAGAAGCCCAAGGACCGACCATCATGACCACCGCTACCGAAGACCAGCTCCAGGCCGCCCTCGAAACGGCAGCAGGGGGAAGGGCGTCCGCGAGCTCCTTCCGCCCGGTGGACGTGGGTCTGCTGGAAACGCTGAATTCAAAAGTGCATTGCCGGACGCCGATGAAGCGCGTGGATCCGAATGAGACGCCCCTCTTCCAGCCGGTCCAGGTTGATGGTGCAAAGATGGTCGCCACCGGCTCCTCGTCCGGTGTCGGACTGTTGCCCGCCAGCGTGGAGACCTACCGCTGTGCCTGCGGCTTCACCATTGATGTCCCGGCAGCAGCGGAACACGCCCTCGCCAGCTAACCTGCGGGCGCCCTCGCCGCCTCCACCGCCTGCCGGGTATCCTCCAGCACCAGGTCCGCGTTGATGGCGGCGGCCGCTTTCAGTCCGGCGGCCGCCGCCATCATCACCTGGGCTGACACATCCGTGGCATTCCCCGCGGCCCACACCCCCGGGCAGGACGTCAGCCCTGATTCATCGGTCTGCAACCGGGTGCCCGGCCCCTCCTCCAGACCGTCCGGTTCCAGCCCAAGGGCCTGGAGCATATTTGCCCTGCTGACAGTCGCCGGGCTCACCACCAGCACCTCCAGCGGTACCGCCGAGCCGTCGTCGAGCATGACCGCCCCCAGCTTGTCGTCCTGCACCACCAGGGAGCGGACCTTGCCGGCCACCACCTTCACGGACCGGGCGTCCAGCTGTTCCCGCTGGCCAGGGGTGGGCGTCAGTTCGCCGTTGAGCAGGAGCGTCACGTCGCTGCTCCACTGCCGGAAGGTCAGGGCCTGGAGCACGGCATGGGAGTCGGAAGCGAGCACTCCCACCGCCTGGTTCCGGATCTCCCAGCCATGGCAGTAGGGGCAGTACAGGACGTCCCGGCCCCAGCGCTCGCGCACGCCCGGCAGGTCCGGAAGCTCATCCTCAATGCCCGAGGTAATCAGCAGCCGGCGTGCTGTGCAGGTGGAGCCGTCGTCCAGCGAGAGCACAAAGTTGCCTTCCGCACGGGCCGCGGACGTCACCAGGCCGGTCACAGCGGTGCCGCCATAGCCCTCCAGCTCCGCGCGTCCGGCAGCGAGCAGTTCCCGGGGACTCACCCCCTCGCGTGTCAGGAAGCCGTGCACGCCATCCGCCGGCAGGTTCCGCTGCGCGCCCGCGTCAATCACCAGCACTGAGCGCAACGCCCTGGCCAGGGCCACTCCGGCGCTCAATCCGGCCGGCCCGCCGCCGATGACGGCGACATCAAACAGTTGCTCGAGGTGGTTCATCCCCGATTCCTTCCCGGTGTGCGCAGCAGCCCAGAAGCGTGCGCGGTCACGAATGCGCGCGCCTCCTGCAAGACACCGCTGGGAAGGAATTACCCGGCTCCGGCGCACAATAACGCCTGGCCCGGGCCTGGACTGGATGGCAGGCCGGAAGGAGCAGAAAATACCGGTCCCGGCCTAGGCTCCCAATCCCGTCCTGGCAGGCCGCTCGGGCCAGTCGACGCACTGTTCGTAGCCCTCATGCTTGCGCAGGTACGCGGAGATGAAGGGGCAATGCGGGATGATCCGCTTTCCTGCCGCCACCACGTCATCCAGGGCGAAGTGGGCGAGCACCTTGCCCAGGCCCTGGCCTTCGAACTCGGGAGAGGTTTCGGTGTGGCTGAAGTCGATGTGGCCGGGCAGGTCCCGGTAGAAGGACTGGACGGCAAGTTTGCCGCCCACATGCAGCTCGTAGCGGCTTTGCGCATCGTTTCGCCGCATTGAGACGTCGGGGGTGAACCTATCCTCGGCGGACATCATGTTCTCGGTCATGGTTCGACACTGGCACTACTTCACGCCGCTGGCAATGCCCGGCTGCCCCCTCCTGCGGCTTCCCTTCGGCGTGGACCCGGCAGGGCTGCCCGTCCTGTCCCCCCTTCCATCCAGCAACAGGACTGCCGCGGCAAAGGACAACGCCCCGGCCCCCAGCAGTCCCGGCGTGAGCCCGCCCAGGGCCGCGGCAGTGGCGGGAAGGAAAACCAGCACGACGGCGGCAGATACGGCAGGCCGCCGGCCGCGGAAGGTGGTGGTCGGCGTTGGCCGTTCCTCAAGGCGCCCGACGGCGGCCACCACCGGCAGCAGGAGGAGGATCAGCGCCAGGAGCACCACAGGCCTGGACCACCACCACGCGGCGGTACCGGAGGCGGGCTGCGGAAGGGGGGTGAGGAGGAGCAGGCCGGACATTCCCACCAGCAGCGGAAGGTGCCAGAGGTACACAGTCAGCGAGCGGGCTCCAAGGGCGGACAGCAGGGCCTGCACCCACCCCAGCGAGCAGAACCGCGCCAGCGGGGGCCTGGCACATTCCAGGATGGCAGCCTGCGCAATGCCCAGCAGGAGCAGGGTCAGGTTTGGTGGATTAAGGTTTACGAGCATGTTTCCCGGGTACAGCCCGAGGCCCGTTACGAGACCCAGGACAAGGTTCGCCGATACCGCGATCCCCAGCAGCCCCGAACGTGAAATCCTGCCCCAATATCCGTCCGCTGTGAAGAAGCCGATCTGCTGTACGGCGCACCACAGCAGCACCAGGTTGCCGTACGCCAGAGAAGGCAGCACGCCCCGCAAACAGTCCACCGCCACCACCAGCGCCGTCAGGGCTCCCATGGTGAGCCACGGCGCGCGGGTGTGGCAGGCGGCCAGCAGCGGGATGTTCACCTGCGCCGCAAGATAGGCGGCCAAAAACCACAGGGGCATCGCGGCGCCCGCCGCCATCAGCTGCACTGCCTGCGGATGCACTCCCAGCAGCCCGGCGCCCCAGAGGGCCAGGAACATCACCGCGAGCAATACGGTGGCGGGCCGGACCAGCCGCAGCAGCCGCAGCCGGGCGAACTGCGCTGCCGTGCCGCCCCGTGCCTTGAGCCGCCGCCAGGACTGCAGGCCGGTGGCGCCACCGGCAACAAAAAACAGCGGCATCACCATAAATATCCAGATGACGGGCACAAACCAGTCCTGCTCGGCGAGGGTGTTGTGCGTGGTCACCGTACCGTCCGGATGCTGCACCGGGCTGACCATCATGCAATGGCCCACCACCACCAGGGCCAGGCAAAGGAACCGGGCAAGGTCTATGACGGGGTCACGGCCGGTTGCCGTACCGGGCAGAGGGGATGTCCCGTCCCTGACGCCGCTCACCATGCCACCTCACGGAAGTCGTCGCTGCTGACAGCTCCATTGTCCCCCCGTGGCGGTTCCTGATTAAGGCTGCCCGGGGACGTCAGGACATCAGGAGGGCGGCAATACCGAGTACGACGGCGAGCAGGGGCGTGGCGCCTTGGACCGCTGCGGGGCGGAGGTACTTCCTGCCCGTTCCGGCGAGGACTGCGGCGGCCAGCACCATGGATCCGCAACTGCTGAAGACCAGCGTCCAGCCGGCCACGGACTGGGCCGATCCCTCAGCGCCCAGCGCAGCACAGCCAACCCCAATGAACGCTCCGATAGCCAGGAAGAGGTTGTAGAAGCCCTGGTTGTAGGCGAGCGGCCTGGTGGTTTCGGCGTCGGCCTGCGAATTTACGCCAAAGCGCTTCCACGTGGCCGGCCTGGTCCACGTGACCGACTCCATGGTGAAGATGTAGACGTGCAGCGCGGCGGCCAGGAAGGCAAAAAAGAGGGAGGCCAGGACCATTGCCTGATCCTAGCCTCCCCTGCGGGGGTCTGCGGCCTTAGCGGGTGAGCGTGGCCAGCGTGGCGCTGGCGAAGCTGCCCGCGGACTGTTTCCAGTGGGCCAGGAGCCCTTGGAGGTTTTCACCATCGGCCCGATGCGCCGGCAGCTGGTCCTGAAGCGTGGCCAGGACGCCGGTGCGGAGCTCGGTGTTGAAGTTGACCTTGCCCACGTTCATGGACGCCGCCTTCACCAGCTCCCCGGCAGGAATGCCGGAAGCGCCATGCAGCACCAGCGGGAGGTGTGTGCGCACGGCGATGTCCTGCAGCACGTCCCAGCGCAGTTGCGGCTCGCCCTTGTACTTGCCGTGGACATTTCCGACGGCGACGGCCAGCAGTTCCGCGCCGGTCCGGGACACAAAATCCTCCACCTGTGCCGAATCGGTCAGGCCGGCCGTTGATACGCCGGACAGGTCGGCGCCAAAGGCGCGGTCTTCGTCTCCGGCCAGGCCGCCCAGCTCTGCTTCCAGCACCACACCGGGTCCCAGCAGCCTGCGCGCTGCCAGGACCAGCGCAATGTTCTCCTCAGAGGGAAGGGACGAACCGTCGGCGAGGACGGAGTCCGCCCCCGCCGCCACGGCGTCGGCCATAACCTGCAGGTCCATTGCATGGTCAAGCTGCACGGCAACCGGCACGGCTGCGGCGTCCGCAAGGCCGCGGAGGGCCCCAATGAGGCGCAGCCCGTTGGAGGTGGCGGCTGTTTTCGGGGCTACCAGCAGGATGACTCCGCGGCCGGCTTCCTCCGCCGCGGCCACCACGGCCAGGGCAGTGGTGAAGTCGTAGCAGGTGAAGGCCGGTACAGCAGAGCCCTGTTGGAGGGCGGAGGTGACCAGGTGGTCGAGTCGGGTGCGCATCAGACGCCCAGGCCTCCCACCAGCATCCAGGCCACGAAAGTCAGCGCGAACCCGGCCAGGCCCAGGATGGTGGTGAGTACCGTCCAGGTTTTGAGGCCGTCGGAAACGGTGAGTCCGTAGTAGCGGACCACTGTCCAGAATCCGGCATCGGTGACGTGGGACAGTCCCAGCGAACCGAAGCCGATGGCGATCACGATGACCGCGATCTGCGCCGGGGTGTACCCGCCTTCCGCCACGGCGGAGGTGAGCAGGCCCGTAGTGGTGACGATGGCAACCGTGGCCGAACCCTGCGCGGCGCGAAGTGCCAGGGAGATGACGAAACCCAGCGCGACGACGGGCAGGCCCAAGTGGTCCAGGGTCTGGGACAGGGCGGCACCGATGCCGGAGGTGCGCAGGACTTCACCGAATACGCCGCCTGCAGCAACCACCATCAGGATGGACGCGATGGGAGGCAGCGCGCCTTCGAAGATGTCACCGGTTTCCTTCAGCGACCAGTTCCGGCGGACTGCCAGCAGGAAGAAGGACAGGGCTACGGCCATCAGGAGTGCGAAGAACGGGTTGCCCACAAAAGCGGCCAGGCCGTACCAGGAGTTGTCCTTCGGAATGGTGAGCGTGCCGAGGGTGCCGAGCAGGATCTGCACGATAGGGGCAGCAATCAGGAAGATGATCAGTCCGGGACGCGGCGGTGCGATGGCGGCAGCACCGGGGCCATCGTGGCCCACCTTGATCAGGGCGTCAGAGCCGAACTCCTCAACCTGGGCCCTGACGGATGGGAGCAGCTCGTAGTCCCTGCGGTTCATGATGCCGGCTACCCAGTAGGACAGGAAGCCGAGGGGGATGCAGATGAGCAGCGAAATGAGGGTGATGAGTCCGATGTCCGCGCCAAAGACGCCCGCGCCTGCCACGATGCCGGGATGCGGCGGGACGGCAACGTGGATGGAGAGCATGATGCCGGCCATGGGCAGGCCGAACTTGACCGGGTGCACCTTGGCGATCTTGGCGAAGGCGTACACGATGGGGACCAGGACGATGACGCCGACCTCGAAGAACACGGGGATGGCTACGAGGAAGCCGACGGCGGTGAGGGCAACGGCCACCCGCTTGGCACCGAGCTTCGCGGTGAAGTGGGCGGCAAGCGACTGGACGCCGCCGGACACCTCAATCATGCGGCCCAGGACGGCACCGAGGGCGATCAGCAGCGCAACTTTACCCATGGTGCTGCCCACGCCGTTGGCCACAACGGTGAAGACGTCCTTGAGCGGGATCTGGGCGGCAACGGCCACCAGGATGCTCACTGTAAGCAGGGCAACGAAAGCCTGAATCTTGAAGCGGATGATCATCACCAGCAACACGGCAATGCCAAGGGCGGCGATGGTCAGCAGCAGCGGGGTGCCCAGCTCCACTGCGGGTTTGATGGCTGGAGCATCAGCCGCCCGCACTATGAGGGGGTTGATCAGGTGATTCATGACGGGTGTCTCCTTTGACGGGCCAGTCTTCCGGAAGACGGGCAATCAGGCGCTGTTTTTTCCAGGGGGAAACGCTGGAGGTACGACGACGGCGGAGGGGGACCGCCGTCGTCGTACGTTTTCGGGGTGCTTGCTACTTGGTCCGCTTGCTGGGGGCGACAACCTTGATGACGGCTGAGTCATCGGCGGCTGCGAGGCCCTGGGCCTGGCCCAGGAGGTAGAGCTGCTCCGCCGCGGCAGCAACGGGAGTTGCGAGGCCGGCGGCGCGGGTGGCTTTGCCTACGATGCCCATGTCCTTGACGAAGATGTCCAGGCGGGACAGGACCTCAGCGCCTTCCTCCTTGTAGGCCTCGAGGATGCGGGGGCCGCGGTTGGAGAGCATGAACGAGCCCGCGGCCCCGGCTTCCAGGGCGGCGAGGGTTTTGGCCTGGTCCAGTCCCAGCGCATCGGCGAGGGCCATGGCCTCGGCGGCGGCTGCAATGTGGACGCCGCAGAGGAGCTGGTTGACGGTCTTGAGGGCTTGGCCGTCGCCGGGCTTGTCGCCCACGACTGTCAGGGTGGAGGCCAGGAGCTCCAGTGCGGGGGCTGCCTTTTCCCGGGCTTCCGGGGAAGCGCCGACAACGATCAGAAGATCGCCTTCACCGGCGCGCTTGGGGCCGCCGGACAGCGGGGCGTCCACGAGCTCAACGCCGTATTCGGCCAGCTCGGCGACCGTTGCCGGGATGGCTTCGGTGCCTACGGTGCTGCCGAGGATGACGACCGCCCCGGCTTCCAGGACGGAGGCCACGCCGTTCTCGCCGAAGAGGACATCGTTGAGCTGTTCGCCGTTGCGGACGGCCAGGAGCACGGCATCGGCGCCCTTCGCCGCTTCGCGGGCGGAGGCGAACGTGGCGATGCCTGCTTCTTCAGCAAGCTTCAGGCGGGGTTCGGCGATGTCGAAGCCGTGGACGGTCAACTGGGAGGCCAGGCGGGTGGCCATGGGCAGGCCCATGGCCCCAAGGCCCAGGACGGTCACGGTGTAATTGCTGGTCATGGTGTTCTCCTTGAAATTGGCTGGGCCCACGCGGGCGAGGGCCCAGCCGGAGCTTGCGAGGGTTGGGAGCCGGTGGGGTACTAGAAAGTGGTGCTGAGCTTGCGGGTGACGTCGGCGAGGGACTGGTCATCGCCCACGTTGCCGGCGAAAACGATGTACGGAATGCCCTTGGCGAGTCCGTCCACCGGTTCCCAGAGCGAAACGATGCCCGGGAGCATGGGCCCGCGGACGATTGCGTGTCGGATCTCCAGGCCGTGGGCGGCAACGTCGGAGGAGGTGATCCCGCCCTTGGCGATGACGAACCGCGGCGGGAAGGTCTTGAGCGTCCGGTTGACCACGGCCACGACGGCGGCCGAGACGGTGCGCGCGATCCGCAGGCTCGCGGCGGGACCGTCGGTCTTGATGAGCAGCCGGCTGGTGTGGACGATGACCTCGCCGCCGCGGAGGGCTTCGACGACGCCGTCCACGATCTGGTCCAGGTAGGCGTCAGCGGCGGTCTCGGTTTCGGCGGCAAGCAGCTTCTCGACGTCGATCTCCACAATGCGGGCAGCGCTGTGCTGTTCAGTCAGGGCCTTGAGCTGGCGGGTGGTAACGCCCACGTGCGAGCCGACGACGATGAGGCCGCCCGCCTCCGACGGGGTGTTGCCGGCGTAGGCTTCGGCACCGCTCAGTTCTGTCCGGATTTCCTGGCCGATCCGGGCCCGCACGAACGGCGGACCCACGCGGTAGAGGAGCTTCTTGCCGCGGCGCTCGGATTCTTCCAGACCAAGGGAAAGGGCGCGGAGGTCGTTTTCGGTGACGATGTCCGCCACGATCGGATTGGAGTCCGTGGCGGCTTCGATGGCGTCGGCGATGGCGTTCGCGCTGATCCTCGCGGCGGCTGCGGCATCTCCGGCAACTTCCGCCGCCGCTCCGGCGCGGATGGTGTTCAGATCCAGGACAATCACGGACTCGGCGGCGAAGCGTCCACGGGACTTCTCTGCCACGTAGTCAGCCATGACGGAGGTGGTGAAGCCGAAGGTGGCGTCCTTGGCGAATTCCGTCTCGGACACCCGGGTGAGCGTGCCGGCTGCCTCGCCCGTGCCGCGCATGTAGTGGATACCGCCGATGGTGACCCGCCCGGCGTCGGGGAAGGCTGGAACCAGCACCACGCCGTCGGTCTTCTCTCCGCTGGCATCTGCAACGGTGGCGGTGATGACGTCCGGCTCCAAAGGATAGTGGCCGCGGAGGGTGGAATCGCTGCGGCTGACAAAGCCCAGCCGCAGTTTCTCAGGGGACCCGGCGGCGGCGAGGGCGTTGCGCACCACTTCCTCATTGCGGGCGGCGGCTTCTGCGGGGTCGAGGCTGCGGGTGTTGGTCAGCACGTACACGGCAGGCCCGGCTTCGGTCTGCTGGATGTGGCCGAAGGCCCAGATGAAGTCCTCAACCTCCCAGCGGGTGAGCACCGGCAGATCTGCCACGGACTGCGTTCCGGTGGGGTCGTCGTCGAGCACCACCAACACGCGGGGAGTCTCCGCGTTGGAGGCAGCCAGGGTATTGGCCACCAGTTCGGCGGGAATTCGGACTTCGGCCGGATAGGCGGCCAGAACGTCTGCTTCAAGCGTCACACTGCACTCCATTGTGTATGAATCCGGGCAGCGGATTCTGATGTAATAGCAACTGTAAGATGTCTGACATCTTGCATCTGAAAGCCAGTGTGGCACAGGACATAAAGACGCGCAAGTAGACTTGTCTGACATATCCGCAAGGGCAATCATGGGGGCAGCAATGGCAAGGAAGTCGCTGGTAGGACAGGTGGCCGACGAACTCCTCGACCGCATCATTGCGGGGGAATTTCCGCCCGGTGCCACCGTTCCCGGTGAGCACGAGCTCAGCGCCAGGCACGAAGTCAGCCGGATGACCGTCCGCGAGGCCATGAAAACGCTTGAGGCGCAGCGGATCCTCAGTGTGGAGCGTGGCCGCGGCACCTTCGTGAACCCGCTCAACCGGTGGGCTTCACTGGAGGCTGTCCTGAGAGCTGCTTCAGAGGGCAAAAACGAAGCAGAGGCTTCAGTCCAGCTCATCGAACTGAGGCGCATGCTGGAAACCGGGGCCTGTGAGCTCGCGGCCGGACGGATCGCTGACGCTGATATCCAGGTGCTCTTCGGCCATGTGGCCGCTATGCGCGCCGCCCACGAGGTCAATGACGTTGCCGCGTTTGTGGAAGCGGACCTCGCTTTCCACGACCTGATCCTGCACTCCTCCGGGAACGTTTTTGTGGCCGTCCTCTTTGAACCGCTCCACCGTGTCCTGGAAAAGCGGCGGACCGAAACGTCAGCCGTGCCCGAGATCCAGGTGCACGCCATCGGTCATCACCAGAACATTGCCGAGGCGCTGGAATCGCGTGACGCTGCCCGGTCGCGGGAGGCCATGGACGCGCACATGCAGCAGACCCTGGACGACCTCAAGAGCCTGGTCCTCGAGGCGAAGTAGCACTCAGCTGTCGCGCGGAACATCGCGATAAAGGCTGGTCAACGCAATTGGAGTGCCATTAGTCTTCAAGAACGGCCCGCAACCGGGAGCCCGAAAGGCAATCACGAGGAGCGAACTTGTCCAACCACACATACAGCATTTCCGAAATTGTCGGCACGTCTGATCAGGGGGTGGACGACGCCGTCCGCAACGGTATCGCCAAGGCCTCCCGGACCCTGCGCAACCTCGACTGGTTTGAAGTCAAGGAGATACGCGGGCACCTGGAAGAGGGCAAAGTTGCTGACTGGCAGGTAACCATCAAGCTCGGTTTCCGGCTCGAAGAACAGTAGTTCCCGCCCAACTGACTCGCAGCAGGCGTCGCCAAATCGTATTTTGACGACGTTAACTGCGAGTCAGTTGGCGTTTAAGCGGGGCTAGTTGGCCGAGACAGTGCCTGCTGAACGCCGCCGCCATACGGTGGGGACGCCGTCGAACGCCGGAAACACGTGGCCTTCGAAGAAGGACAGCACTGTGTGCGGGTCCTGGTCCGGGCTCCAGAGGCCGGACACCGGGCAATGCGAGCCGGTGGCGGTGGAGGGAGTGCCGGCCGGCGCTGCCTGGCGTTCCTTGAGCAGTGCGATGCGTTTCATCGTTGAGACCATCCTTGGGTAAGCAGTTGTGCCTCCAGCCTAGGAAGGCGGCCGCAGCTTCCCAATGGGCTCGTGGCCAGAATCAGCGCCCCCGGCTGGCCAAATGTACAGCCTGAGGCCAGGGCATTTACTCCCCGCCCTCCACCACGGCGGCCGGAGTGTCCGCAGGAATAATGTGCGGCTCCCCAGCTGCCCCCGCTGCGCCGAGGCTGCCCAGCAAAGCAAGGGCATCCGACGACGGCGAACCGGGCCGGGCGGAATAGACCCTGAGCATCTGGTCGGGGTCGTCCGGGAGGACAAGGCTTTCAAAGTTCAGTTCAAGGTCCCCGACGGCGGGGTGGTGCAGGCGGACTGTCCCCGCCGACCGGCTCGCCACGCGGTGGCCCGCCCACCATTGCCGGAAGTGCTCGCTGTTGACTGCCAGTTCACCTACCAGCTGGTTGGCCTGGGCGTCATTGGGGTGCCGGCCCACGTCGAGGCGCAGTGCCCCTGCAGCTTCCGCTGCCACGGTCTTCCAGTCGCGGAACAGCTCCCGCGCAGCGGGGTCGAGGATCAGCCAGCGGGTCAGGTTCCTTTCCGCCGGCGGCAGTGCGGGGAAATCAGCGAAGAGCAGGAAGGCCAGCGGGTTCCCGGCCAGCACGTCACTGCGCCGCCCCAGCACCATGGCCGGCACATGGCCCACGGCTTCCAGCAGATGGCGCAGTGCGGGGCGGACTCCTTGGGCCGGTTGCCCCGCGGAACGCGGTGCCGCGGCGCAGTGCTCCAGCAGGTCCATCATGTGCGCGTGCTCGCTGCTGCTCAGCCGAAGCGCCCCGGACACGGCGTCCAGCACCGTGCGCGACGGGTGGATATTCCGTCCCTGTTCGAGCCGGACGTAGTAGTCCGTGCTGACTCCGGCCAGCCGGGCCACCTCCTCGCGCCGCAGCCCCGGCACCCTGCGCGAGCCGGACGGGGCTCCGGCACCAACGTCCTCCGGACTCAACCGGGACCGCATGGCTTTGAGGAATTTTCCGAACTCGGCGCTTTGACCCATGCACACCATTGTGACCCGCCCGGGACGCCGGGTTCTACAACGAAGGTAGGACTGCCAGTCCTAGGAAAAACAAGATCAGCCAGACTTACTGACATCCCGGGCGAAAGTGCATAGGCTCAATAGCAAGCTAAGCGGAAACCGCTTTCTTATGGTCGAGCCCACGGCACCCACTCCGCACTTCCACCCCTGCACTTTTCAAGGAGCCACCCCATGTCAGAGCTGACACTGAACAACGGCATCACCATCCCCCAGTTGGGTTTCGGCGTATTCCAGGTACCGCCGGAGGAAACCCAGCGGGCCGTGGAGGACGCACTCGAGGCGGGTTACCGCCACATCGACACCGCAGCCGCCTACCGCAATGAGGCCGGGGTGGGAGCAGCGCTAGCAGCTACCGGCATTGCCCGCGGGGACATCTTCGTCACCACCAAGCTCCGCAACGGTGAACAGGACCGGGCCCAGGCAGCATTCCAGAACAGCCGCAAGGCACTCGGCCTGGATTACGTGGACCTGTACCTCATCCACTGGCCGGTCCCGTCCCAGGGGCTGTATGTGCAGGCCTGGAAAGAGCTGGAGCGGCTGTACGAAAACAACGAGATCCGTGCCATTGGTGTCTCCAACTTCCTCGCCGACCATCTGGACCATCTGCTGGAGTCTGCCGAGATCGTCCCGGCCGTCAACCAGATCGAGCTCCACCCCAGCTACCAGCAGGCAGAGTTGGCGGACAAGTGCAGGAACCTGGGCATCGCCGTGGAAGCCTACAGCCCGCTGGGCCGCGGCGCCGACTTGAACGGGAACGCGGTAACCGCTATCGCCAATGCCCACAACGCCACCACTGCCCAGGTAGTCCTCGCCTGGCACCTGGCGGCCGGAAACATCGGTATTCCCAAGTCCAGCCAGGCTTCCCGGATCCGGGAAAACTTCGCGGCCTCGACCCTGACGCTTTCCAGCGACGAGATCGCGGCCATCACAGCCCTCGAATCCGGCGCCCGCCTCGGCTCCGATCCCGCTGTCGCCTCCTTCACCCAGATGTAGCCGGTTTAGGCCAGCCGGGTCGGTATCGACAGGCTCAACCACCGGCCAGGCAGGCTCAACCACCGGCCCGGCAGCTGTAACACCGAAAGGATCCACCAATGCAGTACACGCACCTTGGCCGCTCAGGCCTGAAAGTCTCCCGGCTCTGCCTGGGCACCATGAATTTCGGCCCCCAGACGGAGGAAGCCGACGCGCACAGCATCATGGACTCGGCGCATGGGAACGGCATCAACTTCTTTGATACCGCGAACGTGTACGGCGGCGCCGGGCACCGCGGCTGGACCGAAGAGATCATCGGCCGCTGGTTCGCCAAGGGCGGCGAGCGCCGTGAGCACACGGTGCTGGCCACCAAGCTGTACGGCACCATGACGGACCGTCCCAATGAATCGAAACTCTCCGCGCTGAACATCCGCCGCGCCCTGGATGCCAGCCTGAAGCGCCTGCAGACGGACTACATCGATATCTACCAGTTCCATCACATTGACCGGGACACTCCCTGGGACGAGATCTGGCAGGCCATCGACGTCGCCGTACAGCAGGGCAAGATCCTGTATTCGGGCAGCAGCAACTTCGCCGGCTGGCACATCGCCCAGGCCCAGGAAGCTGCCCGGCGGCGGAACTACACCGGCCTGGTCAGCGAGCAATCCATCTACAACCTGTTTATGCGCCAGGTGGAACTGGAGGTCATTCCAGCCGCCCAGCAATACGGGCTCGGACTGATCCCCTGGTCCCCGCTTCAGGGCGGACTCCTGGGCGGGGTGCTGAAGAAGGAGCGGCAGGGTGTCCGGCGGACCGAGGGCCGCGCCGCCGAAACGCTCAAGAAGCACCAAGACCAGATCCAGCAGTTCGAGGACTTTGCCGATGACCTGGGCCAGGAACCCGGTGACATCGCCCTGGCCTGGCTGCTGCACCAACCCGCGGTCACGGCACCCATCGTCGGGCCGCGCACCCAGGAACAACTCGACGCCGCCATCCGGGCCCTGGACGTCACGCTCGACGCCGATGCCCTCAAGCGGCTCGATGGCATCTTCCCCGGGCACAAGCCGGCACCGGAAGACTACGCGTGGTGAACCCACTCGCCCGCGAAGCCAATACAGTGGCGCCGAAAAGCTTCCTTTTCATCGGCGGCACAGGCGTCATCAGCGCGGCGGCCGCACAACGCGCCGTCGCGCTGGGACACCGGCTGACCATCCTCAACCGGGGCCACTCCACCAGGCCGGTCCCGGATGGGACAGAAGTGCTGCACGCGGACGTCCGTGATGCGGCAGCCGTCCGGGAGGTACTGGGCGGAAGGGAATTCGACGCCGTCGCAGACTTCATCTCCTACACCCCGGAGCAGGCGCAGACCAGCCTGGAGCTGCACCGGGACCGGGCTGCCCAGTACGTCTTCATCAGCTCGGCGTCCGCCTACCAGAAGCCGCCCACCCGGCTGCCGATCCGGGAATCCACGCCGCTGAAAAACCCCTTCTGGCAGTATTCACGGGACAAGATCGCGTGCGAGGAGCTTCTCTTCCGGGCCTACCGCGAGCAGGACTTCCCGCTCACTGTGGTCCGCCCGTCGCACACCTACGACCACACCAAGATCGCCATGGTGGGTGGCTGGACGGACATCCACCGGATGCGCAGTGGTCTACCGGTCATGGTCCACGGCGACGGAACCTCACTGTGGACGCTCACGCACACCAAGGATTTCGCCAAGGCCTTCGTCGGCCTGCTTGGAAGGCCGCAGGCGGTGGGCGAGAGCTACACCATTACCTCGGACGAATACCTGCCCTGGAACCAGATTTATCGGCTCTTTGCCCGGGCAGCGGGCGTCCGGGAACCGGAACTTGTGCACGTTGCTTCCGAAACCATTGCAGCCCATGACCAGGAGTTGGGTTCCAACCTCTTGGGCGACCGGTCCCATTCGGTGGTCTTTGACAACACCAAGATCAAATCCCTGGTCCCGGACTACGCCGCCACCATCCCGTTTGCGGACGGGGCCCGGGAAATCGTCGAGTGGCACGACGTTCACCCGGAGCTGCAGCAGGTAAACGAGGCTTACATGCAGCTCTCCGATAAGCTCACCAGCTGGGCGCGGCAGGGCGCCTGAGGCCCTCCAGCGCGCGGACCGCAGGTGACCGACGGCCTGCTGCCCCTCGAAATCACCGGAATGGTGTGGGGACGCTGATCCTGATCAGCCTCCCCCCCACCATTCCAGAGTCTCCGGCAGCGAACGTGTTTTACAACGTTCTAAATACCCTTCGCAGCACCTAAAAACAAGCCTTGCGCCTACCCCTACCCCACCCCTAAGTTGTTGGGGAAGCGTTTTCCCGTTCCAAAATTGAAAGGATTCACTGATGAGTCCACGCCGTATCCCTGTGCGCCTACTGTCCGTCGCCGCTGTCAGCGCCGCCCTCACGTTTGGCTGCCTGGCAGCCCCGGCCACCGCCGTCGGCCCTGCTCCCAAGCCGGGAGCTCCCGGCGTCCAACTGGACCACCTGGACCGCGGCCTTGTGGCTGCCAAAACGTCAGAAGGGGTGTTCCTCAGCTGGCGCCTGCTCGGCCATGAGGCCACCGGATCCTCCAGCACCGGCCTCACCGGTACCGACTTCACCGTCTACCGGGATGGCCAGAAGCTGGCAACCGTCACGGACAGCACCAACTTCCTGGACACCGCCGGAACTGCAACCTCGGAGTACCAGGTGCGTGCCGTCGTCGGCGGCGTTGAGCTGGACCGCAGCGCCACAGCCACGTCCTGGGGCGGCAACTTCAAGGACATCCCGCTGAAAAAGCCAGCCGACGGCGTGACCCCCGCCGGCCAGGCCTACACCTACGCCGCCAACGATGCCTCCATCGGCGACGTGGACGGCGACGGCCAGTACGAATTCGTCGTCAAATGGGACCCGAACAATTCCAAGGACGTCTCCCAAGTGGGCTACACCGGCAACACCTACGTGGATACGTACAAGGCGGACGGGACACTGCTGCACCGGATCGACCTGGGCGTGAACATCCGCTCCGGTGCCCACTACACCCAGCTCCTGGTCAATGATTTCGACGGCGACGGCCGCGCCGAGATGATGATGAAGACCGCCCCGGGAACGAAGAGCACCAACTTCAACGCCGACGGAAGCGTCGCTGCGGAGAACTTCATTTCCCTGCTGCAGTCGGACATTGATGCCGGCTTCTCCAACTCGGACGACTACCGGATGAGCGCCGGCGACTACTACCAGCACATGGTGAAGACCTTCCAGGGCTGGACCGAGCACCCGGAAGTGAAGTCGGGCAAATGGCCGGCCACGCTGGAGGAAGCGTTCGGCATCGCGCCGAAGTACACATACCCGTTGTCCCAGGCGGATGCGGAGGCCCTGACCGACTACTTCATGGACGTCTATGCGCCCTCCCGCAGTGCCCGAAACAATCTGCGCGCTTTTGAGGGCTTCATTGTGTCCGGCCCGGAGTACCTCACGGTCTTCGAAGGTGCCACAGGCAAGGAATTGAAGACTGTCGCGTTCACGCCGGACCGGCACGACGACGGCCTCATGTGGGGCGATTACGCCATGGCCCGCATCGAGCCGGGAAACCGCGTGGACCGATTCCTGGCCGGCGTCGCCTACCTGGACGGCAAGAAGCCGGCCGCGGTCTTCGCCCGCGGCTACTACACCCGCAGCACCCTCGCCGCCTACACCTGGGACGGATCCAACCTCTCCCCCGAGTGGAACGTGGACTCCGGCTGGACGCCCATGACCAACCCGTTCAACGACAGCCCGCATGGCCGCGACGGCACTGACACGGAGTTCGGCAAGCTCACTACGCAGGGCTTCCACTCCCTCAGCGCCTCGGACGTGGACGGTGACGGCAAGCAGGAGATCGTGTACGGCTCGGCAACCATCGACGACGACGGGTCGCTGCTGTACAGCTCCTTCGACACCCTGCCCGCAGGCAGTGCCGCACCCGGCGAAGAGGTGCGGCTGGGACACGGCGACGCCATGCACGTGACCGATATCGATCCGGCCCGCCCGGGCAAGGAAATCTTCAGCGTCCACGAAGGAGCCGCCTACGCACCCTACGGCTACGCCATGCGCGACGCCGCCACCGGCGAGGTCCTGTTCGGCGCCTACTCCGGCAAGGACACCGGCCGGGGAATGATCGGTGACGTTGATCCCGCTGTCCCGGGCATCGAAAACTGGGCCATCGGCATGCAGTCCGCTGCCGGCGACCGGCTCTCCGCCACTGCTCCCGGCACCAACATGAGCATCAAGTGGGCCGCGGACATGACCACGCAGATCGTCAACGGCTCCGGCGACCAGACGCCCACCATCGATGACTGGAAGCGCAGCCGGCTCCTCACGGCCACTGATACGCGCACCAACAACGGCACCAAGGGCACCCCCAGCCTCGTGGCGGATGTGGTGGGCGACTGGCGCGAGGAATTGCTGGTACGGACCGCCGACAGCTCTGCGCTGCGCATGTATCTCAGCACCGAAGTGACCCACCACAAGCTCTACACCCTGATGCACGATCCGCAGTACCGCGCGGAGGTTGCCCGGCAAAACACTGCCTACAACCAGCCCGCCTACACGGACTTCTACTTCGCCTCGGACATGGACTTCGGCGACGTTCCCTTGCGGGCGGCATGGCTGCCCGGCAGTGTGAAGGCGCTGCAGCACGTGCTGGAAGACCTGGTGGAGTCCGGAGACGTGTCAGGGCCTGTTGGCAGCCAGCTGACGGCGGGAGTGCAGCAGGCAACGAAAGCCGTGGAAGACGGTGACGCCGGCAAGGCAGCGCAGGCGCTGCAGCGTTGCGTCGATTTCCTCGGCCAGCAAAAGGGCCCGGACAAGGTGTCTGATGCTGCCCGGGTATCCCTGACGTACAACGCCGAAAATATTCTGTGGGCGTTTGAGGGCCAGGACCGCCGATAAAGGAGAGACTGTTGGAATGACACTTGCACCGCTGATCAGACTCAACGACGGTTACTCCATCCCCCAACTGGGCCTTGGCACCTGGCCGCTGGACGACGATCAGGCGGCCACAGCCGTCGTACAAGCCTTGGAATCCGGGTACAGGCACATCGATACTGCCGTGAAGTACGGCAACGAACGCGGCGTGGGGAACGGGGTCCGGGCCAGCGGCGTGGACCGTGGAGAACTGTTCATCACTACCAAGCTTGATGGGCAGTACCAGGGCAAGGACCGCGCCATTGAGGGGCTGGACGGCGGACTGGAACGGCTGGGGCTCGACTACGTGGACCTGCTGCTGATCCACTGGCCGCTTCCGCAGCGCGATGAATATGTGTCCACGTGGAAGACCTTCGAGCGGTTGCAGGCGGAGGGCAAGGTCCGTTCCATCGGTGTTTCCAACTTCAAGCCGGCCCACCTCGAGCGGCTGATGGCCGAGACCGGGGTGGTGCCGGCGGTCAACCAGATCCAGCTCAGTCCCGCCATTACGCGGGTGGCGGAGCGGGAGTTCCATGCAAAGCATGGAATCGTCACGGAGTCCTACAGCCCGCTGGGAGGTTCCGGGGCCAGCCTGCTGGGCGCCCCTATCCTCACCCAACTGGCCGAAAAGCATGGGAAAACACCCAGCCAACTGGTGCTGCGATGGCACATTCAGCAGGGTCTTGTAACAATTCCGAAAACCTCTGATCCGGACCGGATGAGGGAGAATCTGGACGTCTTTGATTTCGCCCTGGATCCGCAGGATCTAGCGGAATTAGCCATCCTCGACGAAGGGCTTGGCGCGGGCAATGATTCCGATGTAACCGGGCACTGAAAAGGGCCTGAACTGCGCTTTTCGTTATCTTTGGGGTTGGCAAACGGATAGTAAGCATGATTACTATTGAGGCAGAAGGATGAAGTGCTTCCGGGATCCGGAGGCCTCCTTTACTTAGGAAGAGGAACGAAAAATGGGATTTATTGCATTCTTGATTCTCGGACTTATCGCTGGTGCGATCGCTAAGGCGATCCTCCCGGGCAGGCAGGGTGGCGGCTGGCTCATCACCCTGGTCCTGGGCGTCGTGGGAGCACTCCTCGGCGGATGGATCGGTGGAATGATCTTCGGCAGCGGCCTGCAGGAGTTCTTCTCCCTGCAGACGTGGCTGCTGGCCATCGGCGGCGCGCTTATCGTGCTGCTGGTTTACGGCCTGGTCACGAACCGCGGCGCGCGCCGCTAAGCGGAGCGAAGCCAGGGAAGCCGGCCTGGGGACACCATCCCCGGGCCGGTTTTCCCTTTCCCGGCCCTAGGATTGTCCCGGGGCCGGAACTGAAAACCTTCTCACGGAGCAGGAGTTCATCATGAAAAACAAACTTCTTTTGGGCGTCGGAATCGCCGCCGGGTACGTTCTCGGCTCGCGCTCCGGCCGGGCAGCCTACGACAAACTCAAAGCCCGGGCTGCCGGAATTTGGGATAGCAAGCCTGTCCAGGACAAGGTAACCGTAGCCACTGAGGCCATCAAGGAAAAAGCACCGGAAGTGGCCGATCAGCTCACTGAGGCGGCACGCCGTGCAGGCACCGTCATCGGCTCCGCAATGCACCGCGACGGATCCTCCGGCGATGGCAAGCCTTCAACGTCCGACGGCGGCAGTGCCGCAGGTGCCTCTGGCGGCACAGGTTCCCCGGGGGCCGCATCGGGTACTCCGTCCTCGGCGGCAGGCCTGGACGACAGCCATATCCCGGCACACAGCACGCACCCCGAGACCGTCAACCTGGATACGTCCATCAGTGATTCGGACTCTAAAGCGTAGCTAGTGCGTCAGCTCGTTACACTGCATTCCCCGTGTGACAAGGCGCTGCCGCGCTAATGTGCTACAACTTGATAGTTTTGCTGGCCGTCGCGATCCTTGGGGGACGCGGCGGCCGGCGGCGTTTTAACCAACTGCTGTCTACTGAATAGCCTCTCCAGTGGCCAGCAACTTGGGCTGACACGTGCTGCTGTTGCCAGCCGGCCGGGTTTTCCACATAGCTTCTGTTGCAGCCACTTTTGTCAGTGCCCTTTGGCAGAGTTGACCTATGGAAGCCATTGGGGAACAGTTCGAGGAGTTCGGCGGTAACGTCGTGGTGCTCGGTCGAGCGGGTGTTGCCACCCCACCGGGCCCTTCGGGATTCGACGCTCCGGCAGCTGGCGCCTCCGGCTCTATTTCCGGCTCCGATTCTTACGACGACGACACCCGGCTTAGTCCCCGATGGCCCCTTCGCGCCGTACCCACCGAGCCCTCGCATGCTGGCACTGCGTCAGCCACGTCGGCACAAGGGCCCGACGAGACTGAATCCGCGCCTATCGGGCTAACAGAGGCTAAATCCGATTCAGCCGCGTCTGCGCCGGGGGCGGTGCGGTCAGATTCCGTGGGTGCCGGGGAGCCCCTGGGTCTGGCGGAGATCGGCAGGCTCGTGGGGCAGGCCGCTGCTGCCGCGCCGTCCATGCTTGCCGGGGCCAGCTACGTTGAAGCCGCCACCTACGCTGCTGGAGTGGAGGATCTCTCCCGGACCGTGGAGTATCTGCAGGTCCTGTCCGCCGGGACCGTGGACCGGACCCGGACCGAGGCCATCGCCGCCGCGGACGCCGCACGGGCCAGCCGCTCCCGCGCGGGCAAGGGCTGGGTTACCGGCTGGGACAACGGGGTCGAGACCTTGGACGAAACAGATGCCAACTGGCCCGGCCCACCAGCAGCACCCCTCACCTCACCGGCCGATGACGGCTGCGCCAACACCGCCGAGTTCCTCCGGCTCCTCCTGCGGATCGGCAAAAGCGAAGCCAACCGCCGCCTCGCCCTGGCAAGAGACATCCTGCCCACCCCAACGCTCACCGGCGACAGCATCCCCGCACCCCGCGAACACCTCGCCGCCGCCCTCACCCCCATACCCACATCCGCCAACAACAGCGCCGGCGCCGAAGACCCGGCAGTGGCCCAGGCCCCGGACGCCCCGGTGGTGTCGTCCCGCGCTGGGACGATCATCGCCCTGACCCTGAACCGGCTCCAGCACCTCACCACACCCGAGAAACTGTCCCTGATCGAGCAGCACCTCACCGCCACCGCAGCGGCATCAGATCCGGACTTCCTCAGCCGCGTCGCCCGCCGCTGGGCCGACACCATCGACGCCGACGGCACCGAACCCAGCGAAGAAGCCCTCCGCCACAGCCAAGGCGCCTTCATCCGCAAACCCCGCCACGGACTCCACCACCTCGAAATCTTCGCCACCACCGACCAATACGAACACCTCCTCACCGTCATGAACACCGCCACCAACCCCCGCACCACGGGCCCCGCCACCAGCACCACTAACCAACCCGCCAGCACCGGCGGCGGCAACGGCGGCAACGGCGGCAACGGCGGCAACGGCGGCAGCAGCAAAGGCGTCAATGAAGACACCACCGACAATGCGGGAGCTGACGGGAGCGCCGGCAACCCAGCCGGGCCGGACCTGGACCGGCGCACCCGGCCGCAAAAACAACTCGACGGACTCGTTGGCGCCGCCAAAGTAGCCCTAGCCACCGACAGCCTGCCCAGCACCGGCGGCAACCGCCCCCAGATCATCGCCACCATCAACTACCAAGACCTCCTCCCCCACCACCCCGGCACCGTGAACACCGACGCGGGCATCGGCAGTGGCACAGGCGCCGCCACGGGCGCAGGGACATGCCCCGGCACGGGCATAGGGATGGGGACAGGCTCCGGCACCGGCACCGGCAATTTTGTGTTCACCGGGCCCGTCGCCGCCGCCACCCTGCGCAAAATCGCCTGCGACGCCGACATCATCCCCGCTATCCTCGGCACTCACGGCGAACTCCTGGACCTCGGCCGCAAAACCCGGCTCTTCAGCCCAGCCCAACGCACCGCCCTCATCGCCCGCGACCAAGGCTGCGCCTTCCCCAACTGCACCATCCCCGCCCCCTGGTGCGAAGCCCACCACATCACCTACTGGTCGCACGGCGGACACACCACACCGGACAACGGCGTCCTGCTCTGCAGCGGCCACCACCACCTCATCCACAAAGAACAATGGACCATCACCACCACCAACGGCACCCCCTGGTTCACACCCCCAAAACACCTCGACCCCCACCAAAAACCCCACCAAAACCACTACTTCAAACCACCCCCACCACCAACACCCCGCCAATGACCAACGGACCTAAAACGCGGTGCAGTTCGCCGCGGGCAGCACCAGAAAAGCCCGACGGCCGAATCAGGACTCAACAGCCCGATCCAGCGCCTCTCCCCTAACCTGGCAGCACCCGCTCAGGCCTGTCCGACGGGACATAACAGGCATGAGGTTGCCGAATACCGCGAGGAGGCGCCAAGAGTGACAGCTACTGAACTCGTGGAGTGCCCACCACGACCGTTCCGTCCAGCTCCTCCGAGTGAACCGTTCGTGGGGCCAGTCCTGCAGCAGCCATAATCGCGGCAGTCCCGGCTGCCTGCCGCTCACTGGTTTCGATGACGAGATGACCTGCCGGGCCCAACCACTCAGTGGCTTCGCCGATAACCCGGCGGTGGAGGCTTAGGCCGTCCGGCCCGCCGTCGAGCGAGATCCGTGGTTCGTAGATCCTCGCTTCCGGAGGCATAGTGGGCAGCACCTCTGTGGGAACGTAGGGAGCGTTTACGACGATGAGCTGGACCTGCTCCCTAAGCCGTGAGGGAAGCGCTGAATAGAGGTCGCCCTGGTGGACCTGTCCGCCTACAGCTGCCAGGTTCCGGCGTGCGCACTCCACCGCTGCGGAATCGATGTCCGCCGCGTGAAGCTCCATGACCGGCACTTGAGAAGCAACGGCCACACCCATGGCTCCCGATCCACAGCAAAGATCAACAACGATGCCGGGTTCAACACCCGCAGCCCTACTTTCCCGCAGCAGTGTCACCGCCTCCGAAACAAGGAGTTCCGTACGTCGGCGCGGAACGAAGACACCGCGATCAACAGCAATGCGAAGTCCACTGAACCCCGCCCAACCAAGAACGCATTCAAGCGGCTCACCTGCAACGCGACGCCCAATCCATCGGGTCAACTCTGCAGGATTTGGCGCTTCAACCAACAGCAACTGCGCTTCTTCTTCGGCGAAAACGCAGCCCGCCGCCCGCAACAGGTTAACAACGTCAGCAAAAACGGGACGGGCAAGGGGTCCGGGACGCAGCATGGAAACGCCCTTCGGTGGGCCAGCGGGCATTCGCGGGTCTTCCAGCGGTTCGTCCCCCACTAGCCCTGGCGGCCCGGACGGCACCGGGAGAAAGTGCCCGAAACAGATGAAACAGGAACCGGAGTCACCTCCTTTTGGCGTGGCTGGAATCCAATGCTAAACCGTAATTCCACCGAATGATGGGAGTTTCTTGGCAGGATTGACCTATGACTTCCCACGCCCAGCAGCCCATCATCTGGACCGGCACCTACACCCCCGACGGAGGCGGCAGGGCAGAAGGGATCGGAGCCGTGTCTGCCCGCCCTGACGGGACATTGGAATGGTTGGGCACTGCAGCCACGGCTGATTCGCCCTCGTTCATCGCTGTCCACCCCACTTTGCCCGTGGTGTATGCAGTGGCCGAGCAGCGCAAGATGGTACGGGCCTTCCGCCGCACGGGTGATTTCGGCCTTGAGCCGCTTGGCAGCCCGGAACGCGCCGGGGAAGCGACATGCCATGTGGCCGTGGATCCGAAGGGACGTTTCCTCACCGCAACCTGCTGGGGCGATGGGCAGGTGCTGTTGTACGAGCTGGATTCCGACGGCGGCATCACGGCACGCTTCCCCGCTGCCCCGTCAGTGGATCCACACGCCGCCCAGGTCCCGGGCGAGCCTCGGCAGAGCCGCGCCCACGCCAGCCTCATGCTGCAGGACGGCAGAATCATGACAACCGACCTGGGGCATGACACCCTGCGCATCTGGAACTATGTGCGGGGATCAGGACTGGAAGCAGACCATGTGGTGGCCCTCCCCTTCGGCTGCGGGCCGCGCCACTTGGTGCAGCATTCCAATGGCAACGTCTTTGTGGTTTCCGAATACTCCATCGAGGTCTTCGTCGTCAGGCCCGAAGCAGGAACCTTCGAACTCGTTTTCCGCGGTCCGGCAACCTCGGGCGGCAGCGTGCCTGATGACTCGGCTGCAGAAATCTGCCTCGACCAGGAGGAACGGCACGTGTACGTAGGCGTCCGCGGTTCCAACCTCCTGAGCGTGCTGGAGGTCGCCGCCGACGGGACGGAACTGCTCCCCGTCCAGGACTTTCCCAGCGGCGGAAACTGGCCGCGCCACCACATTGTCCGGGGAAAGTGGCTCCATGTTGCCCACGAACGCTCGGACAACATTGCCACCTTCGAGCTGGATCCGGCCACCGGGTTGCCCGGGCCTTTGGTCCACAACCTCCAGGCACCTTCACCAACCGCCCTGGTACCGGCCCTCAGCAATGAGGGCGTCTGATGTAGGGCTCCTCCAGCATCAAGACCCGGTGCAGAGGCTTTTCCTAAACGCTGGAGTAATCCCGTGCAAGCGCTTACAGTTGTGACGTGGTTCACAAAGTCGATCCGGCTTTACTGAGTCCGGCGTTCTCGCGCCACACCCCTTGCCCCCAAGCAAGCCTGTACAGCAGCGCAGCTACCAGGAAAGGTCTCATTCCTTGATATTCCGCACCCTCCCCGGCGCATTCCCATGCTCCGGAACGAACACCGCCACAAAACACACATCAACCATCACAGCTCAACAGACCGCCTGCCAGCTGGAGAAGAGCGCCCGGACCCCGATAGCAGCCAGGGGCACGGCACGCACAGCCGCTGCCCTCGTGGCCGCCATAGTCGCCGTGTCAGCCTCGGTTCTCCCCGTGCATGCGGCCCCGGGTGGAAAAGACCCAGTCGGCAACGGCCAGGGCAAGAAAACCCAGGCCTCGACGTCGGCCCTGCACAGCCTGCGGGCGCCCGTCACGGACGAGAACTTCTATTTCGTCATGGCAGACCGCTTCAACAATGGGAGTACCAGCAATGACGACGGCGGCCTGGGCAGTGAGCCCATGGTGTCCGGCTTCGATCCCACCAAAAAAGGGTTTTACAACGGCGGCGACCTGGCTGGCCTGCTCGACAAGATCGACTACATCCAGGGCCTGGGCACCACGTCCATCTGGCTGACTCCCAGCTTCAAAAACAAGGCAGTGCAGCCCGAGGATAAGTCAGCCGGCTACCACGGCTACTGGGTCACGGACTTCACCCAGATCGATCCCCATCTTGGCACGAATGCCGAACTTAAGGCCCTCATTGATGAGGCCCACAGCCGCGGCATGAAGGTGTACTTCGACATCATCACCAACCACACCGCGGACGTCATCGGCTACGAGGAAGGCGCCCGGAAGGGATATGTCTCCAAGGATGCCGTGCCGTACAAGACGGCCCAAGGCAACGAGTTCGATGACCGGGACTATGCCGGCACCGAGAGCTTCCCCGAACTGGACCCGGCCACCTCCTTCCCTTACAAACCTGTGCTTGAAGCAGGCGAAGAGAACCTGAAGGTTCCGGCCTGGCTGAACGACCCCACGCTCTACCACAACCGCGGAGACACCACCTTCGTGGGCGAGGACTCTTTCTACGGTGACTTCTTCGGCCTGGATGACCTCTTCACGGAACACCCCAAGGTGGTGGACGGGATGAAGGACATCTACAAAAGCTGGATTGGCGACTTCGGCGTGGACGGCTTCCGGATCGACACCATGAAGCACGTGAACAACGAGTTCTGGCAGGAATTCGGCCCGGACGTGCTCAGCTATGCGAAGGCACAGGGCAAGGACGAGTTCTTCATGTTCGGCGAGGTCTTCGACACCACCAAGAGCTTCACCTCGCAATTCACCACCCGGAACAAGATGCAGGCAGTCCTGGACTTTCCCTTCCAGGACGCAGCCCGTAACTTCGCCTCCAAGGGCCAGGACGCCACAGCCCTGGAAACCTTCTTCGCCGGCGACGACTGGTACACGGACGCGGATTCGAACGTCTACCAGCTCCCCACGTTCCTGGGCAACCACGACATGGGCCGCATCGGCAGTTTCATCGCCGCTGACAACCCCGGATCAACCGACGCCGAGCAGGTGGCCCGCGACCGGCTGGCCCACGAGCTGATGTACTTCTCCCGCGGCAACCCCGTGATCTACTACGGTGACGAACAGGGTTTCACCGGTCCCGGCGGCGACCAGGATGCCCGGCAGACACTCTTTGCCAGCCAGGTGCCGGAGTACCTCGACGATGACCTGCTGGGCACTGACGCCACCCACGCGTCGGACAACTTCAATACCGCACACCCGCTCTACGCCAAGATCAGCCAGCTCGCGGAACTGACCAAGGAGCACCCCGCACTGCGTGACGGCGCCCATCAGCACCGCTTTGCCTCGAACGGCCCCGGCATCTATGCGTTCTCCCGCACCAATGCGGAGGACCAGCGTGAGTACGTGGTGGCATTGAACAACAGCGAGCAGCCCCAGACTGCGGAAGTGCCCACCTACATCGCCAAGCGCTCCTACACCAGGATTTACGGCGACGGCGCGGACGAGGCCAAAACGGCCGAAGACGGCAAGCTCACGGTCACCGTTCCCCCGCTGTCCGCCGTGGTTTACCAGTCCTCAGGCCGGATTCCGCACTCCAAGGAGGCGCCCGCCGTCGGACTCCAGGAGCCGGCCGCCGCCCAGGGTGACAACGGGCGGCTTAAGGTGACGGCCGACGTCGACGGATCCTCGTTCTATGAGGTCACCTTCGAGGCAAGGACGGCAGGCGGCGCGTGGGAGGCCATCGGCACGGATGACACCGCACCGTACCAGGTGTTCCACGACGTGGCGGCCCTGGATGCCGGAACTGCCGTGGAGTACCGGGCAACCGTGCTGGACAATGGCGGGCACACTGCTGCTTCCAAGCCCCGCTCCGCCACGGTTCCTGCTCCTGTACTCACGCTTCAGAAGCCCGTCGAGGGCAGCAGCGTGAAGGGCTCGGTGGAGCTCAGTGCTACGGCAGACCCGGAAAAGGCCAGCCACGTGGTGTCCTTCGAACGCAGCGTTGCCGGCGGGGACTGGACCGCTGTGGGTTCGGACGACTCCTCACCGGTGTACTCCGTGACCGATGACGTGTCGGGTGTCCCGGACGGCACCCAGGTGCGGTACCGCGCCGGCATGGCTGGCCCAGGTTTCGCTGTGACGAGCGAAGTCCGGACCGTCACCGTCGGCGACGCTCCGCAGCCGGAGTCGGTCACGGTGGCAGGCTCCTTGAACCAGGCCATGGGCTGCGCCGCACTGTGGGACCCAGCATGCACCCAGGCCATGATGGTCCTGGATCCCGCGGACAACATCTGGCGCCTCACCACTGACCTTCCTGCCGGAACGTACGAGTACAAAGCCGCGCTGAACGGCAACTGGGATGTGAACTACGGAGCTGACGGCGCCTTCAACGGGTCGAACATTGTGCTCGAGCATCCGGGCGGGCCGGTCACGTTCCGCTACGACAACAGGACACACCTACTCAGCAACGTGTATGCCTCGCAGCAACCGCAGGCCGTTTCCGTTGCCGGCAGCCTGGACTCTGAGTTGGGCTGCGCCGGCGACTGGCTGCCTGAATGCGACCAGGCCCAGTTGGCACTGGATCCCGCCGACCTGGTGTGGAAGCTGGCCGTGCCGGACCTGCCGGCCGGCAGCTATGAATTCAAGGCTGCGCTGGACCGGTCGTGGAACGTCAACTATGGCGCCAACGGCGTGCCCAACGGCGGCAACATCTCATTTGTGCACGACGGCGGAGCAGCAACCTTCCGCTACGACCACTTCACCCACCTGATCACAGCGGACTAACAGCAGCGGTGGGCCCCGTCCGCAGGGTTCCCTGGCCGAGCTTGCGAGGCCAGGGAACCCTGCCCGTCCCCGCGTTGTGGCAGGCAACCCGTCCGCTAGCTTCGAACAGTGTGCCCGAGGGTGGTGACGAGCCGCCGCACGGCATCCTCCGCTGTGGGGGGCGTTCCAAAAACCTCGGCCTGCCGGCTTGTGTCGGCAACGTAGCGGCCCGTTTGAAACCAACCGATCATGGCAGCCAGGTCCTTTGCCATCGGGTTGACCGGCCCCAGCAACGCTCCCGCTGCCCGCAGCAGGCCAACCGGAACTGACTGCGCACGGATCTCCTCACCGGTCAGCCGTTCGGCAATGTCGGCAAACTCCTGCATCGAGATGGGCCTGTCCCAGCCGATATCGATCCGTTGGCTCTCCACGCCGGGAGCATCCACCGCGGCGGCGAGGTATCCGGCGAGATCCGCCGTGAGCACAAAGGTGAGCGGGATTCCTGCCGAGCCGAACCACCTTATTTTGTGTTTGGTGATGGGGTCTCCGCCAAACCGGGTCACCTGGTCCAGGAAAGCCCCGGGACGCAAAGCCACAAACGGCACCCCGAGGGCCTGCAACCGGTCCTCCATCAGCCGTTTATGCCAAAAATGCGGGACGTCAGGGGTCTGGTCACACGTGAGGATGCTGGTGAGGACGAACCGGCGTACCCCGGCACGCCTGGCAGCATCAGCGAGGTTGGAGTTGCCCACCGTGTCGATCTGCGGGTTGTCTCCCTTCCGGTGCCTGGTGTAGCCCGCGGCCGAGGTAACCACGGCATCGGCACCGGTCATGGCACGAAGCAACGAATCGGGGTCCATCATGTCCCCACGCGCAATCTCCACGCCCGAGGACTGCAGCCGGGAGGCATCCGACCCCGGACGCACCAGGGCACGCACCGGCTTCCCCCGATTCATCAGTTCGGTGACCACCTGGCTGCCCAGCATGCCGGTACCGCCTACAACGAGTACTGGTCCTTCACCCATCGTCCTCTCCTGACTGTTGGCCCCACTGTCGGGCAGGACCCTGACCCGGCGGCCTGGGTTGGCCACCTGCCCTAACTGCGCAGGGCTGCCTCCACCGCCGCGAGCAGCGAGTTGAACCGCGCGTTGACGGGAAGATCGTCAAGGAAGACGGGCCGGCCGTCCGGTCCGCCCAGCGGGACCTGCCAGTTCGGGTAGAGGGCCTCGGTGGTGCCGGGCTGGTTCTGGACCCGCCGCTCCCCTACTGCGTCCACCAAAGCAACACCCAGCAGGACCGATGGGGCCTGGGCCAGCAGCAGGTGCAGCGCCTCGATGGTCGCTTCTTCACTCCCGGCGGCGGCGCCCGCACCGCTCTCCGGCAGGTAGCCGCGCTCCCGCAGCAGGGCGAACATCTTTTCCAGCGATGCGTTGTGCTCGGCCCGTTCCTCGGCTTCGGAACGCTCCAGCAGGCCCAGCCCGCTGCGCAAGGCCACGTGGTCCCCTGCAAGGTAGCCGGCGGTGGGCGGAAGGTCGTGCGTGTTGACACTGGCGAGTGCCTGCGTACGGTACTTTTCCGGCGCAAGGGGCGAATCGCCGTCGTACTCGAACCACAGGATGGACGTGCCCAGGATGCCGCGGGCGGCCAGGTAGTCCCGGACCCAGGGCTCGAAGGTGCCCAGGTCCTCCCCGATAACCACGGCACCGGCCCGCTGGGCCTCCAGGGCGAGGATGCCAATCAGTGCCTCATGGTCGTATTTCACATAGGCGCCGTTGCCGGGAGTGTTTCCGGCCGGGATCCACCAGAGCCGGAAGAGGCCCAGGATATGGTCCACGCGGACCCCGCCGGCATGGCGCAGCACGGTGGCGAGCATGTTCCGGAACGGGATGTAGCCGGCCTCCGCCAGCTTGGCAGGGTGCCATGGCGGCTGGCCCCAGTCCTGGCCCTGCTGGTTGTACATGTCCGGCGGCGCCCCCACGCTGGTGCCCTGCGCCAGTACGTCGCGGAGGGTCCAGGCATCGGCGCTGCTGTGATCCACGCCCACCGCAAGGTCGTGGACCACACCAAGACGCATGCCGGACCGCAGCGCGGCACGCTGGGCGTCTTCGAGCTGCTCGTCGCAGATCCATTGGAGCCAGCGGTGGAAGCCGATCCGGTCTGCGAGCCTTTCCCGAAGCGCCTCGGTCTTTGGCGTGCCGAGGGTGGTGGCGGGATCGGACCAGAAGGGGTCCCCAGCCGGCACGTCCTCGCGGAGGGCGGACCACAGGGCAAAGTCATCGAGCCCCTGGCCGGAGATGCGGCAGAATTCGTCGAAAGCAGCCTGCCGGGCCGGCGAGCGGCGGGCATGATAGAGCAGCTCGAGGGCCTGGAGCTTGGCTGCGTAAACAGCATCGCGGTCCAGCCGGTGGCCCTCTTTGTTCAGCCCGGACACCTCTTCATGGAGCTTCTCCACCACGGCGCGCCTGCGGGGTTTGAGGTACGCCACTTCGGGGATCGCTTCAATGCGGATGTAGAGCGGGTTGAAAAACCGCCGGGTGGACGGCGAGTACGGCGATGGCTGCACGGGCGGAACCGGCTCAGCGGCGTGCAGCGGATTGACCAGGACGTAGTCCGCCCCGCGGGTGCCGCTGAGGGCGGCGAGGTCGGCCAGGTCTGAAAAATCACCGATGCCCCAGGACCGCTTGGAGCGTACCGAATAGAGCTGGGTGGCCAGTCCCCAACCGCGGCGCTCCTCCAGGGGTGCCGCGGTGGTCAACCGGGTGGGCACCACTACCAGGGTGGCGGATGCGGTGGCACCTTCGGATTCGGCATGCAGGGTGTGCCATCCCAGCGGCAAGTCCAATGGGAGCGCGAAGGTGGCACGTCCGGTGGCAACGCCGTCGACATCCTTGGGCTGCATCCAAACGTCCTGTTGGACAGCATCCACGGACCCGGCACCGCCCTCAAGCGTGATGGCCAGCCGGGCGGTGGCGCCGTCGCGCACGTGAACAGGTACCTGCGCGGGCTCGCCCTGCTGGATTACGACGGCGGGCGGCAGCATCCGCCGCCAGGGCGCCATTTCCGCTTCCACCAGCGCCTCTTCGATGAGCTGGTTGGTGTGCGCCTGCACGCCGAGGGAAGCGAGGACCTTGATCAAGGTTTCTTCTGCAACAGTGTGCGGCAGCCCATCCCAGCCCTGGAAGGAGGTTCCCACGCCGTGCACATCCGCCAGTTTCTGCAGGAGGTGCGGATCCACGGGCGCCCCGGCGGCAGATTCACGGGCAGCGGGCCGAAAGCCCGGCGCGTCCGCGGGCGCGTGCGGTGGTGGAAACTGCTGCTGGTCTGAAGCCGTCATTCGTGTCCGCCTCGTCTGGTGTGATGTGGCCCGAACTTAAAGTGCTGCCTGTTGCACCGGGCGTCTGCACCCCCGCGCACAATCGTTGGTTCAGATTATTGCAGGCCGGGGCACAGGCGAAACCCAGCTTGGTGTGAGTCGGAGTTCAGGGCTCGAAGTGCGTGCTGACTGCGCCCGTGCTGACCTGGTTCAGGATGTCCGCCGCGAGATCACGGAGTTTCCGGTTCCGGTGGCTTGAAGCCTTGGTGAGGACCTCCATCGCTTCTTCCTGCGAGCATCTGTTTTGGGCCATCACCACCCCGCAGGCCAGGTTGATCACCGTGCGGTGTTCCAAGGCCGCTCCGAGGTCCTCGGCCAGGTTTTGGGCATCGGCAATCCTCAGGGCAAGCCGCAGTGCCCGTTCCGCAAGCGCGGCATGAGCCTGCGCCGTGTGGACCACCTTGTCCCTGAACACCCCTGGCTCGCTGGCGAAGAAGTTCAGCGCCGCGGCCTGGCTGTCATCCAGTGCCAGGGGGACACCCAGCACGCTGCGGCAGCCGTTAGCGGCCAGGAGTTTCTGGTATTCAGGCCACCGGTGATCCGTCTCCACATCGGCGAGGATCACGGGTTTCATCGTTTCCAGTGACGTCAGGCAGGGCCCCTGTCCCAGCTCCTGCTCAAGTTTGTCCAGCAGCAGTGCGTGCTCGCTGCTCCCGGCGACGGTGGCACTGTGCTTTCGCCGCCGGAGGGTGACGCCGCATTCGATCAGAGTGCCTGCGGTCTCTGTCAGGGTGGCGGCCGCCAGGACGGACAGATCGGTAAGGAAGCCGCTCACGCTTGTGCTGCCGATAATCATGTCGTGCAGCTTCGCGAACTGCTCGTCGCTGCTGGGAGTGTCCATGCCTCAATATATGCGACTTCGCACCCTTCCGGCCGCTCCATAAAACGTCACACCCGGGCCGGTGCATTACTCCAAAAGTCGAAAAGAGAAGCACTAAGGCGGAATTCTGCCGGGTCGCAACCGATCTGTGTAGCGTCGTGACGACCAAGGGCGCTTGCCAGAAGAGCGTGCGGAAAAGTCGTAAGGAGACAGGGAAGATGAGCCTCAGCGAACTGCGGCTGTTCGGGCGATCAGGGACGCCGATCAGCCCGCTGACCCTGGGCACCATGAACTTCGGCGAGGGAACCGGCGGGGCACCGGGCGCACCCACCGGAGCTGAGGAGAGCATCCGGATCATCCACTCCGCGCTGGACGCAGGCATCACCTCGATCGACACTGCCGACGTCTACTCACAGGGAGAATCGGAACAGGTTGTAGGGCGCGCACTGCGCGGCCGCCGGGACGACGTCTTTCTGGCCACCAAGTTCCACGGCCAGATGAGCCCCAATCCTGCCCATTCAGGGAACTCCCGGCGCTGGATCACCCAGGCAGTGGAGGGCAGCCTCCGCCGGCTGCAGACGGATCGGATCGACCTCTACCAGGCGCACCGGCCGGACTACAACACCGATGTCCTGGAGACCATCACCACCCTCAACGACCTGATCCGGCAGGGGAAAATCCTCTACTACGGCACCTCGGTGTTCACCCCGGCCCAACTGGTGGAGGCCCAGTGGCTTGCCACCACGAACCACCTCATTCCGCCGCTCGGCAACCAGGTGCCGTACTCCATGCTGGTGCGGGCCAACGAACGCGACGTATTCCCCATTGCCCAGCAGTACGGGCTCGGCGTGCTGGCTTACGGTCCGTTGGCCGGCGGCTGGCTGTCCGGCAGCTTTGTCCTGGAGTCCGGGAAAACGTCCGCCCGGGTACATTCGCTCCCCGGCCGCTATGACATCTCCGGCCCCTCGAGTGAGCGGAAACTGCATGCAGCGGACGCCCTGGCGCGGCTGGCGGACAAGTTGGAGCTCCCGCTCGTGGATCTCGCCATCGGCTTCGCCCTGACTCACCCGGCCATCAGCAGCGTGATCATCGGCCCGCGCAGCGAAGAGCACCTGGCAGCTTACTTGAACGCGGCCGAGGTCCAGCTGGGAGAGTCGGTCCTGGACGCGATCGATGACGTTGTGCCGCCGGGCACCAACTTCGTGGAGCGGGACGCGGGCGCCATCGTTCCCTCGATTGAGTTCGCGGAATTACGACGACGATAATTGAGTCCCGCGGCGGGCCTGCCTGGAATGCCTGTGGCAGGACGCCGTTGCCATGGTTCCCGCCGTGCCTATCATGGCTTTTGTGGGAGCTCTCTACACGGTGGGGCACGGGACCGCTTCGCAGGAAGAGTTTGAGGCGTTGCTGAAAACTGCGGGAGTGGTGTCCCTGGTGGACGTCCGCATCGGGCCGGGCAGCCGCAAGCACCCGCATTTCGGCAAGGACCTGATGGCAAGGTGGCTTCCGGCCGCCGGCGTCAGCTACCGCTGGGAACAGCGTCTGGGCGGATTCCGAAAGCTTCCACCGGAGTCACCGGACATGGCCTTGCGGAATGACTCCTTCCGGGCCTACGCGTCCTACATGCGCAGCGAAGCGTTCCGTGCCGCTGCGGCAGCGTTGGTGGCTGACGCACAAGATGTTCCCACCGCCATCATGTGCAGCGAAACCCTATGGTGGAGATGCCATCGAAGACTGATCGCCGACCATTGCGTCCTGCTCGCGGGCTTGCCGGTGGAACACCTGATGCCCCGGTCCCGGCCGGCCGCGCACGTGCCGACTGCAGGCGTCAGGGTCCTGGAAAGCTCCCTGCTCTATGACGTGATGGGATGACCAGCTACTGAGCCGCGCCCTGGGCCGAAGTGATGCCCTTGACTGGAAAGGGCAAGGCTCCTACGGTCAATATCGATAGTCCGCAATGAGATTTCAAGGCGTCCAATGGCAATGTCCGAAGAGGAGCGGAGGCTCCTCAAGGAGCTGGAGCTCGGGCTGATAGCCGACGATCCCCACCTGGCGATGGAACTGCTGTCCGGTTACCCGTCACGCCGGTTCCGCTCAGGCGTCTACTACGGTTCAGCCGCGGGCCTGCTGGGCCTTGTGCTCCTCATTGCCGGCGTAAGCGGCCACAGCATCGGCGCCGGCGTCACCGGATTCCTTCTGATGGCCCTTGGCACCTGCCTCGCCCTGGGCAAGCGCGCGGTCAACCGCAGTCGCCGGCACGGGCAGGCGGGGTAGCCGTCGTCCATCTGCTGGCTCCGTTTGCCCTTCAGCACGCGGAAGCAGGAAGGCCAGGCCGGCCAGGACAGCGGCAGTTCCGATCCAGCCCGCGGCCGGAAGGCGCTCCCCCACCACCAGGACAGCGAGCACCGCTGCCACTACAGTTTCCACCAGGGAAAGGCCGGTGGCCGTGCTTGCGCGGATACGGGCCAGGCCCCAGCCGAACAGGACGTACCCGGCAAACATGGGAACGAATGCCATGTATGCGCCGACACCGAAATTCGTCCAGGACTCGACGAGCGGGCGCCCGGTGAGGAAGAGAACAGGCATCAGCAGCACTCCGCCGGTTCCAAAAACTGCCCCCATTGTGGCCCGGGAGGACAAACCGTCGCGGATCAGGCGATGCGCAGCCCATGAGTAGAGCGCGTACGTGGTGCCCGCAACCAGGCCCAGGACGATTCCCACAGGTGCCGACCAAGAGCCCATGGCAAAACCAAACCCGGCATCGCCGGCCCGGTAAGAGCCCTCGGGCCGGTGCCCCGCAATGGACAGCACCACCGCGCCGCCGACGCCGAGGAACGCGCCACCCAGCCACCGGCGGGTGAGCAGTTTCCGGTCGGCCAAGCGCTCGATCACAGCCGCGGCCACAGGGGCTGAGCCAATGGAGACCACCGTTCCCACCGCTACGCCGGCAAGATGCATCGAGGTGTAGAAGGCCAAGGGATAGACCGCCACGGCCAGTGCCCCCAGCGACACCAGCGGCCATTGCGCCAGCAGGCCGCGCCATTGACCGCTGATCGGCCTTGCAGCGTACAGGGCCTGAAGCAGACCGCCCACCCCCATCGCCACGGCACCAATGGCCAGGGGGCTCACCGCCGGGGCAAACGTGGCCGCCGTTCCGGTAGTCCCCCACAGAACCGATGCCGCCAGCACAAAGACAGCACCCCAACCCGGCCCGGACAGATGGCCAGCTCTGGAGGGGCGGGCAGCCCAGGACGGACGGCCGGCCAAGGTCGAGCGGACGGTCCAGGTCGGGCGGGCGTTTCGCTGGAGCGGCCGGGCTGATCCGCCCGTGGAGGACCTCACAGCTCGTCCAGCATCTGCGCGGCAATCGTTCGGCCTTCCCGTAATCGGGCATCCCCGCCTTCGAGCCCGGCCCGGACCATGGCGCCCTCCAGCAGGAAGGCCAAGTGGGCGCCAAGCCGGGCCCGGCGTCCGTCATCTCCTGGAAGCAATTCCCCGAGGTGCCCGGCCAAGAGCGACTCGACTTCTTCCTTATGCCGCCGGACGGCCAACCGGCCAGGGCTGCCGCCGGGAAGTTCTGCCGCCGCGTTGAGCAGTCCGCAGCCGCGGAATCCGTGTTCGTAGGCGAAGTGTGCGTGATCCAGGTACGCGTCAAAAATAGCCAGCACCCGGTCCTTGGGCACGGCAGCATTCTCCAGGCGCGCCCGGTACAGGCCCAGCCATTCTTCATGCCGGGCTTCGAGGTAAGCGGCCACCAGGTCCGACTTGGACGTGAAGTTGTTGTACAGGCTCTTTTTTGCCACGCCCGCCTCCGCAGTAATGGCATCAATCCCCGTGGCACCGACACCCCGGGCATAAAAGAGCCTGGCCGCCGCATCGAGCAACAACTCCCGGGCACGCTTCTTTGGTGGCAGGGATACGTCAGCGTGGCCCACGGTGGCTCCTTATCGTCATGGTAGGTAGACCAGTCTACCTATAACGCCGAAAAATGCCTTCCATGCCGAATGGTGGTGCTGGAAAACGCCCGCAGGCGTACCCTGAAGGCAATTTCCGTGCTCTCCAGAAACGCCAGCAATAGGGAGTCCATGCGGCAAAAGTGGGAAGCACTGGGACAGTGAAACGAGCTGAAGTCCGGAGGAGCCGGTGATGGGTTCAATGGAGGGGCGCCTGGCCCTCGTAACGGGAGCAACCGGCGGGCTGGGGAACGCCGTGGCAACAGGGCTGGCACGCGAAGGGGCGGTGATTGTCGTCGTCGGGCGCTCCATTGCAAGGGCGGAGGAGGCCATAGCCGGCATCCGTGCCCAACTCCCGGCCGCACAGCTCGAATCCCTGCCCTGCGACCTGTCGTCGCAGTCCTCCATCCGCTCGGCCGTGTCAGACTTCCTGTCCCGGCATGAACGGCTGGACGTACTGGTGAACGCAGCGGGGGTGTTCCGGAAGGAACGCCACGTAACTCCGGATGGACTGGAGCTGACCTTCGCCACGAACGTGATGGCCTATTTCCTCCTGACCAACCTGTTGCTGGACGCACTCAAGCATGCCTCAGGCGCTGGCGGAAATGCGCGCATCGTCAATGTGGCGTCCAGGTACGGCAAAACCAGGGTGGACTTCGACGACCTCCAAACACTGAACGGCAAATACAGCTACCTTCGCTCCACGCCGCCCACCATGCTGGCCCGGGTCCTCCTCACCCAGGAGTTTGCCGAACGGCTACGCGGAACGGGAGTGGTGGCAAACGCCGTCCACCCCGGGCTGGTCAAAAACACCGCCCTGCTGCAGGACGTCGGCGGCCCGTTCCGCTGGATCACCAACACGTTTGGCGCCCCCGCGGAAAAGGCTGCCGACACCGCAATCTGGCTTGCCGGCGCACCTGAAACCGCGGAGGTTACGGGAAAGCTGTGGACAAAGCGGAAGGAGCTTCCGACGCCGGGAATGGGCTCGGACCCCGAAGCCCGCCGGCGCTTGTGGGAGGCGTGCAGCCGGTTGGCCGGACTTTCCTGACATCCGCCCACGCACCTGCGGGTCGGCTTGGAGGGGGTTCTAGGCAGCAGCGCGGGAGTTGAGGGTGTTCCTGATCCCGTTCAGTGCAGGGTCCGCAACGACATAAACGCCGGTTTCAGGAGCGGCTGGATGATCTTGGCGGGACCCTTGATGCTGAATTCGGCCGTGTACTTAACCACCGAACCCCCGCCGGCCGGGCTCACGTCGATGGAGTCGAACGCGGTGACTGTCCTGTTCTCACCACGAAGCTTGATGTGGTTGGCCGTCAGTTCGATGACCTCGTATTCCAGGGACTGCCGTTTGCCGCGGAACTCGGACTCCGCGTGGTACCTGTGGCCCACGGCCACGGTGCCCGGCGTGAGCTTGTCCATCACGGGGGTGCTCGGATCCCACTCGCTGGTGTTTTCGAACTCCCGCATGTACGCAAAGGCCTGGTCGGCGGGCAGGTTGGTTTCCACGCTTCCGGAGACTGTGATCATCACCCAAGTGTAGGAACCGTACCGTCGCAAGCCCACCCCTCTTGCCTACAGGACTTCGCACCCCCACCGGGAATCCCTTTGAGTTGTGGACCGTTAACTGAATGTGCGGAAGAGTCCGCGCCTTCAGACGAGGGATTGAATGAACGCGAAGTTTGTATCAGTTGAAGACGACGCCGGGAAGGTCACCCGCTACGCCCGCCATGCCAACGGCGGCGGCCTTATCGCTCCCGGCGCCACAGTGGCCGATAACGCACGCATCGGTCCGATGACCTATGTGGAGCACGGTGCCCGGATCGGTTCCGGCTGCCGGATTGGGCATGGCAGCTGGATTGACCGTGATGCCAACATTGGCGACCGCACGGTCATCGGGGACGGCGTTCGGATTGGCCGTGGAACCGTGGTTGGAAGCCGGGTGCATATCGGCAGCCATTCCCGGATTGGCTCCGGCGTCCTGATCGAGCACGGGGTGCACCTGCACGCGGACACTACAGTTGCCGAGGGCGGGCACGTTCCGATGAGTGCGCGGGCACGCGTGGACCAGGCGAAGAACCGACCGCATGGCAAGAGCAAGGGCCGGATGGCGGCTTGACTTCTTAGTGCCGGGAGCCGCCGAGGTGCCGGGACCTGCCGAGCAGCCGCCCCTGTACTGCCGCAGCTCCCCACAGCCCCAGCAGCAGTGCCACCAGTAACAGTCCGGCGTCACCCAGGTCGATGGATCCAAGCCACAAGGTCTCGGAATCTTCGAGGGATAAGGCCGCGTTGATGAATCCGCCCAGGGTAATGGCGGACATGAACAACGCGGACACGGCGGAGATACCGGTGACCAGGGCGTTGAAGCCGAGTTTCCGTTGCGGGTCAGCCAGTGCCGATCGGTACATCCGCATCATGGCCATGCCGTTGACCGAGTCGCACAGGGTCATGGCGGCCGTGAAGGCGAGCGGCAGCGCCAGCAGGGCGAAGGGCGGCACTCCGGCGAGGGACGCCGCCGTCGTGATCATCAGCAGCCCGATGGTGGTGGCGGTGTCAAAGCCGAGGCCGAACAGGAAACCGATCACGTAGATGTTCCGCGGCCGCCGCACACTGGACAGCGGCCGGGCAAGAATACGCGCCACCAGCCCCCGCGGCTCGAGATCTGCGGCATCGATTGCCGCGCCGGCACGCGCCCGGCGGTAGGCGCTGGCGGAGCGGGCGAAGGCCGAGCCGTTGAACAGGCCCATCGCGAGCAGGAACAGCCCTGAAACACCGCTGCCGATCAGGCCGAGCACCAGGTTGCCGGCGGATCCGTCCTGCATCAAATCCCCCGCCAGGGCAGCGCCGGCGATCACCAGCACACCGGCCAGCGTCACCACGGAACTGTGGCCAAGGCTGAACGCGAACCCGACGCTTACGGGGTCCTGGCGGTCTGCCACGAACTTGCGGGTTGAATTGTCAATGGCCGCGAGGTGGTCCCAGTCGTAGCTGTGCTTCACCCCGGCGAGGTATGCCGTCAGGACCAGTCCCCACGCGAGTGCCGGCGCACCGGTCCCGCCCGGACCGGCTCCGGTGCCTGCGTTGCCCGCCAGCAGAAGTACGACGGCGGCTGCGTGCAGGGCGGCCACGGCACCGAACATCCACAGCAGGCGGGTCCGCTGCGGCAGCGTCTCCCGCTGGCGGTACAGCCTGGCGATGTTCGGGATAGCTGTCATCAGTGCTTCCTCAGATCCAGGGGTTCCTGCCCGAACCAGCATTTCCGGAGCAGGGCAGTGCAAGCACCCAGCAGGAGGTTCAGTTCTCCGGTGCTGTTCGAGAGTGCGCGCAGCACCAGCCCCGTGGTTCCTGCGATGCTGCGGGTGAGGGAGATCCCGGTGACTGCGGCATTTTTGGACGTCAGCTGGTGCAGTTCATCGGCGAGCGCCTGGTTCACCCGCGGGTCCACAGCAACCAGCGAACCGAGGTGGCTGAATCCCTCCATGAATCCGAGCCCGGTGATGTCGCCGGCCGGGGGCCGGATCAGCAGGTTGTCCAGTGCCAGCAGCTGGCTGGAATGGTCCATTTCAACGTGGATCTCGTTCCGCAGCCGCACTTCCTCGTACCGGAACGCGGCCCCGTCCGGCGACCACCCTGGCGTGACCACTTCCGCCATCACCAGGGTCGACGACGGCCGCACTGTCACAGAGGTCCGTTGCCGGTAGCTGGCCTCACGGTAGGCAATGAGCTGGTCAGGGACATACTCCAGCCGGGCCCCCTCCCCCAACCGCACAGCCATCCGCTGTTCGGCAAAGGACCCGGGAGTCCGGTAAACCTTGGTAGCGGACTGGGTGGTCAGCAAAAGATCCGCACCATCCCCGACCTCGACATCCAGCAGAAAGAGATCCGCCCCCAGATAAGCCCCGCCAGGATTCACGACGACATAACAAACCTGCCCGGAGTCGTCGAGGTAGTGAGGCCGGACAATCCTCAAAGCGCCCCGGTGATACTGGTGCTCCGCGAAGGAACGCCCCGTACGCTCGGCGACCCGAAGCTCAAGCTCGCCCATGGGTGGTTGTCTGTGGCTGGGTCCAGCGGCTTCGCCGGATTTGGGACCGTGCCCGCTTCGCGGTGCCCACCACGCCGCGGCCCCCAAATCCGGCCTCGCCGCCTCTGCAGTCACCTCACCTTCAGGCGCCACTTGGGGAACCGTCGTCACTGAGCGAGGTCTAGCATGAGGACGTCGTGGCGTATCCAATCGATGACCTTTTCCAGCCCTTCGTCGGTTTTAAGGTTTGTGAAGCAGAACGGCTTAGACCCGCGGAACTCTTTGGAGTCCCGTTCCATGACCGACAGGTCAGCCCCGACGTGGGGTGCGAGGTCTGTTTTGTTGATGATGAAGAGGTCGGACTTGATCATGCCCTGGCCGGCCTTGCGGGGGATTTTTTCACCTTGGGCTACGTCGATGATGTAGATGGAGAAGTCGACCAGTTCGGGGCTGAAGGTGGCGGAGAGGTTGTCGCCGCCGGATTCGACGAAGATGACCTGCAGGTCGGGGTGCCGGGCTTTGAGTTCGTCGATGGCGACGGTGTTCATGGAGGTGTCTTCGCGGATGGCGGTGTGCGGGCAGCCGCCGGTTTCGACCCCGATGATGCGGTCCACGGGGAGGATGCCGTTGGCTGCGAGGATTTTGGCGTCCTCGATGGTGTAGATGTCGTTGGTGATGGCGGCCATGGAGATTTCGCCGCTCATGTGCCGGGTGAGCCTCTCCACGAGCTGGGTTTTGCCTGCACCGACGGGGCCGCCGATACCGATTTTGATAGGTTCGTTCATCTTTTCTCCTTGAACTTAAAGCACAGTTAGCTCATGAACATCCGCGCACGTTGGCGTTCGTGCCGCATTTGCGAGATTTCCAGTCCGGGGCTGACGGCCCCCAGGTGGTCCGGCGCCAGGTGCGGGATCTGCTCGACGGCGGCAGCAACGGCGTCGGCCGCTTGCCGTAGGATCCGCTGCCCGGCGTTTTGGCCCAGCGGGATGGCGCGGACGGCGTTCTGCGTCAGGGACGTGACGGTGGCGAACAGGTACGCGGCGAGCGCCTCCTGGAGCGGCACCCCGAGCGAGCGGGCGACGACGGCGAATGCCAGCGGCTGATGCCCCGCAGAGCGGCCGCCGGCCACCAAGTCCCGGTACAGTTCCAGCGCAGGCGAGGGAAAGACCTCCGCCCCAATCTCAAGCAACCGGAGCCCCATCTTCACACTGGCCTCCCGAACCTGCCGGGGCAAAAGAGAAGCAGACAAAAGAGCATCCAGTTCTCCGAGATCAACACCCTCATAAAGAAACCGAATGGCCAACCCATCAGAATAGGTCAACTGCTGCCCGATAAACGCACCAAGCCAGACCCCAAAACCAGCCTCATCAGCGATCACTCCGCCGTCGACATAGGTCTCGAACCCCAGGGAGTGAGCAAAAGCCCCAGTAGGAAGCGCAGAGTCAACCAACTGCTGCAGGGCGAGCTGGTAACTCATGTAAGGCACCTCGACGGAAGGCGACCTTTCGAATCGGCGGAGGCGGGAGATAGGGGCCGCGGCGTGGCGGGCCGCGCGGGGGGCCCACAGGCGCGAGGGCCCCGGCCCGAGCTTGCGAGGGTTGGGAGCGCCTGGGGACGGGCACGGCCCCTATCTCCCGCCGAAGCCCCCGAGGCGCACACGGTGAAAGGAGCCGAAGGCGATGAATTAGTGCGAGTGCTCAGCATGGCGGAAAGGTACAGGCATGACGCGTTCCTGGCGGGTAAAGGGCGCACCCACGTGGACAAGGTAGTCCTCGACGGTGTGGTCGTAGGCGCACACCATGACGTCCGCCCCATACTCCGAGGACGCGTCGAAGAACTGGGCCTGGAGGTGCCGGTTGCCGAGCGAGTGTGACACGACGCCCATCTCATACATGGACCGCGGCGCGATCACGAGGACGTCGGTGGGCAGCACGGATACCACGATCATGTTGGTCTCTTCGACGTGCAGGATGTCGCCGTCGCGCAGGTCGCCGGAGCCGGAGGGGAGCCGGATGCCGATCTCCTTGCCGTGGTCGGTGGTGGCACGTTGGATGCGTTTGACCAGTTGGGTGCTGGGCAGGACCACTTTTTCCTGGTGCAGATGGGCGTAGGCGTGCGGGTCCGGCAGTTCGTGCAGATTGCCGAGGACTTTGTCGATGATCACGTGGGCTCCGGGGATGGAAGTTAGAACAGGAAGTAGCGCTGGGCCATGGGCAGGACGTCGGAGGGCTCGCAGGTGACGTTCTCGCCGTCGACCGTTACCTGGTAGGTTTCCGGGTCCACCTGGATGTCCGGCGTGGCGTCGTTGTATTTGAGGTCGGCCTTGGTGAGGGTGCGGATCCCCGAGACGGGCCGGATGACCTTCTCCAGGCCGAGTTCGTGGGGTACGCCGGCGTCTATGGCGGCCTGTGACAGGAACGCGATGGAGCACTGTTGAATGGCCTTGCCGAACGCGCCGAACATGGGGCGCATGGTCCGTGGCTGCGGGGTGGGGATGGAGGCATTGGCGTCGCCCATGAGTGCGTAGGCGATGTGGCCGCCCTTGAGTACGAGCTCAGGTTTCACGCCGAAGAAGGCCGGGTCCCACAGCACCAGGTCCGCGAATTTGCCCTCTTCCACGGAGCCGACGGAGTCGGCGATGCCCTGCGCGATGGCCGGGTTGATGGTGTACTTGGCCACGTAGCGCTTGAGCCGGAAGTTATCGCTGTCCGCGCCCAGGCCTGCCTCGGAACCGTGTACTCCGGCCGCTTCGTCCCCCCGGGGGTCCTGCAATACTCCGCGCTGCTTCTTCATCTTGTCCGCCACCTGCCAGGTGCGGGTGATGACCTCGCCTACGCGGCCCATCGCTTGGGAGTCGGAGGAGGTGATGGAGAAGATGCCAAGGTCCTGCAGCACGTCCTCGGCGGCGATGGTTTCGGCCCGGATCCGGGAATCGGCAAAGGCCACGTCCTCGGGGATATCCGGGTTGAGGTGGTGGCACACCATCAGCATGTCCAGGTGCTCTTCAATGGTGTTGCGGGTGTAGGGCAATGTGGGGTTGGTGGACGCGGGAAGGACGTTGGGCATCCCGGCAATTTTGATGATGTCCGGGGCGTGGCCCCCGCCGGCGCCCTCGGTATGGAAGGTGTGGATGACGCGGCCGTTGATGGCGCGGATGGTGTCCTCCACGAAGCCGCATTCGTTCAACGTGTCGGTGTGGATGGCCACCTGGACGTCGTATTCGTCCGCCACGGTGAGGGAGGTGTCGATGGAGGAGGTGGTGGATCCCCAGTCTTCGTGCACTTTCAGCCCGATGGCTCCGGCGCGGATCTGCTCAGCCAGGGGCTCGACGGCGGATGCGTGGCCTTTGCCGAACAGGCCGATGTTCATGGGGAACCCCGCGGTGGCCTGCAGCATCCGCTGGATGTGCCATTTCCCGGGGGTCACGGTGGTGGCTTTGGTCCCTTCGGCCGGGCCGGTGCCGCCGCCGATCATGGTGGTCACACCGCTGGTCAATGCCGCGGGGATCTGGTCCGGGGAGATGAAGTGGATGTGGGTGTCCACGCCGCCGGCGGTGAGGATTTTGCGTTCGCCGGCGATGATTTCGGTGCTGGCGCCGATCACGATGTCCACGCCGTCGGTGATCTGCGGGTTGCCGGCTTTGCCGATCCTGAAGATGTGGCCGTCTTTGAGGGCGATATCCGCCTTGTAGATCCCGGTGTAGTCCAGGATGACCGCGTTGGTGATCACGGTGTCCGGGACGTCTGCGCCCTGGACGTTCCCGTCCCGCGTCACCTGGCCGTTCTGGCCCATGCCGTCGCGGATCACCTTGCCGCCGCCGAACACCACTTCCTCGCCGTAGAAGGTGAGGTCTTTCTCGATTTCCAGGAACAGGTCGGTGTCCGCCAAGCGGATCCGGTCGCCCGTCGTCGGGCCGTACAGATCCGCGTATTGCCGGCGGGGGATCTCGAAGCTCACTTGCTGCCTCCTTCAGGGCCGGTGCCGCCGTCGAGCTTTCCATTCACCGCGTTGCTGAGCCCGTAAACCTCACGGCTGCCCCCAAGCTCGATCAGCCGAACGTTCCGGGAGTCCCCCGGTTCGAAGCGCGCCGCAGTTCCCGCCGGGATGTCCAGCCGGCGGCCATAGGCTGCTTCACGGTCGAACGTCAGCGCGGCGTTGGCCTCGGCGAAATGGAAGTGGGACCCTACCTGGACGGGCCGGTCGCCGGTGTTGGTGACCACCACATCGATCGACTCCCGTCCGGCGTTCGCCGTCACGGGCTCGGGCCGAAGGATGTATTCTCCTGGAATCATGGCCAGCCCTTCAGCGGATGGGATCGTGGACGGTGACGAGTTTGGTGCCGTCCGGGAAGGTTGCCTCGATCTGTACGTCGTGGATCATCTCCGGAACGCCTTCCATTACGTCTTCCCGGCCCAGCAACGTGGTGCCGTAACTCATGAGGTCGGCGACGCTGCGGCCGTCCCGGGCGCCCTCGATCAGTTCGTAGCTGATGATGGCCACGGCTTCGGGGTAGTTGAGCTTGAGTCCGCGGGCCTGGCGGCGGCGGGCGAGATCCGCGGCCACCACGATCAAAAGCTTTTCCTGCTCACGCGGCATCAAGTGCATGAGGATCCCTTCAACGGCAAGGCTGGCATGGTTTCTGACCACACTAGGCCGGTCACGTTACCGTCAGGTTTCCGGCAGCCCCTTTCTCCTAACGCGCCTCGATGACGTCCTTCAATCTGTGCAGCTGGGCCACTTCGTTCTGCATGGTCCTGGCCACCAGGGCGTCGAGCACCTTCATGATGCCCGGCAGCTTGAGGTCAAGCACGAAGCGGACAGCAGTGCCGCTGTCCGCTTCGGTCAGGAAGTACTGTCCCTTGGGCCGTGCCGGGCCGGCAATCACCTCAAAGGCGAGCAGCCGGCCGGGCTCCGCGGCCGTGATCCGGTAGTCGCCAGCGATCGGCCTTCCCCGGGGTCCTGTCAGTGTCTGGCTGTAGACGGCACCGGGCTGCCCCGCGTTGCCGCTGGCCAACTCGATTTTCTGGACGCTGTTCCGCCAGGCGGTATTGTTCAGCCCGTCGGCCAGGAAACCGTAGACCTCGACAGCAGGGCGGTGGATGATGATCGAGTTTTCGGCGTGTGCCATTGACTGCCTCTCGTGCCGCCCCGGCGGACTGGTTGCCTACATCTGGATCTCGGCGAGCTCGTAGATCTCAAGCCTGAACTTACCACTGCCCTCGGAGAGGAACGGGTGGCCCGCGGCGAGGGCCTTGGCTTCATCGAGGTTGCCGGCCTCGACCATCGAGTAGCCGTTCAGGTCGGAGGCGTCAGCCGGCTGCCCGTCGTCCGCCACGGCTGCGCGTCCGGCGAACGGGGAGCCGCCGTCGAGCAGTGCCGGCCCCATGTTCTCCATCCAGGAACGCCATGCGGCCATCTGCTGGTCCGATTGCTCGGGGGTGAACTGGTCCATGGGGGTGGCGGGTCCTTTGTAGAGGTACATGAACTTGCTCATGGCATTTCCTTTCTTATTGTTGATGCGGCGGATTGTTGTGCGGCGGATTGTTGTGCGGCCGGATGGCTCAGGGGGGAGTGCTCAGATCCCTGCAACCTGGCGGCCGGTGAAAGCGATGAGCCGGTCAAGGCTGGCCGCTGATTCGTCGACCAGGGTTTCTTCGGCAAAGCTCTTGCCGCGCATTTGCGGGCTGATGGTGTTGCGGGCCAGGCCCAGCACATAGTCGGCGAGGACCGGGGAAACCGGCACGTCCTGTCCCGTGGCCTTGGCAAAGTCCCAGGCGTGGACCAGCAGTTCGAGGTTCAGGATGTTGGCAACGGTGGTTGCCGGGAGTTCGGCGAAGCCTATGTCCAGGGTTCCGTCGGTACCGTTGGCCCGGAACGCCTCCAGTACGGGCTGGGCGGCGTCCGCGATCCGCTTCTCCGGGGCGGCAGAAGGCTGGTCTGCAACGGTCACGCCGAGGGACTTGCCGATGGCCGCAATGGATCCGAAGAGATGGTCCAGCAAGCCGGCCACGGTGAAGTCCTCGCAGGGCGTCGGCAGTGCCAGGTGGGACTCGTTGAGCCCTCCGAGGACCCGCTGGGCAACTGCCAGCGCGGCTTCGGCGCTGGCCAGTTCGTCCATCGGATCGGGGGCTGCCGCCCATGCGTCCGGCCCCGCATCCCCTTCCGAGGCCAGCAGGACGAGGCGCTCCAGGAAGTGGTTCCAGCCCTCAGCGTGGGCCATCTCCTGGTCCCCGGTCAGCCCCTCGTGGATCAGCTGGACGGTAGTGCCGCCCTCGACCGGCTCCAGGTTCACTGTCACGGTGGACGTCCCCGGCGGCAGGGCGTCGTCGCCCTCCCAGCCCCAGGTGTAGACGATCCGCTTGCCAGGTTCGACTTCAGTGAAACTTCCCGCCGCAGAGTGGCCCGGGGTGATAGTCCACCGGTAATCCCCGCCCACGCGGAGGTCCACTCGTGCCGCCACAGTCTTCCAGCGCCGGAGCCGTTCCGGCTCGGTGATGAGGGCGAAAGCGGCGTCCGGATCTATGGGGAGGAATACGGTCTTGTTGAATGTCATCAGAAAGTCCCTTGCGATGGTTGTGGCCCCAACTTGGCAGCATCAGCCACCAGCAGGTCCAGTTCGGTTGTCCAGAAGGCCTCGAATTGTTCGCGCAGCCGGATCATGCCGGCTCCGTCCAGGCGGTAGTACCTGTTCCGCCCGTCTTTCCTGGCTGTCACCAGTCCCACCTCTGTCAGGAGCAGCAGATGCTGGGAAATAGCCGACCTGCTGACCGGAAAGTGGCCGGACAGCTCCGTGACCGTCTTCTCACCCTCCGCCAGGAGCCGAAGCAGTGCCCGCCTGTTCGGCTCCGTTGCGACTTCCAGAAGATCAGGCACAAGAAATACGTTAGCCGCCACTAACGCATTAAGCAAGAGCGAGGCCTCCTCTGGTCGCCTGCGGCGCGCTGAATCTCCCCAGGTTTCAACGCTGGGGTGGCGAGGACGACGGCGTTTCACCGGGACGCGCCGTCGACCGTCCTAAAAGGGGGAGACCCAGAGGTGGAGACCGGAGCTGGGGAGACTCAGCTCTCGAGCCGCGCCAGGATCTCGCTGCTGGACTGGACGGGCTGGCGGTAGGAGGTGGACAGGATGCGGAGCATGTCGGCCGCGTCCTTGCTGTCCTCGGAGGCCATGGCGTCCTTGGCGTAGGTGACCCGGATGTTGTGGGCGAAGGCGTCCGCGCCGGTCTGGGCGATGCAGTTGTGGGTGGAGACGCCGGCGAGCACCACCTCGTCCGCACCCCAGTTGCGGAGACGGGACAGCAGGTTGGTACCCACGAACGCACTGTCCCGCGTCTTGTTCAGCTGGGGCAGGCCGTCGATGGCCAGCCCGGGAACAGCCTGCGCCTGCTCGCTGCCGCGGAAGATAAAGCCCTGGTCGTCATCAAGCATGTTCAGCGTCCAGGTGGACTTGTCCCGCTCGTGTTCCGTGCCCACCATCAAGGCTTTGTGTCCGCTGGCCTTGAACGCCTCCAGCAGCTTGTTGCAGGAAGCCACGAGGCCCTCCTGCTGGGCCGCCAGTTCCGGCGCCTCGAAGTACGCGTTCTGCATGTCGATGACAAGAAGGGCTATCATCCAACGCACCTTTCCGACGTGTTGATCGTCCCGGAAACGTACCCTCCGGATGCCTTGGCGAAACGCCGACCGAGGAAGCCGCGGCGCGGAACGGCCAGGGCGCCGAACGGCCAGGGCGCGGAAAGCCCTAGGGTGCGGATTCGCGGATCTGCAGCTGGAACCCGGCCTCCAAGTGCACGCCCTGCTCCGCTGTTTCACGTCCTTCGATCCTGTCGATGAGCAGGGCGATTGACCGTTCGGCGATTTCGGCCATACCGGGGGAAACAGTGGTGAGGGAGGGCGAGGCGAAGCGGGCCTCGTCGATGTCGTCGAAACCGGCGACGGCCACCTGTTCCGGCACCTCGACGCCGCGGATGAGCAGTCCGTGCATGGCGCCGAGGGCGATGGCATCATTCAGCCCGAAGACCGCGTCAAAGCGGACACCACTGTCCAGGAGTCCGGCAACGGCCGCCGCTCCGCCGTCGCGGCGCCATGCGCAGGGCGTGATCAGCTCAGGATCAAAGGGAATCCCTGCCTTGTCCAGTGCCTTCCGGTAGCCGTTGAGCCGGAACCCGGCGCTTCCGACGGACTCGTCAGGGCGGGCGCCGATGACTGCAATCCGGCGGCGGCCTCCCTCCACCAGGTGCGTGGTCAACGCCGCGGCGGCTTCCTCGTTCTTCATGGTGACCAGGTCGAACCGCGGATCCAGGATGTGTTCCCCCAGCATCACCAGCGGTTTCTTGCCCCGGCCGGCGGCAATGGCGTCAGCGTCCATAACCAGGGGCGTGAACAGCAGGCCGTCGGTCAGCTGCCGGAACGGCCCCTGCAGGGCGCTCCGTTCCACGTCCCCCACCGCGTTCGACTGCTCCACCAGCACCCTGTAGCCGCGCTGCGATGCGGCCTTCATCAGCCTGGAAGCCAGCTCCGCGTAATAGGGGGCAGAGAGGTCGGACAGGACCAGGCCCAGCATGCGGGTCTTGCCGGAACGAAGGCTCCGTGCGGTCAGGTTGGCCTCGTAGCCCAGCTCTGCGATGGCGTCCTGGACCCGCTGCTTGGTGGCAGGACGGATGAACTCGTAATCGTTCAGGACGTTGGAAACCGTCTTCAACGACACACCCGCCGCCCTCGCGACGTCGTTCATGGTGACCGCCATAGTGGCTCCTTCTTGTGGTTCCGCCTGTTCCTGCCATACATCGTTGCAGAAGTTGCCCGTTTGCCGGGAACCCGCCGTCGGACCGGCGGCAGAAGCACTCCGATCAGCCCTTTGTTTTCTCCGCCTTCGCTGCAGCCTTGGCCGCCTGCTTGCTGGCGCGGACTTTCACCAGGGACTCGGGGTCAACGATGTCGGCCACGGAAAGGTAGGAGCCTTCCTCGCCGTAGTGCCCGGCGGCCTCGCGCCACCCCGGTGCCTGGAGGCCGCGCTGCTTGCCCAGCAGGGCCAGGAAGATTTTGGCTTTCTGCTCCCCGAAGCCCGGCAGCGCCTTGAGCCGGCGCAGGACCTCAGGGCCGTCCGGCTGGCCCTTCGTCCAGATCGCGGTGGCGTCGCCGTCCCATTCGTTCTGCACTGCTTCGGCGAGCGCCTGCACCCGCGCCGCCATCGAGCCGGGGAAGCGGTGGACGGCGGGGCGTTCCTTGAACATCTCCACGAAGGCCTGCGGCTCCTGGGAGGCGATGGCATCCGGGGCGATCGATCCGATCCTGGTCCGGATCTTCTCAGGGCCCGCGAACGCCGATTCCATCGTGACCTGCTGATCCAGCAGCATGCCCGTCAGCAACGCAAAAGCATCCTCACTCAACAACTTGTCCGCGGCGGGGTCCCCCGTGATGTGCAGTTCCATGCCGTCCATCCTCGCAGAGTGTTGGCCGGCGCGTCAGCGGGGTGCCGGAGTTGGCTCCCGGCACCCCGCCGCAACTGTTTCCCCTGAAGGCTACCCGGCCACGGCCAGCCGAATCATGGACCAGGAGACGGCAGGGAGCTCGGCGGTGAGCCGGCCGCCGTCGGACGTGACCGAGACGTTCTCGACGGGCAGGACGGAGGTTGAATCATCCGCCGTGGCCTGCCAGTAGGGATCCTTGTTCGAATAGGTGATGGCCTCCACCACCCGCACGTCGCCCAGGCCGGAGACCACGGCGTCCAGGGCGAGTGACTCCGTGGCCGAGCGGTTGACGGCGAACACCACGGCCTCGCCCTTGTCCGCATCGTACGTTGCGACGGCGGACACGGCGGCAAAGTCTTGCGTCTTGCCCCCGCTGACCAGCGGGGATTCGACGGCGAGCTGCAGCACCGTTCCGGCGGCGTGGCGGGAGGTGAGCGCAAACGGGTGGAACGTGGTCTGCTTCCAGGCGCGGCCGCCGGGCTCGGTCATGATGGGGGCGATGACGTTCACCAGCTGCGCCAGGCTGGCCGAGTGCACGCGGTCAGTGTTCTTGAGCAGGGTGACCAGGAGGTCCCCGACCACAACGGCATCTGCCACCGTGTAGGTGTCCTCGAGCAGGACGGGTGCCACCGGCCAGTCCTTGCCCGTGGGCGCCCGGGATGCGTCGCGGCTCATGTGCCAGACGTTCCACTCGTCGAAGGAGATGTTGACCTTCCGGGTGGACTTCTTCACGGACTTCACATGGTCGATGTGGCTCACGATGTCATGGATGAAGGCCTCCATCCGGTGGCCGGCGGACAGGTGTTCCTGCAGGTCCCCGAAGTCCTCGAAGTACTGGTGGGCCGAGATCAGGTCAACCAGCTCGTAGGTTTCGGACAGGACCACGCGCTCCCACTCGCCGAAGGTGCTCATGCTGGGGCCGGAGCTGCCGCAGGCTACCAGCTCAAGACCGGGTTCCACCATCCGCATGCCGCGGGCCGTGTCCGCTGCAAGCCTGCCGTACTCGAGGGCGTTTTTGTGCCCGATCTGCCAGGGCCCGTCCATCTCGTTGCCCAGGCACCACATCTTGATGCCGTAGCCGTTCTCCGCGCCGTTTGACCTGCGCTGCTCCGAAAGGGCCGTGCCGCCGTCGATATTGCAGTATTCCAGCAGGTCCAGCGCCTCCTGCGTTCCGCGGGTGCCCAGGTTCACTGCCATCATGGTTTCGACGCCGGCCTTGGCTGACCACTTGGCGAACTCGTCAACGCCCACCAGGTTCGGGTCCGTGGAGTGCCAGGCCAGATCGAGCCGCACTGGGCGCTGGTCCGCAGGGCCAACACCGTCTTCCCAGCGGTAGCCCGACACGAAGTTGCCTCCCGGATAACGCACAGTGGAGACGCCCAGTTCACGCGTCAACTCCAGCACGTCGCCGCGGAAGCCATCCTCATCCGCAGTTGGGTGTTCCGGCTCGAAGATGCCGGTGTAAACGCACCGCCCGAGGTGCTCCACGAAGGCGCCAAAGGTCCGGCGGCGGACGGGACCCACGGCGAAGGCGGGGTCCATGGTGATTTTTGCCGCTGCCGATCCCGGTTCGGCGGGTGCTGATGCCGGCGATTCCGGTCCGGCCGCTTGGCCGGGGGCGGTGGATTCTGTTGCTGCCACGAAAAACGTCCTCGTTCCTGTTCTTTTACAACGTTATAGAAATATTGTTGGCACTTCCCGGGTGCGAGTCAAGGGCCTGCCTCCGATCGTCCTGGGAAGGGAGGTGGGCAGGGCTCGTCCGGCTGCACGCCACCCACCTGCGGAAACACCGGAAGCAGGCTGGTGCCTGGCAAATCCAAGTAGTACCTAATCTCAAAAACACGTACCGGTTACGCGTTCATGCCAACAGCTGCGCAACTAGATTTTTCTCAGAGAGAAGACGAGTCCTGGCTCGCAGTACTTGGCTCACGAGGGGGTGTGAGACTGGCAATGCATGCACATTACGCAAGCTCCGATTTCCCGGTCCGAAGGACTCGGGTCAAAAGCGGGGCCGGCGACGAGGAGGCCTTCGAGACCAAGGCCTCTCCCCCAGCCGTCGCCGGCCCTCCTGTTTCCGGGCAGGGAGCCAACCATCACCAGCATGGGCCCGCAGCCCACGGAAGTCCCTCGCGCGGGCATTCCGCGCACGCCAGCACACCGGGGAACACCGCTTCTGCACCTAAGGGGCAGCGCAGGGCCCCGGCACCTCAGCACGAAAAGCAGAACGCAATCCTGCTGGACCTGGTGACCGGCGCCCGCACGTTGCGCGATTCCCTTGACTTGCTGGCAACGGCAGCAGCCCGGGCCGTGGTGGGCACGGCAGGCCTGGTCATTGAATGCGGCGTGGTGGTGCGGCAGCCCAAGCGCACCCCGATGATCACCGGAACGTCCGGAGAAGTCATCCGCCTCCTGGAATGGGAGCAGGAAAAGGGCGAAGGGCCCGTCAGTGACGTCCTGGCCGGCGGCCATCCAGTGGCCGTACTGCAGCGCAACGGCGACTTTCGCTGGCCGCGGTACTGTCACGAGTTACAGGCTGCAGCGCTGGGCAGCGTCCTGGGTATGAGGCTCCGCCTGGACCAGGACAACGCGGAAACGGATGACGGCACCGTCCCCGTCCGCGAAACCACTGCGGCCCTCGCATTCTTCGCCCAGGATGCCAAGGCCTTTCCGCTGCAGGTGATCTCGGAGGCACGCTCCTTCGCCGGGCTTGCGGGCAAGAGCCTCCAGATTGCCCTGGACCTCCATAACGCCAAGTCCACGGCATCGGATCTGCGGCTCGCCCTGGACAGCCGCACGTCCATCAACGTTGCCTGCGGCGTGATCATGGCCCAGAACAGGTGTTCCTACCACGAAGCCTTTTCGATCCTCGCGCGGGCCTCCAGCCACCGGAACGTCAAAGTCCGCCGGGTGGCGGAGGACATCCTCGAGCAGTTGCCCGAGGGTCCCCCGCAAGCCCACTTCGGCCGCTAGAAGGGCACCTCCGCCGCCAGGGCTAAATGCCACCGGCCAGTTTGTAGTAGGCGGCGTTCCAGTTCAGGTCCTTCTTGAACTGGCGGATGGTGGTTCCCTCGTCGATGGTGAGCAGTTCGGTTTTGGCGATTTCGGCGAAGTCCTCGAACACGTCCATGCCCACCTGGGTGGACAGCACAGTGTGGTGTGCCGCGCCGGCGGTGAGCCACGCCGCGGCGGAGGTGGCGAAGTCCGGTTTGGGCTGCCACAGTGCACGGGCCACGGGGAGGTTGGGCAGCGGCTGGTCCAGGGGGACGACGTCGACGGCGTTGGCCACCAGGCGGAACCTGTCCCGCATGTCGGACAGGGCGACGACGACGCCCGGGGAGGCGTCGGCGTCGAACACCAGGCGGACGGGGTCCTCCTTGCCGCCAATGCCCAGCGGGTGGATCTCCAAGCGCGGCTTCCCGGCTGTCAGGGAGGGGCAGACCTCCAGCATGTGTGCGCCCAGGATCTTCTCGGCCCCGGGTTCCAGGTGATAGGTGTAGTCCTCCATCAACGAAGCCCCACCCGGCAGGCCGGAACCCATCACCTTCGCGGCACGGACCAGGATGGCCGTCTTCCAGTCCCCTTCCGCGCCGAACCCGTAGCCGGCGGCCATCAGCCGCTGGACAGCCAGGCCGGGGAGCTGGCGGAGCGCGCCGAGGTCCTCGAAGGACGTGGTGAATGCGGCGGATCCATTGGCTTCGAGGAAGCTGCGCAGGCCCAGCTCGATCCGGGCGCCGTACCGCAGGGAGTCGTGACGCGCCGCACCCGCGCGGAGCTCCGGCACCACCTCGTAAAGGTCCTCGTACTCGGCAACGAGCGTGTCGACGTCGGCCTCCGCCGCGCCGTGGACGGCGTCCGCGAGCTCGTTGACGGACCAGGTGTTGACCGCGACGCCGAAGCGCAGCTCCGCCTCGGTTTTGTCGCCCTCGGTGACGGCAACATTGCGCATGTTGTCGCCGAAGCGGGTCAGCTTCAGGGTGCGCACGGCGGCCCAGCCCGCGGCGGCGCGCTGCCACGAACCCACCTGGCGGGCAACCTCAGGGTTGGAAACGTGCCCGACGACGGTCTTCCGGGCAATGCCCAGGCGGGACTGGATGTAGCCGAACTCGCGGTCGCCGTGCGCGGCCTGGTTGAGGTTCATGAAGTCGAAATCGATGTCCGCCCAGGGCAGGTCCCGGTTGGCCTGGGTGTGCAGGTGCAGCAACGGCTTGCGGAGCAGGTCAAGGCCCTGGATCCACATCTTGGCCGGGGAGAACGTGTGCATCCAGGCGGTGACGCCGATGACGGAGTCATCCGAGTTGGCCTCCAGGGCCGTGCGGCGGATGGCGTCGGAATCAGTGAGGACGGGCTTCCACACGATCTTCACGGGGACGGCAGAGGAGGCGTTGAGCTGGTTGGCGATTTCCTGCGACTGGGCGGCCACCTGCTTGAGGACGTCCTCGCCGTAAAGGTGCTGGCTGCCGGTGAGGAACCAGACCTCATAGCCGTGAAGGGAAGTGTTTGCTGCGGTGCTCATGGTTCTCCTGGAGTAGTTTTTGGGATGCCGCGCGGGCGGTTGTTACTGTCCGTAGACGTTCTGGTAGCGGGCGTAGAGGGAGTCGATGTGGCCTTGGTCGATGGGCAGCGGTTCGCCCAGCTGCCGGGAGATGTGGACGGTGCGTGCCACTTCCTCGCACATCACGGCGGCCTTGACTGCCGACTTGGCATCCTTGCCGATGGTGAACGGGCCGTGGTTTTGCATCAGCACCGCGGGTGAGTTCGAGTTCTTCAGCGTTTCCACGATGCCGTGTCCGATCGAGTCGTCGCCGATCAGTGCGAACGGCCCCACCGGAATGGATCCGCCGAACTCGTCGCTCATCATGGTCAGCACGCACGGGATGGCCTCCCCGCGCGCGGCCCAGGCTGTGGCGTAGGTGGAGTGCGTGTGCACCACACCGCCCACCTCCGGCATGTGGCGGTAAACATAGGCATGGGCGGCCGTGTCCGACGACGGCGACAGGGCCGGGTTGCCCCACTCGACGGTCCCGGCACTCCCGCCAAGGGCAGCACCTTTGACAGGCCTTCCGTAGAGGTCCGTGACCACCATCTGTTCCGGCGTCAGGTCCTGGTAGGAGACGCCGGAGGGTTTGATGACCATCAGGTCGCTGCCGGGGACCCGGGCGGAAACGTTGCCCGCGGTCCACACCACCAGTCCATACCGGGTCAGCTCAGCATGCAGGGCGCAGGCCTCCTCCCGGACACGGGCGATGGTTTCCAGGATTCCGGCTTGGGCGCTCATGCGGACACCTCCACAACAGCCTGATCAGCGGCGCCCGCCGCGGGCGAACCGGCAGCTCCCGCAAGGGAACCGTGCGCCTTCCTCTGGATGGCCTTTAGCCGGTGCATGACGTCGTTGCTGCCGCGGCCGAAGTAGTCGTGCAGGGTCCTGTATTCGTGGAACAGTTCCTCATAGGCGGCCACATTTTCGGGGATCGGGGTATACACCTCGCCCGGTTCCGAGCCCATGGCGGCTGCGGCTTCGCGGATGTCCGCATACTTTCCGGCGGCGACCGCCGCGTGGATTGCCGAGCCCAGCGCCGGGCCCTGCGCGGAACCGATGGTGGAGAGCTGCAGCCCGGTGACGTCGGCGTAGATCTGCATCAGGAGCGGATTCTTCAGGAGCCCGCCGGCCACAATGAACTCCTTGACCGGTACCCCGGAAGTGCGGAACGCGTCCACGATGGTGCGGGTGCCAAAGGCGGTGGCTTCCAGCAGGGCCCGGTAGGTGTCCTCGGGGCGCGTGGCCAGGGTCTGCCCGACGATGATCCCGGAAAGCTCGTGGTCCACCAGCACGGACCGGTTGCCCGAGTGCCAGTCCAGGGCGAGGAGGCCGTGTTCGCCGATGGCCTGCCGGGACGCCAGTTGGGTGAGGTACTCGTGGATGCCAACACCGGCTTCCCCGGCGGCGCGGTGGTATTCGGGCGGGACGCCGTACTTGGTGAACCACCCGAAGATGTCGCCGACGCCGGACTGGCCGGCCTCGTAGCCCCAGAGACCGTCCACGATCCCGCCGTCCACAACGCCGCACATGCCCGGCACTTCGCGCAGTTCCGTCCCGTTCATGACGTGGCAGGTGGAGGTGCCCATGATGGCCACCAGCTGGCCGGGATCCACTGCCCGGGCGGCGGGGGCAGTGACGTGGGCGTCCACGTTGCCCACGGCCACGGCGATACCCTCGGGCAGGCCCGTCCAGGCAGCAGCTTCAGCGGTGAGGTAGCCGGCAGCGTCCCCGAGACGGCCGATGGTGTGCTCAAGTTTGGCGCTGACGAAGTCTTTGAACCCGGGGTTCAGGGCCGCCAGGAAGTCCTCTGACGGGTACCGCCCGTCCTGGTAGATGCCCTTGTAGCCGGCGGTGCAGGCGTTGCGGACGTACTGACCGCAGAGCTGCCAGACAATCCAGTCGGCGGCTTCCACCCAGTGGTCCATCTCGGCGTATGCTTCGGGGTCCTCCTCCAGCAGTTGCAGTCCTTTGGCAAACTCCCACTCAGAAGAAATCAGGCCGCCATAGCGCGGCAGCCAGTCCTCGCCGCGCTCGGCGGCCAGCTTGTTGATCCTGTCGGCCTGGCCCTGCGCAGCGTGGTGGCGCCACAACTTCACATAGGCGTGCGGGCGGTTTGCAAAACCAGCCACCTCATTCAGCGGGGTGCCGTCCGCCTTCACGGGCACCATGGTGCAGGCAGTGAAGTCAGTGGCGATTCCGACGACGGCGGCCGGGTCGATCCCTGAGTCCGCCAGGGCTGCCGGTACGGCATGGCGCAGGACATCCCGGTAATCGTTCGGCACCTGAAGCGCCCACTCCCCCGGGAGCCGGATGCTGTTTCCGTCAGCCCCGGCGACGTCCCCGGGAAGGGCGTCGGTGACCACAGCGTGCGGGTAGTCGAACACACCGCTTCCGAGTTCCTTGCCGTCCCGCACCCGCACCACCACGGCACGGCCGGAAAGCGTCCCGTAGTCCACACCAATGACGTAGCTGTCCGTGTCCACATTGACGTCCATAAAAGTTCCTCCAATTAGCTGCCGGAGCTTCGCGGCCCTCCAATTGTGAGCGCTAACAAGCGTGAAGTCAATGACCAGGCAACTGCTCAATGGGCAGGCGAATGGCAAACCTTCTCCGCGAGGGGTAGGGAGATTAGGGAGCGGCAGCAAAACGCCCGCAACAGGAAGGGCGCCATGGGAAGCGTGCAGCCAAGGGAGCGTACTGGTTCCGTCGCATGGCTGGCCGGTCCGCTCTTTACCGGCCTCGGCCTGGGAGCGCATGTGGCGGCCGGCGGTCCGGCGCCCACCCAGATGATCCTCGCGGCTTTGGCCGCGCTGCTGGGGATTGCTAGGCAGGCGGTGCCGCCGCGCTCTCCCGGCGCACCAGTTCGGGGGTGACCACCGTGGAGCTCACGGGGGCACCCGCTTCAATTTCCTTCAACATCGTGTCCATGCAGCGCCTGCCCAACTCCTCGAAGTCCTGGCGCACCGTGGTGAGCGGCGGCGTGAAGTAGCCCGATTCGGGCTGGTCGTCGAACCCCACCACGGAGACGTCGTCGGGCACCCGCACGCCCGCCTCATTGAACGCGCGCAGCACACCAAGGGCCATCTGGTCGTTGCCCACGAACAGCGCTGTTGCCGTCCGTTTTGCCGCCAGCCGGCGCCCAATCGCGTAGCCGCTTCCGGCGCTCCAGTCTCCCTCCACTACCAGGTCATCCTGCAGCCCGGCACGCCGGAGGGCGGCCCGCCAGCCCTCGGTGCGGAGCGCGGCGTCCGTCCAGTCCGCCGGCCCGGCAACGTGCCCAATCCTGCGGTGCCCGCGTTCGATCAGGTGGGCCACAGCAATCTCGGCGCCTCGTTTCTGGTCCACCATCACGCCGCTGACGGCCTCGTTGCCCAGCGAACCTACGGCCACCACCGGCACGCCGGGGTTGAACTCCTCCAGGATGCGCAGTGTTTCGCTATGCGGCACCAGGACGGCGATTCCGTCCACGGCCTGGTCAGTGAAGTGCCGGAGGGCGTCGAAGATCGCGTCCCTGCCGATGGAGCGCAGGGCGGCGATACTAACGAAGTAGCCGGCGTCCCGCGCGGCACGCTCCACTCCCAGCATGGTGTTGGCCGGGCCGTACTGTGACAGCTCACTGCCCAGCACGCCGATGGTCTGCGAGCGCCGGGTCACCAGGCTCCGGGCTGCGGTGTTCCTCCGGTAGCCCAGTTGAGCGATGGCGGATTCCACCTTTTCGCGGGTTGCCTTGCTGACGTTGGGATGGCCGTTAACCACCCTGGAAACCGTCTGGTGCGAAACGCCGGCAAGTTCGGCCACGTCCTCGAGCCGCGGCAGCCGCCCGGTGCTTTTTGTCATGTCCCCATTCTGCCCGTTGTGGCCTGCGCCTGTTACGGCTTGGGCCCGTGGCCTGAACGAAAAATCCCCCGGCGGCCTTGGGAGGCTGCCGGGGGATTCCCGCTCTATTCAAAGAGTGGGCCCTGTGGGGCTCGAACCCACGACCCACGGATTAAAAGTCCGATGCTCTACCAACTGAGCTAAAGGCCCCTGCCGGGCTGTGTCGGCACCGAATGCCGGCCTGCCCGGCCCAATCCATTTCTGGACATTTAATACTCTAACCCATGGTTCCGGCCCCATTGCACGCAAGCCGGAACGCTCCGTGGGCTTTGCCGGCAAGGGTTTCGATGCTCGATTTCCGGGAGCGCACAGGAGTAGCGTGGGTGGCATGAGTGAGCAACCAGGTCCCAAGCCTTACGGCGGCGCCAACCGGCACCATAAGCCCAAGCCTTTCGCCCCCGTGGACTTCGAGCCTTTTGCCGGCGGCGCGGACCCCGCACGAGTGTCCGAAGCCGCCCACCTTGCCGCCCAGGCGCTGGTCCGGCACGGCCGTGACAGCGATGATCCGGCCGTGACGGAGCGGCTGGTGAGGCTTGCCGACGAGCAGGGGCTCGAGGCCATCGCAGAGATGTGGGCGGAGAGCCCGGCCCGGTCCCTTCCCGGGGCGCTCTGGCGCCTCTATGCGTTGCGGGCGGCCACCGTGCAGGACCCAGAGCGCATTTCCGTGTACTTCCGCGCGGGCCGGGATACTGCCCAGGTTTCCAACGTGGTGGCCGGGGCGGCCGAGCCTCCGGGAGCGGATGAAATGAAGACGATGGCGGATGCCATCCTGTCCGGAGCGTTCGACGGCGAGTTCGACGTCGCACTGGAACGTTCCGCCGCATTCTGCCGCGTGGTGGCGCTTGGCCAGGCAACGCTCGCCGATGGTGCCGACCTTGGCAACGAGGCGCACGCGAGCAAGCTCACCCGCAACTCGCACCAGCTGGTGAAAACTGCTGAGGACCTCGAGCACGCCGCCAATGCGTGGCGGCTGGGCGAACTGGACTGACAAGCGCGACCGCTGGGCCGGAAAGTTTCGGTGAGGCCGGTTCCATTGGCCCAAGACCCCGTATCTGTCAATGTTGACTTGGGCCAACCAACGTAGAACACTGAAACTGGTGCCGAGCCGCGAAACCCCCGGGCTTCAACATTCAGCCGCCTAGAGCGGCCTACCGCCGAGAGGCGTATCCGGTTCGGCACCATTTTCATGCCCGCCTTTATGCCGGGCGCCCACCGGCACCAACAGGGCCCGGCTGCCCGCTGTCAGCCCATGTCAGGGGTCCTTTTCCGGGCCGGTAGAGTTAGCGTTGGTTGCGCCGGGGTCACGTCACACGGCAGGCAACCCCCGCCCTGTACTTTTCCCGGAGACCGGTAACTACGTGAAACTGCGCCTTTTTCCCCAGGAGCCCGCCGGGCTGAACCTCTTATCGCAGATGGCACAGCAAATTGTGCTGGGCAGCGCCACCCTGGCTGAAATCCTCGGCGTGCCGGCCGCAGAGCACGGCAGGCTTGTGGAGGACATGCACAACCACGAAGCCCGGTCCGCGGAACTGCATTTCGCCCTCCTGACGCATATGCGCACCAGCTTCGTGAACCCGCTGCCGCGCGAGGACATGTATGCCCTATCGCGCTACCTTAATGAAGCCATCGAGAAGCTGGACGCCGCCGCGGAACTGGTGGCGCTTTACCACCTGGAGCGGCTGCCCAAACGGGCCGCGGACCAGCTGGAGATCATCAGCCGGCAGGCCGAACTGACGGTGGATGCCATGCGGCGCCTGGACAACTTGGACGACCTGGAGGATTACTGGATCGAAATCCTCCGCCTGGCCAAGCGCGCCGAACGGACCCACCGGGTGTGGGTGGCAGACATGATCAGTGACATGAAGTGGGCCCAGTACTCCCGTAACCGCGACATCGCCAACCAACTGGTGGAAGTCACCAAGGACATGCGGCGCATCGCCACCCAGGTAGGCAGCATCATCGTCAAGGAATCCTGAGGTGACCGCAGTCATGTTTGGCACGGTGGTCCTCCTGGCCGCCGTGTTTGCCTTCGTCAACGGCTTCCGCGACGCCTCAACCTCCGTTGCCCTTGCCGTGCGCACCCGGGCACTCACGCCCAGCGTGGCGGTTCTGCTCGCAGCCTTCTTCAACTTTCTCGGCGCACTGGTCAGCGCAAGCCTGGCGGTTGCGGTCAGCCAGACCTGGATCAACCTTCCGGCCGGGACGGACGGGCTCAGCATCCTCCTCGCGGGCCTGGCCAGCGCCATTGCCTGGGGCATCATCCTGTGGTGGCGCGGAATCCCGGCTTCCTCCACCCATGCCCTGGTGGGCGGCCTCGCCGGTGCCGGGCTCGCCAGCCTCGCATTGGGCGGGACGGGAGTCGGAGGAGTGGACCAGTCCTTGCTGTTCCAGGTGGTCCTGCCACTGGTGCTGTCACCGCTGGTGGCCTACAGCGGCGCGTTTATGCTGGTCTTCCCTTCCACCTGGGCCGCCCGGCACACCCAGCCCAACGTGGTGAACCAGCGGTTCCGCAGGAGCCAGTCCATCGCCGCGGGGGCGGTGGCCTTCGGCCATGGCCTGCAGGACGGGCAGCGTGTCAGCGCGGTCCTCCTCCTCGCGCTGCTGGCAGGCGGCTATTCCGACGGCGACTCCATCCCCGTGTGGGTAGCGCTGCTTTCTGCGGTGATGATTACCGCCGGAACGATGTACGGGGGCTGGCGGATCTCGCACACTATCGGCTACAAAATCACCAGGATCGATCCGCTGCGGGGTTCAGTGGCCCAGATCTTCAGCGCCGTGATGCTTTTTGTGGGCGCCATTGGCCTGCACTGGCCGCTGTCCACCACGCACACCGTCACCGCGGCGGTCCTGGGTGCCGGGGAGAACCAGCACTTTTCGGTGACCAACAGGAAACTGGTGATCCGCATCGTGGGGCTCTGGATCCTCACCCCCGTGGCGACGGCCGCCCTCGCCTTTGTCCTGGCGCTGGCGCTGTCGCCGCTGCCCGGATGACACAGACCTACCCGCCGGCGGGTTCCCGGCCGGGGGACACCGCCGTCGTACGCCAGCCTCCATTTAGGGGCAGGACCTGTACAGCCGGAAGCTGGTGACGTAGATTCAAAAGTAGGTCCCGGCGTTGCTGCCGGGCCTGACATCCGCCGCCGGGTGCAGGGCCGCGGAGAACGCCGCTGCAGCAAATCGGCGGCCTGGATGCACAACGTGGAAAAGGCCAGGCGTCATGTCTACCTCGACTCCCCGGCACAACCTTCCCCAGCCCCGGCAAATGCGCTGCGAGCTGTGCGGAACGGAAGACCAGCTCACCGTCCATGCGATCACCGCCATCGGAGCAGCAAACGGGGACCTCGTTACCGTTTCCTACACCTGCAACGAGTGCCGCCGGTTCCAAGAGCACCTCGCGTACGCGGCCGACGTGGCAGCGGCGCTGCGCCAGGTGCGCTGGATGGCAAAGGTGGTGATGTTCGGCGACGAGTACATCCACTGCGGATTCCCCATGGAGGAAGCCGAGTTCGAAATAGAACGCCTGTGCTATCGGAGCAGCAGCGGCGGCGGGCTCAGTACCGTCTCGCTGCCCACCAGGGTGCTGCGCTGCCGCTGCGGCTTCCAGCTCGAAGTCCCCGAGTAGGCGTACGACGACGACCCTCTGGTTCAGCCGGCTGTGGGCCCACGGCCGCAGGGGTCCCCGGGCGAGCGTGCGAGCCTGGGGCGCGGCTGGGGATTATCCGAACCGGCCCGAGACGTAATCCTCGGTGGCCTTCTGCGTGGGGTTGCTGAAGATGGTGTGGGTATCGCCGATTTCGATGAGCTTCCCGGGCTTGCCGGTGCCTGCAATGTTGAAGAACGCCGTGCGGTCCGAAACACGTGCTGCCTGCTGCATGTTGTGCGTCACGATTACCACCGTGTACTGGTCCTTGAGCTCGTTGATGAGGTCTTCGATGGCCAGGGTGGAGATGGGGTCCAGCGCGGAGCACGGCTCGTCCATCAGGATCACCTGCGGCTCCACGGCGATGGCCCGTGCAATGCAGAGGCGCTGCTGCTGGCCGCCGGAGAGGCCCGAACCGGGCTTGTCCAGCCGGTCCTTGACCTCGTTCCAGAGGTTGGCGCCCTTCAGCGAGCGCTCCACCAGGACGTCAGCCTCGCCCTTGGAGATCTTTTTGTTGTTCAGCTTCACGCCCGCCAGCACGTTGTCCCGGATGGACATGGTGGGGAACGGGTTGGGCCGCTGGAAGACCATGCCGATCTGCGAGCGGACGGTGACGGGGTCCACGCCTGGGCCGTACAGGTTGTCGCCGTCGAGGAGCACCTCGCCCTCCACGCGGGCGCCGGGAAGTACCTCGTGCATGCGGTTCAGGGTCCGCAGGAAGGTGGACTTGCCGCAACCGGAGGGGCCGATGAACGCGGTGACGGACTTGGCCTCGATGTTGATGGTGACGTCCTCAACGGCCAGGAAATCGCCGTAGTACACGTTCAGGTCCTTGACGTCGATGCGCTTAGACATGGTGTTCCTTCACTAACTGGGGATGAATTGAAGTCTAGGTTCCGGCCCGGAGGAGGCGGAAGGTGCAGGCGTCAGCGGCCTGTTTTGGGGGCGAAGACCCTGGCGATCAGCCGGGCGCCCAGGTTGAGGACCATCACCAGGATGATCAGCACCAGGGCCGCTCCCCAGGCCCGCTGGGAGGACGGGTCCGGGTTGGCCGGTGATGTGGGGTTCAGGATCTGGGTGTAGATGAACGTGGGCAGCGAGGCCATCCAGCCGCTGAACACGTTGGAGTTGATGCTGGTGGCGAAGCCGGCGGTGACCAGGATGGGCGCCGTCTCGCCGATGACCCGGGCGATGGCCAAGGTGACCCCGGAAGCGATGCCGGAGATCGCCGTCGGGATCACCACCTTGATGATGGTCCGCCACTTGCGCACGCCCAGCGCGTACGCCGCCTCGCGCAGCTCATTGGGCACGATCTTCAGCATTTCCTCGCTGGACCGCACCACCACGGGAATCATGAGGACGGACAGCGCGACGGCGGCCACTGCGCCGGTCTTGGTTCCCGGTCCCACCACCGCGAAGAAGAAGGCGGCGGCGAAAAGGCCGGCCACGATGGATGGGATGCCTGTCATCACGTCAACGAAGAACGTGATGGCGCGGGCCAGCCGGCCGTCGTTGCCGTATTCCACCAGATAGATGGCGGTGAGCAGGCCCACCGGGACCGAGATGACGGTGGCCAGCAGGGTGATCTCCAGGGTGCCCAGGAGGGCGTGGTAGATGCCGCCCAGGACGGGCGCGCCCTCTTCGACGGCCTTGTTGTCGAAGACACCGGTGACGCCGTTCATGGATTTTCCCAGGAAGCCGGGCGCGAGCAGCCCGGGGATGCCGTTGACCAGCACCGTCCAGATCACCGAGAAAAGCGGGAGCAGAGCCACCAGGAAGGACCCCACCACCAGGCACGTGGCCAATTTGTCCTTCGCCTTGCGCGAACCCTCCACAGCCGCGCTCCAGGACACCAGGCCGCCGGCGAAGAGGACCGCCGAGACGATGCCCCAGCCGAAGGCGTTGAACCCCACCAGGGCGAGGATGGCGGCACCCACGACCAGGGCTGCGGCCAGGACTGCATACGGGGCGTACTTGGGCAACTGGCCCTTCGTGAGCGCCGAACGCTTGCTGCGGACGGGCGTAAGCGTGGACGTCATTTAATTGGCTCCCGAGAATTCTTTGTGCCGGGTGATGACCCAGCGGGCGATCATGTTCACGGCCAGGGTGATGACGAACAGGACCAGGCCGGCAGCGATGAGCGTGCTGACTTTGAGCCCGCTGGCTTCAGGGAAGTTCAGGGCGATCTCCGCTGCGATGGTCTGGTTGCCGGACTGGATCAGGCTGGCCGTCAGTGCCCCGGAGGACAGCACCAGGGCCACTGCCATGGTCTCGCCCAAGGCGCGGCCCAGGCCCAGCATGATTGCGCTGATGATGCCCGGCCGGGCGAAGGGCAGGACGGACATCTTGATCATTTCCCAGCGTGTGGCACCCAGGGCGAGCGCGGCTTCCTCGTGCAGCTTGGGGGTCTGCAGGAAGATCTCGCGGGACAGTGAGGTGATGATGGGCAGGACCATCACGGCCAGGACGATGCCCGCCGTGAGGATGGTCTTGCCGGTGGCCGAGGCAGGGCCCTGGAAGATAGGCAGCCAGCCCATGTTCTGGGCCAGCCAGTTGTAGGCCGGGGAGATTTCCTTGGCCAGGAAGGCAGCACCCCATGCGCCGTAGATCACGGACGGGATGGCGGCGAGCAGGTCCACCACGTAGCCAAGGCCGGCGGCGAGTCCGCGCGGGGCGAAGTGCGAGATGAACAGTGCAACGCCGATGGCGACGGGCGTGGCGATCACCAGGGCGATGGCCGCTGCGATGAGCGTGCCGATCACGATGGGCCAGATGTAGGCGAAGAAGCCCTCACCGCCCTGGATCTGGGCTGCCGGTGCGGTCAGCGCCGGGATGGCCTGGACCACCAGGAAGAGCGCGACGCCGAAGAGGACGGCGAGGATGAGGCAGCCGGCGGCCAGCGCGGCACCCGAAAAGATTTTGTCCCCGGCGCGGCCGGCGCCCTGGGTGCTGGTCAGGGGGGTGGCGGTCATTCGACGGCCCTTCGATCGTGGAGGTTGTTCAAGACTGGAAAGCGTGGCAGCCAAAGCCAAGTTCCCCGCACTGCCTTCCGGCAGGCGGGGAACCCTGGACTCGGTGCGGTAATTAGGACTTGACCTTGACGGACTTGATTGCCGCGGCAGCCTTCTCCGCAAGGGAGGAGGACAGCGGGGCGGACTTTGCCGAATCCGCGGCAGCCTGCTGGCCTTCCTCGGAAACTACGTAGCTCTCGAAGGCCTTGACCAGGTCAACGGTCTCCTGCTTGTCGTAAGTGCTGCAGACGATGTGGTAGGAGACGAGCACCACGGGGTAGGCGCCGGAAACGGTGGTCTTGCGGTCCAGCTTGATCGCCACGTCGTTGGCGGAACGGCCTTCCACTGGCTTGCCGGCTTCGACAGCCTTGGCGGCGGCGTCGGCGGAGATCTTGACGAACTCCTCGCCCACCTTGATGGCGGCGGTGCCGAGCTTGCCGCCCACTGCGGATTCGTCGGCGTAGGTCACGGCACCGGGAGTGTCCGTGACGGTCTTGACAACACCGGAGGTGCCCTTGGCGTTTTCACCCTGCAGGTTTGCGGGCCATACACCTGAGGACTTGTCCGTCCAGACCTCCGGTGCTGCCGAGGCCAGGTAGTCCGTGAAGTTGGTGGTGGTGCCGGAGTCGTCCGAGCGGTTCACGGGGGTGACCTTGAGGTCCGGCAGGGTGATGCCGTCATTGAGGGCGGCAATGGCGGGATCGTTCCAGTTGGCGATCTCGCCGCGGAAGATCCTGGCAACAGTGGCAGCGTCCAGCTTCAACCCGGTAACGCCGGGAACGTTGAAGGCCACGGCGATCGGCGAGATGTAGACGGGGATGTTGATGGCGCCCTCGGGACCGCACACAGCCTTGGAGGCTTCGAGCTCGTCGTCCTTGAGGTACGCGTCGGAGCCGGCGAACTGTGCCGAACCGTCAACAATTGCCTTGCGGCCGGCACCGGAACCATCCGGGGAGTACTGAACGGTGGCGCCTTGGTTGGCGCTGGCGAAGCCTGCTTTCCAGGCGTCCATGGCTGCACCGGTGGAGGATGCACCGATGCCGGTGAGGGTGCCGGTGACCTTGGGGCCGGCAGAAGTCTGGCCGCCTGCGGGTGCAGTGCCCGTGGCGTTGTCTGAACCGCAGGCGGTGAGCGCGAGTGCGCCGGCTGCGATAACAGCGATAGCCGCGTGGCGGCCGAAGCGGAGTGCCTTCACTTGATGTACCCCTTCCAGGGTTATTCAGATGCGGGGCAGGACGGAGAACCCTGCTGCGCGATGCGTACGTTCTGTACCTTCATCGAAGTTATGGGCCGCAGGTAACGGGATGGGCTGACCAAGGTGAACGGAACATTAACGACGGCGGGATATTGGCTTACAAGTGCCGGGTTCCCATTGCGCGGATCACAGGTCCCGCCGTAGTGCACTGGCGTGGGGAAGAAATGGCGCAGCCAGCAAATAGACTGGACGTCATGGCTTCGGCAGCAGGACTCTCAGCGGGCAGGCGCTTCCTGCACGGCCGTATCCGTACTGGCCTGATCCGGAGCCGGAACTCACTGGTTCCCGCCATCCAGATGACCGTATGCGCGGTGGGCGCCTATGCCTTCGCCGAGTACGTGCTGGGCCATTCCGGCCCCCTTTTCGCTGCCACCTCGTCCCTCATCGCGCTCGGTTTCTCGCGGGAACCGCGCCTGCGGCGGGTGGTGGAAGTGGGCTTGGGCTGCACCATCGGCATTGCGGTGGGTGACCTGCTCCTGCACTGGCTGGGCAGCGGGATCTGGCAGGCCGCCGTCGTCCTCCTTTTCTCGATCCTGCTGGCCCGGTTCCTGGACAGCGGCACCATCTTCACCACCCAGCTGGGGCTGCAGTCGTTGCTGGTGGTGCTGCTTCCGGCGCCCGCCGGCGGCCCTTTTACGCGCAGTATCGACGCTGTGGTGGGTGGTCTGTGCGCGCTCCTGGTGACCATCCTGATCCCCAAGGATCCCCGGCGCGAGCCCCGCAAGGACGTGCAGAAGCTGCTGCACGAACTGGCGGAGGTGCTGCGCGAGTGCGCCGATGCCCTGGCCAACAGCGACTCCACCCAGGCCTGGCACGCGCTCATCCGTGGCCGGAACTGCCAGCCGCTGGTGGACGCGATGCGCCAGTCGCTGCGCTCTTCCGGTGAGGTGGCCAGGTTGGCGCCCGCCTACCGCAGGCACCGGGAGGAACTGGACCAGCTAAAGGAATCCCTCGACTTTATTGACCTGGCCCTGAGGAACAGCCGGGTTTTTGCGCGCCGCCTTACCAGCGCCATCAACCACGCGGCGCTCTCGGACGAGGCCACCGAGAACATAGGGGAAGTGCTGCAGGAGACCGCTGCCGCAATTGACGAGTTGTCGCTTGGCCTGGCGGAAACGCACGACGGCGTCCGGCGCGCCCATCTGCGCACGGCCCGCCGGGACCTGAGCGAGATCGCGCTGCGGCTGCACCCGAAGCTGCTGGAGGTGCAGCGGCTGGAAGGCGAAACGGTGGTGATGCTGTACCGGCCGCTGATGGTGGACCTGCTGGAGGCCACCGGAATGGACGCCCGTGAAGCCCGGGATGTGCTGCCGGCGCTTTAGCCTCCGGTACCGGCGCCGGCGCTCGACGGACAGGATTGTCAGATCCCGCCGCTAGGGTTGAGCCCATGGCTACAAAGACATCCCGGGCGTCCAAGGCGCCCGCCTACAAGTGCGCCGAGTGCGGCTGGACCACCGCCAAGTGGGTGGGCCGCTGCGGTGAGTGCCAGGCGTGGGGCACCGTTGAGGAGACCGGCGCCGCCGTTGCCCGGACGACGGCGGCCACCACCGTTTTGGAGCCGGCCCGCCGGATTGCCGAGGTGGACGCCACCACGGCGGCTTTCCTTCCCACGGGCGTGGACGAACTCGACCGCGTCCTGGGCGGCGGACTGGTGCCCGGCGCAGTGATCCTGCTGGCCGGCGAACCCGGCGTCGGAAAGTCCACGCTGCTGCTGGACGTCGCCGCCAAGTTCGCCCGCACGGCACAGGACGTCCTGTATGTCACGGGCGAGGAGTCGGCAGCGCAGGTGAAGCTCCGGGCCGAGCGGATCGATGCAGTGGCCGAATCACTGTACCTCTCCGCAGAAACGGACCTGGGCCAGGCGCTGGGGCAGGTGGAGAAGATTGAGCCCCGGCTCCTGATCGTGGATTCGGTGCAAACGCTGAGCAGCGCCGACGTCGATGGCAGCGCGGGCGGCGTCTCACAGGTCCGGGAGGTGGCGGCGTCCATTATTGCCGCTGCAAAACGGCGGAACATGACCACCCTGCTGGTAGGCCACGTGACGAAGGACGGCTCCATTGCCGGGCCCCGGCTCCTGGAGCACCTGGTGGATGTGGTGTGCCAATTCGAGGGTGAACGCCATTCCCGGCTGCGGCTGCTGCGCGCGGTCAAGAACCGCTACGGTCCCACCGACGACGTCGGCTGCTTCGACCTGAACGAAAATGGGATTGAAGGCCTCGCCGACCCCAGCGGACTGTTCGTGAGCCGTACCAAGGATCCGGTCTCGGGCACCTGCATCACCGTGACGATGGAAGGCCGGCGTCCGCTGCTGGCGGAGGTGCAGTCGCTGCTCGCGGAAAGCCCCAACTCGCAGCCGCGCCGGGCCACCAGTGGGCTGGACAGTTCCCGGGTCTCCATGCTGCTGGCCGTCCTGCAGCAGCGCGCAGGAACTCTCCTGCACAAGGATGACTCCTACGTGGCCACGGTAGGCGGAGTGAAGCTCAGTGAACCGGCCACGGACCTCGCGGTGGCCCTGGCCGTGGCCTCGGCAAAGGCCCGCAAACCGCTGCCGATCCGCTTGATCGCCTTCGGCGAAGTGGGACTGGCAGGCGAAGTCCGGCCTGTTCCGGGCATCAACCAGCGTATCCAGGAGGCCCACCGGCTCGGCTTTACGCACGCCGTGGTCCCGGCCAGCCATGCCGGGCCCGGGCCCGTTCCGGTCGGTTTTTCGGTCCGGGAAGTGGAGCACCTGACGGAGGCGCTGAGCCTGTTGATCGGATAGCCCCGCTGATTACTGGCGGTTGTCCGAGTCGTTGCTGTGGTCAGTGCGGGCCCTGCTGGGACAGCGGGTCTGGATCGTCCCGGTGCGAGTTGAGGAGCCAGCCTGATACATCGCTGCGCAGCACCAGCAATGGGCCTCCGGTGGCGCTCACGTTTCCGTTGGGCACGTAGTAGCCACGGCCGGAACCGGAACCGCCGGCCGCCCGGTCCAGCGCGTCAACCAGATGGCGCGGGAGGTGGCCCTGGACGCCAAGGCTGCGGAGCTCTTCACGTTCTTCCGGCGTCAGCCGTCCCAAAACCTCAGCGATGTTGGCCATGAGTGGTCCCTTCGAGCAGAGTGCCTGAAGGAATAACCTAAGACAGCGCCGTGAACTGCAGATTAACGCCGGGCGGCGGTTTCGAATCAACTTCAAGTCACCCCCATGACGGAGGCATCATGCCGGTTCTCAGCGCAGGAATCCTGCTGTACAGGCGGCCCGGTCCCGCCGTCCTGGAAGTGTGGATCGCCCACATGGGCGGGCCCTTCTGGGCACGCAAGGACACGCACGCCTGGTCTATCCCGAAAGGCGAGTACAGCGACGATGAGGACCCGCTGGCCGCGGCACGGCGTGAGTTCGCCGAGGAGATGGGGACACCGGCCCCGGCGGCGGACTACCGGAACCTCGGCAGGTTCCGGCAGCCCTCCGGGAAAGTCATCACTGTTTTCGCAGCGGAGCAGGACTTCCAGCCTGAACGGATCGAAAGCAACACCTTTCCGCTGGAATGGCCCAAGGGTTCAGGCCGGATCAAGCACTATCCTGAGATCGATGACGCACGCTGGTTTCCGGAACAGGAGGCCCGGCTCAAGCTGGTAAAGGGCCAACTGCCCGTGCTGGATGCGCTTGTTGAACAAGTCGCCGGGCAGCAGTAGGAGCGCTGTTTCCAGGAAACAGCGCTCCTACTGAAAAGTTCCTGGACTGGCGGGTCAGGCCGCGGCGTGTTCCCGCTGCGGCAGCTTGGTGACGGCAACGTCATCCCCTGCACAGAGCATGGTCCGCCCGGCGCCGTCGTTCCTGATCATCCAAAAGACGCTGCGGTCGGCAGCGATCATGTCGATGGTCCCGGACATGATTTCCCCACGAGCCGTGCGCACCTCCACGTGGTCGTTCCGGCAGAGCTTGGACCAGTCTGGAACGGGTGCAGGGCACGGCTGGAGGGCCGCAGCCGATCCCCGCCGGAGCTGGTTGTGTTTGTACATAACAGCCACCCGCGCCTAGAAGCTGCCGCCGTCGGCCTTGACGGCCAGGACGGGACGGTCCGCCTGCATGAGGATCTGCTGGGCGTGGCTGCCGAGGATGAACTTCCCTACCTGGGTGCGGTGGCGCAGGCCGATAACGATCAGCGAGGCGTCCACCTCCCGGGCCACGTCCAGGAACTCGTCAGCCAGGTCGTGCTGGTATGGCGGCTGGATGACTGTTGCGGTCACTCCGTTCTCGGCGGCCCGCCGGGCGGCCTTGGCGAGGACGTCCTCGGTTGCCACGGACTTGTCCACGAGGGCGCCCTGCCGGGCAGAGTTCACGATGACCAGGTCCTGCTGCCGGAGCTTCGCTTCGGCGATGCCCGCCGTGAGGGCCGCCTCCCCCGCCGGGGTGGGCACAAAACCGACGATGATGCTCATACCTTCTCCTTGATGTTGTGGGTGGTGCCGGTGTGGGAGGAGCCGGCTGACGCCGTCGTACCCTTACGCTTGGCGAGCAGGCTTCGGATGCCCGGCAGCACGGCCACCAGGACAAACACCACCAGCAGCGTGGCCGAGATGGGACGTCCGAAGAAGCCTGAGGGATCACCGCCGAAGACGAGCAGGGATCTGCGCATCGAGCTTTCCAGCAGTTCCCCGAGCACGAAGGCCAGCACCAGTGGACCGGGTTCGAAGCCAAACTTCTTCATCAGGTACCCGACGATGCCGAAGACCACCACGAGCGTCACATCGAACATGCTGTTGTTGATGGTGTAGGCACCCAACAGCGTGATCAGGGCCGTAACGGGAGCCAGGATGGCCGCGCGGACGCGCAGGATCTTCACGAAGATCCCCACCAGTGGCAGGCTCATGATCAGGAGCAGGATGTTGCCGATGTACATCGAGTTCACCACACCCCAGAACAGCTCCGGGTTCTGCTCCACGAGCTGGGGACCGGGAGTGACGCCCTGGATCAGCAGCGCGCCGAACATCAGCGCCATGGTGGCGTTCGCGGGGATGCCAAGGGTGAGCAGCGGGATGAACGACGACGTTGCTGCCGCGTTGTTGGCGGTTTCCGGTCCGGCCACGCCTTCCGGGGCTCCCTTGCCGAACCGCTCGGGCTGCTTTGCCCGCTTTTTCTCCATGGCATAGGACGCCATGGAGGCGATCGTGGCGCCGCCGCCAGGGAGGATTCCCAATAAGAAACCCAGGACGGATCCGCGGCCGATGGCTCCGGAGGCCTGCTTGAGGTCTTTGCGGGAGGGCCAGACGTTGGTGACTTTCGACGGCGCCTTTGCGGCCCGGTGCCGCTCCTCCAGGTTGTAGAGGATTTCGCCGAGGCCGAAGATGCCCATGGCGATCGGCACGAAGTCGATGCCGTCGGCGAGCTGGAGGCTGCCGAACGTAAAGCGGCTTTCACCGGTGAAGATGTCCCGGCCGACACTGGCGAGCAGCAGGCCAAGGGCAGCCGCAATAAGGGCCTTCGCTTTCGAACCGTTGCTGATAGTGGCTACCAGGAGGATGCCCAGCATGGCCAGCGCGGTGTATTCGGGCGGCCCAAAGTCAAGTGCGAAACTGGCCACGATTGGTGCGAGGAAGGTCAGCCCGATGATGGCTGCCGTTCCGCCGATGAAGGATCCAATGGATGCAAGGCCGAGTGCGGTGCCGGCCCGGCCCTGCTTGGCCATCTGGTAACCGTCGAAGACCGTGACCACGGAAGACGCTTCGCCGGGCAGCCTCAGCAGCACCGAGGTGATGGTGCCGCCGTATTGTGCGCCGTAGAAGATGCCGGCCAGCATGATGATTGCGGTGACCGGTTCAACGTTGTACGTGAGGGGAAGCAGGATGGCGATGGTTGCCGCGGGCCCCAAGCCGGGCAAGACGCCGATCAGCATGCCGATCACGACGCCGATCAGGCAGTAGAGGAGGTTGGCCGGCTCCAGGACAACCGCAAATCCGTTGATAACGGGATTCAGAAAATCCACGTAGGTCTCCTAGAAGAGGTGGGGTATGGAGGTGTGGAGCGCGAGCACGAAGATGCCGTAGAAGGCAATGACGACGCTCGCGCTGACCACGAGGGTTGAGCGCCAGGTTTCGCCCCCGAGGAAGCGCATCCAGATGACGCACAGCACCAGGGCCGGCAGCTCAAAACCGATCAGCGGCATCAGGGCCACCATTGCGGCCAGTGTCACCAGGCCGGTCAGCGGCGCGGTGGACATGCGCGTGAACTTCTCGGCATCCCGGTTGTGCCTGCCGGCGATCAGCTGGAATAAACCGAGTGCTGTCATAACGCAGCTAATAATGAACGGCCAGAGGCCAGGCTGCGGCTTGTCCGGGGTGCCAAGCCCCATAGCTATGGAGAGGACCACGGCACCGAGTCCTACGCCTATAACCACGAGCGAGGAAGCGGCATTGGCCAAGGCCCCGGCCGCGGGAGGTTTTTCTTCCTCCCACTGGGCTGCGAGCTCCTCGGGCGTCAGGTCATCGGCAAGTTGCTCAACCACGTCGCGTGGGGCGTCCCCGCCGGACGGGACGGCAGAGCTGCCCCGTCCGGCGGATACTGCTGGAGTTGGCTCCATCGCTGCTACTTGTTTCCGCCGAGGCTGATGCTGTACTTCTCAACCAGTTCCTTGTACTTCGCGGCGTAGCCCTTCCACTGCGTGGTGACCTCGTCGCCCGAAAGCTCCTTGGGCGTGAGCAGGTTCTTTTTGTTGAACTCCTGGTACGCCTCGGACTTGAACGTTTCCTGGAACGCGGCGAGCAGCTTGTCCTTGACTTCCTGGGGGGTGCCCTTCGGGGCAGCAACTGCGCGGTACTGGGCAACCGGGACGTCATAGCCGGCTTCCTTGGCCGACGGCACATCGGGAAGGAAGGTGTTGCGCTCCTCGGAGAAGACAAGCAGCGGCGCCACCTTGCCTGCCTGGATCTGCGCCATAGCCTCGCCAAGCTGGATAGTGGCCAGTTCCACCTGGTTGCCCAGGACGGCGGTCAGGGCCGGCTTGCCGCTGTCGAACGGGACGTCAGTGCCCTGGACGTTGGCTTGCTTGAACAGGACAGTCTGGGCCAGCTGGCTGCCCGTGCCCACGCCGGTGGTGCCGAAGGTGACGTTCCGCCCGGCACCAGTGACGTCCTTGAAGCTCTTGAAGCCGGACTGCTGGCTGGCCACGAGGACGTAGTCATCCTGGGAAAGGCCGGCGATGATGTCCAGGTCGTCGATTTTGACTGCTTCATCCTCGCTCACGGCCAAGGGGGTGATGGTCACCAGCGAAGCGGTGAGCAGGACCAGTTCCTGGCCATCGGCCGGTTTGCCTGCCACTTCTTTGGTGGCAAGGGCGCCGTTGGCCCCGGGCTTGTTGACCACCGGCATCGGCTGGCCGAGAGTCTTGGAAGCTCCTTCGGCCAAAGCACGGGCGATGAGGTCGGTGCTGCCGCCAGCCGCCTGCCCCACGGTAAGGGTGACGGGGCCGGTGGGATACTTGGCCGTGTCGGTGGCGCCGCCGGCGACGTTGCCGCAGGCGGTCAAGGCCAGCAGGGTGAGGGCCGAGGCGGTTCCGAGAACGGCTCGGCGGGACGGGAAGTGCATCATTGGAACTCCTAGGTGGCAGAGCGGGACGAAAAAGCCCTGAAAGATGTGTGAAGCGGGTCACCCCGGCTTCGCTGTGTCGAGTTTAGGGAGCCGCTATGATGCTTGTCTAAGCCCAAAACAGCATTGCTTGATACCCGGAGGGCATCATTTTTACTTTTGACCAATTGGCCGGATTCATCGCCGTCGCCGAGGAACTGCATTTCGGGCGGGCAGCCGAGCGCCTGAACATGACCCAGCCACCGCTGAGCCGGCAGATCCAGAAACTCGAGAAGATCATCGGCGCCGAGCTCCTGGAGCGCGACAACCGCAAAGTCCAGCTGACGCCGGCCGGCCAGACCTTCCTGGAAGAGGCGCGGCGCCTCATGGCACTCGCGGAGCGCGCACCCCTGACCGCACGGCGCATCGCCTCGGGCCGCTCGGGCGTCCTGCGCGTCGGCTTCACGGCGGCCAGCGGATTCAGCATCCTGGGACCGCTCCTCGAAGAACTTTCCGGAATCATCCCGGACGTGGACATCGACCTGCAGGAACTGGTGACGGGCGACCAGATCAGCCGGTTGCTGACCGGCGAGCTGGACCTTGGGCTGGCCCGGCCGCCTTTCGACAAGGAAACCTTCGATTCCCACCTGCTGTACCGGGAGTCACTGGTGCTCGCCTCCCCTTCCGGCCACCCCTTGACCCTCCTGGGGCGGGACATCGTTCCGGAGGACTTCAAGGACGAGCCCCTGATCATGCACTCGCCCACGCAAGCCCGGTATTTCTACGACCTGGTGGTGCGCATGCTGCCGATCCGGCACACCAACGTGGTGCACACCGTCAGCCAGATCCTCACCATGGTCTCGCTGGTATCGGCAAACCGCGGGCTTGCGTTCGTACCCCACTCCGCCACGTTGCTTGGCGTGAAGGGCGTGGAGTTTCTGTCGCTGGGAGTCGGCGACAGCGAGCAGGTGGAACTGCACGCCATCTGGAACCGCAGGATCACCAACCCCGCGCTGGCACGCCTCCTGCGCGACCTCGAGTTCTCCATGGAGTAATCTCGCAATGCCCTGAAGGTATCAATACATACAAAAATGCACTTAGACAGGCATCAGCCGCGCTCCTAGTCTGGGAAGGAATCATCATCCCGCCGCCCGCGGCGCACATACCGGAGGACCACACCGTGGCAAAGTACTCACCCCAGGAACTGGCGGACACTCTCAAGGAAGGCCTGCTGTCCTTCCCCGTCACGTCATTCGACGCCGAGCTGCAGTTCGACGAGGAGAACTACCGCAAGCACCTGGCGTGGCAGGCCAGCTTCCCGGTGGCGGGCCTGTTCGCTGCCGGCGGTACGGGCGAAGGCTTTTCGCTGACCCCGGCGGAATCAGAGCGGGTGGTCCGCACCGCCGTCGAAGAGGTGGGCGGCCAGGTTCCCGTACTTGCCTCCGCCGGCGGATCCACCGCCCAGGCCATCGAAAACGCCAAGGCTGCCGAAGCAGCCGGCGCCGAGGGCATCCTCCTGCTGCCCCCGTACCTCACCGAAGCCGACCAGGCCGGTTTGACGGAGCACGTCAGCGCCGTGTGCGCCGCCACGTCCTTGGGCGTCATCATCTACAACCGCGCCAACGCCATCTACAAGGACACCACGGTTGCCACCCTGGCCGAACGGCACGAGAACCTGATCGGGTTCAAGGACGGTGTGGGCGACCTCGAACACGATGCCCGCGTCTACGCCAAGCTCGGCGACCGGCTCTTCTACCTCGGCGGCCTGCCCACCGCGGAAACCTTCGCCCTGCCGCTGCTGCAGCTCGGCATGAGCACCTACTCCAGCGCCATGTACAACTTCGTGCCGCAGTTCGCCCTGGACTTCTACCAGGACGTCCGCAACCAGGACCGCGTTGCCGTCAACAAAAAGCTCAACGACTTCGTAATTCCTTACCTGGACATCCGGGACCGCGTAAAAGGTTATTCCGTATCCATCGTCAAGGCCGGCCTTGACGCCATCGGCCGGTCCGCCGGTCCCGTGCGCCCGCCGCTGCAGAACCTGGCCGAGCAGGACCTGGCAGACCTCAAGGCACTCATCGCCACCGTCTCCTGATCCACCGTTCCTGATCAACCAACTCCTGATCCACCCTTACTAGGAGGAACCACCGTGACCCTTACAGGACACTCACTTATTGCCGGGCAGCCCGTTGTGGGCGATGGCAAGACTACTTTCGGCCTTAACCCGGCCACCAACGAAGCCCTCGAGCCCACCTACACGCTGCTCACCGAGGAGCAGCTCAAGGCCGCCACCGCCGCTGCAGCCGAGGCATTCCCGTCCTTCAGCGCCCTTGACCCCGAGACCCACGCAGGCTTCCTTGAAGCCATCGCGGACAACATCGAGGCAATTGGCGAGGAGCTCATCATCCGCGCCAGCACCGAAACCGGCCTGCCCGCCGCCCGGATCCAGGGCGAACGCGCCCGCACCACCGGCCAGCTTCGCCTGTTCGCCGCCGTCGTCCGGCAGGGCGACTTCCGCGGCGTCCGCATCGACCCTGCAATCCCGGACCGCGCTCCGCTGCCCCGCGCAGACATCCGCCAGCGCCAAATCCCGCTCGGCCCCGTGGCCGTGTTCGGCGCCAGCAACTTCCCGCTGGCCTTCTCCACCGCCGGGGGTGACACCGCCTCTGCCCTCGCCGCCGGTTGCCCGGTGGTATTCAAGGCACACAACGCCCACCCCGGCACCAGCGAACTCGTCGGCCACGCCATCACCAAGGCCGTCCAGGACGCAGGCCTGCACCCGGGCGTTTTCTCCCTGATCTACGGACCGGGTGCCAGCATCGGCCAGGCGCTCGTGGCCGACCCCGCCATCAAGGCCGTCGGCTTCACCGGCTCCCAGGCCGCCGGCATCGCCCTGATGCGCACCGCCGCGGCCCGCCCCGAACCCATCCCTGTCTACGCGGAAATGTCATCGCTGAACCCGGTCTTCGTCTTCGAAGGCGCCCTCAAGGGTGACGTCGAACAAATTGATGCCCTCGCGCAGCAGTACGTCACCGCCGTCACGGGCAGCTCCGGCCAGCTCTGCACCTCCCCCGGCCTGCTCTTCGCCCCCGAAGGCGATGCAGGCGACAAACTGGCAGCCGCCGTCGGCCGCGCCGTCTCCGCCTGTGCCGGCCAGACCATGCTCACCGAAGGCATTGCCAAGTCCTGGAACGCGGGCACCGAAAACCTCGGCGGCGCAGAGGGAGTCCAGCTCATCGGCCAGGGCACCCCCGGCCCCACGGAAAATGCACCCGCACCCACGATCTTTGGTACCGGCGTCACCGAATTCACCAGCAACCACGTCCTGCACGAGGAAATCTTCGGCGCCGCATCCCTGGTGATCCGCTACAGGACCGTTGAGGACCTCCTCACGGCAACACGCCGCATTGAGGGCCAGCTCACCGCCTCGCTGCAGCTCACCGAAGAGGACTACCCGACGGCGGCACGCCTGCTTCCCGTCCTCGAGCAGAAGGTGGGCCGCATCATCGTCAACGGCTGGCCCACCGGCGTCGAAGTAGGCCACGCCATGGTCCACGGCGGCCCCTTCCCCGCCACTTCCGACTCCCGCACCACCTCCGTGGGAACCCTCGCCATCAACCGCTTCCTGCGTCCCGTCGCCTACCAGAACCTCCCCCAGGAACTGCTCCCGGAAGCACTGCAGGACGGCAACCCCTGGCACCTGAACCGGCGGATCGACGGCGAAGTGGTCGCGGCTGCGGAGAAGGCCGAGGTGGGAGCATGAGCGCCCAGCCCACCATTGCCGCCATTGAAGTAGTGCCGGTTGCAGGCCATGACAGCATGCTGATGAACCTCAGCGGTGCGCACGGCCCCTTCTTCACACGCAACGTGGTGATCATTACCGATTCTGACGGCCGCACCGGCCTCGGCGAGGTCCCCGGCGGCGAGAAGATCCGCACCACCATCGAAGAGGCCGGCGCGCTGATCAACGGCAAGCCGGTGGCCCGCTACCGCTCGCTCCTGCGCGAGGTTGCGTCTGAGTTTGCCGACCGCGACGCCGGCGGCCGGGGCCTGCAGACCTTCGACCTGCGCACCACGGTGCACGCCGTCACGGCCGTCGAATCAGCACTGCTGGACCTGCACGGACAATTCCTGGGTGTTCCCGTTGCGGAACTGCTCGGCGACGGGCAGCAGCGGACATCCGTGCCGATGCTGGGCTACCTGTTCTTCGTCGGCGACCACGCCCGTACCAACCTGCCCTACCTCGTGGAGGACGCCCCTGCTGACCGCTGGGAGAAGCTCCGCCGGCAGGAGGCAATGACTCCGGAAGCCGTCGTCGCGCTGGCAGAAGCGGCACAGGAGCGCTATGGCTTCAGCGACTTCAAGCTCAAGGGCGGTGTGCTTTCCGGGGACGACGAAGTGGACGTTGTCACCGCGCTGGCCAAGCGCTTCCCCGAGGCCCGGGTTACGCTGGACCCCAACGGCGGCTGGCTCCTGGACGAAGCCATTCGGCTGGGCAAGCGGATGCAGGGCGTCGTTGCCTACGCCGAGGACCCCTGCGGCGCCGAGGGCCGGTTCTCCGGCCGCGAGGTGATGGCCGAGTTCCGCCGGGCCACCGGGCTGAAGACTGCAACGAATATGATCGCCACGGACTGGCGCGAGATGTCGCACGCTATCCGCAGCAACGCCGTGGACATTCCGCTCGCCGATCCGCACTTCTGGACCATGCACGGCTCGGTCCGGGTAGCCCAGATGTGCCACGAGTTCGGCCTCACCTGGGGCTCGCACTCGAACAACCACTTCGACATCTCGCTGGCCATGTTCACGCATACCGGTGCCGCGGCCCCTGGCGAGATTACGGCCCTGGACACGCACTGGATCTGGCAGGACGGCCAGGGCCTCACCAAGGAACCGCTGCAGATCAAGGGCGGCGCCATCGAGGTTCCGGCCGCCCCGGGCCTGGGCATCGAACTGGACCGCGACGCCCTGGACAAAGCCCACCAGCTGTACCTGGAGCACGGCCTCGACGCCAGGGACGACAGCATCGGCATGCAGTACTACATCGACGGCTGGTCCTTCGACCCGAAACGGCCCTGCCTGGTCCGCTAAACCCCGTTCACCGGCAACTGTCCCCAAGCAGCTGCCCGCGGCGGCTGTCCGGTAAAGTAGTGGGGTCGCTGTGACCGGCCCCACTACTCCCCTGTGCCGGCAGCCGGCCTGCGTTATCTAAACCCCCAAAGGAAACATTCAATGATGTCTGTGGACAACGCTGTCGCGGACGTGGCCTCGGCCACGAAAAAGTTCTTCAAGCGGGTGCTGCCCGTCATGCTGGTCATGCTGGTCTGCAACCAGCTGAACCGGTCAAACATCGGCTATGCCCAGGACCACCTCCAGGCCGACGTAGGCATTGGCGCGGCCGCTTACGGCTTCGGCGCCGGACTGTTCTTCATCGCCTACGCCATTTTTGAACTTCCCAGCAACGTAATGATGGAGAAGTACGGGGCCAAGGTCTGGCTTACAAGGATCATGATCAGCTGGGGTGCCGTTTCATTCATGATGGCCTTCGTGCAGAACGAAACCATGTTCTACGTCCTGCGTTTCCTGCTGGGTGCCGCTGAAGCCGGCTTCTTCCCGGCCGTCATTTTCTACTTCGCCCGCTGGGTACCCGCGGGCCAGCGCGGCAAGGCCACGGCAGTCTTTATCGCCGGTTCGTCGGTTGCCGCCGCCATTTCCGGACCCATCGCAGGGATGCTGCTCAGCCTCCAGGGCGCCCTCGGCCTGCGCGGCTGGCAATGGCTCTTCGGCTTCGAAGGCGCCCTGTCAATTGTTGTGGGCATCACCGTGTTTTTCCTCCTGGACGCCAAAATCAATGACGCAACGTGGCTGACCGGCTCCGAAAAGAACGCACTGACCCGGGCCATTGCCGATGAAGACGCCCAGCACGCCACGGCCGACGGTGGAAAGATCAACCGCTGGAAGATGCTCCTGAACCCGCAGATCCTGCTGCTCTGCGGCATCTACTTCTCGGTCCAGCTGTCCATTTACGCCAACACGTTCTGGCTCCCGAGCATCATCAAACAGATTCCCGGCACCACGGACCTCACGGTCGGTTTCCTGTCCTCAATCCCGTGGATCTGCGCGGTGTTCGCCATGTACTTTGCGGCCAAGTGGCAGGACAAGGCCAAGTCCAAGCGGCCGCTGCTGGTGGCCGCACTCCTCGTCGCTGCAATCGGCACCTTCGCGGCAGCGATCGCGTCACCCGTAATGGCGCTGGTGTTCCTGGCCATCGCTGCCATGGGCTTCAAGAGCGCTTCACCGCTGTTCTGGACCATCCCGCAGTCCGGGCTGCATCCGCTGGTTTTGGCGCCGGCCATTGCGATCATCAACTCGCTGGGAAACCTGGGCGGATTCGTGGCGCCGTTCGGCTTCGGCATCATCAAGGAACAGACCGGAAGCGTCATCCCTGGACTGTTCGCCCTGGCTGCCGCTTCCACCATTGCCGCAGGGCTGGTGTACTTCCTGAAGGAACGCCGCACCGAAAGCGACGCTGCGCCGGCCGCCCAGGAAGTCAGCGTGGAAGAACAGGTTCCAAGCCGGGCGTAGGTGCGTGGCGCAGATCGCGCCCAAACTGTCCCGAACCAAGCGGCTAAGCCGCCGTGATCACCAGGGCAACGCTGTGCCCGCCGAAACCGAAGGCGTTCACCAGGCCGGCCGGAGCATTCTCCGTCTGAAGCTGGCGGACGTCTTCGGTGACGACGTTAAGCTCCACCTCGGGGTCCAGCGACTCGACATTGAGCGTCCCCGGCAGCATTCCTGTGCGAAGGGCTTCCACCACCACGACGGCAGCCAGCGCGCCGGCACCTCCCAGAAGGTGTCCGGTATGGCCCTTGGTGGACGTCACCGGGATGCCGGGGCCAAAGATGGCATTGATGGCCTGTCCCTCGAGCCGGTCGCCAACAGGTGTGGAGGTGGCGTGGGCATGCACGAAGCCGATGTCGTCCGCAGCCAGTCCGGCCGATTCCAGTGCCTTCTGCATCACACGCCGCTGCATGGCTGGATCGGCGGCCACGATGTCGTTGGCATCGGACGTCACCGCTCCGCCCGCCACTGCACCCAGCACTGCCGCGCCGCGGGCGCGGGCGTGCTCTTCGCTTTCAAGCACCACCACCCCGGCGCCTTCTGCGAGCACAAAACCGTCGCGGCCGCCGTCGAACGGCCGCGATGCCCGCTGCGGATCGTCGTTGCGGGTGGACAGGGCACGGATCTGGGAGAAGCCGGTGATCACCAGATCGTTGACCGAGGCGTCCACGCCGCCGGCAATAACGACGTCGGCAGCACCGGAGCGGATCATCTCGACTGCCTGGACAATCGCCTCAGCCCCCGAAGCGCAGGCGCTGACCGGGGTGCGCGCGCCGCCGCGGGCGCCCAGGTCAATGGACACCCAGGCCGCGGGACCGTTGACCATAAGCCGGGTGAGGGTGTGCGGGGAGACTTTCCGCGGGCCGGATGCAGCAAGGGTCCGGTCCTGTTCCAAGGTTGAGCCGAGCCCGCCGTAGGCGGAGCCGATTACCACAGCGAAGCGCTCGGGATCGACCTCCGGGGCGCCGGCCTGCTTCCAGGCTTCCCGCGCCGCGATGAGTGCCAGCTGCCCGCAGCGGTCCATGCGCTTCATCTCGCGGGTGCTGAGGTGCCCGGAGAGGTCGGCCGCGACCTGCCCGGCCATCCTCACCGGCAGCTGCTCCGCCCACTCGGCCTCGAGCGGGGCGATGCCGGACTTGCCGGCCACCAGGGCTGACCAGGTTTCGGGCACGGATGAACCGAGCGGATTGATAGTGCCGACGCCGGTGACCAGCGCGCGGGATTGTGGTGCAGGCATGCGGCCCTACTTTGCGGGGTTATGGGTGCCGATGGGCACAAGGGTGAGGTCGGGGTGGTTCTTTTCGATGCGCCGAAGGGCCCAAACATCGTTGAACAAGGCGAGGTATTCGCCGTCGGACCGCAGAAGTACCTCGGCGCCGATCACGTTGGCCAGCGCAGGCATGGCGTCCGCCGTCGAGATCCTGGCCAGGGAATAAGGCAGGCGTTCCAGCCGCATGGGCGCGCTGAAATCGTGCGCCATGCGGTCCTCCACCACTTCGAACTGCATGGGTCCGACGGCGGCGAGCACCGGCGCCTGGTCGCCGCGGACGTCGGAGCGAAGCACCTGGATGACGCCCTCGTGTTCAAGCTGTTCGATACCGCGGCGGAACTGCTTGAACTTGCTGGGGTCCTTGGAGCGGGCAACCTGGAAGTGTTCGGGCGCGAAGAGCGGGATGGCAGGGTATTCCACCGGGTCCTCGAGGAACAGGCTGTCGCCCACGCGCAGGGACGAGGCGTTGACCAGGCCCACAACGTCGCCGGGGTAAGCCTCGTCGATGACTTCGCGTTCGCGGCCGAACACCTGCTGCGCGTACTTGGTGGCGAACGATTTGCCGGTGCGGGTCTGCGTGACCACCATGCCGCGCTCGAAGACGCCGGAGCAGACGCGGATGAAGGCCACATGGTCGCGGTGGGCCTTGTTCATGCCGGCCTGGACCTTGAAAACGAAGCCGGAGAACGGGGACTCAACGGCCCTCGGGTTTCCCTCGACGTCGGGGCGCGCGGCTGCCGGCGGGGCAAAGTCCACCAGCGCGTCCAGCAGCTCCTTGACGCCGAAGTTGAGCGCGGCTGAGCTGAACAGGATGGGGGTGGCCTTGCCGGCGTGGAAAGCTTCGACGTCGAACTCGAGGTTCGATTCGATCACCAGGCCCGCCTCGTCCACGGCGTCGGACCAGTTGCTGCCCTGGCTTTCCGCCGCTTCCTCGGGGGTGAAGTATTCGGTGAGGGCGATCTGCGCGCCGGCATTGTTGCGCTGGAACCGGGCAAAGCGGTCATTGCGCAGGTCCCATACGCCGCGGAAATCGCCGGAGATGCCCACGGCCCAGGTCAGGGGCATGGGCTGCAGGCCCGTGCGCTCGGTAATCTCGTCCATCAGGGCCAGCGCGTCCAGGCCGGGGCGGTCCCACTTGTTGATGACGGTGATGATGGGCAGGTTGCGCTGCTTGCAGACCTCGAACAGCTTCATGGTCTGGGTTTCCAGGCCCTTGGCGGCGTCCACCAGCATCACGGCGCAATCGACGGCGGCGAGCACGCGGTAGGTATCCTCGGAGAAGTCGGCGTGGCCGGGGGTGTCCAGGAGGTTGATCACGGTGTCCCGGTAGGAGAACTGCAGCGCGGCGGAGCTGATGGAGATCCCGCGGTCCTTCTCCATCTGCATCCAGTCCGAGACCGTTTCCTTGCGGTTGGCCTTGCCGCTGGATGCCCCGGCGGTGCCGATCACCTTGGCGTGCAGCGCAAGCGCCTCTGTCAGCGTGGACTTGCCGGCGTCGGGGTGGGAAATGACAGCAAAGGTCCTGCGCCGGCCGGCCTCTTTGTGAATCTCCGAGATCCGGGCGGGGGTGAGGACATCTTGGGACACGGTGCTACTTTCGCTGCGGGTGGGACTGCCCAGGCGCCCTTGAAGGCACTGCGGGACCGGGCATCGCGGCCATGGGGCCGGGAAACGGGCTGGCGGAAAGCCAAGTTCCAGTTTATCGCAGCACTGCAAATCACAATGCGCCCGTTTAACGCTGCCGAAACCAGCCGTTCAAAGGCGGGAAATGAGTGCGGGCTACCGTGGCCGCATGAGGACGCCCGGCTTCGCCCAGACCACTTCCGGAGGAACTGAAACCGTGGACTCCGCACCGTACTCGGGCACCCTTTTCTTTGATCCACTGACATCCGGGCCGCCGCACGTCCCGGAGCCGAGGGGAAACAGGAAGCAAACCGTGGCGGAACAGGAAGCCTTGAGGGCGGCGTCGCTCTCGAAAGTCAGCCGGGACCTGGCGCGCATGCTGCGCGAACGGACACGCTGATCCTTGTCATACCCCCCCGTTACAGGTCACTTCACTGTCTGGGTGGCAGCAGACGATGAATCTGCCCCCGCAATGTCGTTTGCCGGGTCCGGAATCAATAGCCAGGAACGTGGTGTCCCTGGCTTGGCAAGCGGCAGCCGACCCGCAAAATGCCCGCCCGGACACCCGCCGTCGGACACTTTTTCACGCACTTCCCGACAACCCCTAATGGCCCACTTTGGGGCCCCACCGTGCGGAAGTTGGAGTTTCTTACCCCTATCATTGAGCTTGCGGGAAACTGGGCATTTTCAGTTCCTGCCGGCGAAGCAGTAGGCCGGCATTCTTGTGGGCGGCGGTCCGCACCTTTGAAGGGAACATTTATGGCGCGGAGCCCCGAAGAATCTCTCAGGGCAACCCTGGCCAGAGTGGCACCCGGAACACCCCTCCGTGACGGGCTGGAGCGGATCCTGCGCGGACGGACCGGAGCGCTGATCGTCCTCGGCTCCGACCGGACCATCGACTCCATCTGCTCGGGCGGGTTCGATATCGGCATCGATTTCTCCCCCACCCGCCTGCGGGAGCTCGCCAAGATGGACGGCGCCATCATCTGCGACAAGGACGCCGGCAACATCCTCCGCGCCGCTGTCCAGCTCGTCCCCGATTCCAGCATTGAAACCCAGGAATCCGGCACCCGTCACCGCACCGCCGAACGCGTGGCCATCCAGACGGGCGTGCCCGTCATCTCCGTCAGCCAGTCCATGCAGATCATCGCCCTCTACGTCAACGGACTCCGGCACGTGCTGGAGGGATCCGAAAAAGTCCTGGCACGCGCAAACCAGGCCCTGGCGACCCTGGAGCGCTACCGCTCCCGCCTGGACCAGGTCACCAGCTCACTGTCGGCGCTGGAAATCGAAGCGATGGTCACGGTACGGGACGTCGCCGTCACCCTCCAGCGGCAGGAAATGGTCCGCCGCATCTCCGAGGAAATTTCGCAGTACGTCCTGGAACTCGGCGAGGACGGCAGGCTCCTGTCCCTCCAGCTCGATGAACTCACAGTGGGACGCGGCCCTGGAAGCGACGTGATCATCCGCGATTACGCCAGCCCCAACGCTTCCGCCGACGACATCGATAAAGCGGTCACCGAACTGGTTAATCTGGGCCCCACAGAGCTGATTGACCTGGGAAAGATCTCCAGCATCGTGGGTTTTGCCGGCGGAGAGGCAAACCTGGATGCCGTTGTGCAGCCACGCGGCTACCGCCTGCTCTCGGGTCTCAAGGCAGTTCCGAAGGCTGTTGCGGACCGCCTCGTGGACCACTTCGGCGGCCTGCAATTCCTGATGGCGGCCACCATCGACGACCTCATGACCGTGGACGGCATTGGCGACCAGCGCGCCCGGACAGTGCGTGAAGGCCTCAGCCGGATGGCAGAAGCAAGCCTCCTGGACCGCTTCCTCTAACCACGTCAGTTCAGCTGAAAAATTGCCTTGGGGCTCGCCTTGGACCCGAGCTTCGCCGTGAAGATGTAGTACGCGCCGCCGCCTCCCGGCTTCGCTTCCACAGACTGGCAGCCGTCGACCGTGCGGTTGCGGGACCACGGGAAGTTGGCTGTCTCGCTGGCGCCCGGCGCGATGGTCTTCACGAGGTCCTCGCTCTTTGCCTGGCAATCCTTCGATGAGAAAATCCGGTCCGCCCCGCTGGTGATCAGGAATTCCATCTGGGAGGTGCCGATGTTGACCTCGCACGGCATGGTTCCGCCGTTGGTTACCTTGAGTGTCAGCATCGGGTTTTCGTCGGGTCCGTAGGCGGCCTTGTCCGTTGACGCCGAAACGGTCACCAGGTTCTGGTTACAGGTGGGAGTTGGCGTGGGCGTGGGCGTGGGTGTCGGCACCGGAGCAGAGGACGACGGCGATGCCTGGCTGGAGGGGTCTGCGGAAGCGGTTGCGCCGGGGGCAGGGTTGGTGGACGAGACCTGCTCCTTGCCGCTGAAAGCACCGGCGAGGGAGAAGCCGCCGATCACCAGTGCGATCACCAGCAGCAACGCCGCGCCGAGGAAGAGCCGGCGCCGGCGGTACACGGCAGGGCTCGGCTTGCGGACCGTGCTGGATCCGGATGCCGTCGTCTTGCCCCGTGATGCTGAATCGCCTTGCCCGCCCATCCTCCTAGGCTAGAGAATGGCCGCGGATCTGCCCGGCCACCACGCCGCCGGCACGCCCATCGCTCTGGTCACATTCCGTAACCGGCCGCTCCCCCTCCTGTTTCAGGCTGCCGGAAGGGATCCATTACAGTATTGGGATCAATACTGAAGCCTTGACCACAGCTGCCCCTGCCCGTTTCCCCACTGGACCGCAACTGCAGGAGCTGCACACCCGAATCAGCAACTGGTTCGCCGCCGTTGCCCGGGACTTGCCGTGGCGCGAGACCGCCTGTTCCGCCTGGGGTGTGCTGGTCAGTGAAATAATGCTGCAGCAGACTCCCGTGGTCCGGGTGCTGCCGGTCTGGCACGAATGGCTGAAGCGCTGGCCCAACCCGACCGCCCTGGCAGGTGAGCCGGCCGGGGAGGCGGTGCGTTCCTGGGGCAGGCTCGGTTATCCGCGCCGTGCGCTGCGCCTGCATGCGGCAGCTGTTGCGATCGTCCAGGATCATGGGGGCAAGGTACCGGACAACTACGCCGACTTGTTGGCGTTACCCGGGGTGGGCAGTTATACCGCCGCAGCCGTTGCGGCCTTTGCCTTTGGGCGCCGTGAAACCGTAGTGGACACCAACATCAGGCGCGTCCACGCAAGGCTGGTCTCCGGCACAGCCCTTCCTGCTCCTGCCCTGACGGCCGCTGAGATGCGGCTCGCCGCCCAGTTGCTCCCGGACGACGACGGCACCTCCGTCCGCTGGAATGCTGCGGTCATGGAGCTGGGTGCCTTGGTCTGCACGGCCCGGGCACCAAAGTGCGGTGACTGCCCGGTGCGGGACTCCTGTGCGTGGCGGGCTGCAGGTGAGCCGCCGCCGTCGTACATCCCCAAGGGACAGTCGTGGCACGGCACGGACCGCCAGGTCCGCGGAGCCATGATGGCGGTCCTGCGCGTGGCCGAGGCGCCGGTCCCGGCAGAGATCTTTCAGCGGGAGCCGGCGGACCTGGGCTTCGCGCCGGAGGGGATCGGCATACCGCTGGCGGCCCTGCACCGGCTCGGCTCCGCCCCTGAACAGTTGGAGCGGGCGTTGGCCGGACTGGTTGCCGACGGCCTCGCCGAAGTTCACGACGGCGGGTACCGGCTCCCTGCCTAAGCCGGCCTTAGGCGCCCGGGCGAAAAAGTACATGGAATGGCATACTTCTTGGTGACCAGAACCGGGGGAAACCTTGAGAACCATTCTGTACATTGTGTGGGCGCTGTTTGTTGTGGCCGCAGTCTTCGCCGTTGTCTGCGCAGTGCGCAAAACGCGGCGCCGCGAGCAGCACATTGCGGCCTGGCCAAAGGTGCAGGCTACCGTCACGGGCAGTATCGCGGGGTGGACCAACGGCGGTGGCGGGTCCACCCGCAGCCGGCGCTTCTTTCCCACTTACCAGTTCACGGACCCGGACGGCACCCTGTTTGCGGCTGAATCTGATGTTTCCTCGGCCGCCAAGCCTGTGCCGGGGTCCTTGATCGAGGTAGCCTACAACCCGGCTGATCCCAACGAATCGTTGCAGGTTTCGTCGGCACCCCGGATGGCGATGGGGTGCCTCATCCCGTTCTTCGCAGCGTTCGCCCTTGCCCTGTTCTGGTTCATCGGCATCTTCCCGCTGGGCTGATCCGCGTTCAATCGGAGGCCGGATAACGATGTTTGCATCACTTCACCGTTGACCACAGCGGGCAAGCCGCCCGGCCTTACGCTGAAGTATGGGCAAGCGCGGACTGCTTTTGGCGCTGATGGCGACGGCGGGACTCACCGTTGCCTGCGGCCCCGGCCCCGGCGCGGTTCCATGCCCGGCCATCGCACAGGCCACGGCTGTCTCGGTCACCATTACAGCCGACTACGCGCCTCACGTGGAGAAACTGCACCTGAAGGCCTGCCAGGACGGACAGTGCAAGGAAGAAGATGTGGAACTGCGGGCCGGCAGCGCGTCGATCGACCAGGGATGCACTCCGGAGGGGGTCTGCTCAGCCACTGCCTCCCCCGATGGGACGAAGGTTGCCACGCTGTTCCTGGAAAACCTGACGGAATCCCCCATGACGGTGACCGCTTCCCCAACTGCGCCGGACGGATCACCCCTGCCCGTGCGGACCCTGGATTTCCGGCCCCGGGCCGACTACCCCTTCGGAGAGCAGTGCGGCAGGTTCATTTCCGCGTCCGTGCTGCTGGACGCCGCCGGGCTGCATGAAAGGACCTGAGCCTAGAACAGGGCGGGCTGGCTGAAGTTCTCCCCTGACGAGCCATTACTGCCGGCTCCGTTATCCGGCAGCCACTCGAAGCCGAGGTCGGCAAGCAGCTCCTCGACGGACATTTGCCCCTCGAGCACTTCGATGTCCGGGGTGTTGTCTTCGAGGTCGAGCCGTTCCATGGCATCGAGCATATTCGCAGGAGTGGCTTCCGGGGCTGCGAACACACCGCCGTGGCATCATTCGGACTGATCGGGGACCACCGATGGGCGGGCTATGGTTCGCCGAATCCGGCCTGCACCAGCCCGCCCACGTAATTCACGGCCCGCTCGGCGTCGGCACCCCAGGCTTCGACGTGCAGCACCGATCCCTTACCGGCCGCCAAGGTCATCAGCGCGGTCATGGATGTGGCTTCAACGCCGTTCACCTGGACTTCGGCATCAAGGGAGGACAATCCGCCAGCGATCTTCGCGGCCGGCCGCGCATGCATACCTGCCTGGTTTATGAGTTCAAAGTCCCCGGTGAAATCGGGCCGGGACCCGGAGCCTTCCCCGACCTCCTGCACCGCGGGGTTGTCGGGCGTCCTGGCCGTGCCGCGGACTGCCTCCGCGGCCCGTTTGACTGCCTTCACGTCGCCGCCGCCTTGCGCAGCGACCGCAGCGGCTACGAGCCCTTCCACCAGCGGCGCATCCGCGAGCACCAGGCCGGCGGGGTCTTCGACAAATTCCAGCGCCGATTCCGCGGTCATCACGGCCGATCCCAGATCGGTGAGGATCACCGCACCGCTGCCGTTTGGCACCTGGTCCAGGGCGGCCAAGACCTTCTCCAGGCTGGTGCCTATCCTGCCATCGGTGGTGCCGCCCGCCGGCAGGATCACCACGTCAGGTGCCATTTGCGCGGCAAGTTCCGCGGCGCCGTCGGCAATCTTTTCACTGTGTGAAACCACCACAATGCTGACGGTCACGCAGCCGCCTTCGCCGCAGCCCGCAGGATCAATGCGCTGGATGCCGCGCCGGGGTCGCGGTGCCCGGCGCTACGCTCCCCCAGGTAACTGGCCCGCCCCTTGCGCGCGACCAACGGATCGGTGGCTACCGCCCCCGCTTCAGCCGCCTCGGCCGCAGCCACCAGCACTGTCAGGGGGTCGGAACTTCCGTTGGCGGCCGCCTGGCCGGCTGCTTCAGCCGCCGGTGTCCACGCGTCCACCATGGTTTTGTCCCCCGGTTCGGCTTTCCCCCGGGCCACGATACCGTCCCGGGCCGCGGTCAGGGCGCCGGCCCAGGCGGCAGGATCGATCTCGGCTGCGTCACCCAGGGAGGTGGCCGCGCGCAGGAATGCCGTTCCGTACAACGGGCCCGCAGCCCCGCCCACTTTGGACATCAGCGTCATGGCCGTGAGCTTCAACGCAGCACCCGGGGTTTCCGGCGGGGATTCAGCCAGTTTGTCCAGGACTGCCTGGAACCCGCGATCCATGTTTTCGCCATGATCGGAATCCCCAATGGCCCGGTCCAGCTCGATCAGCTCCACCCGGTGCTCCGCCATAGCCTGCGCGCACAGCGTCAGCCACTTCACTGTCCAGTTCACATCCAGGACCACCGCTACACGCCCCAACGCAGTGCTGCCGTATGCACCGGCGCGTCCCACAGCTCAGTGAGCTCATCGTCCAGCCTCAGCACCGAGATGGAGCAGCCCTGCATCTCCAGCGCGGTGATGTAGTTGCCCACCAAGGAACGCTCGACGACGGCGCCCCTGTCAGCGAGCACCTGCGCGGCCCGGCGGTACACAATGTACAACTCGCTCAGCGGGGTGCCGCCCATGCCGTTGACGAACAGCAGTACCTTCTCCCCCGAGCCGATCCCCAGGTCTGACAACACGGGTTCCAGCAGCCTGTCCGTGATGCCGTCCGCGTTTTCCATGGGGATCCGGTGCCTGCCTGGCTCGCCGTGGATCCCGATGCCAATCTCGATTTCGTCCTCGGCCAGGTCGAAGCTCGGCGAGCCCGCATGGGGAACGGTGCAGGCCGTCAGGGCGACACCCATGGTGCGGACGTTGCTGTTGACCCGTTCGCCGATGGCGGCCACGCCGTCCAGGTCGTCGCCCCGCTCGGCGGCCGCTCCCGCGATTTTCTCCACCAGCACTGTTCCACCCACTCCGCGCCGGCCCGCCGTGTACAGCGAATCCTCCACGGCCACGTCGTCATTGACCAGGACGGCGCGGACGTTGATTCCTTCCGCTTCAGCCAGTTCCGCTGCGGTTTCGAAGTTCAGGACGTCACCTGTGTAGTTCTTCACGATATGCACGACGCCGGCTCCCGAGTTAACGGCGAGCGTCGCCGGCAGGATCTGGTCCGGTGTGGGCGAAGTGAACACCGCCCCCGGCACGGCGGCGTCCAGCATGCCGCGGCCCACGAATCCCGCGTGGAGCGGCTCGTGCCCGCTGCCGCCGCCCGAGACGAGGCCCACTTTCCCACCTACCGGCGCATCCTTGCGCGTGATGAAAGTGGGGTCTGAATTGACGGTCACGAGGTCTGAATGTGCTTGGCCGAAGCCCTGCACTGATTCGTCAACCACCGACTTTGGATCGTTGATGAGCTTTTTCATGGCGTTGCTCCTGGTGTGGTTCCTGGAGGATGACATTTCCGACCCTACTACCGGCTGGTGGCGAGGCGGTAGGGTGCGGCTTCCTGTAGGCGCAGAAAAGGGACAGCCCCCCAATGACTGTCCCTTCCCCTGGGCCCCCAACCCGGCCAAAGACACTTTATCCATCAAATCGAATAAAAGGAAGCGCTGGTCAGCCCAGTGCACAGCTGTTTTGCGTTGGCACGGTGCGGTGCCCGGCAAGGCGGTTCGGTCAGAGAAACTTAATCATGCGGGTGTTGCCCAAAGTGTTGGGCTTTACCCGCGCCAGGTCCAGGAATTCCGCTACGCCTTCGTCATGGGAACGGAGCAGTTCCGAGTACACCACGGGATCCACGGCGGACTGGTCCGCCATCACCTCGAAGCCATGACGCTTGAAGAAGTCCACCTCGAACGTGAGGCAGAAAACGCGGGCGACGCCCAAGTCCTTGGCTTCCTCGAGCAGGCTCTCCACCAGCACATGCCCCACGCCTTGCCCGCGCCAGTCCTCCGAAGCAGCCAGAGTCCTCACTTCGGCCAGGTCTTCCCACATCACGTGGAGCGCCCCGCAGCCAATGACGTCGCCGTCGGCCGATTCGGCGATGCGGAACTCCTGCAGGCTTTCGTAGTAGGCCACAGTCTCCTTGGCCATCAGAATCCGCTGCTCTGCCAGCGGCGCTACAAGTCTCTTGATAGCGGGCACATCGCTGGTGCGGGCAGGGCGGATGTGGAAGGAGTCAGTCACAGAGCAATCCTAGTTCGATGAAACCTCGCCGGGTTCCGTCCCTTTCGCCGCCGGCGCCATATGCCGCTTGCTGCAAGGGCCGCGGATTAAGACAGCTGCTGTTCGTCATGTGGGGGCCAAGTTGAAGCTCTGCTTACGCTCAGGAGCCGTTTCCAATGGTGACTGGAAAGAGTTAGGAGTTCAAAACCGGCCCGGTTTGCGGATGTGGGTGGCGGAGAACCAGTGTTGCCGATGTTACTCAAGTCACCTTAGAGGTGCAGCCGTCCGACCCGGAGGAAAAATGGCCTTAGGCTCCCCCACGCTGACCGATGAACCGTTGGCGCAGAACGAGAAGCAGGGCCTTCGACGGTCCATGGAGGCCCGTCACTTGGTGATGATCGCCATGGGAGGCGTTATCGGCTCCGGCCTGTTCCTCAGTTCGGGTTACACCATTGCGCAGGCAGGGCCGCTGGGAGCGATCATCGCTTACCTCCTCGGCGCCGTGGTGGTGTACATGGTGATGGCTTGCCTGGGTGAACTGGCGGTGGCCTACCCGGTGTCGGGCGCTTTTCACATCTACGCAGCCAGGTCGATAGGCCCGGCCACCGGCTTCGCCACCGCCTGGCTTTACTGGCTTTGCTGGGCTGTGGCCCTGGGCTCGGAGTTCACCGCGGCCGGCCTCTTGATGCAGCGCTGGTTCCCGCAGGTGGACGTTTGGGTTTGGTGCCTCGTGTTTGCTGCCGTACTGTTCACGCTCAACGCGATTTCTTCCCGTGTCTTTGGTGAATCTGAGTTCTGGTTCGCCCTCATTAAGGTTGCCGCCGTCATTGGGTTGATTGTCCTGGGCGGCGCAGCGCTGCTCGGCTTCCATCCATTGGCCGAGAACGGTTATCCGTTCCTGGGCGAGAACCTCAACACACCGGAGGGCCTCTTTCCCAACGGAATCACGGGTGTCCTGATCACCACGCTCGCCGTGTTCTATGCGTTTTCAGGGTCTGAACTCATTGGCGTGGCGGCAGGAGAAACCGCCAACCCCGCCGTCAATATCCCGAAAGCGATGCGGACCACCGTTATCCGGCTCATGATCTTCTTTGTTGGCGCCATCGCTGTCATCGCCGGAACGGTGCCTTACGAGGAAACGTCCCTGGAACAAAGCCCCTTTGTCACCGTCTTCTCGCAGCTCGGCATTCCGTACGCCGCGGACGTCATGAACTTCGTTATCATCACCGCACTTTTGTCTGCCGGGAACTGCGGCCTGTTTTCCTGCGCACGGATGCTTTTCTCGCTGGCGGATGAGGGCCACGCCCCTAAGGCCCTGCAGAAGCTGACGAAACGCGGCATCCCCTTGCTTGCCCTCTGCGTGAGCATGCTGGGCGGCCTGGCGTCGCTGATCAGCAGCGTGGTGGCACCAACCACCGTCTACCTGGTCCTGGTGTCCGTCGCGGGCTTTGCCACTGTCGGCGTCTGGATGTCCATCACTGCAGCGCATTTCTTCCATCGCCGGAATTTCCTGCGCTCAGGCGGCGACCCGGCATCGCTCCCCTACCGGGCCCCGCTGTTCCCGTTGTTGCCCATCGCCGCGTTTGTGCTGTGCGTCATCTCCCTGATCGGCATAGCCTTCGACCCAACCCAAGCCACAGCCCTGTACTTCGGAATCCCCTTCGTAGCAGCCTGCTACGCCTACTTCCACTTCAAACACGGCCGCGGAGCGAGGAGGCCCAACAAGAAGGGCACCGAGCCCCAAACGGTCAACGCCCCCTAACCCCAGCTGAAGGGGCCGGAAGGTCCTGGACCCAATATGCGCCCAAACGACTCCGGGCAGGAGGCGCCGGAGGCTTGACTAAACGTCTGTCCCAGGGCGACGCGAGGCAGGAGGCTCGGAGGCTGGGACATTTATGTAGCGTGCGTCAAAGCGAGGAACGAGCAGCACGCTGGAAATGCCCCAGCCTCCGAGCCGGACCCAGCCGGAGCCGATCAAAGCGACCCCCGGAGCCGGGGGTGACTAAAGTCCGAGCTCGGAAGGAAGAGGCACATCCTGGTCCAGGACGTTCCGGGCCAGGAAAGTCTCTATGACCCCGTACCAGACCTTTGCGTGCTGTGGCTGGAGGACCCAGTGGTTTTCGTCGGGGAAGTACAGGAACCGGTGCGGGGTCCGTCCTTCCTGGTCCGCGGCAAGCTGCGACTTGGACAGCAGCTCGTACCAGAGCCGCAGGCCCTCCCCGATGGGGACGCGGTAGTCCTTGTCTCCGTGGATCACCAGCATCGGGGTGCTGATCTTCTCGACGTGCAGGTGCGGCGAGTTCTCCCGCGCCATCTCTTCGGTCATTTCCTTGAGCCAGTATTGCGAGGCGTCCGTGGTGGGCCCGAACTGGTCCAGCGCCCAAAGGCTGGCGTGGGTGACGATTGCCTTGAACCTGTCCGTCTGCCCTGCCACCCAGTTGGCCATGTAGCCGCCGAAAGAACCACCCATGGCGGCAGTGCGTTCCGGGTCAATGTCAGGCCGGTCCACGGCTGCGTCAGTCACGGCCATGAGGTCGGTGAACGGGGCCTGGCCCCAGGCACCCCAGCCGCGCTGGATGTAGTTCTGGCCGTAGCCCGTGGACAGCGCCGGATCGGGCAGGAGCACTGCGTACCCTCGGGCGGTGAGCAGCCAGGGGTTCCAGCGCCAGGTCCAGGCATTCCAGGATGCCAGCGGACCGCCATGGATCCACAGGAGCATCGGCGCCGGGGATTCGGCGGACGCTCCGTCAGGCAGTGCCAGGTAGGCCGGGACGCGGGACCCGTCAGCTGCCGTGGCCGCGATGCGTTCCAGCCTGCCGGCGCGGGCAGGCCGTTCGGCAGGGGCCGGCAGGCGGGCTGCCTGCCCGGTCTGCAGGTCTATGCGGACCGCCTCGGGCGGAAACTCATACGAGCTGCGCAGGGCATAGGCGTAGCGCCCCTCGGGCGAAACCACGACGTCGCTGTATGTCGCCGCGTCGTGCGTCACCCTGACAACGCTTACCTCAGCGGCAGCAGACGGGACGCTGATCCGGAAAACCGGCGACGCGCCGTCGTCGTCAGCTGTGACCAGGAGTGTGGAACCGTCCGGCAGCCAGGCCGCTGGTTTTGCCCAGCGGTCCCAGTCGTGCGCCAAGGGCGTCAGCTCCGCACTCCCCGGTCCAAGCCCTTTTGACACATCCAGGAGGTGGAGCTTGACCTGGGGAGCCTGGTGCGGAGTGCTGTCATTCTCGCTGACCACCACCAGTGTGGTTCCGTCCGGGCTGACCGGCCCGGGGAAATAGCTCATGCCCTCATGGCCAAGAAGCACGGTGGTGACTCCGGAAGCCACGTCGATAGCCACCAGGACGGAGCGGCTGTCCGCCTTCGCCAGCGGCCTGGTGTAGCTCGTGTAGATGGTCCGGCCATCCGGGCTGACGACTGTTTCCGCCTCCCTCAGCCGTGGTCCCGCATCGGGCGTCAGGTTGCGGAGTGCCAGAGGGGGCGAGGTGTCCACGGTGGCGGGTTTCCCGGGTTCCTGCTCTTTTCCGGGCTCGACGGCGAAGATCCGCGGCTGGCCGGGCCCGAGGTCCGCGTCCCAGTACCGCACCGGATATTCGCTGTGCAGGATGGCCGAAACTTTGTTGTCCTTGCGCGCTTTGCGGCGTTCGGCATCGTCATCCTCATCGCTGGAGCCAGCCAGGACCTCCGCCACCACAAAGGTTGCGTCGGCGTTCCTGGCGGTCAGCACCGAGCCCACACCACCGGGGCGGTTGAGCACAACGCGCGCCTCGCCACCGTCGGCCGGCAGCAGCCACAGGGCGTTGATGGGCTCACCCTCGGGACTCTCTGGATCGGGGCGCGCGGACGTGAAGTAGACGTCGCCGCTGGCGGCAAAAGCGGCCCCGGCCTCGCCCTTGGCACTTCGGGTGATGCGACGCGCCTGCTTCTGCCCGGCCGGATCAAGTTCCCACAGCGCCGTGGCGAATTCCGTGCCCTTGCCATTGAGTGTGGCCACGGTAGTAACCAGCCTGCTGCCGTCAGGGCTCAAAGCCAGCCCGCTCACCCGCGGAATGGCAAGGTAATGGTCGAGATCGTGAAAAGGGGTCAAAGGTTGCTCATCCGGGATCACCGGTTCCAAGTTAGCCATGCTCCCGATTCAACACGCTTTGTGCCCGGGATCACAGCCGCCACACTCCTCCGGCCGGCCTGGGTGCCGGTAGTTATGTAGGGGAATCCCCGGTGATGGCTTTCATCAGTGAGGGATAGGGGTTATCAGTCAGGTCTCCATTTAGGTACATGGGTTTTCGCGCATTCCTTGGATATTGGGTAGAGAGGATCGCGGACGAATGGTCTACTCTTTGGCATATCTGGAATCCAGCGGTCGTTGTTTCTGGGTCGGCGCCTGCTTATTCCGGCCCGGCACATTTAATCCCCAGTAGAAACAGCGATTAACATGAAGGCTACGTCCGCTGGCTTAGCAAAGCCCTCATCCTCACCACAAGCGACGACAAAGATCCGCTTGATAATGAAGGGAACAGCCGGTCCACTGCGATCTTCAGGCTGGATCAGGAACGGGCTGATGTTCCGGCGTAAATGCGCAGCGGTTGCATCCTCCATTCTGGTTGGGATCGCAATCCTTACTCCGACGTCGGCAAGCGCCGCAGCGACGGCCTCGCTGACCATGGACACTTACGTACAGGCGGACAGGGCCAGTTCCAACTTTGGAACCAGCATCCGCCTGTCCACCGAAGGACGTGCAAACATCTGGCGGAACAGTCTCCTGCGGTTCAATGTCCAGGTTCCAGCCGGCGAACGTGTTGCCTCGGCCAAACTGCGCTTGCATTCCGAAGTATCCGCCAGTTCCACTGAATTCGTGGATGTTTTTACGACCACGGGCGGCTGGACCGAGAGGGGCGTCACCTGGAATACCGCCCCGGCACGCGGGACCTGGCTGGGGAAGGCCGGCGGGTTCGCCACCGGCTCCTGGGTTGAATGGGACGTCACCAAAGGTGTCAGCGCAACGGGTGGCGAGCAGAACTTCAAGCTGGAAAGCAACGCGCAGAAGTGGATCGGGTTCAAGTCAAAGGAATCCTCGAATTCCGCCCTGCGTCCGCGGCTGGTAGTGACCACCGCGCCCGCCACGGTAACACCTACCGAGGCGGCGGTAATCCAAGGTTGGGGCGCGCCTGTCACCGGCGACGAGTTCAACTACGCGGGCGCTCCGGACGCCACAAAGTGGATCGTCTACAACAGCGCCGGGCACGCGGGCAACGGTATCCGGAGTCCACAACAGGTAACAGTGGACGGCTCCAAAATGGTCATCACTGGAACTCCTGATGGCACCACCGCCGGCATGGGCGCGAAGTTCGCAAAGCAGAAGTACGGGCGGTGGGAAGTCCGGGCGGCTGGATCCGGAGACAACGAATACCACATGGTGTCACTCCTGTGGCCGGACAGCGAGAATTGGCCCTGCGACGGCGAAATCGACTACGCGGAGACGACCGGTGACTGGAATGCCATCAAATTCTTCCACCACTATGGATGCACAAACTCGCAGACGTCGGAGTCCCGGACTCTGGACGTCACTCAGTTCCACAACTACGCGGTTGACTGGTCTCCTACCGGAGTCGTCGGCTACGTCGATGGGGTGAAGTGGTTTGAGGACAACGACTCCGCGCACCAGCCTCCAGGTTCGATGCACCAGACGCTGCAACTGGACTGGTTCCCGGACAGCACCGTCAACGGCGGCGGCGAGATGCGGGTGGATTGGGTGCGCGTGTATGCGGCTGCCGGAACACCCTAGAGCCACTACCCTGCCCCAGGCTGCCGGATGCGGGATGCTGGCTGGAGGGTTCCGCTCGGCGGGCCCCTGAACCGCAGGGAGTCCCCACGCAACGCTTGGTGGGACCGAGGGCAAAGCGAAAGCCCCGCCTGCTCCTTTCGGAGCGGGCGGGGCTTTCGGGTTGATGCCTGTCGAGTTGATGCCTAGACGCTCGGAGCGATCTCCGGGATGCGCGGCTTGGCGTTGCCTGCGAACGTGAACTTGGCGTCGTCGCCTTCGCCTTCCACGTCCACTACGACGATGTCGCCGGCGTGGATCTCACCGAACAGGATCTTTTCGGAGAGCTGATCCTCGATCTCGCGCTGGATGGTGCGGCGCAGCGGCCGGGCACCCATGGCGGGATCGTAGCCGCGAGTAGCCAGGAGCACCTTGGCCGCAGTGGTGAGCTCGATGCCCATGTCCTTGTCCTTGAGGCGCTTCTCCAGCCGGGTTACGAACATGTCCACGATCTCGATGATCTCGTCCTGGGTGAGCTGCGGGAACACCACAACATCATCAACACGGTTCAGGAACTCGGGGCGGAAGTGCTGCTTGAGCTCCTCCGTCACACGGGCGCGCATCCGGTTGTAGCCGGTCTGCGTGTCCGTGCCGGACTGGAAGCCGGTGGCAACACTCTTGGAGATGTCCCGGGTGCCAAGGTTGGTGGTCATGATGATCACGGTGTTCTTGAAGTCCACCACGCGGCCCTGGGAGTCGGTCAGGCGGCCGTCCTCCAGGATCTGCAGCAGCGAGTTGAAGAGGTCCGCGTGGGCCTTCTCCACTTCGTCGAACAACACCACGGAGAACGGACGGCGCCGGACCTTCTCGGTCAGCTGGCCGCCTTCCTCGTAGCCGACGTAGCCAGGAGGGGCACCGAAGAGCCGCGACACGGTGTGCTTCTCGGAGTACTCGGACATGTCCAGCGTGATGAGGGCGTCCTCTTCACCGAACAGGAACTCCGCCAGTGCCTTGGCCAGCTCGGTCTTGCCGACGCCGGTGGGGCCGGCAAATATGAACGAGCCGCCGGGACGCTTGGGGTCCTTGAGCCCTGCACGGGTGCGGCGGATGGCCTGGGACAGTGCCTTGATGGCCTCGTCCTGGCCCACCACGCGCTTGTGCAGTTCCTCCTCCATCTTCAGCAGGCGCGAGGACTCTTCCTCGGTCAGCTTGAAGACGGGGATGCCGGTGGAGTTGGCCAGCACCTCGGCGATGAGATCCTCATCCACCTCGGAGATGTCGTCCATGCCGCCGGACTTCCAGTGGCGTTCCTTCTCCGAGCGCTCGGAGATCATCTTCTGCTCCTTGTCACGGAGAGCAGCAGCGCCTTCGAAGTCCTGCGCGTCAATCGCGGACTCCTTTTCCATCTTCAGCTTGGCGATGCGCTCGTCCATGGCCTTGAGCTCCGGCGGAGCGGTCATGCGGCGGATGCGCAACCGGGCGCCTGCCTCGTCGATCAAATCGATCGCCTTGTCCGGCAGGAAGCGGTCTGAGATGTAGCGCTCGGCGAGGCTGGCCGCGGAGGCCAGGGCGCCGTCGGTGATGGTGACGCGGTGGTGCGCTTCATAGCGGTCACGCAGGCCCTTGAGGATCTCGATGGCGTGCGCCACGGAGGGTTCCTTGACCTGGATGGGCTGGAAGCGGCGCTCCAGCGCGGCGTCCTTCTCGATGTGCTTGCGGTACTCGTCCAGCGTGGTGGCACCGATGGTCTGCAGCTCACCGCGGGCCAGCATGGGCTTCAGGATGGATGCAGCATCGATGGCACCTTCGGCGGCACCGGCACCAACGAGGGTGTGGATTTCGTCGATGAACAGGATGATGTCGCCGCGGGTGCGGATCTCCTTGAGGACCTTCTTCAGGCGCTCTTCGAAGTCACCGCGGTAACGGGAGCCTGCAACCAGGGACCCGAGGTCCAGGGTGTAGAGCTGCTTGTCGCGAATGGTCTCGGGGACGTCGCCGCGGACAATCGCCTGGGCGAGGCCTTCGACGACGGCAGTCTTACCGACGCCTGGCTCACCGATCAGTACCGGGTTGTTCTTGGTACGGCGGGAGAGGACCTGCATGACGCGTTCCATCTCCTGCTCGCGCCCGATGACCGGGTCCAGCTTGTTTTCGCGGGCAGCCTGGGTGAGGTTGCGGCCGAACTGGTCCAGCACAACAGAACCTGCCGGAGCGCCTTCGGGCTGGCCGGAGCCAACACCTGCGCCGGTAGATTCCTTGCCCTGGTAGCCGGACAGCAGCTGGATGACCTGCTGGCGGACCCGGTTGAGGTCCGCGCCGAGCTTGACCAGCACCTGGGCTGCAACACCCTCACCCTCACGGATGAGGCCCAGCAGGATGTGCTCCGTGCCGATGTAGTTGTGGCCCAGCTGGAGGGCTTCGCGCAGCGAGAGCTCCAGCACCTTCTTGGCACGGGGGGTGAAGGGGATGTGGCCGGACGGCGCCTGCTGGCCCTGTCCGATGATCTCCTGCACCTGCTCGCGAACGCCGTCGAGCGAAATGCTCAAGGACTCAAGAGCTTTGGCGGCAACGCCCTCACCCTCATGGATCAGACCCAAGAGGATGTGTTCGGTACCGATGTAATTGTGGTTCAGCATGCGTGCCTCTTCTTGGGCAAGCACAACTACGCGACGGGCACGGTCCGTAAATCGCTCAAACATTTCGCCACACTCCTAGCTACGACGTACTTTGATGCTACGTGGCCAGCCGATAGTTGTGGAGCGTGTTCGCCACGGGGGAAACCGGAGGCTTCACGGAATATCTGCAGCGACCCCCTTTGAGGTCTCCTGCCACCCAACTTCGGCGGCAAGGACTGCACGCGCAAAGGGGTGCCCGGGCAGTGAGGTGCCGGAAGTGCCCGGGGTTTGCCGGCTTTTCTGATCAGCCCTCTGCGGGGCCCGCCGGGCGGGAAATCGGCAAACCCCGAAAGATCCGGGCACTGCAGGGGTAATTACGGGCCCGGGCCCACATTTTGGCCCCCGACCCCAAAAAGCCCTGCCTCCCGTAATGGGAAGCAGGGCTTTTTACGCCGACTGCCGCAGTAGCTAGGAATTGGCCTTTTGGTAGGCTTCCTGGATTTCAGCCTGAATTCGCCCGCGGCTGTTAACCGTGTAGCCGTTTTCGCGGGCCCATTGACGAATCTGGGCCGAATCGTGGCTGCGGCCACCGGTGGCCGCTTTGGCCCGGGCAGGCCGGCCGCTTCCACCGGAAGCCTTTCGTGCTGCGCCGATAAAACGCTCCAGTGAGGAGCGAAGTTCCGCGGCATTCGCCGCGGAAAGATCGATCTCGTAGTTGACCCCGTCAAGGCCGAACTTAACATTCTCGTCTGCGGATCCCCCATCCAGATCATCAACGAGGATGATGTTTACTTTCTGTGCCATTTAAAGTCTTCCTCTTGGAAAGGGTTCGGTTTTCAGAAAAGCAGGATGTTTCCTAAAAAGTATGACTCTTTTTATGGCAACGCGTCAAAGTGCCTAATCGTTCCCGGGGATAAAGGCAGAAAGTTGGCGGGCTTTAGTTTTTCGATTCGGGGTCAGTAGGGTCAGCCGGAGAAGCTGCGTGCGCTTCTGCTTCTGCCTGCGCCCGGGCTTCCGCCTGGCGTTCAGCCTTGTCCGCATTAAAGATTGACTTCATTGCGAACCAGAAGAGCAGGCCCACCACCAGCGAAGGAAGGAGGACAGCTACGTATTCCATGCTTAGTGCCCCTCAGGCTTGAGCAGCGGGAAGAGGATTGTCTCCCGGATGCCCGCGCCGGTGAACAGCATGACCAGCCGGTCGATTCCCAGGCCGATGCCGCCCATCGGAGGAGCTCCATATTCAAGCGCACGCAGGAAGTCCTCGTCCAGCTGCATGGCTTCATCATCACCTGCGGCGGCGTGGCGGGACTGCTCCGTGAGCCGCTCACGCTGGATAACCGGGTCAATCAATTCGGAGAACGCGGTGCCGCGCTCCATGCCGCCGATGATCAGGTCCCAGGCCTCGATCAGCCGGCCGTCCTTCCGGTGCGGGCGTGCCAGCGGCTGGGCGGAGGGCGGGTAGTCGTAGACGAACGTGGGGTTCAGCAGGGTGGGCTCGACAATCTCGCCGAAGAGCTCGACCACAAGTTTCTCGGCGTCCCACTTGGGGTCAACCTTGACCTCATGCTTTTCGGCAACCGCGCGAAGCACCTCCAGCGGAGTGTCCGGTGTGATGTCCTGGCCAACGGCGTCGGACAGTCCGGGGTACACGGACACCCAGGCCCAGTCGCCGTCGAGGTTAATCTCCCCCGCCTCGGTCTGGAGGACGCGGCCGGCACCCACGGCGTCGGCGGCGTCAAGGATGATCTCCTTGATGCGTTCGGCCATCACAAACTGGTCGGCCCAGGCCTCGTAGCATTCGAGGGTGGTGAACTCCGGGCTGTGGGTGGAGTCCACGCCTTCGTTGCGGAACACCCGGCCCATGTCGTAGACGCGGTCGATGCCGCCCACCACGGCCCGCTTGAGGTAGAGCTCGGTGGCGATGCGCAGGGTCATCTTCTGGTCGAAGGCGTTCATGTGGGTCTCGAACGGCCGTGCCAGAGCGCCGCCGTGGACCAGCTGGAGGATGGGGGTTTCCACCTCAACGTAGCTGTGCCGGAAGAGCGTCTCGCGGATGGAGCGGGTGATGGCCGCGCGGGTGTACACCATCTCGCGGGCTTCGTCGCGGACCATCAGGTCCACGTACCGCTGGCGGACCCGGGTTTCCTCGTTCAGCTCCGCGTGCAGCACTGGCAGCGGACGGAGGGCTTTGGAGGCCATGGACCAGGAGTCCGCCATGACCGAGAGCTCGCCGCGGCGGGAGGAGATGACCTCACCGCGGACGAACACATGGTCGCCGAGGTCCACCAGGGACTTCCAGTCGGCGAGCGCTTCCTCCCCCACGTTGGCGAGGCTGAGCATGGCCTGCAGGCGCGTACCCTTGCCGTCCGTGCCGCCTTCCTGGAGCGTTACGAAGCACAGCTTTCCGGTGTTGCGGACGAACACAACACGTCCTGTAACGCCCACGATGTCGCCGGTGGTGTCATCGGCCTGGAGGTGGGCGTACTTTTCGCGGATCTCCGCAAGGGAGTGCGTCCGCTCCACACCCACCGGGTACGCCTCAACGCCGCCCTCGATCAGTTTGGCGCGCTTCTCCATGCGGATCCGCATCTGCTCACTGGCGTCGATCGGCTCTGGGGCGTTCTGGGGCGAGGGGGTGTTTTGGGAAGTCACAATCATCAAGTTTACCGGGGATCCGGCAGGGCTCGCTGCGCAGGCTCCCAGGCGGCCCTGCCTGGGATGGGGTGGTGAAAAAGCAGGTACTTTCCACGCACGACGGCGACCGGCTGGCTTTGTACAGCTACGGCGCCGAGGACGCGCCGGGAGAACGGCGGGTGCTGCTGATCGGCGGCGCGTTCCTCACCGCGCTGATCTACCGGCCGTTTTCCGTTGCGCTGGCCAAGGGCCTGGGTGAGGGCTGGCCGGTGGACGTTTACGACCGGCGGGGCCGGGGCAGTTCCTCCGCACAGCCGGCCGGTTACTCCATGGCCACCGAGATAGCGGACGTACGCACGCACAGTCCTGGACGCCACCGGCGCCCGGAACATCCTTGGCCACAGCCTGGGCGGGTCGGTGGCCCTCAACGCCGTGCAGGAGTTCGCCAGGCCCCTGCGTCCCGGACAAGCTCGCGGTGTACGACGCCGCCGTGAACATCGACGGCGGCATCGACACGGCCTGGCTGGGCGGATTCGAGGACGCCGTTGACAAAGGCAAGGTGGGACACGCCCTGGCCCCCATGAAGAAGGCCGCAAAACCGGGATCTGCCATGGCGAAGATCCCGGAGCCTGTCCTCGCCGGGCTGATGGCAGTGCTGTCCCGCACCAGGGTGAACAGGATGTTCCGTGAGGTGATGCCCAGCGGCGTTGGCGAGCTGCGGGCCGCCTACAATGAGGCTGACCATGCCCGGGACTTCAGCGTGCTCCCCGCCAACACCCATGCCATGGCGGGCGGGAAGAGCCCGGGCTACTACAGGGCAACAGCCGAGCGCTGCACGCAGCGGTCCCGGGCAGTACCTATCAGCTCTCCCCCAAGTGCTTCCACGGCTCCATCCCGTCGCCGTCAGCGAACTGGTTACCGATATCTCCGAGTACTTCAAGGGTTAGGCCCCGCGGCTGAACCGACCAAGGCGGGGCCGGGGCCGGGTGCAGTGTCCGTGGTGCCCGCGTTCAGGTTGCTCGGCTAGGCTCGGAACATGACGCGTGAGAACATCAGGACCCCCGACGGCGGCACTCTGGAGCTCTTTTCCACCGGCGCGGAACTCGCTTCGGCCGGTTCGGGCGTGGTGGTTGTCCCGCCCTCGATGGTGACGGCCGCGGACTACACCAAATTCGCCCAGAAGCTCAGCGCTGCCCTGGGCAGGCCGGTGCACACGTTCAACCGCCGCGGACGCGGTTCGTCCTCCGCCCAGCCCGAGGATTACACCTTGGACGTGGACATCCGCGACCTCGATACCGTCATGAGGCACACCTCCAGCACCGACGTCTTCGGGCATAGCTTTGGCGGTGCCGTTGCACTTCACGCGGCCAGGACCCTCCCGGTGGAACGGCTTGCTGTCTACGACCCCGCCGTCTCCGTGAACCACAGCGTCAAGGCGGACTGGACCACCGAGTACGAGCGCGCCGTCGCAGCCGGGGATGACGACCGCGCCCTGGCTGTCCTGCAACGCGGACTCGAGGCCGGCGGCGCCTTCTCGTCCCGGATGCCGCTCTCCATGCTCACCCTGGCCAACAAGCTCACGGCCGGCACGTCGGAGGGCAAGCAGCAGCGGGAACTCATGCGGACCGGAGTCCGTGAAATCAAGGCGATCATCGCCGCGGACATGCCGGCCGAGCCGTTCCTGGAACTGCCGCTGGAAACGCTGATCGTGGTGGGCGAAAAGAGCCCCGCATACTTCGGCGTGGCGTGCGGCCAGATCCACGACGTCCTCTCCGGCTCCAGCTACACCATCCTGCCCGGCTTCGGCCACGACGGCGCCATCAAGGCCCCGGACAAGCTCATCAGGGAACTCGCGGACTTCTACGCCGGCTGACCCCATGCAGGTAGTGCCAAGTGCCGTTGTGAGCGGTCAAAACGACACTTGGCGCTACTCAGTGGGCCGTGGGGGCTAGTGGCCCCCGTGGCCCGGCCCGGCACCTTTGGTCTTGCGCATCATCGCTGAAAGTACGACGGCGGCGAAGGCTATGACGGTTGCCGTCAGGAAGGCGGCACTCATCCCTGCGACGAGGCCCGACGTCGCCGAAACCACGGCGAAGATGGACACCAACAGCGCCGTGCCGGCGGCACCGGCAACCTGCTGCGTGGTGCTCATGATCGCGGACCCGTGCGAGTAAAGGTGCGGCGGCAGCGGGTTCAGGCCGGTGGTGAACGCCGGAGTGAACAGCAGGGCCAGGCCGAAACTCAGCCCCACGTGCAGGGTGACGATCCATGCGACGGGCGTGCCGGCGTCGAGCATCGAAAACTGCCACAGCGTCACCACCATCAGGACTGAACCGGTGACGGTGAGCGGCAGCGGCCCCACCTTGTCGAAGAGCCGGCCGATGACCGGGCCCAGCAGGCCCATGGCCAGGCCGCCTGGAAGCAGCGCGAGGCCTGTCTCGAGGGAGCCCAGTCCGCGGATTTCCTGGAGGTACAGGGGCAGCAGGATAACGCCGCCGAACAGTGCCATCATGGCTACCACCATCAGCAGGACCGAGACGGTGAACATGCGGAAGTTGAACGCGCGCAGGTCCAGCAGCGGGGCATCGCCCTTCTGCAGGCGAAGCTGGCGGAGGACAAAGACGGTGAGGCTCGCGACGCCGATGACCAGTGCGGCGATTGCTGCAACACCCGGCCCGGCCTGGCCGCCGTGGCCGCCGCCAATCTGGCTGAGCCCGTAGACCAGGCCACCGAATGCGGGGACGGTAAGGATGACCGAAAGGGCGTCCAGTTTGGCCTTTTCCGTCTCACCCACGTTGGTCAGGTACTTCGCGCCGATGGCGAGGGCCGCGAGGGCAACCGGGAGGACAAACACGAACATAAAGCGCCAGGTGAAGTGCTCAAGGATCAACCCCGAAACTGTGGGGCCCATGGCCGGGGCCACGGAGATCGCGATGCTGACGTTGCCCATCACGGCGCCGCGCTTGGCCATGGGGACCAGCGTGAGGATGGTGGTCATCAGCAGGGGCAGCATGATCGCGGTACCGCCGGCCTGGACGATGCGCGCCAACAGCAGGATCTCAAAGCCCGGAGCCGCCGCCGCAAGTGCGGTGCCGCCGGCGAAAAGGCCCATCGCGAGCATAAACACTGCCCGGGTGGAGAGGGTCTGCAGGATGAATCCGGTGGTGGGAATGACCACGGCCATGGTGAGCATGAATCCCGTGGAGAGCCACTGAACCGTGGGCGCATCCACCCGGAGGTCCACCATGAGCCGCTGCAGGGCGACGTTCATGATGGTCTCGTTGAGGATCACCACAAACGTCGCCACCAGCAGCGTGCTGATGACTGTCACCGATTCGCGGGACATCTTCTCCGGCGCGGCGGGCTTTGTTACTTCGGTTTGGACGGAGTTCCCGCCGGCATTTGGAGAGACTTCGGTAGACATGGGTGTTCCCTCAGGGAGTTTGTTTGAAAGGTGCGCGATCAGCGTCGCTGCAGACTCCAACACTCTACCGGCTGGAGTAATTCCTCCGCACGGTATTTTTTCTTTAACCCTGAGGGAACAATGGGTGCTTTTAGGCCGTCTGGCCGGCGTGCTGGCCTTCGGAAATCTCCTCAACCAGCTTGCTGTTGAACGCCGGAAGGTCGTCCGGGTTCCGGCTGGTCACCAGGCCTTGGTCCACCACCACTTCCTCGTCGGTCCAGTTGGCGCCGGCATTCTTCAGGTCCGTCTCGAGCGTGTGGTACGAGGTGACGTTCCGTCCGCGCAGCACGCCAGCCTCGATGAGCAGCCAGGGTCCATGGCAAATGGATGCCACGGGCTTGTGCTGTTCAAAGAAGCTTCTGGTGAAGGCCTGGGCGTCCTTGTCCACCCGGAGGTGGTCGGCGTTAACGACGCCGCCGGGGAGCACCAGGGCGTCAAAGTCCGCGGCGTCCGCTTCTGCAACCGTGAGGTCGACGTCGAACGTGTCACCTTTTTCCGTGCCCTCGAACCCCTGCAGCTTGCCGCTCTTGGGTGCCACCAGGGTGGGCTGGCCGCCCGCGTCTTTGACCGCCTGCCACGGGCTGGTCAGTTCAATCTGTTCCACGCCGTCCGTCAACAGGAATGCGACCTTCTTGCCTGCGATGCTGTGTTCTGACATTTGTCCTCCTCATGTGAGGCGGCGTTCCGGCCGCTATTGAGGGCACGGACTACCGCTTCGAGAGTTGTTTGCCTGACAGTTTCCAGCCTAGGAAACCCGAAAGTAATAAGCAAGCTGACTATTACTGCCCTTGGTGTGCGGTGCCATTACGGCGGCGGGCGGCCGCCACAGATGTATGACGGGCGGATGGAAACAGCTCTCTACGAAAGTGGACATCGCCCCGGAAAATGTCAGACCCCCATTAGATGATCTTTGTATGGGACACGGGACGGGCACGGCAGCAGCGATGGAGGGCATTTATGCCTCCGTCGCGGGCCTCGATGCGCTCTTCCTCGAGGACGCCGCCCTGACTGGCGGCGGAGGTGCCGGTGCCCGTGCCGGTCGCAGTCGTGATGCTGGTGTGGATGTGCTGCAGCGCCGGTATGAGATCCGGCTGGAACGGATGGAGTTGATGTCGCGGCTGGAAGCGCAGCTCGCCGCGGTCAAGGCCCGGGACGCCGCAGAGGCGATCGAGATCCAGCATGCGATGACCCCGCCGGACGCGCCCGTCCATGAACGGACCTATGCCGAGATGTCCGCGGTCGAGGAAATCGCCGGGGTCCTGCCCATCAGCTCCGCCGCCGCCGGGGCACTCGTCGCCCAGTCCCGCCAACTCACAGCCCTCCCCCAAGCTTTCGACGCGTTATCCACTGGGACCATCTCCTGGATGCACGCCCGGATCATCGCCGACGAAACCGACAACCTCGACCCCACCGGCGCAGCCGCCCTCGTCGCCCATGTCCTGAACCCCAACCCGGCCCGCGGAGCCGCCGCCGGTGAACTGATACCGTCGCGGTTCCGGTCCCGAGTCCGTAGCTGGCGCGAACGCCACCACCCCGAATCCCTCGAAAAACGCCACACCAAAAGCGCCGCCGACCGGCGGATGGAATGCACCCCGGACCGCGACGGCATGGCCTGGGTATCGCTCTACCTCCCCGCCGGCCAGGCATCAGCCATCTGGAACCGCACCACCGCCCTCGCCCGCGGCCTCCAAGGGCATGACGAACCCCGCACCCTCACCCAACTAAAAGCCGACATCGCCGCCAGCCTCCTGCTCGCCGCCCCCGCAGAGGACATCCGCGACGGGGATTCTGCAGAAAGGGCCACCCCACGACAGAACACCGCAACAGGAGAAATCCCAACAACCGGGAAAGTCCCGGCACCCAAGGTCGACGTGCTCGTCACCGTCCCGGTCTTCGCCCTGCTCGGCCTCACCGACGAACCCGCCACCCTCGACGGGTTTGGCCCGATCCCGGCCTCCATGGCCCGCAAACTCGTCGCCGACGGGGCCAACTCCTTCTACCGGGTACTCGTTGATCCCCGGGACGGGGCGCCACTGGAAATCGGCCGCACCAACTACCGCCTCACCACAGCAATGAAAAAAGCCCTGCAGCTTCGGGACGGCAAATGCACCTTCCCCGGCTGCAACAACCCATCCCCGGACAGCGACACAGACCACCTCACAGCCTGGCACCACGGCGGAACCACCGGCATCAGCAACCTCGCCCAACTCTGCCCCAAGCACCACCGCCTCAAACACCACAGCCGCTGGGAACCCACCCCAGCAACCCAAAACGAGCCACCCGGCTGGACCTCACCCACCGGCCGACACTACAAACCCGAACAACCCGACCGGGAACAACCACACTGGCCACCCCGACTCCTGCCGGATGAAACGCCGGGGTTCCTGCCCGCTCAAACACCCGCGCCCTCGCCAGCGGAAAAGCCAGCGGAGCCACCTGCAGCCCTGCGCTCGGAAGAACCCGCATCACTGCCAACCGAAATGCCCCAGTCCTGGCCGAGAGCGCAAAGCCCCCTTGAAGCTGCCCTTCTGGAGCTATTAGCCGGCTAAGTGCCTTTTGCGCGCGCAGGTTTCGACAGGCTCAACGACCGGGCTTCAACGGTGGTGCTCGATCAGCCAGCCGGCCATCTCCTGGGCGCGCTTGGCTGCCTGCATATCGCCCTCTGTGGCGGAGATAATGGAGCCCTTCATCAGGATGTGCCAGGACCGGGCGAACTCGTCGGGCCGCTGGAGCCCGGCCTCGTCAGCCAAAGCTTGGACGTGGCCCCGGATCTTCGCGAGGTAGTCGATGCTGGCCTGGCCCAAGGGATGGGCCGGACCCATTTCCAGCAGGACGTTGATGAAGGAGCAGGCCTCGAAATCCTCGCGCAGGAACCAGTCGCCGAAGACGTCGAAGATGGCCAACAGCTGCTCAGTGGGAGTATTACCGCGTCGCCGGGCTTCCGAGACAATCGCGTCGACGGTCCACTGTTTGTCCCGCTGCTCAAGGAACGCCAGGACCAGGGAGTCCTTCGACGGGAAATGACGGTAAAAGGTGGCTTTTGCCACCCCGGACCGCTCAATCAGTTCGTTGACACCCACATCGCGCACGCCACGCTGTGAGAAAAGTTCATAAGCCACCAGCATGATCCTCGCTACGGATTTAGCGGCAGGGGTCTCCGGCGGGGGCGGTTCGCTGACAACAGGCGCAGAAGCCGCCGCGGGAGGCCCGGCTGACGGCCGGTCAACCGCATTCACCGGTGAATACTCCGCTTCTGGATTCATGACAATTCCAGTTTACCGCCGGGTGAGAAGACAGACCGGTCTTCCCCACTGTAGTGTTCCTTACGCGCAGTGCTTACGACAACGCAGTCGGATCGGTGCAAGGAGGCTCCTATGTCAGCAGAGCGGATGTTCCAAAGTGTGCCCTCGGATCCCGATCCGTGGATGGCGCGCGATACTCCAGACGAGATCCGGCAGTTTGCCATCGAGTCGCTTCGGTGGCAGGCGCAGGAGATCGTCGAGGAAGTGCTCCGCAGTGACGAACCCGGCGACGAGCTGGCCAGGGCGAGGCTCCGCCGCTGCGTCGCCCGGAATCCGGGCCAGCCGGAACGCGCGCTCCTGGAACAGTTGATGACGAGCCAAGGCAGGCCAGGCATCTAGCTAGGAGCTCAGCGGCATATTGTCGATCAGCCGCACCGGGCCCACCTTTGCTGCGATAAGCGCCAATGCCTCACCTCGGAACGGAGTCTCCCGGCAGTTCTCTGCCAGCGGTTCCAAACTGTCCGGATCCACCACGTCGAAGTAGTCAAGGGCCACCAGTGGGTGGGACTCCACCAGTGCCTGCGCGGATTCCAGATCCAGCGGCTCCCGCGCATTGGCCCGCTCCTCAAGCAGCCGCAACGCCCGCGACAACACCAGCGCAGCCTCGCGCTCGTCGTCGGACAGGAAACGGTTGCGGCTGGAGAGCGCCAGCCCGTCGGCGGACCGCACCGTGGGCACACCCACGATTTCGACCGGGAAATTCAGGTCCGCCACCATCCGCCGGACAAGCGCCAACTGCTGGGCGTCCTTCTGGCCGAAGTAGGCCCGGTAGGCCGGCAGCCCACCCAGTGCCCCTTCAACAGCCTTTGCCCTTTCAATACCCCGCGCTGGCTGGACGACCCCAGCCCCATCCCCGGCCGGCAGCCCTGCCCCGGGGATGCCGTAATGCAGCAGCTTGGCCACCACCGTCAAGGCGCCGTCAAAGTGGCCGGGCCGGGATGCGCCCTCCCACTTCTCCCCCAAGGCTCCCGATGTGACCCGCACCAGGGGTTCGCCGCCGGGGTACACCTCCTCAACGGACGGGGCGAAGGCCAGGTCCACGCCCTGCGCTTCCAGCAAGGCAAGATCGGCTTCAAGGGTCCGCGGATAACGGTCCAGGTCCGTGGCGTCGCCGAACTGCAGCGGGTTGACGAAGATCGTTGCAACCACCACGTCGTTCTGCTCGACGGCGGTCCGCGCCAAGGCGGCATGCCCCTCGTGCAGGGCGCCCATAGTGGGTACCAAGCCCTGTGAACTGCCGCGTTTCTCCCTGAGGAGCCGGGCACTCGCGGCATGCAGTTCCGCGACGGTTGTGACGAGTTTGATGGGCATCTTCAGTCTTCCTCCGGTTCCAGAGCCTTGTGCAGCTCCCCCAGCTGGTCAGGTTTCAGCAGTCCGCGGCCCTCGGCGCGCAGGGCTGTGGCACGCGCCATCGCAAGGTAGGCCGCCAGCACGTCGCCTTGCCCGCCGCCGTCGAACTCCCGCAAAGCCTCCGCGTGGGCTTTGACCGTTCCCACGTCCCCGCGCGCTACCGGGCCCGTGAGGGCCGACTCCCCCGACGCCAACGCGTTCTCCAGGGTTGCCCGCAGCAGCGGACCGAGCATCCTCTCAGGCGCTTCCACCCCAACATCCTTCAACAGCTCCGAAGCCTGCGCCACAAGGGTCACCAAGTGGTTGGATCCATGGGCCAGGGCTGCGTGGTAGAGCGTCCTGTCCGCCTCGGCGATGGCTACCGGTTCGGCGCCCATCTCCACTACCAGCGCCTGCGCAATCGGCAGCATGGCGGCATCCGCGGTGACACCAAACGTGCAGTCCAGCAGGCGGGTCAGGTCCAGGCTCATCCCGGTGAAAGTCATGGCAGGATGAAGTGCCAGTGGGACTGCGCCGGCCGCGCGGACCGGATGCAGGACGCCCACCCCGAACCGGCCGGAGGTGTGGGCAACCAGCTGCCCGGGCTGCCACGCGCCCAGTTTCGCCAGCCCGTCCACCAGCCCCGGCAGGGCGTCGTCGGGCACGGCCAGCAGCACGAGCTCCGAGCGCTCCACAATCTCCTGCACTTCCAGGACCGGCACGCCGGGCAGCAGCGTCTCCGCCCGTTCGCGGCTGGCATCGGAAACAGCTGAAACCCCGACGACGGCGTGTTCGGCGGCGCGCAAGGCTGCGCCAAGTACGGCGCCCACCTTGCCCGCGCCAACGATTCCGACGCCGAGGCGTCCCGGTTTAGCCATGTTGCGGGCCTTCCTGCCTGGGGACTGGGGTGGAGATGGAGGGTGGGTTAGGAGGGGATGCCGGGATGGATGCGGGGGTCGAATCGGGAGATGGAACCGGGTTGGGCGGGGATGCTGCCGTGTCGGCCGGCTCGACTACCTGCCCCGGCTCACCGCCCTGGACATCCGGGGCCACCTCGGCCAGCCACTGTTCAGTGGTCTGCCGCTTCCGAGCGAGCCGGGCACGGGCGGACTGGGCGTCGAAAAGCGCCACCGCCTCCTCCACCCCTGACTGGCGTAACCGTGGCGAAACCGGCCCCACGGTGGTGTGCAGGACCAGGTCAGCCACCCGGAACCGACGTGCCAACGGGCCCTGCTGCAACGCCATGGACTGGGTCCGCTGGTGCGGCACCACCACAAGCTCGCGCCACCAGCGGCCTGAGCGGATCAGCAGCGCCGTGTCCGTGGCGGTAAAGCCGTTCCGGCGCCACCCCAGGAGCGCCAGGATGCGGGCCCGGCGTGGCGTGGTGACGAAGCCGCCGTCGGAATCCAGGCCATGGAGCCCTGCGCCGAAGACGACGGCGGGCCGGGGCGTACCCGGATCGGGGAGCACCAGCGCGAGCATCGCCATTACGTCCTCAAGCCGGCCCACGGGCAGGAGCGTTGTCCGGGCCGAGCCCTCGCCCGCATTTTCGAGGCCGCCGTAACCGGCCACGTTGACCTGGATGCGGTACCAGCCCAGCGGACGCCACAAGGGAGGCTGGGCCACCCGCAGTGCCTGGATCCGGCCCGGCGGAAGCGTCTGCGCCTGGGTGTCCAGCAGCCCGTACCGCAGCCGGATGCCGTCCGGCGAGATGGCGGCGGTGAAGTTGTAGCCCTTGGTGAACAGGTTCCAGTAGCTTGCGGCCAGGCCCAATGCGGCCGGAATCAGGTAAAAGTAGAAACTGCGGTTCTCAGTGACCGAGGAAAGAACCACGGAAGCGGCACCGGCAAGCACCACAAAGACGCTTTGCTCGCTGAGCAGCAGGGAACCGACAAGGCGCGCCGGCGGGACGGACAGTACCGGATATTCCGGCGCCTCGGGTGCGGGTTCGTCGGGCCGGGACGCATCCAGGGTCACGCCGGCGGCGCGGGCCAGGATGGTGGCGCGGAGCTGGCGGGCGTCGTCCATCTTCAGGTAGGCAAGATGCACCGCCGACTCTCCTGCGTCTGCCACCTCGAACTTGAGCTCAGCCAGGCCGAAGATCCGGGCCAGCAGGGGCTGCACAATATCGATGGCCTGCACCCGGTCCAGGCGGGCCTGGCGCTGCTGGCGGAAAATGAAGCCGGTGTTGACCCGGACGTAGCCACCGGACACCTGGTACTTCGTGAAGTACCAGGTGAGGATGAAGCCGAGCACCGCGATGAGCAGCATGATGGCGCCCGCGGCCAACAGCCAGGGCGCCCGGCCGGCAAACTCATCCTCCAGGATGGGCCGGCCCTGCAGCGCCCGCTCAAAAACGTCCCGGCCGAAGAAAAAGCCGATTGCCGCCAGGGCCACCCAGCCGCGCACAAAAGGCGACGCCGGATGCACCCTCAGCCATTCGCCGTCGGACCCGGCTGGCAACCCGTCGGACCCGGCGCCTGGCAAACCGTCGGACGCCACTCCCGGCACACCCCTGGCCCCGGCGCCTGGGCCGGCAGCGGGAGCGGTGTTTCCGGCAGCACGGGAAGGGATGGGAGCGCCTGGTTCCGTACGCGGTCCCTCAGACGTCACAGTCCAGCCAGCCTGGCTTCGCCGCGGGCCGTGAGCTGCTCACGGAGGCGGGCACCTTCCGCGGCCGGAAGCCCGGGAATGTGCGCACGCGTGCCCGGCGAGGCGGTATGGAGTTTCAGCGTGCACAGGCCCAGGCCGCGCTCCACCGGACCCACTCCGATATCCACGTACTGCATGCGGCCGTAGGGGACGGCCATGGTGCGCTGGAAGAAAATGCCGGTCCTGATCAGCAAATCGTCGTCCCGTTCGGCATACCCAATGGCGCGGACCTGGCGCGGGATCAGCACCAGGCGCCAGAGGGCGAGGACCAGCGCCACAGACGGCGCCGCGACAGCCAGCCACAGCGGCGGCCACGCCCACTCGCCAAGGAGCACAAACACCAGCGGCAGGGACAGCACCAGTACTGTGACAAGGTTCGCCAGGGCCCACTCCACCAACCGGACGGTGACGTACTTCGGTGATACCCGCTGCCAGACGATTCCCGGCGGGTCAATCGCCCCGGTATGCATATTCGCCTTCCCCCGTGGCTTCGCCGCGCACAGTGCGGCCCGGCTTCCCGTCCGCACTGTTGGTGTCGCCGTCCTCCGGCGGGATCTTGCAGAACCGCTCCACCAGCAGGCCCACCACGATCATCACCAGTCCGCCGCCGGCCATCGCCAGCGCCAGCCAGGTGATGCCCTGGTTGCTGCGCAGGCTCCAGATCCGCAGCTGGTCCAGGAAGATGCCCACATGCCAGCCCAGCAGGACGGTCCCCGCGTACGCGCAGGCCTGGGCCAGCACCAGGGTACGGGCTGCGAGGAGCGGATCGAGCAGGGTTTTTTTCTTGGTGCTGTTGGGTTTGTTGCTGTCGCGCCACTGCAGGACCCTGATGCCAAGGATCAGCGTGATGGCAACAATCACGCCCATGGTGGCCAATGCGGTGGCCGGCAGGACGGGAGTGGCCATGCCGTAGCGGCTGGTGATCACTGTGGCGGACCAGCCCGCCACGGCCAGGATGACGCCGATCAGCATCAGGCGCAACGGGTTGAGGGGTTTCATCGCTCCTCCACAGCTCCTGCCGTGGGCAGGCCGTCGAAGTCGCCGAAGCCGTCGAACAGGGCAAGGTCGCCGAAATCCTCCGCCCGGGAGGCCAAGGCGGAGATGCGTTCGCCGTCCAGCGTGGCCGCAGGCTCGATCAGCGACCAGGGGTACAGGACAAAGGCGCGGGTTGCTGCACGGGGATGCGGGAGCGTAAGTACAGGGTCATCACTGCGCAGGTCGGCGTAGGTGATGATGTCGACGTCGAGCGTGCGGGGTCCCCAACGCACCTCCCGAACGCGGTGGTGCTTGTTTTCCACCGCCTGGCAGTGTTCCAGCAGCTCCAGCGGGGTCAGGTTGGTCTCGATGGTGATGACCATGTTCAGGAAATCCGGCTGGCCGGCCGGCCCGCCGACTGCCTTGGTCTGCACAACGGGCGAGACGGCCAGAAGGCGGACCTCCGGCGGGTCCACGAGATCCGCAACGGCCTCGGTCAGGGTCTCGTTGCGCTCCCCAAGGTTGCTGCCCAGGGCGAGCACCACCTTGGAATACCCGGAGTTCATGCGTCTTCCCCCTGCGCTGGTCTCTCCTGGTGGCCGCGCCCGGCGTGGGCCGGGCGGGCGTGGTCCATGTCTGCGTCAGCCCGAGCGTCAGCCCGAGCCCGATGCACAGTGACGGCGACGTCGCCAAAGGGCACCTCGATGGGCGCCTGCGGCTTATGAACGGTGATGTCCACGGCCTGGAGCTGGAATTCGGCCAGCAGGCCCTCCGCGATCCGCACGGCCAGCGCCTCGATCAGGTTCAGCGGTTCACCCGAAATCCAGTCAGTAATACGCTGGGCAACTTCGCCGTAGTGCGCGGTGTCGCGGACGTCGTCCGATTCCGCCGCCTTGGTGAAGTCCAGGTAGAGCACCGCGTCCACAACAAAAGGCTGGCCCTCGCGGCGCTCAAAATCGAAGACGCCGTGATGGCCGACGGCGGTGACACCGGTCAGCGTAATCCTGTCCATGGCTTGGCCTACTGGCTGGTTCTGGGGGCGGCCATGCGCGCGGCGACCTTTACGGCGTCCAGGCTGGGGCCGACGTCGTGCACGCGCACTGCCCAGGCGCCCCGGTAGGCGCTGATGGCGGTGATGGCCGCGGTGGCGTCATCACGTTCCTGCGGGGCGGCAGTCTTTCCGGCCACGGTCAGGAGGGTGCCGAGGAACCGTTTGCGGGAGGCCCCCACCAGGACCTTATGGCCCAGGCTGTCCAGCTGGTCCAGGTTCTGCAGGAGTTCCCAGTTCTGGGCGTCGTTCTTGGCGAAGCCTAGTCCCGGGTCGATGATGATCTGCTCCGGGCTGACGCCGGCGGCATACAGTTTGTCCCTTACTCCGGCGAGCTCGGCCACCACTTCGGCGGCAACGTCCTTGTACTCGGCGAGGGAGTTCATGGTGCGGGCGTCGCCGCGTCGGTGCGTGAGGATGTAGGGAGTCTTCGAGGAGGCCGCGAGCTCGGCCATTTCCGGTTCCATGGTGAGGCCGGAGACGTCGTTGATGATCGCTGCGCCGGCCTTCAGCGCGGCGGCGGCAGTGGAAGCGTGGATGGTGTCGATGCTGACCAGGGCGCCGGCCTTCACCAGCGCCTCGATCACGGGAATCACCCGGCGCTGTTCATCGTCCGGGCTGACATCCTCCGCACCGGGCCGGGTGGATTCGCCGCCGACGTCGATGATGTCCGCACCCGCATAGAACATCCGCAGGCCGGCTGCGATGGCGGAGTCAGCGGTGGCGTGCTGGCCGCCGTCACTGAAGGAGTCCGGTGTGACGTTGACGATGCCCATCACCAGGGTCCGGTCGGTGGGCAAGTCTTCGAAGCGGGCTGCCGGGCGCGGTTTGCGCAGGACGGGCAGTGGCGAGGTTGCCGGGCCGGTTCCCGGCGCTGCAGCGAGTGAATCCATGGTGTGTTGACTACCTTCCGAGGATGAGGCTCATGGCTTCGGCACGGGTGGCCGGGTCATGAAGCTGCCCGCGGACCGCACTGGTGACGGTCTTCGCTCCGGGCTTGCGGATACCGCGCATGGACATGCACATGTGTTCGCATTCAACAACGACGATCGCGCCACGCGGCTTGAGGTGGCGGACCATCGCTTCCACGATCTCCGTGGTGAGGCGCTCCTGCACCTGGGGACGGCGGGCGTAGATATCCACGAGCCGGGCCAGCTTGCTCAGCCCGGTCACCTTGCCGTCATGCGACGGAATGTAGCCCACGTGGGCCACACCGTGGAACGGCACCAGATGGTGCTCGCAGGTGGAGTAGAACGGGATGTCCTTGACCAGGACCAGTTCTTCGTGGTCCAGGTCGAAGGTGGTGGACAGGACGTCGGCGGGGTCGTGGTGCAGTCCGGCAAACACCTCGGCGTAGGCCTTGGCCACCCGCTTGGGGGTGTCCACAAGGCCGCCTCGGTCCGGGTCTTCTCCAATGGCCAGGAGAATCTCGCGGACGGCAGCCTCGATCCGCGGCCGGTCCACCTTATGGTGCTTTGAATGGTGTGCGCCGCCCTCCGCCGGGTATCCGGCGGAGGCGGGAACGTCGTCGTCGTCGAAGTGGTTCACGTAAGAAAGCTTAGCCGCGAAGGGCGTCAGGCCCCGAGTCGGGGATGCCTCCCTGGAACGGAGCGTCTTCCGGAACACCCTGCGGATGCGGCGGCTGGGCGTCCAGCGGCTCGTCCAGGCGGGCCTTCTTGGCTTCCTCCTGGGCTTCGCGTTCCGCCTGCTCCCGGCGGGACTCCACCGGGCCGGCCGTCTGCACCGGACGGGTCTCCTTGGAGAGCCACACCTCGCGGAAGTCGCGCTTGCGGATGTCACGGAAGATGTCCGCGATTTCGGCCTGGTTTAGGGTTTCCCGTTCCAGCAATTCCAGGGCCAGCCGGTCCAGGACGTCCCGGTTCTCAGTGAGGATGGCGTAGGCCTCGTCATGGGCCTGGTCGATCAGCCGGCGCACTTCCTCATCCACTACGTAGGCGATCTGGTCTGAGTAGTTGCGCTCATGCCCGGCGTCGCGGCCCAGGAACGGCTCACCTCCGCCTTGGCCCAGCCGGACGGCGCCGACGCGTTCGCTCATGCCGTACTCGGTGACCATCTTGCGGGCGGTGCCGGTGGCCTTCTCGATATCGTTGGAGGCACCGGTGGAGGGATCGTGGAACACGATTTCCTCGGCGACGCGGCCACCCATGGCGTAGGCCATTTGATCCAAAAGCTCGTTGCGGGTCACGGAGTACTTATCGTTGTCCGGGACCACCATGGTGTACCCGAGGGCGCGGCCGCGGGGAAGGATAGTGATCTTGGTGACCGGCGCGGAGTTCCGCAGCGCGGCCGCCACCAGGGCGTGGCCGCCTTCGTGGTACGCGGTGATCTTGCGCTCGTGTTCCTTCATAACGCGGCTGCGCTTCTGCGGGCCGGCCATCACGCGGTCAATGGCTTCGTCCAGGGCACGGTCATCGATCAGGTTCGCATTGGAGCGGGCGGTAAGCAGTGCGGCCTCGTTCAGGACGTTGGCGAGGTCCGCACCCGTGTAACCGGGGGTTTTCTTGGCGACGGCCTTGAGATCCACCTGCGGCGCCATGGGCTTGCCCTTGGCGTGCACCTGCAGGATCTGGTCGCGGCCAATCATGTCCGGCGCTTCCACACCGATCTGGCGGTCGAAGCGGCCGGGGCGCAGCAGCGCGGGGTCCAGGACGTCCGGACGGTTGGTGGCCGCAATGAGGATGACGTTGGTCTTGACGTCGAAGCCGTCCATCTCCACCAGCAGCTGGTTCAGGGTCTGCTCGCGTTCATCGTTGCCGCCGCCGATTCCGGCACCGCGGTGGCGGCCGACGGCGTCGATTTCGTCCACGAAGATGATGGCAGGCGAGTTGGCCTTGGCCTGTTCAAAGAGGTCGCGGACACGGGAAGCACCCACACCGACGAACATTTCCACGAAGTCCGAGCCGGAGATGGAGAAGAAGGGAACGCCGGCCTCGCCTGCGACGGCACGGGCCAGGAGGGTCTTACCGGTACCTGGAGGGCCGTACAGCAGCACGCCCTTGGGGATCTTGGCGCCGACAGCCTGGAACTTGGCCGGTTCCTGCAGGAATTCCTTGATTTCCTGCAGTTCCTCCACAGCCTCGTCAGAGCCGGCCACGTCAGCGAACGTCACCTGGGGCATGTCCTTGCTGACCATCTTGGCCTTGGACTTGCCGAACTGCATGATCTTCGAGCCGCCGCCCTGCATCCGGGTCATAAGGAACCAGAACAGCGCACCGAGCAGGATGACCGGAATCAGCAGCGAGAGCAGGCCGGAGAACCAGTTGCTCTCGATCGGCTGGTCCGTGTAGCCCTCGGCCGGCTTGGCGTCAGTGACTGCCTTCACTACATCCTGCGCACGGGCGTCCACAAAGAAGAACTGGACGCTCTTGCCCTTGTCCTGTCCGTCCAGCTGGAGGTTGTCCTTCAGCACCAGGTCAACACGGTTTTCGCCGTCGAAGATCTTTGCCTGCTCCACCTTGTTGCCGGACAGCAATTCAAGGCCCTTGTCAGTGTCGATCCGGGCTGCACCGCCGGGAGCGAGCGTTGCAAAGGCCACCAGGAGCATCCCGATCACAACAACGATCCAGATGCCCGGGCCTTTGAAGAAGTTCTTAGCTTTCATCTGTTCGGGGGCTGGCCCCGTCCCTCCTGGTAGTGCTGCACGGCGAGTACTCTGCGCGCGTGATGGTGCTGCGTCAGCTTCTAGCTATACACCGTCCGGAGTAAATCACGCATGGTGTTGGGCAAAAGTTCCCTCTGGGCGTAGCCTGCACGGCCACACCGCCGGGCGCGGGCACCAGGGCTAAAACCGGGGGCCGGCCACGGACGCGCGGGATACCAGCGGACAGTTAAGGAGTGCTGGCTCTGGAACGGCGGCACCGGGCACTGCTGTCCCCTCCACTGCGTCAATCAACCGTTCGGCAGCCCATACGCCCATTTCATAATGCGGCAGGGCAACGGTGGTGAGCCCGGGGTACAGGTTGCCGGCTATCAGTTCCTGGTCATCGAAACCCACCACGGACAGGTCCGCGGGGATGGAAAGGCCCAGCTCGGCGGCGGCGCGGTAAGCGCCCATGGCCATGCGGTCGTTGTAGCAGAACAAGGCCGACGGCGGGCTGCCGCCCTCGAGGATCCGGCGGGCAGCCTCGTAGCCTCCCTGGGCGTCAGAGGAGGCTTCCTGCACAGGTGCCGCCCCGCCGTCGAGCCCTGCGCCGGCCAGTGTTTCGCGGAAGCCGCGGAGCCGCTCGCGGGTGGAGGGTGCGTCCGCGGCGTTGTTGATGAAACCGATGCGGGTGTGCCCGGCGGCCAGGAGGGTTTCGACGGCGGTACGCGCGCCGCCGTACTCGTCCGGCACTACCGAGGTGAATCCTCCGTCCGCGCTGACAGCGTCAACGAGGACCGCCGGCACCTTGCCCAGGTTGGGTGGCGCTTCTACGGTGCGGTGGTACATCGTGGCATAGAGAATGCCGTCCACCTGCCGCTCGAGGAGCGCGTCCACATCCGCTTCGCGTGATGCCGGAGTGGCGGTGCCCGAGGTGTTGATGACCATCAGCGTGTAGCCGCGGGCCCTGGCAGCGTCGTCGGCCCCTAAAAGGATCCGGCCGGCGTGGGGCGTGGTGGCGATATCTTCGCTGACCAGGCCGAGCATTCCGGTGCGCCGGCTCCGGAGTGCCTGCGCCAGGCGGTTGGGGCCGTAGCCCAGCTGCGCGGCCGCGGACCGGACCTTGTCCCTCGTCTCGGCACTGACCCGTGCGTAGGCAACATCGTTCAGGACGTGCGAGACGGTGGTCGCGGACACTCCGGCGGCCACCGCCACGTCCTTGATGCCGATGTTTTTACGCAAAATGGGGAGGCGCAGCGTTCTCGTGGATGTGCGGCCTACTCGTAGACGTGCGGTGCGAGGGTGCCCACGAAGTCCAGGTTGCGGTACTTCTCGGCATAGTCCAGGCCGTAGCCCACCACGAATTCGTTGGGGATGTCGTAACCCACGTACTTGACGTCGATCTCCACCTTGGCGGCGGTGGGCTTGCGGAAGGCGGTGCAGATTTCCACCGAGGCGGTGCCGCGGGATTCCAGGTTGGTCTTCAGCCAGGAAAGGGTGAGGCCGGAGTCGATGATGTCCTCGACGATCAGCACGTCCTTGCCCATCAGGTCCGTGTCCAGGTCCTTCAGGATGCGCACAACTCCCGAGGACTGGGTGCCGGAGCCGTAGGAGGAAACAGCCATCCAGTCCATGGAGATGTGGCTGTGCAGCGCTCGGGCGAGGTCTGCCATCACCATCACGGCACCCTTGAGGACGCCCACAATGAGGATCTCGCGGCCCTCGTAGTCCTTGTCGATCTGCGCAGCGAGCTCGGTGATCCGTTGCTGGATCTGCTCCTTGGTGTAGAGAACGTGCTTGAGGTCTGCCTGGACGTCGTTTGAATCCACCAATGGCTCCTGTGTAGATGCGGGGGTGCGACTATTTTGCGGGCGGTTTTTGAGGCCGGAATACTAGCTTCCCACAGCGTGCGCCTCCGCGGGGACCGGCACCCGGCTCATCAACCCCGGCGGCACTCTCCTTGTCGGCGCTGTCCTTAGCGGCGCTGTCCCCGATCGGGAGGTCTGCCAGCTGCGCGAGGGACAATCTGTAGACACTTACGCCTCCGGGCAGTTCCACCGGTCCGGCTGAACCCTGCCGCCGCAGCAGCGCTTCCGCCGCCACAAGGCGCCGGTAGCTGGGCTGCTGCCCGCCGGCGTCGGCCGCTGCCTTGGCGATGACCCGGAACCGGATGGCGGGGGCCAAGGCGCGCAGGGCATCCTCCGGGAGGCTCAGTTCCCGGCCGTTCCGCTCCACGAGGGAGGCGAACGTGGTTTCCGCCACGTCCTCCAGGTAATCGGCGTCGATCTGCAGGATGGAGGCAGTCCGGGCCAGGGATTCCGCGACGCCTGGCCCCAGCTTTTCCTCGAGGTGCGGCAGCACTTCCACCCGGGTGCGTGAACGGGCGAAGGACGGGTCCGCGTTGGTGGGATCGAGCCAGGGGTCCAGTTCCTCGGCGGCGCAGATCTCTTCCGTGTCCGCCCGTCGAAGCTCCAGGAAGGGCCGCAGCAGCTGGCCGCGGGCGGGCCTCATCCCGGCGAGCGAACGGGTCCCCGAGCCTCGGGCAAGGCCAAGGAGCACTTGTTCGGCCTGGTCGTCCAGGGTGTGGCCCAGCAGGATAGCGTCCGCGCCCTGGCTGATGGCGGCTGCTTCCAGCGCTGCATGCCGGGCTTCACGCGCCGCGGCTTCGGGGCCTGTGCCGGCGGCAGCCACTGTCACGGTCCGGATTTCCACGGGGGCAAGTCCCAGTTCGTGCAGGACCCGGGCTGTTTCGGCCGCCACGTGGGCGGACCCTTCCTGCAGCTGGTGGTCCACCACCACTGCACCCACCGTCACCGCATGGCCGTCCACGTGGCCGCGGCGGGCAAAGTAGGCCGCCACTGCTGCCAGGGCCAGGGAGTCCGGCCCCCCGCTGCAGGCCACCAGGACATGCGAGGGGTAGCCTGCCTGGGCCAAGGACTCCTGCAGCATCTTGCGCGCGGTGCCAATGACGGGCGCAAGCCGGCCGGGCCGCCGTCGTCCGCTTGTCCGTGGTGCCTGGCTGCTGATAGAAGCTGGCTGCCTGCCCTGACCTGCCTGGCCGCGCTCTGGACCGGTGATAATCAGAGTCCCATCCGTTCAAGCCACAGCTTGGCATCGTGGATTTCGGGCTCGGTAGGCAGGTGGTCCACCGACTCCCATACCCGGTTGAAGCCTTCCATTCCCGCAACCTCCACCACGGCACGGACGAAGCGCGCGCCGTCGGAGTATTGGCGCATCTTGGCGTCCAGGCCCAGGAGGCTGCGGATGAACTTTTCGATAACGCCGCGGTCCTTGCCGCGGTCGTTGAACCGCTGGCGGATGGTCTTCACCGACGGCACGATGCTGGCGTCCACGGCGTCCATCACCACATTGGCGTGGCCTTCGAGCAAGCTCATAACGGCGGTGAGGTGCGAAATGGCCGCCTTCTCCTCCGGGTCCTGCAACAGGTCCAGGATGGCGCCGCGGCCGGGGGTATTTCCGTTGCCGGTGCGGTCCTTCAGTGACCGGGCGGCGGCGGTGGCCCGCTCCATCAGGGTGTCAACGTTGCCCAGCAGGTGGACGCTGAGTTCGTCGATCTGCTCGAGCATGTGGTGGCGTAACCAAGGAGCGGCGGCGAACTGGACGCGGTGGGTCTGCTCGTGCAGGCAGACCCAGAGCCGGAAGTCCTCCGGGGTGACGTTCAGTTCCCGCTCCACGGACACGATGTTGGGGGCGACCAGGAGCAGGCGTCCGCCCGACGGCGCGTTGGAACCTTCGGCCAGGGCGGCAAAGGGATCGTATTGGCCAAGGACCTTGCTGGACAGGAACGCAAGGACCGCACCCAGTTGGCTGCCGGTGATGGCGCCGCTGACGCCGGCGGCGGCCGGGCTCAGGGAGCCGCGCCTGTTTTCGAGCATCTTTTCCATGGCGGGCTTGAGCATCACGGCGAAACTTTGGGTGTTGGCCTTGGCCCATGAGGCGCGGTCCACCACCAGGACGGTGGAATCGCGGAGGTTTCGTGCCGCTTCCAGTCCCGTGATCTCGTGGACGTGCTCCACCGAGGCGTCGGCGAGCCGGCGGAGGCTGTCCACCGCGTCCCCGATGGCGGCCTTGTCCAGGACCGGGCCGGCGGGCGCCAGCCGTGCCGCCGTGGTTGCGGCAAGGTCCCAGTTGATCAGGGACGAGGCCTGGCTGGACAACGTTTGGGCTGACGACTCACCTGCAGTGGACTCCATAGGTCCCATCAGAACACAGCAGGCTGGGGATAGTCCTTAAGTTCGCTCACCGGCGAACCACCGCGCTCCCGCAACAGGGTGTCGACACCGCACGGACGGCCTGGGCCCGCATAAGCGGCGCCGGGCAGCAACGGTTGAGCGGCGCCGGGCCGCTCCTGCAGACGCGTAGGGTGCTACCGGCACCCGCAGGCCGCGAGCGCCGTGGCGGCCCGGTCCAACGCCACTTTGTTGCCCGCCGCGCCCGGGGTGAGTCCGTTGCCGATGAAGGAGAAGACCAGGAGCCGGCCGTCGGCATCCACCACATAACCGCTAAGTGCCAGCACGGTGTTCAACGTGCCGGTCTTGGCGCGGACCAGGCCTGCGCCCCGGGCTGTTGATTCCTCGCCATAGCGGGTGTCCAGCGTGCCGGTGAGGCCGGCCACCGGGAAGCCGTTCAGTGCGGCGCGGAGCCGGACGTCCGTGCCGGCGGCGATGGCGCGCACCACCTCGGTGAACTGGCGGGCCGGGACCTGGTTGCCCATGGCCAGGCCGCACACATCCACCAGCTTGATGCCGTCCACGGCAATCCCGGCGTCGGCGAGTTGCGCCCGGACAACAGCCGTGGCGCCGTCGTTGCTGGCCGGCCCGCCTGCCGCTACCGATGCCATCCGTCCCAGGACCTCCGCAAGGTAGTTGTCCGAGGCCTGCAGCATCAGGTCCACCTGCTCAGCCACCGTGGCCGACTCCACCTCTGCCAGGACAGCCGGCTCCCGGGATTCCCCTCCGCCTTCCTGGGCGGAACGGGGGGAACGTTCGACGGCGGCTGCAACGGCCAGTCCCGCGGCCGCGCCTGCCGTACGCAGCCCGGCTGCGAATTCCTCCGCCGCCGTCATGGCCGAATCCTGCGGGCGCGGGCCAGTGGTGCCGGCGGGATCATAGCGGGCCGAGTTCATGGCCAGCGGATATAGCGGTGCCACTTCACCGGCAGCCACGTCCCCGCTTTCCCAGGCAGGGTTCAGGGCCGGGCCGGTGAACAGGGAATCATCCAGCATCACCTTCAGCTCACCCGTGGTGCCGGCAGCTTTCAGTGCTTCGGCAGTCTCCGCGGCGAGCGTAGCCAGGCCCGCATGGCCCATCGCCTGATCCGCGTTCGACTCCCCCGCGCCCAGGAGGACGTCACCGCCGGCAACCAGCACCACCTGCCCGGCTTCAGGACCCTGCACTACGGAGGTGGTGAAGCGGCGCTCTGGACCGAGGGAACGAAGGGCGGCCGCCGCGGTGAGCAGTTTCAGGTTGGAGGCCGGCACCCTGCTCTCGGAACCGCCGCGGTCAAAGAGGACCTGCCCGGTGAGCGCATCCTGCACCAGCCCCGTAAAGTTCCCGCCGCCGTCGGCCTTCAACAGCGGGTCCAGCTGTGCGGTGACGCTGGATGCGAGCGGGAGGCCGGCCGAAGCGTCCAGCGGGGCAAGCCCCCGTGCGGGGGCAAGCGTGGTGGGAGCCTGCTGCCATTCCGGCGCTGGCGGAGCGGGGGCAGGGGCCTCCGGGCCCACGAAACCCGGGGCAACCAGCAACGCAGCGGGGACCATGAGGACCGTCAGGAGAGCCGCCAGCACAACGAAGGACCAGGACCGTTTCAGGCCCGGGACCGCAGCCCGCAGACCGTGGCGGACACGGTCAAGCCACGGTTCCGCGGAAGTTGTTTTGGTCATGCTGGTGCTGGTCCTCAAGTCCTGAAATTTCCCCACAAGTTCCTGATTCCAGGGCCTCTCGCTATATCCTCAATAGTAGTCGGCGGCACGGACACTCCCTTCTGGAGGCCGTCAGGTGTGCCGCGAACCCCCTGCAATTGCCGAGGAGCATTCCATGAAGCATGACGTGACCATCGAGATCCCCAAGGGATCGCGCGTCAAGTACGAAGTTGACCACGAGACCGGCCGCGTCCGCCTGGACCGCGTCCTCTTCACCTCCATGCAGTACCCCACGCACTACGGATACTTCGAAAACACCCTCGGCGAGGACGGCGACCCGCTGGACGCGCTGGTGCTCCTGCAGGACTTCGACCTGCACCCGGGCGTCATTGTCGAGTCCCGCCCCATCGGCGTCTTCAACATGACCGACGACGGCGGCGGAGACGCGAAGATCCTCTGCGTCCCGGTGGATGCCCGCTTCGACCACATCCAGGAAGTCAGCGACGTCAACGACTTCCTGATCAAGGAGATCGAGCACTTCTTCACCCGCTACAAGGACCTGGAGCCGGGCAAGTGGGTCAAGGCCGAGGGCTGGGGCGACCGCGCCGCCGCCGAGGCCGAGCTGGAAGCCTCCATCAAGCGTTACGTCCCCACCGGCCACTAGTACTGTTCCGCCGGTTGAGCCTGCCGAAACTTTGGAAAGCCGGGTTTTGACAGGCTCAGCCACCGAATGATGAAGGCCCACGTCAAGCGACGTGGGCCTTCGTTGTGGTTAAAGTGAGAGGTGACTTCAGCACCCACCTTCACCCCGCCCTGCGGACCAGTCACCGGCTGGCCCGATGGGGACGTCATCCGGGCCACCGGCATCCCGTACGCCAGGGCTGCCCGGTTCCAGCCTCCCGCTCCTGTGCCGGACTGGACCGAACCCTACGCGGCAACATCCCCCGCGCCCGCCTGCCCGCAGGGACCGGTGCCGTTCCTTGACGACGTCCTGGGCACCCGCTACGGCGAACTTCCAGGCAGCGAGGACTGCCAGAACCTGTCCATCACCATGCCCGCCAGCCTCACTCCGGGCGAGCGACTGCCCGTGATGGTCTGGATCCACGGCGGTTCCTACACCACCGGCTCCGGCGACCTTGCCATCTTCGACCCCGCGGTGCTGGTGGCCGAAAACCGCGTAGTAGTGGTTTCGGTGACCTACCGGCTGGGACTCTTCGGCTTCCTGGGCACCCGTTCCGGCCGGCCCGGCAACCTGGGCCTGCTGGACCAGCTTGAGGCCTTCCGCTGGGTGCAGCGGAACATTGCCGCCTTCGGTGGAGATCCGGGGCGGGTGACCGCCTTCGGACAGTCTGCCGGCGGTGACGCCATCGCACACCTCATGGCAACTCCTGAAGCCCCGTCACTGTTCCAGCGGGCCATCATCCAGAGCGCGCCCCTGGGTATCTCCCGGGGGCGCGCCAAAATGAACCAGGCCATGGGAATCGCGGCGGAAGCGGTCGCCGAGGACACTCCGGCCATGGAGGTGGTGGAGCGGGAGGACCACGTGGCGCAGGTGGCCCGGAAGTTCGGGATGCTCGCCGCCATGCCTTTCGGGACGCAATACGGGCACACGCCGCTCCCGGAGGAATCTGATATCGAGGCTGCGTGGAACCGCTCGGCACCCGGTATAGAAGTACTGATCGGGCACACGTCCGAGGAAGCGAGGCTGTTCCTGCCGCGCAGCCCGTACCTCAGCAAGCTGGCACGCGTCCCGGTCGCCGGAACCGCCGCTATCCGGGCCATCGATGGGGTTGTGACCGAGACTGTTTATGGCAGGGCCGCCCGGAAGTTCGCCAGGCGGCACGCCCGGGCAGGCGGAAAAGCCTGCCGCTACGTCCTGAGCTGGCACGCGCCCGGCAACATTTTTGGTGCTGCCCACACCATCGACCTCCCGCTCCTTTTCGGCAACAGGAGGACCTGGGACGGCGCCGGGCTGATCGCCGGCGCACGCTGGGAGGACGTGGACGACGTCGGGCGGCAGGTGCGTAGCCTGTGGGCGGCCTTCGCCCGGGGTGATGGCCTGGGCGAAAAGGGCGGGATCCCGGGTGCCCTGCGGTACAGGGCTGAGCACCCACAGGCTGGCTCCCGCCAAGGTCCTCCGCGATCCAGCGGTCCGCGAAGGAGCCGGCCGGAGCAGGAAAAGTACAGCTAGCCGAGTTTCCAGTCCCGGATATCCTCGGGATCCTCACCATGTGTGCGCGTGTGCTCCCGTGCCCGGATCCTGCTGTCCTGGAGCTCCTGCCGCAGCAGCGAGTGTTTCTCCGCCAGGCCCGGCACGCGGTCGATGGCGTCGATGGCCAGCTGGAACCGGTCGATGCCGTTCAGCATCGCCATGTCGAACGGCGTGGTGGTGGTCCCCTCCTCCTTGTAGCCGCGGACGTGCAGGCCCTCCTGGTTGTTACGGCGGTAGGCCAGCCGGTGGATCAGCGCCGGGTAGCCGTGGTAGGCGAAGATGACGGGCTTGTCCGGAGTGAAAATCCCGTCGAAGTCCCGTGCCGGGAGCCCGTGCGGATGCTCGCTTTCATCCTGCAGCCGCATCAGGTCCACGACGTTGACCACGCGGACCTTCAGCCCCGGAGCACCCTTCCGCAGCAGTTCCGCCGCGGCCACCGTCTCCACCGTGGGAACATCCCCGGCGCAGGCCAAGACAACGTCGGGGTCCTCGCCCGGGACCTCCGAGCCCGCGAACTCCCAGATACCCAGGCCCCGCTGGCAGTGGGTGGCGGCATCGGCCGGTCCGAGCCAGGTGGGCGAAGGCTGCTTTCCGCTGACCACGATGTTTACGTAATCCGTGGACGCCAGGCAGTGCTCCATCACGGACAGCAGCGTGTTCGCGTCCGGCGGCAGGTACACACGGATGACCTCGGCCTTTTTGTTCACTGCATGATCGATGAACCCCGGATCCTGGTGCGAAAACCCATTGTGGTCCTGCTGCCACACGTGCGAGGACAACAGGTAGTTCAGCGACGGGATGGGCTGGCGCCATGGCAGCTTCCGGTGCACTTTCAGCCACTTGGCGTGCTGGTTGAACATCGAGTCGACGATGTGGATGAACGCCTCATAGCAGCTGAACACGCCGTGCCTGCCGGTCAGCAGGTAGCCCTCCAGCCAGCCCTGGCACAAGTGCTCACTCAGCACCTCCATCACCCTGCCGGAGCGCGCAAGGTGCTCGTCGACGTCGTCAATGCGGTACTGCCACACCTTGTCCGTGACCTCATAGACGTTTTGGAGCCGGTTGGACGCTGTCTCGTCCGGTCCGAACAACCGGAACGTTTCCATGTTCAGGGCCACTACGTCCCGCATCCAGGAGCCCAGGGTGACCATCGGGCTGACCCGCTCAGTACCCGCCCGGGCAACCTCGACAGCGTGGTCCCGGTAATCGGGCAGCTTCAAGGCGCGGCGCAGCAGTCCGCCGTTCGCGTGGGGTGTGGCGCTCATCCGGAAGTCACCGGTGGGCGCACCCTCGGCGACGTCGGGCCGGAGCCGCCCGTCGCCGTCGAACAGTTCCTCCGGGCGGTAGGACTGCAGCCACTGCTCCAGGAGGCGCAGGTGGTCCCCGTTGGTGCGGACCTCGGAAAGGGGCACCTGGTGGCTCCGCCACGTCCCCTCAACCTGCAGCCCGTCCACCTCGCGCGGCCCCGTCCAGCCCTTCGGCGAGCGCAGCACGATCATGGGCCAATGGGGCGCCTCTTCTCCCCCTGTGCTGTATCGTTCCTCAGCGCTGTCCGGTGCCTCAGGGCTTTCCTGCGTCCGCCGGGAGTCCTGGATGGCACGGATGTCCGCCATGCAGCTTTCCAGCGCCTCCGCGAAATCCCGGTGGGCCTGCTCTGTGTTGTCCGGATCCTTCACCGTGACGAAGTAGGGCTCGTGGCCGTAACCGCGCAGGAGTTGCTCGAGCTGTGCTTCCGGCATGCGGGCCAGGACCGTGGGGTTGGCGATTTTGTAGCCGTTCAGGTGCAGGATGGGCAACACCGCCCCGTCCGTTGCCGGGTCCAGGAAGTTGTGGGAGTGCCAGCTGGCGGCCAGCGGCCCGGTCTCCGCCTCGCCGTCGCCAATCACGACGGCGGCAACCAATTGGGGGTTGTCCAGCACTGAGCCGTACGCATGGGCGAGGGAGTATCCGAGCTCGCCGCCCTCGTTGATGGAGCCGGGAGTTTCCGGGGCGGCATGGCTGGGGATGCCGCCGGGGTAGGAGAACTGGCGGAACAGCTCCGCGAGGCCGTCCTCGTCGTTGCCCACGTGGCCGTAGATTTCGGAATAGGTGCCTTCGAGCCAGGAATTGGCGACGACGGCGGGGCCGCCATGACCGGGACCGGCCACAAAGAGCATTTCGGCGGAGTCGCGGCGGATGATGCGGTTCAGGTGCGCGTACACGAAGTTCAGCCCGGGCGTGGTGCCCCAGTGCCCCAGCAGCCGGGACTTGGCGTGCTCGGCCTTCAGGGGTTCACGCAGCAGGGGGTTGGAGCGGAGGTAGATCTGTCCCACTGATAGGTAGTTGGCGGCGCGCCACCAGCGGTCCACAAGTCCGAGTTCGTCCTGGCCCATGCTGCTGGTCATAACCATCCTCACGTCGCGGTCACCGCCCGAAGGCAGCCGTGGCTCCATCGCACCAGATGGACCCGGGCGAGACAACCCTGCTTGCCCGGATCTGGCTACCTGATTACCCCGGTGGCCCACTTGGCCGGGCGAGGCTACTTGCGGGTAGGCTGTGCATTCAGATGTTCACGCTGACAATCAACCAAAGGGATAGCCGGCGCGATGGTGACCGGGTACCGCAGCTGCTCAAGGACCTGCGGCACATTCCTGCGCGCCTGGACTTTGACCGGTCAGTGGAAGACGAAGTCCAGGGCATCGTGGACTGCCCCGATCAGGCCGTGGAGGCGGCACTGATCGCGCTGCGGGCGGGTTCCTGGTACGTGGGGATCGGCGTCGGGCCTGTCAATGAGCCGCTGCCCAACCAGGTCAAGGACGCCTCCGGCCACGGGCTGGTGTACGCCCGGCGGGCCGTGGACCGGCTGCGGAACAGCAATTACAGGGTCCCGGTCGCCGTTGAGGGCCCTCTCGCGGACGTAGCCCATGATGCCGAAGCCGTGCTCCGGCTGCTCGGACACATCGTCCGGGACCGGTCCGGCGCCGAATGGCGGGTCCTTGACCTGCTGACCCCGGGGGTGCGCGGCCAGCAGAAGGCAGTGGCCCAGGAACTCGGGATCACCACCCAGGCGGTCAGCAAGGCGGTGGCGCGGGCGCAGTGGAACGAGGAACATGCCGCCCGGCCCGCAGCAGCCCGGTTGCTGGCGCTGATCCTCGAGGCGCGCTGAGCCTTCTTCGCGCAGGCATCCTGATGTCAGCCCTGGCTGGCCGCCATCACCGGCTCGCCGTTGAAGTATTCAAGCTGCCAGCCGTCAATCGCGTGGTGATGCGCCAGGTTCAGCACCGCATTGTCGATGCTCTTCAAGGTGCTGCCCACAGCGCGGCTGAGGCTCACGCGCAGGAGCGTGCCGTGCGCGACAACGAGAAGGCGCCGCCCGCGGTACTCATCAGCCAGTGCCTCCAACGCCGCCAAACCCCGGTCAGCGGCCTCGTCCTCGCTTTCGGCACCACGGAAGCCCCCGGGGATGCGGAGCGCGTCCAATTCCGGCCCGGCCTGCATTCCCTCCGCGGGTCCAAAACTCCGCTCGATGAGTTCCGGCATGCGACGGACCTCGCTGAGGCCCAGCCCGGCCGCAATCACATCTGCCGTCTCGGCGGCACGGCTCAGCGGCGAGGACACGATGGCGTCCCATTCGTAGGCAGACAAAACGGCGACGGCGTCACGCGCCTGGGCCCGGCCGACGTCGTTCAGCGGAATGTCCGTGGCACCCTGCAGCCGGCGCTGCGCATTCCAGTCGGTCTGGCCATGGCGGATGAGGGCGAACGTCGTGAGGGTCATGCTTTCCATTCTGCCCGACGGCGGGTGGAGGCCAGGAATCGTGGGAGGCCTCCGGAAGGCCCGAGGTTCGTCCCCGGCCAGGCTGAAGCCTTCCCCGCTAACGGAGAGGCCTAAAGGAGGCTGCGCAGCACGTGGGCGGCGCCGTCGTCGAACACGGAATGCGTGACCTCATCCGCAGCAGCGATGACTTCCGCGGGGGCCTGGCCCATGGCCACTCCCCGGCCGGCCCACGTGAGCATCTCGATGTCGTTCCTGCCATCGCCCACTGCCACCGTGAGGTGCGGTTCGATGCCGAGGCGGCCACGCAGTTTCTCCAAAGCGCTCGCCTTAGTGACGCCGGCGGCCGCGATGTCCAGCCATGCCGTCCAGCCCACGGAATACGTGACGCCGGCGAGGCCCACGTGCTCGATGGCCTCGTTGAACTCCTCTGGCGTGTTCTCGGTACTGAACACCACAACGCGCACGGCGGTGGCTTCGAGCATGGTGTGGAAGTCGACGCCCACAGCCTCGACGCCAAAACTTGGGTCCTGGAAGCGCTCGGTGGACAGGAAGTTGCCGTCCTCATCCTCCAGTGCGTACTTGGCGGACGGAAGCCGTTCGCGGAGGGCCCGGAGGGCGGGAGCCGGATCGAACGTGGCCTTGTGGATGACCTCGTACCCGTTATCCAACTCGGGGTGGAGACGCAGGGTCACACCGCCGTTGCAGCACACCGCATAACCGCGGTCAATGCCGATGTTTTCAATGATGGGCAGCATCGCGTTCAGTGAACGGCCGGTGGCAATCATCACTTCGTGGCCGGCGGCTACTACTGCCTGCGCCGCTTCACGAACGGCCGGGGACATGTGGCCGTCGTGATCCACCAGCGTGCCGTCCACGTCCAGGGCGACCATCAGCTTTTGGTCTGTGTTGTTGTTTTCGTTATCTCGCCGGTCATCGTTGCCGGCGACTGAGGTTTCAGTCAGCGTTGTCATCCATCAAGTAGAGCAGATGCCCCCAAAAATCCGCTAGGACGCGCGCCACAGAGTTATTGAACAGTTGGCAAATACCCACAGGTTTTCCCGCAGGGGGTGTTAACCTCCGCGGGTGCCCTATGCTCCCAGCGGGAAAGCACCCGCCAACGGACTGTGCAACTGCGGCCCCGCAGGTGCACAGTCCGCGCGGGGGTGCGCTACCTAATTCGTGGTTTTCCACATAGATCCGTTACCGCTTCACGCCCCAGAAGGCTCCGGGGACGATGATGGGCATGGAGTTAATTGACGCCGCCGCGGTGAGTCGGAGTACCGGGGACTCCCGTTCGCTCAGCAGGCGGTACGCCCGGGGAGAGCTGATCCGCGTCCGCAAAGGCATCTACGCCTGCAAACAGGAATGGATCTCGCTGGCGCCCTGGGAACGGTACCGCCAGACTGTCCTTGCTGTGAACCTTGAGCTACCCCGGTCCAGGTTCTGCCTAAACACAGCCGCCTCCGTATGGGCCCTGGAATTGCTCGATGTTCCGGCCTACGTCCACCTGTCCGGGGCGTCAAGGGGGCACACAGGCAAGAAGCCGCCCACGACGTCCGCGGCCGTGATGCCCACAGGACGAACCGGAATTGAAGGGATAACGTCCTACGGGACCGCACGCCATGGGCCGCAAGCTACTGCCGTATTACATGCCGGCCTCTTGGTAACACCACTGCCGGAGACCGTGGTGTCAGTTATCGCCAGAGAGAACTTCGCGGCGGGCACGGTTCTGGCGGATCATGCCATAGGCGCGCGCCGCACGTCCGGTCCGGGAGTGAGCAGAGAAGAGTTGCTCGCGCACGCTGGGCGGCTGGAGTCGGGTGCACGCAGGCGGTGGGTCGCCCGAGTACTTGATTTTGCCGTAACGAATTCCGGATCGGCCGGCGAATCGTTAAGCCGGGCACAGATACACCTTCTGGGTTTTCCTGCTCCCCTGCTTCAGGCAAGCTTCCACGTGGGCGGGCATTTCATTGCCCGAACTGACTTCTTCTGGCCCCGGTTCAAGCTTGTCGGCGAGTTCGACGGCGACGCGAAGTATCTGCGCGACGAGTACCTCAGCGGCCAAACAGCCCGCGAAGCGGTGCTGGCCGAGAAGAAGCGGGAGGACAAACTTCGTGCAGCCGGGCTCAAGGTGGTGCGCTGGGACTGGGCGATCGCTTCAGATGCGGCCCGACTTGGTGCGCATCTAAGAAATGCGGGCCTGGCCAGCAGCGGGACCAGGAACAAAAGCACCCGCTAACCGACTTTGCACCCGCGGGTACGCAGGTGCAAAGTCCGTTAGAGGGTGCGATTCGCGGGAAGCTACAGAACCGGGAGGACCTCAAGGCCGCCCAGGTACTTCTGCAGCGCCTTGGGCACGGTGACCGAGCCGTCCGCGTTCTGGTGGTGCTCCAGCAGGGCTACGATCCAGCGGGTGGTGGCCAACGTTCCGTTCAGGGTGGCCACAGCCCGGGTACCCTTTGCCACACCCTCCGAATTGACTGCGCGTTCGCGGATATTCAGGCGGCGGGCCTGGAAAGTGGTGCAGTTGGATGTGGAGGTCAGCTCGCGGTACGCATTCTGGGTGGGAACCCAGGCTTCACAGTCGTACTTGCGGGCAGCGGACATGCCGAGGTCGCCGGCGGCAGTGTCGATCACCCGGTACGGAAGCTCGCACTTGGCGAGCATTTCCTCTTCCCAGGCCAGCAGCCGCTGGTGCTCGGCCGCGGCCTCCTCAACTGTGGTGTAGATGAACATCTCCACCTTGTTGAACTGGTGCACGCGGATGATGCCGCGGGTGTCCTTGCCGTGTGAGCCGGCTTCGCGGCGGTAGCAGGAGCTCTGGCCGGCGTAGCGGATGGGCCCCTTGGAAAAGTCGAGGATCTCGTCCGCGTGGTAGCCGGCGAGGGCCACCTCGGAGGTGCCCACCAGGTAAAGGTCGTCTTCGGCGAGACGGTAGATCTCGGCGTCGTGCTTTACGTCAAAGCCGGTGCCCTGCATGGTCTCGGGGCGCACCAACGTGGGGGTGATCATCGGGATGAACCCGGCTTCGATGGCCTGGTCCATGGCCATCTGCAGCAGCGCCATTTCCAGCCGCGCACCCACACCGCGGAGGAAATAGAAGCGCGCTCCGGACACCTTGGCGCCACGCTCCATGTCGATGGCGCCGATCAGTTCACCGATTTCCAGGTGGTCCTTCGGCTCAAAGTCCGGGAATTCCCGCGGCGTGCCAACGGTCTTGACCACCACGTAGTCGTCCTCGCCGCCCTCGGGGACGCCGTCCTCGATGAGGTTGGGGATGGTGCGCAGGAGTTCTTCCTGCTTGGTCTGGGCGGCATCGGCTTCAGCGGAGGCTGCCTTCACCGAGTTGGCCAGCTCCTTGACCTCGGCCAGCAGGGCCTTCTTCTCGTCGCCCTTGGCCTGGGCCACCTTCTTGCCGAAGGCGTTCTGCTCGGCACGCAGGTTCTCGAAGCGGATGAGCGCCGCGCGGCGTGCGGAGTCGGCGGAAATGATCGCGTCCACCACTGATTCGTCCGCGCCGCGGGCGCGCTGGCTGGCTCGGAACTTCTCCGGGTTTTCGCTGAGGTCTTTTACGTCGATCACCACATAAGGGTATCCAATCCGGAGGAGTACGACGGCGGCCGGCCAATGGGCCGTCAAGCGCAGCTGCCGCCGGGATACTGTTGGGGAACCATGAGCGACCTGATTCTCTACGTGCTGATAGCGGTGGCGCTTGCCTTCGCGATTTCCAGCTGGTGGGGAGTCCGCAGGCTCAAGGCGCTGCATGTGCGCAGCGCGGTGGGCGGAGAGGCGCACGAGTCAGGCCTCAGCCAGCAGCGTGTGGCAGTCATCCTGAACCCCATCAAAGCCCGCTCCGGTGAAGCGAAAGCCACCATCCAGCGGGCCTGCCTCACCGCGGGCTGGGACGAGCCGGTGTTTTACGAGACGACGGCGGAGGACCCCGGATTCTCCCAGGCGCAGGCAGCTTTGGCCGGCAAGCCCGACGTCGTCCTCGTGGGCGGCGGTGACGGCACCGTCCGCGTTGTGGCCGAGTCCCTCGCGCGCACCAGTGTTGCCATGGGACTGATTCCGCTCGGAACCGGGAACCTCCTGGCCCGTAACGTGGACCTGGACGTCAACGACCTCCACGGCAACGTGCAAACGGCCCTCTTCGGAAACCAGCGCTACATCGACACCGCCCGGCTGGGCATCGAGAACTCGCGGACCGGGCATTCCTCGGAACATGTGTTCCTGGTGATCGCCGGGATTGGCATGGACGCAGAGGTGCTCGCGGATACCAATGCGGGCCTGAAAAAAACGTTCGGCTGGCTGGCCTATACCGAGGCGGGCATGCGCCACCTGCCCGGGCGGCGGAAGAAGGTCTCCATTTCGCTGGACGGCAGCCCGGACCAGGTGCGGAACATCCGCAGCGTCCTTTTCGCGAACTGCGGGCTGGTCCCCGGCGGCATCGACTTCATCCCGCAGGCCATGATCGACGACGGCATGCTGGACGTTGTGGTGATGAGTCCCCGCAGCGCCATCGGGTGGCTGCTGATGTACGTCAAGATCATGTTCAAGCACAGCGGGAAGCTGCCCATCATGACCGTCTACCGGTCCGGCAGGGTCGTCATCAAGTGCCCGGAACCGATGCCCACCCAGCTCGACGGCGACACGGCGGGCGAGGCCACCCGGGTCACCGTCCAGGTGGAACCGCGTTCTTTATTGATAAGGGTGAAGGGACAGACGGCTCTGGGCTGAGCCGGACCGGTCTCAACCAATGGTCAGGCGTTGGCTTCCTTTTTTGCCTCGGCCGCTGCTTTTGCGGCGGCGCGGGCCTCGGACTGCTCACGGATCATGGCCTGTTCCTCTTCGAAGCGCAGGCGGTCAGCACGGTCAGCCTCGTCGCCGTCCCAGTCCTGGTTGTCGGCGGTGGGACGGGGATTAACGATCATTCCCTGGCCATCATTGTCGTTGCTGCTGGTAGTCATGACCCGCTCCCTTCGTTAGGGGCCATCCCTCATCGTGGATCAAGTAAGCATACGCATTGCCCACACCCTGCGGAAGTGGTACAAGAGGCATTTGCCTACGCTGTGGGCGAAGCGACGGAACCGTTTTCCGTGGTCGCAGGTTCGGGCTGAAGCCCGGCAACCCATGCCCGCGCTGCTGCGAAAGCCTCGTCTGACGTATGTGGTTCCACTACCGTCTCCTGGCGGTCCGCCCGCGGATACGAGCCCAGGAAACGGGTGGCAGGGCTGATACGGTGCAGCCCTGCGAGGGCATCAGCCAGGCGGGCGTCAGCGAGGTGGCCGTCGGCGTCGATACTGAAGAAGTAGTGGCCCAGGTACTGCCCGGTGGGCCGGGACTCGATCCGGCTAAGGTTTACCCCGCGGCTGGCGAACTGGTCCAGAATCTCCATAAGGGCGCCCGGCCGGTCCTCAGGCAGCGGCACCACCACGGTTGTCTTGTCCGCTCCCGTGCGTTCAGGCAGGCTGCCCGGGCGGCTCACCAAGACGAAGCGTGTCACCGCATCCGGGTTGTCACCAATGTTTTTAGCGAGAGCCGAAAGCCCGGGCTGTTCCTCGGCAACCAGCGGAGCGCAGATCGCGGCGTCGTAGTGGCAGTCCTCCGCCAACAGCCCCATGGCCGCCGCAGCGGTGGATGAAGCGGGAACGTATTCCGCGCCCGGAATGTTCGCGTCCATCCAGAGCCGGCACTGAGCCCAGGCATGGCCATGGGTGGATACCCGGCGGATATCCTCTACCCGCAGCCCGGGCCGGGCCACCAGGACGAAGCTGATGGGCACCAGGACTTCGCGGATAATCCGCAACTCCTGCCCAGTGGCGATTGCATCAAGGGTGGCCGTGACGCCACCCTCCACAGAGTTCTCGATGGGCACCATGGCGGCGTCGGCGGACCCTCCGCGCACTGTGTCCAGCGCCGCATTGACGTTCGACGCCGGCACCCGGTTTGCGTGCGCAGCGTCCGGTACCTGCAGCAGGGCGGCCTCGGTGAAGGTGCCTTCGGGCCCGAGGAAGGCATAGGTGGCGGCGCGCGCGGGCATAGGTATTCCTTTGGGAGCATGGGAGCGCCCTGGACAGGACGCAGCGGGGAAAAGCGTTCGGGCTAGAGCACCAGGGGCTTGAGGCCGTTGTCCGAGACCAGGGGCTTTCCCGCCTCCAGCCATTGGTCCATGCCGCCGGAGACATTGATTGCGGTATATCCCTGGCCCGTCAGCCACTGCGCAGCACGGAAGGACCGGCCACCGGTCCTGCAGATGACATAGAGGTCCTGGTCCGGATCGAGTTCATTCAACCGGGCGGGCAACTGGTCCAGGGGGATGTGGAGGGCGCCGTCGGCATGGCCGGCCACCCATTCGTAGTCCTCCCGGACATCCAGGATCGCGGCCTCGTCGGGGATGTCGTTGACACGGACGGTATCGAAATCGCTCATGGGAAATCCTGTCTGGCAGATCGTGGTTCGGCTTTAAGCCTAGTCCCCGCCTCCGGGATTAGTCCCCCGGCCTGCCACCCCGCACCCTTGCCTTCCCGGAAGCACCGCGCGTTAGGCTCGTGGAACCACGTTTCAGCAAGAACCCTGGGAGGAACCTTGCCTGCAGCTCATCCCGCGGCCATCCCGAAGGATTCCCGGGAATCCGCGCGCCCGCGCCGGCGCTCCGCCAGGCCGGGCAGGGACCTGGACCTGGACCTGGACCTGGACCTTGACCTGGGGCAGCTGTACCTTGGCTGAGCTCCACGAACTGCCCGCCGTCGCGCTGAGGGACAGCCTCCGCAAAGGAGAGGTCTCCGCCGCCGAAGCCACCGCCCACTTCCTCGCGAGGGTTGATGAGCAGAATCCCCTGCTGGGCGCGTTTGTCACTGTCACGGCCGAGCAGGCCATGGCCGGCGCCCGCGCCGCAGACGCCTTCCGGTTCCGCGCCGATCAGGACGAGCTCCCGCTCCTGCACGGCATGCCCTTGGCTTTCAAGGACCTCACTGACGTGGCCGGTGTAGTGACCACCCATGGCAGTGCCGCCCTGGACCACAAACCGGCGGTCAGTGACGGGCCTTTGGTGGCGCTCCTCAAGGAAGCCGGAGCGATTTCCCTGGGCAAGACGCAGGTGCCGGAATTTGGCCTGACGGCTTACAGCGAAAACCGCGTGGCGCCGCCGTCACGCAATCCGCACGCTCCAAGCAGGAGTTCAGGAGGATCCTCCGGCGGCAGCGCCGCAGCCGTGGCCGCAGGACTGCTTCCCTTCGCGCCCGGCACCGACGGCGGCGGTTCCATCCGCATTCCCGCGGCCGCATGCGGGCTGGTAGGCCTGAAGCCGGGCCGGGGCCTTGTGCCCAGCGGAGAGAGCCTGGGCGATCCTGCACGGCTTGTGGTGGCCGGACCCTTGGCCAGCAGCGCTGCCGACGCAGCCCTGATGCTGGACGCACTCGTCCCCGCCGGGCCCGCGGAGAACAGCTACCTCAAAGCGGCGGAAAAGGAACCCCCGCGGCTGCGGATCGGCGTTACGCTGGACAGCCCGTGGGCCGGCACGTTCCCGTTTGTCCCGGACCAGGAGGCCTTGGACGCGCTCCGGGCGGGCGAAAAACTTTTGGAAGACGCTGGGCATTCGATCAGCGACGCACGCATCCGCTACGACAACCGCTACCCCGACGCGTTCACCACTGCGTGGACAGCGGCAGTGGGTGCGGCCCGCATCAGTCCTCACCGCGAAGCCCTGCTGGCACCGCTGACCCGCACTTTCCGCCGTCGGGCCCAGCAGCGCAGTCCCGCCAAACTGAACGAAGCGTTGGCGTTCCTGCGGCAGTTTGAGCGGGACACGGTGACGCAGTACGCCCAGTGGGACCTGCTGCTGATGCCGGCGCTGGCGCAGACGCCGCGTCCCATCGGCTGGTTCACCGGAACGGCACACGGCGGTGCCCCCTGGCCTGCAGCCCACTGGGCAGGGGATGCCGACGGCGACTACCGGAAACAGTGCGAATTCGCGCCGTGGTCCTCGATGGTCAACGTGTGCGGCCTGCCAGCCATTACCGTCCCCGTCCACTGGACCGGCGGGACGACCGGCGAAGGGCTCCCGATGGGCATCCAGTTGGTGGGGCCCATGGGTTCCGAAGCGCTCCTGCTGCAGGTGGCCAGGCAGCTGGGCTTCTAGCGCTCCGGGCTTCACCGCTCCGGACTGTTGCCCTGCATCCGACGCCTGCGTCATCTCCTGCACCGGGAATCTCATATCGTCAGGCACCTCGACTCCTGCACGGATCAGGAGGACGATTAAAGGGCAGTCACTATGAGGAGGCCTGTGATGTGCTATTCATCCAGCAAGGACTTCGGGTGGGGCATCAGGAAGGAAACTGAGCACCAGCCCGAGGCGAAGCAGGAAACCCCGGTGGAAACTCCGGAGAAGCCGGTCAAGGCGCAGGACTTCACGTTCTGGGCATTTCCTAACTGGCGCAGGACGCCTAGGCCCCGCACCCCCTCGGCTGAAAAGAGCAAAGAGAGGGTCTGACGCCTAACGGTGTAATACGAAGGAAGGGACTCCAGCGGAGCCCCTTCCTTTCTAATGGCGAAGATCGGATGGCCGCGGCATGAAGAATGTTGCCGGACCAAGGGACGAATGGGGTGACGAAGGGATGAGCGAGTGAACGGACAGTATGTGCACACGGCCACCCTGCTTATGGATGGCCCTGCCGCTGATCCTGCCGCTCCTGGTGCCGCCATCACTGCCGCTTTGTGCGGGAGCTGGGAACACCCGCCGCCGTGTCCGCTGGCCGCGCATCACACAGGCTGGTCCCGGGACGGGGACGCCGTTGCGCTGCGGATTATCTTCGCCACTGAGCCCCGGCATGAAGGCGATGTGCGGAGGTTCATCGACGGCGCCCTGGCACTGGGCGCATTCGACAGGCCGGACGGCACCGTCTCCCGCTGGAGCCTGCTGGCAAGCGGCCCGGCGACACTGACCGCCCGGGAGCAGGAACACGCAGAACGGATCTCCGGAACTTAGCGCAGCGTTTCCGGAACCACGCGCAGCCTGTCCTGAAGAACCACCGGCAGCATCTGCGAATCTGCCCATGCATTGCGCAGAAGGGCCACTGCCTCATCGGAATGCCGCTTTCCGGAGTGCCGCCTTATCGAATGCCGCCTCTTCGGAGTGCCGCTTTAGCAGCGCATAGCTAGTGCGTCCCCGGCTCTGGCTGGAAGCCCCTCCCGTTGTGCTGTTCGAAGGACACCTACTAGGGTAGGAACATAAGCATGCTTAGTATCACGCGCAGAGGAATCCTGGGAAGGGAATCAGCATGAGCACCGGAAACTACCCGCCGGCCGGACAGCCGGAACCCACCGGACATTACGCCGAGACCAACCCGCCTGCCGGAACACCTGCCCGCGCGGATACGCCTGGGGGCAACGGCACGGGCACCGCGCCCGGGGCCTTGGGCACCGGCACGGGCACCGGCACGGGGACGCCGGGCACCGCTGGCGGGACGCCGGTCCAGGATTCAACGTCGGCAACTCCCACCCGGCCTGCTGCCGATCAGCTGCCGGTGACCCGGGCCGGAGTGGTATGGGCCGCCGTCGTGGCCGCCCTGGTACTCCTGATCCTGCTGATCATCTTTATCCTGCAAAACCAGGAACAGGTGGCCGTCCGCTATTTCGGGCTTGAAGGATTCGTCCCGCTGGGAATGGCCCTGTTTATCGCGAGCGTATCCGGAGGCGTCCTGGTGGCCATGGCAGGCGGCGCCCGGATCCTGCAGCTCCGCAGGAACGCCCACCGCGCCCGCTCTGCCCAGCGAAGGTAAAAGCCGGGGCCACGCAGGGCAGGACAGAAAGCGCAGGCAGCACAACCCCCGCAGTAGCTTGCGACAGCGCCTAAACACTCCGGCTGCGCCGCGACACGCCAGGCTGTCTGGTACACCGGACAGACCGGCGCTGTTTGCTGTTCTCTTCGGGCCGCAGACCCAGTGTGATGGAACCTACGTTTTATCACCCAAGGAGTGTTGGCCATGGCCGCAGCAAGCAGTGCCGTTGAGGCACGATCGATCGAAATGATTCCGCCCGGCGAGCGCCACGGCCACCCCCGGGGGCAGTTCACGCTCTGGTTCGGCGCCAACGCCCAGATCACGGCCATCGTTGACGGAGCCCTCGCCGTTGTCTTTGGTGCCGACGCGTTCTGGGCCATTGTGGGACTGCTGGTGGGCAATATCGTGGGCGGCGCCGTCATGGCCCTCCACTCGGCCCAGGGACCGAAGCTGGGATTGCCGCAAATGATCTCCAGCCGGGCGCAGTTCGGCGTCTACGGGGCAGTGATCCCCTTGGCTCTCGTGATCCTGATGTACGTAGGGTTCGCCTCCACCGGAACCGTCCTCTCCGGCCAGGCCATCAACCTGATGCTGGGCGCGGAGGCCCCCGCCGTCGGCATCCTCATCTTCGGTGCAGCGACGGCCCTGCTGGCGATCCTCGGATACAAGTACATCCACGCCCTCGGCCGCATCGCCACCGTCATGGGGCTCGCCGGCTTCCTCTACCTGACCATCGCCGTCCTCACGAAGTTTGACATCACCCAGATCATGATGGTCAAGGGCTTCGAATGGCCCACCTTCCTGACCGCCATCGCCCTGGGCGCCGGCTGGCAGCTGACATTCGGGCCGTACGTGGCCGACTATTCCCGCTACCTTCCCGCCCACACCTCAGAACGCAAGACGTTCTGGTACACGTTCGCAGGCTCAGTGGGCGGCGCCCAGTGGGCCATGACCCTGGGCGCCCTCGCCGGCGGCCTGTCCGCCGCGAAACTGGGCGGCGACTTCCTCAAAAACCAGGTGGGCTACATGGGCGACCTCGCCGGCGGCGGCCTGGTCGCGGTCTTCATCTACCTGGTGATCGTCACTGGAAAGCTCACCGTCAACTGCCTGAACGCCTACGGCGCGTTTATGTGCGGCGTCACCATCAGCACCGCTGTCAACCGCAAGGACACGGTGTCCAGGACCTTGCGGATCGTTTTTATCATCGCCGTCATCTCGGCCAGCGTCCTCATCGCGCTGTTCGCGAGCAAGGACTTCCTGAACCTGTTCAAGAACTTCGTCCTGCTGTTGCTGATGGTGTTCACGCCCTGGTCCGTGATCAACCTGGTGGACTACTACAAGATTTCCCGCGACCGGCTGGACATCCCGGCGCTGTACAACCCGGACGGACGCTATGGCCGGTGGAACACGGCAGCGTTGGTTTCTTACGGAGTGGGCGTGGTGGTCCAAATCCCGTTCCTCGCGCAGGCACTGTACACCGGCCCGGTTACCAAGTGGCTGGGCGGTGCCGACATCTCCTGGCTGGTGGGGATCGCCGTCACTCTCGCCGTCTACTACCCGTGGGCAAAGGCCACCAACCGTGCCCCGGCCGAATCAATCTATCCGGAGCACCCGGCGGAGATCCTTCCGGCCCCGGCAGTCGCCAAAGGCTGAAGGGACGACGGCGGGACCGGGCCAGCGTGCGTCCCTCACCTGGTCCCGTTGCCAACCAAGTAGCGCCGAGTGCCGTTTTGACGCTTCAAGACGGCACTCGGCGCCCCTCAGTTGGGTCGCCGTCAGAAGGTGTAGGACGAGCCGGTGGAGGAGCTGGCAATGGCGAGGCCAATGATGACCAGCAGCCAGAAGGCCCCGTATCCCAAGAGGCACAGGTAACCCAACACCAGCCCGGCGATGGCCATGCCCTTGCCGGCCGGCTCACGCTTGAGCGCCAGATGGCCCGTGACGATGGCGGCGATTTGCGGCAGCAGGATCCAGCCCATGATCACTGAGGCGATGCCGCACACCATGCTGGCGATGCTGAGTGTCTTCGGTTCGGCCGGCATGCCGTAGTACGCGGGCTGGCCGTAGGGGCTGGCCTGCTGGGTATACGGGCCCGCCTGGTGGTACGGGCTCGGCGCCTGGTTGTAGCCGCCGTACTGGGCCTGATCTTCGTACTGCTTTCCGTAGCCGTCCTGCCCGTAGTTCCCCGGTCCGTAGTTCCCCTGCCCGTAACCGCCCGGTCCGTCACTGGACTGCCCGTACTCGGGGCGGGACGGGGTTTCGGAACCGTACGGCGGCGAGAACCGCGGCGGTTCGAAGCCAGGCGGCGTGCTGCCGTGAGGCTGTTGGGATTCAGGCCGGTGGGCGGGCTGGTCAGTCAAGGTTTTCCCCCTGGAAGTTTTGCTTCCAGCCTACCGCCGCCAGGTCAACGCCCCAGATATGGCAGCACGTACACAGCAAAGATGACGAACGCCGCGAGGAGGGCAAGCCGGCCCCAGCCTGTGGCACCGCGCTGGCGCCCCTCGGCGTTCCGCCCTGTGGACGCCCCCTTCGAAAGATTCCCGCGGCTTGCCGGACTGGCTGACCCGGCGCGCGATGGCCCGGACCGAGAGGACCCGGACCGGGCCGGGGCGGGATGCTGCGAGGAGGAACGGGGTGACGTGGATCGTGGCACCACAGATCGCGCAGGCACGGGCGGCGGCGCTTCCGAACCTGGGTGGCTGCCGGCTGCGGGACCCTGGCCGCCGGCACGTGGAGTCGTGGGACGCGGGTCCGCGGGTTTCACCACCGTCCCGGGCCGCACGTTCCGGAAGGCGGTGATGCCGGGCTCCTGTTCATGCGTGAGCTGCTGTCCGAGGTGTGCGTAGAGCCCCACCACAGTCTGCTGGTCCAGCACGGGCGGCAACGCCTCGATGGCGCCCACCACCCGCTGGGCGCCCACCACGGCAACATCCGAGTTGGTCACGCCAAAGAGGTCCGGCTGGGCAGCCATACAAATCAGGGGCCGCACCATCCGGCGGTGCGGCGGTGCCAGGACGGAGGCGACGGCGGCGCATTGGGCCAGTGCCCCCTCCACCGCCTGGGTGCGGGCGTAGCGGCCCTGCCACAGCACGCCGGACGAGACTTTGACTTCTCCGGTCCAGTTTTTGGCATCCACCACCACTACGCCACCGGGCCCCACCAGGACGTGGTCCAGGTTTGCTTTCGGCCGGCCCGGCCAGTGGACATCGTGCAGGAGGTACCAGCCGCGCGGCACCAGTTCGCTGAGCTTTTCCGCCACCACGCGTTCCCCAACGGCGCCGGCGTCCCACGCCTTGGTGCTGTGTTCGGCCTGCTCGAGCCGGCGCTTCAGCCTGGCAACCCGTTCAGCCGCCAGCCTGGACTGCTCTGCAGCTCCGTCCCCTGCCCCCATGGCCGCCCCCTGCTTTCCTGCCGGCGAAACGACGGCGGAAGGCCGCCGTCGTCCTTTTGCTCCGGGCATTCCGCCCGATTTGTCGAAAGTAACAGGACGGTCACGCAGCGGTATATAAGTACTTTGCGGGGCCAGTACTCAGGTGGGCTACTTGCTTGAGGGGGCCATGCCGGTGGCCGCCTGCCTCTCATGGCCCACGCCTTTGATGACGCAGTCCCGTCACAGGGCCGGACACAGGGGCTTGTTTTTGGACGGGTCGTTTTGACCGTGGCTCCCGTCTGGCATGCTGGTCCCATGGCTAGCCGCGCGGGCACAGTTGCCCAACCCCAGGACCTTGTTGACATTACTGCGCTCCTTGACGCGTATTACGACATCACGCCGGACCTGGGTGATCCCGGCCAGCGCGTGGTGTTCGGCACGTCCGGGCACCGCGGTTCGAGCCTCAAAGGATCGTTCAACGAGAAGCACATTGTGGCCATCACGCAGGCGATTGTTGAGTACCGGGCGGCCGAGGGGGTCACCGGGCCGCTGTTCCTGGCCAAGGACACCCACGCGCTGAGCGAGCCGGCCCAGAACTCGGCCCTTGAGGTGCTTGCCGCCAACGGCGTCCAGGTCCTCATCGACGCCCGCCACGGCTACACCCCCACTCCGGCGCTGAGCCACGCCATCCTCACCTACAACCGGAACGCCGGTGCAGGCGCTCCCCAGGCTGACGGCATCGTGGTCACGCCGAGCCACAACCCGCCGGCTGACGGCGGCTTCAAGTACAACCCTCCCCACGGCGGCCCCGCCGATTCGGACGCCACCGGCTGGATCGCCAACCGCGCCAATGAACTGCTCGAAAACGATCTCCGGGGCGTAAAGCGCATTGCTGTCGCTGACGCGCTGGCCGCGGACACCACCGGCAAGTTCGACTTCCTCAGCAGCTACGTGGACGACCTCCCCTCCGTCCTGAACCTGGACGCCGTCCGCGAAGCCGGCGTCCGCATCGGGGCCGACCCCATGGGCGGCGCGTCGGTGGACTACTGGGGCGAGATCGCCGAGCGCCACCAGCTGAACCTCACCGTGGTCAACCCCACGGTGGACCCGCAGTGGGCCTTTATGACCCTGGACTGGGACGAGAAGATCCGGATGGACTGCTCCTCGCCAGCCGCCATGGCCTCCCTGATCCGGCGCATGGCAGACGCGTCATCTTCCGGCCAGCCGGTCTTCGACGTCGCCACCGGCAACGATGCGGACGCGGACCGGCACGGCATCGTCACACCTGTTGTTGATGGAGTGGGTGGCCTGATGAACCCGAACCACTACCTCGCCGTGGCCATCGACTACCTGTACCGCAACCGCAGCGGCTGGAACCCCGCCTCCGTGGTGGGCAAGACCCTGGTGTCCTCCTCCATCATCGACCGTGTTGCCGAGAGCCTGGGCCGGAAGCTCGTGGAGGTTCCGGTGGGCTTCAAGTGGTTCGTGCCCGGGCTGCTCTCCGGCGAGGGCGCCTTCGGCGGCGAGGAATCAGCCGGTGCCTCCTTCAACAAGTTGGACGGCAGCGTCTGGACCACGGACAAGGACGGCATCCTGCTGGCCCTGCTCGCTTCGGAGATCACGGCCGTCACCGGCAAGTCTCCCTCACAGCTCTACAAGGGCCTGACGGACCAGTTCGGCGCGCCGGTCTACGCCCGCATCGACGCGGCCGCCACGCGCGAGCAGAAGTCGGCACTCGGCAAGCTGTCGCCGTCGGACGTTACCGCCACTGAACTGGCAGGCGAGACCATCACGGCCAAGCTCACCCAAGCACCAGGCAACGGCGCGTCAATCGGCGGGCTGAAGGTGGTCACGGAGAACGCCTGGTTCGCCGCCCGCCCGTCCGGCACCGAGGATGTCTACAAGATCTACGCCGAGTCCTTCAAGGGCGAGGAGCACCTCAAGCAAGTGCAGGCCGAAGCCAAGGCCCTGGTGGACAGCGTCATCGCCTAACCCGGCTGGCCACCGGCTGCTTCATCCCGGCTCCAGAGCCGGAGGACGCGCCGGACGGTACGGTCACCGTCCGGCGCCATGTCCACCAGCGCGATCCGGTCAAGCACGACGTCGTCCCCCGGGTTCAGCCGCCTGTCACCCTGATGTGAAACGTGCGGCCGGAAGCCGGACAGCGTGTGGGCGGGCGTGAGGATCCTGCCGCCCAGGCTGCTCGCCGCGGCAACCAGCCGTTCGTGCAGGGCCTGCAGGTCCGGCTGCGGCTCGATGAGGCTCACGGGCACGGACCCGTTCCGGCCGAATCCTGCGTCCTTCCCCACTGTGAGGGCGGCGCCGAGGGCTGCTTGGGCCGGGTGTTCGGCAAGTGCTGCGATGCGGGCCGCAGGGTCGGCATCCTCTGTGGTCCCGACGTCGAACCTCACCAGCGTGATGTGCAGCGGCCACTGCGTCCGCAGGAATACCTGCCCTTGCGTGACGGGCTCGACAAAGGCAACCAGGATCAGGTTCCGCATCTGCCCATCTTCCCACCGGGGCCACCCGCCATCAGATTCCGCACCTTAAACACAAACGCTCCATCACCTACCGCGCCTGAGGAGCATGGAAGTGATGGAGCGTGGGTGGAAAACACGCAGGAAGTGATGGCGCGTCTGGTTTAGACGGTGCGGACGACGTCGTCGTAGGAGAACTTGGGCTTGGCTTCGCCCCAGGCGTCCGGCGCGGGCTGGCCGATGTTGACCACCAGGAAGCTCTTCTGGTCGCCGGCCGGGAAGAAGGCCTGGTCAATCGCGGCGAAATCCGCACCGGTCATGGGGCCGGCCGCGAAGCCGAGGGAGCGGACGGCCAGGATGAAGTAGCCGGCCTGGAGGTGGGCGTTGTTGTTGCCCGTGGCGGCGGCCAGTTCCGGGTTGGCGTCGTACATGGCCTTCGGGGCGTTGTAGCCGGGGAGGAAGTTGTCCCACTGCTCTGCCCAGTCGGTGTCGTAGCTCAGGATGGCCACAAGCGGCGCGGAGGCGGTCTTGGCCTTGTTCCCGTTGGCGAGGGCGTCAACGAGGGTGGCGCGGGCTTCGGCCGACCGGACGTACGTCACGCGCAGGGGCTGGGAGTTGAAGGCGGTGGGACCGTACTTGGTCAGCTCGTAGATGGCCTGTGCCTGCTCGTCGGTCACTTCTCCGGTGAAGGAGTTGGCGGTGCGGGCCTGGGCGAAAATGGCGTCGACGGCGGCCGAATCGATAACCGCTTCTTCGTGGGCAATGGTCATTGGCGTACCTCTCGCTGCGCCGCCCCGCGTGCCGGGGTGGCCTCTTCGCTTTCCATAGTTGCAACTTCAACTACTCCCGTCCTCTTCCCGTGACGGCGCGTGACGTTACCCACAGCAGCAGTCAGGGGGAAACCGCCGGGCCGGGGCGGAAAGCTTGGCGGTATTCTGGAGCCAGGTGATCTTCGCCCACCGCGGCAACCCCCTGTGAAAGGCCTCCGCTCATGAGCATGCTCGGAATCAAATGGAAGCTGCACGGAACCGGTAAGTCCATCAAGCCGGGGCACGTGGTGGCGCCGGACGAGCGGCTTGCCTGGCCGCTGACCATCGGCGTGGGAATGCAGCACGTGGTGGCCATGTTCGGCGCCACCTTCCTGGTGCCCATCATCACCGGCATGCCGCCGGCCGCCACCCTGTTCTTCTCTGGCATCGGCACGCTGCTGTTCCTGCTCATCACCAAGGGCCGGGTGCCCAGCTACCTGGGTTCGAGCTTCGCGTTCATCGCCCCCATCATGGCTTCCCAGCAGCAGTTCGGGGTTCCGGGCGCGCTGGGCGGCGTGGTGCTGGCCGGCGCCGCGCTGGCCCTGGTGGGCGCCGTGGTGCAGAAGTTCGGCGCCGGCTGGATCAACCGGCTGATGCCGCCCATTGTGACCGGCGCGATCGTGGCGCTGATCGGCCTCAACCTCGCCCCGGCCGCGAAGAACAACTTCGACGCCGCCCCGGTCACCGCCGTGATCACGCTGGCTACCATCATCCTGGTCAGCGTCCTGTTCCGGGGAATCCTGGGCCGCCTGAGCATCCTGGTGGGCGTAGTGGTGGGCTACCTGTCGGCCATGCTCCGCGGTGAGGTGAGCTACGAAAAGATGGACGCCGCTGCCTGGGTGGGCCTGCCCCAGTTCCAGGCTCCCGAGTTCCACCTCGGCGTCCTTGGCCTGTTTGTCCCCGTGGTGTTGGTGCTGGTGGCCGAGAACATCGGACATGTGAAGTCAGTGGCTGCCATGACGGGCCAGAACCTCGACGGCGTCTCGGGCCGGGCGTTGATGGCCGACGGCGCCGCCACGGTCCTGGCCGGTTTCGGCGGCGGTTCCGGCACCACCACCTACGCGGAGAACATCGGCGTTATGGCCGCCACGAAGGTGTATTCGACGGCGGCGTACTGGGTGGCCGGCATCTTTGCCATCCTGCTGAGCTTCTCGCCCAAGTTCGGCGAGCTGATTGCTACGGTCCCGCCGGGTGTGCTTGGCGGCGCAGCCACCATGCTTTACGGCATGATCGGCGTCCTGGGCGTGAAGATCTGGGTGCAGAACAAGGTGAACTTCTCCAACCCGGTGAACCTGACCACCGCCGCCGTCGCCCTGATCATCGGCATCGCGGATTACACCTGGACCATCGGCGAGCTCAAGTTCACGGGCATCGCTTTGGGTTCGGCCGCAGCGCTGGTGATCTACCACGGCATGAAGGCCATTGCGAAGGCCCGTGGCACCGTTGCCGAGCCTGAAACGGACCAGGTTGGGCTTCCTCCGGCGGCCAAGGCGGCCATGAACGCGGCGGCGAAGCGGGCGCCCAAAAAGCGTTAACGCAGGGCTAGGCGACGTCGTGTGAGTCGATGCTCCCGCGGCCAAGGCCGAACACGGGGCCGGGCAGCGGCCGCTTGGGAAGCAGGGTCTCCCCGCCGTGGGGCCGCAGCCTCCGCAGGACCCAGGGGAAGAGGTACTGCCTCGCCCAGATCAGGTCTTCGGCCCTGGCCTGGGTCCAGCCATGCGAGGGAACCGGGCGCGGATGCAGGGGCCTCAGGGAATGCGGCACTGCGAGCGCATCCAAGGCAGCAACGGCAACAACGTGGTGGCCCAGGGGTGACAGGTGAAGCCGGTCCCTGTCCCACATCCGGCCATCGTGGAGCGCCGGAAGGCACCACAAGTCCACCACGACTGCCTGATGGCGCATGCCGATGGTGTGCAGGTGCTCGTTGTAGATTGCCAGCCTCCCCCGGGTTTGCCCCAGCACCGGTGTGCTGCCCCAGTCCGGCCCGGCGAACAACATCACCGTGGCACCTGTTTCCGCCAACAGGCCTACCGCCTGGTCCATTTTCTCGGCTAGTTTGTCCGGGTCTCCGCGCCGGAAGACGATGTCGTTGCCGCCGCCGGACATCGCTGCCAGGTCTGGCTTCAGCGCGAGGGCCGGCGCCAGTTGAGTGTCGATAATTTCCTGGAGCACCATCCCCCGCACGGCGAGGTTGGCGTAGGCGAAGTCAGGCTGGCCGATGGCGAGTTCCTCCGCGGCGCGGTCAGCCCAGCCGCGGAACCCGCCGATGCTGCGTGGCTCCGGGTCACCGATACCTTCCGTGTAGGAGTCGCCGAGGGCGACGAAGCGGTGCCAGGGGTGCCGTTCGGCGGGGGGACGTCCAGGCCTGGTTTCCTGCTGGTTGGTGGTCATGCCGGCCGTCCTTTCGCCGCGGTGGAAGACCTTGTTTCCCGCGCAGCCGCGGGGACGGACGGTTGGTCCATCTCCGCCGGAGCCACCAGGCGGAAGTCCTCAACGTCGTCGGCCGTTTCCCGCCGGGGCAGTGAAGGGTCCCTCCCTGGTCCTGGCACCACAACATTGAGGGCGGCAGCACGAAGGTCCAGTTCGTGATGCAGAGCCTCACGCTGCAGGAACCGCAGGGCCCCCTCCCGGCTGAGCCCGTATTCGTCCATCAGGCTTCGCACCGCCAGGTCCACCAGCACCAGCGAGCTCTGGGCAACAGCGATCCCTGCGGCGGCTTCCGCACGCTCGGCCACCCGAACCACCACGCGCAGCGCACGTGCAACCTGCCGTGCGTAGCTCTGGGACCGGAGCAGGTCGTCGCTGGTAAACGTATGGGGCGAGGAGGCGTAGAGGTTGATGGCAGCGCTGCTGATGCCCTCTGAGAGGATGGGCACGGACAGCAACGACTGCACGCCGTGGCCGGCCGCGGCATCTGCGTACCCTGGCCAGCGACGGTCCCGGCTGACGTCGGACAGCAGCACGAACCCGCCGCTCCGCAGGGCCTCGATGACGGGCCCGTCCGCGAAGGAACACTGCTCCCGGTCCGCGTCGCGTGCCTGGTCGTTGCTGGCGGCGAGGGTGCGTGCCTTCCCGAGCCGGAAAAGGGTAGCGGCCCAGCCAATCCCGCGGCGCTCACCCTGGATGTCCCTCATGAACTCATGGGTGACTTCCCAGAGGTAGTCCTCAACATCCTTGCTGTCGAAAACCGGCTCCGGGGTGAATGGAGGTGGTCCCCAAGCGACCTGCCCCGCGGGTTCAGCGGCCATGTTCCACGCCTTGTTCTAGCGCTCCGGCCTACTGCAAAACCTTCTTGTTCCAGAATACGTCGTACGGCCCTGCAAGTGGGAGGACCAGGCCAAGTTCCCTGCCGAGGCAATGACGGCGCTGTCGACTGCCTAGGCCGTCGAACTTTCGCTCAGGACGACGTCGTAGGCCTCCACACGCCGGTCCGTCACCGTGGTGGGGGACTCCAGGTGGACGGCCCCCGAAGGCAGGATGCCTGCGGCGCCGTACTTCTCCATGACCTGCCACTGGGCAACCACGTCCTCGCCTGCGTGATCCGCCGGGAGGCTGGGCCAGAACCTGAAGCCTCCTGCCTCATTCAGCGCTTCCCGCCGGTACAGCACGCACCCGCCGAGCCAGGCCACCCTGTAAGGCAGCCACTCCCCCGGCGCCAGGGAAAGATCGGCGCTGAGGTGGCTGAGATTGGCGGCATTGTGAAGCGGCCAGCGGTCAAACCCCGACGCGCCCGGGCGGACGCGTTCAGGCGTCACCGGACCATCCCACTTCTCAAAACCCGCTGTTTCCTTGGGCCGCCGGTCACCCAGGTAGGACAAGCCCTGCGGCGCCATCCCCACGAACCCGCAATCCAACTCATCAAGAGCAGCGCTGAGCCGGTCCAGGGCTCCTGGCTCCAGCCACACGTCGTCGTCAAGGAAGAGGCATTTCCCTGCCGTTGACTGGTCCAGCAGGAACTGGCGGTGCTCAGCGAGTCCCCGCCGCGGCAGGTGCCGCACCAGCGTGACGGGCCGCCCCTGGGCTTCCAGGACACGGACCATTGCCGCGGCGGCCGGGTGCTCCCAACCGGGGGCGTCGATGGACTGGTCGCTGACCACCACCCGGAAGTCAGGGTCCGGCTGTCCTGCCAGGCCTGCCAGCGTTACCGCCAACTCGGCCGGCCGGTTGCAGGTCGGAACCAGCACGTCCACTGCCACCTGGTCCGGCACTCCACCCCGCCGTGCCCACTGTTCTGAAGATCTCCTGCTCACAGCCCACCTCCTGGCGCCTTGGATCGGCCTAGCTAACAAACGGGTATCCTCGTCTTCTGTACCCACATCCCGGGGAACTATGCCGGACAGGGCGAAGGCCCCCGCCGCTGCCGGATGGGGCAGCAGGCGGAGGCCTGCAATGGCCGGCGCGCCGGGCTCAACCAGCCGCGGCGGCAGTATCAGCCGGCGTCGAAGCTCTCGCCTCCGTCGTCGTTGGGTGATTCCTCCCGCGGCAGGTCGTTGCCGCTGCCGTCGGGGATACCTGTTGCTTCCTGCCCGGACTCGGAGGAGACCGGAGCGGACCCCTTGGAGTCGTCGTTATTCTCGTCGATCTCAGCTTCACTGGAGGGAAGAGCCATGTCATGGGGCACGGGATCGGAGCCGGTGCCGGTCTGAGGCTCGTTAGTGTCCGCGCCGCCAGCCCCGCCGTCACCCGTTGTCGCCGGGCCGTTTCCTGACCCCTGCGCTCCGCCGAGTTCCTGCTCTGCGGTGGGGGTACCGTAGCCGCCCGGATCAGTTTCCGGCTGCGCCTGCTGGTTTTCCTGCGTCATTATTCCTCCTGCTGTGGGTTGGATGCCATGCGTTGGACGTTGGATCAAAGCTGAAAACTGTGGGATAAAAGCTGAACTGCGACGACGGCGGTCAGAGCCCCTTTCCGCCGGTCACCGGCAGTACTGCCCCGGAAATGTAGGACCCGTCCTCCGAGGCCAGCAGGACATAGGCCGCGGCAAGCTCAGCGGGCTGGCCGGCCCGTTCCAGCGGGGTGTCCTGCCCGAACTTCGGAAGCTTCTCCGGCCACTCGGTAGCAGGAATCAAAGGGGTCCAGATGGGCCCCGGCGCCACGGCGTTTACCCGGATTCCCTTGGCGCCAAGTTCCTGTGCCAAGGCCTTGGTGAACGCTACCTGGGCCGCCTTGGTCATGGCATAGTCGATCAGGCCCGGCGAAGGGTTAAACGCCTGGATGGACGCGGTGGTAATGATCGAAGCGCCCGGCTTGAGATGGGGCACGGCAGCCCGGGCGGTCCACATCAGGGAGTAGAGATTGGTTTTGAAGACCCGGTCGAACTCCTCCGTGGGCAGTGACTCCAGGCTCTCCCGGTTCTTTTGGTAGGCGGCGTTCAGCACCACCACGTCAAGGCGGCCGAATTCCGCAGCGGTTTCGTCAGCAATCCGGGTACTGAACTCTTCCTCGCGGCCATCGCCGGCGAACAGGAGGACGCGCTGGCCCGCCTTCCGGATCCAGTCCGCAGTGTCCTGGGCATCCTCTTCCTCCTCGGGGAGGTAGGAGATGGCAACATCGGCTCCTTCGCGGGCGAACGCGATGGCCGCCGCCTTGCCGATGCCGGAATCTCCGCCGGTGATCAGCGCGGCCTTGCCCTGCAGTTTTCCGTGCCCCTCATAGCTGAGTTCCCCGTGGTCCGGCTTGGGTTCCATGGGCGCCGTGAGGCCGGGCTGTTTCTGCTCCTGCTCCGGGAAGGGGCCTGAGTGGTAGCCGCCCCGGGGATCCTTTGGCTGGTCTGTCTGCTTGTCCGTCTCGCTCATAGTCCGCCTACTCACTGTGTCGGTTCCACTGCATTCGTTCACCACTGAGGGGGTTTTCGAAGGGCACATGCACCAGCCCTTCGAAGCTATCCCGGCCGGAGGAGCAAAGTCCACCGCTCAGTGCGGATAATCAGTAAACTTACCAAATGGCTGGCTCGGCGCAAGATTGCCCTTGTTTGTGGGTAGCTGAGGAGTAGAAAGATATGCAGGACTGGTTGGGGCAGGAGGGAGAGGCGATGTCTGACGTGGAGGACTACACCGGCAGAACGGGCAGGAACGAGACCCGCGAGGAACAGTTGGACCGCAATTGGGCGGAGCTTCTGCAGGAGCTGCGGGTACTTCAGACGGGGGTGCAGATCCTCGCCGGCTTCCTGTTGACCCTGCCCTTCCAGTCGCGCTTCGAAAAGCTTGATGGCTTCCAGGTTGGCCTGTACCTGGTCAACGTGGTGATTGCCGCCCTGACCACTGCCTTCATCCTCCTCCCCGTCAGCGTGCACCGGCGGCTCTTCCGGAAGCGGCTCAAGGAAACGCTGGTTTCCAGCGCTGATGCCATCACCAAGATCGCCTTGGCCGGCATCGGCCTGCTGAGCGCCGGAACTGCCGCGCTGGTCTTTGACGTCACGGCCGGACGGTCAGCCGGACTCACAGCAGGCGGCGTGCTCCTGGCCGTGCTGGTGGTCCTGCTGGTCTACGTCCCATTGCACCTGAACAGGCGCGCCACGGCCGCGCGGTAGCCGCGGGCGGCACATCCGGCTTCGACGCCCTTTGCTTTTTGACCCTTGACCACTTGTTTTTGACCGAATGGCCACTTGCAACTTGGCCCTTGCCACTTGACTACGACAGGAGAACTTTCATGCGGACACTTTTGAGGACAACCCTGATGGCCCTGCTGCTCCTCGGCGCGCCGGCGCTTTCGGCCGGAGCTGCACAGGCCGCCCCGGCCACACAATCGGCGCAATCAGCACAAACAGCCGGGGCAGCCCCCGCAGCCCAGGCCACGCCTGCCCGCGGGAGCGCGGGGTTTTCCCGAGGAGCGGTGACGCTGTCCGCAGCATCTCCCACGCCTTCTCCCGGGGACACCGCTTCCACGGGCCCGGCCAATCCGGGGACGGGTGAATCCGCGCAAAACGAGTCCAGGCGGCTGGACTACACCCCGTGGGTCATCGGCGCGGTGGCCATTGCGGTCCTGATCGCGATCCTGATCTGGCGCCGCCGCCGCAACACCACCATCGTCTAGCTAGGCGCCCTCGAGTACCTGGCTTGTGGCCCAGGCCAGGTACTTGGCGGCGTTGGCCACCGCGTCCTGGGGGCTTGATGCCACGTCCAGCAACTGGGCGGCGGCAACCACGCCATGGCCGGCGAGGTCTTCGGGAGTCACCAGGATCCGGCCCGCCACCACGATCACCGGAATACCCTGTTCACGGGCCGCGTCCGCGAGCGCAATCGGGGCCTTTCCAGTCAGAGACTGGCTGTCCATGGAGCCTTCTCCGGTGATCACCAGGTCTGCTGCGGCGAGCTGGTCCGCCAAACCGGTCAGGCCCGCCACCAGCGCAAAGCCGCCTTCGAGCGCGGCGTCAGTGAAGGCAAGGAACGACGCCGGGAAGCCGCCGGCCGCGCCCGCTCCCTCGACGTTGACGTCCCGGCCCGTCGCCTCCCGCAGGAGGGACGCCCAGTTGCGCAGCCCGGCGTCGAGGAGTTCCACGGCCTCCTCGTCGGCGCCCTTCTGCGGGGAAAAGACGCGGGCTGCTCCCAGCGTTCCGTACAGCGGGTTCCGCACGTCGACGGCGATGCGGAAGGTGGTGGCGGAAAGCCGGGGATCGATCGCGGAGGTGTCAAGCCCCACGACATCCGCGAGCGAGCCGCCGCCCAGCGGCACTACGTTTCCGGCCGCATCCAGCGGCTTCAGGCCCAGAGCACGCAGGGCGCCGCTGCCGCCGTCGGTCATTGCCGATCCGCCAAGTCCCAGCACGATTTCGGTGGCGCCCGCGTCCAGGGCGGCCGCAATCAGCTGCCCGCAGCCGTAGCTGTGGGCGCGCAGGGCATTCGCGGGGGTGGGCTCCATCCCGGCAAGGCCGGAGGCCTGGGCAGTTTCGATCACCGCGGTGATCCGGCCGTCGTCGGCCTTCCTCATGGCCCATGCCGCGCCCACGGGAGCAAGGATGGGGCCCACCACGGCGTTGATGCGCTCCTCGTAACCGGCCGCCACGGCGGCTTCCAGCGTGCCCTCACCGCCGTCGGCGATGGGGAACTGCGTGGCGACGGCGTCGGGATAGACGCGCAGTGCGCCCTCGGCAATTGCGGCGGCCGCTTCAGCGGCGGTAAGGGAACCCTTGAACTTGTCCGGAGCAATAAGAATGCGCATGGGCTCCATCATGCCAGCCACAGTCAGGGAAGCGTTTGCCCTTTCCGTAACACGGACGACTGCCGGAGAAAACGCCGCAGGGCCGCGCCAGCTTGGGAGGCGCGGCCCCTCGTTCAGTACGCGAACTTAGCCACTGCCGACTATCCCTGCCGCCATTCGTGGCTGGTGATATGGGACCCGCCCTGCGGACCCATCTGGAGCATGCCGCCGTCGACAGCCCACGACGCTCCGGTGACGTAGCTGGAGGCGGGCGAGGCGAGGAAGGCGATGACAGCCGCGATTTCCCTGGCGTCGCCAGGCCGGCCCAAGGGAACTCCGGGCCTGTCCTTGGTGGTGGGATCTTCATCCTCCTGCCCCGTCATGGGGGTGGCTATTTCGCCGGGGGCCACGCTGTTGGCCGTGATGCCATATTCGCCGAGTTCCAGGGCAAGGGTCTTCATGAGCCCGCCCAACCCGTGCTTGGAGGCATCGTAGGCGGACGATCCCACGCGCGGCTGGAATTCGTGAACGCTGGTGACCGCCACCAGCCGCCCTCCCTTGCCGGCTTGGACCATGCGCCGGGCTGCGGCCTGCAGGCAGACGAAGGCGCCGTTAAGGTTGGTGTCGAGCGTCTGCATCCACGTTTCCACGTCCAGGTCCAGGAACTTGGTTCCGTCTCCGGTCCCGGCGTTGTTCACAAAGACATCCACACCGCCGAGTTCTTCCGCCAGTTCGTCAATGACGCCCCCGGCGCCCCGGAGGTCTGTCGTGTCCAGTTGGCGTACCACCGCTTTGCGCCCCAGGCCGCGGATTTCTTCCGCCGTGGCCTCGGCACCTTCTTTGTCCGAATGCCAGGTGACGCCCACATCCATACCCGCCCTGGCCAAGGCAACGGCTGTGGCTTTGCCGATGCCGGAGTCTGATGCGGTGACGATGGCGGTAGTGGGGCTAAAACGCGTGGTGTCCTGCATAGTGGCTCCTCTTGGTATCAGGCTGGGCTGCTGGGCAATCAGGCGGGGCGGCGAAGTTCCGGCGGCATGGGGTACCCGCCGTCGTTCGTTTCAGGCAGGGGGTCCCGCACTGCCATGAGCGGGACAGCGAAGGTCACCACCGGCCGGGGGTGGGAGTCATCGGACGACCTGACCGTCAGGCTCCTGGTCCCGGGAGGCACCGAGGGGGTGAAGACCTGGAGGTTCCTGGACCCCACGGTCACCGACTTTTGCAGCGAATACTCGGTGCCGAAGTGGTCCTGGAGGATGATGGCCGGTTCCGGTTCGTTGTCCGAGGCCAGCTGGATGTTGACCACCAGGCCGGTGGACCAGATTTCCACGGACAGTACCGTGAAAGCGGTGGAATCCGTGACGTGCCGGCCGTAGGTGGGCGGCAGCAGCATCCCGCGGAGGGAACCGGAAGGGATAAGTTCGCGCATTGTAGTTCCTGTAGGTTTTGCGCCTGCCGATGACGGGACAGCGCCGGAGGTGGTCCGGTGCTGGTCTTTCGGGTACGGCAGGACGGATGCGGCTTAGGCGTCTTCCCGGCCGGGATTTTCCAGCCGGAAAAAATTCGATTGTTGGCCGTCGCTGCGCTGTTCCTGGTAAATGAAGTTCAGCCCGCGGGAATCGAAGGTTTCGAACCATTCCTCCCAGCTGATGTGGCGAAGCTTGTCGTTTTCGCCGCCGAAGTCGATCCGCAGCACGCCAAGATGGTCGCCGTGCTCAGTGCCCTCCACCGTGGCAGGGACGCCGTCACGGTCCTCGGCCCACTGCCTGATGACTTCGTGATGCGTGGTGACCAGGCTGCGGCCCTCGCGCTCCGGCTCGTCCTCGGTGGAGGTGACTTCCTGTGAATACTTCAGGGATTTCGATGACTCGGGGCCGGTCCGCACCTTGCCGCCATCGGGCCCTGGGCCGAGATCTTCCTCATCCCGGTCCGCGTCAGCTTCGCGCGTTTTGTTGCCTTTGTCCTGTGCCATGGTGGCCATCCTTTCCCCTGGAGGTAACTAGTAAGTCTACTTACCATGGAGCCTCCCGACCAGCCTCCATGTCAAGGGGTGGGCCCGGGTACGCCGCGCAGGGCGGCCGTTAAGGGACGGCTAGCGCCGTGGGCGCAGCACCGCGAAGTAGCCCGGGATCAGGCTCTGGGCGGCCACATCCGTCATGGGGTTGGTCTCGATGGAAACGGCGCCCTCCTCGAGCAGCTCCCAGTTCTCCGCGGGCAGGACGCGGGAGCGCTCGGCAGGGCCAAAATGCCCTGGCATCGGCAGTTCCCGGATGGCCCGTTCCAGCGGGGCAGGGATGCCCTTTGCCGTTGCGCCCAAGTGTGAGACGTAGTCCAGGCGGTTGCCCTGGAAGTTGGTCTCTGCGAGGAAGACCGTTCCGCGGCTGCCGGCAAGGACGCGAAGATTCTCCACCATCGCAGCCTGATCAGCAGGACCCAGCACGTGGAGCACGCCGCGGATGAACACGTTCGCGCCGCGTTCATCGGCCAGGCCCAGTGCTGCCCCCGGCGCGGTCATGTCCCGGACGTCGTAACGCACTCCGGCTGCCTGGTTTTCCTCCACGTCGGTTTCGGCGCGGGCACGGGCCACGGCATGGGCGGATACGTCCACCCCGATCACCTCATGGAAGATCCCGGCCAACGCGCGGGTGAAACTGCCGTGTCCGCAGCCCACATCAACCACTGGCAGTTCCGGATCCAGATGGCGCAGCAACACGTCCCGGTAGCCCAGGAACTCATGGTCCCCGCCGGAATCCCACAAAACCTCGCCGCCCGCCCCGGTGGCGTGGATCCCCGCCCAGTACTTGTCCCACGCCAGGGGTCTGTCCCTGGGGGCGGAACGGGACAGCCGGGCGAGCTTGGGGATCATCAGATACTTCTGCCAGGCAGAGCGCATCGATTTTTCTGGGGCGGACACGAAACAAATATATGTCGCACAGCACGCCGGGCCTGCCGCTTGGCGGGGTTTTGCGGTGCGCCGCCCTTAATCGAGGCCCCGATGGCGTCACGCTGGTGCCTTCTGCAGCTTCCGGGGGATCATCAGGGGCGCGCAGCCCTACAATGTACTCAACTGGGAGCGAAGGGGGCATTGTGACGGCTGATTTGCCGTGGGACCCGTCTGTGCCGCACACCGCTTTTATGGCGGACCCCGACGACGGGCGGCTGGCTTTGAATGCGCAGGCACTGCGCGATGCTGGTTACGAGGTCCGCACCGCAAACGATGCCGACGGCCTCGCCCGCCTGCTGGATGCGGGCGACCCCTCCGTGATCGTGGTTGACACGTCCCTCTCCGCTGTTGACGCAGAGGCGCCCGTTTTGGTGATGGTGGACCTGGACAGCCCGGCTGAGCTGGCAGCGATGCAGCCGCCCGGCGTCCATGATTGCATCGCAAAACCCCCGCCTCCCAAGGAACTGGTCCACAGGGCAACCTCCCTCATCAACCAGGTGTCCCGGCGCAATGCTGCCCGGCAGGAGGCCGAGGCCCTCCGTGAACAGCTCCGGCTGGTGTCCGCCGCCGTACGCGGAACGAACGATCCACGGGAGATCGCCAACCACGTGGTGGCCGGTTTTGGCCGGACGTTCAGGGCTGACCACGTCCGCCTCACCACATTCGAGGACGAGCGGGTTCCCCCGATCACCGCCACGTGGACCAGGCAGGGCCTTGAACCCTTGGCGGACCAGGCGCTTCCCGACGAAGAATCCGCCCGGCAGATGGCCGACACCCTGTGGGCCGGGGCGGAAACGCTCTCCTCGGAGGGGTCCGAGGAGGACGGGCGGACCGGGGAATCCCACAGCAGCAAGAGCCTTGGCCCCGCGGCCTCGTTGCTGGCGGTGCCCATGGGTGAGGGAAGCTCATCTCTGGGCATCATTTGGATCGTCATGGTGGACCAGCCGCGGCAATGGTCCCGCGCCGAGCTGGGCCTAATGCAGCATGTGGCAGGCAATGCCGCCCACGGGCTGATCCAGAGCCACCTGATCAGCAGCCAGCAGCAGGTGGTTAAGCAGCTCCAACAGCTGGACAAGGCGAAAACCGACTTCCTCGCCACCGTCAACCATGAGCTGAGGACCCCGCTGACGTCCATCATGGCGTACCTGGACATGATCCAGGAGAGCACAGAGCAACCCGTCTCGCCCGAGGTGCACCAGATGCTGGACATCGTGGTGCGCAATACCGAGCGGCTCCGGATGCTGATCGAGGACATGCTGAGTGTGTCCCGCAACGGCCTCGAGGACGACCTGATGCATCTCACACCGGTGCGCCTGGGCCAGACACTGGACCTGGTGGCCGCAGCGCTCCGGCCCCTGGCCCAGCTGCAGAACGTCACGATTGCGGTGGAGCCTGCTCCCGAGGACCCGGAAATCCTGGCCGATGAAGTGCAGCTGCAGCAGGTCTTCACCAACCTGGTGTCCAACGCCATCAAGTTCACGCCCAGCGGTGGACGGATTGAGGTGGGGAGCGAGTCGCGCGCGGCCGCAGACGGGAGCCGGTGGGCGACCATCAGCGTGGCGGACACCGGCATCGGCATCTCCAGCGAGGAAATCGACCACGTCTTTACCCGCTTCTACCGGGCTTCCAATGCCATGTCCGGAGCCATTCCCGGAACCGGGCTGGGGCTGGCCATCACCCAGGACATTGTGGCGCGCCACGGCGGCCGCATTGATGTGGCCTCCACTTTGGGCGCCGGCACAACGGTCACTGTGAGCCTTCCGCTTGATGCCGACCGCAGCCGGGCCAACTGAGCGCGGGCGGGAGGAACCGATGTTTGCCGACAACGACCCCCGGCTTTCCCAACTGCTCGAAGGCATTGTCCGGCTGGCATCGGGAGACCTCAGCTCGCGGATAGAAGTATCCGAAGCCCGTGACGAGCTCGATGCAATCATCATGGGCACCAACCTGCTGGCTGAGGACCTGCAGATCATCTACGGGGAACTCGAACAGCGCGTGCAGGTGCGCACCCAACTCCTCCACGAAGCGCACCAGGAAATGCATAAGATGGCGATGCAGGACCCCCTGACGGGCCTTGCGAACCGCTCGGCCCTCATCGAGGCGCTGCGGGCCACCATCGAGGACGACGGCGACGACGAGGGCCCGGTCATCCTGTTAATGGACCTCGACGCCTTCAAATCCATCAACGACACCCTGGGCCACGCGGCCGGGGACAAGGTGCTGATCACCGTGGGCGAACGGATCCGTGCCGCCGTACGCGTCACGGACGTGGTGGCGCGCCTGGGCGGGGACGAGTTCGCGATCGTTATGCCGGCTGTCTCGGCGGACCAGGCGGCCATCGTGGGGCACCGCATCCTGGCGTCACTGAATGAACCGATCGAACTGCCGGGCCGGAGCGTGCGCTGCGGCGCCAGCATCGGGCTCAGCGTTGGCGGCGCCGGCCAGACCCCCGAGGACATGCTGATGGAGGCCGACGTCGCCATGTACGCCTCCAAGGCTGAGCGGCAGAACAGGCTGCACCGGTTCGAGCCTGGCCTCCTGCTGGTCCGCAGGCTCCGCAGCCAACTCGTGGAGGACCTCCGGAATGCGATCAGGACCGAAGGACTGACACTGCACTACCAGCCCGTCGTGGAGCTCGCTTCCGGCCGGATCGAAGGCGTGGAGGCCCTGGTCCGCTGGAACCACCCCACCCGCGGGCTCATCATGCCCGATGAATTCATTCCCCTGGCCGAAGAAGCCGGGCTCATCTCCGAGCTGGGGCTCTGGGTGCTGCGCACCGCAGTCCACCAGCTACGGACATGGATTGACAGGCAGTTGGTGGACCATCGCTTCTCCGTCCGGATCAATATCTCCGCAACCGACCTGCAAAGCCTCCAGTTCATCGAGGATGTGCGGAACGTCCTGAAGGAAACGGGCGTCCGGCCGGAACAGGTAGTGCTGGAACTGACCGAAGTAGCGATCGTCAAGGGCAACGAACTGGACCGCTACTCGCTCGGCGGGCTGCGCGGCCTGGGCGTCGGAATCGAAATTGACGATTTCGGCACGGGCTATTCGTCCATCAGCTACCTCCGGCGACTGCCGGTGGACCGGGTCAAGGTGGACCGCTCCCTGATCAACGGCCTGGGCACCGACCCCAGCCAACCGGCCCTGGTGGCGGCGGTCCTGCAGCTCATCCGGGCATGCGGCCTTGAGGCGGTATGGGAAGGCGTGGAAACTGCGGAGCAGGCCGAGATCCTCCGCGGACTGGGTTGCCTCAGCGCCCAGGGCTACTACTTCAGCAGGCCTGTTCCGCCGGAGCAGGTGCCTGACCTCCTGGCAGCACAGCCGGAAAGCGCTAACCAGTAAAGCGAAAAGTACTGCGCTTTTAGCCACCCCGATATACGATCATCGTGCTGGGTCTAATTTTCGTCACCGTGTTTTTGCGGCTTGCCAGCGTTATTGGACTTTAGAAGCGGTTGAAATTGAACAATAAAAGGGCCACTGGGTCATTACTTCGTCAACTGGGGGCGTAGCTAATGTCGGTTCGTGTACAGGCGTGGGGAATTATCGCGGCCGTTTTGGCGGACCCGGATCCGTCCGGGGCTGCTGTCCGGCAACGCCTCAGCAAGAGCCTCGATGAAAATCCTGGCGTGCCCGAAAGAGCCTTGCTGGAGTATCTGCTGGAAACGCGCCGCAGCGACGCCAACACCGTTGAAACGCTGGACAGCGCCAGGAAAATGCGCCTGGAACCCAGCGCCATTCCGCCGCAGGTCGCGGAACAAATTGACGCCATCCGCAGCATGTCCCGCATCAGCGCACTGCTTGAGAGCAACATGCTGATGACGGCCTTCCAGCCCATCTACGGGCTGGCCGAAGAAACAGTCGTGGGGGTCGAGGCGTTGTCGCGCTTTGTCAGCGACGACGGCGCGGCAGCGGAACTGTGGTTCGCGGAAGCCGCGGCGGTGGGCCTCGGCGCCAACCTCGAGTTCTCCGCGCTCGGGTCAGCCGCTGCTGCAGCCCGGGACCTTCCCGGGAACCTGTACGTGTCCATGAACATTTCCCCCGCGTCATGCCTTGACCCGCGGCTGCCGGAATTGTTCGAGCACATCGATCTTCCGCTGACCCGGGTGGTGCTCGAACTGACGGAATCCGTCACCGACGAGGAGTACCCGCAGTTCATTGCGGCCATCAACCCCCTGCGCGACCAAGGGCTGCGCATCGCCGTCGACGATACCCACCCGGGAGCCGGCGCGCTGAGCCGGATGGTGCACCTGCGGCCGGATTTCCTGAAGGTGGGCCGGAACGTCATCGGCGACGTGGACAACGACGGCATCCAGCGCGCCCTTGCCGGCTGCCTCGTGGACTTCGCCGAGCAGATCGGCACCACGCTGATAGCGGAGGGCATCGAGACAGTGGGCGAACTCAAGGTCCTGACGGAACTGGGCATCAGCGCCGGCCAGGGCTATCTCCTCGGCCGGCCCTCGGTGCGGCCGCAGGACTGGGCAAGCTGGAACACCCGCCTGGATATGGACGGCCTGAAAAGCCAGCTCGTCGGTCCGGATAACGGCCGCCAGGTTCCACCGCCCAACGACGCTCCCTGACACCACCCCACTGACATCTGGCAGGGTGCTGACGCAACCGCAGCATGCGCTGACCTAACCGCGGCACTGGCAGGACCGGCGGAACTGCGGGCAGCGCTGGAGCGCTGGGCCCTGTGCCGGCCTACTCGTCGTGCCCCTGGTCGGCGCTCATCTGGTCCTCAGCCGGCGGCGTCTCGCCGGGAGGCACGCCCCCGCCGGGCTCAAGCCCGGTGATGTTGCCGTCCGCCGGATCCGGGTTCGGCGAGCCCGCAGAATCCCGGCCTCCCTGCTGACCTGCACCCGACTGGCCGCCGCCGGACTGGGCAGGGCCTGACTCGCCAGCCCCTGACGGGTTCCTGCCCGGCTGGTCAGGATTCGCGGGGTCGTTTTCCGGATGGTAGCTGCTCACAGTACTTGTCCTTCCGTGCCGGCTGCAGCCTGTTGCCTCAGCTCTGGACTAATTGTAAGCATGCTGATAATTCTGGAAGGGTAATGTTCCGGTCATCCGCTGGGGTACCGGGGCGAAATGTCGAAAGGAGCAGTCACATGGGTATCGGCGACAGCATCGGCAAGGCCGCGGAAAACGCCATGGAGGATCTCGCGGGGACCAGCAAGCCCACAGAGAAACTGGACGTTCCTGATCCCTCTGATCCGAACAGCGATGTGGAAGTCCACTCCTCCCTCAGCGAGGGATCAAACGCGATGGAAGCCGAGAAGCAAAAGGCTCCCGGGCTGAAGGCCGGAGCAGCCCCGGGACCCGTGTCGGAATCCCCCCTCGGCGGGGATGTTGACGAGACAGACAATGACAGGGCGAACGACGACGGCGGAGTCGCAGGCAGCGCATCCGCTCCCGCCGGGGCGGAGTCAGCAGATAGCGGCTCAACGGAAGGCGTCTCGGGCGTCTCGGGCGTCTCCGGTGGATTGCCCGACAGCAACCCGGATGAACTCCGGGCCGATCCCACCGAAGGTGACCAGGACCCGTCCACCAGCACGGGCCGGGATCTGAAGGAATAAGTCAGCAGGCGGGCGGCATCCGCCTACCCGCCTGACGCCCGCCACTGGCCGCGCTCGAGCAGTACCTCACGAAGCAGGTCCGCCCGGTCGGTCACTATGCCGTCCACTCCGAGCTCAAGCAGCCGGCGCATCTCCGCGGGATTGTTGATGGTCCAGACGTGGACCACCAGCCCGAGCGCGTGCGCACGCCTGATGAACCCTGGTGTGACCACTTCGACTCCGGCCCTGCGGACAGGCACCTGAAGGGCGTGGACATCCTGCAGGATCCGGCGCATCGCCCGGCGGAAGAAAGGTCCCGGCAGGATCCGGCCCAGCACAACAAACAAGGCCACCGGCACAATGCCGGCCGACGATGCGACCGGCCGGCTCAGCAGCTTCAGCACCGCCCGTCGCCGCCGGTCCGAAAAGCTGGTCACCAGCACCCGGTGGTGCGCCTGGTGGCGTTCAATCGCGGCGGCCAGGCTCTGGACGGAGTTCCAGTCCTTGACGTCCACGTTGAGGCGGACGCCGGGCAGTGCGGTGACCACGTCATCGAAAGTGGGGATGGGCTCGCGGCCGCCGATCTGCGCCTTGGCCACCTCGGCGGCTGCCAGCCCGGCGATCCGGCCGGCCCCGTCGGTCACCCTGCCAAGAGTGTCGTCGTGGAACACGAGCACCACACCGTCCGCCGTGGTGTGGACGTCAGTCTCCAGGTATTCGTAGCCAAGTTCGACGGCGGCGCGGAACGCGGCGAGGGAATTCTCCAGGCCCTCCCGCGAAAACCCGCGGTGGGCCATCGCTACAGGCAACTGCTGCCCGCTGGGATCAGGACTGGCAAAGAACGGCAGGCTCACCCTGCGAGCGTACCGGAGCGGGAGGCTGGCAGGGCGTTGCCGCCAGGCAGCCGCTGGTAACTGTTTACACCTGGTCCTCTTCCGGGAAAATGTCCACACCGTCGCTGCAGTGCAGCAGCGTCCGCCCGCGGCCGCCGTCGAGGTTCACCCACACTGCGGTGTGGTCCAAGGTGATCGCGTCCACCAGCCCGCCGGTTTCAAACCCCGGCGTGAGGACCACGCGGACGCGGTCGCCCTGCCTCAGTTGTTTCCAGTGCGGAGCAGGCTTTGCCCTGCGCAGCGGCGCATCAACAGCGTCGTGTTTTACGTTTCGTGCCATCGTTACCCCTAGAGCCATAAAGGGGAGGCGTCGCCCCCTGCCTCCACGGTAAGGAGCGAAGGTGAACGCAAGGTGAGCGCAGCCTGTGAATAAGGGCTCAGGGCAGCTGGACACCCAACGACGCCAGCCGTGCCTCCAGAACCTGGGCCACGCCGTCGTCGTCAAAATGCGGCGCCTGCTGCCCGGCCGCGAGGATGGCTTCGGGGTGGCCACTGGCCATCGCGTAGCCGTGGCCTGCCCAGCGGAGCATCTCGATATCGTTGGGCATGTCCCCGAAGGCCACAACGTCCGCGGCGTCGATCCCCAGCGATGACGCATATTCCGCGAGCGTCACGGCCTTGTTGACACCCGGGAGGCACAACTCCAGCATTGCCACGCCGGGTGAGGAGTGCGTGGCGGCCGCAAGATGCGCGACGGCGGGACGCACCTCCGCGAGGAAGTCGTCAGGGGTGCCCTCCCGGACGATCGCCAGGAACTTCACCACCGAGTCATCCGTGACGAGGGTTTCTGCGAGCGGGGCCGGAGTGAACTCGCTGAGCAGTTCACTGGATTCGTTTTCGATGAAGCCGGGTTCAAGGTGGAAGCCGGTCAGTGTCTCTGCGGCGAACAGGGCTGCCGGACGGATCCCCTTGATGATGCGCCGGATCTCGAGCACGGCCTCGATGGCCAGGGTGCGGGCGGACACCAGCCGGCCGGTCTCAAGGTCCCAGACCACCGCCCCGTTGGAGCAGATAACGGTGCCGGCGTGGCCCAGCCGGTCCTCGAGGGGGTGCAGCCAGCGCGGCGGCCGGCCGGTGACAAAAACGAGTTCGACGCCGGCATCACGGCAGGCGTGGAAGGCGCGGACGGTGCGGTCACTGATTTTTCCATCGTGTCCAAGAATCGTTCCGTCAATATCGCTCGCTACCAACCGCATCATGCAAGTCTACGTGGCCGCCCCTGCTAGAAGCTGGCGGCGGCCAGGCCCAGGAGGCCGCGGCCGGCCTGCTCGAGGATCGGATCGGCGGCCAGGGTGGGATAGTTGAGCAGGATGCTCGCACGGCTCCTTCCCCTGCCTGGGCGAACCGCACCTGGGCCAGGGGCGAACCAGCCTGGCGGTTCTACACGGTGTTCTTGACCTTGCGCCCGAGCAACTGTTCACGGAACAGTTCCAGGGCATGCTGCGCCGCCCCCAAGTCAGCCGACGGCGCAACGATGTCTGAATTGACCCAGCGACCCTCAGTCCTGCGCAGAAGTTGCCTGTTTTTTGCCCGTTCCACCCAGACGGGCCGTGACCTTCCCTGCCGCCGCGGCACATGATTCACCCAATGCCAGCAGCCGGTCCTGCGAGACCCGGAACCGTGGCGCCGGGATCAGCACGGCGGCCACCACTTCCCCGCGATGGTCATAGACAGGCGCCGCAAGCCCCACTTCGTCAATGGATGTTTCGCCGTAGTTGATGGCCCAGCCGCGCCGGACGTCATCCTTCAGCCGGACCAGGTAGGCGTCCAGGCTGGGTTCATCCAGGCCGGGGTAGGTGATGGCACCACTGCTGAGGAGGGATCGGACGCGTGGTTCGGGTTCCTGGGCCAGGAATACCTGGACGGAGGCGCTGAAGGCGTCGCTGTACCGGGCTCCCAACGGGGTGGTGTGCTTGATCTGGTGGCGGCTGGCGATTTGCTCCACGCAGATCGATTCGTCGCCGCTCCACACCATGAGGGCACTGGTTTCGCCGGTCTGTTCGGACAGTTCGCGCAGCACCGGGTAGGCCACGCGCCGTTCCTCCAGTTCCGCCAGCAGGGGGCCTGCGACGGCGATCAGCCCGAGTCCCAGCCGGAAGCGGCGCGTCTCGGCGTCCCGCTCCACCAGGTGCTCCTGTTCAAAGGTGGCCAGGATCCTGGAGACGGTGCTTTTGTGCAGACCGACCCGGTTTGCGATCTCGGTGACCCCGAGGAGCGGCTCGTCCGCCGTAAAGGTCCGAAGGACGGCGATGGCGTTGACGATGACGGAGGCGCCTTTGGTGTCGCCGTTGCCTGTGGTGCTCTCGGATTCTGTTGTGCTCATGATGTCATCCATCATTCCCTAGTGAGGCCGAAAGCGGCGCCGGCGTGGTGCCGGCGCCGCTTCGGGTTTCCGACCTTGGCCCCGGCAGGCCGGGCTCCTGTCCGGGCCTGCAAGGCAAGGCCAGGAACCCGCTGGGGATCAGGCGCCGATGATGTTGTACTCGGGGCCGAACGGGAACTTGGTGATGTTCTCCGCGCCGTCCTCCCCCACCACCAGGATGTCGTGCTCGCGGTAGCCGCCGGCGCCCGGCTGGCCGTCCAGGACGGTGATCATCGGTTCCATGGAGACCACCATGCCCGGTTCCAGGACCGTATCGATGTCCTCGCGGAGCTCCAGCCCGGCTTCCCGGCCGTAGTAGTGGCTCAGGACGCCGAAGGAGTGCCCGTAGCCGAAGGTGCGGTTGGCCAGGAGGCCGTGGCCCACGTAGATCTCGTTCAGTTCAGCGGCGATGTCCTTGCAGACGGCGCCGGGCTTGATCAGTTCCAGGCCGCGCTTGTGCACCTCCACGTTGATGTTCCACAGCTCGAGGGAGCGGGCATCCGGTTCGCCGTAGAACAAAGTGCGTTCGAGGGCGGTGTAGTAGCCGGACGTCATGGGGAAGCAGTTCAGGGACAGGATGTCGTGTTCCTGGATCTTGCGGGTGGTGGCCCAGTTGTGGGCGCCGTCGGTGTTTAGGCCGGACTGGAACCACACCCAGGTGTCACGGATCTCCGAGTTGGGGAACGTCCGCGCAATCTCGTGGACCATGGCTTCGGTGCCGATCAGGGCAACCTCGTATTCGGTGATGCCTGCCGTGATGGCGTTGCGGATGGCCTCGCCACCCAGGTCGCCGATGCGGGCACCGTGCTTGATGACCTCGATTTCCTCGGCGGACTTGATCATGCGCTGGCGCATGGCCGCCTGCGCGACGTCCACAAGGGCTGCGGACGGGAAGGCTGCCTGGATCTTGTTGCGGTTATCCAGCGGCAGGGAGTCGTCTTCGACGCCGAGCCGGCGGACATTGATGCCGCGGGTGCGCAGTACTTCCTGGATCGCAAAGATGAAGTTGTCCCGGCGCCAGTCCGTGTAGACGATGTTGTCGCCGTAGCTGCGGCGCCAGGGCATTCCGGCGTCGATATTGGCGGTGACTGTCACGGTGTCATCCTTGGTGACCACCATGGCGTAGGACCGGCCGAAGTAGGTGAAGAGGAAGTCGGAGTAGTACTTGATGGAGTGGTAGCTGGTGAGGACGACGGCGTCGAGGTCCTTTTCTGCCATGATGCTGCGGAGGCCGGCGAGGCGGCGCTCGAACTCTGCATCGGAGAAGGTGAGGCGGACCTTTTCGCCGTTCTTGAGGACCTTCAGGCGCTCCAGTTCAGCGATGGACGTTGCGTTCTCGGTGGTGATGGTCATCGTGGTGATGCCTTTCTGTTGGTGCATTTCTTGAGGTGCAGTTGGTGTGGGAAGGAAGCTATTCGTGCCGCAGGGGTTCCTTGCAGGTTTCCCGGGACAGCGCCACGGCCACCAGGGAAATCAGGGCTGCCCCCACCAGGTACCAGGCCGGTGCCAGGTCGTTGGCCGTAGCGGCAATCAGGAGGGTTGCCACGAACGGGGCGGTGCCGCCGAACAGGGCGTTGGAAAGGTTGAAACTGACCGCGAAGCCGCTGTAGCGGACGCGGGTTGGGAACATCTCTGCCAGGAAGCTGGGGAGCGTGCCGTCATTGAGGGTAAGCATGGCGCCCAGGAGGATCTGGACCAGGACCACCACCAGGAAGTTGCCGGTTCCGAGGAGCGCGAATGCCGGCACCGTCAGCAGGATGAAGCTGATTGAGGCGGCGATCAACACCTTCTTGCGGCCATAGCGGTCTGAAAGCATCCCCGTCAGGAAGATGAAGCCGATGTACGTAACGAGGGCGACGGTAGTGGCCAGGAAGGACTCGGTGGCGCCCAGGCCAAGCTCGGAGGACAGGTACGTGGGCATGTAGCTGAGGATCACGTAGAACCCGACGGCGTTGAGCAGCACCGCACCGACGGCCTGGAGCAGCTGGCGCCAGTGGTTACGGAAGAGGCTGGAGACGGGCGTCTTGGCGGCGTGGTCCCCGGCCTCCAATTCCCGGAACACCGGAGTGTCTTCGAGTTTGGTCCGGATGTACCGGCCGATCAGGCCCATGGGGGCGGCCAGCAGGAAGGGCAGCCGCCAGCCCCAGCCGTGCATCGCATCGGAGCTAAGAAGCGTAGTCAGCAGGCCGGCGAGCAGCGAACCGAGGAGCAGTCCGGCAGCCGTGCTGGCGGGAACCACCGCGGCATAAAGCCCGCGCCGGTTGGCGGGGGCGTATTCCACCAGGAATGCTGAGGCACCCGCATATTCGCCGGAGGCGGAGAAGCCCTGGACCACCCGGACGATCAGGAGCAGGACCGGGGCCCAGAGTCCGATCGTGTCGTATCCCGGGATGAGGGCAATGCAGAACGTAGCCCCGGACATGATCAGGATGGACAACGAGAGCGCTGTCCGCCTGCCTACCCGGTCTCCGATGTGTCCCCATACGAAGCCGCCAAGCGGACGTACCAGGAACGAGATCGCAAACAGGGCAAACGTCAGCAGGAGTCCGGCCTGGGGATCAGACTGGGGGAAAAAGACCGCCGCAATGGTGACGGCCAGGTAGCCGTACACGGCGTAGTCGAACCATTCGACAAAGTTTCCGATAAAGCTGGCCGCGATAACCCGGCGGCGGGTTTCCTTGCTGACGGCGTTGTCAGCAGAATGTCCGCCGGGCTCCGCGCGCAGGCCCTGAGCACGGGCTGCGGAGGAAGTTTCGTTACTCATGTCTCCACCAAAATTGTTGTGGTTGCAATCAGCGCAACGCTGTTGCATTAGACTAAGCGTGATCGAGGCCACAGTCAATGGTCAGCGTTGGTGAGTTTGGACGGACGTTTTGGGCAGTGTCCGGAGCCCTGGCGCGGGACGGCCCTACGCCGCGGCAGGAAGGAGGAGTTGCACAAGAAGAAGTCTCGTTGCGCGATAAGAGCCAAACATGCCGTGGTCGGGTATGTCGCAACCCCGTAGTAGTTTCTTGCTCTGTTGACACCCTGTTTGGCGGCTGACATATTTCGAGTACGCGCCCTATGCACCGCGTTGTGTAATACGCAATACGTAGGCGGCCCAGCACGCATGGCCGATGCCTGGAGCGGCGGCATGAGATCGTTGAACCTGGCGGCGGGACTGCCTCCGGTTCCGCGGCCAAGACTCCGGGTTTTAGGAAAGGAACACCAGCACATGGTTCACAAAGTCAAGGCAGTCATTGCCAAGGAAAAGAACGCCCCGGTGTCAGTGGAGACCATCCTGGTGCCGGACCCGGGCCCGGGGGAGGCGCTGGTGGACATCCTCACCTGCGGCGTATGCCACACTGACCTGCACTACAAGCAGGGCGGGATCAATGATGATTTCCCGTTCCTGCTGGGCCATGAAGCAACGGGTGTTGTCAGCGCCGTGGGCGAGGATGTCACGTCCATCGCTCCGGGTGACCGGGTGATACTGAACTGGCGTGCAGTGTGCGGTGAATGCCGCGCCTGTGCCAAGGGCCAGCCGCAGTACTGCTTCAACACCGCCAACGCCACCCAGAAGATGACCCTCGAGGACGGTACCGAGCTCTCCCCTGCCTTGGGCATCGGCGCCTTCGCGGAGAAGACCCTCGTGGCGGCTGGCCAGTGCACCAAGGTGGATCCGGAGGTTGATGCTGCCGCTGTCGGGCTCCTCGGCTGCGGCGTGATGGCCGGCATTGGTGCCGCCATCAACACCGGTGAGGTCAAGCGGGGCGAATCCGTGGCCGTCATCGGCTGCGGCGGTGTGGGCATCGCCGCGATCGCCGGCGCCAAGCTCGCCGGTGCCACCACCATCATCGCCGTGGACATTGACGCCAACAAGGTGGAAATGGCCAAGTCCCTGGGCGCCACGCACGGCATCGACTCCAGCAAGGAAGACCCCATCGAGGCCATCCGCGCCCTCACGGGAGGCAACGGGGCTGACGTGGTGATTGACGCCGTCGGCCGTCCCGAAACGTACAAGCAGGCCTTCTACGCCCGCGACCTCGCCGGCCGCGTGGTGCTGGTGGGCGTCCCGACGCCGGACATGCAGCTGGAACTGCCGCTGCTGGACGTCTTTGGCCGGGGCGGCTCGCTGAAGTCCTCCTGGTACGGCGACTGCCTGCCCTCGCGCGACTTCCCCATGCTCGTCTCCCACTACAAGCAGGGCAACCTGGACCTGGACGCCTTCGTCTCGGAGCGCATCACCATCGACCAGGTGGAGGAAGCCTTCGACAAGATGCATGAGGGCAAGGTCCTGCGTTCGGTGGTGGAGTTCTAATGGCTGTCACCATCGAGAACCTGGTCACCTCGGGCACGTTTTCGCTCGACGGCGGCACCTGGGACGTGGACAACAACGTCTGGATCGTGGGTAACGACGCCGAATGCGTCATCATCGATTCCCCGCATGACGCTGCGGCGATCATCCAGCAGGTTGGTGACCGGAAGGTCCTGGCCATACTGCTGACCCATGCGCACAACGACCACATCGGCGCAGCGCGCGAGGTCGCGGAGGCAGTGGGCGCCCCGATCTACCTGAACCCTGAGGACCTTGTTCTCTGGGAGCAGGTCTACCCGGATACGAAACCGGACCGGGAGTTGGCAGATGGTGACGTGTTCGAGGTGGCCGGAGCGACCTTGCGGGCCATCCACACGCCCGGCCACTCACCCGGTTCCACCTGCTTCTACCTGGAAAGCGAAGGAACGGTGTTTACCGGTGACACCCTGTTCAACGGGGGCCCGGGGGCCACGGGCCGCTCTTACAGCGACTACCCCACCATCCTCACCTCGATCCGTGGACGGTTGCTGACCCTGCCGCCCGAGACCGTGGTCCGCACCGGCCACGGGGACAACACCACCATCGCGGCCGAGCAGGAGACCCTGGCCAAGGTTTCCCAGTAGCCAGCGAATCAAGCAGCAGTGCCAGCGAGGCGCGCCGGGAGTACCCGGCGCGCCTTTGCTCTGGATTGAACAATCTGTGCCAGCGGTCCGCACCTCGTGTTGCAGGCCGCCGTTTTCGCCTTCCGGCCTATTCAAACGAACGGATGGTGAGGCCGGAGAAGGTTGCGGGGCCGCCGTCGGTATAGAGGGAGATCCCGGTGTCGCCGTCCACGAAGTGCACCTGCTGCGAGAGGACCGTGTGGCCGGCGTTCACAAACACTTCGACGCTCTGGGTATCAACGAAGATCCGCAGATGGATTGAGCGTGCAGCGGCGTCGATGGGTGCGGCCGCGCGCGTGTATGGCACGAGTGAAAAGTTGGCCTGGTCCGACGGGCCGCGGTCCACGTACAGCTCATTGCCGTACTTACCAACGTTCGTATGGCGCGTGCCATCCGCGGAACGGCCCACCGATACCCCAACATTCGCGGCGGCGTCCCATGCGATGTCCACCTCGAGCTCATAGGCGCGGCCACTCCACGGCAATACCGCGCTTCCGTTCACTGTGCGGTCCTGCAGCGTGGTTGTGGAGGCGGCGTACTGCGCCAAGGCCGCTACCGGGCTGCTGAGCAACGTGTACCAGCCGCCCGCCTGGCGCTCGAGCCGCAATTCCCGCACGATCGAGTTCTGGCCGTTGTACCCGTCGGATGTATCGGTGGGAACATCCCGGGCGGCGTATTTCCAGTTGTTCATCCAGCCGATCGCGTACCGGCGGGCCTGAGGGGCCTCCGCCGCCGGCCATGTGACGGCGCCGTACCAGTCCCAACCCCAGTCCAGCCACTGCGGGTTGTTGACGTCGTCCGCAAAAAACTGCCCGCCATCCCAGGTTCCCGTCCAGTAGGCGTAGGTCATGGGCAGGCCGATGCCGTAAGCATCCATGCTGGCGCCGAGGACCCAGTGCCTTGTGCCGTCGTTGGCCGTCATCTCGAACAGGTCGGGGCATTCGATCCCGCCCAGCGCGTGGTTTGGATAGTCAAAGTTGCGCTGCAGCTGCCAGTCGCGCAGGTTTGTCGATGTGTAGAAGGCTGCGTACCGGGCGCGGCCGATCACGCAGACCCATTGGCCGCGCGCTCCATCCCAGTGGATCTTCGGGTCCCGGAACCATTCGGCGTTCTCGATCTCGGCCTGGGTAGTGGCCGTCCGGCCGTCGGTGTTGATGATCACCGGGTCCGGGAGTGCGGTGAAGGTGTAGCCGCCGTCCGTGGACCAGTACAGGTATTGCTCCTGGTATTTGCGGATGCCACCAGTGGGCCGGGTGGCCAGCACGACGACGGCCCCTGCCCCGAAGCCGGCCGTGTTGGCCGTGTCCACCACCACAGAACCGGACCAGACGGGAAAGTTGGCCTGCAGCGGAAGCACCACTCCATGGTGGGTGAAGGCAACACCGTCGGCAGTTGTGGCGTGGTCCCAGCCGCCCTGGCCATTGTTCTGCGCGGAATGCAAATAGTAGAGGTGGTAGGCGCCGTCCAGGTAGACCGGGCGCTGCGGGTCGCAGAGCCAACCGGCGGGCGGCGTCATGTGGTAAGCCGCCCGCCGTGAATTCGAGGCGAGCGCCGGGCCTGCAGGAAACGCGGTGCCGGTGAGCAGGGCGAGGGCTCCTGCCCCGGTTCCCTGCAGGACATGGCGGCGGGACATGGCATGGGTCATCATTGACTTCCTCTCGTGGGGGCGGCTTCGCCCGTGCGCTCGCTGGTGCTGGAACCCTCTTTGGTTTCGGTCCGGCATCACCGGTGCGATAAAGCGCTTTAGCAAGAAAAGGTAGTATGTGCGCGGAAGCTGGTCAAGCGTTTCAGCAGCGGTAAAGCTTTTCTGCTAAAACGCTTGATCAAGAAGCCGCGCCGGGCTACTCTGTGGGTGATCAAACGCTTTAGCAGAAATGGACATCAACGCCGATGAATCACCCAGTCTTCTTCCAGCCCGCGGATGCATGGGTGGGAGACCTTATCCCCTTCGAGCACAACGGTGAGTTCTGGCTCTTTTACCTCCACGAGGTCCGCTCGGAACCAAAACCCGGAACCGGCTGGAACCTCGTGACAACCAAGGACCTCATCCAATTCCAGGATCAAGGGGTCTCCCTTCCCCACGGAACCGAGACGGACCTCGACTTCAACGCCTACACAGGCAGCATCGTGGTGGACGAGTCAGGAATCCACCACTTGTTCTACACCGGGCAGAATCCGTACAACCTGGGCCCGGACGGCCTGCCGCTGCAACTGGTGATGCACGCCACCAGCAGTGACGGCATGCGCACCTGGGTGAAGCATCCGGAGCTTACGTTCGGCGCGCCCACCGGGTACGAGCCCGGCGATTGGCGGGACCCCTTCGTTTTCCACGACGATGCCTCAAGCCAGTGGCGGATGCTCATTGCCGCCCGGCACTCCGAAGGACCGGAGCGCCGCCGCGGCGTCATCGCCCAGTGCGTGTCCCGGGACCTGCTGACATGGGAGTACACGGACCCCTTCTGGGACCCCCGCCGGTACATCACCCACGAATGCCCGGACGTATTCTCCTGGGGCGGCTGGTGGTACATGGTCTACTCGGAGTTTTCCGAAAACTTCACCACCAGGTACCGCATGTCCACAAGCCCCGACGGCCCCTGGACAGTGCCTGCCCGTGACTCCATCGACGGCCGGGCGTTCTACGCCTCAAAAACCGCGGAGCGGGACGGACGGCGCTTCTTCTTCGGATGGATCGCCTCCAAGGAAGGCAACCGCGACGACGGGCCGTGGCAGTGGGCGGGCAGCATGTCCATCCTGGAAGCCCGGCAAAACGCTGACGGAACCCTCGGCTTTGGCTTCGCCGATGAACTGGTGGACAGCTTCTGGGACGAGGTCCCGCTGAGCTTCAACCCCGGGCTTCCCGCCCGGCTGGAGGCACCGGACAGCTACACCGCCACCATCTCCAATGAGGACCTGCCCAGCCAGTTCTACGCGAAGGCAGAGCTGGACATTGACCCGGACACCACAGAATGCGGCCTGCTGCTGCGTTCCAGCGCGGACGGGGACCACTCCTACATCCTCCGGCTTGAGCCACAGCGCGGACACCTGGTCTTCGACCGGTGGCCGCGGGCAGTTACCGGCGACGCCCAGTGGCACGTTTCCGGTGACGTCCCGTTCGCCGTCGAACTCGAACGGCCCTGCGACCTCAGCCCCGGCAAGCACACCCTCGAAGTCGTGGTGGAAGGGGACCTGTGCGTCGCCGTTGTGGACCGGCAGGTTGCCCTCAGCACCAGGATTTACGACCTTGCGTCCGGACGGATAGGCGTGTTCGCCGGCGAAGGATCGGTTTCCGTCACAGAACTTGAAGTACGTAAGCGCACCGACAACTGAATACCCGGCCCCACCTAAAACCACTCCGTTCCAATCAAGGAAGATTGCCGCAATGAAAAACCTGCTCCGCGCTGCCGCCGCCGCAGCCGTTACCGTCCTGGCCTTGACTGCCTGTGGCGGCGGAAGTTCCACCGATCCCTCCAACGTCAGCCCCGCCGGGGAGGTGAAACCCCGCGAAATTTCCTGGCTCCTCTCCCGCCCGGCCGATGGTGCCGTCATTAACATCATGAGCAAGCTCGCCGACGACTACGCCAAGGACCATCCCGGGTTCAAGCTCAACCTCATCACCACCCCGGACCGGCCGTCGTACATCCAGAAGCTTGAGACGCTGGCCGCAGCCAACAAGCTGCCGGAACTGTTCGATACGGACGCGACGCCCTTCGCCCAGCAGCTGGCGAAGCAGGGCAAGATGGTGGACGCCGGGAAGCTCCTGAAGTCGCTGGACATCTACGACAACTACCGCCCTGCTGCCCTGGACTACCAGCGCTTCGACGACGGTTCCCTCTTTATGATTCCGTTCCAGTTCGAGCTGGAATTCATCTGGTACAACAAGGCACTCCTGGAGAAGGCCGGGGTGGCGGTGCCGGCGTCGCTGGATGACATCCCCGCCCTGTGCACGTCCCTTCGCAGCGCCGGCATCACCCCCATTGCCATTGACGGCCAGGACCAGTGGCCGCTGGAACGCTACGTCGCATACCAGCCGTTCCGCGAAGCAGGGCCGGAATTCGTGCAGAAGCTGAAGAAGGGTGAAGCGAAGTTTGCCGATGCCGCCGGCCAGAAGACGGTCAACTGGATGGCAGAGCTCGGCAAGGCAAAGTGCTTCCAGGACGGATTCTCCGCCCAGGGCTACTCCGACGCACAAAACCAGTTCACCTCCGGCCAGGCGGCGATGTACAACATCGGAACCTGGGAACTGCCCAGCCTTGCCACCGACAAACTGAACGCTGCAGTCCGCAGCGACATCGACTTCTTCACCCTGCCCACTACCAAGGGATCAGTAACTGGAGCCAACGAGTTCGTCTCCCCGTCCGGCATCGGCATGGCGGTAAACGCCAAAACGTACGATCCGCTGGTGAGTGACTTCCTGAAATTCGCCCTGCAGAAGTACCCCGCGGAATACGCGGCCACCGGCGCACTGTCCCCCACCACCGACGTCGAAACCACCATCCCGGCCAACGCCACCCCGCTGTACCGGAAGGCCCTTGACCAGGCCAAGGACCTCGGATCCAAGCAGGCCATGCCCTGGGACACACAGCTGGACCCGACCACCAACGGCCGGCTGCAGCAGGAACTGGTCCTGTTGGTGCAGGGCAACATCACGCCGGAGCAGTTCACGGCCACCATGGACAACACCGTCGCGCAGAACGCCCCTAAGTTCTTCAATTAACCACAGCGGCGGGGGACCCGCCGGTCCCCCGCCCGAAAGGCACCGCCATGCAACCCAACAGGATGCTTCCCAACAGGTCACGGACCTCGGTCCTGGTCTTTTTGCTCCCGCCGCTGCTGCTCTACGGCGCAGCCGTACTCTTCCCCATCCTCCAGTCGCTGTTCCTGAGCTTTTTCTCCTGGAACGGCATCAGCGACATGGAATTTGTGGGGCTGGAGAACTACATCCGGATGTTTGTTGCCGATGACATCTTCTGGCGCGCGTTCCTGAACGCCCTCCTCTACCTGGCCATCTGCCTGGTCCTGCAGCTCGGCGGCGCCCTCGTTGTGGCCAGCCTGCTCACCTCCCTTCGCCGGGGACGCGAGCTCATCAAGACGCTCTACCTGCTTCCCGCGATCATCTCCACCGTGGCGATCGCCTTCCTGTTCGTCCGGATCTACTCCATCGACCCGGTGGGCCTGCTCAACCAGTTGCTGCACTGGATCGGGCTGGGCAGCTTGGAGCGGCCCTGGCTCTCAGACGTCAGCACCGTGCTCGCTGCAGTCTCGGCACCCGAGGGCTGGCGCTTCACGGGGCTGTACATGCTCATCATCTACGCAGCCCTGATTGCGGTGCCCAAGGAACTTGAGGAAGCCGCAGTCCTGGACGGCGCTTCCCGCTGGACCCTGTTCACCAAAATCCGCTTCCCGTACATCCGGCCGGTCTGGATCACCACCACCATCATGGCCACCACCTACGGCCTGCGCGGCTTCGACATCCCCTACCTGATGACCAACGGCGGGCCGGGACAATCCTCCGAACTGCTGACCACGTACATGTACAAGACCGCGTTCACCAGCACGGACTTCGGCTACGCCAGCACCATCTCCGTCTTCATCGTCATCGAGTGCCTCGCCGCCGTCGGCCTCATCCTGTTCCTGCTCAAGCGGAAGGCAGAGTCATGATCACCCAGGCAGCCCCAGCCAGCCCACCCGCCGTGGTTCCTCCCCGCCCGGCCGCCACCCGCCGCCGTCGCCGGCCGGACCTGTTCCGGACGCTCTCCCGCGTGCTGATCATGCTCATCGTGATCGTCCAGGTCTACCCGCTCGCGTGGCTGTTCCTCACCAGCCTGCGCACCGAACATGACTTTGCCACGGGTGATCCCTTTGCCCTGCCCAGCTCCCTCACCTGGGAGAACTACGCAAGAGCCTTCGAGACCGGCGACCTGGGCCGGAACATCCTCAACAGCTTCGTGGTGACCATGGGCGCCAACATCCTGATCGTCCTGCTCGGGATGATGGCCGCCTACGCCATCCAGGTGCTTGGGTTCCGCCTCAGCAAGCTGGTCCGCGGGCTGTTCCTGATCGGCATCATCGTCCCGGTGCAGATCGCCCTGGTCCCCTTGTTCATCGACTACTCGGCCGTGAACCTGCTGGACACGTACCAGTCAATGATCATCCCGCTTGCCGGTTTCTCCCTGCCCATGTCCGTCTACCTGTTCTCGTCGTTCTTTGAATACATCCCGCGGGAAACCTACGAGGCAGCCTCGCTGGACGGGGCCGGGCCCTACCGGATCTTCGGGCTGATCACCCTGCCGCTGTCCCTGAACACCGTGGTGACGGTGGTCCTGGTCAACAGCATCTTCATCTGGAACGACTTCATCTTCGCCAACACCTTCGTGCTGTCCGAGGACCTGAAAACCATTCCGCTGGGCCTGCAGAACTACATCGGAGCCATGGGCAAGGTTGACTGGACGGCGACCTTCGCCGCCGTATGTGTCACCATCACCCCGCTGCTGCTGGTGTTCTTGGTGCTCAACAAGGCCATGATCCAAGGGCTCGAGAGCGGGGCGACGAAGGGATGACCGCCACATCGGACGGATATACTCCTGACGGAGGGCAGATGACGTCAATGGAGAATGGATCGGGAAAGCCCGCGCCGGCAATCCCGTCCCCGCGCACCCCTGAACGCGCCCATCCTGTCACCCTCCGCGAGGTCGCCGAAGCCGCCGGGGTTTCCACCGCCACGGTCTCGCTGGTAGTCAACAAAAAGAAGAGCGCCCGGATCGCGGAAGAGACGCGGCAACGGGTCAAGGACGCCATCCGGACCCTCGGCTACCGGCCCAACGCGATGGCGAAGACCCTGGTCAGCGGCACGTCGCGGTTTATCGGCCTGGTGGCCGACGGCGTTGCCACCACTCCCTTTGCGGGCCAGATCATCCATGGCGCACAGGATGAGGCGTGGAAACACGGCTATGCCCTGCTGATCGCCAACACCGAGGGCAACGGTGAGCTGGAGCAGGATGCCATCCAGATGATGCTCGAATACAAAGTGCGCGGCATCCTCTACTCCACGTGGTTCCATCGCCATACCGACATCCCGGCGCCGCTCCGGGAAGCGGACTTTGTGTTGGTGAACTGCTTTTCCCCCGAGCCGGGCACCCGGGCGGTGGTCCCGGACGAAGTACAGGGCGGGCGCTCCGCAACGGAGATCCTGCTGCGGCACGGCCACCGCCGGATCGCCTTCATTAATGCCACCATTCCCGCCCCCGCCAAGGACGGCCGCCTCCTCGGCTACCGGCAGGCACTTGAGGAAGCCGGCATACCGTTCGACGCCGGGCTGGTCATGGAGGCCTACCCGGACCAGGAGGGTGGCTACAGGGCCACGGAGGCGCTCCTCAGGCGCGGCGTTACGGCGGTTTACTGCTACAACGACCGGATGGCCATGGGCCTTTACGACGGCCTGCGCGAACACGGCCTGTCCATCCCGGACGACATCGCCGTGGTGGGATTCGACAACCAGGAAGTGATCGCCGCGCACCTGCGCCCGCCGCTGTCCACGGTTTCCCTGCCGCACTACGAATTGGGCGCCGCGGGCGTACGCATGCTGCTGGGACTCGATGGGGCACCGCAGGGTGAAGCCGATGGGGTGGCAAAGATCTCTTGCCCCACGGTGGAACGGAGCTCCGTTAAGGTGCAGGCACACGCCTGAGCCGCCGCATTATATGACGCTGCGAAGGGGCGAGTGGTGACGGGGCTGCTTAGGGTCTTGGCTGGAGGGCGGCCAGGCGGGTGGCGAAGTGCAGGGCCGCCAACCGGCCGGTGCCCCGGGGGTCGCCCCCGCACAACGAGAAGATGCGCTGCAGCCGCTGGTGCATGGACTGCCTCTCCAGGTGGAGCTCCCGCGCAGCCTGTGCCGTGTTGCACCCCGAATCAAGCCAGACCCGCAAGCTTTCCACCAAGGCCGAATGGCGCTGGACATCGTGTTCCACGATGGTTCCGAGCTGCTGGCGGACAAATTCCGTCCGCTGCGGTTCATCCAGGGAATGGAACGCGAGGCGCTCCAGGGCGAAGGCCTCGGCGTCGAGTACCGCGCCGGACAGCTGCGGCCGCCCGAGGTGCGGCTCGTCACTGGCACCCACTTCCAGCGTCAGCCGCGCCTCCGTCAGCGACCACGGCGCGGCCGAAATCCCGGAAGCTACCGGCCCCAAGGCGCTGATGCTTCCCTCCGGCAATTCGAGCGTGCCGAGCCCGGCAAGGATCTCGCTCCGGTCTTCCTGCGCCTTACCTGCGCGCAATACCGCAAGCGCCAACAGCTCCTCGTTATCCGCATAGCTGGCGCTGTGCCGGCCCACCCGGTCCAGCAATTGCTCCACGGCAGTGCGTAGCTGCCGGGAGCCCGGGGACCGGATGACAACTGCCACCAGCTGCGCCGTCAAGGGGATTCCGGCGGCAGGGGCGAGCTGCTGTAGCCGCCAGTTTTGGCTCCCTGAATCCACGGCGCGGATGAGTGCGGCCCCGGCCATCTCCTTCAGGCCAGGCGGCATGCGCTGCAGCAGGGCCAACGCCAGAATGTCCACAGAGCGGTTTCCTGCGATTCTCGCGAGGTTCACATCACCTCCGGCAAGCGTGTGGAGGCTGAGGCGGGCTGAAGGTATGCCCCGTACGGAAACATCAATGTGGGTGGTTCGTGCACGGTCCTGCTCCGCGTCCGCGGGCAGCATGGGTTCCTCTCCCACAGAATGGCCGGCATATTCAGCAGGCAGTGCGCTTGCCAGGGGAGCGCCCGCGTTGGACGTCAGGAACACCTCGGCGTTCGTGGCGTCGGCGAGGACGGTCAGGATCCGGTCAAGACTGCCGCCATGGGCCAACTCCACCGCCATCGCATGGCTGGCCCGGTCGGCCTGTTGCAGGTGCGCAGCTGACTCGCTCACCAACAGCGAGTTGATGGCCTCCATGACGCCGACAAAGGGCACCACCTTGCGGAGCTCGATCAAGGGAAGCCCCGCCGCTTCAGCCGCTGAGACCATCGACGACGGGATAGAGGGCAGTGCGGTCCCGGTCTCAACGGCCAGCGCCGCCACTCCACGTTCCGCCAGCTCCCAGATGTAACCGATCCGCCGTTTGTCCGACGCTGCGACGAGGGCCTGGCCGCCGGTGAGAAGCAGTTCACCGCCGCCGAGTAAAGGGGCGATGTCCAACACCTCACTGGAGTGGATCCACCGCAGCTGCGTCTCCGCAGCAACGGCCTCAGCGGCGCGGAGAACGGGCTCCGCGGGAGTGAGGGTGGGATGTTTCAAAACATCGCGAAGACGTATAGGCATGACACTCCGTCGTATAGAAGCAAGATCTTCACGACACATTGTATGTGGTGGTTGTGGTGTGGGCCACATAATCTGGATTCATCCCTTTTACTCATGGAGGCTCCCCCCATGCATGACAATCTCTCTACTACGCAGCCCGAGTCGGCAACGGTGCCGGCTGAGGACGTCGAAGCCTGGCTGCAGCCCATTCCCGAGTCCCAACGCACGCACAAGGTCTCCGGCCAGTTCTGGATCTGGGCCGGCGCCAACCTTGCACCGATCAACTGGGTATTGGGCGCCCTCGGAATCCATCTGGGGTTGGGTTTCGCGGACACCGTGACAGTACTGGTGCTGGGCAACCTGATCGGCATGCTGCTCTTTGGCTGCTTCGTCCTGCTGGGCCAGAAAACCGGCGCCACCGGCATGGTGCTGGCCCGGGCCGCCTTTGGCCGGCGCGGCAACTACCTCCCCGCAGCCATCCAGGCTCTCCTGGTGATCGGCTGGTGCGCCGTCAACACCTGGATCATCCTGGACCTGGTGATGGCGCTGCTCGGCACCCTCGGCTGGGTGGATCCCACCGCCCACAACTACGGCTGGAAGATCGGCGTCGCCACAGCCATCATGGCCGCCCAGGTGGCCATTGCATGGTTCGGCTACAAGGCCATCGCAGCCTTCGAAAAGTGGACGGTCCCGCCCACCATCATCATTCTCGCGGTGATGTCGGCAGTGGCGTGGTTCGGCATGAAGATCGACTGGTCCTACGCCGGCCCGGCGGGCAACATCCTTGAAGGATCAGAGCGGATCGCCGCCATGAGCGCGGTGATGACCGCCATCGGCATCGGCTGGGGCATTACCTGGTTCACCTACGCCGCCGACTACTCCCGTTTCGTCAGCACCGAAGTCCCGAAGAAGAAGGTCTACCTCGCATCAGTCCTCGGCCAGTTCATTCCAGTGGTCTGGCTCGGCGTCCTCGGCGCCAGCCTGGCAACCAACAGCGGCGAAATCGATCCCGGAAAGCTCATCGTCCAGAACTTCGGCGTCCTCGCCCTGCCCGTGCTGCTGATGGTGCTCCACGGCCCCATCGCCACCAACATCCTGAACATCTACACCTTCTCGGTGGCCACCCAGGCACTGGATATCACCATCAGCCGCCGCAAGCTCAACCTGTTCGTCGGCGTCTTCTCCCTCGCCGCCGTCGTCTTCTTCATCTTCCAGGAGGACTTCGCAGCAGTCCTGGACGCCTGGCTCATCGGCCTGGTGGCGTGGGTTGCAGCCTGGGGCGGCGTGATGCTGGTGCACTACTTCTGGATCGACAAGCGCTGGCCCGGTATTCCGGAAAGGCTGTTCGACGGCGTTGGCACCAGGCGGCTGCCCGGCGTCAACTGGGCGGGCATCACCTCCTTGCTGGTGGGCATCTTCGCTACCTGGCTGTTTATGTACGGTTTGGTCCCCGCGATGCAGGGCCCCATCGCCGTGGCCCTGGGCGGCTGGGACCTCTCCTGGCTCGCCGGCGGCCTTGCAAGCGCCGCCAGCTACGCCATCCTGGGCCCGAAGATGCACCGCAAGTACGTTGAGTCCACCCCCGCCCACCGGCAACTGCCCGCCGATTTGACCGGAGCAGCCGTGCCCGGCACGCCGGCAGCGCTCTGATCCGCCTGCTTCCCCAACCATTCCCCTCAGGACAGGATTTTCCCGCATGACTTTTGAAGCATTCGCCGACTCCGCCCACCCCATCAGCTGGCCCGAGGGAAATCGGGCGGCAGCGTCCTTCACGTTCGACGTCGACGCCGAGTCCTGCACCATCGCCCACGATCCGAAAAGCACCCGCAGGATGTCGCTGATGACCCACCAGTCCTACGGGCCCAAGGTCGCCGTCCCCCGGCTGTTGCAGATCCTCCAGCGCCAGGACATCCGCGCCACGTTCTTCGTCCCCGGATTTACCGCCGAGTGCTACCCGGATACAGTCCGGCGCATCGTGGCCGCGGGTCACGAGGTGGCGCACCACGGTTACCTGCACGAGCCCATGCAGGGCATCGACGCCGAAACCGAGGCACGCTACATTGACCGCGGGCTCGAGGCTCTCGCCAAAGCAGCCGGCGTGGAGCCGGTGGGCTACCGGGCGCCCTGGTGGGAACTGAACTGGCACTCCCCCGGGCTCCTGGCGGACCGCGGCTTCCTCTACGATTCAAGCCTGCTCGACGGCGACGCCCCCTACCGCTTCAGCGTCGCCCCGGGCGACAGCCGGGACATCGTCGAGATTCCCGTCGACTGGACGCTGGACGACTGGGAGCAGTACGCGTTCTACCCCGGAGTCACAGGCAGCGGCGTCATCGAAAGCCCAGCCAAAGTCCTTGAGATGTGGACACTTGAGGCGGAGGCGCACCACGCCCAGGGCAGCTGCTTCGTCCTCACCAACCACCCCTTCATCTCGGGCCGGCCCTCCAAGGCCGTGGCACTGGAACGGCTCATCGAACGGGTCAAGGGGATGGACGGCATGTGGGTGACCACCATGGAAGAGATCGCCGAACACACCCGCCGGACGGTCCGGGAGGTCCACACCCACGCGCGGATCGAGGTGCCTGCCTTCCCGGATACTGGGGCGCGGTTTACCCCGTCAGCGGTACGGGCATCGAGGCCCGCAGCTGCGGCCAGCTAGGACGTGGCACGCAAAAGTGGAGTGGTACGGCCCCGGGGCAGTACCACTCCACTTTCGGTAATCGTCGTTAACCGCCCTCACTGGCGAAGGCAAGGATAGCGGCGGCGGTGCTTGCAGCGGCGGCGTGCTGGACCATATGGGGTTTCCCCGGCATCTCAACCAAGCGCCCGTTCGGCGCAGTGGCCGTCAGCTTCTGGCACCAGAGCCGGGGTGCCACCGGATCACGTGAGCCGCGCACCACCAGGACCGGTTGGCCAACAAGAGCCAGGCGCGTTTGAAGTTCGTAGGTCAGCATCACGGCGAGTTCCGTGAGGTACCAGCGTATTCCGGAGCGGGCGTAGTCGGCGAGGGCAATGGCATTTCCCACCGGGCCTTCCCTCAGCGAATCAAGACCCAGCGCCAGTGCTTGCTGACGGAAAGTGGGGCGAGTCGGATCCACCACCGGCCCCAAGAGCACGAGATGGGAGACCAGGTCCGGGTGCTGAACAGCTAATTCAGTTGCGAACTGGGCGCCCATCGAGTGCCCAATCACCACAGCGGGGCCCGCGCCCATCTTTTGAAGGGTTGAAGCGATAACGCCGGCGTAATCCGATACGCTCAGCTGCCCTCCAGGCCTGGGCGTTGCGCCGAAGCCGGGCAGGTCGATGGCGTGGGTGGCACCGTGCCGGGCAAGGAGGACCTGGAGCCTGCGGAAGTATCGGTGGGACATCCCTATGCCGTGGAGCAGCACAAAGACAGGGCCGCTGGCGGCCTGGGGCCCGGCCAATGAATATACGTGCGAGGTGAGGGACGCGGTATTGACTATCCTCGGCGTCAACGGCTGGCGCATCCAGGCCAGTGTTTCCCCCATCGATGCCCGTTCTGCTACGTCTGCTTTGCCGCTTGCGGTCTGCACAGGATTGCTCAGGTCAGCTGCCTAACTGTTGCCGATGTGGACGATGCTGTCCGGGTTTTGTTCATTTGCCGGGGCGTCAGCGAGGCCTTTGGGTGTCAGGTCAAAGGCCTCGATAGACGGATGGTCCCGCTGAATGCTCGCGGTGGCATTGGACTTGGTGATGCTGTCATGGATGCTCATGGTCTGTTTACGCTTTCGGTCCGGCTGATTGGGGAAGGGCGGCGACATGGTCCGCCGTGGTGTCCAGTACTCGTGCAACACGGCACTGGAAACAGCGGACGGCGACGGCCAAAGTGCCTGCGCGCCTGCCCAAGACAGCCGGGAATTCGACCACCAGGTGCAGGTCGGTGTCACAGTTTGCGCACCAGGGGTGCTTCCCGCGCGGCTGGTGCATATCCCAAGGGACGTACGTGTTCGATGTTGCGGTGAATAAGTCAGGCCACGGCGTGGCGGTCCCGCTAAGAGACGGGCCGGCCTTTCTGCAGGTGGCTTCCTCAAGGAACTGGTCGAACTGTGATTGTGCCATCTTGGCTCGTCTCAACAAGGTGCGGTGGTTCCGCCGTTCGGCTACAGCGGCCTCAAACCCGGTGCCCCGCACGGGACAACAAGCGGAACTGTGGGAGCTTCTTTTTCGGCTCCGGCAGGCTAAGCAAAGGTAAGACAGGACGGTCCTGGCGCAACACCGTTGGGTGTTGCGCCAGGACGAGTCAACTTCCCGACGCGGGCCGGGAAAGTGAGGGGTTATGCGTGGTTGGTGTGGGCCCGGTTGCCGGCCTTGGCCAGGCCGCGGGCCACCATCAGGCCGACCGTGAGGAAGGTGATGTACTGCATCGCCTGGTTGGCGTTGAAAACGTCGACGCCGTTCTCGCTGGCGTCGTCACCGACCACTGCAGCGGTGATGATGGTGGCGATGACTGCAGCAACATAAACGGCGAACTCGAGTGTCCGGGCCGAGATCTTGATGTCATTGGCGTTGCGGACAGTGCTGGAGTGCTCATTGTGCGTGTGGGTAGTCATTAGGTCTCCTGAAGTAGTGGTGTGAGCGGCCATACCGGCCATGCAAACTCTGATCCCTCTACTTGAAACCACGTCAACAAATTCTCTACACCGTAGACTTTACCCGTAGACCTTTCAATAAGCAAACTTACTACCCTTGCTTTCCCGGCCGTCAGGCAGCTTCTTCCAAGCATCCCCGCAGCTCCCGGAAAAGACTTCCTGCGAAGTTTCTTAACGCATCGCTACGCCCTGTTGAGCATTCGCGACGCTGCGTGACCGCCCACTACGTGATTGATTGTGGTGCCGCTGGGGCCTCCGTAATCTCGTCTCAGCATCCGCCCCAGCAAAGGAAAACCCCATGTCAGAAAGCCAGGACAAGAGTCCCAACCAACAAGGCTCAACCCGCATCGTCGCCGGCCAGTCCACTACGCCCAAGCGCCCCCTTGGCCTCAAGATCGGCATCGCCGCCGGCATCCTGGCCCTGGTGGGTGGCGGCGCCGCCGTCGCCTCCGCCGTGAACAGCGGGGGGACACCCGCTGCAGTCCAGGAAGCGGCACCCGCCGGCAACCCGGCCACAGAACTGAAGCTCGGCTACTTCGGCAACGTCACCCACGCCCCCGCCCTGGTGGGCGTCAACCAGGGTTTCATTGCCGAAGAACTCGGCGACACGAAGCTGACAACCCAGGTGTTCAACGCCGGCCCTGCCGCCATCGAGGCGCTGAACGCAGGCGCCATCGACGCCACCTACATCGGACCGAACCCGGCCATCAACTCGTTCGTCAAGAGCGGCGGCGAGTCGATCAACATCATCGCCGGCGCTGCAGCGGGCGGCGCCCAACTGGTGGTCAAGCCGGAAATCAACTCCGCAGCCGACCTCAAGGGCAAGACTCTCGCTTCCCCGCAGCTGGGTGGCACGCAGGACGTGGCCCTCCGTGCCTGGCTCACCGCACAGGGCTACAAAACCAACGTGGACGGCAGTGGCGACGTGGCCATCAACCCCACCGAGAACGCCCAAACCCTGAAGCTTTTCACGGACGGAAAGCTCGACGGCGCGTGGCTGCCTGAACCGTGGGCCTCCCGCCTGGTGCTGACCGCCGGCGCCAAGGTACTGGTGGATGAGAAGGACCTCTGGGACGGCTCGCTAACCGGCAAGCCGGGTGAGTTTCCCACCACCATCCTTATCGTGAACCAGAAGTTCGCCGCGGACCACCCGGACACCGTCAAGGCGCTCCTGAAAGGCCACGTCAAGTCGGTTGAGTGGCTGAACAAGGCGTCCGACGGCGAGAAGGCAAATGTCATCAACGCCGCCCTGAAGGAAGCTGCGGGAGCAGAGCTGAAGGCGGACATCATTGACCGGTCCCTGAAAAACATTGTGTTCACCGTGGACCCGCTGGCCGGAACCTACCAGAAGCTCTTGGCTGACGGCGTCACTGCCGGCACCACCAAGCAGGCGGACATCAACGGCATCTTCGACCTGCGGGCGCTCAACAGCGTCTCCGGCGAGAAGACCCCGGCGGCGGGACTCGGCAAGGAGTAGCGGCCCATCGATTGCTCCGTAGATGCCCTTTTGAGCCTTCAGAACGGCGTCTACGGAGCAATCGATTTTAAGCAGCTTCCTCAAGCCAGCCAGCTATCAGCTTGACGGATACTAGTTATCAAAAAGCTCGTCTTCCCCGAATATATGAAGTGCTTCACAGTAGTTACAGGACCTGCACAAACCAACCGCAGCCAGTAACCAAAAGGACTTCAACGTGGAAACTCCCCTCTCCCATCTTGCCCACCTCGAGATCACCAGCCCGGACGTCGAAGCCTCGGCCCGGTTCTACGAGGAAAAGTTCGGCATGCGCATCATCGACCGGGTGGACGGCAACGTCTACCTGCGCTGCTGGGGCGACTACTACCGCTACAGCCTCGTCGTCACCGAAGGCCCCGAAGCATCCCTGGGCCGGATGGCCTGGCGGACCAACTCCCAGGCAGCACTTGAAGCCGCCGCCCAGCGCATCGAAGCCACCGGGGTTCAGGGCACCTGGACCGCCGGCGGCCACGGCTACGGCAAGGCGTACGAATTCACCGGCCCCTACGGCCACCACATGCGCCTGTTCTACGACGTGGAAAAGTTCGTGGCCGAGCCCGGTTTCGAATCCACCTACCCGGACCGCCCGGAGCGCCGCAGCAGCCACGCCGCAGCACCGCGCTTCCTGGACCACGTCACCGTGGCCGCCTCTGATGTCCGCGGCTTCGCCAAGTGGCACAACGAAGCCCTGGGCTTCCGCGTCATGGCCTTCGTCGACCTGGACGAAGCCCCCATCACCGTCTTCTCCGTCCTGACCACCAACGAGAAGTCCCACGACCTCGGCGTCGTCCTGGACACCTCCAGCCGTGCAGGCCGCGTCAACCACATCGCTTTCTGGGTGGACAGCCACGAGGAACTGCTGATCACAGCAGACGTGCTGATGGAAAACGGCACCCCGATGGAATACGGCCCCTCCATCCACGGCGTCGGCGAGCAGAACTTCCTCTACTTCCGTGACCCCTCGGGCATGCGCGTTGAGCTCAACTCCGGCGGCTACCGCAACTACGTCCCGGACTGGGAAGCCAATACCTGGAAGCCGTCCAAGGGCTCCAACAACTTCTACAAGAACGGCGCCATGCCGCACTCCATGACCGAATCGTTCCCGACGGCCGAGGGCTTCACCGCCACCGAGGAAGGCGCCTCCCCCGAAATGAAGGCAGCCCTCCTGAACCCGTACGCCAAGCAGGGCCGGGGCTAAGACACCATGGCTGAAACCTATGCACTCATCCGGTTCCAGGAAGCCGGCGACAGCAAGGCCCGCGCCGGCCTGCTCGTCGGCGACCGGGTCCTGCCGCTGGACGGGGACATCAACTCCCTGATCGAACACTGGGACACCACCGAACCCCAGTTGGACTCCCTGGCCGCCTCGGCGGGCGAGGAGACCGGCCTGGCGCTGGCCGACGTCGAAATCCTTGCCCCGGTGGAGCCTGCGCAGGTCCTGCAGACCGGCGCGAACTACCGCAAGCACGTCATTGACCTGGCAGTGGCACACCGTGAGGCAGGGCAGGACGAGGAGGAAGTGCGCGCCAAGACCGCCGCCATGATGGACAAGCGCGCTGGCCAGGGCACGCCGTACTTCTTCATCGGGCTGCCGACGGCGATCGCGTCCGCCACGGACGACCTCACCCTGCCGTCCTACTCCACGTCCCATGACTGGGAGCTGGAACTGGCCGCGGTGATCGGAAAGACGGCGTTCCGGGTCACCCCCGAGGAAGCCCTGGAATACGTGTTCGGCTACACCATGGTCAACGACATCACCACCCGCGAGTACGTTTTCCGCAAGGACATGCCTGCCATCGGTTCGGACTGGTACCGGGCCAAAAACGCCCCGGGCTTCCTGCCCACCGGGCCCCTGCTGGTCCCGGCCAAGTTCTTCGGTGACCCGCAGGATGTCCAGGTCACCCTGAGGCTCAACGGCAAGGCCATGCAGGACGAGTCCACGCAGGACATGATCTTCGGGGTGGCCAAGCTGGTCAGCGAAGCATCGCAGATAATGCCGCTGCGCCCGGGCGACCTGGTGCTCACCGGCAGCCCCGCCGGCAACGGCCAGCACTGGGGCCGGCTGCTCCAGGACGGGGACGTGATGGAGGGCACCATCACGGGCCTGGGCACCCAGCTCATCCACTGCAAGGACGAAACTGAAAGCAACAAGCCGTGACCACCCAGGACACTGCACTGACCACCGGCACCGGGGAATCAACTGATTCCCCGGTCATCCGGCGTGAGGACCCGCTCGGCAGCATCCGGGCCATGGCGCAGGCCCACAACAACTGGGGCCGCTGGGGCCAGGATGACGTCCTTGGCACCCTGAACTTCATCGACGCCGCCAAACGCATCGAAGCAGCAGCCCTAGTGAAGACGGGCGAGGCCTTCTCGCTGTCCCAGCCGTTCGACACCAACGGCCCGCAAAAGGGCTGGCGCCGCCGCACCAACCCGGTGCACACCATGACGGACACCGGTGTGGACGCCGAGCGCGGCAACCAGGGCTTCCCGCACGGCTTCGGCGGCGCGGACGACGTCATCGCCATGCCGCTGCAGTGCTCCACGCAGTGGGACGGCCTGGGCCACATCTTCGACCAGGGCAAAGCCTGGAACGGCCGAGCGGCAGGCGACGTGGTCACCTCCGAAGGCGACTTGGTCACCGGCATCGAAACCGCGGCAGCGAAGATCGTTACCCGCGGTGTGCTGCTCGACGTCGGACGTGCCCTGGGCCCGGAGCTGGGAAGGAACGACGGCGAACTGCCGGACGGATTCGCCATTACCCCCGAGCACCTCCAGCGGACCATCGACCTGCAGGGGCCCAGCTCCAAAGTGGGCCGGGGCGACGTCGTGATCATCCGCACCGGCCAGTACACCCGGGTCCGCCGTGATGGCTGGGGTGACTACGCCGGCGGGTCGGCCCCGGGGCTGTCCTTTACTACCGCGCCCTGGCTGCACCGCAGTGAAATCGCCGGGATCGCCACCGACACCTGGGGTTTCGAGGTCCGTCCGAACGAGTTCGACGCCGCCTTCCAGCCCCTGCACCAGATCGCGATCCCCAACCTTGGTCTGTTCCTGGGCGAGATGTGGGACCCGGACGGGCTGGCCGAAGCGTGCGCGGCGGACGGCAGGTACCACTTCCTGCTCACCGCGGCCCCGCTCCCCATCACCGGGGCAGTCGGATCTCCGGTCAACCCGATCGCCGTCCGGTAATCACAGTCCGGTAGCTTCAGTTAAAACAGCAACAACCACCAGCAGTATCGCCGTCAATACAAAGGAGTCAGCGATGGCAGCAGTACAGAACGTCGGAATCGTTGGGGCGGGAGCCGCTGGGCTAGCCGCAGCCGTCCTCCTGGCCGACGCCGGAATCCAGGTGGATGTCCTCGAGAAGGCGGACGCCCCGCAGACTCTCGGTTCCGGCATCACCCTGCAGGGCAACGCCCTGCGGGTTCTCCGCCAGCTCGGCGTCTGGGACCAGGTGGAGGCCAAGGGCTACGGGTTCAGCACCCTGGGCCTGCGCGCCCCGGACCCCGCCGGCACCGTCATTGCGGTCCTCGAGGACATCCGTACCGGCGGTGAGGATCTTCCCGCCACCATGGGCATGTACCGCCCGGACCTCACCGCAATCCTTCGCGAACGCGCCGAGCAGGCCGGTGCGCGGATCAGCTACGGCAGGACCGTCACCGGAATAACGGACGACGGCGGTTCCGTCACCGTGAGCACCGCCGGCGCCGGCAGCACAACGTATGACCTCCTGGTTGGCGCCGACGGCCTGCACTCAGCCGTGCGCAAGGCCATCGGCATCGACGTGGAACCCCAGCCCAACGGCATGGGCATCTGGCGCGCCTTCGTGGAGCGGCCCGACGAGGTGGTCCGCACCGACCTGACCTACGGCGGCCCCTGCTTCATCGCCGGCTACTGCCCCACCGGCCCTGACACCATCTACGCCTACCTGGTGGAGAAGGCGCAGGAGCGCAAGCACGAGGACGGGCCCCGCATCATGGCCGAACTCGCCGCAGCCTACGGCGGCCCGTGGAAGGAAATCCGCGCCAACCTGGACCACAGCGCACGCATCAACTACACCTGGTTCACCACCCACCTGGTGGACGGCCCCTGGAACCGCGGCAGGACCGTGATCATCGGCGACGCCGCCCACAGCTGCCCGCCCACGGTGGCGCAGGGTGCCGCCATGGCACTGGAGGATGCGGCTGTGCTGGCCGAGCTGCTGATCCAGGCTGACGACCTCACCGAAACGCTGTGGAAGGAATTCACCGACCGCCGGCTGGACCGGGCCAAGGCAGTGGTCAACGCCTCCGTCCAGCTGGGCCAGTGGATGCTCGACGGCGTCCGCGACGCCAATGTACCCGGCCTCATGAACTCGCTGTCCACCATGCTGAAGGAACCCGCATGAGCACCGAACTTGTTCAAGCGCCCACTGTGGATGTCCACGCCCACATCCTGCTTCCGGCCCTGCAGCAGCTCGTGGCCGAGGCGGATCCCGAGGGCTTCGGCGCCCAGCAGGCGTTGGAAGTGCGGCGCAACGGGCCGGAGTCCATGGCCGCGTCGGGCCGGATGATCAAGGAGCGCTGGCCGCAGCTGACGGACTTGGACCGCCGGCTCGCTGACATGGACGCCCAGGGCGTGGACGTGCAGCTGGTCTCGCCGTCGCCGTCGCACTTCTATTACTTTGCCGGCGAGGAACTGGGTTTGAAACTGGCCAAGGCCGCCAATCAGGCAGTGCGGGAGTTTGTTGATCGCGCACCGGACCGGCTCAACGGCCTGGGCTTGGTCCCGCTCCAGCACCCTGCCCTCATGGTGGAGTCCCTGGAGCATGCGGTGCTCGAATGCGGGCTGCTGGGTGTGGAGATCGGCTCGTTCGCCGCGACCCCCGGGGACACGGAACGCAGCACCGTGGAACTGTCCGATCCCCGGCTGGAACCGTTCTGGTCCCGGGCCGAGGAGCTGGGCGCCCTGGTGTTCCTGCACCCGTTCGGCTGCTCGCTGGATGAGCGGTTGGACCGCTTCTACCTCGCCAACACCGTCTCCCAGCCCGCCGAGAACGCGGTGGCCCTGTCCCACCTGATCTTCAGCGGCGTCCTGGACCGCCACCCGGACCTCAAAGTCCTGGCAGCACACGGCGGCGGCTACCTACCCACTACCCTGGGCCGCTCCGACCGGGCCTGGAAGGTGCGGCCGGAGGCACACGGCTGCGCCCAGCCGCCGTCGTCCTACCTGAAGAAGCTGTACTTCGACTCGCTCGTCCACAGCCCCGCCGAACTGCAGGCTCTCGTGGCCGCCGCCGGGCCGGAGCAGGTGCTGCTCGGCTCGGACTACCCCTTCGACATGGGTTCGGACCTCCCCGTGGACGAGGTGCAGGCCGCCGGACTCCCGGCCGACGACGAAACCCAGGTTTTGGGCGGGAACGCACGCACGCTGGGCATCACCGCGGCGGCCGCCCTGACCGCCCGACGCAACGCTTAAGGAATACGCACATGGTCAAGATTGCCCGTTGGAATCACGGCGGCGGGACGCAGTCCGGCTTTGTGGACGGCGGAAAGTGCTATGCCCTGCCAGCAGGCCAGTCCGTCCAATCGCTGCTCGACGCCGGACTCGATGAGACGCTGGCACTTGCCCGTCACGTGGTTGGTTCGGCTGCAGCCGTTCCGCTGGCGGAGGTGCGGCTGCTCGCCCCGCTGGTGCCCGCCACCATCCGGGACTTCGTGGCGTTCGAGGAACATGTCGAAGGCGTGCGAAAGAGCATCGACGGCGTGGCCGGCGTGGTGCCCGAATGGTACGAGGCGCCCACCTTCTACTTCACGAACCCGCACACGGTGACGGGCACCGACGAGGTGATCGGTATTCCGGCAGGGTGTACGGACCTGGACTTTGAAACGGAAGTGGCCGCCGTCGTCGGACACGTTCCCGGCAGCGACGGCCGGAACCTGAGCGCGGAGGAGGCCCACCGGCACATCTTCGGGTACACCGTGCTCAACGACTGGTCGGCGCGCGACCTGCAGCGCCGGGAAATGAAAGTCAGCCTGGGCCCGTGCAAGGGCAAGGATTTCGCCAACACGCTCGGTCCATGGATTGTCACGGCTGACGAGTTCGAGGACCGGCACGACGCCGAGGGCTTCCTGCCCATTTTCATGGCTGTCGAGGTCAATGGCGAGCTCATTGGCCAGGACCTGCTCTCCAACATGGGCTGGCCCTTCGCCGAGCTCGTGGCTTATGCCTCGCAGGACTCGGTGGTGCGGCCCGGCGATGTGCTGGGCTCCGGCACCTGCGGCAGCGGCTGCCTGGCCGAACTCTGGGGCCGGAACGGTGCCCAGACTCCCCCGCCGCTGAAGACCGGCGACGTGGTCCGGATGACGGTGGAGGGGATCGGAACCATCGAGAACACCGTGGGCGCCCGGCGCGAGGCCGTGACCCGGGTTCCCGCCAGGACCCGTCCGCGCAACCGGGTCGCGGCTGCTGCTCCTTCCGGAATCTAGGTGGTTTCCCTCCAGCTCGAGGGCCGGACGGTGGTGGTCACCGGAGCAGGGCAAGGCCAGGGTGCCGCGGAAGCGCGCCTGCTGGCGGAGGCCGGGGCGCGGGTGATCGCAACCGACCTGGCGGCGGACATGCCAGACGGGCTGGCGACGCCTTCCTCCGGGCAGCTGCTGTACCGGCAACTGGACGTCAGTGACGCTGCGGGCTGGTCCGGACTCGCTGCCTGGATCCGGTCCCAAGGCTGGCAGATGGACGGGCTGGTCAACAACGCGGGCATCACCCAGCGAAGCCGGCTGCTGGAGGCATCAGTGGCCGACCTGCAGAAGGTCTACGAGGTGAACGTTGCCGGCAGCCTGTTGGGAATCCAGTCGCTCGCGCCCTTGATGGGCAGCGGAACGTCGATTGTTAATGTCGGCTCTGTTGCCGGCCTGACGGCGCACTATCCGGTGGCCTACACTGCGAGCAAGTGGGCGCTGCGCGGGTTGTCCCAGGTGGCAGCCATGGAACTTGGCCCGCGCGGGATCCGGGTCAACACGGTCCATCCGGGCTTCATCGAAACACCCATGACGGCGGGCGCCAAGCCCGAGTTCCGGCAGGCCACCCTGGCCGAGACCCCGCTGGGGCGCACCGGCAGCGTGGAGGAGGTGGCCGCCGTCGTGCTTTTCCTGCTCAGCCCGCTGTCTTCCTTCGTGACGGGCGCCGAAATCCCGGTGGACGGCGGCCAGACCTCCCACGGCGGTGCCAAGTCGGTCTACGACGCACTGCGGTAACCAAACAGTCAGCCCGGCAGCACCGCCGACCAGCCGCCGTCGACCATCAAGTTGGCGCCGGTGACGTATGAGGCCTCGTCGGAGGCGAGGAACAGGGCGCACTTCGCCACTTCTTCGGGTGCCCCGATCCGGCCCAGCGGGATGCTGGCCGCGATGATCCGCATCGGATGGTCGGGGGCGAGGAGGTTGCCCTCGGTGGCCGCGGTGCGGATCATCCCGGGACTGACGGCATTAACCCGCAAACCGTGCGGGGCGCCCTCCGCCGCAAGCTGTTTGGTCATGGCCACCACCGCCCCCTTCGTAGCGGTGTGGGCCAGCCGGCCGTTGGTCATGGACCCGGTCACCCCCGCCGTGGACCCCACCAGGACGATGGCACTGTTGGCAGCCCTGATCAGCTGCGGCCAAAAGTACTTGACCGGCAGGAACACCACGTCCATCTCGTGTTCAATGTTCCACTTCCAGTCCTCGAAGGTCAGCTCCCCCACCGGGGCGAAGCGCGTGACGGCGGCGTTGGCATACAGGATGTGGACCTGGCCATGCGTGGCAGCGACATCTGCAGCCCAGGCCGCCACGGCTGCCTCGTCCGCGAGATCGACCCGGCTGCTGCTCATCCGGCCCCCGGCGTCGGTGACCGCCGCAACCGTGGCCGCGGCGCCGTCGTCGTCCATGTCGCAGCCCACCACGAAGGCACCTTCCGCGGCGAAGGCGAGCGCGGCCGCCCTGCCCTGGCCGCTGGCCGTTCCGGTGATGACGGCGGTCTTGCCGGCCAGGCGCTGGCTGGAAGCGGGCATGGGAGATCCTTCTGAAAGCGTGTTTCCATGACTTTCGCAGGGATGGGCCGGAAGGGGAACGGCGTCTTGGGTCTAGCTGGTATCCGCCGCGCGGATAGTTATGCCGGCAGTTCGGCTTCCGCGGCGGTGCTGGCGGCCGGGGCCGCAGCGTCTGCGGCGAGGGCTTTGCGCCGGCGGGAAACCTGGATGGCGATGGCGGTGGGGATCGCGGCCAAAGCGGTGATACGCATCCACGGCCGGTCCAGGACATGGCCGGTGAGCGCATCCAGGGAGTAGAGTCCGGAGCCTCCGATCGTGAACGCGGCGGCTGCCAGGCCCAGCACCGCCGGGTACTCGAGGCCGCCCTCTTGGGCGAAGAAACCGTTCGGGGCGTGGACGCTGGCCGCTACGCCCATGGTGGTCGCGGCAGCGGCGCCGGCGGCAGGGGTGGCCAAACCCAAGGCCAAGGCAAGCCCCGCTCCTGCTTCACCTACACCCGCAAGGACGGCGCTTGTTTTGGCGGGCCTGAACCCCATGGCGTGCATGCCCTTGCTGGTGCCTTCGACGCCTCCCCCGCCGAACCAGCCGAAGAGTTTCTGGGATCCGTGAGCGACGAGCACTCCCCCCAATGCCACCCGGAACAGGGTCTGCGCGGCGGCCGCCGCCTCAGGGCTGGTGGTTACATTGCTCATAACAGTCCTCCTTGGGTGTTTGAGTCGCTGCACGGCTCGTTTCAGCACGAGTCTACGGCTGCGCAACCACCCCGTCACGGGCGGAAAACCACACAGGGTACCCCCTCCGGCAGCGGGTACCAGCCGTGGATTTACGGGGTATCCCCCGCATGGATTGCCACCGGATGGGCGTTGACGGGAAAGAGCTCGTGGAGCCGGGCGCAGGAGCGCTGGACCACTGACCGCAGCCACACGCTCGCCGGGTCCTCAGCCTGGGAGGGGTGCCAGTACATGGCCTCAACGAGTGACGCTTCGGTCCCGCCGGAGAACTCCAGCACCGCGATGTCTGCGCCGCGCTGCGCACGTCCGGCCAGCATCCGCGGGACGAGTGCCACAAGGTCCGTACCTTCAACCAGGAGCGGCAGGGACAGGAAGCCGGCCACCACGGCCGCCACCCGGCGCTGGATGCCGCGCGATTCGAACAGTTTGTCCGCCGGGGTGCTGATGCCCTCGCCAAAATAGCCGACGGCGTGCGGCACCGCGGTCAGGTCTTCGAGGGTCAGGCGGGGCTGCTGGAGCAGGGGGTTGCCGGCGTCGGCCACGGCCACAAAGCTGTCACGGAAGAGCTGCTTGCTGGCTCCCTGCATCTGGTACCCCGTGGGCCCCACCAGCAGGTCGATTTTGGAGTAGTCAGCCATCTGGCCCTGGATCCCGGAGCCCGCGGTGGGGACGAAGTCCACGGACACACCCGGTGCTTCTTCCCGCAGGATCCCGCGCAGCGGCCCCACGATGAGCGCGGCAGCGTAGTCGGAGGCGGCGATGATGAACTCCCGCTCGCTGGTAGCGGCGTCGAACCCGGACCGCACGCGCGTGGCCCGCTGGATGTGAAGCATGGCTTCATCAACCAGCGGGACCAACGACTGCGCAAAGGGGGTGAGGTCATAGGTGCGGCCGTTGCGGACCAGGAGTTCGTCGTCGAAATGGCGCCGGAGCCTGGCCATCGCCGCACTGGTGGCCGGCTGGCTGAGCTGGAGCCGCTCCGCCGCCCGGGAGATGTTGCGCAGCTCCAGCAGGACCTGAAGTTGGGGCAGCAGGTTCAGGTCCAGGTTCTTCATACCCACAGGTTATCCATGCCGGGAGTTCCGGCCTTCCAACGACGGGCTAATGGCTCACTGCCACCGTGCGCGGTCCCCGGACCACGACCACGAAGAGGGCCACAGCGCACGCGATGCCCAAGGCGCCCAAGGCAAACCCGAGGCTGCCCAGCCCCGCTGCGGCCGCGCCGAGGACGATGGGTGTCAGGAACTGGCCGATGAACAACGTTCCGGTCCAGATGCCGGTGCCGCGGCCGCGCTGCTGGTATTCGAGTCCGTTGACGGCCCAGGTCAGGAGGGTGGGCAGCAGGACACCGGTTCCCGCGCTGGCAATGACGGCACCGGCGATCGCCAGCGGAACATTCCCTGCGACGGAAACGAGTGAAAGTCCCACGGCGGCCAGCCCGAAGGCGAGCGCCAGCAAGTTCTTCGTGCCCAGCTTCGCCAGGAACCGGAAGGAGATGGCGCCTGCTGCAGTCGCCAGGGAGGCGATGGCTGCGGCGAGGCCGATAAGTGCCGCGTCGGCAATGCCGAGGCCGGTGATGACATACGGTAAGTGCACGATGAGGGCGTAGAACACAATGCCCCCGAACAGCGTCACGGCCGCCGGGGCGCCGATCTGCCGCCACGGCACCCGCGTCCGGGCCGCCGTCATTCGCTGGCTCTTGGCCGGCTCCCACAGCTTGAAGATCATGGGGATGACGATCACCGCGCTGGCCGCGTAGAGCCAGAACGGCGTCCGCCAGCTGATGCTGCCCAGGGCACCGCCGAGGGCAAAGAATGCGGTGGCGGCGAGGGCGCTGACCATTGTTTGCAGGCCCAGGTATTTGTTCCGCTGTTCGCCCTGGTAATAGTCCGTGAGGAGCGTGGTGCAGCACGTCATGATGGCGGCTTCCGCTATCCCGACGCCGACACGGGACACGGCGATGGACTCCAGGCTGGTGAGCCACAGCGGCGCCGTCCCGAAGGCGGCGTAGGCCAGCATGGCGAAGACCAGGAGCTGCTTCCGGCCCACCCTGTCGGCGACATAGCCGGCCAGTGGTGAGAAGAGGGCCACGAACAGTGCCGGCAGTGTCAGGGTGAGCGGTACCAGGATGGCCATGCCGGGTGTGCCCGCAAACACCTGGCTTAGCGTCGGCAGGATGGGCGCGAGCAGAACGGCGCCCAGCACCGGCATGCAGCTGCCGGCAACAAGCAGGGCCGCCTGGAACCGCCCGGCCATGCGCGTCTCCGCCGGGCCGGGCGTCCCGTTCCTGGCGGTACCCGCGAGCTGAATATTCTCCATTGAATCTTCCTTAGCCTCTTGATGGTCACGGAGGGGACGGCACCGCAGGGGCGCCGAAAAGTGACTTCCCTCACTGTGACAACCGTTGGGCTATCGCGGAATCACGGATTTGGGATAGCTGGTATCCACCGGACGGATAGCAGCTACTCTCCCGACCCCCCGTTCAGCTCCGCACGCGTAGGCGGATTGGCGCCGGGCCGCGACACCGTCACCGCCGCCGCCTTGGCGGCGTGGGCCAGCAGTTCAGCAAGGCCTTCGGCAGGAATTTCCCGCAGGTCCTTCCGGTTCTGGGCACCGTCCAGGCCCCGGTCCACCAGGCCGGACAGCAGGGCTGCCATAAAGGAATCGCCTGCTCCCACGGTGTCCGCCACTTCCACGCGGGGTGCCGGCACCTGCGCCTCCCCCGCGCGGGTTACTCCCCAGGGCCCGTCCGCCCCGCGGGTGACAATCACCATGGCAGGGCCCTCGCTGCCTCCCAATTCCAGCCAGCGCCGGGCGGCGTCGAGCACATCCACGTCCGGGTAGAGCCAGGCCAGATCCTCGTCGGAGGCTTTCACCACATCGGACAGGGACACGAACTTCTCCGCGTGCCGGCGCGCATAATCGACGTCTGTGATGATGCTGGGGCGGCAGTTCGGGTCGAAGCTGATGGTGGCGCGCGGGTGGGCGTATTCGACGGCGGCCAGCACGTCCGTGGCGCCAGGCGCCAACATCGTGGCGATCGATCCGGTGTGCAGCAGGGTGGTGCCCTGAAGCATAAAGGCGAGCCGGTCGGCGATGCCGGGAAGCTGCCAGGTGAGGTCGAAGGTGTAGGTGGCGGCGCCGTCGTCGTCAATCAGCGCGGTGGCCACGCTGGTGGGGAGCTCGTCCGAACCCAGCGGCAGCATCACAGAACTGGAGCGCAGGTGCGCGGCGACGGAATCGCCGTAGGCGTCCCGGCCGTAGCGGCCGATGAACTGCACGGGGTGGTCCAGGCGGGCCAGGCCCACTGCGACATTCAGGGGGCTGCCGCCCACGTGCGCTTCGATCCCTGAGGCGCGCTGGACAACGTCAACGAGGCCTTCACCAATAACTGTGAGCATGCCCATACTCTGCCAGAGAAGCGCGGCGGATAGGGCCTATGACAACTTGTTGGCCGGGGGCTTAGTGCAGTGCGCCGCCAGGCAGGACGGCCCGCTCCTAAGCGAGCAGCTCCTGGACCAGCTCCCGGCACGTCACATAAGCGGGCTCGCGGGGGTCGACCAGTGCGAAATGGTCCCCCGGCACCGTGACCAGCTGCGCAGGTACGGATCCGCACCGGCTCGCCTCAACGTAACTGCTGGACATGGACAGCGGCACGTCGGTGTCCTCCGTCGCGTGCACCGCGTAAACCGGGATGTCCAGCGGCAGCGCGGCCATCGGATCCGCGTACTGGTGCGGCCCCGGGAAGTCCGACGACGGTCCGCCGAGGAGGTTCGCCACGGCACCGTTGCTGAGCTGAAGCCTTTCAGCCTCGGCGAGGTTCAGGACGCCGGACTGGCTCACCACCCCCGTGAGGGAGACGCCGTCCGCCGCTGCCCCCACCTCCCGGTGCCCGGTGTCCTGTCCCAGCCCGGCGTGCCGGCTGCGACCTGCTGCCCAGACGGCGAGATGGCCGCCGGCCGAATGGCCCAGGGCCACCACCCTGGCCAGGTCCAGGGAGTGGGGTTCGGCGAGTTCGCGCAGCTTGTCGATGCCGGCCAGGATGTCCTGGAAAGTAGCCGGCCAGCCGCCGCCGTTCCCGGCGCGGCGGTATTCCAGGTTCCAGGCGGCCATTCCGTGGTCGGCGAGGTCCAAGGCCAGCGGCTCGCCCAGTTCGGCTCCGTACCGGGACCGCCAGTAACCACCGTGGATCACCACTACTACCCCGCGGCGGGTACCGCCGGGGGGCAGTTCCGGAAGGAACAACTCGCCCCACTGGCTGGGATCATTGCCGTACTGGTACTTGTGCCGCTCCACCGCATCCCTTTCCCGCCCAAGGCTCTATGGCCATCCCGACCATACCGGGCGGAGCGGTGATCCGAGCCAGGGACCAGCGAGCCGGGGGACGTGGCCCCTACCCAGTGAAGCCGGCCCTACTCCGTGAAGTGGGTCTTGACGCCAGTGCCGCCGGAGATCTTCTCGAGCATTTCGGCGGCGACATCGCGCAGTTTCTGGTTCCGTGTGCTGGAGACGCTGGTCAGGATGCGCATGGCTTCCTCCTGGCTGCAGCGGTTCTGCCCCATGATCACGCCCGCAGCGAGATCGATGGACGTACGGTTTTGCATCGCGGCCAACAGGTCCTGGCTTCGGTCCTCCGCGCTGCTGATCCTTACAGCCAGCCGCATGGACCGGGTGGCAACATCGCCGAACCCGAGCGCGCGCTCGTACACCGTGTCCACGAAGACGTCCTCCACCGGGGCAAAGAAGTTCAAACAGGCGGTGGCGTCATCACCTATTTCCAAGGGAACAGCCAAGGTGCTGAGGATCCCCACTTCGGACAGCTCCGCCTGGTACGCCGGCCAGCGCTCATCGCTCCCCACGTCATTCAGCACCAACGGAGTCATCAGCTGCAGGGCATCAATGCACGGCCCTGTCCCGACATTCTGCTCGATGTGGTCCAGTTCGACGGCGCGGGGACTGCTGCCGGCAATGGTCCCGAGCCGCCTGCGCCGCTTCAGCGTCGCGGCCACCTCAATGTCCTCACCGGTAGCCTGTGCCACGATGCCGGCAGCAAAGCCGCATAACCCGGACAGGAACCCCTCGAGGTTTTCGGCTCCGAGCAAAATGCCCTCAAGCTCGCTGACTGAGCTGTCATCAGTGGCCATGAACCGTCTCCATCCAGGCAGTACTTCCGAATAAAACCGTACCTTTACGATCTGACACCGGATGGCCCCAAACGGCAAGGGAGCCGCGCGGATACCCCGCACGTGCGGGGTATCCGGCCATCAGCTACGCCTCCCGCACCAGCCGTTCGACGTCGGCCGTTTCCGGGTACGCCGCCTGCGTCCCCTTCCGGGTGGTGGCCAGGGCAGCGGCCACCGAAGCGAAAGCGGCGGCATCGGCAAGCGCATCACCGGCGGCCAAGCGCACGGCAACCGCCCCGGTAAAGGCGTCACCGGCCCCGGTGGTGTCCACGGCCTTCACCGTGGTGGGCGCAACCCGGGTCACCTGGCCGCCCGCGGGAGCCAGCGAGTCCAGCACCACGGAGCCCTGGGAACCGAGTGTCACCAGGACCTGCCGGATCCCCCGCTCCGCAAACCGCAGCCGGACGTTGTCCCATGCTGCCTCTGCGGCGTCCGGGCCGGGCACGGCGGCGCCTTCGCCCAGAAAAAGCGCGGCCTCGTGCGCGTTGACCAGCAGGACGTCGGTGAGGGCGGTCAATTCCTCCGGAACCTCCCCGTACGGCGAGAGGTTCAGCAGGACTGTTGCGCCGGCGTCGTGCCCGGCCTGGGCCGCGGCCAGCACAGTGTCCATGGCCACTTCCAGGCAAAGGCAGACGACGGCGGCAGCGCCCAGCACGTCCGAGGCTTCCATAACGTCCGCCGGAGCCAGGGTGCCGTTGGCGCCGGCGGAGATGATGATGTTGTTCTCGCCGCTGGAATCGACGGCGATGACGGCGACGCCGGTGGGCTCATACGAGGTCCGTACGTGCCCCACGTCCACGCCGGCACGCGCGGCGGAGGAGAGCAGCATATCGCCGTTGGCGTCCTCCCCCACCGCACCCACCAGGCTGACGTTTCCGCCGAGCAGGCTGGCGGCCACGGCCTGGTTGGCGCTCTTCCCTCCCGGATTCACGGCGAACCCGGTGCCGTGCACCGTTTCGCCGGGGCGCGGGAGGCGTTCGCAGTAGATGGTCAGGTCCGCGTTCAGGGAACCGACGACGACGATCCGCCCCGGCTCCCGGACCGCGCCTTCCGCGCCGGTGGAGTCAGCGGGTGTGCTCATTGCCCCACCTCGGCTTCAACCGGCTTGGGGATCAGCAGCGAGGCCGCGAAGGCAGCCACGGTGAGGGCCAACCCCACCACCACCACGGTGAGGTAGGACGCCTTCACGTCACCAAGCGCCGTCGTCGCCACCAGGACGGCGGGCAGCACCAGGAAGCTGAGGCCCGCACCCAGGTTGAAGGCCCCCGCGTTCATGCCGGGCAGGAAGCCGGGGTTACCGGCGGGCGAGAGGACAACGCCGAGTCCGTTGAGCATGATGTTGACCGTACCGGCGTACATGACGCCCAGCAAGACCGTGCCGGCGATCATCAGGGGCAGGCTGCTGAGGCCGAAGAACGCGATGACGGCCAGGGCAGCAATGCTGCCCAGCAGGCCGATCCGCAGCACCTTGGTGTAGCCCAGCACCGGGGCGAGCCTGCCGCTAAGCGGTCCAACGATCCAGCCCAGCAGCGCGTACGGCGTGAGGATGATCAGCGACATCTCGGTGGGGCCGATGCCGAAACCGGGGTCCGCGGCCTGGACGTAGGCAGGGACGATGCCGTTGATGACGGCGAAGATGCCGGTCATGGTCAGGGTGGTGGTCAGCAGCGGCGCCCAGGTGGAGCGCTGGCGCAGGTGCACGGTTTCCACCATCGGCTGGCTGGCCCGCTTCTCAACAGTCCAGAAAGCGTAGAACGCGGCGGCGGATACCAGGACCAGCGCCAGGCTCAACATCAGGGTGCCGGAGGTGAAGGCGCCCACCAGCTTGGCTCCTTCGTTCAGGGCGGTGAGCAGCGCACCCACGGCCACCACGATGAAGAACACGCCCAGCCAGTCCATACGGGTACCGGCGGCGGGCTTGCTTTCGCCGGCCAGGAACGCGATGAGTGCGGTGGCAACGAGGGCCAGCACCACCATGAGCCAGAAGATACTGCGGAAGCCGAAGTGCTCGGCGAAGTAGCCGCCCACGAAGGAGTCGACGCCGGCCACGCCGCCGTTGACCGCAGTAATGAGGCCCATGAGCGTGCCGTACTTGCGCGGGTTGCTGACGGCGGAGCGCAGCATGATCAGGCAGAGCGGCACGGTGGGCCCGCTGATGCCCTGGATAATGCGGCCCACGAACAGCCACGTGACGTCCGGGGCGAGGGCTGCGATGACCGAACCGACGGCCATCAGCAGCATCATGCCCACCAGGACCTTCCTGCGGCCGATGATGTCGCTCAGGCGGGGCAGGAAGAGGGAGAACAGGGCGGCGGCGGTGAAGAACCAAGTCTGGGACAGGCCGATGACGGCCTGGTCAGTGTTGAGCTCCTCGCCCATGGTCACCAGCGCGGGGCTGAGCATGGAAGCGTTGAGCTGGAAGGCGACGCAGGCGGCCAACAGGGCCACCATCAGGGCGGTGACATTGCCGCGGTTGGTCTTGGTATCGGTGAGGGTGGCAGTCATTTACTTGACCCCTCCCACGATGAGGTCCGCAGTTTCCTGGCGTTCGACGCCGGCCGTATCACCTGTGGTGCCTGCCCCGCCTTCGCCGCGTTCGACGTCGTCCGGCTCGCCGATGGCGATCAGCGCGTCGGTGACGAGGTCCCAGAACCGCCCATGGTCCAGGTCCACGGCGACGCTGGTGTGGCAGTCTTGCGGAGCGGGCGCACGGAAGTCGGCAACGGTCATGCCGAGCGTCAGGCTGCCCTGGAGTTCGATGTTGACCGGCACCTTGCGGGTGCTGACGATGCTGGGGTCGATGACGTAGGCAACGGCGCAGGGATCGTGGACGGGCGGGTAGTCGAAGCCCTGGGCGTCCTTGTAGGTGTGGGCGAAGAAATCCATCAGCTCGGTGACGAACTTGGCAGGCCCGGTGCCGATGGCCGCGATCTTTTCCACCACGTCCGGGGTGGCGAGCGCCTGGTGGGTGAGGTCCAGGCCCACCATGACCACGGGCCACTTTTCGTTGAAGACGATGTGCGCGGCCTCGGGGTCGATGATGATGTTGAACTCCGCCACGGCGCTCCAGTTGCCCACGTGGTAGCCGCCGCCCATGAGGACCACTTCCTTGACGCGTTCCACGATGCGCGGTTCCTTGCGGGCGGCCAGGGCGATGTTGGTCAGGCCGGCGGTGGGAACCAGGGTGACCGTGCCGGGCTCGTGCGCCATCACGGTGTCGATAATGAGGTCGACGGCGTGGCGCGGGTCCAGTTCGATGGTGGACTCGGGGAGGGCGGGGCCGTCCATGCCGGACTCGCCGTGGATGTCCGGCGCGGTTTCGATGCTGCGGACCAGGGGCCGGGGGCAGCCGGCGGCGAAGGGGACGCCGGTGATGCCGGCGATGGTGCCCACGGCCAGGGCATTGCGGGTGACTTTTTCGAGGGTCTGGTTACCTACCACCGTGGTGACGGCCAGCAGTTCGATGTCCGGGTTCCCGTGTGCGAGCAGCAGTGCCACCGCGTCGTCGTGGCCGGGGTCGCAGTCAAGAATGATCTTCTTGCGGTCTGGGTTTTGCCCTGTTAAGGACCGGGGATGGGTTTCCACGATGTTCTCCACGTCTTTGGGGCCCGCACTGGCAGCCAGTGACAGCCGCGCGGGGAATTGAAGCGTTCAGGAGTGATCATGGCACCGTTAGCAACGTCACGTCAAACGCTTGACGTTAGCGCAGGTCAAGCGCTTGATGCTGTGTCTGGAGAGCAATAAGAAGCCGGGCACGGTTCCGACCCAATCGAAACCCTGCCCGGCTAAAGTTTCCCCGACCCCGCAGGGTTCAGCTCACCGCAATTCGATCTCCAACGCCTGGAAATCGTCGGCGGCGTGGCGTCCCACCAGCACGCGGAACCTGCCCTGCTCGAAGTTCCAGCCGCCGTCGTAATGGCCGAATGCCTTGGCCGGGATACGGACCTCCACCGAGCCTGCGCCTCCGGGCGCCAGGTGCGTCTCGGCAAAGCCGGCGAGCCAGCGGACCGGGCGCTCCACCGCGGAGTCGGGCCGGTCCAGGTACACCTGCACTACTTCCCGGCCGGTGCGCTTGCCGGTATTTCGGACGGGAACGTGCACCGTGACGTCCTTCCCGGCGCTGACATACTGTGGCGCGTGGGCTGTTCCCAGTTCAAAGGTGGTGTAGCCCAGGCCGAAGCCAAACGGCAGGGCGGGGGCGGCTCCGCCGGAAGCTTCCTGCTTGAGCCACGCGCGGTAGCCGATGTGGATGCCTTCCGAGTACACCACCTTGCCTTCAACCGGCGTGGTGTTCAGGACGGGCACATCGGACAGGGCGGTCGGCCAGGTAGTGGGCAAACGCCCGCCCGGCTCCTTGGCTCCCAGCAGGATATCGGCGATGGCCGAACCAAATTCCTGCCCGCCAAACCAGCCCAGCAGCACGGCGCCAACCTTGTCCAGCCACGGCATCAGGACCGGCGAGCCGGAATTCACCACCACGATGGTGCGGGGGTTGGCTGCCGCGACCGCCTCGACCAGTTGGTTCTGGAAACCGGGAAGGTCCAGGTCCTTGCGGTCGAAGCCCTCGGACTCGATGGCGGCATTGGTACCCACCACCACCACGGCAACATCTGCTGCGCGTGCTGCCGCCACGGCATCGTCGATCTCCGACTGCGGATCGGCCACTACCGTTTCTTCACCCAGCAGGATCGCCGTAAACGGAATGGCCTGCTCGCCGGGCAACTGGTACTCCGCTTCGATCCGGACGCTCTGGCCGGCTGCCGTTTCGATGGCGTGGACGGTCTTAGGCGGGTCAAACAGGGCAGCGCCGAGGACGTCCGTGTCGTCCTCGATCTCACCGTTGAATACCTCGGATCCGTCCAGTGCAAGGCGGATCTGCCCAACTGTGCCGACGCCGAGGTGGTGGACGCCCGCCGTCTCCGCGGTCCAGTCGGCCTCCATCCGGATCGCGGCGGCGCCCTCAGGAATGCCCACGCCAAACCAGATCAAGTGGGAGGCCAGCCTGTCCTCCCCCGAGATTACGGCGCCATCGGCGGCTAGGAAGGAAACGCGCATCCCTGGCACTCCGGAAACGAAATTCCGCAGGGAGGCGCGGGGGAAGGCCTGCAGTCCTTCAGCCACCTTGGCGCCACGGACATAGCTGACGTCAACATCACCGGGAAGGGCGGCACGCAGTCCGTCCAGTGGCGAGACCGTGTATTTCGGCATTACCGTGGCGCTGCCGCCACCCTGGGTACGGGCTTCCGAGGCATTGTGGCCGGAGACTGCAACACTGCCCAGCTGTGCGGCGTCCAGCGGGAGGAGCCCATTCTGGTTGCGGACCAGGACGGCGCCACGGACGGCAACTTCCCGGGCCACGGCCGCACCGTTCAGCGGGGCGGGCGCGTCGGTAACGGCTGGAGTGAACCCCTCGAGTGAGCCGACGCGGGCCGCAAGGCGCAGGATGCGGACCACTTTCTCCAGGATGGCAGCCCGGCTTACCCGCCCGTCCTCGACGGCGGCGACCAGCTTGGGCCCCCAGTGACCTACGGGGCCGGGCATTTCGAGGTCCTGGTGGGCGTTGGCGGCATCCACCGAGCGGACGCCGGTCCAGTCCGAAACCACAACGCCGTCAAAGCCCCATTCGGTGGAAAGCGGGGTTTCGAGGAGCTTGTTTTCGCTGGCGGTGGTGCCGTTGATGGAATTGTAGGAGCTCATCACCAGCCACGCGCGGGCCTCGGTGATGGCGTCCTCGAATGCCGCGAGGTAGAGCTCGCGCAGGGGGCGCTCATCCACCACGCAGTCGGCAATGAAGCGCTCGGTCTCAGCCTCGTTGGCCAGGTAGTGCTTGGGGGTGGCGCCGACGCCCATGGACTGCACGCCGGCCACGTACCCGGCGGCCATCACGGCCGTGAGCCGGGGATCTTCGCTCATGCACTCGAAGTGCCGGCCGCCCAGCGGTGAGCGGTGCAGGTTGATGGTGGGGCCGAGCACTGCGTGGACGCCTTTGCGGCGGGCCTCCTGTCCCAGGACCTGGCCGTAGCGCTTGGCCGTTTCAACGCTCCAGGTGGCGGACAGGGCGGACGACGACGGGAGGGAGATGGAGTCGTGCCGCTCGTCGAAGTCTTCGCCGCGGACGCCCGAGGGGCCATCGGAGAGGACCACCCGGGACAGACCGATTGAAGGGATGGCATGAGTGGACCAGACGTCGGCCCCTGTGAGCAGTTGGATCTGCTGTTCCAGCGGGAGGTTTTCGGCCAGGTTGCGGATGCGTGCTTCCGCGTCCGGTGAGCCTGCGGGCGGAGTGGTCACGGCCGGGGACAGGGCGGGGTTCATTATTTGACTCCTTTGATGCGGGTGACGAGGACTGCGCCGATGATGCCAACGACGGCCCCGCCGATGAAGAGGGCGGGGTAGCCGCCAAGGGTGATGACGGGAAAGGCGATGGCGGGAACCAGCGATTGGGGCAGCGCCTGGGCAATGTTGAACACGCCGAAGGTCTTCGCGTTCTCGCTCTGGTTGGCAGGCAGGAGGTCGGCGATGAGGGCTACATCCACCGCTCCGAAGCAGCCGAGGCCCAGCCCGGCGATCCCTTGTCCAACAAGGACCTGATCGGTGGTGGTGCTGGTGGCGATGATGACGAGGCCAAGCATCATGATGATGGCCGAGGCGATGACCATGCCCTTGCGCTTGCCGATGCGGTCACTGATCCAACCACCTGCCAAGCTGGTCAGGACCGTGCCTGCTGAACTGACCAGGGTGGCCTGGAATACCAGGGCGGTGACGTCCGCTTCGGCAACTTTGAGATGGTCGATAAAGAAGTACGGCAGGTACAGCAGGGCGGCGCAGTAGCCAATGTAGACCAGGAACTTTGTGAGCCACGCCCAGCCCAGTCCCGGATAGGTGCGCGGATTGAAGTAGAAGGAGCCCAGGATCTCCTTCAGGTTCAGCGGCGCAGGCTTGTCGGCGAGGACGCGGTCCTTGAACGTGAAGGCAAAGGCGACGGCCAGCACGGTGCCGATAACGCCGGGCACCACGGCCATCTGCAGTGCGTTGTCGAAGAGTTGCGCCAGGAAGGCGGCGGCAACCAGGCCAATGGGAAGAGTCATTCCGATCAGGCCGGACAGGCGTCCGCGCTCGGCCGGGCCAGCCTGGTCAGGAAGTGTGGCAACCAATGCAGCGAGGGCGGCATTGAAGCTGAGCTGCGTGAAAACCCAGGCAATCAGCACGCCGTTTACATCCGTGGCGGAGCCCAACAGGAAGAGCGATGTGAGCCCGACAAGTGAACCACCGACGATCCAGGGCTTGCGCATGCCAAACCGTGAGGTGGTGCGGTCGCTGAGCCTGCCAAAGAACGGATTGGCAAGCAGTGCCACCAGGGCTCCCACTCCGGCAACCACGCTCAAGGCACCTGCCCGGGCGTCCGGCGTGGTGATTTCAGCAATCTTGATCGCAAGCACCACCAGCGCGGGTGCCAGCACGGCCATCCAAAGACCAGCGCTCGCTATGGGCATGCCGATGACGTAGGCGCGGGGCGCTTTTGCCGGTGCTCCAGATGTGCTGACGGCGGTACCGGCATTGCTGCTGCCCGAGGTCCCTCCGAGCGGAGAAGCAGCGGGATCTTGGGAAATGGTCGTTTCGGCCACATTGCCTCCTGATGAAAAAGCGACCCTCCGTTGGGCCGTGACAAGGAGCCTACACGCAAAAACCTAGTCATACTAGGTTTTTGTCATGGGTGACTGAAATAAACTGGTTTGATGCCACCATCCAAGCCGCGGGGCCAATACGCCAAGGGAGCGGAGCGCCGGGAACAAATCGTCCGCACCGCCACTGACGTCTTTGCCACGGAAGGGTTTGAAGGCGCGGCCCTGAAGCGTGTGGCCGAGCTCGTGGGAGTCAAGGAAGCAACGCTTTTCCATTATTTCCGGGGCAAGCAGGAACTGCTGACAGCCGTCCTGGCGGAACGGGACCGGCGGGGCCTGGACGCGGCAGGAGACACTGAGGTTGGGTTGAGACTCCTCGCGCCCGTGGCTGAACGGAACCGGAAGGAACCGGGCCTCACTACCCTTTACGCCGTAGCTTCAGCCACGGCCAACGATCCCGGGCATGATTCCCACGCGTACTTCCAAGACCGGTACGCCCTGCTGGTGTCAGAGCTGGGTACGGACATCCTTCGCCGGCAGGAGGCGGGTGAAGTGCGCAGCGACGTCCCGGCCGAAATGCTGGCAAGGCTCGTCATCGCAGCTTTTGACGGGCTGCAGCTGCAATGGCTCTATGACAAAAGCGTTGACATGGCCCACGGCCTGACAGAGCTCATCGACGTCCTGATGGCGCCGCCCCCCGGGACCACGCAAGAAACCACGTGACTGTGGGGCGGGCGCGGAGTCAGGAACCGCCGTCGTCCGGCTGCCCGGCCTCTTGTTGGGCCTCCGCCTGGGGATGTTCACCTTCGTGAAGTTCGCCGTTGTGATGTTCATCCTCGTGATGTCCGGCCTTCTGGCGGGCTTCCTGGAGGTGGTGCTCCAACTTCTCTTCAGCCTCCCTCCGGCGTTGCCCGACGGTCCGCATTTGCTGGGTGGTGGGTGCGGAATGTGCGTGCTGGTGCGGTCCGAGGTCCCGCGCGCCTCCCCGGGTGGTATCGCTCATAAGGGCATCGTCCCACCGGAAGCAGCGGACTGGAAGGTCCACCTCATCACACTTTTCCCGTCGCGCTTCCCGCTTCGCACAGTGCACTAAAGGTGCAGTATGATGCACTTATGGACCAAACTACTTCTGCCCTTGCCACCGCGATCGGCGCCCGCGTGCGGCACGAGCGGCAGGCGCGTGACTGGACCCTCGACCAACTGGCCGAGGCCGCGGGAGTAAGCCGCCGCATGGTGGTCAACGTTGAACAGGGGGCAGCCAATCCAAGCGTGGGCACCCTGCTTCGAATCAGCGATGCACTGGGGATCGGGCTGCCGGCGCTGGTGGACGCTCCGCGCCCCAGGCCTGTCACCGTCACCCGAAGCGGCGAGGGCGCCGCATTGTGGACCTCCGGTGCGGGTGGCCGCGGCGTGCTGGTGGCCGGGACGGGGTCACCGGATGTGGTGGAGCTGTGGGACTGGACCCTCGGCCCTGCAGACCAGCATGTGAGCGAGGCCCATGCGTCCGGAACCAAGGAGCTGCTTCAGGTGCGTTCAGGGTCCGTCACTGTAGTCGTTGGAGACGGGACCTTTGTCCTCGAGGCCGGCGACGCACTCTCCTTCCCTGGCGATATTGAGCACTCGTACGCCAACGCCGGCAGTGAGCCTGCGCAGTTCTCCCTGGCTGTCTTCGAGCCCGGCGTTGGCACGGGGCACCATCAGGAGACGGGTGGGGAGCGGCCATGACCCGGAGAACCACCATCCCCGTCCCGCCGTGGGGGCTGGCCGTGACGGCGATACTGTCCGTCCAGCTGGGCTCGGCCCTGTCAGTGAACATGATCGAAACCGTCGGTCCGGCAGGCACTGCCTGGTTGCGCCTCAGCATGGGCGCGGCCATCCTCCTGGTGATTGGCCGGCCGCCGCTGCGCTCCATCCGCCGGCCGGACGTGCTGCCGCTGCTGGGCCTCGGCGCCACCACCGGCGTGATGACGGTGGGCTTCCTCGCCGCAGTGGAGCACGTCGACCTAGGCACAGCCGTGGCCATCGAATTCCTCGGTCCGCTGACGGTGGCTGCCCTGCGCAGCCATAACCGCAGGGCCCTCGCCTGGCCCGCCCTGGCGCTGGTGGGCGTCATCCTGCTCACCCAGCCCTGGCAGGGCAGCTTCAACCTGGCTGGTGTGGCGTGGGCCGCGCTGGCCGCCGCCGGCTGGGGCGTGTACATACTGCTGACGCAACGGATCGGCGACAGGTTCAGCGGCATCGGCGCGCTCACCCTGACGGTCCCTGTCGCCGCTGTGGCGGCCGCCGTCGTCGGGATCCCCCAGGCCGCCGGCCACCTCAGCCTGGACATCCTGGTGGCCGCGGCCGGACTGGCCATCCTGCTGCCGGTGCTGCCGTTCGCGCTGGAGATGCTCGCCCTGCGCCGGATGGCGCCCGCCGCGTTCGGAACACTGATGGCCCTCGAACCTGCCGTGGGCGTCCTGCTCGGGCTGCTCATCCTGCACCAGCAACCCTCCGCCGTCCAGGTGGCGGGAATCCTGCTGGTGGTGCTCGCCGGCGCCGCCGCCCAGCGTGGCGGCCCGCGGCGTCCGCCGAAAGGGCAGGAAGCCAGCCCTGCAGACCTGGACTTCGTGGGCTGAGCGGGGCAGCCCGCCTACTACCATCGAGGTATGGAATCCGCGGAACAGGTGCAGCAGCCGGCGCGTTCGCGGCGGATCACTGCGGCAATGGTGGCAGCCCGGGCGGGCGTCTCCACCGCCACCGTCTCGCTGGTGGCCAACGGCAAAACGGCGGGGCGCGTCTCGGAGGACAATATTTCCCGGGTGCGGGAGGCCATTGCCGAACTGGGCTATGTGGTGGACGGCATTGGCAGTTCGCTGGCCAGGGGCGTGAGCTCGATTGTGATCCTGGTGGCGCCGGATATCTCCAACCCGTTCTTCGCCAAGGTCATCGCTGGGGTCCGCGAGTCCCTCGGGTCTCAGTACCAGCTCCTGCTCTCCGTCACCGACGCGGGCGAGTTCCCCGAGGCCGACGACGTGCGGCGGCTGATGTCGTTGCGTCCGGCGGGGCTCCTGGTGGACGCGCCCAACGCCGGCTTCCTCGAAGACCTCGCGTCGCCGGCACCCCTTGTGCTGCTCGACGCGCCCGGGTTGGCCGCGTATGCGCCGTCGGTGAACCTGGATGTGGCCAGCGGGGCCCGGGAACTGGCAGCGCACCTGGCGGAGTCCGGGCACCGCGAGGTGGCGTACGTGGACAGCGTCACGGGCACCGAAACGTTCAAGCTCCGGCGGGAGGCCTTTTTCGCGGAGGCCGCCGCCCGGGGCCTCACCGTTGGCGCGGGCCGCATCATCAGCACCACCATCGACGTCGGCACGGCGGCTGGGGCGTTCGCCGGCGCCTGGCCGGGGTGGCAGCGTGAGGGGGTCACCGCCGTCGTCTGCGGTACCGACACGCATGCCTATGGCGTGTTGCAGGAGGCACGGGTGGCCGGGGTGCGGATCCCGGAAGAGTTGGCGGTGGCCGGCTTCGATGACCTCCCCTATTCGGCCACGAGCAATCCGGGCCTCACCAGCGTTCACCTGCCCGCCACTCCCCTGGGTTTGAAGGCCGGGGAGCAGTTGCGCCGCCTGATGGAAGGCCAGTCACTGGAGCAGAACGAGGTCACGCTGGAGAGCTCGCTGGTGGTGCGCGGCTCCACTGCCGCCGCGGACCGCTGAAGGTTCCTGCCGCCGTTCTGTCAGTGCCCCGCCGTAAGCTGGGATTATGCCAAGTAACTGGGAGAACCTGGACGCCGACCTCCGCGAGTCCGTGCAGCGGAACGTGGAGATCTACGAGCGCGTCCGGCCTGCCCTGAAACTGGTCACAAGGGATGTCCTGCTGCAGATGCGGGACATGCTCAAGGGCACCGAGGTCACTCCGCTGTTCGTCACCGGGCGCACCAAAACGGTGGAATCGTTCAAGGAGAAGATTTCCCGTACCGAGGAGCCGCTGGAGCCGGGCGGGCCTCCTGTCCTGAAGTTCCCGGACCCTTTCCGCACCTTGAATGACATGGTGGGCATCCGCGTGATCACCAAGCTGCCGGCGGAGAACGCCGCGGTGGCCAACATCATTAAGCGCCAGCGCCAGCTGTTCGACTGCCGCGGGGACCGGGAGAAGGACATCGGCTCCATCGAATCCGGCACGTACGGGTATTCCAGCCGGCACCTCATCCTGCGGACCATCCAGAATGATGCGGTTAAGGAGTACCAGCAGGTCTTCAACCCGGAAGCCCAGCCCAACGGCAGCTACTTTTTCGAGTGCCAGATCCGCACCATCTTTGCGCACGCCTGGAGCGAGATCGAGCACGATATCCGGTTCAAGGCGGAGGACCCGCGGGCGTGGACGCCGCACTTCGACCGGCAGTTCACTGCCACCGCGGCAATGCTGGAAACCGTGGAAACGGCTTTCGCCGACCTGCACGAGCGGTACGAGGAAGTGCGCGGCTTCTGGGATACCGAGGGTGAGGGTGCGGCGCCGTTAACGCCAAACCGGATCCGGGACGTGTGGCGGACCCTGCTCCCCCACGTGGACCGGAAGGTGGACGATGATTGGGGCTGGGCGGCCGAGCTCCTGGCCGCGCATGGCCTCAACCAGACCATGCAGCTGGCCGGACTCCTCAGTGCCAACCGCATCACGGAGGTCCGCAAAGCTTTGGACCACCGCTACTCCCCCGGCCCGGACCGGCTGCTCGATGACCTCCTGCTGTGGCAGTACGGCACAAAACACATCGACCTCACCGCCGAAGCGGTGGACGCCGTCCCGCACCCCCGGCGCGACAGCCTCCTGCGGCGGCTCAAGCAGATCGAGCGGTACCGGCTGACGAAGAAGTAGGGCTGGCTGCAGTCAGCGCTTGTCGCGGTCGTCGAATTCTTCGTCCAGTTCGTAGTGCCGGAATTCGGTTTCGGGGTTCGGTTCACCGTCAACCACTACTTCATGGTCGAGCTGGCGTTGGATCTGGCTGTCCAGGACCTGCAGTTCCTGGTCCGAAACCTGTTCCAGGTCCTCCGGGAACGCGTCTTCTGGAGTGAGATGCAGCTTTTCAGTCATTTTTGGCTTGCCGCTTTCTTGCTGGGCGTAGTCGGTTCAGTGTAGCGGTGCTGGTTGCAGGAGCAGCCCCCTTTTTCCTGTCAGCAAGAAGCACCCCCGGCCGAGCCTCACCAGTCGTGGACCGTTCCGTCGATGAGGCGGTTGTAGGGCAGGTAGGCCTGCTGGTAGGGGTAGGCGGCGGCGGCTTCTTCGTTGAAGTCGACGCCGATTCCGGGCTTGTCGCCCGGGTGCAGGTAGCCGTCCACGAACGTCATGGATTGTTCGAAGACCTCGTTGGTCGCCTGCGAGTGCTGCATGTATTCCTGGATGCCGTAGTTGTGGATCGCCAGGCCCACATGCAACTGGGCCGCGAAGCCCACCGGGGAAATGTCGGTGGGGCCGTGGAAGCCGGACTTGATCTGGTACTGCGCGGCGAAATCCATCACCTTCTTCAGAGGCGAGATCCCGCCGAAGTGGGTGGATGCGGCCCGGACGTAGTCGATCAGCTGTTCCTTGATGATGGTCTGGTAATCCCACACGGTGTTGAAGATTTCACCGATCGCCAGCGGGGTGGTGGTGTGCTGGCGGACCAGCCGCAGCCCCTCCTGGTTCTCGGCCGGGGTGCAGTCCTCGAGCCAGAACAGGTCATACGGTTCCAGCGCCTTGCCCAGCTTCGCGGCCTGGATCGGGGTCATCCGGTGGTGCCCGTCATGCAGCAACGGGATCTCCGGGCCGAACTCGTTCCGGACCGCCTCAAACACCGTCGGCAGATGCCGCAGGTAGGCGCGGGTGTCCCAGTCCTCCTCCACCGGGAACGCGCCCCGCCCGGCCGGTTCGTAGTCATACCGCTCCCCCGAAGCCTGGGCCTGCGCAGCCACCCCGTACACCGCTTTGATGCCGGGACGGCGGTCTGGATCCGGATCGACTTGTACCCCAGTTCCAGGTGCTCCCGGACCGAATCAAACAACGACGGAATATCCGCGCCCGAGGCATGCCCGTAGGCGCGCAGCCCGTTCCGGGACGCCCCGCCCAGCAGTTGGTACACCGGCATGCCCGCCATCTTGCCCTTGATGTCCCACAAGGCCACGTCGACGGCGGCAATGGCCGCCATAGTGACGGGGCCCCGGCGCCAGTAGGAGCTGCGGTAGAGGAACTGCCAGGTGTCCTCAATGCGGTGCGGGTCCTTCCCGATCAGCAGCTGTGCAACGTGTTCCTTCAAGTAAGCGGCAACAGCAAGCTCACGCCCGTTCAACGTGGCATCACCAATACCGGTCACTCCGTCCTCGGTGGTGATCCGGAGCGTCACGAAGTTCCGGGACGGACTCGTCACAAACACGTCGGCGGCAATGATTTTCACGGTTGATACTGGCTTTCTTTGTTGGGGAGAGGAACAGGGTTCGGTGGTCAGCGCTGGGTGGTTCCGCTGGGCGTGTTCCCGAGCAGGGCAAGCTCGGTGCGGCTCGGCAGGCCTTCCCAGTCCCCTGCGGTGCTCACCGCGAAGGCACCCATCACGGCGCCGCGCTGCACGCGGCCGGGCACGTCCTCGCCGTCGAGCAAACCGGACAGGTACCCTGCGCTAAACGCATCGCCGGCGCCCACCGTATCGATACTGGTGACGGGTACGGCCGGAGTTTCCCACTGCCCGTCCGAGGTGTAAACGGCGGCGCCGGCGGCACCGCGCTTCACCACCACCTCGCGGACGCCACGCCCCAGCAGTTCGGCGGTCATTGCCGCTTCCAGGAAATCATGATCCCGCGGGGAAGGCGCGGCGGCTACTAAGGCAAGTTCGTCGTCGGACGCGATCAGGATCGTGGCGTGGCGGACCAGGGGCGAGAGCACCTCCGTGGCTTCTTCACGGGACCAGAGCTTGCTGCGGTAGTTGACGTCGAAGGATACGGTGATGCCCTCGGCGGCGGCCCGCTCGGCGGCATACTCAACAGCCTTACGGGACTCTGGACTGAGGGCAGCCGTGATGCCGGTCAGGTGGAGGATGCGGGCCCCGGACTGCAGGGCGCGGTCCACGTCCTCGCAGTTGAGAGTGGACCCTGCGGAACCGGAGCGGTAGTAGAAGGCGCGGGTGACGTCGGCAGTGCGTTGTTCGAGGAACATTACGCCCGTCCGCCGGATAGCATCCTCGCGCTGCTGCAGCCGCACTCCCTCGGCGCGGAGTTGGCGGAGGATGAACTCACCGTGCGGATCCGCGCCCACAACACCCGCCCAGCTGCTGCTGTGACCGAGCCGGGCGACGCCCACGGCCACATTCGATTCGGCACCGGCCACATGCATGGTCAGGGCACCACCGGCGGACAACGGTCCCGGAGAGCGCAGCGAGACCATCGATTCGCCCAGGGTCAGGAGGTCCACGGCAGGGAGTCCGACGGCGCCAGTCACCTCAGGTGCTCCGCGGCCCGGCCGTTGTACCCGGCAGCCAGGGCGACGAACCTGCGGGCGCGGTCCCGCATCGGTGCCAGGTCGCCGCCCGATGCGGAGTCACCGAACAGCGGGCCCCCGAGCCCGACGGCGATGGCCCCGGCTTCCCAGTATCCTGCTGCCTCGTCGAGGCCAACCCCGCCGACTGCGATGAACGGGATGTCCGGGAATGGATCCCGCACTGCCTTGAGGTACCCCGGGCCGCCAATCGAAGCCGGGAAGAGCTTCACTGCGGTGGCACCGCGGTTCATCGCCTCAAAGGCCTCGCTCGGAGTCAGGGCACCGGCAAGTACCGGTATGCCGCGGCCCGCGGCTTCTTCGATGGAGGGTGCCAGTGACGGCGTGACCACGAACTGTCCGCCGACAGCGGCAACATCGTCCACGTCCTGCTTCGAGAGCACGGTTCCGGCACCGACGAAACAGCCGGCCGGAGCCGCTGCCCGCACCGACCTGATGGCGTCGAGGGCACCCGGCGTGGTAAGCGCAATTTCCACGTAGGTGAAGCCCTCCTCCATCGCAGCCAGCGCGGCCTCCGCCGCCGCCGCGCCCTGCGTACCGCGCACGATCGCGACGAGCCGGCTGTCCCGGATCCCGGCCAGCAGTGCGTCGGGGGTCAGGGTGTTCTCCATGCTCGGTTTCTCCTTGATAGGGGTGTCCATCTCCGTGCCCGGGATTCGGGCTGTCACCATTCGGCGAATGCACCGTCCGGCTGGCGCCAGACCGGGCCGCGCCATGCATGCCCGCGCTTGTCTGCGGCGCGGACCACCGCCTCATCGATCTCTATGCCCAGGCCAGGGCCCGTGAGCCGTTCAATGTGCCCGTCCACAAACTTCAAGGGGGTTTTGTCCACTACGTAATCCAGGACCTCAGCGCCCTGGTTGTAGTGGATGCCGATGCTCTGTTCCTGGATCAGGAAGTTGGGGGTGGCGAACCCCACCTGGAGGCAGGCGGCCAGTGCCAGCGGTCCCAGGGGGCAATGCGGCGCCAGCTGGACCTCGTAAATTTCCGCCAAAGAGGCGATTTTGCGGACCTCGGTGATGCCGCCGGCATGGGAGAGATCCGGCTGGGCCACAGCGATTCCTGCCTGCAGTGCGGGCAGGAATTCCTGCCTGCTGTACAGCCGCTCGCCGCTGGAGACCGGTGTGGTGGTGGAGGAGGTGAACTCCCGGAGAAGGTGCGTGTTCTCCGGGACCACGGGCTCTTCGAGGAAGAACGGACGGTACGGTTCGAGCAGCGGCGCCACGCGGCGGGCATTGGCCAGGCTGAAGCGGCCGTGGAAGTCCACTGCCACGTCCCTGTGCTCGCCCAGCACCTCGCGGGCGGCAGCCACCCGGCGGACGACGCCGTCGAGCTCTGCCACCGAGGCGATGGGGCTCATCCGGCCGCTCGCATTCATCTTGACGGCGGTAAGCCCCACTTCCAGCTGTGCGCTGATCTGGTCGGCGACCTCGTTCGGTTCGTCGCCGCCCACCCAGCCGTACATCCGGATGCGGTCGCGGACGTGCCCGCCGAGGAGCTGGTGCACGGGGGTGTTGAAGTGCTTGCCGGCGATGTCCCACAGTGCCTGGTCCAGGCCTGAGACGGCACTGGCCAGGATGGGCCCTCCCCGGTAAAAGGAGCCCTTGGTCATCACCTGCCAGTGGTCCTCGATCCGGAGCGCATCTTGGCCGATCAGCAGCTCGGAAAGCTGCACGACGGCGGTGCGGACGGTTTCGCTGCGGCCCTCGCACGTGGCTTCGCCCCAGCCCACGATCCCGCTGTCCGTCTCGATGCGCACGAAGAGCCAGCGCGGGGCCACGAGGAAGGTTTCAATCCTGCTGATGAATGTCATTCGTTGCTTAACCCTTGGTGGCGCCGGCGGTGAGGCCGGAGACGATGTACTTCTGCGTGAACAGCGCAATGATCATGATCGGAATGGTGACCACCGTGGCGGCGGCCATGAGTCCGCCCCAGTCGATGCTGGCATAGGAGACGAAGTCGAAGATGGCCACCGGCAGCGTCTTGGTATTGGACCCGGAGAGCACCAGGGCAAACATGAAGTTGTTCCAGGAGAAGATGAAGGACAGGATGCCGGCGGTGGCGATTCCGGAGACGGCGAGAGGCAAGGTGATGAGGCGGAACGCACCAATGGGTGTCAGTCCGTCCACCTGTGCCGACTCCTCGAGCTCGAGCGGCAGGGAATCGAAGTAGCTCATCATGATGTAGACGATCAGCGGCAGTGCCACGAACATGTGGCTGAGGATCAGCACCTCGAATTTGCCCACCATCCGCAGGTTGGAAAACACGTAGTACCACGGCACCAGCAGCGATACGCCCGGGATAACGCGGGCCATCAGGACCACCAGGGCCGAGCGGTGCATGGTGAACCGGCTCATGGCATAGGCCGCCGGAACGCCAAGAACGATAGACAGCGCGGTGGATACGAAGGCCACCCAGAAGCTGTTGAAGATAAAGATGAAATAGTTGTTCCGCTGCAGCACGTTGGCGTAGTTCTCCCCCGTGGGCGAGAAAAACAAAGCCTTGCCGGTGTCGTAGATGTCCACGTTGGTCTTAAAGGAGGCAAGCAGCATCCAGAACAACGGGGCGATCAGGAACAGCACCACAACGATGAGCGCCACCACACGGAAGAGCTTGTAAAGGCGGGTGGGCAGGGGCTTCCGGCGGCGGTGGATCACCTGGGGTGCCGAGGCGGAGGTTTGGCGGGGCGTTGCGACGGTCATTTGCTTACCGCTTTCTTGCGCATGGTCAGCAGCCACATGGAGCCGATGATGATCATAAAGAACAGGATCAGCACCGCTGAGGACAGCCCGTACTGGTTGTAGTCGAAGCTCAGGCCGTAGGCGTAGACGTTCAGGGTCTCCACCTCGTGGAAGGATCCGCCGCCCTTGCCCTTGGTGGCGTACAGGATGTCGAAGGTCTTCAGCGCATCGATGCCGCGCAGCAGGATGGCGACAATAACGGTGGGCATCATCAGCGGCAGGGTGATGAGGAAGAAGCGCTGGAAGGAGTTGGCGCCGTCCACCCTCGCAGCCTCGTCGGGCTCGTCGGACAGTGAGGTCAGGCCGGCCAGAAGGATCAGCACCACCATGGGGGTCCACTGCCACACGTCCATAAAGATGGTGGTTCCGAGGGCGGTGTCCTGGCCCGAGAGCCAGGGCTGCGGCGGGATGCCGATCATGCCCAGCAGCTGGTTGGCGAAGCCGATGTTCGGATCAAAGATCAGGCGCCACATCATGCCCACGGCAACCGGGGTGGCCACCAACGGCAGGAGGATTGCCACCCGGACCCACTTTTCACCCCGGAAGGGGCGCCAGAGAAGCAGCGCAACGCCCATTCCCAGCACTACTTCGCAGACCAGCGCAACGCCCGTGAAGGACAAAGTACGGCCCACGGCCGGCCAGAACCGCTCCGTATCCTTGAGGACTGTCAGGTAGTTTTCGAACCCGATGAAGTCCGTTTTGGCGCGGACCGAGCCCTGCGAATCGGTAAGGCTCAGGTAAAGGGTCCAGGCGAGCGGAAAGACGATCAGGACCCCGACGAAGATCATGGCAGGGGCGGCAAAAAGCCATTTGCGGTGCCGGTTGGCCCAGGCGGAAAAGTTTCCGCTCCTGCTGGGAGGCCGGCCGGCGCTTCGGGCCGGGGCGCTGCCGGGGGCGTTCAATACAGACATGGTTCACCTAAGAGTTGGGGTGAGGTAAGAGCGGGAGCCTGCGGGACGGCACTCAGGTGCCGTCCCGCAGAGCTCTTGATGCGCTTCACGGGTTTCAAGCGCGGCGCCTGCTACTTCTTTTCGCTGTCCAGGAACTTCTGGAAGGCGTCATGGGCCGAATCAGCTGCCGAGGAGGCGTCGGCGCCGGTGATGCTGGCGACGATGGGCTCGCCCACGATTTCGCGGGCCTTGCCTACCGTGACAACCTGGGGCCGGTCATGGCCTACGCCGTTCTTGGCGCTGACCGCGATGGCATCTGCGAGGTCCTTGGGGTAGGTGGAGGTGCCTTCCGCGTTGGACCAGACAGACGCGCGGGGTCCGGGGACACCGGCCTTCTGCGCGGCCAAGGTGCGTTCCTTGCTGGTGGCCCACTGGATGAACTTCCAGGCGTTCTCCTGGTTGCTGGAAGCCTCGTTCACGGCCAGGCCCCAGGACGGGATGTTGTAGGGCTTGGAACCGGCGGGACCTGCCGGGAGCGGCGCGAACCCAACCGTGTCAGCCACCTTGGACTTGGCCGGATCAGTGGCGTTCTTGTAGAGCGAGTCTGCCTCCGTGTAGAAAGCGGCCTTGCCCTGGGTGAAGATGGCCATTGCCTCAGGCCAGCTCATGTCGGTGCTGACGTTGGCGGGACCGTAGTTCCTGATCAGGCCGCCGTAGTAGCCGTAGGCCTTCTTGGCGGCGTCCGAGTTCACGGCCGATTTGCCGCTGGAATCGGTGAAGTCGCCGCCGAAGCTGTAGAGGAAGCTCGAGAACTGGGTGACGGCTGCGGACTTGCCGGTGCGGGCGATGAACCCTGCCACGTCCGGGTTGGCGGCCTTAATGGTCTTGGCTGCGGCTTCGAGCTCCTCCATGGTCTTGGGAACCTGGAGGCCCGCCGTCTGGAGCAGGTCCTTGCGGTAGTAGAGGACTTCGCGCTCAGTGATGATCGGGACGCCAACCACCTTGTTGTCAACGGTGGTGGCCTTGACCGGGCCTTCCTGGTAATCCTTCCAGTCCCAGCCGGAATCCGAGGAGACCTTGTCGGTCAAATCGGCCAGGTAGCCGTTCTTGGCGAACGCCTTGCCCTCCTGGAGGGGGCGGTACATCATCACATCGATCTCATCGCTGCCGGCGTTGAGCTTGACGTTGTACTGGTCGGAGAGCTGGTCTTCGCCGAGCTGGGTCAGTTCCACCTTGAGGCCGCTGGACTGCTCGAATTCGGGGATGGCGGCCTTGATGCCTTCGGTCCAGACGTGGTTGGCCAAGGTGACCCGGACGGTTCCCGATTCCTTGGCGTCATTGCTGCCGCCGCCACCGCTGCAGGCGGTCAGCCCGAGCGAAAGCGCTGCGGCCACTGCCGCGTACTTCATTACTGCACGTCGCTTCATTACGACTCCCTTATTCCAATGGCCGGCCTGCCAGCCGGGGGCGCGGACGCTTCTTTACGTCTGCTCTGAGTGTGAGCATAGGCTCATAAGTCAGACTTAGACAAGCCCTTTCTACCCGGCAGTATGATTTACGAATGAGAATCCCGAAGGTGGCCTCCTCTACGGACCGGCACGCGGCGTTGGTACATACCTTGGGTCTTGCCATTGCCGACGGGCGTCTCGCCCCGCACTCCATCCTGCGGCTCGATGAGCTCGAGGAGCAGCAGAAAGTATCGCGGTCAGTGGTGCGGGAGGCAGCCCGGGTGCTTTCCTCCAAGGGCATGCTGGAATCCCGGCGCCGCTTCGGCACTGTAGTTCAACCGGAAGAAGCCTGGAACCTCTACGATCCGGAGGTGATCCGGTGGCGGCTTGCCTCGTCCCGCCGGCTGGAGCAGCTGCAGTCGCTGAATGAGCTGCGTGGCGCGGTTGAACCACAGGCGGCCCGCCTCGCGGCCGGACGCGTCGGCTGGGATGCCGGCAGTGAACTTGTAGCCCTTGCAGCACGGTTGTGGGCGGCAGGCCAGCAAGGGGACCAGGAGGAATTCCTCCAGCTTGACGTGGAGTTCCATGCAGCCGTGCTCAAGGCCTCAGGCAACGCCATGTTCGCCCAACTGCAGAACCTCGTGACCGAGGTCCTGACAGGCCGGACGGAACACGGATTAATGCCGCATCTTCCCCATCACGAAGCCCTGCAGCTGCACGTGGATGTCGCCAGCGCCATCCAGCGCGGGGAGGCCGCTGCAGCGCATACGGCCATGAGCAGGATCGTGGAGCAATCTACGGAAGAGATGAGCCAGATCTGGTCCAGCAGCCACGACGATGGCAACCATCAGCCTGCCCCTTCAGACCAGGCATGAAGTAGGCTGGCCTGCCGGCGACGAATCGCGGCCATCCAGGCTCAGAGATCGTCGTCAAGCCGGGCCGTGAGTATCCTGTTGGCGGTGACCTGCAGGATGCCGAGCGACTCCTGGATCAGGGGCGAAGTGATGCTGCCCTTACGTACCGCAGCGACAATACGGCGGGCGGGTTTTCCCTTGCCCGTAATGCGCAGTCTGATCACGTTTTCGGCGTTGTGCAGGGGCGCCAGCCGCGGCAGCAGGCCTACACCCAGGCCCGCACCGACGAAGGCGATCTGGGTTTCCCATTCAACGGCCTCATGAGCAATCCTCGGTGTCACCCCGACTGCCGTGAACGCCGCGGTGAACAGGGCATGGTAAGTGGAACCGGCGGCCTCGGTGATCCAGGGATCGGACGCCAGCTCTTCGAGCGTCACCGTTTCCCGCGATGCCAGCGGATGGTCGGAAGGAATGATTACGTCCAGCGGATCGTCCAGCAGAACGGTCTGCTCGAAGCGCGGGTCGTCCTCAATATAGGTGTCGGACTGCATCGCGACGATGACGGCGAGGTCGATTCGTTCCGCAACCAACAAGTCGAAGCAGCGGGCCGGGTCAGCCTCGAGTACCTGCACCTCCAACAGGGGGCGTGTCGAGCGCAGGGTGGCGGCCAGCGGCGCGAGCAGCTGTGCCGCCGCAGTGGAGAATCCGCCAAGCCCAAACCTGGACTGCACCTGGTCTCCGGCCTGCATGGCGGCGGCGCGCAAGCTCTCCCATTCCGAAATGAGCGCGTCCGACCCCTCCACCAGATAGCGGCCTGTGGCCGTCAGCCGCACCCCCCGGCCGTCCTTCGTCAGCAGCTGCATTCCAAGCACACGCTGGAGCTCCCGCAATTGCGCGGAGACGGCGGAGGGAGAGTAGCCGGTAAGCTCCGCGGTGGCACCAACGGTGCCACACCGGGCAAACACCCGAAGTGTTATTAGCCGTGGATCAATCATGCACTCATTATGCAGGGTTATTTCCTAAATCTTGCGCTTTTGTTGCAGATCGATCGTCCCTAATCTCGTGACTAGAAGCTTTTCGTAACGCCGGTCACCCCACCCGCTTCGTGGTCCCCGGAGTCCACCAGTTACTCAGCCCTCCCGGGAGGAAATACATGTCTACTCAAGTGAACGTACCCCTCAATTCGCGCGGAAAACTCGCTTCATCTTTGCCTGCAGAGCAGCTGGCGGAGATTACCGAGTTGTTCGCGTTCCGGCGCAATGGGTATTCCCTCGATGCACCCTTCTACACCGACCCGTCGGTCTTCAAGATCGACATGGAAGCCATCTTCGGCCAGCACTGGATCTTTGCCGGCAGCGTTGCCGAGCTGCCGGAGCCGGGCGACTACATCACTGTCGACTACGGCCCCTACTCCCTGATCGTGCTGCGCAACGACGACGGAGGCGTGAACGTGCTGCACAACGTGTGCCGCCACCGCGGTGCCCGCGTCCTCACGGAAGCTGCCGGTTCCACCGGAAACCTGGTCTGCGGCTACCACTCCTGGACCTACTCCCCGGAGGGCAACCTGATCCACGCCTCCGCTCCCGGTGAAGCCAAGTTCGACAAGAACTGCTTCGCCCTCAAGCGCGCGCACAGCCGTGAGGTTGCCGGCCTCATCTTCGTCTGCATTGCCAACGAACCGCCCGCCGACTTTGACGAAACGTCAAAGATCTTCGAGCCCTACCTCGCGCCCCACGACCTGTCCAAGACGAAGATCGCCTACCAGCAGAACATCATCGAAGAGGGCAACTGGAAGCTCGTCATGGAGAACAACCGTGAGTGCTACCACTGCGACGGCCACCCGGAGCTGGCCTGCTCCCTCTTCCCCACCTGGGGCCTGACCGAGGGCCTGATCCCCACCCACCTCGAGGAAGTGTGGGACCGCAACAAGGAAGCCCAGGCCTCCCTCGAGGAGCGCTGCCGCCGCTACGGACTGCCCTACGAGGTCGTCGAGGAACTCGACACCCGCATTGCCGGAATCCGCATCTCCCGCGAGTCCCTGGACGGTGAAGGCGAATCCTTCTCCGCTGACGGGCGCCGGCTCTCCAAGAAGCTGCTCGGCGACCTGCCGGACTTCCGCCTGGGCCGCTGCTCCATGCACCTGCAGCCCAACAGCTGGTTCCATTTCCTCGGCGACCACGTCATCACCTTCGGCGTCTTCCCCATCAACGAACACCAGTCGCTGGTCCGCACCACCTGGCTGGTGGCGGACGACGCCGTGGAGGGCGTGGACTACGACCTCGACAAGCTCACCTACACCTGGAAGCAGACCAACCTGCAGGACAAGGCGTTCGTGGAACTGTGCCAGCAGGGTGCCGCCAGCCCCGCCTACGAGCCCGGCCCGTACATGAAGAGCGAATACCAGGTGGAGGCCTTCATCAACTGGTACGTCCAGCGTGTGCAGGAGCACTTGGCATGATTGACGTCCTCACTGAGACGCCCGTCCGGGAACCACAGCGTATCCGCGGCCTTGAGATGCCGTGGAACAGGGTGATGGGCAGCATCGAAGGACCCGCCAGCGCTGCCCGGGCCCTGGGCCCGTGGCATCCGCAGGAGTTCATGGCTGAATGCGTCGAGACCGTTCCCGAGGCCGGCGGCATGATGACCTTCGTGTTCCGCCGCTGCGACGGTGCGCCGCTGGCGTTCCGTCCCGGCCAGTACGTGAACATCGCCTTCCCGGTCAACGGTGAGGACCAGGAGCCGGTGGACCGCAGCTACTCGCTGTCCAGTTCGCCCACGAAACCGTGGACCTTCAGCGTTACCGTCAAGCGCGACTCCGGCGGACTGGTTTCACCGTGGGTGCACGAGCACGTCAGGCCCGGCACCGTCCTGGACATGCTGGGACCCGTTGGGGCATTCCACCTGCCCGATGCCGACAGGCGCGCCCGGTACCTCTTCCTGGCCGCCGGCGCGGGCATCACCCCCATTATGTCGATGTTGCGGACCATCCACTCCCTGCCCGGGACCGCCGACGTTGTGGTGCTTTACCACGGCGCGGAAGCCGGCGGCTTTGCCTTCCACAGGGAGCTGGCCTACATCGCTTCCGTGGACTCCCGCGTCAACGTCTTCTACGCCCTGGGCGACCGCGGCAGGCCCGAGGACTGGGAAGGGTTCAGCGGAAGGCTGACCTCAGCCATGATCGAGGAGGTGGCCCCGGACGCAAACGGCCGGCAGGTGTACGCCTGCGGCCCCGAGGGTTACCTGAACACCGCCACTGAGCTGCTCAAGAAGGTGGGCGTCGACGACACCTCCATCTACGTGGAGTTCTTCTCAGGTGACCGGCAGACCCTCCTCGAATACCAGGCAGAGATCGCCCTTGCATCGGACATCGCTGAGGAGATCGCTGAGGAAATCGCGGATTCTGCCGAGGACTACTACGAAAGCCAGCCCGCCGCGTTCGGGCTTTACGAGCCCGGCTACGACGAGAATGGAACCCTGCAGGCCACGGGGCTGCCGCTGGAAAACGCCGACGCGGGTGCACCGGCTTCTACAGAGGCAGCCGTTGCAGGCACGGCCGCGTCGGAGGCCGGGACCCCCGACGCATCCAGCTTCGACACCGTGGGAACGGGAAGCCTCACCCTGTCCTTCATGCGCACCGGAATCAACGTGCGGATCGACCCTGAGGAGCACATCCTTGAGGTGGCCCAGCGCGCGGGCGTCCGGATAGGCGCCAACTGCAAGGAAGGCATGTGCGGTTCCTGCAAGGTGGTCAAGCTTTCCGGAGAGGTCGAGATGAACCACCAGGGCGGTATCCGGGCACGGGAAATCACCGCTGGCAAGTTCCTGCCTTGCTGCTCCACCGCGCGCACCGATATGGTGATCGACGCCTAGACGGAGTCTCCAGCCCTCGGGAGCACCAACATCTGCGGCCGCGGACCAGCACATGGTCCGCGGCCGCACCTGCGCCCCGGCAGGTCTGTTCTTAGGGCACGGGATCCCCGGCATTCCCAGAGTTAATGTCGGCTGGACATGTCGCCACAGATGTCATTGCCTACCAGCCCCGCTCAGCGAGGCGGTGGGGTTGCGCGATCTCGTCCACGTTGATGCCCACCATGGCTTCGCCCAGGCCCCGCGAAACCGCAGCGATGACGTCCGGATCGTCATAATATGCAGTTGCCCTCACAACGGCGGCTGCACGCTGCGCGGGGTTGCCGGACTTGAAGATGCCGGAGCCCACGAAAACACCGTCAGCGCCGAGCTGCATCATCATGGCAGCGTCGGACGGGGTGGCGATGCCGCCGGCGGTGAACAGCACCACGGGAAGCTTGCCGGTTGCAGCAACTTCCTTGACCAGTTCGTACGGAGCCTGCAGTTCCTTCGCCGCGACGTACAGCTCGTCTTCGGGAAGCGCGGCGAGCTTGGCGATCTCGGAACGGATCTGGCGCATGTGGCCGGTGGCGTTGGAAACATCGCCGGTGCCGGCCTCGCCCTTGGAGCGGATCATGGCCGCGCCCTCGTTGATGCGGCGCAGTGCCTCACCGAGGTTGGTGGCGCCGCAGACGAAGGGAACGGTGAAGTTCCACTTGTCAATGTGGTTGACGTAATCGGCCGGGGTCAGGACTTCGGACTCGTCAATGTAGTCCACGCCCAGTGACTGCAGGACCTGGGCCTCAACGAAGTGGCCGATCCGGGCCTTGGCCATGACAGGGATGGACACGGCGTCGATGATCGCATCGATCATGTCCGGATCGGACATGCGGGACACGCCGCCCTGGGCGCGGATATCGGCTGGAACGCGTTCCAGGGCCATCACGGCCACGGCACCCGCGTCTTCGGCGATGCGGGCCTGTTCGACATTGACGACGTCCATGATGACGCCGCCCTTGAGCATCTCGGCCATACCCCGCTTCACGCGGCTGCCGCCTGTGAGGACAGTGGGCTCGTACGGGAGTGGTTTTCTGGTCATTTCTCGCTCCAAAAGGGGCCGGGCGCCTAAGCAGGCAGGCAGCTGTGTTTACGGTAAAGAGCCCCGGGCATCCATGGACACCCGGGGCTGGAGGCAACTTCAGCGGTTCAGCACTCGATGACGTTCACGGCGAGGCCTCCGCGGGAGGTTTCCTTGTACTTGGTTTTCATGTCGGCTCCTGTTTCGCGCATCGTTTTGATGGCTTTGTCCAGGGAGACCTTGTGGCTGCCGTCGCCGTGCAGGGCCAGGCGGGCGGCGTTGATGGCTTTGACGCTGGCGATGGCGTTGCGTTCGATGCAGGGGATCTGCACCAGCCCGCCCACCGGGTCGCACGTCAGGCCCAGGTTGTGTTCAATGCCCACCTCGGCGGCGTTTTCCACCTGGGCAGGCGTGCCGCCCAGCACTTCGCAGAGCCCGGCGGCGGCCATGGAGCAGGCGGAGCCCACCTCACCCTGGCAGCCCACCTCGGCGCCCGAGATGGAGGCGTTGATCTTGAACAGGATCCCGACGGCGGCCGCAGCGAGCATGAAGCGGACCACGCCGTCGTCGTTGGCGCCGGGTACAAACTTCACGTAGTAGTGCAGTACCGCCGGGACGATGCCCGCGGCACCGTTGGTGGGGGCCGTGACGATGCGGCCCCCGGCCGCGTTCTCCTCGTTAACCGCCAGCGCGAACAGGTTCACCCATTCCATGGCCCGCAGCGGGTCCGTCTCGCCTTTGTCCGCCGTCAAGGTCTGGAATAACGACGGCGCGCGGCGGCGGACATTGAGCCCGCCGGGAAGGATTCCTTCCGCGGCGCAGCCGTTGTCCACGCACTCGCGCATCACCGCCCAGAGTCCCAGCAGTTTTTCCCGCAGCTCCGCTTCGGTCCGCCACACCAGCTCGTTGGCGAGCATCACGTCGGAGATGGACATGCCTTCGCGGCTGCAGATTTCCAGGAGCTCGTCCGCGGTGTTGAACGGGTAGGGAAGGACTGTGGAGTCGGCCACCACGCGGTCGCCGGCGTCTGCGTCCCCGTCAACCACGAAGCCGCCCCCAATGGAATAGAAGCTTCGTTCGCTCAGCACGGCCCCTGAATGGTCCAGCGCCCGGAACGTCATCCCGTTCGGGTGCGCCGGGAGGGTCTTGCGCCGGTGCAGCACCACGTCCTCGTCCCAGTTGAAGTCCACCCGGTGGCCGCCGTCGATCCAAAGTTCGGCGTCCAGGGCGGCGGCTGCCACCTGGTCATCGGCGGTGGAGGTGTCCACGGTTTCAGGATCCAAACCCTTGAAACCCAGGACCACGGCTTTGTCCGAGCCGTGGCCCCGCCCGGTGGCGCCAAGGGATCCGAACAGTTCGGCCTGGACCCGCGTAGTGGAGCTCAGGTGTCCGTCGCCTTTGAGTCCGTCGGCGAACAACTTCGCTGCCCGCATCGGGCCCACCGTGTGTGACGACGAGGGCCCGATGCCAACGGAAAACAGGTCCAGGACACTGAGCGCCATTTAGGGGACCTCAGGGGAGGCGTACTCCCGCATCGCGTCGAGGAGCCAGCGGCCCAGGAAATCGGCGAACGAGGCGCGGGGGAAGATCCGGAAGGACTCTTCGCCGGTCTTCCACAGCACCACGGGGATGTTGCCGATCTCGGTGGACAGCGCCGTTCCGGCCCTGAGGACGCGGGGGTGCAGGTCCAGGGAGCAGCCCTTTTCCAGGACGGCGCGCGCCCGTGGGCCGGTGAGTTCGAAGGTGGTGCGGTTGGCGGAAAGGTCCACCACCTGGCCTTCGCCGTCCGCCAGGGACTCGCGCAGTGCCTGGATCAGGTCGCCGCCGAGGGACTCGTGTGCGTCCGTCGGTGCCACCACCAGGAACTCTTCGGGTCCGAGCCACAACACCGAGGTGGCGCCGGTGCCGTTGACGGCGCCGCAGGCTGCGGGCAGGCCGCCAGTGACGGAAGCTACGCGCTGTCCGGCGGCACTGTCCCTGTCCACCCGGAGGCCCACCATGGTCAGGAAGGGCACCTCGGACAGTTCCACCACGCCGCGCACGGAACCGGTTTCAAAGGCTTCGCGAAGCTGTGCGGCGGGGCTGACACGGAGGGAGAGGTTCTTCTCGTAGGAGGTTGCGGGTGCTGCTGTTTCAGCCATCTTTGCGGGTCCCTTCGGTGTCAAAAAGTACGGTTTCGCCTACGACGACGTCCACCAGCTGGTCGCCGGCGGCTGCCACCAGCGTTTCACCGATCCGGTTGCGGCCGTTCTTGATCAGTGCCAGGCCGAATGACCTGCCCAGTGCTGCGCTGTGGTAGCTGGAGGTGACGAAGCCTTCCATCGGAACCGGCCCGTAGGCGGGATTGGTGGAGCGGCCCTTCTCCACCAGCTGGGTGCCTTCCGGCAACCGGATGCTGCCGTCAACAGGCAGGACGCTGACCAGGTGCTTGCGGTCCTCCCGCTGTCCGTCAACCCGGGCGTAGGAGCGCTTGCCGATGAAGTCCTTGGCCTTGGAGACGATCCATTCCATTCCCGCGTCCTGCGGGGTGACGGTGCCGTCAGTGTCCTGGCCGACGATCGGGTAGCCCTTCTCCGCGCGGAGCACGTGCATGGTTTCGGTGCCGTAGGGGGTGATGCTGAATTCGGCGCCGGCGGCGGCCACGGCCTCCCACGTGTTCAGCCCGTACCAGGACGGCACGTTGATCTCGTAGGCCAGTTCCCCGGAGAACGAGATCCGGCAGACCCGGGCGCGGACACCGGAGGCGAGGGTGGTTTCGCGGAAGGTCATGAACGGGAAGGCGTCGGTTTCGAGCCCGCCGTTCGCGGCCAGTTCCGGTGCCACCTTGGCGAGGACGGCGCGTGATTTGGGCCCGACGACGGCAATGGTGCTCCACTGTTCGGTTACGGAGGTGCAGTGCACGTCCAGTTCCGGCCACTCCGTCTGGAGCCATTCCTCCAGCCAGTCCAGCACCTTGGCGGCGCCGCCGGTGGTGGTGGTCATGAAGTAGCGGTCCTCGTCCAGCCGCAGGGTCACGCCGTCGTCGAAGATCATGCCGTCTGGAGTGCACATCACGCCGTAGCGTGCCGAACCGGGCGCGAGCTTCTTGAACGCGTTGGTGTAGATCCTGTTCAGGAATTCGCCGGCGTCCTTGCCCCGGATCTCGATCTTGCCCAGGGTGGTGGCATCCATGAAGCCGACGGAATCGCGGACGGCGGCGCACTCGCGCAGCACAGCAGCGTCCATGTCCTCCCCGGCCTGCGGGTAGTACCAGGGCCGCTTCCACTGCCCGACGTCCTCGAACAGGGCTCCCTTGGCGACGTGCCACGGGTGGATGGACGTGACGCGGGCGGGGTCGAACAGTTCGCCGCGCTGCCGTCCGGCCAATGCCGCGAACGCCACCGGGGTGAAGGGTGCGCGGTAGGTGGTGGTGCCGATGTCGCCGATGCCGCGGGAGGCTTCGCCCGCTGTCCGGAGCGCAGCGGCGATCACGCCGATCGCATTGACGCCCGAGGTCTTGCCCTGGTCGTTGGCGGTGCTGATGGAGGTGTACCGCTTGATGTGCTCAACGGACCGCATGCCGGCCCCGGTGGAGCGGAGGACGTCAGCTACTGACTGGTCGCGCTGGAAGTCCACGAAGTGGTGGTGCCAGTCGTCCGGGGTGCCCTGCTCACCCGGGACCAGCCAGAGCTGGCGGGTGGGGGCAGAGGCCTTCGGCTCGCTGAGCTGGGCGGGCTGGATGCTGGTGCTGAAGCCCGCGGCGATTGCGGCTGAAGCGCCGGCGGAGACCCCTTCGGCGAGGCAGTCCGCGAGGTCAAAGCTGCCGCGGCCCGAGCCGATGATCTGCTGGTTGGGGACCACGGTGCTGGGCACGAAGGCGGCCAGGTCGTCGTCCCAGCGCAGCTTGCCCTGCCGTTGGGAGTGCAGGTGCACCAACGGGCTCCAGCCGCCGGACACAGCCAGCAGGTCGCAGGCGATCTGCTCGACGCCCGAGGTGAGTTCGTCGTCGTCGTTAATGCTGCGGACGGTGACGCCATCCAGGCGGCCAGCGTCTGTGCCGGTGCCGGTGCCGTCGGCGCTGGTGTTGACCACCGCGCTGCCGATCAGCACGCGGGTGCCGGCCTCGACGGCGGCAGCTGCCACGGCGGTGAGCTGCGGGCGTGCGTCCACGACGGCCGCAACCTTGACGCCGGCGGCGCGCAGGTCCGCGGCCAGGGCGAAGGCGCTGTCGTTGGTGGTGCTGATGACCACGCGCTGGCCAGGTGCCACTGCATAGCGGTTGAGGTAGCTGCGGACAGCGGAGGCGAGCATGATGCCCGGGCGGTCATTGTTCTCGAACACCAGCGGGCGTTCGTGGGCGCCGGGAGCGAGCACCACCTGGTTGGCACGGATGTGCCAAATCCGCTGCCGGGAGACCCCGGATGCCGCGGGGGAAGACAGGTGGTCGGTGCGGTTCTGCACGGCGATGACGTAGTTGGCGTCGTAGGCACCGAAGGCGGTGGTGCGGTTCAGCACGGTGGATTCGGCGCCGGAGACCAGCTCGGCCTCGACGTCCGCCACCCACTCCAGGGCCGGCTTGCCTTCGATGGTTTCAGCCAGTTCAGGGGCGGTGGAGCCGGAGAGGAGCGAACCGCCCAGTTCGGGCTGGTCGTCCAGCAGCATCACCCGGGCGCCGCTGCGGACTGCCTCGCGGGCCGCTGCCAGGCCGGCGGGGCCTCCGCCGATGACCAGTACGTCGGTGTGGACGTACTTCTTGTCGTACTCGGCGCGGTCATCTGCCGGATCCAGTTTGCCGAGGCCGTTCAGGTACTCCGCCTTGAGCCCGTCCACCAGGGTGACGGTGGTGGCGGGGAGCATGGATTCGGCCACGTGGCCGGGGAAGCGCGGCTGCACCTTGACCAGGGCGTTGGCTTCCTCCACTCCAGCGGACATGACGCCGCGGGGACGGTCCTCATAGAGCGAGTTGCCGGCGGCGATCCGGCCGTTGGCGATCAGGGCGGAGGCGAGGGTATCGCCGGGGTGGCCGGTGAACTCTTCGCCGTCCACCGTGAAACGCCAGGAGACGGTGCGGTCGATGCGTCCGCCGGCGGCGAGGCGGGCATTCTGGGAAGTCACTTGGTTGCTCCTTCCGGGGCGGTGGGGCTGGCGGGGGCGCTGCTGGTGCCGGAAATGTCCGGGGCTGCAGTCCCTGTGGTGGTGCTGTCAGCGGCGGTGCTGGCAGTGCCGGTTTCGGTGGTCGGCTTGCCAGCGGCATCCGGCCGGGGCGAACCCATCGGGTAGACCGCCTGGATCTCGTAGGTGACCGTGTCCCGGAGCATGTTGAACCACTGGCGGCAGCCGGTGCTGTGCAGCCAGCGCTCGGCGAACGCGCCCTTGGTGTTGTCCCGGTAGAACAGGTACTCGGCCCATTCCCGGTCGGTCAGTTCGTTCGGGTTTTCCGGATAGGCCACGTGGGCCTGGCCGCCGTAGTGGAACTCGGTCTCGTCACGGGAGCCGCAGTTGGGGCATGAAATGAGGAGCATGTCCAGACTCTCTTCTAGTGGGCCACGGCGGCGGCGCCGTGTTCGTCGATCAGCGCGCCGGTTTCGAAACGCTCCAGCGAGAACGGCTTGTTCAGTTCGTGGGGCGATCCCGTGGCGATGTTGTGCGCAAAGGTGAGGCCCGCGGCCGGCGTGCCCTTGAAGCCGCCGGTCCCCCAGCCGCAGTTCACGAACATGTTTTCCACCGGGGTGTTGCCCACGATCGGGGAGGCATCCAGTGTGGTGTCCACGATGCCGCCCCAGGTCCTGAGCACGTGTGCCCGGGCGAAGATGGGGAAGAGTTCGACGGCGGCGGCCATCTGGTGCTCGATCACGTGGAAGGAACCGCGCTGGCCGTAACCGTTGTAGGAATCGACACCGGCGCCCATCACCAGTTCGCCCTTGTGGGCCTGGGACACGTAAACGTGAACGTGGTTGGACATCACCACCGTGGGGTGGACCGGCTCGTGCAGTTCGGAAACCAGCGCCTGCAGCGGGTGGGACTGGATGGGGAGGCGGAAGCCGGCCATCTCGGCCAGGACCGAGCTGTGTCCGGCGGCGGCGAGGCCAACCTTTTCAGTGTTGATGGTGCCGCGGTTGGTCTTGACGCCCACCACGCGGTTGCCGTCCTTGACGAAGCCGGTGACTTCGCAGTTCTGGATGATGTCCACGCCCATTTCGTCGCACTTGCGGGCGAAGGCCCAGGCCACGTGGTCGTGCTTGGCGATGCCTGCGCGCGGCTGGTAGGTGGCGCCCATGACGGGGTAGCGGATGTTGTCGCTGATGTTCAGGATGGGGCAGAGTTCCTTGACCTGCTGCGGGTCCAACCACTCGGCGTCCACGCCGTTGAGCTTGTTGGCTCCGACGCGGCGCATGCTTTCGCGGACGTCACCGAGGGTGTGGGCTAGGTTCATCACGCCGCGCTGGCTGAAGAGGAAGTCGTACTCCAGCTCCTCAGGCAGGATTTCCCAGAGCTTGAGGGCGTGCTCGTAGATGGCAGCGCTCTCGTCCCAGAGGTAGTTGGAGCGGATGATGGTGGTGTTCCGGGCCATGTTGCCGCCGGCCAGCCAGCCCTTTTCCAGGACCGCGATGTTGGTCATGCCGTGGTTCTTGGCCAGGAAGTAGGCGGTGGCCAGGCCGTGCCCGCCGCCGCCCACAATCACGGCGTCATAGGAGGACTTGGGCTCGGGGTTCCGCCAGAGGAATTCCGGGTGCTCGGGAAGCACATCAGCCATCATGCCACCTCGTTCACGTCAGAGGAGAGGTTGGGGTACAGGGGGAACTTTCCGGCCAGGATTTCAACCCGCTGCCGGAGTTCTGCCGCGGTCTCGTCGCTGAACTCGCGCTTGAGTGCTGCAGCGATAATGTCGGCGACCTCGGTGAATTCTGCCTTCCCGAACCCGCGGGTGGCCAGCGCCGGCGTACCGATACGAAGACCGGAAGAGACCATCGGCGGACGCGGGTCGAACGGCACGGCGTTGCGGTTGACCGTGATTCCGATCCGGTGCAGGCGGTCTTCGCCCTGTTGGCCGTCCAGTTCCGAATTGCGCAGGTCCACCAGGACCAGGTGAACGTCGGTGCCACCGCTGACTACGGTCACGCCGGACTCTGCAACATCGGCCGACAGTATGCGTTCTGCGATGATGCGGGCACCCTCAAGGGTGCGTTCCTGGCGGTCGCGGAAGGCAGGCTCAGCGGCGAGCTTGAACGCAACTGCCTTCGCGGCAATGACGTGCTCCAGCGGGCCGCCCTGCTGTCCCGGGAAGACCGCGGAGTTGACCTTTTTGGCGATGTCGGCGTCGTTGGTCAGGATCACGCCACCGCGCGGGCCGCCAAGGGTCTTGTGGGTGGTGCTCGTGACGATGTGGGCGTGAGGCACGGGGCTGGGGTGGAGGCCGGCGGCCACCAGGCCCGCGAAGTGTGCCATGTCCACCATCAGGTAGGCGCCCACCAGATCCGCGATACGGCGGAACTCGGCGAAGTCCAGCTGCCGGGAGTAAGCGGACCAGCCGGCGACCATCAGCTTCGGCTTGTTCTCAACCGCCAGGCGCTCCACTTCAGCCATGTCAATCAGCATGGAGTCCTCGTTGACTCCGTACGGGACCACGTTGTAGAGCTTGCCGGAGAAGTTGATCCGCATCCCGTGGGTCAGATGGCCGCCGTGCGCGAGGTTCAACCCCAGGATGGTGTCGCCGGGCTGGATCAGGGCGAACATCGCCGCCGCGTTGGCCTGGGCACCCGAGTGGGGCTGTACGTTAGCGAACTCGGAGCCGAACAATGACTTGAGGCGGTCGATGGCCAGCTGCTCCACCACATCAACATGCTCGCAGCCGCCGTAGTAGCGCTTGCCCGGGTAGCCTTCGGCGTATTTGTTGGTCAGGACGGATCCCTGCGCCTCCATCACGGCAGTCGGCGCAAAGTTTTCGGAGGCGATCATTTCCAGCGTGCCCTGCTGGCGCAGGAGCTCCTGCTGAACGGCGGCGTGGATCGCAGGATCGGTCTCTGCGAGCGTACGGGTCAGAACGTCGACCATTTTTTCTCCTCTGCTACCTAATATCCTGTTGATATATTAGTTTCGTGAGTCAAGTATGCTATCCATCACAATGAGTGTCAACAGATTCTTCGAGTCAGCACGGAGATGCGTGAAGCGCGGCTTGGGGGCCGCGCTTCCCTTGGGTGCAGAAAGGAGGCTCAGGTCAGGTGAAGAGCGCCTTGCGGACGGCGTCCTCGAAGCCGCTGACGTGGGTCCTCGCGAGGTCAGCCGCCCGCGCTTCATCGCCGTCAATCACTGCGCCCAGCAGGTCCAGATGCTCATGCACGTGGCGGGAGAGGTCCGGGAGGCGATCCAGCACCATGCACCAGATGCGGGTGGCGAGATTGTCATAGCGGATCAGCACGTCTTCGAGGTGGGGATTGCCTGCCGCTGCGTAGATGCCCTGATGGACGCGCGCATCCAGGCGAAGGGTTTCCACCACAGGGGCCGCCTGGGTATCGAAAGCCTCAACGGCCCGCATCACGCTGCGCAACTGCTCCCGCTGCTCCTCAGTGGCCACCCGGGCGGCCCGGGAGGCGGCGAGCGGTTCAAGCTGCGTCCGGATTTCGGAAATGAAAGCAAGGTCGGTTACCTCCACCCGGGTGGCAAACGTGCCCCTGCGCGGGTAGGAAACCACCAGCCGGTCAAGCTCAAGCCGTTTCAAAGCCTCACGCACCGGGGTCCGCCCCATGCCGAGGTCCCTGGCGAGATGGTCGTCATTAAGCAGATCGCCAGGTTTGATGTCGAGCATGAGCAGCCGGTCGCGGATGCGCCCGTACGCCATGTCCGCCAAGGACGTCTTTACCGCGTCTTGCGCAATTGCCACAGCTTCAACTGCCATAACCTGGACCCTTTCCCTTCAAGCCAAACAGGCTATTGACCTCGCCCACTGACCAGTATACGCTGATTCCCAGCCGTAATATATCAGTACCGCATTTGAAAATATATCTAACGGGAAGATACCCAAAGGAGGAGACATGACCCTGGTGGCAACAGACTCAACGACCAGCACGCTGGCTCAGACCGACCCCGACGTGAAAGACCAGACCCAGAAGTTCGTACTCACACTGTCGTGCGTCGAACGTGCCGGCATCGTCCAGGCGGTCACCACTTTTCTCTTCGAACGCGGCTTCAACATCGAAGAGCACCAGCAGTTCGATGACGGCCTCCGCGAGACGCTGCACCTGCGCACGGCATTCTCGGGTTCCCCCGAGTACACGCCGGAGAGGCTCGAGGAGGAGTTCAGTGCAATCGCGGACCGCTTCGAGATGAAGTTCAGCTTCCATGACCAGACCAAGCAGCGCATCCTGGTGATGGTCTCCAAGTTCGGCCACTGCCTCAATGACCTGATCTTCCGTTGGCGCGGCGGAAGCCTCGGCGGCGACATCGTGCTCGTGGTTTCCAACCATGAAACCCACCGTGCCATGGCCGATGCCGCCGGCCTGCCCTTCGTTTACCTTCCCGTGACCCCCGAGACGAAGGCAGACGCCGAACAGCGCCTGCTGGACCTCGTCGACGAGCACAACATCGACCTCGTAGTGCTCGCCAGGTACATGCAGGTGCTCTCCGACGACCTCTGCCGCTCCCTGGAAGGCCGGGCCATCAACATCCACCACTCCTTCCTCCCCGGATTCAAGGGAGCACGCCCCTACCACCAGGCGTACGATCGTGGAGTCAAACTGGTCGGCGCCACTGCCCACTACGTGACTGCTGAACTTGATGAAGGGCCAATCATCGAGCAGGAAGTCATCCGGGTGGACCACAGCTACGGGCCCACCGCACTCTCGACAGTCGGGCAGGACGCGGAAGCCCTGGCACTCTCCCGCGCCGTACGGTGGCACTGCGAACACCGTGTGCTGCTGGACCAGACCAGCACAGTTGTGTTCCGGTAAGCAGCACCACCACATCAGCTTCAGACAACACACGAAAATCAGCAGGAGAAACCACATGGCTTCGACGCCAAGCATTGTGATTATTGGAGCGGGAATCGTCGGCACCAACCTGGCCGACGAACTGGTCGCGCGCGGTTGGAACAACATCACCGTCCTGGACCAGGGGCCCCTGAACATGCCTGGCGGCTCCACGTCCCACGCCCCCGGCCTTGTCTTCCAGACAAACCCCTCAAAGTCCATGGCACTTTTCGCCAAGTACACGGTGGAAAAGCTTTTATCCCTCGAAGAGGATGGCCAAAGCTGCTTCAACCAGGTGGGCGGCCTGGAAGTCGCCACCACGGAAACGCGCCTCGCGGACCTGAAGCGCAAGCTTGGGTACGCAGCGTCATGGGGCATCGAAGGCCGGATCCTTTCCCGCGAGGAATGCAAAGAGCTCTACCCGCTCCTCAATGAGGAAGACATCCTCGGCGGCCTCCACGTCCCCAGCGACGGCTTGGCCCTGGCCGCCCGCGCAGTCCAGTTGCTGATCAAGCGCACCGAAGCCGCGGGCGTCAGGTACTTGGGCAACACCACCGTGACCGGGATCGAGCAAGTTGACCACCGCGTAACAGGTGTCCAGACGTCCGACGGCGTTATCCCCGCCGATATCGTCGTCTCCTGCGCCGGCTTCTGGGGCGCCAAGATCGGCGAGATGATCGGGATGTCCGTCCCGCTCCTTCCGCTGGCACACCAGTACGTCAAAACCACTCCAGTGCCCGCCCAGAAGGGCAAGAACGAACTGCCCAACGGCGCTGCCCTGCCCATCCTCCGCCACCAGGACCAGGACCTTTACTACCGTGAGCACGGCGAGCGCTATGGAATCGGCTCCTATGCTCACCGCCCCATGCCGGTGGACCTTGATGAACTGGGCAACTACGAACCCAGCAGCATCAGCGAACACAACATGCCGTCCCGCCTGGACTTCACGCTGGAAGACTTCCTCCCGGCCTGGGAAGCCACCAAACAGCTGCTCCCGGCCCTTCGGGAAAGCGAAATCGAGGACGGCTTCAACGGCATCTTCTCGTTCACCCCGGACGGCGGTTCGTTGGTGGGTGAGTCCAAGGAATTGGACGGCTTCTTCGTGGCCGAGGCTGTATGGGTGACGCACTCCGCCGGCATCGCCCGTGCCGTGGCCGAACTGCTCACCACAGGCAAGTCCCAGATCGACCTGGGCGACTGCGACATCCACCGCTTCGAAGACGTCCAGCTGACCCCCGAATACGTGAGCGAAACGTCCCAGCAGAACTTCGTGGAAATCTACGACGTGATGCACCCGCTGCAGCCCAAGCTCTCGCCGCGGAACCTGCGGGTCAGCCCCTTCCATGCCCGCCACAAGCAGCTCGGCGGCTACTTCCTGGAGGGCGGCGGCTGGGAACGCCCCTACTGGTTCGAAGCCAACGCCGAACTCCTCAAGGAGATGCCGGACGAATGGCAGCCGCCCGCACGCGATGCCTGGTCCGGGATGTACAGCTCCCCCATCGCCGCCGCCGAAGCCTGGAAGACCCGCACCGCGGTGGCCATGTACGACATGACTCCGCTCAAGCGCCTTGAGGTCTCCGGTCCCGGAGCGATGAAGCTGCTGCAGGAGCTCACTACCGCCGACATGTCCAAGAAGCCCGGGGCCGTCACCTACACCCTCCTGCTGGACCACGCCGGCGGCATCCGGAGCGACATCACCGTGGCCCGCCTGAGCGAAGACACCTTCCAGCTCGGAGCCAACGGAAACATCGACACTGCCTACTTCGAGCGGGCTGCACGCCACCAAACGGAAAACGGAACCGCCAGCGACTGGGTCCAGGTCCGCGACACCACTGGCGGGACCTGCTGCATCGGCTTGTGGGGACCCCTCGCCCGGGACCTCATCAGCACCGTCAGCAGCGACGACTTCTCCAACGACGGCCTGCGCTACTTCCGGGCCAAGAAGGTGGTCATCGGCGGCGTCACCGTCACCGCCATGCGGCTGTCCTACGTAGGCGAGCTGGGCTGGGAACTGTACACCAGCGCAGATAACGGCCAGCGCCTGTGGGACGCACTGTGGAAGGCGGGACAGCCGTTCGGCGTGATCGCTGCCGGCCGGGCCGCGTTCAGCTCACTGCGGCTGGAAAAGGGCTACCGCTCCTGGGGCACCGACATGACCACCGAGCACGACCCGCTGGAAGCGGGACTGGGTTTCGCCGTGAAGATGACCAAGGAAGACTTCGTCGGCAAGGCAGCACTGGAAGGCCGGACCGAGGAAAACTCTGCCCGGCGCCTGCGCTGCCTGACGGTCGACGACGGCCGCAGCATCGTGCTGGGCAAGGAACCTGTCTTCTACAAGGACCAGGCAGTTGGCTACGTCACGAGCGCCGCGTACGGCTACACCGTGGCCAAGCCGATCGCCTACGCGTACCTGCCCGCCGCCGTCTCGATTGGTGACTCGGTTGAAATTGAGTACTTCGGCCGGCGCATCCAGGCCACGGTCACGGCGGATCCGCTCTACGACCCCACCATGACCAGGCTCCGCGGCTAACAGCCGCCGGCCAAGGAGGGCACGCGGCCCGGACTCATTCCCTCGCAACGGGAGTCCGGGCCGCTGCTTTTCCATGGCCCCTCCCACGCCCCAGCCAGTGGACCCGAGCTTCAGCCCAGGAAGACACATGATCAGTTCAGAAACAGTAAGCGACTACCTCGCCAGGCTTGCCTCGCGCGAACCCACCCCAGGCGGCGGCGCAGCAGCGGCTCTCCACGCCGCCCAGGGGGCAGCCCTTGTGGCCATGGTGGCCAGGTACACCACAGGCACGAAATACGAGCAGCACGCCGAACTCGTCACAAGGATCATCAGTGCAGCCGACGGACTGGTAACACAGGCCCTGCACCTCGCGGACGCCGACCAGCATGCCTTCCAAGGCGTCATCGATGCGTACAAACTGCCGGCCGGTACTGATCACCTCAAGGCGGCACGAACAGCAGCCATCCAGGACGCGCTAATCCTGGCCGCAAAAACACCGGCACAACTGGTCCTCGTTGCCGGCGCAGTCGTGGACCTTGCCACCGAACTGTTCGAGGTGGCCAATGCCAACGTGATCAGCGACATCGCCGCTGCCGCAGACGCCGCCCGGGCTGCGGCCACCACTGCACGGGTGAATATCGACGTCAATGTCGTGGCCATCAAGGACACCGCAGCCCGTTCCCGGCTGGCGGACCAGACTGACCGCCTTGAGGACAAGGTCATCCTGGCGGCCGACGCGCTCGTGCAGCGTGTACGCGAAAGGATTCTCCGTTGAGCACCACACTCCTTTCCGGACGCGACCTGGCAAAGCTCATTCAGCAGAAGGCCAACGACGAAGCCCGGGACCTCGAATCTGAGGGCCTGTGCCCCACCCTTGCAGTGGTTGTGGCCACCGACGACGGCTCCACGCACTGGTATGTGCGGTCCCTTGAACGGGCTGCAGAAAGGGCAGGCATCAACTGCCGGATCGTGGACCTTGGACAGGACGCGTCAGGAGAAGTACTGGCCTCAGTCCTGAAAGACCTCAGTGCTGAGCCATCCGTCAACGGCATCATCCTGCAGACGCCGCTGCCTCCCGGCGTCGATGCAGATGCCCTTGTTGGGCACATTGCCCCCGGAAAGGACGTCGACGGCGCGAATCCCCTGAGCCTCGGCCGCCTGGCTGTGGGCCAGCCCTCGTTCGCCCCTGCCACCGCCCGGGCCGTGGTTGAGATCCTTGACCACTTCGAGATCCCGGTGGCGGGCCGGAACGTCGTCGTGATTGGTCGTTCGGCCGTCGTCGGCAAACCGCTGTCCCTGCTGCTGTTGGAACGCGACGCCGCGGTCACCGTCTGCCACTCCAGGTCAGGGCCGCTGGAGAAATACACAAAGACGGCCGACGTCGTGGTGGTCGCCGCCGGGCGCACCGGCCTGCTGAACGGGGGCCATATTTCCGCCGGGGCTGTAGTGATCGACGTCGGCACCAACGTCCGTCCCGACGGGTCCCTCGTGGGGGATGTGGACGAGGTCAGCGTCCGGGGCATCGCCGGCGCGCTGACACCGGTCCCGGGCGGCGTGGGCTCGGTCACCACGTCGCTCCTTCTCCTGCACACCGCCGAGGCGGCGCGGGAACAGTCGCGTGCCTTGGTCCGGGGAACAGCCGGCTGATCCACGGCGGGCACTCCCGCTTTCCCTTGGGACCAGCGTTGTCTCCGCGCCGTGCAGATCCTGTGAGCGGTCTGCACGGCGTGGACCGCGTGTCCTGCCAGCGGGTTACAAAACGGCCCTGATCAGGTTCTCGAAGTCGGTCACATGCTTGGTGGTCAGCAGGGAAGCAGCTTCGGAATCCCCTTCCGCGATGCACTCGAGCAGCTCAATGTGCTGGGCAATATGCTCGGATACCGGAGGAAGTTTCTCCAGCACAAGGCTCCAGATCCGCGTCGCCAAATTGTCGTACCGGATCAACACATCTTCAAGATGCCGGCTCCCTGTGGCCCGGTAAATCATCCGGTGCACCCGCATGTCCAGGCGCATCAGGTCCCGTTGGGAGTGCATCCCCGGCAGGATCTCTCCCACTTCCCTGGCAAATTCTTTGATCTCCTGTCGAAGCTGTGGGGACGCCATCCGGGCAGCCCGTGCCGCGGCCGCAGGCTCCAAAAGCTGCCGGATTTCAGAGATTTCAGCCAGATCCGTGATGTCCACCCCTGCGGCGAAGGTGCCCCGGCGCGGATATGCCACCACCAGATGGTCGCTCTCAAGGCGTTTCATGGCCTCCCGGATGGGCGTCCTCCCCACCCCCAGCCGCCTGGAAATTACTTCGTCATTCAATGGCTCGCCGGGCTTGATGTCCAAGACGATCAATTCATCACAGAGCACCCTGTAGGCGAAGTCGGCGAAGGACTCGTCCTCCTGCCTCGTCGGCACGAGCGATCCCCCAACATCCGACGGTAGTTCTCCACCGCTTGCCATTTTCAAGTCTCCTCCCGGTGCACGGTTGAGCCTTGACGCGAAGACTCCGTGTACATAGTATTCCTAGAACTGATATATCAATATTCCATCATAAAAATGTCAATGGGCCCCTGGTACTGGTTGGAGATCTGCTCCGGCAGGGAATCCTGCGGTGGTATCCAGGAACGGAGAGTAATGAGCGAGGAAGCTGTTGCCAACGTACGGCTCGAAGTGGTTCCGTCTGCCGACCTGCTCACGCAACTCCCCTTGGCGTTGGAAACCACGGGATCCGTGAGCGTGACCTGCCTGCCGCACCACGGGCCTGCCCGGACCGTGCAGGCGTCTGTGAACCTGGCGCGCCTGGGGTACCACACTGTCCCGCATCTCGCGGCCCGCAGCATCACGGGCGAGGCAGAACTGCATTCGCTGCTGCGGCAGCTGCAGGAGGTCGGCGTCTCTGAGCTGTTTCTCGTCGCCGGCGACCGGCGCACGCCCGCCGGCCCCTACAGTTGGAGCGGACAGCTCCTTGAGGCCGTCAAGGCTTATTCGCCCGACTTCTCCGTTGGAATCAGCGGTTACCCGGAAGGCCACCTGCAGCTTAGCCAGGAGCAACTTACCAGCAGCCTCCTCGCGAAAATGCCCTTGGCGTCCTCCATGGTCACGCAGATGTGCTTTTCCGCCGAGGCAATCAGCCGGTACCTCCGGACACTCCGCAGGAGCGGCATCCAGCTACCGGTATGGGTTGGAGTCCCCGGTCCGGTCTCCGTCAGGAAACTGGTATCCCTCGGAGCACGCCTGGGAGTCGGCCGCTCCCTCAAGCTCGCCCGCGGGACAGGTATGGGGGGAGCCCTCTGGCGGCGGGACGACTTCCTGAGCTATGACAGCGGACGACTGATCCGCGACGTTCACGGGGAGTTGGCGGGCGATCCCCTCTTTGCAGGGTTCCATGTCTATACCTTCAATGACCTCGGCCGCGTGGCTGGCTTCCTGAACGATCTGCCACCATTGCTGCCCACCGCCACGCCAGCCCCAGGCAACACATCCATTCCACTGTTTCCTGCCACGATCTGAAGGGAAAGATCACATGGCTTCAAAAGCCCCCAAGCACAATATCGACGAGTCAAAACTGAGCCTGACGAAGCCCAAGACCACCGCCGTCGGCATTCCGGCTGTTGCGAACGCGCTGAAAATTTCCCTGGAACAGATGGGCCCACTGCGCAGCATCCAGACACTCCTGGCAGTCAACCAGGTGGACGGCTTTGACTGCATGGGCTGCGCGTGGCCAGAGCACGAAAAGCGCAATGCTGCGGAATTCTGCGAGAACGGCGCCAAGGCAGTGGCTGAAGAAGCCACGCGCCGTCGGGTCACGCCTGAATTCTTCGCACAGCACTCCATTGCGGACCTGAAGACGCGCGACGACTACTGGCTGGGCCAACAAGGGCGGCTGACGCATCCGATGCTCCTGGACGAAGGCGCAACCCACTACAGGCCCATCGAGTGGGACGACGCGTATGAGCTGATCGCCCAGGAGATCAGGGACATGGAGCACCCTGACCAGTCAGTCTTCTACACTTCCGGCCGGACCTCGAACGAGGCAGCCTTCGCCTACCAGCTCCTCGTTCGGGGTATCGGGACAAACAACCTGCCGGACTGCTCCAACATGTGCCACGAATCGTCCGGCTCGGCCCTGGTGGAAACGATTGGCATCGGCAAAGGCTCCGTCAGCCTCACCGACCTCGAGACGGCGTCGCTGATTTTCGTGGCCGGCCAAAATCCCGGCACCAACCACCCGCGCATGCTCAGCGCGTTGGAAAAGGCGAAGAAAAACGGCGCCGTCATCATCTCCGTGAATCCGCTGCCCGAGGCCGGGCTCCTGCGGTTCGAGAATCCGCAGAACATTTCCGGCATGGTTTCGGGCACGCAGCTTACCGACGATTTCCTGCAAATCCGAGCAGGCGGCGACCAGGCCCTCTTCCAGGGGTTGGGCAAATACCTTCTCGAAGCCGAAGCCCAGGGCCGCAACACCCCTGGCCTGCCCACCGTGCTGGATCATGAATTCATCAGGGACCACACCGTTGGTATCGACGAATACCTGCGGTACCTCGAAAAGGCCGAGTGGGACGACATCGTCGAAGCAACAGGATTGACGCTTGAACAGATAAAGTCCACCGGCGAGCGCCTCCTGGCCTCGAACGCCACCATCGTCTGCTGGGCCATGGGCCTGACCCAGCACAAGCACTCCGTACCTACCCTCCGCGACGTGGTCAACGTCCTGCTCCTCCAAGGCAACATCGGCAAGCCAGGAGCCGGCGTCTGCCCCGTCCGCGGCCACTCCAATGTCCAGGGTGACCGCACCATGGGCATCTTCGAGAAGATGCCGGAGAACTTCCACGACCGGCTTGACCACGAGTTCAAGTTCCACTCCCCCCGGGCGCACGGCTTCGACACCGTGGCCGCAATCCGCGCCATGCGGGACGGCAAAGTACGCGTCTTCATCGGCATGGGCGGCAACTTCGTGCGGGCGGCTCCGGATTCCGAGGTCACGGAACAGGCGCTGGCCAACACCCGCCTGACGGTGCAGATCTCCACGAAACTGAACCACTCCCACGTCTCGACGGGCCGTCGTGCGCTGATTCTCCCGACGCTGGGCCGTACGGAGAAGGACACCCAGCGTACAGGTGACCAGAGGGTGACCGTGGAGGACTCCATGAGTGCTGTCCATGCCTCCCGCGGACGCCTTAAGCCGGCCAGCGAGCACCTGCACTCCGAGGTGGCAATTGTGTGCAACATTGCCCACAAAGTCTTCACCGGCAGCGACGGCCTCCCGCTGGCCAACGCCCCCAAAGCAGACTGGCTCGCCATGAGGGACGACTACTCCGTCATCAGGAAACACATCGAGGCGGTCCTTAGCGGCTTCGAGAATTTCGAGGAACGTATCCAGAATCCTGGCGGGTTCGTCCTTCCACACCCGCCGCGGGACGCCCGGAAGTTCGACACCGCTTCGGGCAAAGCCCACTTCACCGGCAATGAACTGGAATTCATCCGTGTCCCCGCGGGGCGGCTCGTCCTTCAGACCCTGCGCTCCCACGACCAGTACAACACCACCATCTACGGCAAGGACGACCGGTACCGCGGCATCCACGGCGGCCGCCGGGTTGTCCTGATCAACGCAGAAGACATAGCTGAGCTGGGGTTCGCGGACGGGGACATGGTTCATCTCATCTCAGAATTCCATGGGACCGAACGCCGGGCCGAGAATTTCCGCATCGTTTCATACTCGACGCCCAAGGGCTGCGCGGCAGCTTACTACCCGGAAACCAATGTCCTCGTGCCGCTTGACTCGGTAGCCGACACCAGCGGCACGCCAACGTCCAAATCCGTGATTGTGCGGCTTGAGCGGGCCGAAGCGTGAGCGCTGCCGTGACCACAGAAGCCACTGTTGCCCGGGGTGTGGACGGGCCGAGGGTGGAACGTGCGGTCCGCGAGTACCTTCTGGCCATCGGTGAGGACCCCGAGAGGCCCGGGCTGGCGGACACACCGGGCCGCGTAGCCCGCGCCGCCGCGGAAATGTTTGGCGGGCTCCATGAGGATCCCCTTGCCGTCCTGGACAGGACTTTCGACCTCGGCCACGGTGAAATGGTCATCGTCAAGGACATCCCGTTTTATTCAACCTGCGAGCATCACCTGGTCCCGTTCCATGGCGTGGCGCACGTTGGCTACATCCCGTCCGCCGAGGGGCTGGTCACCGGTCTCAGCAAGCTGGCCAGGCTGGTGGATGTCTTTGCGCGCAGGCCCCAGGTCCAGGAGAGGCTTACCACCCAGGTGGTGGACGCTCTGGTGGCATCGCTGCGGCCGTTGGGGGCAATTGTGGTGATCGAGTGTGAGCATTTGTGCATGTCAATGCGGGGCGTGCGTAAGCCCGGGGCAAAGACCATCACATCTGCGGTCCGTGGTGAACTGCGGCTGCCGGCGGCCCGCGCCGAAGCGTTGAGCCTGATCCACGGCCGCTGAAGAATCTCTGGACAGGCCCGCCCGGCTGCCATACGATGTATCTGATATATCTTTGATGGGCAGATAAAAATATCACCACTGTTTCTGTTCGTTTGACGTCCTTCGCCTTGGCGAAAGATGAGCTGTCCCGTGCCCGTGAATGGTGCTTCGGTGGCCTGAAACCTGGGGAGGTATCCTCATCGAAGCACCGCTTTCGGGCAACGGGGCAGCGCCGGCAATTTTGCCGGACGAGTGCAAGGCAATCCGACACGGCAGGCCTGGCACTAAATCCCAGCACCACCCCCAGTAACCCAAAGGAGTGTTCATGTCAGGAAACAGAGCGGTCGCCTACAAGGAACCCGGTGTCGTTGAGATCATCAACACCGACTACCCGACGTTCGAACTCAAGGACGGTCCCGGCGTCAATCCGGCCAACGTGGGCCGGAAAGTTCCCCACGGCGCGATCCTGCGAACGGTGACCACCAATATCTGCGGCTCGGACCAGCACATGGTACGGGGCCGGACCACTGCTCCCAAGGATCTCGTCCTCGGCCATGAAATCACCGGCGAAGTGGTGGAAGTCGGTCCGGACGTGGAGTTCATCAAGGTGGGAGACATCGTCTCCGTACCCTTCAACATCTCCTGCGGCCGTTGCCGAAACTGCAAGGAGCGCAAGACCGGCATCTGCCTGAACGTCAACCCGGACCGCCCGGGCAGCGCCTACGGATATGTGGACATGGGCGGCTGGGTGGGTGGCCAGGCGGAATACGTGCTGGTCCCCTACGCTGACTGGAACCTGCTCCGGTTTCCGGACCGCGACCAGGCCCTGGAAAAAATCATGGACCTGACCATGCTTTCCGATATCTTCCCCACCGGCTTCCATGGCGCCGTTACCGCCGGAGTGGGTGTCGGGTCCACCGTTTACATTGCCGGCGCCGGCCCTGTTGGCCTGGCAGCTGCCGTGGGCGCGCAATTGCTGGGTGCCGCCGTCGTGATTGTCGGTGACATGAACGACGACCGCCTGGCCCAGGCCCGCTCCTTCGGGTGCGAAACGGTGAACGTCTCCAATGGCGATCCGAAGGACCAGATCGAGCAGATTCTTGGTGTTCCCGAAGTGGACTGCGGCGTCGACGCTGTGGGCTTCGAGGCCCGCGGACACGGCAAGGACGCCTCCCATGAAGCGCCAGCCACCGTGCTGAATTCCCTGATGGACATCACCGCCGCAGGCGGGGCCCTGGGCATTCCGGGTCTGTACGTCACCGGCGACCCCGGCGGAATTGACGAGGCCGCCAAGCACGGTTCGCTGTCGCTCTCGCTCGGCACGGGATGGGCAAAGTCGCTGTCCTTCACCACCGGCCAGTGCCCTGTCATGTCGTACAACCGCCAGCTGATGATGGCGATCCTGCACGACAAGGTCCAGATCGCCAAGGCAGTAAACGCCACAGCGATCCCGCTTGAGGACGCACCGCGCGGTTACGCGGAATTCGATGCCGGTTCGGCAACAAAATTCGTGCTGAACCCGAACGGGTACGTCAAGGCGTAGAACCGGCTGAAAGGGCCGGGGACCGGGAAGCAAACACCACCTGGTGCATGCTTCGCGGTCCCCGGCATCTGCCGGCGCATCACTACCTTCAGAAAAGGGGCACCGTTGCTCGCCCAGGAAATCGCCACCAGCGGTTGCACTCCAGAATTGCATTCTGCCGGGAGCTCTTCCCGGCATCCCTCCCCTACTTGGCCGGAAGCGCGGCAAATCGCTTTCGATTGCGCGTCGCCGCTCGCGCCTGTGGAGGTCTCCCTCCCCTTGGCACCAGGCCACACTGTGACCCGCGACGTCACCGCCCTCCAGGCACTCCCGCATTACGACTCCTCTGCCATGGACGGCTGGGCCGTCAACGGCAGCGGTCCCTGGGTCCTCGCCGAGCGTGGGTCCTTTTTGTCCCCCGGGTGTGCCAGCGTCATAGCCACAGGCGGACTTGTACCTGCCGGCGCCCGGTCGATACTCCGCAAGGAAAGCGGCGAGATCCACCACCATGCTGACGGCCGCACTCTACTGAGGCTCAACAGCAATGCAAAAGATGGCGAACCGCGGCCAGGCCAGCACATCCGTCCTTCGGGTGACGAAGCTGCGGCCGGTGAAGTCCTGATCCCTGCCGGCACACCACTGAATCCGGGGCACATCGCCCTGGCGGCCGTTGCTGGCCACGACAGTCTTCAGGTGCAGCCCAGGCCGGTGGTCGGAATCGTACTGACGGGTTCCGAAGTGGTCACCGCAGGCATTCCGGATCCAGGCCGGGTCAGGGATACCTTTGGTCCGCAGCTGGGAACAGTCATTGCCATGCTGGGAGGCACGCCAGCAGGTCCCGTGCGCATCGGCGATACCTACACTGAATGGCTGACCGCACTTGGTGGTTCAGAACCATTCCCGGGCCGGATGCCGGACGTCACCATCACCACCGGCGGAACCGGCTGTTCCGAAACCGATCACTTCCGCGCCGCCGTCGCTGCCCTGGGCGGAAAACTGCTGCTGGACGGCATAGCGATGCGGCCCGGCCACCCGGCAGTCCTGGCCGCGCTCCCGGGCGGCCGCTTCGTCGTCGGACTGCCCGGTAATCCACTGGCGGCAATGATGGCCCTTACCACTATCGGGGAACCGCTGCTGGCGGCACTCGGAGGCCGCCCACTGCGCGCCGTCGGGGAGGCGACGTCGGCTGCTGACATTGATCCATCCCCGGGCCGTACGCGGCTGATTCCGTGCAGGTTCATCGAGGGGCTCGCCTTCCCCGCCACGCATACCGGGTCCGGCATGATGCGTGGACTGGCTTGGGCCGAAGGTGTCATGGCTGTTCCCCCCGGCGGAGTCCGGTCCGGCGGGCCGGTTCCCGTGCTCCCCCTCCCCTGGACGCAGCCGAACGAGACGATCGTTTCCACCAACCGAGCACGGAGCACCGCATGGCACGCATGACACAGCGCCGCAAGATCCACCGCTTCCACCTGGACGATTCCGGCACCCAGTCCCCGGTACGGTTCAAGGAAGACATACTCGCCGCTGAGGAGCCCCTGGAAATCCGCATCGGCGGCCGTTCTTTCGCTGTCACCATGAGGACCCCCGGGGATGATTTCGATCTGGTCGCCGGGTTCCTGGTTTCAGAAGGCATCATCCGTTCCGGCCCGGACCTGGTATCGCTGCGCTTTTGCGCCGGGGATGCCGGGGGAGAACAGACGTACAACGTGATCGAGGCGCAGCTGCGGCCGGGTGTAGCCATGCCTGACACCATGCGGCACGTCTACACCTCCAGCTCCTGCGGCATCTGCGGGACGGACTCGATTGATGCCGTCCGCAAGACCCTTCACTTCGATCCGGCCCAGGACGCGCTACGGATTCCCGTCGATGTCCTCGCCGGACTGCCCGAGCGGCTTCGCGAGGCACAGGCAGTGTTCGACAAGACAGGCGGCGTGCACGCGGCCGGCCTGTTCCGGGTCACCGGCGCCAGCCCCGAGCTGCTTTGCCTCCGGGAGGATGTTGGACGCCATAATGCCGTGGACAAGGTTGTGGGGTGGGCGCTGCGCCAAAATATGTTGCCTTTGAGCGGCACCGTCCTGCAGGTTTCGGGACGGGCTTCCTTCGAGCTTGTCCAGAAGGCCGCCATGGCCGGCATTCCCGTCTTGTCCGCCGTGAGCGCGCCCTCGAGCCTGGCTGCCGACCTTGCCGTGGAGACCGGATTGACGCTGGTTGGGTTCAGCCGGGGACACAGCCTGAATGTGTACGCCGGCCGCGAAAGACTGGTTAGCCCGCAGAAGAGTAGCCGGGAGGAGAGCTACGCCTTGCTTTGACGTTGTCCCCGCCGGGACCAGTGGGACCCCATCGAGAGCCTTACGGCAGTGTCGGTCTAGGATGAAACAAGATGACGCGGATGGGCGGCTGCCCTCCGCTCTTCACACACCGGCATGGACCACGACACGAGGCATGATGGCCGCACGCAACGACCCGGACACAGAGAAGGACGCAGATGCACACGCGGGAGGCGTCCAATCAGTGGATCGCGCCCTCCAGATCCTGGAAATCCTGGCCCGGGAAGGAGACGCCGGCGTCAGTGAAATCGCCGAGGAGATGGGCATCCACAAGTCCACCGTGTCACGGCTGGCGGGCTCCTTGGTTGGGCGGGAGCTGGTGCGGCAGAACAGCGAACGTGGAAAGTACCAGCTGGGATTTGGCATCCTGCGCCTCGCGTCGTCCATCCCGGGCAGGCTGAGCGTAGTTCACGAAGCCAGGGAGGTTCTGGAGAGCCTCGCAGCGTCCTATAAGGAAACGGTCAATCTGGCCGTGCTGCGGTCGAATTATGCCGTCAACGTGGACCAGGCGATGGGACCGTCCACGCTGGCCACCTATGACTGGGTGGGCAGCCTGACCCCGCTGCACGCCACGTCCAGCGGCAAAGTGCTGCTCGCTGCCCTGTCTGCCGACGAAAGGGACACCATCCTTAAAAAGATCGGCCTGCCCGCCCGCACACCACGCACCATCACCAACCGCTCGGTGCTGGAGAAGCAGTTACTGGACGTCGCCCGCGATGGCTATGCCGTGGTTCACGAGGAGTTTGAGATCGGGCTGACGGCGGTCGCAGTGCCCGTCTACAACCACCTGGGACACGTCATCGCCGCCGTAAGTATTTCCGGCCCCGCCTTCCGCTTCACGCCGGAAGAGCAGCCAGGGCTTATTGACGGCCTCCGCGACGCAGGGCTGACTATCAGCACCAAAATGGGCTACCGACGCCGATAAGCCCGGCCCTTGGCTTCCACTGGGGACAGCAAGCCGGCCTTGGCGCAGGCGCGAGCACCCCATGGCGTCCTCCGTGCTTCCGGGCCTTGACCCGTCCCTGAGGTTTCGGCGGTCCAGCCTCAGGTCTATCGCAGTACTCGGTAGCACCCGCCCCGGTGGCCCGCGGCCTCCCACCCCGTGCCACCGGGGCCCCCTTACCTCCCCACGCATCAGGAAAAGTAACGACATGACTTACCGCAACGACCAGGAACAGACCTCCGGATCAGCACCGAAGGCGGGGCCCCTGATGAAACAGCCACCGCCCCGGCTGTGGAGATTGCCGCGGCGCTGGAAGGTTTTGTCGCCCACGCATCCGGACATGGAGCGTCTGGTGTTTGATATCGGCTCTTTGAAAAGGGGGAATCTGCTTAAGTCCTGGTGCGGCGGGCCCCATTGCAAGGGCGGTGTCGCCAGAAACGGCGGGTAGGACGCGCCCTGCAGTTGGCGGAGGCTAGGCGTCGAAATGGGTCCGGACGCCGGGGTCGGCGGTCAGTGATGTGACTACCGCTGCCGCGACGACATCGAGGAGCTTTTCGTTTTGGGAATTGGAAGCGATTTCAGGATCGGCATCGCTAATTCCTCGCTGCAGCGGTGCCATGGTTGCGCCCGCTTCCCCGTCGGCAGCACGGCCCGAACTGGTCGCCTGCGAATCTTACGAAAACCTTTCGCCTACTGTGCGCATAACAGTCACGAGCCTTGAGCAAAGTTTCGCATCCTTAGAGCAGGATCGGTGAAACCGCAAATGGCAACGAAAGTGCAGGTACTCGAAGTGGCAACCAGGGCAGAAAAAGCTAACTACAAGTACAGCGACTTTTACTGTCTCATGTCACTGGCAGACTTCACTGCATACATCTCCACTGATGACTGCGATGGCGATGGCCGGATGGCTATCAGCTTCGCGGACGAGGCCGCCTGACTTCCGCGGTATCCCCGTCAAGCAAAGGCACGTCCTGGCGGTGTGGGCTAGTCATTATCCAAGACGCCGTCCTTCACCCGACCGTATTGTGAGGTGAGTGTTCTGAACAGGCTCGCCCACCAGGAGGTGTCACCAGCATCTTCAACAAAGAGCCGAGCTTGACGGGCGGGCTGCCGCAGTCGTGGACATCGTCCTCGAGTACGTTTTCAGCAACCATTCCGGCAGCGTCAAAATGTCCGAGGCAGCGGCGATGTAGGAATGCAGGAAGTTTCCTTCTCGAAGTATTTCAAACGCGCCACAGGCCAAAACTTCAGCGACCTGGTCCGCAAACTTCGCCTGGCCCACGCACGGCGCCTGCTGGAACGCAGCGATAAACCAATCTCCGACATCTGCTACGAGGTCGGCTTTACCAACCTCTCCAACTTCAACCGGCATTTCATGAACGACGCCGGGGAAACGCCGCGGACCTACCGCCGGCGCGTCCAGGAAGCTTAGTCAGCGAAGGCGCCCGTGCTCATGGCCGCACCGGCATCCCGTCAGCTGAGCGCAGCCCCTGATCGTTGTGCGTCGGCCTCAAACAGAAGGTCCTTCCCTAGAGTGTGGCCGACATCCGCATGCACCGAGTGGAAGAAGGAAACGCCTGGACAGAGGCAAAACGAAGTTCGTATTCGCTCTTCTTTGTTGGGCGCTCAACCTTCTCGTTTTTTGCCATATTTTAGGGACGCTCTACGCAGGCTCGGCGTAGTAGTAACCGAGGTGTTCGTCCATTCCGCTTCCACCGCATGGTTTCGCTCAGATGATTCTCCCCGCCAGGTTTCCTTGCCGGGGTGATTCGGGCCTGTAATCAAGAAGCAGACCTTTGGCCCTGCGGGAGGCGTGTTTTCAGCGTTCATCCCGAACAGGACCAGGAGCCTACCGTGTTCTGAGTGCCTCGGCGGCGACCTTCAGGCGGCGGGTGGAGGCCAAACCCAGGTGGTAGACGTGCAGTTCGCTGCTGCCTGCAGCCGCCAAGGCTGCCCATTCCTGCCGCATGACATTGGGGTCAGCGACCTTTGGTGGCAGCGCAAGCACATAGGAGCCCACGCAGGCTCGGGGTGCCGCGGAGCGGACCGCGGCTACTGTGGCAGTTCCCTGTGTTTCGTCTCCCCAACACGGGACGACGGCGGTGATGTCTTCGAGGCGGGGCCACAGCTGGCTCCGCCGGAGTGCGTCTACCGGGACGAAGGGCCCTGTGGACCAAGGGTCAGGCGAGGTATGCAGCGAGAGCCTCGGCCACGTTCCGGAGGCCGCAATGACAGCCAGGCAGGCGTCCAGCAGGTTTGCCGTGGCATTCCACCTGACTTCCAGCAGCGGCAGGAACTCCTGGGCCTGCCTGGCTGTTTCGGGTGTGACCTGCGGATCATCCTCTTGCAAAATGGCCTCTCGCACCCGCCGTTGCGCGGTTTCCGCGGCAAGTCCGTGTGACTCGTACGATATCCGGCATCCGCGGCAAAAGCACACTGAGAGGAGCGCTTGAACCCACGGAGAGTACTCGGCACCGTCAGTTTTTTCGTGTTGGCTCTGGTGTCCGTAGCCCAGGGGGCCGACCGCCTCCAAAATTAGCCCGTCCGGCTGTCCGTGCCGCAGTACCTGCTCCACCAGGGTGGCAGCGTAGTCGCGGACTTCTGGATGTGAGGGGCACAAAGCATGATGGTATGTTTCACCGAAGGCGTTGGTGGCACAATACTCGGGATGTTCGCTGCCCACCGCACTCGAATGGGTCAGGACGGTCCACGCATCGACGGGAATCCCGGCTTGCCGCAGAGCGGCCGCTGCCGCCGCAAAAGAGCGGTCGGTTCGGGTCCATTCTGCGGCATTGGCCGGCGTCAGCGGCCGGCCGTCCCAAGCATTGCCCACCGGCACATACAAAGCCGCGGAACGTGCGTCTACCACGCGGCGCTCAGGATGCCGGGGTGTTGCTGCCCGGACCGAGTGGTAGGCTGCGGCCAATGCCACCCGGTCCACCCCAGTGGCCTGGATCCAGGAGACGGCGCCGGGGTCGCCCAGGACATCCCAGGGATAAAGGTAGCCGGTGACGTTCCGGATGTGGGCGATCACCAGCGGGGAAGGTCAGCGGTGTACTCCGGGACAAAGCGCTGCATGTAGCCAGTGTCATCCCTTGCGGTCATCTTTGCGTCCAGGTACTGCTGGTGGAGTTCGGCCAGCTTGTCCCGGTCGAGTTCAACGCCGAGGCCCGGCCCGGCCGGGACAGGTACACTGCCGTCAACGAAACGCAGGGCGCCGGGTTTGACGACGTCGTTGTGTCCGTTCCAGGGGTAGTGCGTGTCGCAGGCGTAGGTCAGGGCGGGGGTGGCTGCGGCCACGTGGACCATGGCGGCAAGGCTGATGCCGAGGTGCGAGTTTGAGTGCATGGACAGTCCTATCCCGAACGTTTCGCACAGCGTGCCCAGTTCGCGGGTGTGCCGGAGACCGCCCCAGTAGTGGTGGTCGCCCAAAATCACCTGCACTGAGTTCAGTTCCACGCTTCGCTTGATGTGGTCAAAGGCGACCACACACATGTTAGTGGCCAGCGGCATGTCCGCGGTTGCTGCCACCTGCCCCATTCCCTCAAGGCCGGGAGTGGGGTCTTCCAGGTACTCAAGGAGCCCCTCCGTTTCTTTTGCCACCCATTGAGACGTTTCCACGGTCCACGCGGTGTTGGGGTCGAGGCGCAGCGGCAGGTCGGGGAAGGCTTCACGGAGGGCGCGGATGGCTTCGATTTCTTGGGCGGGTGGAAAGACGCCGCCCTTGAGTTTGATGGATTTGAAGCCGTATTCACCAACCATTTTTCGGGCTTGTCGCACAAGGCCTTCCGGATCGAGGGCTTCGCCCCACTCATCCGCTATGGCCGGCTTGCCGTCCTGGGCCGGGTGCTCGGCCCACTTGTAGAAGAGGTAGGCACTGAAGGGGACTTCGTTTCGGACGGTGCCGCCGAGAAGTTCGCTGACGCTCCGGCCGGTGGCGTGGCCCTGGATATCCAGCGCTGCCACTTCGAAGGCCGAAAAGACCGAGGAACGCTCAAAGACCGAGAGTCCTGCGGGCAACGCCGCCATAATCTGCTGTTCCATCAGGGACGTATCAAAGACACTGAGGCCCTTGATGGCATTTGCACCGACAACCAGATTGTCCAGTCTGCTTTGTCCGCCGGCGCATTCGCCCAGGCCCAGCAGTCCGTTGGCGGTCCGGACCTCGATCACCACGCGGTGCACTAGCGGTTCGTGGACACCCACGGCGTTCAGCAGCGGGGGGTCGGAGAACGCAATCGGGGTAATGGTGATGTCGGTAATTCTCAGGTCTGCCGTCGTAGGCGTCTGTGCGGCCGCATGGATGGTGCTGGTTTTCATTGAACTTCTTTCGTGGGGTGGGCGGACGGGCTGGGCTGGCCTAGCCTTTGGTGGCGCCTGCTGTAATGCCGCGGATCATGGAGCGCTGCAGGAAGAGGTACACCAGCAGGCTGGGGATCATGGCCATAACGGCGCCAGCCAGCAGGACGCCGGGTCCAACCGTGGTGTCGTTGCGGAGCACGGAGAGCGCAACGGTCAGTGTGTAGTCGCTCGGATCATTGGCGGCGATGAGGGGGAGGAGGTATTGGTCCCACACCATCATGAAGCCGAAGATTCCTATGACGCCCAGAGCTGGCTTGCAGAGCGGAAGAATGATGGTGAACAGCATGCGGAATTCGCCCACGCCGTCCAGCCGGGCGGCTTCCTCGATCTCGGCGGGGATCTCCTTCATAAACTCGCTCATGATGAAGATGGAGAAACCCCAGATGCCCACCGGCAGGATGACGGCCAGCACGGTTCCGCGAAGGCTGATTCCCAGCAGCGGGAGGTCGCCGAGCACCAGCGAAAGCGGGATGCCGATGACTTCCTCCGGCAGCATCATGGTCAGCAGGACCAGGAGCAGGAGGAGCGCCTGGCCGCGGAACTTCTTCCGGCTCAGGCTGTAGGCGGCTGATACGGACACGGTCATCTGCAGGAGCAGCCCGCCGCCGGCGACCACCAGGGAGTTCAGGAGGTAGCCCCAGAGCCCCTGCTGTGCCGCTGCCTCGAAGTTGGCCAGGGTGAACGTCTTGGGCAGCAGCGTGATCTCGGTGGGGCTGCTGTTCCGGTCGAAAGCGCCGGAGATGATGGCGGCGAAAGGCAGTGCGAAGATGCAAAAACACCAGGACGCACAGCACGATGCGGAGCAGCATGTTGATGCCAAAGCCGGGTGACCAGCCAAGGGCTGAGTCAAAGCGGGAGGACGACGACGGCCGCTTGGTCCCTGCCGGCTTGCGGGTTGTGGTGATGCTCATCGTTCTGCCTTTCTTCGGGCCAGGAGCTGGGTGCCCACTGTCAGCAGGAGCGTGACCACCAGCAGCAGGACCGCCGCGGCGGAGGCCACGCCGATGTCGTTGCGCTGGAAGCCCAGCGAATACATGCGGGTCATCCAAACTTCGGTGGATCCGGCCGGGCCGCCGCCGGTGAGGACATACACTTCGGTGAAGCTTCGGAGGCTTCGGATGGCGGCCAGCGTCAGGACGATCACGATCGCCGGGCGCAGCGCCGGCAGCGTGATGTAGCGCAGGCGCTGCCAGACGGTTGCCCCGTCTACGCCGGCGGATTCGTACAGGGCCCGGTCAATGCCTGCCAGGCCGGCCAGGATGATCACCATGTTGTATGGGGCACCACTCCAGATGCCAACGATGGCGATGGACGATAGTGCCGTGTCGGTGCCGTTCAGGAACTGCAGGGGTCCCAGGCCCACCCAGCTGAGGATGCTGTTCAGCGGTCCGTCTGCGGTGGGGAAGTAGAGGATGCGCCAGATTTCCCCCACCACGGCCAGCGCCGTGACCACCGGCAGGAAGATGGCGGTGCGCAGGAACCACAGGGACTTTGCCTGTCCCTCGAGGAGGAGGGCCAGGACAAAGCCGACCACCAGGGCGCCGATGGTCTGGGTGAGCCCCAGGATCACCGTGTGGCCCAGGGCGTCCATGAAGCGGGCGTCCGTGAGGACGCTGGCGTAGTTGTCGAAGCCAACAAAAACGTCCCCTAGGAAGGGCTGGACCTTGAAAAGGCTCAGCCGAATGCCCTCCACCATGGGAATGAATTTGAAGTACAGGGCCAGGACGGCCGCGGGAAGCAGGAACACCGAGATGGCCAGCACGTGGGCCCGGTTGCCCTTTCCGCGGCGCGGGGGCGTGGTGGATCGCGTGGCCTGAACCGGCGTTACCGCCGGCTTTGTTGGTGCAGCGGTCATGACTTGGCGTTCTGGCTCGTCAGCTCGTTGTTGATGGCCGTGTCAAGGTCCTTCAGGCCTGATGCCACGTTGTCTGCACCGCAGTCGGAGACGATCTTGTTCAGCGCCTCGGCAGCAACCTGCTTGATGGGCACGAAGTTGATTGCGGACGGGAACGCCTTGGAGGAGTTTTTCAGGGCATCCTGGACTACGCCCCAGCGGGGGTCGTTGTATACGGCAGCAGCATCAACGTCGCTGTTGACCGGCACGCGCACGATCGGCTGCTTACCCGCCGTCATGCCTGCCTTCTGGCCATCGGCGGACACCAGGTAGTTGATGACCTGTTTGGTTTGCTCGGGCTTTCCGTTGCTGGCCGTGACGTAGATGTTTTCGCCTTCGGCCAGGACGGTGTTGTCCACGGAACCCTTTGGGGTCTCGATGACTTCGTATTTGTCCTTGCCCAGGGACGTGTCAAAGGAGGAGAAGTTGTACGGGCCGGTGAGGATGATACCGGTCTTGCCGGTCTGGAAGAAGGGCGATGCGACGCTTGTGGCGGCGGTGAGCGCCCCTGGTTGGGTGTTGCCTGGAGTGCAGAACTGCTGCTTGATCCAGGTGACGCCTTTCCGGGTTTCGTCACTGGAGGCGGTGGCCGCAAACTTCCCGTTGCCCTCGTCTTTCAGGTAGGCGCCACCGTCCTGCCATAGGTATGACGACGCCCACCACCCCAGATAGCCGCGTTCCGTGGAGCCCGGAACGGTCATGCCGTAGGTATCGGCCTGGCCGTTGCCGTCAGGGTCTTGGGTGGCAAAAGCGGTGGCGAGTTTTTCCAGGTCCTCCTGGGTCTTGGGAACCGGCAGTCCCAGCTTTTCCCGCCAGTCCTTGCGGATCATCGTCACCATCGTCTGTCGTGAAAACGGGACACCGTACGTCGCCCCGTCCAAGCCCTTGGCCTCGTCCCAGAGGGTATCTGCAATCTTGGCGTTGCCCTCAACAGTCGACTTGTCCACCTTCACCAGGTAGCCCTGCGCAGTGTAGTTGCCCAGGGCCGCCGAATCGTTGATCACGATGTCGGGAAGTTTCTTCGATGCGGCGCGGGTCTGGAGCTGCTGGTCCAGGTCCGGGACGCCTTGAAAGTTCACCTGCACCCCGGTCTTGGCGGTGAATTCCTTGAACATGGCGGCGTACGTGGTTGCTGCATCGGTGCCCGCCCTGGCCCAGATCTCGATGGGTTGGCCGTCATTCGCGGACGCGGGCTTTGAGGAGCCTGCGCTGCAGCCGCTAAGCAGGGCGGCAGTGGCAACGGTAAAGGCAAGGGCTCCGTGGGAGTGGGACCTGAACTTTGAATCCACTCTGATTCTCCTTTTACATATGTGAAATGCTATTATCATGTGAAACGTACTTCATGAGAGTATGATCAGGATCACACGCTGTCAACCATCGGAGGAATCTTGTCTGCAGCACCAGGTACAGTGACCATCGCCCTAACCGGTGGGGCAGGTATGATGGCCACGCTGCTAAGGCCCTACCTTGCCGACGCCGGCTATTCTGTCCGGCTGGTGGACCTTGCGGCCGCCCCGGATCCCTGTCCCCGCGAATCTGTGCATGTAGGTTCGATAACGGATCCGGAGTTCATGGCGGCCGCCCTCAAGGGGGCCACGGCAGTCATCCACCTGGGCGGGCTGCACCGCGAGAAAACGTGGGCGGAACTGGTGTCCACCAACATCACCGGCACCCAGGTGACGCTGGAAGCAGCCAGGCTTAACGGCGTCGAACGTGTCCTTTTGGCCAGTTCTACGCACGCAGTAGGCTTCCACCCCACCGCGGCCGCCGCGGAGGATCATGTGCTGATCCCGCGTCCGGACACCTACTACGGCGTTAGCAAGGCGGCCGTGGAAGCGCTGGGAAGCCTGTACGCGGACAAGTACGGCATGAAGGTGGTCAGTGCGCGCATTGGCACCGGCGGTGAACGTCCCGGGAACCTGCGCACGCTGGGCTCTTGGTTGTCTCCCGCAGACTCCTTCCGGCTGGTGGAGGCTGCCCTGAACAATCTCGGCGCACCCGGGCACCATGTGGTGTGGGGCGTCTCGGCGAACACGCGCGGTTGGGCCAACCTGGATGCAGGGAAGCGCATTGGTTTCGAACCGCAGGATGACGCCGAGGCCTTCACCACGGGTGTCGACACCACGGCTCCGGACGAATGGGCGGAACTTTTAGGCGGCGCCTGGGCCAGCGATGGCCATAGGCTAGGAATGGACAACTACCCGCACCTGGCAGTGAAGTGACATGCAGGCCGGGGCAGCGGCAGAAGGGGGAACGTTGATGGCGACGTCGGCGGAGGTACAGTCCGGCCCGGGCCTGGGTGCTTCGGGGGACGTCAAACTGGTGAAATCGGCGGAGCGCACCATTGCCATCCTGGAGCTTCTGGCCGGCGCACCCCAACCACTCACCACGGCGGAAATTTTCAAGCTGACCGGTTATCCCCGCTCCAGCCTGCACTGGCTGCTGCTGACACTACTGGAGCTCAACTGGATCGAACAGACCCCCGAGGGGGCATACCGCATCGGCACCCACGCACTTCTTTGCGGAACGGCCTACCTCGACAGAGACCCGGTCATGGAGCATGTTTCCGCGGTCCTGGAGAAAGTCAGGAACGCCACCACCTTCACCACCCACTACGCGCGGCTTGACCGTTCCGACGTCATCTATCTGGCCACCCGGCAGGCAGTAGACCGGCGCCGGCTCTCATCCCGGGTGGGACGCAAGCTTCCCGCCCAAGTGACTGCGCTGGGCAAGGCCATACTGTCTGAGTTCACTGACGCCGAGGTCCACGAGCGGATAGGAGACGGACCATACCCGCTACTCACCCCCAGCACCGTACCGGACTTCGACGCGCTAAAAGCCGAACTGGCACTGTTCCGCCAGACCGGCCATTCCCTTGAGCGGGAGCAAAATACCGTGGGACTCTGTTGCGTCGGCGTGGTGGTGCCCTACAGGATCCCTGGAACAGACGCCATTAGCTGCTCCATTCCCACAGAACTGGCCACTGAGGAAGTACTCCGCGACACCGTGTCCACCTTGGAATCCGCCGCAGCAGAACTTGCCAGAACTCTGCGAGCTGCCGGAATCCGCTAGCTGCGGTTCCTACAACCGGCCCGCCGCAGCGCTGTACCTTGTGACTTTACCGCCGCACGGTTCCCTTGTGGTCCGGCGACGACCTCAGCGTAATCCAAGGCATCGGTGACGGTGTGAGCGTCAAGCAGAGCCGACATCCTGAGCTTCATCAGGGGGACTGAGCAGCCGTTGGAGGCGTGCTTCTAGCTTGCAGACTCTAATCGCGCGCCACGCGGCAGCCGGAAGGAGGCCCGCTCCTGTTAGCGCGAGGTGCCCTACGGTCGCCGCTGTAGATAGCGTATTCCTCCTGACGATGACGCATTCGGTGTCAGGTTGGGTGCTGGACGTTAGTGTCCGGATTTGGGATGATGTTTGCTCGGTTGGCTGGTGGTTTCCAGCCCCTGAATCCTCGTCACGGAACTCCAACTCAATTAGCCCTTCGGAGGCTGTGTGGAGGACGGGTCCTAGCGGAGGCTATGAGTTCAGGACCCATCCCATCCCCTCCCCTGCGATGACTCCAATGTCGTAGCTTTCACGCCACCGGCTGCTTTTCGGAAGCGGTTTGGCTCTTGCCCCCGGTGTCACCGGAGTGGGCTTCTGATTCTGCAACCCATTTCTTGGCGCTGGTAAGGGCGATAATGAGTGTCACGATTCCTGCCAACACCAGGTAGGAAGAGAAGAACAAGGTGCTGTTGGTGACGCTATTGAGCCATACAGCGATGAATGGTGCTGTCCCGCCAAGAATGGACTGAGCCAAGTTATAGGACAACCCTCCGGCGGTGACCCGGATCTGGGCCGGGAAAATCTGGCTAATGGCCAGAAGGGACGGCACTGCGAGAACACCCTTGCAGATGCCAAGTATTGATGCGCCGATAAACGCGCCTGCAACTCCTTCTCCAGCCAGGATGAAGCCCGGGATGATACCGATGATGACAAACAGTGCGCCGACAATCATGGCCTTCCGGAGGCCGATCCGGTCGGCAACGGGGCTGAACAGGAGGACGAAGATGACCACCATGACAGTCGATAGTGTGTTGGCGGCGTTGGCCTCGGTGAGCGTGAGGGCCTTGTTGCTTTTCAGGAATGTGGCGAGGTAGTTGGTCATGGTGGCGGAGATGATGGCCCAGGATCCGAGGAAGACAGCGAATACGAGGATGCGCTTCCAGTGAAGGAGGAAAGCGCGCGACACGGGTGACTTTGGCTCGGCCTGCTTACGTTCCTGGAGCTTCTGAAGTTCCTGAAACTCAGCTCCTTCTTCCGTCTTTTTACGGAGGTACATCCCGATCAGGCCCATCGGCAGTGAGAGAAGGAAAAGAATTCGCCAGCCCCAGGTCTCGTAGTCGGCCAGTGGCATGACTGCAGACAGGATGGTTGCGAGCAGAGAACCCACGAGCAGTCCTACGAAGGTCATGGAAGTCAGGAATCCGACGGCAGTGGCCTTTTTGCCCTTGGCTCCGTGTTCGTAGACGAAGCTGACCGCCGTTGCATACTCCCCACCTGTGCCCAGTGACTGCACAAGCCGGCATACGAGCAGCAGGATCGGTGCCGCCCAACCTATGGTTTGGTATTCGGGGATGAATCCGATGAGTCCGGTTGCTCCGCACGTGATGATGATGGTGACCGACAGGGCCTTCTTGCGGCCGAGTTTGTCGGCGACGTGTCCAAACACCAGGCCACCGAGCGGCCGGGTCAGGTAGGAGATGGCGAAGAGGGCATAGGTGCTGAGGAGAGCCAGGGTGGCATCTTCGCCGCTGGGGAAGAGTTTTTGTGCCAGTACTGTTGCGACGACGCCGTAGACTCCCCAGTCATACCATTCGGCAAAGTTGCCCGCCGAAGCGGCAATGATCGTGCGCCGGCGTTCGGCCTTGGTGGGTGGGTTTGCGTGTGTTGTAGTGGTGTTCATTTTGTTTTCCGTAAGTTTGCGAAGGGGGACGGTCCGGGGGAGTTTTAAGTCGACGAGCCTGTGTCGTCTAAGGCTGGTTCCTATACGGCTTTCCGCGTCGGGGTTTCGGTTGACGAAGCTGCGGGAAGGTCCCTATTTTCGTTTGCAGAACAGCGGCAGTCCGGCATCCAGGAGGAGTGCATCGGTGTCGGCGAAGTCTGCATAGTGCACGATCAAGGCCTCCTGGGTCTGGGGAATGACTGCAGATAGAGGGGTATGTGCGATCACCGCGTGCACCAGATCGACTGACAGGCCGGCCTGGTGCATCCAGGACGCGCCAAGGAAGCCGTGTTGGTACTTGTTCCCGATATCAGATTTAGCGCTGCCGGCACTCGTTTTGGTGAATTCATGCAGTTTGCTGACGTCGTGGAGCAGCGCAATGGCTACGACGTCGTCTTTGTTGATGCTGAGGGAATTTTGACGGGCCAGGACGTCGCACATGTTGATGCTGATCTGTGCGACTGTTCGTGAGTGGGTCACAAGTGTTCGGGTTGATGGCAGGTCCGGGCTTTTAGGGCACTCCTCCAGGATTTTCCATTCACTGGATTCCCAGGCTGCGGCCCATATGGTGATGACGGCTTCACGAAGCGAGGAGTCCTGTATTTCCTCAACTTCGGGCAGTAGCTTTTCCACCATCTTGCGTGACTCTGTGCCGGGGTTCATTTGGTAACTTCCTTGCTGTTGGCTTCTGTCCGGGTCGCTTTTACGGCCAGCACCGGGCAGTCGGCTTCCAGCAGGATTCGCTGGGCCGTGCTGCCCATGATCAATTTGCCTACTGGAGTTCGTCGTCGCAGACCGATGACGATCAGCTCTGCCCGGTTCGCATCGGCGGCCTCGAGGATCTCATTCGCGGCATCGTGACCCCGGACCGGATGGAGCATGACGTGGTGAAGGCCTTCCTTTGCGAGCCGGGCCTCGATGGTGTCTATTTGTGGCTGATCCGCGTAGCGCCTGTCCACCGGAGCATCACCTTTTGAAGAATTGATAACGACCAGGGTTCTTTGCGTCTTTTGGGCTTCGGTGATGGCCCGGTCCAGGGCGGTGTTTCCTTCGGGTGTCGGGACGTAGCCAACGATGATACTCATGGTTCTCCTTAGGTGGGCGGCCGTTCAGGCTCGGAAGCTGACCGGGGCACCGACGAGTTGGATGCAACAAGCGGCATGCTTTGCGGGTTTGCTCCGCCCGCGATTGCGGGATTGTGACCGTCAGAGCCCTTATCCCGGTCTCGCTTGGTCAGTCGCCGGACGAGGGGCCAGGCGATGATGAGCGCCAGGACGACGTAGATGCAGATCGTCAGGGGACTTGAGACCAGAGTCAACACATCTCCGTCGCTGATCTGCAGGGACCGCCGCAGCTGCAGTTCGGCCCGGGGGCCCAGGATTACACCGACGATGAGGGGAAGGACGGGCACCCCGTACTTACGCATCACGAACCCGAGGGCTCCGATGAGGACCAGGAAGACGATGTCGATTATTTGTGCGTTCACGGAGTAAGTCCCCAGTACCGCGAAGAACACGATGCCTGCGTAGAGGTATTGGCGCGGCACTCGGAGCAGTTTGGCCCACATGGGGGCCAGAGGCAGGTTGATGAGAAGCAGCAGGGTATTGGCGATGAAGAGGCTGGCGATCAGCGCCCAGACAAGATCTGCCTGGCTTTCCATGAGCTGGGGTCCGGGCTGGATGCCGTAGGAGGTGAAAGCGGCCAAGATCACGGCGGTAGTGGCGCTGGTGGGCAGCCCGAGGGTCAGCATTGAGGTGATGGATCCGGCGGCCGATGAATTGTTGGCAGCCTCGGGCCCGGCGACACCTTCAATGGCACCTTTTCCGAACTCCTCAGGGTGCTTGCTTAGCTTGCGTTCGGCCACGTAGGACAGGAATGTGGGGATTTCGGCTCCGCCGGCAGGGATGGCGCCGAACGGGAAGCCCAGGAAGGATCCTCGCAGCCAGGGTTTCCAGGACCTGGACCAGTCGTTCTTGCTCAACCAGGGTTGGCCGACCGGAATGGGGCTTTGGGTTCCTCTTTTGAATCGTGAAGCGACCCATAGAGCCTCACCGATGGCAAAGACTGCGACAGCGACGAGGATGATGTCCAGGCCGTCGACGAGCTGGGGTATCCCGAATGTCAGGCGTTGCTGGCCTGATTGTGGATCCAGACCAACCATGCCGAGCATGAGACCTATTCCGAGCGATGCGAATCCGCGAACCCGTGAGGCCCCCAGGACGGCGGTTACTGACACGAACGCGAGGATCATGACCGCGAAATACTCGGGAGCACCGAGGCTTACCGCGAGGGACGCGATGGGGGTGGCGAGGGCTACAAGTAGCACGGACCCGATGGTACCGGCGATGAAAGAACCGATCGCTGCCGTGGCAAGTGCCTGGGAGGCTCGTCCATTCTTGGCCATTAGGTTTCCCTCGATGGCGGTGACGACGGTTGAACTTTCGCCCGGGGTGTTGAGGAGGATGGATGTTGTGGATCCACCGTAGGCCCCGCCGTAGTAGATTCCGGCGAACATGATCATGGCACTGGTGGGTTCGAGTGCGTAGGTGAGGGGCAGCAGGAGGGCAATGCTCAGCGAGGTGCCCAACCCCGGGAGGACGCCAACTGCCGTTCCAAGCAGCACACCGATAGCGGCGAACATGAGATTCGTCGGGGTCATTGCGCTGCCGAACCCGTCGGCCAGGGACTGCAGTACTTCCATCAGAGCACACCTTGCAATAGTCCGGCCGGCAGGGGGATGCCGAGGCCGCTGAAGAACAGATAAAAGGATCCAACGGCCATGCCGGCCGAGACCAGGAAGTCACGGATGTAGTGGCGGCTGCCGAAGGCGTAGACGCACAGGTAGAACATCAGGCCGCCTGCCAGCACCCAGCCGGCGGATTCCATGACGCCAGCTGTCAGGAGCACGGCGGCGGCGATGATTCCACAGGTTTTCCAATCAGACCGCTCTCCGGCTTCGCCTTCTTCAGGCGAGCCTTGGCCGCCGCGCAGAAGGTTAGCGGCCAGGATTGCGCCGCACAGCAAGAGCAGCGACGCGACAACCAGGGGCATCGTTTGCGGTCCGACGGGTCCACGCTGCATGACATCCGCCGGGGCACTGATTGTGTCCCAGAAGAGCAAGCCGGCAAAACCTGCCAAAAGCGCTACGACTATGAACTCCGACGGCCGCTTTACTTGTATCCGATTCACAGCAACCCGGCTTTTGCGAGGACATCCTTAACCTGGGCATGCTCCTTTTCCAGGAAGGTCCCGAACTCGTCACCGGGCAGGTAGGCGTCCAGTTGACCGTTCTGCTTGAGCGTCTCCTGCCAGGCTGATGACTCGTGAAGCTGTTTGAATACATCCACGAGTTCGGCTTGCCGCTCTTCGCTGAGGCCTGGAGGTGCAACAAAACCGCGCCAGTTAACGAAGGTCAAGTCGATGCCGGCTTCCTGCAGTGTCGGGGCGTCGACGGCAGCGACGCGCTCCTTGCCCGAAACGGCGAGGACGCGGATCTTGCCTGCGTCGATCTGGTCCGCCCACTCTGCATATCCGGACGCTGTGAAGGCAACCTTTCCGCCGAGGATAGCCGGCAGGAGCTCGCCGCCTCCGTCGTACGTGACGAAGTTGACTGATGTGGGGGTGATACCGGCGGCTTGGGCGAGAAGCATTACCTGCTGGTAGTCAGGGCCTCCGACAGCTCCTCCCCCGGCTGTGATGCTGGGCGGGTTGGCCTTCCAAGCATTGACCAAGTCGGTAATGCTCGTATACGGGGAATCCGCCGAGACGGCGATGATCATCGGTTCTTCAAGCACGCGGGCAATTGGAGTCGTATCGGCAAGCGTGACCGGGGAGTTGTTTGTAACGACGGCGCCCGCTACGGCCAGGCCGGAGGTCATCAGCGTGTCTCCGTTGCCCTTGAGGTTCTCGAGCTGTTGCAGGGCGACAGTTCCGCCGGCTCCCGGCTTGTTCATCACGCGAACGTCGCCGGCAATGTCCTCGCCATCGAGGACTTTTGCGATTTGTCGAGCCATGGTGTCGTATCCGCCCCCGGGGGAATTACCAACAACGATCTCAAGGCCGGTGACTTTGCTTTTTTCGGCGGCGCTTGGCGCGGAAGTGGCTCCACAACCCGTAGTCAGCGCGAGACATCCTGCTGCGGCGACCAGGAGGGGGCTTCGGAAGAACCTAGGCATCGTCAAACCTCTTTGTTTGTAGTGGCAAATGGGGGAACGGTCGCTATTGGCCGTTCTGTGACCCGTGCAACTCTGGCATAGCCCCGGGATAAAGACCAGATTGAGTTTGTTCACTCCCTATTAAGCGCAGCTTAAGCCTCGGGGAGAGCTACCCGGCGCTGTCGAGTCCCAGGGTGTTGACGACTTCTTCCATGGTCGAGGTCATGGCCTGTTGGGCTGGAGAGGGCTGTCGTCCGGCCGGGTGGGCGGTGCTGATCCGGCGGCTTGGAACGTCGGATTCGACCTGCCTCACCACCACGTCGCTCCGCAGCGGCTGTATCGCCAGGGCGGGACAAAGGGCGATGCCCAGCCCTGCCGCAATCATCGCCTGAAGCTCAGGATAGTCATTGGTTTCGACGGCGATTTTGGGTTTAAATCCGTTGGTTTCTGCGCACTTCTCGATGACGTCCCGCGTCGGGTGGCCCGAGGCTCGGACCACCCACGGCTCGTCGGCGAGGTCAGCGATGGACACTACCGAGCGGGCTGCGAGGCGGTGGGCCTGGGGAAGGAGCAGGACTGTCCGGTCCAGCATCAGCGGCTTGCTTGATAGTCCCGGATCGTTCGCCCGGTTCCACGGATAGTCCCATATCAGGCTCATGTCGATGTCGCGGCTCTCAAGCAGTTCACGCAGGGGCGCTTCTCTGCTGCTTTGAATTATCAGCTCGATGTTCGGGTACAGGGCCCGGAACCGAATCATCACCGCGGGCAGAATTGATGCTGCAAATGTTGGAAAAACACCGAGGCGCAACGTGCCCGCCCTTGCCCCGGCCAAGTCTTCGAGATCGTTTTTGAGTCCCCTCATCTGGGCCTGGATCACTTCGGCACGGGCGACGATGAGCTTTCCCGCTTCAGTTAGAGAGACGCCTCGGGCATGCCGCTCCAGAACCTGGACACGCACGTCGGATTCCAGGCGCTTAATTTGCTGGGAGATGGCCGAAGGGGTGTAAAGAAGTTCTTCAGCCGCGCCCGTCATTGTGCCGTGACGGGCCACGGCCGCGAGAACTTGGAGTTGATTGAGGTCGAAGGTCATTCATTGACTTTAGCTCTTCTTACAGATGCATTCAGATATTGGCGCTGGTTTTCATGCTCGTTCGGATGTGACAGTAGGGGGGTCATGGAACGTTCGTTCTCATGGGCGCCACCGTCGCCGCTGCTCACAGAAGGTCAAAACTATGCCTGTACAACCCATTCCCGCCGACGCCCTCCTGCAACTTGCAACGGTCGCTCTTGAGGGAGCCGGAGTTTCATCCGTGGATGCTACCGAAATCGCCAAGGTACTGGTGACCGCTGATCTCTTCGGGATCCACACTCACGGTGTCCAGCGCATCTCGCAGTATCTGGACCGAGTGAAAGTTGGTGGTGTGAACATTCATCCCCACATCATCGTCGACAGAGTCGCCCCTGCTCTTGCCCTCGTCAATGGCGACAACGGCATCGGTCCCCTGGTCGGCAGCCGTGCCCTTGCCGCCGCTTTGCAGGGAGCGCGTGTGGCTGGGATCGGCGCGGCTTTTGTTCGTAACAGCAATCATTTCGGTCCCGTCATGCCATACCTCCACGCCGCCGCCTCCGAAGGTTTCGCTGCGATCATTGCCAGTAACGCCACTACTACGATCGCTCCTTGGGGCGGCAAGGAAACCAAGGTTGGGAATAACCCTTTGGGCTGGGGTGTACCTACTCCCGGTGGTGACCCCATCATGCTGGACGTGGCGCTGAGTGTTGTTGCGCGCGCCAAGATTCGAGCCGCTGCGGCCGCAGGTCAGAGCATTCCGGACACCTGGGCTACGGACGCCGATGGGCGTCCAACAACCGACCCCACCTCAGCCTTGGCAGGCTTCCTGCAGCCCATCGCCGGGCACAAGGGGTACGGGCTTTCGGTCATGGTCGACCTTTTCGCTGGCGTCCTTTCGGGCGCTTCCTACCTGGACCGCATCAGCTCCTGGAGTGTCAATCCCGAACGGCCGCAGGATCTGGGGCACTTCTTCATCGTCCTGGACACGAAGGTTCTGGCCCCGCAAGAAGAGCTGACCGAACGCATCTCAGACTTCCGCTCAAGGCTCCTGGCTACGCCAGCCGCAAACCCCGCATCACCCGTGCGGCTCCCCGGCCAGAGTGAGATGGCTAACTTCCACCGCCAGTCATCGGACGGAATCGATATCGGCATCGCGGACATCGAGCTGTTGCAAAAGCTCAGCGGAGTCACCGCGTGATCAGCGTAAAGAATCCCATCGTCGAAGTCGACGGCGATGAAATGGCAAGGGTCATCTGGCAACAGATCAAAGATAAGCTCATCAATCCCCACCTCGACCTCAACCTGCAATACTTCGACCTAAGTATCCAAAACCGCGAGGCGACCGCGGACCAAGTGACCCTAGACGCCGCTCAAGCCATAAAACAGGCCAATGTCGGGGTCAAATGCGCCACAATCACCCCGGATGAAGCCCGGGTAAAAGAGTTTGGCCTGTCGAAGATGTGGAGCTCCCCGAACGGCACCATCCGCAACGTTCTTGGCGGTGTTGTCTTCCGGGAACCCATCATTCTCAATAACGTCCCCCGCCTCGTCGCCGGATGGACCAAACCGATCATCATCGGCCGCCACGCCCACGGTGACCAGTACAAGTCAACGAACTTTCGCGTCCCCGGGCCCGGGACCCTGACCATGACGTTCACCCCGCAGGACGGGTCAGAGCCTGTTGAACACCTCGTCGCGACATATCCCAACGACGGCGGGGTTGCCATGGGAATGTACAACTTCAACAAGTCCATCGAGGACTTCGCAAGGGCCTCGTTCAACTACGGCCTGCAGCGCGGGTACCCCGTCTATCTCTCGACGAAAAACACCATCCTAAAGGCATACGACGGCGCCTTTAAGGACATCTTCGCGGCAGTCTTCGAGAAAGAGTTCAAAGCAAAGTTCGACGCCCAGGGTTTAACGTATGAACACAAACTCATCGACGACATGGTCGCCTCAGTCATGAAATGGGAGGGGGGCTACGTGTGGGCCCTCAAAAACTACGACGGTGACGTGCAGTGCGACAGCGTTGCGCAGGGGTTCGGGTCACCTGGCCTCATGACATCCGTGCTGACCACCCCCGATGGACAGACTGTTGAAACCGAAGCTGCCCACGGAACCGTAGCCAGGCACTACCGCAAGCACCTTCAGGGTGAAAAGACGTCCACAAATCCCATTGCTTCAATCTTCGCGTGGACGCGCGCTTTTCAGCATCGCGGAATGCTGGACAAGGACCCGGCTCTGCAGAGATTTGCCGATTCTCTGAATACGGCAGTGGTGAGCACCGTGCAGTCCGGTGCCATGACCAGAGATCTCGCCAGCCTCCTCGGCCCCGAGCACCCATATCTCACGACCGAGGACTTTCTTGACGCGGTCAATGAACAGCTGTGCCGATCCGGTGACTCCTGAGGCCGCACGGCAAAACTAAAGTCTTCCCCATTGGCTCCACGAATGCTGCGAGGTCTGCCCAGGCAGTCAGGCCCTACACTCTCCGTTTACCCCGCTGATAGTCCGGTAAGTAATCCGCCAAGCTCCGGAACATTCACCGGACCGAGACGTGGAGCTGCGTGTCGACTCGAAGCCACTTCCCACGTCCAACAATCACCGGTTCAATAAATGACACAGACTACGGCCGAGAGCGCCGAGACGGCACCTGACAAACCAGCGGCCAATTCAAAATCAACAGGCCACGTCATCGTAGACACGCTGGTGGCCCACGGCATCAAGCGCGCCCATGTAGTTCCGGGTGAAAGTTTCCTAGACGTCCTGGATGGGCTCCACGACTCATCGATAGAGACAATCGTGTGCCGTCACTAGGGCGGGGCGACGTATATGGCCGAAGCTGACGGCAAGATGAATCAGACGCCGGGCATCGCGATGGTCACCCGTGGCCCCCGGTGCCGCCAACGCGCACGTCGGTCTCCATACGTCGTGGCAGGACTCCACGCCGAGTGGGCCTCCGAAATCGTCGCAGAGGCCTGTTCGCAGCCATAAACGGCCCGCGCGATAGGAGTTTGAGAGCCCTGCTAACAGTCTGCCTGCACACTTAGGCCCACCAACCAGGTGGTGATCCGGCGTCACGCTGCTGCAGCCCGCTTTCCTTAAGCTCCGGATGGAACTGCACACCTCATCCGACAGACGATGCTTACTGCTCGGCAGAAACAGCCGGAATTGCACTTTCGGATGCGCCCGTAGGGGCAGGACCGGCATATGGGAGTCACCCCAGTGCAAGCTTTAGGAGCGCGGTTGCGCTCGAACGGCTGCTGCCCGCGCCAGCTCAGCTACGTGCCGCCGGGCGCATGGCTTACGTATCCTTAGCTAAATAGGCCAAGGCGGCAACGACCTGGGCCTGCACGCCCATGGAGAGGGTTGGATCCATCGCGGGGGCGAAGAATGGGGAATGGTTGGCGGGGATGTCCCGGGTGACCGTGCCGTTCGCGACGGCGGCCCTGTACCTTTCGGGGTCCACTCCGCCGATGAGCCAGAACGTGTAGGGGACGCCAAACGCGTCCGGGATCCGGCTGAAGTCCTCGGACGCCGTTTGCCGAGCCGCGGTGTGCACAGCCTCCTCCCCAAAGTGTTCGGTGAACGCAGCCGTGACCTGCCCTGTTACAACTGGATCGTTGCTGGTGAGCGGGAACTGGTCGTAGTAGACGAACTCAGGTTCCTGCGGCGATCCGGCCGCGACGCACTCGCCCCGGACGATCCGCTCGATCGCAGTCAGCACCGCAGCCCGGACCTGGTTGTCATAGGTGCGGATATTCAGCAGCAGGGTGCCGCGGTCCGGGATAATGTTCGATTTTGTGCCCGTGTTCAGCGCCCCCACCGTGACTACCGCAAAGTCGCCGGGCTTTGTCTCCCGCGAGACCACGGTCTGCAGCCTGAGCACGATCGAGGACGCCAGCACCACCGGGTCCACCGCCATGTGCGGCATCGACCCGTGGGCGCCCTTCCCAAACACCGTAATCCGCAGCGAATCCCCGGCGGACAGCACCGGTCCCGCCGTAGTGGCCACCGTGCCGGCGGCGATCGGCATCACGTGCTGGGCGAAGGCGACGTCGGGCCGAGGCACCTTGGTGACCAGGCCGTCGTCGACCATTGCCTGTGACCCCGCGCCTAACTCTTCCGCGGGTTGGAACAGCGCAATATACGTCCCCGACCAGTCAGCGCGGCCGTCCGCCATCAACTTGGCGGCGCCCAGCAGCGTGCTGACGTGCACGTCATGCCCGCAGGCGTGCATCACCCCGGCCACGGTGGAGGAATACTCGAGGCCGGTGGCCTCGGTGACGGGCAGCGCGTCCAGGTCCGCGCGCGCCAGGACGGTGGGGCCCTCACCACTGGCCAGAACGCCGACGACGCCCGCACCTCCCAGCCGGGTGACCTCGTACCCGAACATGGAAAGTTTCTCCGCGACGAGTTGGGCGGTGTAGTGCTCCTCGAGGCTGACCTCCGGGTGCCGGTGCAAGTCCATATATAGCTCCCGGATCCAGCCGAATTCCGTTGCGAGGCCTGCCAAAATCCTGTCATAGCCGCTCATGCGCACCACTCTCTGATGGAGGCTTGCGTCGGCGAGGCCCAGACGCAACTGGGAAAGCCCAGTTTAGATCCGCAAGTTCGAAACCGCTCCGGAAATCATGATCACAACCAGCGCTGACCCGCGCACTCGGCGGCCCAGTTCGAGTGCTGGGCGCAACGACCACGAGATGCCCTCCGTCGTCGAACGGCTTCTTGACGGAATCTTCATTATCCGCTCTTTGATCCGGCCGCGGGAAGAGTCGATAACGCCTTCGCCCCTTGTTCAGTTGGCGTGCTTCACTTGCCGTTGATATTCCTGGCCAGCTTCAAAGGTGCGGATATAGCGTTTGGATACGGGACTCCGGCCTACCGCCCTTGGCCGGGGTTCCGCTACTTGGACCACAGGGAAACCGGAGGCCATGTTCAACGGCCCTACGCGCATGGCTCCGGCAAGTCTGAGGTCGACGGAAGATCCATCTAGGCGTTCCGCTTGGCAGTGTCAGGACTAGATCTAAGGTGGAAGGCCATAGTGGGAAGAACCCTAGGATTCTCTATTTCCCGTGGATAGTGTGGGACTGAGCAACCCTAAGCGAGGGTCAGTGAGAACGTGATCGAAGCAGCCGCTGCGGTAACCGGCCGGAACAATGTCACCATATTGGGCCGGGATGATGGGCCTGTGATGATGTTTGCCCACGGTTTTGGCTGCGATCAGGCTATGTGGCGGAAGCTGCTGCCCTATTTCGTTGATGATTACCGGCTGGTGCTTTTTGATCACGTCGGCGCCGGACACTCCGACATCAGCGCCTATGACTGGGAGAAGTACGGGTCCCTGGACGGGTACGCATCGGACCTGCTGCAGATTTGCGCCGCCCTTGAACTTGAAGACGTCATCCTGGTGGGCCACAGCGTCAGCACGATGATCGCCGTGATCGCCGCAGTGCAGGACCCCAACCGTTTCTCCCACCTGGTCCTGCTTGCTCCTTCACCCCGTCATACCGATGACCCGTACGACGGCTACGTGGGCGGATTCTCGCGGGAAGACATCGAGGGCCTACTGGCATCCCTGGACAGCAACTATTTCGCCTGGGCGGCCGCAGTCGCGCCCATGGTGATGGGCAACCCGCAGGAGCCGGAATTAGCGGAGGACCTGCGTGGCAGCTTCTGCCGTACGAATCCGTCCATCGCACGGCACTTCGCCGGGGTAACCTTTTTCTCCGACACCCGCCCTGAACTGAAAAAGTTGCACACCAACTGCCTGATTCTGCAGTGCTCCAAGGATCGGCTCGCCCCGCCGGAAGTGGGCGCCTACCTGCACAAGAATCTGAAACACAGCACCCTGATGCAGCTTCAAGCCACCGGGCACTGCCCCCACGTCAGCGCTCCGGAGGAAACGGCGCGGGCCATTCTGCACTACCTCAACACCCGCTCGTAACAGGCGCCGGCGGCCCCTCCCCGAGGTAGAGGTCTACAGCACGGTTTTTGATTGCCTTTTGTCATGCTTCAATCTGTCTCATTTTCCAGGATCGCAAGAGCCGGACAGGTTCATGAGAAATAGGACCGGCACATTCCCCTGCCCGATAGAACGTCGAGATGGAGCCTCGCCGGTTGACGAAAACTATATTGTCGGCGTTCCATGGCCAGCGAAAATGTGCGCAGTGACTGCCGGGCTACGGAGGGCTGCTTGGATTCCTGCAGCTGTAGTGCGTTGTTGTGTTCCGCCTACATTCCTTGAAGTGGGACGTGGTCCGGAGTCAGTTCGGAGATGCGGCTGACGGTGTCTGCGAGCCTAGGTGTCGGTTGTTGGGTGGCCTAGTACGGACTTGGCCGTAGACCGTGGAAACGTTCGTTAGATGCAGGAAAACCTACTGAGCGTGCCTCGCGCGTGTCCGAGCCACGGTTGCCTCCTCCTTCAAAGTTTCCCGTGACGTATGTTCTCCGGCTTGGCCAGAGTGGGCGAGACGTCGTGTTGGTGACGGGAGAGTCGATGAAGGGCAGTGAGGATTTGGGTCAGTCATATGACGTTAGGGCGAGAACCCTTTCGATCAGAACCAGCGGATCCTCTAGAGTCTCCGTCCCGTGTGTGTGGAGAGGAAGTCGAAGGTTTTGTCCCGCGCCGTGCGTGCCTCGTCAAAGTTCAGGTGGAATTGGTACTCGTGTGGCAGCTCAGGCTCATGCGTGGCGGGCCAGAAGAGCTCGGTCACCGGGACTCCGGCGTCCTTTAGCCGGTTGCTGTAGGGAACAGACTGCAACCACGTGAGCCCGTCACCGTTGCCGCCGCTGATGAAGGTCGGCGGGAAGCCCTCGGTCACGAAGTCAATGGTGGACATGGTCGCGCCAGCGTAGGTAGCGGACCAGTCTTTCGTGCCCGTATAGGCCCATAGGGACGTCTTGAAACCCCAAGCTACGATGCCGCTGAGATTTGCCATGGCCCGGAGGTCGTAAACACCGCAATGCAGGATGGTGGCTGCCAGATCTGACTTCTGCAGCGCGGGTTGGATTCCCATCAAGTTGGCGTACTCGGGATTCACGGTCAGGGTGGTCATCTGGCTCGCGAGCTGCGCCCCGGCAGAGTCACCGGCCAGGACGATGCGGCTGGTGTCCACGTTCAGCTCCGCGGCATGGGCCTTGATGTAGGCGAGAGCCTCGTTAATGTCACGCACAGCCGTGGGGTAGCTGGCCTCGGGGGCGATCGGATAGCTCATGCCAATGGTGGTGTAACCCTCGGCAGCGATGATCTGGAGATACGGATTCACATCTCGCTGGGCTCCGGAAATCCAAGCGCCACCGTGGATCCACACCACAGCAGGAAGTGGCGCGGTGGTCCCTGCAGGACTGAAGACATCGAAGGTGGAACCTGGCTTGTACACGACGCCGGCTTGGGTTTGCAGCGGTGCATCCGGAACGTACGGCGTTATTTCGTCGATGGTCGACTGTGCCCCGCGCTCAAAAACACTCCGGATCAGCATGGCCGAAGGCCACGGGGTAGCCGAAAGCGCCAGCGCGAGAACCAGCACCAGCAAAATGGCCAACTCAAGCTTCGTCAACCGTAAGGATCGTTTACGCTTCGGAGGAACTCGAGGAAACGAACCAGTAACTGCTGATTCGCCCTTCTCCGTCCTACCCTCGACAGATTTTACCGGCCCCATGACACACTCTCCCCCGTTAGGTGTACCTCCGACCATGCTAGAACGCCTCGAGAAGATTCATCCTCATATAACCAAAACCTTTTCTTGGGCTGCGGGCTCGCCTTGCTCCGCAAGCGCAGCATCTCCTCACGGGGCGGCGAACGCCAGTGTTTGTCAGCGTTGGTCGAAAAGTGAGCCATTTCGCGGGCTGAAAAGTGAGCCACTTTGACGCTGGTTATTCTGCCGTATTTTCCGGTCTTGTCGAGGGC
>NZ_JBNHGX010000003.1:0-490513 GCF_059091705.1 Arthrobacter sp. Ha26
GCCAGACCACTGGGTTGATAGGCCGGATGTGGAAGCGAGGACTAACGACTCGTGAAGCTGACCGGTACTAATAGGCCGATAACTTACACCACACACCACCCCGCAAACGGATTCAAAAGCGTTTGCACCACGGGGCTGGTAAAAAGATAAACAAGACTGCTTGCGTCCACTATGTGGTTCCCAAACAACAAACCAAACCGGTTCGTTGCCCAAGGGAACACACAACTGAATAACAACACCACACAATGTTGTAACCACAAAGATTTCCCCCACCCCCACACCAGGGGTGCGCGGAGCAAGGGTTACGGCGGTCATAGCGTGGGGGAAACGCCCGGTCCCATTCCGAACCCGGAAGCTAAGACCCACAGCGCCGATGGTACTGCACCCGGGAGGGTGTGGGAGAGTAGGTCACCGCCGGACAACCATTAGGTCGAGGCCCCAACCAGCACAGGTTGGGGCCTCCCACATTTAACAACCAAACCCCGGACACCGAAGACACCAGCCCACCGCACACGGCAGCACCGGGCACCCGAAGCCCCACCACCTCCCGCACCCCAGGAGGGAACGCCCCATCACCTCCCCGCATCGAAACCGGAACCCTCCCGCAAACGCCAGCGGCAGCACCGCCGTCGAACGCCGCAGGACGTGACGGCGCGTTGCAAGAAAAGCTGCGGGACGTGATGGGGCGTTGGTGTGTGAAGATCGCCACGATGCTGCCGGCAGGTCATTCCACTGTCCTGCCCAGGGAAGCGGCTCCACTAGAATTGATGAAGATGTACGGACTTCGAAGCGCGTGATTTCGGGTTGCGTAGGAAAACGAAACACGGATACGAGCGGCTGCAGTTGCGCCAGTGGTCGGCTCACAACAGGAGGAATCCACATGGCTGAGCACAACGGCGGCAACCGCGGCGGAAATGACCGCGGCGGGTTCCGCGGACACAACAACTCCGGGGGAGAGCCCCGCGGATTCCGTGCCCGCACCAACCGGGACAACCCGGATTCCTCCAACCGTGCTGCCGGCGGCGGAGAGCGGAAGCCCTTTGGCGACCGTGACAAGAAACCGTTTGGTGACCGTCCCCGTCGCGAGGGCGAGGGTGATCGTCGCGGTTTCGGCGGGGGAGAGCGGAAGCCGTTCGGTGACCGGGACCGTAAGCCATATGGTGACCGGGACAACCGGTCCTTCGGTGACCGTCCGCGCCGTGATGGCGAAGGTGACCGCCGTGGTTTTGCCGGCGGAGAGCGTAAACCGTTCGGCGACCGTGACAAGAAGCCGTTTGGTGACCGTCCGCGCCGTGACGGCGAAGGCGACCGGCGTAGTTTCGGTGGCGGAGAGCGGAAGCCGTTCGGTGACCGGGACCGTAAGCCTTATGGTGACCGGGACAATCGGTCCTTTGGTGACCGTCCCCGCCGTGACGGCGAGGGAGAACGCCGTGGTTTTGCCGGGGGAGAGCGGAAGCCGTTCGGTGACCGGGACCGTAAGCCTTATGGTGTCCGGGACAACCGGTCCTTTGGTGACCGTCCGCGCCGTGATGGCGAAGGTGACCGCCGTGGTTTTAGTGGCGGTGAAAACCGCAAGCCCTTCGGTGACCGTCCCGGCCGCGGAGACCGCCAGGAAGAACGCCGCGCACCCCGAAACTTCGATCGAGGCCCCGGCCGAGGCGAAAGCCGCGGTGATGCAGGCCCCCGCACCTTCGGTCGCGACCGTCCTGAAGAGCGTCCGGCCCGCGTTCCGAACGTGCGCGACCTCCGCAGCGCCAACCGCCCGGACCGCGAACGGTCCCCTCAGATCGATGAGGATGTCACCGGCAAGGAGCTGGACCGCGCTACGCAACACCAGATCAAGACGCTCGAAGCCAACAGTGCCGAGTGGGTGGCCCGCCACCTCGTGATGGCCGGCCGCCTCATCGACGACGAGCCCGAACTGGCCTTCCAGCACGCCTTGGCCGCCAGCCGGCGCGGCGGCAGGCTTGCTGCTGTCCGGGAAGCTGTAGGCCTCACCGCTTACGCTGCCGGACACTACGGCGAGGCACTCCGGGAATTCCGGACCTACCGCCGGATCAGCGGCTCCAACGTGCACCTGCCCGTCATGGCTGACTGCGAACGCGGGCTCGGCCGCCCGGACCGCGCCCTCGATGTGGTCCGGTCCGAGGAAGCCCAGGACCTGGACGCCCCCGGCAAGGTTGAACTGGCCATCGTCGCAGCAGGGGCCCGTGCCGACCTTGGCCAGCTGGACGCCGCCGTTGCAGAGCTGGAAATCCCGCAGTTGGACCTCAACCGCGCCTTCTCCTACAGCCCCCGCCTCTTCCGCGCCTACGCCGACGCACTCGCCGCCGTAGGCCGGACATCGGAGGCGGAGAAATGGCAGAAACAGGCCGTGGTGGCTGAAAACGCGCTGGGCCTGGGCGTCGACGAAGAACCCGACATCATTGACCTGGGCTGGGACGAGGAAGAAGAAGCCCGCGAGGAAGCCGAGCGCCGCCGCCTCCTGGACCGCGCATCCAGCGCATCAGCTGCAACCCCAACCTCATCCGTTGGCGCTGACGCCACATCCACGGCGGCCGCCACCCAGGAAGTGGAAGCCCCTGCTGCCGAAGAAGCCGTGGACGCCAGCATCGACGACCAGGAACCGGACTACTTTGTTTCTGACGACGCCGAGTCCGACGAGGACTCGGTGGAAGCCGACGAGCTGGAGCACAGCGGAGAGGACTTGCCCCACGGCGATGCTCCTGAGGACCAGGACCGCCGGGAAGACTCAGCGAATGACTGAAGCCACCCTGATCTCCCGGTTCGATGCACTGCTCGCGGATCTTGACGGTGTGGTCTACGCCGGCCCGCAGGCGATCCCCGGTGCGGTGGAATCACTCCGGCAGCTGGAAGGCCTCGGGGTCGGCCTGGGCTACGTAACCAACAATGCGTCCCGGACCCCGGCGCAGGTCGCTGCCCACCTCCGCGACTTGGGCGCACCGGCCGCCGATAACCAGGTGGTCAGCTCGTCGCAGGCAGCGGCGGAGCTGCTAGCCTCCGAGCTGCCCCCCGGCTCGCGGGTCCTCATCACCGGAAGCCCGGCGCTGGCCCAGGAAATTGAGCTGGTGGGCCTGGTTCCGGTGTACAGCCAGGACGAGAAGCCTGTGGCTGTAGTCCAGGGCTTCAACCCGGCCATCGGCTGGCAAGAACTGGCCGAGGCCGCGTACGTTGTAGCGGCCGGAACCCTCTGGGTGGCCACCAACACGGACATGTCCATCCCACAGGCCCGCGGCATCGCGCCCGGCAACGGAACCCTGGTGGCCGCAGTCACGGCCGCCACGGGCAAGACGCCCCGGGTGGCAGGCAAACCCGAAGCCCCGCTCTTCCATTCTGCCGCCAAACGCCTCGGAGCAGAGCGCCCGCTGGTGGTCGGCGACAGGCTGGACACGGACATCCTGGGCGGCAACAACGCGGGCTTCGCAACCGTAGCCGTGCTGACCGGCGTCGACACCCGGAACACCATCCTTGCCGCCCGCGCCGCCGAACGGCCCGACTACATCATCAGTTCCCTGACGGACCTGCACAGCCCTTATCCCGAGGTCACGCACGACGACGGCACTTACGTTTGCGGCGAAGCAACGGCGCGTGTGGCCAACGGAGCCGTGGGCATCATTGGCAGCAAGGACAACCTCGATTCCTGGCGGGCAGCCTGTGCAGCCTGGTGGGCGGCCACACCGGACGCGGCCACAGCCCAGGCACCGCAACTGGCCTGGCTGGATCACTAGACTGGTCGAATGACTGAGCTGAGCCCTCCTGACGAATCCACGCCAGCCCAGCCCTCCCCGGACTGGCCCCTGGACAGCCAAACCGGGGTGACCGACCAGCTGGTGCATCGTGCCCTGGCACCCCTGGATACCTTGCCTGGGGTACCGGTGGCAGAGCATGAGGCGGTCTACAACGCACTCCATGACGAACTGCGGGCGGCCCTGGACGCCGACCCGTCAACCGTGGACCCGTCAACCGTGGACCCGTCAACTGTGAATCCCTCTACCGTGGACCCTTCAAGCACAGCTGCCGCAATTACGCACCCTTCGGACGGAGGCGCCTGATGCCGCTGCGGCTCGACCAGGCCTTGGTTGCCCGCGGCCTTGCCAGGTCCCGCACCCATGCCGCCTCGCTTATTGCCGAAGGAAAAGTCAGCTCGGCAGGCCAGGTGCTCGGCAAGGCGTCACTCCAGGTCGCCGAGGACAGGGACCTCGCAGTACAGCAGAACGAGTTGGACACCTACGTGAGCCGGGCCGGGCACAAACTCGCGGGCGCCCTGGATGCCTTCCCCGAGGTGCTGCCCGCCGGAAAAAGGTGCCTCGACGCCGGCGCCTCCACCGGCGGCTTCACTGATGTCCTGCTCCGCCGTGGTGCCGCACACGTGGTGGCGGTCGACGTCGGGCACGGCCAGCTGGTGCCGCAGCTGCGGGACGATCCGCGCGTGGAAGTCCATGAGGGACTCAACGTGCGATACATGTCGCCCGCGGACATCGGCGGCCCGGCAGCACTGACCGTGGCTGACCTCTCCTTCATTTCGCTGGTCCTGGTGGTCCGTCCCCTGGCGGAATGCACGGAACCCGGCGGTGACCTGGTGCTGATGGTTAAGCCGCAATTCGAGATCGGCAAGGACCGGCTGGGACGCACCGGAGTGGTGACGTCGGAGCGGGAACGGCGGATGGCGGTGGAAAAAGTGGCCCGTGCGGCCCTCGACGCCGGCCTGGACCTGCGCGGCCTGGCGCAGAGCCCGCTGCCCGGCCAGGACGGAAACGTCGAATACTTCCTGTGGATAGAGCGCAGGATGAGCCAAGAGTTGCCTAAGATCGAAGAGCGAGACGCGGCTACCGTTGCCTTGCTCGGAACAATCTGGCACAACCACTAGAGAGCGGAACCTGATGAGCAGGCGCGTATTGGTCCTCGCCCACACTGGCCGCGAGGAATCACTGAAGGCCGCCTGGGAGGCCTGCGCCCAACTGCAGGCTTCCGGCATTGTCCCGGTGATGCAGGAATCCGAACTGGGTGACATGGAGCGTTTCTTTGGCCATCTTGCCCAGCCTGTGGAAGTCCTCCACGACCACGTCCAGCTCCCCGACGTGGAACTCGTCATGGTCCTGGGCGGGGACGGCACCATTCTCCGCGCGGCGGAGCTGGTCCGGGAAGTCGATGTGCCCCTGCTGGGCGTGAACCTGGGCCATGTGGGTTTCCTTGCCGAGAGTGAACGGGCTGACCTGGCCCAGACCGTTGAATGGATTGCCAGCCGGGACTACACGGTGGAAGAGCGCATGACCATCGACGTCCAGGTCTGGGTCCGCGGGCAGAAGATCTGGCACACCTGGGCGCTGAACGAGGCGGCCATCGAGAAAGCCAACCGGGAGCGCATGCTCGAAGTGGTCACCGAGGTGGACCAACGCCCGCTGACCTCCTTTGGCTGCGACGGCATTGTGCTGGCAACCCCTACCGGCTCCACCGCTTACGCGTTTTCCGCCGGCGGCCCCGTGGTCTGGCCCGAGGTGGAGGCGCTGGTCATCGTCCCCATCAGCGCCCACGCGCTCTTCGCCAAGCCGCTGGTGGTTTCGCCCCGCTCACGCCTCGCCGTCGAGGTCCTGGGCCGGACCGACGCCCAGGGCGTCCTCTGGTGCGACGGCCGGCGCTCCGTGGACCTGCCGCCGGGCGCGCGCGTGGAGGTCACCAAATCAGCCACTCCCGTACGGCTCGCCCGCACCCACCAGACTCCGTTCTCGGCCCGCCTGGTGCGGAAGTTCGAACTGCCAATCCACGGCTGGCGCGGCCCTGTGCCCAAGTCGGAGGCGATCCATACCGGCCCCATCCCCATCGTCCGCACGCCCCGGCCCATGCCGCCCCTCCAAGTGCCCGGCAGCGGGCAGCAGGACACCGACCCCGATCCCTCAACCGCAAAGTGAACCATGCTTGAAGAACTGAGAATCCGCGATCTGGGCGTCATCACCGACGCAACCTTGCCGCTGGGCCCCGGCCTGAGCGTGGTCACCGGCGAGACCGGCGCCGGCAAGACCATGGTGGTCACCGCCGTCGGCCTCCTCCTGGGTGCGCGCTCCGACGCCGGTGCCGTCCGGAGCGGTGCCAAAAGCGCAACTGCCGAGGCTGTGCTCAAGCTCGACGCCGGCCACCCCGCCATTGAACGCGCCCTGGAGGCAGGTGCGGAGGCGGAAGAGTTCGACGGCGGTGCGGAGCTGATCCTGGCCCGCCGGCTGGGTGCGGACGGCCGCAGCCGCGCTTTCCTGGGCGGCAGGGCGGCCCCTGTGGGCGTCCTCGCCGAGATCGGCGAGACGCTGGTGGTGGTCCATGGCCAGTCGGACCAGATCAGGCTCAAGGGCACAGTGGCGCAGCGCGGGGCGCTGGACAAGTTCGCCGGTGATGCCCTTGCCGGCCCACTGGCGGGTTACCAGGAGCTGTACCACCACTGGAAGTCCAGCCAGGCCGAGCTGGACAGCCTGCGCAGCGCTGCCCGGGACCGGCTGCGGGAAGCGGAGTCCCTGGAGGCCGCCCTCGCCGAAATCGACGAGGTGGATCCGCAGCCCGGGGAGGACGAGATCCTCAAGGCAGAAGCAGTCAAACTGGCCAACGTGGAGGAACTCCGGATCGCCGCGAGTACCGCCCACCAGGCCCTCATTGCCGAGGACTTCGGCGAAGCAGGTGACGCCACCACGCTGGTGGACGCCGCCAAACGGACGCTGGAACATGTGGCTGAGCACGACGCCGAACTCGGCTCCGCGGCAGCCCGCCTTGCCGAAGTGGGCTTCCTGCTGAACGATATCGCCACCGACCTCGCCAGCTACCAGGCCAGCCTGGACACCGAGGGACCGGAGCGGCTTGCGGAAATCGAGGACCGGCGGGCCGTCCTGGCCAAGCTGATCCGCAAGTATGCCCCGTCCATCGACGAAGTGCTTGAGTGGGCGGAAAAGGCCCGCGTCCGCTTCGACGAGCTGCAGGACGATTCCACCCGGATCGAAACCCTGGATGCGGAAGTGGTCCGGGCAGAGGCGGACCTGCAAAAGCAGGCGGCTGCCATCAGCAAGATCAGGGCCAAGGCCGCCAAGGACCTTTCGGCCCGGGTCAGTGCGGAGCTGAAGGCCCTGGCCATGGCCGACGCTACCTTGGTGATCAACCTCGAGCCCAGTGGCCAGTTGGGGCCGCACGGCGCGGACGAGATCAGCTTCCTGCTGCAGCCGCACTCCGGCGCTCCGGCCCGGCCCCTGGGCAAGGGGGCCTCCGGTGGTGAACTTTCCCGGGTGATGCTGGCCATCGAGGTGGTGCTGGCCGCCGTCGACCCCGTTCCTACGTTCGTCTTCGACGAGGTGGACGCCGGCGTGGGCGGACGGGCCGCCGTCGAGATCGGCCGCCGGCTGGCCATGCTGGCACGGCACGTGCAGGTGCTGGTGGTCACGCACCTGCCGCAGGTGGCCGCTTTCGCGGACCAGCACATCACCGTCACCAAGACGTCCGTCCGGGGAGCCGACGGCAAAACCGCCACTGGATTCACCTCAAGTGATGTCCGCCTCCTCGACGGCCCGGAACGGGTCCGCGAATTGGCCCGCATGCTGGCCGGCCAGGAGGACTCGGAGTCGGCGCAGGCGCACGCGCAGGAGCTGCTGGACGACGCGAAACTGCTGCCGCAGCGGGCCTGACGGGGCGTGCTGAGGCATGCGGGAAGCATGGCCACCCCTTGCTTCCCGGACGGCCCAACCCGCAGACTGGATCATTTGGGGAAACAGTTTCCGGACCCGTGGAAGGCTCATTTGATGATAGGCTCGAATTCCGTGGTGCAGCGATCAAATTCCCGTGTAAATTCCCGGTTCCCGGGCTCGTCCAAGACGACCAAACACATCTTCGTAACCGGTGGTGTGGCGTCCTCGCTCGGTAAGGGACTGACGGCATCAAGCCTCGGTCATCTGCTGCGGGCACGCGGCCTGTCTGTAACAATGCAGAAGCTCGATCCCTACCTCAACGTGGATCCGGGCACGATGAACCCCTTCCAGCACGGTGAAGTCTTCGTCACCGACGACGGCGCCGAGACTGACCTGGACATCGGACACTACGAGCGCTTCCTCGACGAAAACCTCGAGGGTTCGGCCAACGTGACTACCGGCCAGGTGTACTCCACCGTCATTGCCAAGGAACGCCGCGGTGAATACCTGGGCGATACCGTACAGGTCATCCCGCACATCACTGATGAGATCAAGCGCCGCATGCGCCTGCCCGCCGAAGGCAAAAACGCCCCGGACGTCATCATCACCGAAATCGGCGGCACGGTGGGCGATATCGAGTCGCAGCCATTCCTCGAGTCCGCCCGCCAGGTACGGCAGGATATCGGCCGGACCAACGTTTTCTTCCTGCACGTTTCGCTGGTGCCGTACATCGGACCGTCCCAGGAACTCAAGACCAAGCCCACGCAGCACTCCGTTGCCGCACTGCGCTCCATCGGCATCCAGCCCGAAGCGATCGTGATCCGTTCGGACCGCGAAGTGCCGGACGCCATGCGCGAAAAGATTGGCCGCATGTGCGACGTCGACATCGACGCCGTGGTGAACGCCGCCGATGCCCCCAGCATCTACGACATCCCCAAAACCCTGCACACCCAGGGGCTGGACTCCTACATCGTGCGCGCCCTTGACCTCCCCTTCAAGGACGTGGACTGGACCAGCTGGGACAAGCTCCTCGAAGCAGTGCACAACCCCAAGCACCACGTGGAAATCGCGCTCGTCGGCAAATACATCGACCTGCCCGACGCCTACCTGTCTGTTACGGAGGCCCTGCGCGCCGGCGGTTTCGCTAACGACGCCAAGGTCAAGATCCGCTGGGTCCCGTCCGACGAATGCGAAACCCGCGAAGGCGCCATCAAGGCCCTGGACGGCGTCAACGCCATCTGTGTCCCGGGCGGCTTCGGCATCCGCGGGCTCGAAGGAAAACTCGGCGCCCTGAAGTTCGCCCGCGAAACCAAGCTCCCGGTCCTGGGGCTGTGCCTGGGCCTGCAGTGCATGGTGATCGAATACGCCCGCAACGTGGTGGGGATGGAAGGCGCGTCCTCCAGCGAATTCGAGCCCGATTCCAAGTACCCGGTCATTGCCACCATGGAAGAGCAGCTGGAGTTCGTTGAAGGCCGCGGCGACCTCGGCGGAACCATGCGCCTGGGCCTGTACGAAGCCAAGCTCGACGCCGGTTCAGTCATCGCCGAAACCTATGGCAAGACCACCGTCAGCGAACGCCACCGCCACCGCTACGAGGTGAACAACAAGTACCGCGACCAGATCGCTGCCGAAGGGCTCGTCTTCTCCGGCACGTCCCCGGACGGCAAGCTCGTGGAGTTCGTGGAACTGCCCGCGGACGTCCACCCGTACTACGTGGCCACCCAGGCGCACCCTGAGCTGAGCTCCCGCCCCACCCGCCCGCACCCGCTGTTCTCGGGCCTGGTGAAGGCGGCACTGGACCACCAGGAGGGCACCGACACGGCCGTTGCCCCGGGCGCCGCTGCTGCCGGGGCCGCACCGTCCGGTACGGTAGCCGCTAAGTAGTTCCGCGAACATAAAGGACGGCGCGATGCCCGGTACACACGAAGCCACCCACGTAGCGAAGGTTTCGGATGCACCGAGTCCGCGCCGTCTTTTGTCCACCGAGAAGGTCTACGAAGGCCGGATCTGGGACGTGGTCAGCGATACGTTCCAGCTGCAGGATACCGGCGAGGCCCTCACCCGGGACTACATTGACCACCCCGGAGCCGTCGCCGTCCTGCCGATGAACAACGACGGCGAGATCCTCCTCCTGAGGCAGTACCGGCACCCCGTTGGCATGGACCTGTGGGAGATCCCGGCCGGACTGCTGGACGTCGAGGGCGAGGAGTTCCAGGTGGGCGCGGCCCGGGAACTCGCGGAAGAGGCAGACCTCGCCGCCGGCACGTGGAACGTCCTGGCCGACGTCTTCAACTCGCCCGGTTCCTCCAGTGAGGCCATCAGGATCTACCTGGCCCGCGACCTGACCGAGGTTCCGCACCACGAGCGCCACGAGCGGACGGACGAAGAGGCCGAGATCGAGTTCCACTGGATCAACCTGGACGACGCCGTGGAGTCCGTGCTGGCCGGCCGCCTGCACAACCCGTCCGCCGTCGTCGGGATCCTCGCCGCCGCTGCCGCCCGCGCTGACGGGTTTGCCGGGCTCCGGCCGGCGGACGCGCCGTGGCCCGAGCACCCCAGCCAGCGCTGATGGCCCCTGGCCCTACGGCTGAAGCGGCACTCCCCGCCAAGGCCGTGTACTCTCCTCCGGCACCCCCCACGGCCATAGAGCGCGGCATCACCGACTACCTCCAGCACATGGGGGTGGAACGGGGCCTGGCTGCCAATACACTCGCGGCGTACCGCAGGGACCTTGCCCGGTATTCCCGTTACCTTGCCGCCGCCGGCTGTGCGCGCCCCGAGGACATCACCCGGCAGCATGTCACAGGCTACGTCCGTGCCTTGGCGGACGGGTCCGACGGCGGTACCGCCTTGGTTGTGCGCTCCGCGGCGAGGACGGTGGTGGCCGTGCGCGGCCTGCACAAGTTTTGGGCCCTGGAAGGTTTCACGCCCACTGACCCTGCCAGCGACGTCCACCCTCCGATGCCAGGCAAACGGCTCCCAAAGGCCATCAGCGTGGACGAGGTCACCAGGATCCTGGAAGCGGCCGGCACCGATACCGCCACCGGGCTGCGGGACCGCGCCTTGCTCGAGTTCCTCTATTCCACCGGTGCCCGCATCAGCGAAGCGGTGGGCCTGGACGTGGACGACATCTCCCTCGAGGAGGCAGAAAGCGGGCCGGCGATCGTGCGCCTGTTCGGCAAGGGCTCCAAGGAACGGCTGGTGCCGCTGGGGTCATATGGAGCCCGGGCCCTTGACGCCTACCTGGTCCGCGGCCGTCCGCTCCTGGCGGCCAAAGGCAAAGGGACGCCGGCCTTGTTCCTGAACGCCCGCGGCGGCCGGATCAGCCGCCAGAGTGCGTGGACCATCCTGAAGGCTGCCGCCGACAAGGCCAACATCACCAAGGACGTCTCGCCGCACACCCTCCGGCACTCCTTCGCCACCCACCTGCTCGAAGGCGGCGCGGACGTCCGGGTTGTGCAGGAACTGCTGGGGCACGCCTCGGTGACCACCACCCAGGTGTACACGCTGGTCACCGCGGACACGCTGCGCGAAATCTACGCAGCAGCGCATCCCCGGGCGCTTGGCTGAACCTGCGCGCGGCAGCCCGCGTAGTGGCTAGGGCAGGGCCTCGATAGTCAGTTCCACCGGCCCCAGCAGCAAAGCCAGTACCGATGTGCCCATCGCCGCCACCAGCATCAGCCCCGGATGCGCCAGCCCGATCACCACACGGCGAAGCCTCGGGCGGCCACGCAGGAACGGTTTGGGCACACGTGACACCATCGGAACCTGCCGCCAGCCGCGCAGGCGCCGCAGGAACCAGGCGCACCGGGCTACGAAGGCCAGCCAGAGGACCCAGACCACCAGCGGAACCAGGGCCGCCATGAGATTGAACCCAAGAGCCGTCACCTCCCGCTCGGAATCACCCGCCAGCGCCTGGATGGTGGTGGAGATCGAGGCGCTCAGCACCACCGAAATGGCCCACACCATAAACGCCGCGATAAGCGCCAGGAAACGCACGAAGAACAGGCCCAGGACTGATTCCCGGGCAGCCTCCACCTGCTGCCGGGGCGTCACGTGCAGTACAGCCAGGGTGCTGAGCATCGTGGGCAGGGCGGCCGCGGCCACCAGCAGGTACCAGGTCCAGCCGGCCAGGTCGGCGAACTCATCCACCACAATCAGGATCATCCAGAAACAGCTCCAGGCCCAGCCCCAGTACAAGGGGTTGCGCACCAGCCACTCCGGCAGGCGCGCGTCAAGGGAAGAGATGCGGGCCGGGCGTATCCCGGGTGCGGTTTCGGGAGTCACACGTAGAGCTTGGCATATTTCCCTGGCCGCGGCGCTTCCTCGCGGGCAGCCCGCGTACACCATAGGCTGGAGCGCATGACTGCAGCACGGGTTACCCTCTGCTTCCTGCTCCGCGACGGAGACCACGGTGCGGAAGTACTGCTGGGCCTCAAACGGACGGGCTTTGGAACAGGAAAGATCGTGGGCATCGGCGGGCACGTCGAACCGGGGGAGAGCGACGCCGAAGCCGTAGTCCGGGAAGTGGAAGAGGAAACCGGCGTGACAATCAGCCAGGAAGACCTCACGGACGCCGGGGTGGTGCAGTTTGTCTTCCCTGCCCGTCCGGCGTGGGACATGCACACGCGGCTCTTCACTGCCAGGCAATGGGTGGGGGAGCCGGCGGACAGCGAGGAGATCATGCCGGAGTGGTTTCGGATCGATGCCCTGCCGGTGGAGCGCATGTGGCAGGACGCCGACCATTGGCTGCCCGTGGTGCTGGAAGGCGGCAGGGTCAACGTGGTGGTTACCCTGAACAGCGACAACGAAACCGTTGCCTCCACGGTGAGCCTCCTGCCGTAAGACTGTAGCTAAAGCCATCTCCGTCGCAAGAGCCGGAAGCGCCCGACGAAGAATTTATCGGACAGGCGTAACCATAAGAGGGCTACCGGAAACAATACGGTTAGCCTGCCAGTCAGGACACTACGCATTATCGGGGGGAATCCGTGCTTTCAGAGCGCGAGTTGGCGTTTATCGCCTTGTACAAGGACAGCTATCCGAGGATCCACAGGTTTGTGCAACGGCGGGTTGACGATCCGGAGCTTGCCCAGGAGCTCAGTGCCGACGTTTTCCGCATAGCCTGGCAGAAATGGGACGGCTTGCTTGAAACGGACACTGCCTGGTTATTCGGTGTTGCCCGCAATCTCATTGGCAATGCTTACCGTGGACGGGATCGGCAGCGCGAACTTCAGAGGAAACTGGAGGCGTCCGCATCTGAGGGAAACGCTCAGGACAGTGAAAACTTTCTGGTGGAGTCGGCCCTGATAGCGCTGCGTGAAAAGGACCGCGACGTTCTTCAACTGGCTTACTGGGATGGACTGTCCATCACTGAGATCGCCACGGTTCTCCAATGTTCGCAGTCTGCGGCAAAGGTTCGCCTTTACAGGGCCAGAGAAGCATTCCGCAGACTTTTGCCGAGTCTTTGTGACTCGATCGACCAAAAAGTGGGGGCCTAATCATGGATGCCATCAAGTACCTCGTTTCAGGTGCTGACCCGGTCGGAAGGGACGCCGACGTTCCCAACAACGAAAAAATCCTGCAGAACGTACTTTCCCGTCCGGAAGCCTTTACGGATCGGATACGCGTTCACGTGCCAACGCTCGCAGAACGGCGGCAACGCCGCGGCAAGATCGCTGGACTCCTTGCAGTCGCAGCGGCGGCTGTAACGGCAGGTGTCCTGCTCTCTACGAACCTTGGCCCGAAACTGGAGGGACCCGCCCCCGCAGCCACCTACAGTACCAATCCTTCGCCTGATTCAAGCGCCAGTCCGCCATCCACCCCGGCGCCGAGGCCCAGCTCCATCGCCGTCCCGCCGGTCACAACCGAACCTGCTGAACCGCCTGCGGGTGAATGGCAGCGTTACACAAGCGCCGACGGCAAAATTTCCTTTGAATACCTCCGCGAGTGGACCGTGCTGGCCGAGCCGTACAACCCGGAATTTCCGGCCATCGCGCTCAATGTGCAGGATCAGGCAGGAAAACGCTTGGCTTCCTTCCGCTTTGGAGCCTCCGGAACCATCGGTGGAAGCTGCATGGAGCCTGTGCCGTATAAGGTTCTCGATTCCGTGGAACTCGACTTGCCCTACAACTCTTCCTTTCCCAACATCATCACTCCACGGTTCGCCTTCCGTGCGTTGCTCGACGGGGACAGGGTCACAGCGTCGTACGGGATCACGAGCAGCGCAGCCGGAAAGGACGGGACCAGCTGCATGTTCTACAACGTGGTAAACGGCCCGACGGAGTCCCCGTTGTACTCCTTTTCGGACATCTTCCAGGTCTCACGCGGAGACACGCTTACTGAAGGCATCAAGGTCTTCCGTACCCTGGATGAGGCGCGTGCTTACATGTTGACGCCCGAGTACATCAACGCCAAGCGCATGATCACCTCTCTGAAGATCCATATGGGGCAGTAACCGCGTCGCGGCCGGTCCCTGAAGTGGTGACCGGCCGCCGTCGTGCCCTCAGCAAATCCGGGTCTCAGCCAAAAACCTGCCCTAGGAAACGTGCCGTTCCTCCGGGCCGACGTATTTGCTCAGCGGGCGGATCAGCGAGTTGGCGTCCAGCTGTTCCATGATATGGGCGGTCCATCCGGTGATGCGGCTGGCCACAAACAGGGGTGTGAACGTGGCGGTGTCGAACCCCATCAGGTGGTAGGTGGGGCCGGCAGGGTAGTCAAGATTGGGCTTGATGGCCTTGGCCTCGTCCATGGCTTGTTCGAGGCCGTTGTACAGTCCGAGGAGCTCGGGCCGGCCATAGTGGGCGATCATCTTGTCCAGGGCCGCCTTCATGGTGGGCACGCGGGAATCGCCGTGCTTGTAGACGCGGTGGCCGAACCCCATGACTTTCTTCTTCTGGGCCAGCGCGTTTTCCATCCACGACTTGGCCCGGGCAGCGGCTTCCTCGAGGGATTCCTGCGGGCGGATTCCGATTTCGTCGAAGGTGTGCATCACGGCCTCGTTGGCTCCGCCGTGCAGCGGCCCCTTCAAGGCGCCGATCGCGCCGGTCACCGCGGAGTGGAGATCCGAGAGGGTGGAGGTGATGACGCGTGCGGTGAAGGTGGAGGCGTTAAAGGAGTGTTCGGCATAAAGGATCATCGAGACGTTGAATGCCTCCACCACCTCCGGTACCTGTTCCTCCCCGAACGTCATCCAGAGGAAATTGGCCGAGTAGCCGAGGTCATCGCGTGGCTCGATGACATCCTGGCCGTGCCGGCGGCGCTGGTCGTACGCCACCACGGCCGGCATGGCCGCGAACAGGTCGATGGCTTTGGCCATGTTGGCCTCGCGCGAAGAATCTTCGGCCAGGGGGTGCCTGGCGCCCATCACGGAGGCGGCCGTCCGGCATACATCCATGGGATGGGACGTTTCGGGCAGCGCATCGATGACTTGCTTGACCACCGGATCCAGGGCGCGGCCGCCACGCTCACGCGCAGTGAACCCGGCCAACTGCTCCTGGCTCGGCAGTTCACCGTTCCAGAGCAGGTAGGCGACTTCCTCGAAGCTGCACCGTGCCGCCAGTTCCTGGACGGGGTAGCCCCTGTACAGCAGGGAATTGGTGTCCGGGTTGACCTTCGAGACGGATGTGTAGTCCACTACGACGCCGTCAAGCCCCTTTTTGATGTCCTCTTCAGCCATGCTGAAACTCCTTCGTTCCTGTCGCCTGTGGTACCGGCGGTACCGGCGCGGTTTTCCCTACTCCCCGGGGACCCGGAAATTGAACACTCCGCTGTCGAAGCGGTTGTAGCTTTCGTAGTCAACGAGATCGTATAAGCGTGCGCGGGTCAGCATGCTGCCAACCTGCGCCTCCTGCGTGCCCTCAGCCTTAATCGATTCCAGCGTACGCTCGGCAGCGCCCATGGCACTACGGAGAAGGGTTACCGGATAGATCACCATGTTCACGCCGACGCCCTGGAGCTGTTCGGTGGTGAAGAGGTCGCTTTTGCCGAATTCGGTCATGTTGGCCAGGATGGGCACGTCCACGGCGTCGCGGATGGCCTGGAATTCGGTGAGGTCCTTCATGGCTTCGGGGAAGATCGCGTCCGCGCCGGCGTCCACGAGCGCACGGGCCCGGTCCTGGGCGGCCTGCAGTCCGTCGACGGCCCGGATGTCGGTGCGGGCCATGATGAGGAAGTTCGGGTCGCGGCGTGCGTCGGCGGCGGCGCGGATCCGTTTGGTGGCGGTCTCCAGGTCCACCACGTTTTTACCGTCGAGGTGGCCGCAGCGTTTGGGGTTGAACTGGTCCTCGATGTGCAGCCCGGCCAGGCCGGCGTTTTCGATTTCCTGGACAGTTCGGGCCACGTTCATGGGTTCGCCGAAGCCGGTGTCGGCGTCGACGATGGCCGGCAGGTCGGTCATCCGGGCGATCTGCCCGGCGCGGGTTGCCACTTCGGTGAGGGTGGTCAGGCCGATGTCCGGCAGCCCCAGGTCGTTGGCCAGGACGGCGCCGGAGATGTAGACCCCCTCGAAGCCTTTCTCCTCGATGAGCCGGGCCGAGAGCGGGTTGAACGCACCGGGGAACCGCGCGATGGTGCCGGCCACGAGCAGTTCCCGGAACCGGATCCGTTTCTGCTCCGGGGTGACTTTTGAGTACAGCATCAGAAGAGTCCCTTGGGTGCGTTATTGAGGTCGATGACGCCAGGGGCGGCGGTGATGTTCAGCTGGTCCAGTTCCCCGGGGCCGAGTTCGGGGAGGCGTTCGACGGCGGTGAGGAACCGTTCGATTTCAGCCTCCTCCACCAGCCCGGCAGCCAGGGTGCGGAACTTGTGGACGTACTGGTCCCGGGCGAAGGGCCGGGCGCCGAGGGGGTGGGCGTCGGCGACGGCGATCTCATCGGTGATGACTGTGCCGTCGGTGAGGGTGATTTCCACGGACCCGCCGAAGGCCTTTTCCTTGATGTCCAGGGAGTGGTAGCGGCGGGTCCATTCCGGGTCTTCCTCGGTGGAGACCTTCTGCCACAGGTCCACGGTGTCCGGGCGGGCGGCGCGGTCGGGGGAGTAGGAGTCGACGTGGTGCCAGGCACCGTCCTGCAACGCGACGGTGAAGATGTACGGGATGGAGTGGTCCAGGGTCTCCCGGGAGGCGGTGGGGGAGTACTTCTGGGGGTCGTTGGCACCCGAGCCGATGACGTAGTGGGTGTGGTGGCTGGTCTTGATCAGCACGGACTTCACGTTGCCGGGGTCGGTGGCTTCGGGGTGTTCGCGGTGCAGCTTGCGGGCGAGGTCGATCCAGGCCTGGGCCTGGTACTCGGCGGAGTGTTCCTTGGTGTAGGTGTCCAGGATGGCCCGCTTGGCCTCGCCTGCCTCCGGCAGAGGGACCTGGTAGGAGGCGTCCGGGCCGTCCAGCAGCCACGCGATCACCCCGTCTTCACCTTCGTAAATCGGGACCGGGGAAGTCTGCCCGCGCATCGCCCGGTCCGCGGACTCCACCGCCATTTTGCCGGCGAAGGCGGGAGCGTGGGCCTTCCAGGTGGAGATCTCACCTTTGCGGGACTGGCGGGTGGCGGTGGTGGTGTGCAGCGCCTGTCCCACGGACTGGAAGATCGTCTCAACGTCCAGGCCCAGCAGGGTGCCGATGCCCGCAGCGGCCGAGGGGCCGAGGTGGGCTACGTGATCGATCTTGTGCTTGTGCAGGCAGATGGCCTTGACCAGGTTGACCTGGATCTCGTAGCCGGTGGCGATGGCGCGCACCAGGTCGCGGCCGTTGGAACCCACGTGCTGGGCCACGGCAAGGATCGGGGGAATGTTGTCGCCGGGGTGGGAGTAGTCCGCTGCCAGGAACGTGTCGTGGTAATCCAGCTCGCGCACGGCCACGCCGTTGGCCCACGCGGCCCACTCCGGCGAGACGCGTTCGCCGATGCCGAAGACCTTCGCGCCCTTCCCGCCGGTGCTCGGCCCGTGGGACAGTGCCTGGGCGCGGGCGGCAACAATCGGCGCCCGGTTCAGCGAGGCGATGGCCACTGATGCGTTGTCGATGACCCGGTTGATCACCATCTCAGTCACTTCTGCCGGTACCTCTACGGGATCCGCGGCAACCCTGGCGATCTTGTGCGCCAACTGCTCCTCACGGGGCAGGTTTTCTTCGCTCTTATAGACGCGGACGTGGTGTTCCTTGACCATGGGGCTCCTTTTAGCGGGGGGTGTGCGTTGCTTTGATGTGGGAGAGGCTGCGGTGCAGATGCACGGTGGTGGCCGCATGCGCCAGGCGCGGATTGCCTGCTGCAATGGCTTCAGCGATGGCAGCGTGCTCGCCTGCAGCGGCTGTCAGCCGGGCGGCGTCATCTGCAGCCAAACGGCGGATGCGGACCAGGTGGACCCGGAGGCCGCGCATGGCCTGTACCAGGTATGAATTCGAGATGGCACCGTCGATGGCAGTGTCCAGCCGTTCCACCAGCAGGTAATAGTCCTCCAACGCGGGCGTGCTGCTGCTGATCAGCGCAGGAGCCGCCCGGAAATCCGCCTCAAGGGTCCGGAATATCGCGGCTTCGCCGCGTTCGGCCGCCAGTGCCGCAGCCTTGCCTTCGAGTGTCTCGCGCAGTTCGAACAGTTCGTCGATGTCCTCCAGCGAGATGTCGGTGACGACGACGCCGCGGCCGCCTGCCGCCGTCGTCAGCCCTTCTGCTGTCAACCGGCCCAGCGCCTCCCGCAGCGGCGTGCGCGAAACGCCGAGGCGCTCCGACTGTTCCACCTCGGCAAGCAGGGCCCCGGGCTGGAGCCGCCACTGGACGATGTCATCGCGGAGTGCAGCATAGGCACGGTCGCTGGCTCGCACTGGCAGTCCCTTCGTTGGTCCAGCCAGTGTATACACAACGAGCAGAAAAAGCAGCAGGAGGAAAAAACATCGACTGAAACAGGGCTATTTGTATACAGTTGGGCCCAACTAAGATGGCAACAGGCTCAATCACCGGGCGGTACGGGCCCAATCACCGCGCTGCCCAGCGGTATTCGTTCTCAGGCCGGCCGGGAGTGCCGTAGCGGGCCGTCCTGGACACCGTCCCGGCGTCCGCCAGGTATTCCAGGTAGCGGCGGGCGGTAACGCGGGACATGCCCAGTGCGTCCATCACTTCCGTGGCGGACACGGCACCCTCCTGCGCTTTCATAAACTCCTGCACGGAGGTGAGCGTGGACACCGAGAGGCCTTTCGGTAGCGGCAATTCGGAGGGTGCACGCAGGCTGGCGAACGCCTGGTCCACGTCCGTCTGGGAAGCTCCCGCCTTTCCGGAACCCCCCGGCGGACCGGCCAGCTGCTGCCGGAACTGGCGGTAGCTTTCGAGTTTGTCCGCGAAGGTCGCGTAGGTGAACGGCTTGATCAGGTACTGGACCACGCCGATGGCCACCGCACTGCGCACGATGGCCAGTTCGCGGACGGCCGTGATGGCGATGATGTCCGCCAGGATTCCGGAAGCGCGCATGCGGCGGGCGATGTCCAGGCCGTGCAGGTCCGGAAGGTTCATGTCCAGCAGGACAAGTTCCACCGGGTTTCCCGCCGCCGCGAACTCGCTGAGCAGGCGCAGGGCGGACTGGCCGTCCGGGGCCGTTCCGGCGAGCTCGAAGCCCGCCAGCCGCCCCACATAGGCCGCGTGCGCGGCGGCTGCTATCGCCTCATCCTCCACCACGAGGACCCGGATGTTGCTCACGGTTTGTGCTCCTTCCCTGCCGACACCGCTGCGGGGAGGAACACGTCGAACTTGGCACCGCGCCGGCCGTTAATTGTCAGCGTACCTCCCAGGCGCCGCACAGCCTGCCGCACCAGCGCCAGGCCGATGCCCCGGCCGCCCGGTCCCGCCGGTTTGGTACTGAACCCATGCCGGAGCAGGTTCTCGGCGGCGGCAGGATCAATGGCCGGGCCGGAATCGTGCACGGTGATGTCCAGGCCTTCCTCATCGGCCTCGACCGTAAGCTCCACTTTCCGCGGCGGCGGTCCGTCCGCAGCTGCATCCATGGCATTGTCAAGGAGGTTGCCAAGGATGGTCACCAGGTCCTGCACCGCAATCCCCGCCACGCTTGCCGAGCCCAGGGCTGTGACGTCCAGCTGCACCCCGCGCTCGTGGGCTTCAGCCACCTTGCCCACAATCAGGGCGCCAAGTACGGGCTCGTCCACTGAACTGACCACGTCATCCGTGAGCTGCTGGCTGAGTTCCAAGTCCTTGGTGGCGAATGCGAGGGCTTCCTGCGTGCGGCCAAGCTCCAGCAGCGAAACCATGGTGTGCAGCCGGTTGGCGTGCTCGTGGGTCTGTGCCCGGAGGGCGTCAGAGAGCGTACGCATGGTTTCCAGCTCGCTGCCGAGGGCCTCGATCTCCGTCCGGTCCCGAAGGGTCGCCACCGTGCCGTACACGGGGGACTTTCCACGGCTGCCGGACACCTCGGGCCCCTTGGCAGGACCCTGGTTGACTACCAGGATGCGCGAACCGGTGAGGACGATCTCGTCGTTGGTGCTGCGGCCGGACTCGAACAGGCTCCGGAGCCCCTCATCCAGTGGCAGCTCGGACAGCGACGGCGGCCGGGTGGGGTCCTTGCTGCCGGGTCCTTCCAGGCCCAGCAGCTCGGCCGCCTGGTCGTTGTACATCACCACACGGCCCTTGGTGTCGATCAGGACCAGTCCCTCCCGCACCGAATGCAGCACCGACTCGTAATAGGCGAACAGTTGGGCGAGCTGTTCCGGACCCCAGCCCCGGGTGACGCGCCGGAGGTACCGGCCCAACAGCCATGAAGCCAGTGAACCGCCCACCAGCAAGGCTAGGCCGATGGCCACGAGGGCAGGGAGCCGCCCGGACAGGGCAACATCCACGCTGCGGACGGTGACGCCCGCGGCCACCAGCGCCTTCACATTCCCTGCTGCGTCCTTCACGGGGGCAATGGTGCGTACAGAGGGCCCCAGGGTTCCCGCAGTGACTTCGGTGAACATTTCACCGCGAAGCGCGGCATCAATGGATCCGATGTAGGGCCGGCCCAGTTCCTCGTTTCGAGGATGTGTCCAGCGCGTCCGGTCCGGCGCCATGATGGTCACGAAGTCGGCTCCCGAGCCCGCCATGACGTCAAGGGCGTAGGGCTGCAGCAGGGCCGATGGATTGCTGGTATCCGCAGCCTGGAGGACCAGGGGATTGACGGCGATGGCGGCAGCGACGCCAGTCATCCTGCGGCCGGCTTCCTCGTAGGTGCGGTCCCGTGCGTCGATGAACGTGGCAGTGCCCACGATCGCAATAAACGCCACCACAATCAGCAGGTTCGCCACAAAAAGCCGGCGGGCGATACTCCAACGGTGGATCATCTGTACCTTCCCGACCTGTAACTGCACCCGGTACCAACTCCGCCGCGACCAATATGAACGCAACGGTGAGCTGGGTCACCACCTGCCCAATGATGGATATCACACCGGAGGACGTGTTGAGCCCAGAGAATGTGCCGCAGCGTCTATCACATTATCCAAAGGAGACACATCATGGCTTCTCAACGAGGAGAGTCGCTCGACAGCGTGAAGGCGCCGCGCAAGGGACTGGATAAATCCCATTACCTCTACATCGCCGTCATCGCCGCCGTCATCCTGGGCGCCGTCGTCGGCCTGCTCTTCCCCGAGGTGGGCAAATCCCTCAAGCCGCTTGGCGACGGGTTCATCAAGCTCATCAAGATGATGATCGCCCCCGTCATCTTCTGCACCATCGTCCTCGGCATCGGCTCCATCGCCAAGGCCGCAACCGTGGGCAAGGTGGGCGGCCTCGCGCTTGGCTACTTCATCGTTATGTCCACTTTCGCCCTAGCCATCGGCCTGGTGGTGGGCAACCTGATCCACCCCGGTGAGGGCCTGAAGCTCGCCCCCTACGATCCCAACAAGAAGGCGGCTACTGACAGCACGGTTGACTTCCTGCTCGGAATCATCCCCGGTGACGTCCCCGTCCTGCCCACCCTGCTCGCGGCCATCCTCGTCGGCTTCGCGCTGCAGAAGATGGGCCCGCAGGGTGCCCCGATCCTCAAGGCCATCGGCTACGGCCAGGCCCTCGTCTTCCGTATCCTGATCATGATCATGTGGCTTGCACCCGTGGGCGCCTTCGGTGCCATTGCCGCCGTCGTCGGCGCCACCGGCTTCCAGGCCATCGTGAGCATGTTCACCCTGATGCTTGCCTTCTACATCACTTGTGCACTGTTCATCGTGGTGATTCTCGGCGGCCTGCTCCAGGTGGTGTCCGGAGTCAACATCTTCAAGCTGATGCGGTACCTGGCCCGCGAATACCTCCTCATCTTCTCCACCTCATCCTCCGAGGCAGCACTGCCCCGACTGATCGCGAAGATGGAACACCTCGGCGTCTCCAAGCCGGTGGTCGGTGTCACGGTTCCTACCGGCTACTCCTTCAACCTCGACGGCACGGCGATCTACCTGACCATGGCGTCCCTGTTCGTCGCGAACGCCATGGGCACTCCGCTGGACCTCGGTGCCCAGATCTCCCTGCTGATCTTCATGATCATCGCTTCCAAGGGTGCTGCCGGCGTCACCGGCGCCGGCCTGGCTACCCTCGCTGCCGGCCTGCAGGCACACAAGCCCGAACTGCTCGGCGGGGTGGGCATGATCGTGGGCATCGACCGGTTTATGTCCGAGGCCCGCGCCCTGACCAACTTCACCGGCAACGCAGTGGCAACCGTCCTGATCGGCACTTGGGTCAAGGAAATTGACGGCGAACAGGTGGGCCGGGTGCTCTCCGGCGAGGAACCGTTCGATGAGGCAACCATGATGGCCCACCACCACGGCGAAATGGCACCAAAGGAAGAGGGCGCCAAGGCCGTCTCGGCCACCGCCTGATCCTTGTCCTCGGTACCCTTCAGAACCGCCTCCGGCACCGGCCGGGGGCGGTTCTGTACGTTGCCAGAACCTAAACCTTCGACCTCAGCTAGAGGGTAAAGGCTCAACATCCGCGGAAAGTCAAGTTGCCTCGAATACCGTGTCGAGCGCTGTAACCTTGGGAAGAAGCAGGAGCGTTGCTGGCCATCCCAGCGGCAGGAAATCACCGTCATCGAAAGTGTGGATAGATACGTGAGCAGCGAACAGGGTTCAGCAACTCTGGAGGGCACGGAATTCGATCTGGAAGACGCGGTGATGGGGCCCACCGGGCGCCCATACCGCGAGTTCCCGGAACCCGCGCCGCTGTCCTCCCACGGTCCGGCCCGCGTCATAGCCATGGTTAACCAAAAAGGCGGCGTTGGAAAGACCACTTCCACGATCAACCTCGCAGCCGCGCTCGCCGAATACGGCCGCCGGGTGCTCCTGGTGGACTTTGATCCCCAGGGCGCCCTGTCTGCAGGTTTGGGCGTCAACCCCCACGAACTGGACCTTACTGTCTACAACGTCCTGATGGACCGCAAAGTCGACATCCGGGACGCCATCCACCGGACGGGCGTGGAAAACGTCGATTTGCTGCCCGCCAACATCGACCTCTCGGCTGCCGAAGTGCAGTTGGTCAACGAGGTGGCGCGCGAGCAGGTGCTGGACCGGGCGCTCAAGAAAGTCGAAGACGACTACGACGTCGTCCTCATCGACTGCCAGCCTTCCCTCGGCCTCCTCACCGTCAACGCCCTGACCGCCGCGCACGGCGTCATCATCCCGCTGATCTGCGAGTTCTTTGCCCTGCGTGCCGTGGCCCTGCTGGTGGAAACCATCGACAAGGTCCAGGACCGGCTCAACCCCCGCCTGCAGGTGGACGGCGTGCTGGCCACCATGTACGACGCCCGCACTCTGCACAGCCGCGAAGTCATCGCCCGCCTGGTGGAAGCCTTCGGGGACAAAGTCTTCGAAACCGTCATCAAGCGCTCCATCAAGTTCGCCGACGCCACCGTGGCCGCCGAACCCATCACCAGCTACGCCGCGAACCATGTGGGGGCGGATGCCTACCGCAGGCTGGCCAAGGAACTGATTTCGCGCGGCGGCGCACCCTAGCCACGCCGTGGCCGAAACCAAGCCCGGCTTCGAGGTGCGGCTGGCCAACTTCACGGGTCCGTTCGACCTCCTCCTGGGGCTGATCGCCAAACACCAGCTGGACATCACCGAGGTGGCCATCGCCACCGTCACCGATGAGTTCATCAAGTACATCCGGAAGCTGCAGAAACTGGGCGAAGAATGGGCCCTGGATGAAGCCAGCGAGTTCCTGGTGATCGCTGCAACTCTGCTGGATCTCAAGGCGGCCCGGCTCCTGCCGGCCGGAGACGTCGAAGATGACGAGGATATCGCGCTGCTGGAGGCCAGGGACCTGCTCTTTGCCCGGTTGCTTCAGTACAAAGCCTTCAAGCAGGTGGCCGGCCTGTTGGGCGGGACCCTTCACCAGGAAGCCCTGCGCTTCCCGCGGCAGGTGGCGCTCGAGGAGCACTTTGCGGCGATGCTTCCCGAACTCGTCTGGAAACATACGCCGGAACAGTTTGCCCGCCTCGCGGAGGCCGCCCTGCGGCCGAAGACCCCGCAGCCAACGGAGGTGGGCCTCGCCCACCTTCACGGCGGGACGGTCAGCGTGAAGGAGCAGGCGGAAATCGTGGGCCTGCGGCTTCAGCTCGAATCGCCGCTGACGTTCCGGACCCTGATAGCCGACGCTGATTCCACCCTGGTGGTGGTGGCCCGGTTCCTTGCCCTGCTGGAACTGTTCCGGGACAAGGCAGTCTCCTTTGACCAGCTGTCGCCGCTGGGGGATCTGGCCGTGCACTGGACGGCCGGGAGCGGGGCCTGGTCCGCGGAGAACCTGAGCGAGGAATTTGAGGAGCAGCTGTGAATGAACATGCAACCGATGGCGCAGGCCTGGGGGAGCCGGACGTCGCAAGCCTGCCCGGCGGAGCCAAAGCCGCCCTTGAGGCAGTCCTGATGATTATCGACCAGCCGGCCACGGAGGAGGAGCTCGCTGCTGGCCTTGAGCTGACCGTGGATGTTGTCGGCGCCCTGCTGGCTGAACTTCAGCAGGAGTATAACGGCTATACTGTTAACGCCCCGGATATGGATTCAGCCAGCCCAGCTGGTTTTGGCTCCAGCCCCCGGGGTTTTGAATTGCGGAATGTCGCCGGTGGCTGGCGGATCTACTCACGCGCTGAATTCGCCCCCTTCGTGGGCAAATATGTGCTGGAGGGTCAGACGGCCAGGCTCACCCACGCTGCCCTGGAAACGCTCGCGGTGATCGCTTACCGCCAGCCGGTCTCCAGGGCCAGGGTGTCCGCAATCAGGGGAGTCAATGTGGACTCCGTCGTACGGACACTCGCCCAGCGCGGGCTTATCGAAGACTCGGGAACTGATCCCGAATCGGGGGCCATCCTTTACCGGACCACCTCGTACTTCCTGGAACGGATGGGAATCAGTTCAGTGGCCGAGCTGCCGCAGCTGTCCCCGCATCTTCCAGGACTGGACGGGATCGCGGAGTTCTACGACGCCGAAAGAACGTAGGCAGGGAACCAGCCCTGGCTGCGGCACGAGTACCTACAAGGGCAGATTATTTCTGCACGGCTGGCTAGGGTTGTCCTTGGACACCTTGCCGGTCAATATATCGAAGGACGGGTCATGACACAGGCGGGACGCCAGGGTTCACCACGTAACAGTTCGGGACGCAACAGCTCCGGACACAACAACACGCCGGGACGCAACACCTCCCAGGGCGGCAATTCCAGCGGTGGCTTCCGCGGCGGTCCGGCCAAGCGCGCCGGCGGGTTCGGCAGTGACCGGCCGCACCGTGCCCCGAAGCCGCGCGAAGAGCGTTTTATCGATCCGGACCAGGTTCCGGAGGCCAGGACCGGCGGGGCGGCGGAAGCACGGTCCGCCAAGCCTTCTTCGCGGAAGCCCGCAGTGCGAAAGCCGGGGGCCAAGAAAGCGCCCGGAACTCCCGGGGCACCCAAGCAGAAGCCGCGTACCGGAGCTCCGGGAGCGGCCGCTTCCCGGGCTTTCGGCAGTGAGCGTTTCGGCCAGAACCTCGGGCCGATCCGCAAGCCGTCACGCAAGAAGGGTCCGCGCGGCGACGTCCCCCAGTCCGAACTCCACGATGCCGACGGCGTGCGCCTGCAAAAGGTGATGGCGTCCGCCGGGGTGGCCTCGCGGCGCGTCTGCGAAGAGATGATTGCAGAAGGCCGGGTGGAAGTGGACGGCCAGGTGGTCACCGAACTCGGCGTCCGCGTCGATCCCAAGACCGCCGTCATCCATGTGGACGGCATCCGGATCCAGCTGGACGAAAACATGGTCTACATGGTGTTCAACAAGCCCAAGGGTGTTGTCTCCACCATGGAGGATCCCGAGGGCCGGCCCTGCATCAGCGACTTCCTCCGGAACCAGCACGGCGAACGCCTCTTCCACGTTGGCCGGCTCGACGTGGCCACCGAGGGGCTGCTCCTGCTGACCAACGACGGCGAGCTTGCCAACCGCCTGACCCATCCCTCCTACGAGGTGCCCAAGACGTACCTGGTGCAGGTCCGCGGCCCGTTCCCGCAGGGTATCGGTGCCCAGCTGAAGCAGGGGGTGGAGCTGGAGGACGGTTTTGCGTCCGTGGATTCCTTCCGGCTGGTGGACTCCACACCGGGGCACGTGCTGATCGAGGTTGTGCTGCACTCCGGCAAGAACCGCATCGTGCGCCGCCTGTTCGACGCCGTCGGATTCCCGGTCCTGCGGCTGGTGCGCGTCAAAGTGGGACCTATCGGCCTGGGCGACCAGCGCCAGGGAAGCATCCGTAACCTCGGCAAGCAGGAAGTCGGCCATCTGCTGGCATCCGTAGGGCTCTGACCATGTCCGCTTTCCAGAGCCAGGGCCGCGGGCACCTGGACGGTCCGGTGGTGGTCATCGGCACCGGGCTGCTCGGGACCAGCATCGGCCTGGGCCTGCGCGGGCGCGGCGTGCCGGTGTACCTCTCTGATCCGTCGCCCACCAACCAGGCTGTCGCCGTGGACATCGGGGCAGGCCAGCCGCTGGCTGCGCTTGCCGGTGCCGTGCCCCAGCTGGTGGTAGTTGCCGCCCCGCCGGATGTCACAGCTGATGTTGTGGCGAAGGCGCTGGCTGACTACCCCGAATCAGTGGTGGTGGACATTGCCAGCGTTAAGGCAGGGATCCTTGCGGCCTTGAGCAGCCGTGGCGTTGACCTCTCGCGCTACGTGGGTACCCATCCCATGGCGGGACGGGAGAAGTCCGGGCCGGTTGCTGCCCGCGGCGAGCTGTTCACGTCGATGCCCTGGGTGGTCTGCCCGTCGGATGAGACTTCCGGTGCCGCCCTCCAGGTGGCCCGCTCGCTGGCGTCAGACCTGGGGGCAGTCGTTTCACAGTTCACGGCTGATGAACATGATGAAGCCGTGGCTTTGGTTTCGCACCTGCCCCAGGTGATGTCGTCGCTGTTGGCCAGCCGGCTGCAGGGCACGCCCCTGCATGCGTTGTCCCTGGCAGGCAACGGGCTGCGGGACGTCACCCGCATTGCGGCCAGCGATCCTACCCTGTGGGTGCAGATCCTTGGGGGGAACGCGGCGAAGGTGGTGGAAATCCTCTATGGCGTGCGCGAGGACCTCAACCGGTTGATCGGGACACTGGAACAGCCGGCTGCGCCAGGGGCCCGGCTGGATCTCGCACAGCTGATCAGCGAGGGCAACGCGGGCCAGGCCAGGATCCCGGGCAAGCACGGCGGCCCCCCGCAGGCGTATTCGTGGCTCACGGTCCTGGTGGATGACAAACCGGGCCAGATCGCCCAGCTCCTCACCGAAATCGGTGAAATTGGGGTCAACGTTGAGGACCTGCGGCTGGACCATTCATCCGGCCAGAACGTGGGCATGGTGGAATTGTCTGTGTTGCCCAACAAGCATGACCACCTGATCGAAGCATTAAACGACCGCGGATGGCGGGTACTTCAGTAATGACACAGGAACTTCTTGACACCCTGCCGGCGCTCCGCGTCGGCAGGCCGCTGGTGGTTGCCATTGACGGGCCGTCCGGTTCCGGCAAGTCCAGCGTCAGCAAGGAAGTGGCGCGCCGGCTCCGCCTCGCCTACCTGGATACGGGTGCCATGTACCGGGCCCTCACCTGGTATTGCGTCACCAACGGCATTGACCTCGAAGACGCCGCATCCGTGGAGCAGGCCTCCCGCGACCTTGTCCTGGAACTGAGCACCAGCCCCAATGAGGAGTACGTCCGGGTGGACGGGGTGGACGTGACCGACGCCATCCGCGAACCCGCCATCTCCTCGGCAGTCAGTGCCGTGGCCACTACCTTGGGGGCCAGGACGGAGCTGATCCGGCGGCAGCGGGCCCTGATTGAAAAGCACCACCGCCGCATGGTGGTGGAAGGCAGGGACATCACCACCGTCGTCGCGCCCGGTGCAGAGGTCCGGATGCTGCTGACCGCCAGCGAGGAAGCCCGGCTCCGCCGCCGCGGCATCCAGCTTGGCGGAACACAGAACGCCGAACAGCTGGCCGCGCAGGTGACCCACCGCGATGCCAAGGATTCAACGGTGGTCAACTTCACGCAGGCCGCCTCCGGCGTGGTCACCCTGGACTCCTCGGACCTCGACTTCGACCAGACCGTTGCGGCCGCCCTGGTGATAGTGACCAAGGTCCTGAACCGTGACTGAACCGGCAGTGACTGAGCGGGCCGTGACTGAGCGGGCCGTGCCCGGCGCCGGGCCGGACCTCCCTTCCGGCTGGACGATGGCCTGGAGCAGGCCGGTGGGCTGGGCCCTGAACCACCTGGTCTACCGGACCTCAGTCACCGGACGGGAGAATGTTCCCACCGGTGGTCCGGTCATTTTTGCCGCCAACCACATCAGTTTCCTGGACGGACCGGTCATGTTCGGTGCCTCGCCGAGGCCCATGCACATCCTGGTCAAGCAGGAAATGTTCAAGGGTTTCCTGGGCCGGGTCCTCACAGCTTCCGGGCAGGTGCCGGTGGACCGCAGGGGAGACCGCGCAGCCCTGCAGCTTTGCAGGAAAGTGCTCGACGCCGGCCGTTGCGTGGGGATTCTTCCTGAAGGAACGCGGGGGAGCGGGGCAGCAGAAGACATCAACGGCGGCGTTGCCTGGCTGGCGCTGAACTCCGGGGCTCCGGTGGTGCCGGTTGCGATCCTCGGCACCCGCAGGGGAGATGAGCACCTTGATTCCGTACCGCGGCCGGGCAGGCGGTTCCACGTCAGCTTCGGGAACGCGCTGACCCTGGGCCGCAGGGCCGGGGAAAGCGGCCGTGCTTCAATGGACAGGGCGGCGCTGGAGATCCGGGACGCACTGTCAGGGCATGTGCAGGATTCCATCCAACTCACCGGGCAGCCGCTGCCGGCGGACCCCAATTCACAAAGACTTCAAGCAGTAGCCGGGACGCCGGCAGATGACCACTAAGGACAGTTCAATGAGCGACACCACCCAAACCTCCGGCCACCCAGGCGCCGGCGACGACGAATACACCCCCACGGGCACCGACCAGGTCGCGGAGCGGCTGGCGGCCATCGACGACGACGAAGCGGAGCTCCGCGCGGCGTCACTCCGGGCCGGCCTTGAGGACTACGACCTTGACGAGGACGACGCCGCGCTGCTCAGCGGCGAATTCGGCGACGAGGACTATGACGGCCCGGTCAAGCTTGACCCCGTCCTGGCCATCATCGGCCGGCCCAACGTGGGCAAGTCCACCCTGGTGAACCGCATCCTGGGCCGCCGCGAAGCAGTGGTGGAAGACACCCCCGGCGTCACCCGCGACCGCGTGATGTACTCCGCCCACTGGAACGGCCGCAACTTCACCCTGGTGGACACCGGCGGCTGGGAACACGACGCCCGCGGCATCCACGCCCGGGTAGCCGAGCAGGCAGAAATGGCCGTGGAGCTCGCGGACGCCGTCCTCTTCGTCGTTGATTCGGCCGTAGGCGCCACCGCCACCGATGAGGGCGTGATGAAGATGCTGCGCCGCAGCAAGAAGCCCGTCATCATGGTGGCCAACAAGGTTGACGACTTCGCACAGGAAGCCGACTCCGCTGCGCTCTGGGGCCTCGGTTTCGGCGAACCCTACCCGGTGTCCGCCCTGCACGGCCGCGGTGTGGCCGACCTGCTGGACCATGTCATGGATGTGCTTCCGGAGTTCTCCACCATCGAAGGCCTGGAGCGCTCCGGCGGCCCCCGCCGCATCGCGCTCATCGGCCGCCCCAACGTGGGCAAGTCCTCGCTGCTGAACAAGCTCGCCGGTACCGAGCGGGTAGTGGTGGACAACACTGCCGGGACCACCCGTGACCCCGTGGACGAATTCATCGAACTGGGCGGCCGGACCTGGCGGTTCGTTGACACGGCAGGCATCCGCCGCCGCCAGCACATGGCGCAGGGCGCGGATTTCTACGCCTCCTTGCGCACGCAGAGCGCGCTCGAAAAGGCGGAGGTCGCCGTCGTACTCCTCGCCGTGGACGAGGTCCTCAGCGAGCAGGACGTCCGGATCCTGCAGCTCGCCATCGAATCGGGCCGCGCCCTGGTGCTCGCGTTCAACAAGTGGGACCTGCTCGACGACGAACGCCGCCGCTACCTTGAGCGTGAAATCGAACAGGACCTTGCCCATGTGAACTGGGCTCCGCGGGTCAATATCTCGGCGAAAACCGGGTGGCACAAGGACCGTCTGGTTCCTGCCCTGGACGTAGCGCTGGAAAGCTGGGACAAGCGCATTGCCACCGGCCGGTTGAATGCCTTCCTGGGCGAGCTGGTGGCAGCCCACCCGCACCCCGTCCGGGGCGGCAAGCAGCCGCGCATCCTCTTCGGCACCCAGGCCTCCAGCCGGCCGCCGAAGTTTGTGCTCTTCACCACCGGCTTCCTGGATCCGGGATACCGGCGCTTCATCACCCGCCGGCTGCGGGAAACGTTTGGCTTCGAGGGCACGCCCATCGAGGTCAGCATGCGTGTCCGGGAAAAGCGCGGCAAGAAGCGTTAATTCCGACACACCGAGGGGCCGAACCCCGGAAAGTGTCACTGGCACCCTCCGGAATCGTGTAAGCTCTTCTAGGTGGTTCGGCCGGACTGCTGGTGGAAATCGCGGGGTTAGCCCCCGGATGAAGCGCAGCGGAGAACGGCGGAACTGACGGGCTGTAGCGCAGCTTGGTAGCGCACTTGACTGGGGGTCAAGGGGTCGCAGGTTCAAATCCTGTCAGCCCGACCAAAGAAGTGGAAGCACCGGAGAAATCCGGTGCTTCCACTTTTTTTGTTGGTCCTTTTGGTCAGTCCTGGCTTCGCCCCCTGTTCCGGCCATAACACCCTGGCGTTCGCGGGTGCTTTGTCCGGACGGGGGTGTCTTTGGGGGAACGAGCCATCATTTGAGGAACTTCGAGGTCCTGCGGTCCGCCAGGATCTTGCCCTTCGTCTGGCACGTGGGGCAGTACTGCAGTGCGGTATCGGCGAAGGAAACCTCCCGCACGGTGTCTCCGCACACTGGACACGCCAGGCCGGTCCGGGCGTGGACCCGCATGTGGCTGCGCTTAACGTCCTTCAGGTCCTTTGGGGGCTTGCCCCGCGCCTCCGCAAGGGCATCGCCCAGGACGCTGTGGATGCAGTCATAAAGCACCTGGACGGTTTCCCGGTCCAGCGACTTGGCCGTGGCGAAGGGCGAAATCCGCGCAGCATGCAGGATCTCGTCACTGTAGGCGTTCCCGATGCCGGCGATCACGCTCTGGCTCCTCAGGAGCCCCTTGATCTGCTGCGAACTGGCGCCGAGGATCTCGGCCAGCATGTCGGCGTCGAACGCTTCAGTGAAGGGATCCGGACCCAGGGTGGCGATGCCGGGAACGTCCTGCGGATCGCGCACCACGTAGACGGCCAGGCTCTTTTTGGTTCCGGCTTCTGTAAGGTCCATGCCGCGCGGGCCGTCAGCGCCCTGGAAAGTGAAGCGCGCCGCGATGTGGCCTTTACCCATCCGCAGCTGGGCATCGGTGGGGGAATCCGTAAAGCGCACCCACCCCGCCCGGGCCAGGTGGAACACCAGGGAAATCCCGCCCGTGTCGATGCTGACAAACTTGCCGAACCGCCGGACGCCCGTCACCGTCCGGCCCTCAAGGGCGTTGAATGGCGGATCAGCAGTCTTGAGCACGGCGAAGGAAACGATCTGCACCTTGGTCACCGAGGTTCCCTGCAGATGCTCGTCAAGAAAGTCAGCCAGGCCGGCCACCTCGGGGAGTTCGGGCATGGCTTACCCTGCGGCTTCCCGGGGCGGGGGAACAGTGCGTGCGCTCATGCGTCCCATCTTGTCAGAACCGCCCGCGAACGCCCCGGCACTTATGCCTATACTTTCAGCGGCGGCCTGTTTGGGCCCCGTTGACATTGGTGTTCGACCCGATGAAAGGCCCCTGATGAGCAACATTCCCGAAGAGCTGTCCTACACCGCCGAACACGAGTGGGTTTCTGCTCCCAATGCCGACGGCGTGGTGCGCGTGGGCATCACCGACTTCGCCCAGGACGCGCTAGGGGATGTTGTCTACGCCCAGATGCCAGAAGTAGGCACAAAGATTACGGCGAACGAAGTGGTGGGCGAAGTGGAGTCCACCAAGAGCGTCAGCGACATCTACGCCCCGGTCAGCGGCGAAGTGGTGGGCCGCAACGACTCCCTGGACACTGATTCAGCCCTGATCAACACCGATCCTTACGGCGACGGCTGGCTTATCGAAGTCAAACTGGCCGAACCGGATGCCGTCGAGTCTTTGCTCAGTGCATCGGAGTACGAACAACAGGTAGGCTAAAAGCTAACCGGTACATCCGGTTCGGCCGGATGCGCAGGCGGAACGTCTCCGCACGTCAGCGGCCGGATCGGGAGTCCGGTTCCGGACCTGCAGGGCAGGCCGGAAGGCAAACGTTGAATGCCGGCCCGAGGGCCGGATCGTCGAAGAGGAGGAGTCCATGGCTGGCCACACACACAACCCTGCCGATGGGGAATACGGCAATGGTGCGGCTAGGGCGTCGGAGACCACCTCGATCCATCTCACCCCGGTAACCGATGAACCCACCATCGCGCCCAAGCTGTCGTCCGAAGAGCGCAACTCAGTGGAGGCACTGCCTCCGGGGTCTGCGCTCCTCGTTGCGCACAGCGGCCCGAACGCCGGTGCCCGCTTCCTGCTCGACTCGGACGTCACCACCGCCGGCCGCCACCCCGACGCCGACATCTTCCTCGACGACGTCACCGTTTCCCGCCGCCATGTGGAGTTCCGGCGCACTGCCCGGAGCTTTGAAGTGGTGGACAAGAACAGCCTGAACGGCACGTACGTCAACCATGACCGTGTGGACAGCGTGGAGCTCAAGTCCGGCAGCGAAGTCCAGATCGGCAAGTTCCGCCTCACCTTCTACCTGAGCCCTGCCAGCGCTGCAGGCCGCGGCTGATCCGGGGACCGCTGCCTGTGGCAATGGCACAACCGGAACGTCGGGGACCCCAGGTCCTGAACATCGGCGAAGTCCTCGCCCAGCTCAGCGGTGACTTCCCGGGTATGACCGCGTCGAAGATCCGGTTCCTTGAGGAAAAGGGGCTGATTAATCCCCGGCGCACACCTGCGGGGTACCGGCAGTATTCCGACGGCGACGTGGAACGGCTGCGCTTTGTCCTGGCGTTGCAGCGGGACCAGTACCTGCCCCTGAAAGTCATCAAGGACTACCTCGATGCCATTGACAGGGGAGAACGTCCGGAAAACCTGCCGCCCGGCGTCGTGGTTTCCCCTCGAATCGTGTCCGACGAACTGGCGGCCGAACTGCAGAGCCGGGGGCGAAAGCTCACTGAGGAGCAGCTGCGCACGGAATCCGGCGCCAGTGTCCCGCTGCTCCAGGCCCTGTTGAGCTTTGGCCTGATCAGCCACACCAATGGACAGTTTGATGAGCACGCACTGCAGGTGGCCCGGGCATGCGTGCAGCTGGAAAGCCACGGGCTTGAGCCGCGCCACCTGCGTCCTTTCCAGGCCGCTGCCGAACGGGAGTTCGGGCTGGTGGAACGTGCTGTGGCGCCGCTTGCTTCGCGCAAGGACGCCGCGTCCCAGGCCCGCGCGGCGGAGGCTGCCCGCGAGATCAGCGACCTCTGCCTCACCCTGCACCGGGCTCTGGTGCAGGACCACATCTCACGCATGGACATCTGATGATTGAAGTCGAGATCGTAGGCGTTCGGATCGAACTGCCCTCCAACCAGCCGCTGGTCCTCCTGCGGGAGATGCACGGTGAACGGCACGTGCCCATCTGGATCGGCACCCCGGAAGCAAGCGCCATCGCCCTTGCCCAGCAGGGCGTGGTCCCGCCCCGGCCCATGACCCACGACCTCCTGGTGGACGTCGTTGAATCGCTGGGCCATTCCGTGGTCAGCGTGAACATCGTGGCGGTGGAGGACAACATTTTCTACGGCCAGCTGCAGTTTGAGAACGGCACAACCGTCAGCTCGCGCGCCTCGGATGCACTGGCCATCGCCCTGCGCGCCAAATGCCGCATCTGGTGCGCGGACTCGGTCATGGATGAAGCCGGCGTCAGGATCACGGAGCACGACGAGGGGGAGGACGCAGAGCCCGGTCCCACCGTTGACGAAGAGCGCGAACTGCGCCGTTTCCGCGAGTTCCTGGACGACGTTGAGCCCGAGGATTTCGACGGCTAAGGTCACGTTAAGGTTAAAGTTGAGGATGAATCTTTCGACACGCCTCTGCGAACGTGCCAACGTCTTTGACCTTGAGTCCCCGCAGGCCTAACGTCGAAGTATCAAGTTCCCATTGCTTACGGCAGCCGCGCAAGTCACACTGGAAGGTGCGTCCCGCGGAAATTACAGGCATGGTCTTCGTACCTGTTCCTGCCGCTGCAGTTAATGACGGGGGACTTATGACAAGGAGGATCCAGGTGAGTCCCAAAGGCGAAGCAGGCGGGCTGAAGCAGCCCACGGCTGGTGTTGCTGTGCCGGCGAGCGGTGCCCAGGGCCTCCTGTTCACCGAAGACCTTCCCGTCCTGGACGAGGACGCCGGATACCGCGGCCCCACCGCCTGCAAGGCTGCAGGCATTACCTACCGCCAGTTGGATTACTGGGCCCGCACCGGATTGGTTGAACCCGCCGTTCGCGGCGCCGCCGGCTCAGGCTCCCAGCGCCTTTACGGTTTCCGCGACATCCTGGTACTGAAGGTAGTCAAACGCCTGCTGGACACCGGCGTCTCGCTGCAGCAGATCCGCACGGCCGTAGAGCACCTGCGTGAGCGCGGCGTGGAAGACCTCGCCCAGATCACGTTGATGAGCGACGGCGCCAGCGTGTACGAATGCACTTCTGCAGACGAGGTCATTGATTTGGTGCAGGGCGGCCAGGGTGTTTTCGGCATCGCGGTGGGCCGCGTCTGGCGGGAAGTGGAAGGCAGCCTGGCGTCGCTTCCCAGTGAGCACGCTGCAGAGCAGTCCTTTCCCGACGACGAACTGAGCAAGCGCCGCGCTGCCCGCAAGATCAGCTGACCAACTAAAAAGGACGCCCTCCCCGTGGGAAGGCGGCCTTTTTGCTGCCTGCGGTGCGTGCCGCTCCTGGCAGCCGCCTAGCGGGCCCGGCTGCGCAGGGTGCTTCCCACGGCCATGAGGTTTGCCAGCAGCTCATCAAACAGGGCGGCAGCGGACTTCGCCGAGTCTCCCGGCCAGTGGTGCACGGGGTGGGCGGCGCCCTGGATCTGCTGCCAGTTCGCCTGCTCCGGAATCCTCGGGCTCAGCAGGAGTTCACCGAACATCGATTCCATTTCGGCCAGCCGGTAGCTGTGCTCGGAGGAGCCTGACCGCACACGGTTGGCGATGATGCCCGCAGGCGAAAGGTTGGGTGCGAACTCCTGCCGGAACAGCTGGATGGCCCGCATGGTCCGCTCGGTACCGGCCACCGAGAACAAACCCGGCTCGGCAACCAGGGCCACCTTGTCGCTCGCTGACCAGGCCATGCGGGTGAGGCCATTAAGGGACGGCGGGCAGTCGATCAGGACCAGCTGGTAGTCATCCGCGCCGGCCAGTACTGCAGAGAGCCGGCGGAGGTCGCGGCGGCTGAGGTCCGGCCGGTCGTAGATTCCGGTGTAGGCCGAGCCGATTGCCACGTCCAGGACGGCGGGGCCGGAGCCGTTGGAGTGTGCGCGCGCCGTCCAGCTGCTGCCCACCACGTTTTCTGCCAGCTTGGCGCGGCGGGGGCTCTTGAGCATCCTGCCGATGTCCAGCTGGTCGCCGGGCTGGACGCCCAGGGCAGTGGTCGCGTCGGCGTGCGGATCAAGATCCACCACCAGCGTGCGGACGCCTGCGGCAAGGGCGGCAGAGGCCAATCCTGTGGTGACGGAAGTCTTGCCGACTCCACCCTTGAGGCTGCTGATGCTGACTACTTGCACTTGAGAGACCAAAACCTAACGCCGGATGCCGTGTTGGGGGTAATGTTTGCTCCGGCAGCGCCGAAGCCGGACGGTCCTGCCGCCCTACTCATCATAAGTGGATGCGTCGGCGAATCCTGCTTTATCGGGCGTCGGCATGGCACCGACTGTGCTGCCCGGGCGGTTTCCGCCCAGGCCGGCGAAAGGGTGCGGGACATGACGGTGAAATCTGTGATGGTGGCCACAAAGATTTGTGTTTGTCCTTGTAGGTCCTAGACACTGTGACCACTCACCGATCCACCCGCAATGATGCAGGAGAAGTATGTTTTCCAAAGTTCTGGTGGCCAACCGCGGCGAAATCGCGATCAGGGCCTTCCGCGCCGGCTACGAGCTGGGCGCAAAGACGGTTGCCGTTTTCCCCCAAGAGGACAGGAACTCGATCCACCGCCAAAAGGCGGACGAGGCCTACCTGATTGGCGAAGAGGGCCATCCCGTCCGTGCCTACCTGGACGTTGCCGAAGTAGTGCGGGTTGCCAAGGAGTCCGGTGCGGACGCCATCTACCCCGGCTACGGGTTCCTCTCCGAAAACCCGGACCTGGCCCGCGCGGCCAAGGACGCGGGCATCACCTTTGTTGGCCCCCCGGCCGAAGTGCTGGAACTCGCAGGCAACAAAGTGGCGGCACTGAAGGCAGCCCGGGACGCCGGAGTGCCGGTCCTTAAGTCCAGTGAGCCGTCGAAGGACCTGGACGAGCTCATTGCGGCTGCCGATGAAATCGGCTTCCCCATTTTTGCCAAGGCCGTTGCCGGCGGCGGCGGACGCGGCATGCGCCGGGTGGACACCCGCGAAGCCCTGCCCGAGGCCTTGCAGTCCGCCATGCGCGAGGCCGACGCCGCCTTCGGCGATCCCACTATGTTCCTGGAGCAGGCAGTTCTGCGCCCCCGGCACATCGAGGTCCAGATCCTGGCCGATGCGCAGGGCAACGTCATGCACCTCTTCGAACGGGACTGCTCCATCCAGCGGCGCCACCAGAAAGTCATCGAGATTGCTCCCGCGCCCAACCTGGACGAGGGCATCAGGCAGGCGCTCTACCGAGACGCCGTCAAGTTTGCCAAGGCATTGAACTACGTCAACGCCGGTACGGTTGAGTTCCTGGTGGACACCGTTGGGGAGCGCGCCGGCCAGCACGTCTTCATCGAAATGAACCCCCGCATCCAGGTGGAACACACCGTTACGGAGGAAGTCACCGACGTTGACCTCGTCCAGGCGCAGATGCGCATCGCCGCCGGGGAGACCCTGGCGGATCTTGGCCTGTCCCAGGACACCGTGAGGCTGCGCGGCGCCGCCCTGCAGAGCCGCATCACCACGGAAGACCCGGCCAACGGCTTCCGCCCCGACGTCGGAAAGATCACCGGCTACCGCTCGGCCGGCGGTGCCGGGGTACGGCTCGACGGCGGCACTGTCTACTCGGGTGCCGAAATCAGCCCGCACTTCGACTCCATGCTGGTCAAGCTCACCTGCCGCGGCAGGGACTACCCGGCCGCCGTCGCCCGCGCACGCCGCGCCCTGGCGGAATTCCGTATCCGCGGCGTTTCCACCAACATCTCCTTCCTGCAGGCCGTGCTCGACGATCCCGACTTCATCGCCGGTGATGTGGCCACGTCCTTCATCGACGAGCGCCCCGAACTGCTTAAGGCCCGCGTCTCTGCCGACCGTGGCACCAAGCTCCTCACCTGGCTGGCGGATGTCACCGTCAACAAGCCCAACGGCGAGCTGACCGTCCACTCGAACCCAGCCGCCAAGCTCCCGTCCGTCAAGGACAAGCAGCCGGTGCCGGGCTCCCGGCAGAAACTCCTGGAGCTGGGACCGGAAGGCTTCGCAAGAGCGCTGCGTGAGCAGAATGCGGTGGCCGTCACGGACACCACTTTCCGCGACGCACACCAGTCGCTGCTGGCCACCCGCGTCCGCACCCGGGACCTTGTGGCGGCCGGCCCCGCCGTCACCGCCCTCCTGCCGGAACTGCTGTCCGTTGAGGCCTGGGGCGGGGCTACCTATGACGTTGCCCTGCGGTTCCTGGGCGAGGATCCGTGGGACCGGCTCGCTGCGCTGCGCCAGGCGCTTCCGAACGTCTGCCTGCAGATGCTCCTGCGCGGCCGCAACACGGTGGGATACACCCCTTACCCCGAAGAGGTCACCGAGGCCTTCGTTAACGAGGCCGCCGCGACGGGCATCGATATCTTCCGGATCTTCGACGCCTTGAACGATGTCAGCCAGATGGCGCCCGCCATCCGTGCTGTCCGGGCAACCGGCACCGCCGTCGCGGAGGTGGCGCTCTGCTACACCGGCGACATGCTGGACCCCAACGAGAAGCTCTACACCCTGGACTACTACCTGGAGCTCGCACAGAGGATCGTTGACGCCGGAGCCCACATCCTGGCGATCAAGGACATGGCCGGCCTGCTCCGCCCGGCTGCGGCGGCGAAACTCGTCTCGGCGCTGCGGGAACGCTTCGACCTACCGGTTCACCTGCACACCCATGACACGGCGGGAGGCCAGCTGGCCACCCTGCTGGCTGCCGTGGATGCCGGTGTCGACGCCGTGGATGTCGCCTCGGCGTCGCTGGCCGGAACAACCAGCCAGCCGTCCGCCTCGGCCCTGGTGGCGGCACTGGCACACACCCCGCGGGAGACCGGCCTCAGCCTTGAAGCCGTGAGCTCGCTGGAGCCGTACTGGGAAGCTGTACGCCGCGTCTACGCGCCGTTTGAGTCAGGCCTTCCGGGCCCCACAGGCCGCGTGTACCAGCACGAGATCCCTGGCGGCCAGCTCTCGAACCTCCGCCAGCAGGCAATGGCCCTGGGCCTGGGGGAGCGTTTCGAAGCGATCGAGGACATGTACACCGCCGCGGACCGGATCCTGGGCCACCTGGTCAAGGTCACTCCGTCCTCGAAGGTGGTGGGAGACCTCGCCCTGCACCTGGTAGGCCTGAACGCAGACCCGGCGGACTTCAACGAGAACCCGCAGAACTACGACATCCCGGACTCGGTCATCGGATTCCTGTCCGGCGAACTCGGCGATCCTCCGGGCGGCTGGCCCGAGCCTTTCCGCACCAAGGCCCTCCAGGGCCGGAGCGTGAAGGTCCGGGACGTGGAGCTCAGCGCGGAAGACAGCGCTGCGCTGAAGTCCGATTCCAAGACCCGCCAGCACACGCTGAACAGGCTGCTCTTCGACGGCCCCACCAAGGACTACCTGAAGAGCGTGGAGACCTACGGCAACATTTCGGTCCTGGACACGCGTGACTACCTCTACGGCCTCCAGCGCGGCCAGGAGCACGAAATCCAGCTGGAGAAGGGTGTGCGGCTGATCGCGTCCCTCGAAGCCGTGTCCGAGCCGGACGAAAAGGGCATGCGCACCGTCATGTGCACCTTGAACGGGCAGTCCCGCCCGGTGGTGGTCCGTGACCGTTCCGTGGTCAGCAACGTCAAGGCAGCCGAAAAGGCGGATCCAGCCCAGCCCGGTCACGTGGCAGCCCCGTTCGCTGGTGCCGTCACGGTCACCGCCAAGCCCGGCGACGAGGTCAAGGCGGGCGACACCGTAGCAACCATCGAGGCGATGAAGATGGAGGCGTCCATCACGACGCCGGTAGCCGGCAAGGTTTCCCGGCTCGCCATCTCCGCGGTAGAGCAGGTCCAGGGTGGTGACCTGCTGCTGGTAGTGGAGCAGTAACCAGCCGTCACGAAAACGAAAGGGCCCTCCCGCTGAAGTTCAGCGGGAGGGCCCTTTCGGTGTCGCCTTATAAATCGGGCTTCGGCAGGGACAGGCCCCAGTCCTCTGCGTGCTATTCCCCGCGCCCTGCTAAGGCCGCTTCGCGGCGAGCAGGGGCACGGGGCCCCTTTTACGCACGCTGCCGGACCGGTGCCTGTCCCACACGGGGAGGCCGACACGCTGCCGGACCAGGCCTGCCTGATATTGGTGCTTGGCTTCGAAGGTGTTGCCGCTGGACCGCCTCGCCCGCGGGCGTTACGAGCGGGGTGCTGAGTACATCTCCTCGATGACGTTTTCGAAGTCCTTCATGACCTGGGCGCGCTTGACCTTCATGGACGGGGTCAGGTGCCCGGATGCTTCGGTAAAGTCGGCCGGCACGATCCGGAACGACTTGATCGCTTCTGCTTGCGACACTGACGTGTTGGCCGCGGTGATCAGGTCCTGCACCGCTGCCTTGACCAGGGAATTGTTGGCCGCCTCGTCCAAGGACGTGGTGGCGGGCAGGCCGTGGCGCTGCAGCCAGCCGGGCAGGGCTTCCTGGTCCAGGGTGACGAGGGCTCCGATAAAGGGCCTGTTGTCTCCCACCACCAGCACCTGGGAGACCAGCGCGTCGGCGCGGATCTGGTCCTCCAGCAGCGCGGGGATCACGTTCTTGCCGCCGGCGGTGACAATGATCTCCTTCTTGCGGCCGGTGATCCAGACGAAGCCGTCCTCGTCGATGCGGCCGACGTCGCCGGTACGGAACCAGCCGTCGTCGAACGTCTCACTGGTGAGGTCTTCGCGCTTGTAGTAGCCCCGCATTACGCAGATTCCCTTGGCCAGGATCTCGCCGTCCCCGGCGATCCTGACCGCGTTGCCCGGCAGCGGTTTGCCCACGGACCCGATCTTGATCAGCGATGGGGTGTTGACCGAAATGGGGGCCGTGGTCTCGGTAAGGCCGTAACCCTCCAGAACCTGCAGGCCGATGCCCTGGAAGAAGTGTCCCAGTCGTTCACCCAGCGGCCCCCCGCCGGAAACCGCGTGGGCAACGTGGCCGCCCATCGCAGCCCGCAGCTTGCCATACACGAGTTTGTCGAAGACGGCGTGGCGCAGCTTCAGCCCCAGGCCCACCCGCCCGTTCTGGCGTGCTTTTGAGAAGGCGATGGCGGTATCGGCGGCGCGGTGGAAGATGGCTCCCTTGCCGCCGTCCTCGGCCTTGGTCAGTGCCGAGTTGTAGACCTTTTCGAACACCCGGGGCACTGCGAGGATGAAGGTGGGCTCGTAGCTCTGCAGATCGGAGAGCAGGTTCTTGATGTCCGGCGTGTGGGCCACGGTGGTCCCGGCGGCCATGGCCAGGACGGAGATGAAACGCGCGAAAACGTGGGCCAACGGCAGGAACATGATGGTCTTGGCGTTCTCGTGGACGATCTCGCCGATGATGGCTAGGGCGTTCTCCGAGAGTTCGACGAAGTTTCCATGCGTGAGCTCGCAGCCCTTGGGCCGTCCCGTGGTGCCGGAGGTGTAGATGATGGTGGCGATATCGTCCAGGCTGGCTGAGCTGCGCCGTGCCTCCAGTTCGGCGTCCCCCACACCGCGGCCGGTTTCGCGGAGGGCATCCAGCCCCTGGCCTTCGAGCTGCCAAACATGCTGCAGGGCGGTGAGGTCCTCGGCATTCACCGCCTGGCGGATCACGTTCTCGTGGTGGGCGGATTCACCGAACGCTGCCACTGCGCCGGAATCCCCGAGGTTCCAGGCCACCTGGGAAGGGGAGGACGTCTCGTAGATGGGAACCGACACCGCTCCGGCAAACCAGATGGCAAAGTCCACCAGGGCCCATTCGTAACGGGTCCGGGACATGATCCCCACGCGGTCGCCCGCGGCCACGCCGCTGGCCATCAACCCCTTGGCGAGGGCCCTGACATCGGCGAGGAAATCCGTGGCGGAAACGTCCTGCCAGGATCCGGCGGAGTCCAGTCGCGAAAACAGTGAGGGGTTGCTGGGCTTGGCGGCCTGCCGCAGTACCAGGTCCGTGATGTTGGTTTCCGGCGGGACAACAACAAGAGGCGGAACACTGAATTCGCGCACTATAGCTCCTTTGATATCCGAAGACCCGGGGCGGGGTATGCCTAAAGACTAGTACGCCTGTACCGGGCCGTGCAGTAACTAAACCTACTGGCCGGTAACTTAGCCGTCAATGCCGGTGGCGGGGACATGCTGGCCCCGCAGCCGCCTGCCTGTAAGGCGCCCGCCTAGAATGGTTGACTATGTATGCACCGCCTCCCGGCGAACAGGCCGGCCCCCTGCGACGACCAGCCCCATGGAGGCGGCGGCCCACCACCGGCCAGGCACGGATGCGGCACGGCGAAAGCTTCCGCGAGCACCTGCGCCTGGGGCGCAGGGGCCTGGCCATCGGCATCGACATCGGCGGAACCAAGGTCGCTGCAGGCGTGGTGGACGCCGAGGGCAGGATCCTCAGCGAGGCCCGCCGTTCAACGCCCGGGACCGACCCGCGTGCAGTGGAACAGGTCATCGTCGAACTCGTCGAAGAGCTGGGCCGCGGGCACCGGATCTGGTCCGTGGGGATTGGTGCAGCCGGGTGGATGGACCTCGACGGCGGCACAGTGCTTTTCAGCCCGCACCTGGCCTGGCGGAACGAGCCCCTGCGGGAAAACCTGCAAAAACTACTGCGTCGTCCCGTCCTGCTGGCGAACGACGCCGACGCGGCAGCCTGGGCGGAATGGCGGTTCGGTGCCGGGCAGGGCGAGGACCGGCTGGTGTGCATCACCCTGGGCACGGGAATCGGCGGGGCCATGGTGATGGACGGCCGGGTGGAGCGCGGCAGGTTTGGCGTCGCCGGTGAGTTCGGCCACCAGATCATCATGCCCGGCGGACACCGGTGCGAGTGCGGCAACCGGGGGTGCTGGGAGCAGTACGCCTCGGGTAACGCGCTGGGAAGGGAAGCGCGCATCCTGGCGCGGGCAAACTCGCCGGTGGCCCAGGAGCTGCTGGCAGCCGTCGGCGGGCATTCCGAGACGATCACCGGCGCGGTCGTCACCGAACTGGCCCTGGCCGGCGATGCAGCCTCACGTGAACTTCTGGACGAGGTGGGCGAGTGGCTCGGGCTGGGGCTTGCCAACCTCGCGGCGGCGCTCGACCCCGGCCTGTTCGTCATCGGCGGCGGACTCTGTTCCGCCGGGGACCTCTTGGTGGAGCCTGCCCGGAAGGCGTTTGCGCGCAACCTGACCGGCCGTGGCTTCCGGCCGGCCGCCGGCATCGAATTGGCCGCACTGGGACCGAACGCCGGCCTGATCGGCGCGGCGGACCTCTCGCGGGTCAGCAGCAGGCTGCGGGGCTGAACCGAAGAACGACGACCGCGCTAAACCCGCGCGCCGTCGTCGTTATCATCTTTTTCCTGCGGAAGCTTCATGATCAGATAGACCGCCCCGAGGACAAACACGGCCACAATTCCCACTACGGCCAGCAGCGGCGCAGAGCGCCAGAACATGGCGGACAACAGCAGGGCTATGGGTCCGCCCACTGCCGCAAGCCACGCCAGCATGGTGAGCGGATCAGTCCCGGCGAGGCTGGGCGGTTCCTCCGGGATAAACTCGCCCCCGTCCTCCGGCGCCTCATAATCGCGCGGCCCCGCGGGGTGCCCGGCTTCGGCAGCGGGATCGGCATCCCGGCCGGCGGCGGCATTCGGGCCCGCTGCGGAGGCTTGCTGGCGTTCCGCGGCCGACAGCTCGCTGGGGGCAGCTCCGGCAAGGCCCAGGGGGTCGAAGTCCCGGAAAGTTGCCGCCCGTCCCGGCGCGGCAGGCGTACCACCAGATGCGTCGGGCAACGGGCCGGTTGCCCCTTCGCCGGGTCCGGCGGGGGAATTCCCCTCGAGCCGGGCCACGAGGTCAAGCCAGACGGCGTCATCCTGGTTGGCGCCCTGGTCCGGTGAACCGGGGTCAGGCCTGTTCATGGGAAGCCTCCTGGCCGGATGGTACGGGAGAACCGGATGATGCAGTACCGGCAGCGGAGACGAGGCCGCGGATAAAGTCAACCGAACCGTGGAAGATCTGTTCAGCGTCGTTGTCCATGGTGGCCACGTGGTAGCTGTTCTCGAGCCGGACGAGCTCCAGGGGAGCGTGCGTCAGCCCGCGGCGAAGGGCCGCAATGCTGGAATCGGATACCACGTGATCGATCGTGGACCGATAGACCTGGACGGGCGCCGTGACTTTGGGCAGGATCCGGATGGTGTCCTTGAACATCTTGTTCAGCTCGTGGGCGGCGGCCACGGGGGTACGGGGATAAGCTCCCTCGTCCATGCCTTCCTTGAGGATGTCGTTGGCAATGGCCGGGGTGCTTTTCATCACCAGCTTCAGGATCCCGGCGAGCGGTGCGCGGGGATCGTCAACCACCAGCGCGGGGTTCACGAGCACCACTCCGGCTACCGGGCGGGTTGCGGCGACCCGCAGGGCGAGTGCCCCGCCCATGCTCAGCCCGGCGGAGAAGACGTGGTCGCAGTCCACGTCCAGCTCACGGTACGCATCGTCAAGGGCGCCGTGCCATTGCTGCCAGCGGGTCCGTGCGAGGTCCTGCCAGCTGGTGCCGTGCCCGGGCAACAGGGGCATCCGGACAGCAAAACCCGCGTCAGCCAAGGCTTGGGCCCACGAACGCAGTCCGTGGGGGCTCCCGGTAAATCCATGCGAGAGGACCACGCCGATCCGGGGCCCATCGCTGCTGGACGGACTGCTGAAGGGACTGTGGTCCGGGCTGGAGGTCATGGGGTCTCCATTGACGTGGTTTGACGGGCATAGGTGTGGAAAAAGGCGCTGGACCTGGCGAAGATCTCCGGCGCGTCCACGTCCAGGGTAGCTACATGGCCGCTGCTGGCGAGAGTGACCACCTCGGTAAGGCGCGCGCCCAGGCGGTTTCGGAGCATGGCCAGCGAGGTGGGCGGAACTACGTCGTCCGTACGCGACTTGAACACCTGGACCGGAGCTGTAATGCGGGGAAGGCCCCGGATGGCTGCGCCGAAGAGTTTCTTCAGTTCGTGCACGGCAGAAAGGGGAGTCCGTGAATAGTCCCCATCCTCAGTAACCGCTGCCGTAGCCTGCTCCTCCTGGATGGGCATGGTGGTTTTCTGGAAATACTTGAGCACGCCGATCACCCGTATGCGCCGGTCATAGAAGCTGAGGCCGGGGTTGACCACGCAGACGCCAGCCACGGGATGCCGGGAGGCAGCCAGCAGCGCGATGGCTCCGCCCATGGACAGCCCGGCAACAAAACTGGTTTCGGTGCGTCCGGCAAGGTCGAGGTAGCTTTCTTCGAAGCTGCCGTACCAATCGTCCCAGCGGGTCCGGGCAAGCTGGCGCCAGTCTGTGCCGTGGCCGGGCAGCAGGGGCACGGTCACCGCATACCCCTGGGAGGCCAGGTCCTGCGCCCAGGGCAATACGCTCAGCGGGCTGCCGGTAAACCCATGGCAGATGGCCACGCCGATCCGCGCGTTCGCTCCGTGGCCGGGATAGCTGAAAGCGGCAGGAGGGGACGGAATGCTGCTTTCGCTCATGCCTCCATCGTGTCACTGTTCCAGTCAAATCTCACTAGAGTAGGGTTGCAGTGAACTGCCCGCCAGGCCCCATGCCGTGCGTGCAGGCCGCCGTCGGGAGAGGTTTCGCACGTGTTTTATTGGGTCATGAAAAGGATCTTCCTCGGTCCGGTGTTGAAGACGCTTTTCCGTCCTTGGGTCAAGGGACTGGATAACATTCCCGCCGAGGGCGCGGCGATCATCGCTTCCAACCACCTCTCGTTTTCCGACTCGATCTTTATGCCGTTGATGGTCCGGCGCCCTGTGGTCTTCCTGGCCAAGTCCGAGTACTTCACCGGCACCGGGATCAAGGGCAGGTTGACTGCGATGTTCTTCCGGCTCACCAACCAGCTGCCCATGGACCGGTCCGGGGGCGCGGCGTCGGAGGCATCACTGAGTGCCGGGATGGAGGTCCTCTCCCACGGCGGGTTGCTGGGCATCTACCCGGAGGGCACCAGGAGCCCGGATTCGCGCCTTTACCGGGGAAAGGTGGGCGTTGCCAGGCTTGCCCTGAAGGCCGGGGTACCAGTGATTCCGGTGGCAATGATCGGAACCGACAAAGTGCAGCCGATTGGAAAACGGCTGCCGAATATCCGCAGGATCGGCATGATCTTCGGTGAACCGCTGGACTTCACCAGGTACCGGGACCAGGCAGAGGACCGGATGGTGCAGAGGCAGGTCACGGACGAGATCATGTTCCAGCTGATGCGCCTCTCGGGGCAGGAGTACGTGGACGAATACGCTGCCGTGGTGAAGCTCCGGCTGGCGGGGAAGCCCGCCGGCCCTGGTGCAGCCGCTGAACCGCCCGCATCCCCGCTGCCCTTTGAGGGGGCCCAGGACGGGCTGCCTCATGATGGAGGCCTCGAACCAGGCCGGAACACCACTGAGCAGCAGGACGACGGCGGTGCTGCCGCGGCGGGCTGACCACGGCCGGATGTCTGTGACGGCCTGCCCAGCACGCGTGACGCTGCGGTGTCCCGCCGCCCCTCGCTGCCGTTAGTCTTAGAGGGTGACTGAGCTATCTGCAAAACCTGCCTTCTCGCTGTCCAGTACCGCCCAGAGCGGAGCGGCCAACTATCCCGGACTCGATGACTGGCGGGACCTTCCCATTTCCCAGCAACCCAGCTGGCAGGACCAGGACGTGTTTGATGCCTCGGTGAAGGAACTCTCCGTCCTCCCGCCGCTGGTGTTCGCCGGTGAAGTGGATGTGCTGCGCGAACGGCTGGCCGCAGCTGCCCAGGGGAAGGCCTTCCTGCTCCAGGGCGGGGACTGCGCCGAGACCTTCGAAGCGGCCACCGCGGACAAGATCAGCGCCCGCGTCAAAACCATCCTCCAGATGGCCGTGGTCCTGACCTACGGCGCCGCGATGCCCGTCATCAAGATGGGCCGGATGGCCGGGCAGTTCGCCAAGCCGCGCTCGTCCAATGATGAAACCCGTGATGGCGTGACGCTTCCCGCCTACCGCGGCGACATCGTCAACGGGTACGACTTCACCCCCGAGTCCCGCGGCCATGACGCCGCCCGCATGCTCCGGGCCTACCACACGTCAGCTTCCACCCTCAACCTCATCCGGGCTTTCACCCAGGGCGGCTTCGCGGACCTGCGCTCGGTACACCAGTGGAACAAGGGCTTCACGGAGAATCCGGCACACGCGCGCTACGAATCCCTGGCACGGGACATCGACAGGGCCATCAAGTTCATGGACTCCTGCGGCGCCGACTTCGAAGCCCTCAAGCGCGTTGAATTCTTCGCCAGCCACGAGGCCTTGCTGCTGGACTACGAGCGTGCCCTCACCCGTATCGATTCCCGCACCGGCTTCCCGTACGACACATCGGCGCACTTCCTCTGGATCGGGGAGCGGACCCGGGAACTGGACCACGCCCACGTCGATTTCCTGTCACGCGTCCGGAACCCGATCGGTGTGAAGCTTGGCCCGTCAACCACCGGAGACGACGCCCTCCGCCTGATCGACAGGCTGGACCCCGAGCGCGAGCCGGGCCGCCTGACCTTCATCACGCGCATGGGTGCCGGCAACATCCGCGAGAAGCTGCCCGCCGTGGTCGAGAAGGTCACAGCCTCCGGTGCCCAGGTGCTCTGGGTTACCGATCCCATGCACGGCAACACCGTCACGTCCCCCAACGGCTACAAGACCCGCAACTTCGATGACGTCATCGACGAAGTCCGCGGCTTCTTCGAGGTGCACCACTCCCTCGGCACGGTTCCGGGCGGCCTGCACGTCGAAATGACGGGTGATGACGTTGCTGAATGCCTCGGCGGCGCTGACCCGATCGACCAGGAAGCTTTCCTGGACCGCTACGAGTCAGTCTGCGATCCGCGCCTGAACCACATGCAATCCCTGGAGATGGCTTTCCTGGTGGCGGGAGCCCTCGCCAAGCACTGAAGTACCGAGCAGTGGTGTGGGCGGCTGGTCCCGCCTACACCACCGTCAGGGTAATAACGGAGCCTTCAGGTACCTCAGTATTTACGGGATCCTGGTCCCGTACTGTGCCGAAGAAGCCACCCAGGATGTTGTTCACCTTGACCTGGAAGCCAAGGCTTTCGAGGGACTTCCTGGCATCGGCCGCCTGTTTGCCGATGAAGCTCGGCACTTTCACCATCCGAGGGCCCTTTGAGATGGTCAGGGTTACGGTGGCCCCGCGCGTGAGGGTCCCGCTCGCGGGCGACTGGCTTACCACCGCGCCCTTGGGAACGTTCTTGTCGAAGACCTCCTCGCGCGCCACCTCAGCCTTGAGCCCGGCTGCCTTGATGGCGTTCACGGCTTCGTCCTCATCCCGGCCTACAACGTTGGGTACGGGGATGGGCTCGGGCCCTTTGGACACCACGAGGTTGACAGGTGTGCCGTGCCGCGCGGGCGTTCCGGGAGCGGGATCCTGGGAAAGGACCACGCCTGCCGCCGCCGTTTCGCTGAACTGCTCCGTGAGGTTCCCCAACGCCATCTCTGCTGCGTTAAGGCCGGTCTTGGCTTCGTCCAGGGTCCCTCCGGCCAGGTCCGGCAGGGGGAACAGTTGCGGTCCCTTGGAGACAATGACGGAGACTGGCTGGAATTTCCTGATTTCCGAACCGGCCGGCGGCTCTGTACCGACTACGAGGCCACTGGGCACGTCATCGTCGAAGACATCGCTGGGCGCGGACTGGAACCCCGCTTTGCTGAGGAGTTCCTGCGCCTCCGCCACTGTCTTATTGGCAACCGCGGGGATGGTCGCGGCAGATCCGGGACCCATGCCAAAGAACCAGCCGGCGCCGGTGGCCAGGAGCGCGGCAATAACCAGGACCACCACCCACAGGACTCCGCGGCGCCGTGCGCTGCCCTCGCGGAGACTCCGTGCCGGGACGGCGGCGGCCCGGGCGCGGGCTTTCTCGTCTTCCTTCCCGGCCTTCCGCTGCGCCCGTTTGCTCAGCGGCACCGGCGGCGGAGCCCACACTTGGTCCTCGTCAGCGTCCCGGGGGGTGAGGTTGTGCCGTGTGCCAGCGGCTGCGGGACCCGCCGGGAGGCCGTCGCCAGGACGGGGACTGGAAGGGGGTGCCGGGGGGCGTCCAAAAGGCATAACGCTCGTGGGATTGTTCGTGCGGGCTATGACTTCTGTGTGGTTTTGGGATTCCGTTCCTGCGGCCGCCGGCGGCAGCACGTCAAGTTCCCGGTCACTGAGGTTGGTCCTGATATGCCGCAGTTCCTGAAGCAGGGCGTTCCCGTCGATCGGCCGGTTCTCGGGATCATTGGCGGTGCACCATTGCACCAGTTCGTCCACTTCCGCCGCGAGGCCGGGCACCAGGGCCGATGGCGGGCCGACTGTCGCGTTGACGTGCTGATAAGCCACCTGGATGGGGACGTCGCCTACGAACGGCTGCTGGCCGGTGAGCATTTCATACAGCATGATGCCCACTGAGTACACATCACTGCGCGCGTCGGCGGGCTTACCCAGGACAAGTTCGGGGGAAAGGTAGGCGACGGTTCCGAGCAGTGTACCGGTGCTGGTGGACGTCGTGACCGCCCGCGCGAGTCCGAAGTCGCCGATCTTGATCCTGCCGTCGTCCGCTATCAGGACATTTTCGGGTTTGACGTCACGATGGATGAACCCGGCGGCGTGGGCCGCGCCGAGGCCTTCCACCACCGGATCGATCAGCGCCAGCGCAAGCCTGGGCGGAAGTGCACCTTTGGCGCGGATGACGTCCCGCAGTGTGTGGCCCTTGATGTACTCCATCACCAGGTACGCGGTGTGGTTGTCCGTGCCCTGGTCCAGCACTCCCACAACGTGCGGGTGTGAGAGCCTGGCTGCGGCCTTCGCTTCACGGCCCAGCCTGCCCAGGAAGCTTTCGTCCGCGGACAGATGCGGGTGCAGCACTTTGAGGGCCACGTCCCGCTCCAGGCGCTGGTCCGTGGCCACGTAAACAGTGGACATCCCGCCGCGGGCCAGCCTGGACCGGACGGCGTACCGGTTGTCCACCAGGGTTCCTACCAGCGGGTCTGACACGTGTTCCTGCACCCTACGATCGTAATCCAGCAATGAAACGGGTCCGAACCAAAATCGGTCCGGACCCGTGCACGTCCCCCCTCGCGCCCGGATTCGCAGCGGGCGGCCGTGGGGCCTAGCCGAAGTTCTTCTGGTGTGCCTTGATGGCCTCGACGTACGCTTTGGTGTCGTCGTACATGCCGTACTTGCTCACCGAGTACTGGCCCTGGTAGTAACCGGCGATGGCCGTGTCCCGGTCTTTGCTGGTGGCCAGGAGCTGGCGGATGATCGCCACACCGGCGGTTGCATTGTCGTTGGGGTCCAGGAGGTTAAGCTTGCGGCCCACCAGGTCCGAGGCCCACTGGCCGGAACTGGGAATGACCTGCATGGTTCCGATCGCGTTGGCGGGGGAAACCGCGCGCTGGTTGAACCCTGATTCCTGCTGTGCGAAGGCAAGGGCAAGTGAGGGTTCCACCCCCATGGCCCGCGCAGTGTCCGCCACAATGGCTCGCATCTGTTCCCGCGTGGGGACGGGGGAGGCATTCAGGAGCGCCTTGTTTTCGTTGGCCGAGCTCACCACGGCTGCCGGGTAGCTGAACCCGAGGAAGGAACTGGGAACCAATGGCGTTACGGATGCCGCCGGTTGCGGTGCCGCCTGGCCCGCAGCGCCCGGGATAGCCAGCTTGTTGCCCGGGTAGATCACCGAGGTGAGGCTGAGCTGGTTGGCGGACAGGAGCTCCGAAAGCTTCACACCGTGGCGGGAAGCGATGGCGGACAGGGTGTCACCGGCCTTGACAGTGTAGGAACCCGAAGCCGGCGCCGGGGCGGCGGGGCTGGCAGGGGCGGCAGAGGCGTTGGCCAGCGCCTGGGCCGGCGCAGCCGGAGCCGGAGCAGCAGGAGCAGCGTCGCCTGCGCCAACTTTGACTTTCTGTCCGGGGTAGATGATGGAACGCATGGACAGGTTGTTCCAGGCGAACACGTCCGAGAGGCTCACATTATGCTTTGCCGCGATAGCCCCCAGGGTGTCGCCGGGCTTCACGGTGTACGTTGCGCCCGCGCCGGCACTCGACGGGGCGGCAGGAGCCGGCTCGGCAGCGGGAGCCGCCGCGGAACCCGAGAGCTTGATCTTCTGTCCGGGGTAAATGAGCGTGTTGGCCTGGAGGTTGTTCAGCTTCAGGATCTCGCCCGTGTTCAGCCCGAACCTGCCCGCGATGGCACTGATGGTGTCACCCCTGGCAACGGTGTACTCGGCCGGAGGGGCCGGCTGTGCAGGTTTGAAGGCGGAAGGGATAGTGGTGGAAACCGACGACGCCGGTATGACGGCTGCCGTCGCCTGCGCTGCCTGGGCCTTCATCGCCGCTGCCAGGGTGGCCGGGACGGCACGAGCCGGCTGCTGGGCCTCGGCAGGCTGTGCGAGGGCTAGGGACGACAATACAACCGCTGGCAGCGCCGCCGTGGTGGCGGCGATCATGGGCAGGCTCGGCTTCGGGGGCTGCTTTGGCGAGCGGGACATCGTCATGGGAAGGAATCCTCTTCTCAACTGCGGGCGCGGACGGGGGTGCCGCTCATTCCGATACTACTGTTACTGCTGTTATTCCTGTTACGAATGTGATGTATGTGAATCTCTCACGAATTTGCAATTAGCACAAGAATCGCTGCATTTCCGGGATAGCTGTTTTTCCGGAGTGTCCGCAGGTCAGAAGCGACCGGCCTTTTTGCCGACTAGGCGCCACGGCAGGCGCCGTGGCAACCTTGATGCGTGAATAGTGTTGAAACCCTCGTGGGCGAATGGTTGCCCCTGCCCGACGTCGCCCGTTTATTGGACGTTTCCATCACCAGAGTCCACAGCCTCCTTGAAGACCGGGCGCTTGCGGCTTTGCGCGTGGGGGAGCGAAAGATCCGTTCGGTCCCGGCTGCATTCATTCAGGACGGCCAGGTAGTGGACAGCCTCAAAGGCACCATTGTTGTCCTCGCGGACGCAGGCTATTCCGACGAAGACCTCATCGTTTGGCTTTTCACACCGGACGAATCACTGCGGGGACGTCCCATCGACGCTTTGCGGGAAGGCCGCAAAACCGAAATCAGGCGCAGGGCGCAAACCCTGGCCTGGTAACTGCCGGGTCCGGACCGGGAGTCCGGACCCGGAATCAAGAGGCCCGGAATCAGGAGGCCCGGCTGACGGTCGCCTCGGCCAGCCTCCGCAGCGCGGTTTTAGGCAGGTCATCCAGGGGAAGGGTCTCCAGGGCGTCGAATGCCGCCTCGCCGAATTCGCTGATCAGGACCTCGGTGGCCTGCAGTGCGCCTGAATCCTGGATAATCCGGCGGATCTCATGAATGTCCTCATCCGTGAGGTCCGGGCTGCCAAGGCGGGCGTCGATGAAAGTGGATTCGGTCGCCGATGCCTGGTCCAGGGCCAGCGCCACCAATACAGTGCGCTTGCCCTCCCTCAGGTCGTCGCCGGCAGGTTTGCCGGTTGTGAGCGGGTCACCGAAGACGCCCAGCACGTCGTCGCGGAGCTGGAAGGCTTCGCCCAGGGGCAGGGCAAACGCCGAATAGCCGCGGAGCAGTTCGTTTGAGGCTCCGGCGAGGGCGCCGCCCAACGCCAGCGGGTGCTCGGTGGAGTACTTGGCGGACTTGAATCTGATGATGGACTGGGCCCTGCTGACCGCGCCGGCACGGTCCCGGACCGGCCCTGCAACCTCTTCCAGTATGTCCAGGTATTGCCCTGCCATGACCTCGGCGCGCATGAGGTTGAAGATCAGCCGTGCGCGGCTGCCCGCTGCGGCACGTTCGCCGATGTCCGTGAACGCCTCCTCACTGAACGACAGGCAGAGGTCTCCCGCGAGGATTGCCGCCGCCTGCCCGAAGCGCTCACTGTCCAGCGCCCAGCCGTGTATACCGTGCAGCTCACTGAAGCGGCGGTGGACGCTGGGGCCGCCCCTCCGGGTGTCGGAGCGGTCGATGATGTCGTCGTGGATCAGCGCCGCCGCCTGGAACAGTTCCAGGGCGGCTCCCGCGGTCACCACCTGCTGTGCGCCGGACCCGCCCCCGGCGCCGCGCCAGCCCCAATAGCACATCAGTGCCCTCAGGCGCTTGCCTCCCGTGACCAGGTTGGAGATGGAACCCATGATGGGTTCGATGTCCGGGGAGATGGCGGACATGATGGCTTGCCGGGAGGTAAGGAATTCTGTCAGTTCACCGGCTACGGCCGCCACAAAGGCAGCCTGTTCGTTCCTTAGCTGCTCCGCGTCCGTCACTTGGCTGACTCAGCTGCCACGTTGGCGCCGATGGTGAAAGTGACAACGCCCGCTGCTTCCACCGCGGACAGGTTGACCGTCTCGTTGTCTCCCCGGACAAAATCCTTGGAAGCCACAGCCCCCACGGCCTCACCTGGAACCGCTTTGAATCCCCGTGCTTCCAGCTCCTTGGTGTAGAAATCAAGGACTGAGGCAGTGGGGGAGGTAACGGTGGCTACCAGGGCGGCGGTGGCAGGCGTTGAGGCCTTGTCGAAGCTGCTCGATACCACGCTTGCGCCTGGCATGAGGGGCAGGAGCTGGTTCGGGAAACCTTCGACGACGGCCCCTACCGTGGCCGACGTGTTGGGCGAAGCGGAGGGGCTGGGGGAGGCTGTGACGGGTGATTGCGCCGTTTCCGGGGCGGAAGCGGAAGCGGTAGGACCAGGAGTTCCTGACGGTGTTGGGCTGCAGCCAGCGAGGGCCAATACTGCCGCGGCAGCGAAAGCGGCCAGGGCTGCTGGCTTGAGGTTTCCAATGACCGTCACAGGGACTTTCCTCCTGGTGTTGATGCCGGATTCAGCCTCCAGTTTAGACAGTACAAAGCGATAGGATTGCAGCCGTGGGACCTGTTGGGACGAATGAGCCGGCCGCAGCGGGCTTCCAGGCCCGCAGGCGCAAGTGCATCATGCATGTGGATATGGACGCCTTTTTCGTCTCCGTGGAACTGCGCACCCGGCCCGAACTTCAGGGTAAGCCCGTCATCGTCGGCTTTCCAGCGGAACGCTCAGTGGTCTTGTCGGCCTCCTATGAGGCGAGGGCATTTGGCGTGAAATCAGCCATGCCCATGGCTGTGGCACGCCGGATGTGCCCCCAGTCGGTCATCATCGAGCCGCGCCACAAGGTCTACTACGAAGTCTCCGCACAGCTGATGGCGATCTTCGAATCCGTGACTGAACTCGTGGAGCCGCTCAGCGTGGACGAGGCATTCCTGGATGTGACCGGTGCCATTCGCCGGCTGGGTCCGCCCCGGGGCATTGGTGAACTCATCCGCAGCAGGGTTGCGGCGGAGCTGGGCATTACCGCGTCGGTGGGGATCGCCGAGACGAAGTTTGTGGCTAAAATCGCCTCCACCCGCTGCAAGCCGGACGGGCTGCTGCTCATCGGGCCCGACGAGACGGTGCCCTACCTTCACAGCCTGCCGGTTGGAGCACTCTGGGGCATCGGCGCCAAGACGGCGGAGGTCCTGGCAAGGATGGGCATCAGGACCGTCGCGGATGTGGCCGCCACGCCCGTTTCCTCGCTCCGGAAGATGCTGGGAGCCACAGGTGTCCACGTGCACCAGCTCGCCTGGGGGCAGGATCCGCGTCCCGTAACGCCGGTCCGGCTTGAAAAGAGCATCGGTGCCGAGGAAACGTTTGCCGTTGATACAGCCGACGACGACCTCCTCCACCGGGAACTGCTCCGCCTCTCGCACCGGACGGCCGGGCGCCTGCGGAGTGCAGGAATGGTGGCCCGTACCATCGCCTTGAAGCTGCGCTTTGCTGATTTCTCCACGATTACCCGCAGCCGGACGGTCCAGACGCCCGTGGACAGTGCCCAGCTCATCTATGGGGTTGCGCTGCAGCTCCTGGAGTCAGTGGACCGGCCAATGACGGTCCGGCTGGTGGGCGTGCGCGCCGAACAGCTCGAAGACGCCGCCACCACGTCCCTTCAGCTCAGCATCGACCGGCGTGACGACAACTGGCGGGCGGCCGAGCAGGCCCTGGACCAGGTGGCGCGCAAATTCGGCACTAAATCCGTGCTTCCTGCCCGGCTTCTCGAGCCGGGCAGCGGCAGTGACTAGGGGGCTGGCCAAAGGGCCGCTGGATGCCCCAAATTGGGCCCTCCGGAGGGCCCGCGAAAGTCATTGCCGTCTTTCAGAACGGCCCTCAACAAACTATCCTTATAAATACAAAGTTTTTGAGTGACTGGACTTACCGCCGGGCTCTCTTGGACATGCTCCCGCTCCGGGTCTGCGTGCCTTGGTTTACGTTTACCGCCACAGCCGGCGGGTACGGGAACCACCAGGGCATACCAGACGTTATTTGGAACAGAAGTAGTGGCTGGGACCAGCCCGGACGTTGGCCTACAAAAGGAGGTCGTGATGCCGCTGTCGGAGCACGAACAGAAGCTGCTTGAGCAGCTGGAGAAGCAGCTTCACGAGGATGATCCAAAGTTCGCGAATTCCATGGGGTCGGACCCCGGGCGTTCGTGGTCGACGAGACACGTCGTGATCGGCGTGCTCTGCGCCCTGGCCGGCGTCTTCCTGTTACTCGTCGGCGTCACCCTCCAGAACATCTTCGTCGGTGTCCTCGGCTTTGTTGTCATGGGCGGAGGCGTGTACTTCGCCACCATGCGCAGCAGTTCGGGCGCCAAGGGCGCGAAGTCAGGAACAGGCAAGGGCGGTAAGCAGCGCAGTTCGTTTATGAGCAGCCTTGAGGAACGTTGGGACGAGAGGCGAAGGGGCGAACCCTAGGCCGCTCACCCGGCGAAGCCGGAGCCACCACCTCGTTCTCCACTTTGCTCCCCCGCGTGGGGGACAGCACCAAATCGACCCGCTTCGGCGGGTCTTTTTGCGTTTAAGGCCTCGTTTAATGGCCAAACCTGGTGCCTGCGGAAAATCAGTCCCGAATACAAGGGTGCCCTTGGCTCATTCCAGGAGCTGATGCAGGGAAAGTCCTCCACTTCCCACCACCGGCACATTTCCGCGCCATTTCGGGCCTCCTTTCCCAAATATTGAGGGCCGCAGAGCGGGATCCGCGTTGACTGTGGGGGAAAGTGGAGTAATGTGGAGGACATAAGAGGGTGGTTGCAACATAGGGGATGTGCAGTTCCTGACATCGGACAGGCGGTGGGCCAGTGTTTCTGGGCACGCATTCGCCACGTCTGGATGAAAAGGGGCGGATCATTCTCCCAGCGAAGTTCCGGGAGGAACTTGCCAGCGGACTGGTCCTTACCAGGGGCCAGGAGCGTTGCATCTACGTCTTCAGCGAGAAGGAATTTGCCCGGGTCCACGAGCAAATGCGGGAGGCGCCAATCTCCTCAAAACAGGCGCGGGACTATATCCGCGTCTTTCTCTCTGGAGCCTCGGACGAGGTACCTGACAAGCAGGGGCGCGTGACTATTCCGCCGGCGCTCCGGGAGTACGCAGGACTCGGGAGGGAACTGGCCGTCATCGGCGCCGGAACCCGCGCCGAGATCTGGGACGCCCAGGCCTGGAATGAATACCTCGCAGAGAAGGAAACTGCCTTCTCTGAAACCGATGACCCAATTCCGGGCATTTTGTGACCGGAAGGGCAGCGGACAGTTTCTTGGTTGGGATCTCCAGCCGGCCCATCAGCCGGCCAACCTGGCTCACCTTCCCCGGAGCCAGGCGGGCAGGACGATAGGCGCGGATGGGGATCCGATCCAAGAAGCAACCAGGTGACAGCGACGGCGAGAAAGGACGAGGCATGAACGACCACCCCAAGCCCACGTCCGAACGCCATGTACCGGTCCTGCGGGACCGGTGCATCAATTTGTTGGCACCGGGATTCGACGCAGCCAGGAACCGGGGCGAAACCCCCGTGGCAATTGATGCCACGCTGGGCATGGGTGGCCACTCGGAGGCCATGCTGCAGCGCTTCCCGGACCTGCACCTGATCGGCATTGACCGTGATGAAGAAGCCCTCGCCCTCGCCGGCGAACGGCTGGCCCCCTTTCAAGCCCGTACTGACCTCGTCCATGGCGTGTATGACGAAATCGAAGATGTCCTGGCTGACCTCGGTGTCCCCGAGGTCCACGGGATCCTGATGGACCTCGGCGTTTCCTCGCTCCAGCTTGATGAGCGTGAGCGCGGCTTCGCCTACTCATTCGACGCTCCACTGGACATGCGGATGGACACCAGCCGCGGCCAGACAGCTGCCGACGTTGTAAACAACTACAGCGAAGAGGAACTGGTCCGGATCATCCGGAAATGGGGCGAGGAGAAGTTCGCCGGCCGGATCGCCAACAGGATCGTAACCGCGCGGGCCGCGAAGCCATTCACCACCACCGGAGAACTCGTGGAGCAGATCCGCTCCGTTGTTCCGGCCGGCGCCGCCAAATCCGGCGGACACCCGGCCAAGAGGACCTTCCAGGCGTTGCGGATCGAAGTCAATGAGGAGCTCGAGGTGCTGGAGCGGGCCGTGCCCGCTGCGGTGGAGGCCACAGCATTGGGGGGCCGCATTGTGGTCATGTCCTACCACTCGCTGGAGGACAAGATCGTCAAGGGTGTCTTCCAGGCCCGCTCGAAGTCCTCCGCCCCGCTCGGCTTCCCGGTAGAGCTGGAAGAACATAAGCCCGAACTAAAGACCCTGACGAAAGGCACTGAGGTGCCCACCGCCGTCGAAATTGCTGAAAACCCGCGCGCTGCCTCAGCAAGGCTGCGTGCAGTGGAACGAATCCGAGCCAGGAGAGCTGAATGAGCACCGCCGCCGTGAAGAACTTTCCCGTCGTCTCCGGTTCGGCGGCGAAGAAGCTCCCTGCCGGCGCGCCTGACTCGCCCCGCAGGAGCCGGACACCACTCTCGGTAGTCCGGACGGTTCCGCGCAAGCGGCGCGCACCTTTTGTGGTGCTGTGCTTTGGCATGCTGGCACTGGCGCTGATCGCCGTCCTGGTGCTCAACATCTCGGTTTCCACTGCCCAGTACCAGCTTGTGGAACTGCGCGCCGCCCAGAGCACCCTGACAAAGCAGAACCAGGACCTCACCCAGCAGGTCCAGAATTTCGAAGCACCGCAGAACCTCGCAGCACAGGCAACGAAACTGGGGATGGTTCCTTCCACCGTGAAGGGCCAGATCGATCTGTCCACCCTTTCGGTAACCGGCAAGGCAACACCGGCCGCCAAGGATGCTGCCGCTGGTGCCGTCATTCCCGCCCCGGCAGTCGCAGGCCAGCTGACCGTGGTCCCGCCGGCAAGCAAGGGCGAAAGCCGGCAGGCCCCGAAGCCCGCACAGGAGATTCAGGCGCCTGCTCAGGCCCCTGAATCCGCCGGTGCAACCACAGGCAATGCCCCCGCCGCCACGCAGGATGGGCCGCAGGTGCAGACTCCGGCAGCCGCGGCTGTGCCGCCCGTGGAACTTCACGGCGGCTCGGTGCCGGCGCCCGAGCAGAAGGTCCCCGGGCAGTAACACGGCAGGTCTGACAGGCAACAAGGTCGAGCAGCAAGGAATATCACGGTGGCCCAGAGGACCGGCAAGGCAAAAAGCAGCAAGGTGCCAAACGCCACCAAACGCCTCCGGCTTGGCCTGGGGATAATGCTCACGCTCCTGTTGGTGGTGGGCGGCAAACTCTTCCTGGTCCAGGGGCTCGACGTCGGCGGTATGGCCGAAGCTGCCCTCAACAGCAGGATGAAGCAAACGGTGCTTCCGGCCGAACGGGGCAGCATCCTGGATTCAAGGGGCACTGTCCTGGCCAACAGCGTGATCCGCTACAACGTGGTGGTGGACCAGAGGGTCAACACCAAAACCGAGACGTTCAAGCGCCTGGAAACTGTGGACGGCAAGGACAAGCTCGTGGACGTCAGCCGGGACCAGGGGCTCAAGGAGCTCGCAGCGGTCCTGGGGATGGCTACGGACGCCATCCGCGACGCCGTCACCGGTCAACAGCCCTATTACATCGTGGCCAAGGATGTAAAGCCGGACGTCGAGGACCGCATCTCCAAGCTCCAGATTCCAGGAATTGTCACCGAAGGCGTCAGCAAGCGGGTCTACCCCAACGGGTCGGTGGCCGGCGGTATCATCGGCTTCCTGCAGGACGGCACCACCGGCCTGGCGGGCATTGAACAGACGCAGGACGGGCTGCTGAAGGGTACCGACGGCAAACGCCTGTTCGAAATCGGCGCCGACGGCCTGCGTATCCCGGTGGGCATGGATGAGCTGACAGCGCCGGAGGACGGCAAGGACGTCAGGCTCACCATCAACTCCGACCTGCAGTACTTCGCCCAGCAGGCCATCCAGAGCCAGGCGGACAAGCTCAGCGCCGAGTGGGGCGTCATCATCGTGATGGACGTGAAGACCGGCAACCTGGTGGCCCTGGCAGATACCAACGCTCCCGATCCGAACGACCCCGGCCGGGTGGCCGCCAAGGACCGCGGTGTCCGTGCCGTTACCGCAGCCTATGAGCCGGGGTCCGTTGAAAAGATGTTGACGGCGGCGGCGCTGATCGAAGAAGGCAAAGCCAACCCGCTCAGCGAATACACCTTGCCGCCCTCGTACACGGTGGACGGCCAGACCTTCAGTGACTCGTTCTCGCACGGTACGGAAAAGCGCACCCTCGCGGGCATCCTGGGCTACTCGATGAACACCGGTACGGTCATGGCAGGCCAGGCGTTGAGCAAGGAGCAGCGTTACGACTGGCTGAAGAGGTTCGGCATTGGGGAAGCTCCGGACATCGGCCTCCCCGCTACAGCCTCCGGCATCCTCACGCCATGGCAGCAGTGGGACGGCCGCCAGGAATACACCGTACTGTTCGGGCAGGGCGTTTCGCAGTCCACCCTGCAGACCGTCAGGGCGTTCCAATCCATCGCCAACAATGGCGTGATGCTCCAGCCCCGCCTCATCGACTCCTACATTTCCCCGGACGGGACAGAGGAAAAGGTTCCGGCAGCCCCCTCCACCCAAGTGGTCTCGGAGAACACCGCCCAGCAGGTCCAGGACATCCTGGAAAGCGCCGTGACCGAGGGCCAGATCAAGGACGCAGGCATCGACGGCTACCGGGTGGGAGCCAAGACCGGCACTTCGGAATCACCCTGCGACGACGGCAAGTCCGGGTTCTGCGGATACACCGCCTCCATGGTGGGGATGGCACCGATGGATGATCCGCGGTTTATTGTGGAGGTGGTACTCCAGCGGCCCAAGGGCAGCATCTACGGGATTACCAACGGGCCGGTCTTCCGGTCGGTCATGAGCCAGGCGCTGCGGACGTACAACGTCCAGCCGTCCACTGGCGAACCGGCCCGGCTGCCCCAGTTCGCCAAGTAGCAGTCCCGCGTAGAGCACCACTACCGGCCCACCCCCGCCGGGCACGATCCACTAGCACCAACGGAGATTCCTTGTCAGAGATCAACTCGCCGGTCAACCGCGCTGTCCCGGAGGGAGCGGCCGGCCAGAGCCCCTTCCGCCCCTCAGTTGTCGAACCCGTGCGGCTGGCAAGCGTCGGCGAAGCCATTGACGTGGCAGTCCCCGGCCCGGCGGCAGAGCTGGAAGTCACCGGAATTTCTTTGAACTCACGCGCTGTTGAGCCGGGGGACCTGTACGTCGCCCTGCCCGGTGCCACCAGGCATGGTGCAGACTTCGTGCCGCAGGCCATCGAGGCTGGAGCAGTTGCCGTCCTCACGGACGACGCCGGTGCCCGGCTGCTGGCCCTGTCCACCGAGACGCCGGTGCCCGTGCTCATCGTGGAGTCACCGCGAAACGTTGTGGGACCACTCTCTGCGCTGATCTACCGCAGCCAGCCCGGCACCGGCCAGCCGCAGTTGTTCGGTGTCACGGGCACCAACGGGAAGACCACCACCACGTATTTCATCAACTCGCTGCTGCGCGCACTTGGCCGGAGCACCGGGCTGATCGGCACCATCGAAATCCATGCCGGCGGCGACCCGATTCCCAGCCTGCTCACAACACCGGAGTCCACCGATGTCCACGCGCTGCTTGCACTCATGCGTGAGAGGGGACTGGCGGCCGCTGCGATGGAGGTGTCCTCGCACGCCATCTCCTTCCAGCGCGTTGATGGCGTGCTGTTTGATGTTGCCGGCTTCACCAACCTCACCCAGGACCACCTGGACCTGCACCTCACCATGGAGGACTACTTCGCCGCCAAGGCGGAACTGTTTACGCCCGGACGCGCTCGTGCCGCAGTGGTGGCGGTCGACGACGAGTGGGGCCGGCGGCTTGCCGCCTCCGCCGCCGTGCCGGTCACCACCTTCAGCGCCTCCACGGGAACGGCCGCTGACTGGACAGTCACAGAGACAGCTCCGCGCGGGCTTGGCACTGAGTTCACCCTGGCCGGGCCCGATGGCGCACAGCTCCGCATCCACACCGGGCTGCCAGGCAGCTTCAACGTCGCCAACGCAGCCCTTGCGGCAGTCATGGTCCTGACGGGTGGAGTGGATCCCGCCACGTTGCAAAGGGCACTGGATGAGTCCGATCCCTTCACGGTGGCGGTCCCCGGGCGCATGCAACTCGTGTCAACAGAACCGGCCGCCATTGTCGACTTTGCCCACAACACCGACGCACTCGCGAGGGCATTGGAAGCCGTCCAGTCGCCGTCACCGGACTCCCGCCTCATCGTGGTCTTCGGGGCCACTGGCCAGCGCGACCAGGGAAAACGTCCGGCCATGGGCGCCATCGCCGCCCGCCTGGCCCACACCGTCATCATCACCGACGACGACCCGCACGATGAAGATCCGGCCGCGATCCGCGCCGATGTCCTGGCCGGCGCCCGGGACGCGACTGAAAACGACTCCCTGCCCTGCGAGGTCCTTGAGGTTTTCCCCCGTGCCGACGCCATCCGCCGCGCCGTCGAACTCGCCCGCCCGCAGGACACCATCCTGGTGGCCGGCCGGGGCCACGAAGTGTGGCAGGAAGTTAAAGGCGTCAACCTTGCCCTCGACGACAGGGTAGAGCTTCGCACCGCCTTGACAGCCAGGGGATTCAACGTTCTCCAAGACGACCGGATAGAGTCCTAGACCGAGATGATTGCTTTTACTGCGGCGGAGATCGCCGAAATCACTAATGGGCGCCTGGACGCCGATCCCGGAATCACGCCCCTATCGGTGGTTACGGATTCACGCGAGGCCACAGCCGGGTCGCTCTACGTCGCAAAGCCCGGCGAACACGCGGACGGCCACGACTTCGTCACTGCCGCGTTCACTGCCGGCGCCAGCCTGGCCCTGGTGGAGCGTCCCGTCGCCCGCCCGGACGGAACAAGCTACCCCTCGGTGCTGGTCACGGACGCCGTGCTGGCCATGGGTGCCCTGGCCGCCGAGGCCGTCCGCCGGATCCGCAAGGCCCGTTCCGAACAGGGGAGCGCACTGACGGTAGTGGGAATCACCGGCTCCGCCGGCAAAACCACCACGAAAGACCTCCTCGCCGGAATCCTGGCCACGCAGGGAAGCACCGTGGCGCCGCAGGGTTCCTACAACGGCGAAATCGGCGTTCCGCTCACCGTCTTCCGTGCGGGAACCGACACGCGCTACCTCGTGATCGAGATGGGTGCCACGGGCATCGGGCACATCCGCTACCTGGCGGACATGGTCAAACCCGACATCGGCGTGGTGCTGGCCGTCGGAACCGCCCATGCAGGCGAATTCGGGGGAGTGGAGAACATCGCCCTGGCCAAGGGCGAGCTTGTTGAAGCGCTTGCTGCCACCGGCACCGCCATCATTAATCTCGACGACGACCGCGTGGCCGCGATGCGCGCACGCACCACCGCGAAGGTAGTGGGCTTCTCCGCGGATGGCCGTGCCGATGCCGCTGTGCAGGCAATCAACGCCGACACCAACGCGGACGGCAACCCGGAGTTCGATCTCCAGCTTCCGGACGGCGGCACCGCGCTGCATGTCAGCAGCCGGCTCATCGGCGTCCACCACACGGGCAACCTGCTGGCCTCCGCCGCCGCAGCCTGGGCTGCCGGGGTCCCCGGGCATGCCATCGCAGCTTCCCTCAGCAGCCAGACTGCAGCGAGCCGGTGGCGGATGGAACGCACTGAACGGGCCGACGGCGTCACCGTCATCAATGACGCCTACAACGCCAACCCGGAATCCATGCGCGCCGCCCTCCGTACCCTGGCGGACCTCGGCCGTGGCCGCCGCACCTGGGCAGTGCTGGGCGCCATGCTGGAACTCGGCGAAGACTCCATTAGGGAACACACCGCCGTCGGCACCCAAGTGGTCCGGCTCAACATCTCCCGCCTGCTGGTGGTGGGCCGGGAAGCCCGCGCCCTCTATGTTTCCGCTGTCCAGGAAGGCTCCTGGGGCGATGAATGCCTCTTCGCTGAATCCGTGGACGAGGCCTACGACGTGTTGAACTCCGAGCTCGAACCCGGGGACCTGGTGCTGTTCAAGTCCTCGAACAGCGTGGGACTCCGCCACTTGGGCGATCGGATAGCATTACCCCCGCAAGCCCCCCACCCCGCCGATGAAAGGAGCACTCTGCTGTGATTGCACTTTTGATCGGCGCCGGCCTGGCCCTGTTATTCGCCCTGGTGGGAACACCGCTCTTCATCCGGCTGCTGGTCCGCCGCGGTTACGGCCAGTTCATCCGGGATGACGGCCCCACCTCGCACCACACCAAGCGCGGCACACCCACCATGGGCGGAACCGTGGTGGTGGCCGCCGTGCTGCTGAGCTACGGACTCACCCACCTCATCATGCTGATGGTAAATCCGGGCTCTGCCGGGCCCTCAGCGTCCGCCCTGATCCTGCTGTTCCTTATGGTCGGGATGGGGCTGGTGGGCTTCCTGGATGACTTCATCAAGATCTCCCGCCAGCGCAGCCTCGGCCTGGACGCCAAGGCAAAACTGATCCTGCAGGGAGCAGTAGGAATCATCTTCGCGGTACTAGCCCTGAACTTTCCCAACGGGGCCGGCGCCACGCCGGCTTCCACCAAAATATCCCTGGTCCGAGACCTGCCCTGGCTCGACCTGGCCTTCGGCGGGACGGTCCTTGGAACCATTCTCTTCGTGGTGTGGTCCAACCTGATCGTCACGGCCGCCACCAACGGGGTCAACCTGACTGACGGACTCGACGGGCTCGCCGCAGGTGCCTCGATCATGGTCTTCGGCGCCTACACGCTGATGGGGATCTGGCAGAGCAACCAGGCCTGCGGATCGCCCCGGCAGGCCGGCAGCGGTTGCTACTCTGTCCGGGACCCGCTGGACCTTGCACTGCTGGCCGCCATCATGAGCGCCGCGCTGGTGGGTTTCCTGTGGTGGAACACGTCGCCGGCCAAGATCTTTATGGGTGACACCGGTTCGCTGGCCATCGGCGGCGCGATCGCCGGCTTCGCCATCCTGTCCCGGACGGAACTGCTGCTGGGCATCATCGGCGGCCTCTTCGTGCTGATCACCCTGTCCGTCATCATCCAGGTGGGCTACTTCAAGGTCACCGGCGGCAAACGCGTCTTCAAGATGGCGCCGCTGCAGCACCACTTCGAACTGAAGGGGTGGGCCGAAGTGACGGTAGTGGTCCGTTTCTGGATCCTGGGCGGGCTCTTCGTCGCCGTGGGCCTGGGCATTTTCTACGCCGAATGGGTTGTGCTGCTGTGACCGTTTCTTCCCGCCTCAAGGACCTTGTCACCTGGGACTCCGACTGGTCCGGCCTCCGGGTTGTGGTGACCGGCATCGGCGTTTCCGGCTTTGCGGCCGCCGATACCCTGATCGAGCTCGGCGCCCGGGTGGTGGTGGTTGACGCAGCCACCAGCGACACAGCCAAAGCGCACGCCGAAACGCTGAAGATCGTCGGAGCGGCTGACGTCCTGCTGGGGGAGGACGCGGTCACCCGCATCCCCCGGGTCGAAGGCGAACTGCCCGAACTGATCGTCACCTCACCAGGCTGGCGTCCCGACCAGGCACTCCTCGCCGCCGCCGCACGGGCGCACATCCCCGTGTGGGGCGACGTGGAACTGGCCTGGCGGGTCAGGGTCCGTGAGGGCCGGAAGACGGCCGACTGGCTCGCCATTACAGGAACCAACGGCAAGACCACCACGGTAGGCCTCACCGAGTCCATGCTCCGGGCGGCCGGCCTGAAGGCCATTGCCGTGGGCAACGTGGGGACGCCCATCCTTGATGCCCTCCGCGACCCCGTGGAGTACGACGTCCTGGCCGTTGAGCTCTCCAGCTTCCAGCTCCACTGGGCGCAATCCCTGTCACCAGTAGCCAGTGTTTGCCTGAATGTGGCCGAGGACCACGTTGACTGGCACGGGTCCTACGAGTCCTACCTTGCGGACAAGGCCAAGGTCTACGAGCAAACCCAAAAGGCCTGCATCTACAACGCAGAGCAGATCGAAACCGAGCGGATGGTGGAAAACGCCGACGTCGTGGAAGGCTGCCGCGCAGTCGGCTTCACCACTGTCACCCCCGCTGTCAGCATGCTCGGCGTGGTGGAAGGACTCCTCGTGGACCGGGCCTTTATTGCCGAACGCAAGGACAGCGCCGCGGAGCTCGCTTCCATGAGCGACCTGGGTGCCTTTGCACCCCGCCACATGGTGGCCAACGCCCTGGCGGCCGCAGGACTGGTGCGCGCTTACGGAGTGGATGCAAAAGCGGTGCGGAAGGGAATCCAGGACTACATCCCGGGCGACCACCGCATCCAACCGGTGGCCCGCCACAACGGCGTGCTGTGGGTCAATGACTCCAAGGCCACCAACCCGCATGCTGCCTCCGCCTCGCTGGCAACCTTCAGCAATGTCATCTGGATTGCCGGCGGCCTCTCCAAGGGTGTCACCTATGACGACCTGATCCGTGAGCATGTCCAACGCCTCAAAGCCGTGGTCCTCATTGGCAGTGACACGTCCGCCCTGAGCGAGGCCCTCCAGCGACACGCGCCGGATGTCCCGGTGATCATCCCGGGCACGGGTGAAACTGAAGAGGTGCAGACTGCCGCAGCGGCTGGTACCGTCCACGCCGCTACTTCCGTGGCCGGTGAAACGGTGATGGCCGGTGCCGTTGCGTCAGCAGCACAGCTCGCTGAATCCGGCGATACTGTGCTGATGGCTCCGGCAGCTGCTTCCATGGATCAGTTCTCTTCCTATGCTCACCGTGGTGACACTTTCATCGAAGCTGTCCGCGAGCTGGTGGAAGGGCAGGCCCAGACCGGCGAGGAGTAACAATGGTCAGCACGCCCACCCGGCCGCAGCAACGCCAACAGCAGGCGGGTCCGCCGCGCGCCGGCTCTTCGGCAGCACCGGCGCAGCGCCCGGCTTCGGCCATCCTCCGCCTCAAGGCCGCCTACCGGAAATTCTGGTCAGCCCTTGAAGGAACAGGGACCTCCAAGAACGGCTCCACCTATTACCTCATCCTGGGATCAACCCTCGCACTGACGGCGATCGGCATCATGATGGTCCTCTCCGCCTCCAGCGTGGAATCCATTGCCGCAGGGAAGTCGCCCTACGGCGATGCCTTGAAGCAGGGCGTGTTTGCCGCGATCGGCATTTTCACCATGTTTGTGCTGTCCCGCGTCAACGTGGTCTGGCTGAAGCGGCTGGCGTGGCTGGCGGTCATCGCCGCGGTGGTTCTCCTGGGCCTGGTGCAGATTGTGGGCGCGGAGGTCAACGGGAACAAGAACTGGATCGACCTGGGCGGCATCACCTTCCAGCCGTCCGAAGCGTCCAAGCTGGCCCTTGCGCTCTGGATGGCCACCGTTCTGGCCCGGAAGGGGCGGCTGCTGAGCCAGTGGCAGCATGTGGCGATTCCGGCCGTACCAATGGCCATCATCATTGTTGGCCTGGTCCTGATCGGAAACGACCTCGGAACGGCCATGATCATCATGATGATCACGGCCGCCGCTCTCTTCTTCGCCGGTGCACCGCTCTATCTCTTCGGCATCGCCGGCCTGGTGGCCGCGGCCGGCACGGCCATTATGGCGGTCACGAGTTCAAACCGTATGTGCCGCATCACCTCCTGGTGGACCGGCCAGTCCTGCGCCGACGGCATCGATGCCAACTACCAGGCCACAAACGGCCTTTACGGACTCGCGTCCGGTGGCTGGTTCGGCGTAGGGCTGGGGCAAAGCCGGCAGAAGTACAGCTGGATCCCCGAAGCCCACAACGACTTCATCTTCGCCATCATCGGCGAGGAACTCGGCCTGGTGGGCACCGTCGTCGTCCTGATCCTGTTCGCCATCCTGGGAGCCGCCATCTACCGCGTGGTGGTGGCGCAGGAGGACATGTTCCACCGGGTGCTGGCCGGCACCATTATGGTGTGGCTGCTGGGCCAGGCCACGGTGAACATGTCGGTGGTGACCGGCCTGATGCCCGTCATCGGCGTGCCGCTGCCCTTCATTTCCTACGGCGGATCGGCCCTGCTGATGTCGCTTTGCGCCATCGGGGTGGTGCTCTCCCTGGCAAGGGAGCAGATGGCCCCGGCCATCCGCCCCAAACGGATGCTGAAGTTCAAGGCCAAACCTGCGCGGGCCACCGGCGCCGCACAAAAGGCCGCACCAAAGACTGCAAGAAAGCGTGCCTGACCCGAGATGACCTCGAAAAATCCTTCAATCGTCCTGGCGGGCGGCGGAACCGCCGGCCATATCAGCCCGCTCCTTGCCATTGCGGCAGCCGTCCGCCGTGCCGCTCCGGGTGCAGGTATCCTTGCCGTCGGAACGCCTTCGGGCATGGAGACGCGGCTGGTTCCTGCCGCCGGAGTGGAGCTTGCCACGATCGACCGGGTGCCCTTTCCCCGCAAACCTTCCGCCGATCTCCTTCGCCTTCCCGGGCGACTCGCGGGCGCTGTGCGGCAGGCCGGTGCCATCCTGGACAACGCGGCCGCGGACGTCCTGGTAGGTGTTGGCGGCTATGTGTGCACACCCATGTACCTCGCAGCGCGGAAGCGCCGCATCCCGATAGTGATCCATGAGGCAAATATCCGGCCTGGGCTGGCCAACCGGGTGGGGGCGCTGTTCACTAAGCGCATTGCCGTGGCCTTCGACACCACTCCGCTGCGTGGCGCCGAACACGTCGGCATGCCCATGCGCACCGAAATCTCGCACCTTGACCGGGCCGCAGCCCGTGCGTCGGCCCGGGAAGTACTGGGGCTGGACCCGAACAAGCCAACCCTGATTGTCACCGGTGGATCATCAGGTGCCCAGAGCATCAACCGGACCATCGCCGCATCCCTTGGGCAACTGGCCGACGCCGGAATCCAGACCCTGCACATTACCGGCCGCGGCAAGTCGGTCCTTGACGACGCCGGCCGGCCGCTCGCTGCAGACGGTTACCGCCAGGTCGAGTACATCGACGGCATGGAACTCGCCTACGCGGCGGCCGACGTATTGTTGGCCCGTTCCGGCGCCGCGACCGTCTGCGAGATCGCGGCCGTTGGCGTTCCGGCCGTCCTGGTTCCGTTGCCCATCGGCAACGGCGAACAGGCACTCAACGCCGCCGGACTGGTGGCGGCCGGCGGCGCCGTGCTGGTGGCGGACCACGACTTCACCCCCGAGTGGGCAAGCCGGGAACTCATCCCGCTTGTCAAGGACGAATCCCGCCTGGCCAGCATGGCAGCCAATTCCTACCGGCTCGGAATCCGAAACGCCGACCAGCGGATGGCCGGCCTTGTCCTGGAAGCGGTACCCGCATGAGTCCTGTCAGCACTCCCGGCCTGGCCGCTTTGGGCAAGGTCCACTTCGTGGGAATCGGCGGCGTGGGGATGTCCGCCGTCGCCCGGATCATGGTGGCCCGCGGCGTGCCCGTCAGCGGCTCGGATGCCAAGGACCTCCCCGTGATGGCAGACCTCGCCGCGGCCGGGGCACGCATCGCCGTGGGATACGACGCTGCCAACCTGGCCGATGCCCAGACAGTGGTGGCCGGCTCCGCCATCCGCCCCGACAACCCGGAGGTGCTGGCGGCCAGGGAAGCGGGCCTGCCGGTGCTGCACCGGTCCCAGGCGCTGGCCGCGACCATGGGGGAGGACGTGGTGGTAACGGTAGCCGGGACGCACGGCAAATCCACCACCACCTCCATGGTTGCCGTGCTGCTGCAGGGGGCCGGCCTGGATCCTTCCTTTGCCATCGGCGCCAACGTGCCCGCCCTCGGTGTCAACGCCGCCCACGGAACGTCCGGCATCTTCGTGGCCGAAGCCGACGAATCCGACGGGTCGTTTTTGAACTACCGTCCGAACATCGCCGTGGTCACCAATGTGGAGCCGGACCACCTGGACTACTACGGCACGGCCGAGGCCGTCTACGAATCCTTCGACCGGTTCACCTCGCTGCTGCCCTCCGACGGCGTGTTGATTGCCTGTGCGGACGATCCCGGGGCCTTGGCCCTTGCCGGGCGCACCCGCGACAGGGGCAACACGCGCGTGGTCCTTTACGGCACCGGCGGGGACGCGGACCTGGTGCTGCACGACGGCGGCCCGGGAGACGTTGCGGTGTCCTCGCCGTCCGGCCGGTTCCAGCTTGAGCTGCAGGTGCCGGGCCGGCACAACGCGCTGAACGCGGCTGCGGCCTTTGCCGTGGCGCTCGAGCTGGGGGTGGAGCCCGCCGCTGCGGCGCGGGCACTGGGCCGGTTCGCCGGCGCCGCCCGGCGCTTCGAACTGAAAGGGCAGGCGCGCGGCGTCCGGGTCTTCGACGACTACGCCCACCATCCCACGGAAGTCCGTGCTGCCCTGGCCGCGGCCAGGTCGGTGGCAGGAGAGAACAAGGTACACGTGCTCTTCCAGCCGCACCTCTTCTCGCGGACCCGGGAATTCGCCAAGGAGTTCGCCGAAGCCCTCAATCTTGCCGATACTGCCTGGGTGCTGGACATTTATCCCGCACGCGAGGACCCGATTCCCGGTGTCACGAGCCAGCTCATCGCGGACCACCTGGACGACGGCGGGCGGCTGGTCCCAGCCTCCGGTGCCGTTGCCGCGCTGGCCGGCGCCGCCGCGGAGGGCGACATCATCCTCACCGCAGGCGCCGGGGACGTGACGGCATATGGACCGCAGATCGTAGAGGCCCTGCGTGCCTAGTTCCCGCCGCCCCACCTACACGTCCACAGGCCGGCGCCCCGGAAAACCTGGTGCGGCCGGGCCGGGCCAGGCCGACCCGGGCGCAGGCAGCAGCCAGGACGTTATTTCGGCGTCGCGGCCCGTTCCGGAGCCGGCAGCCCGGCAGGCTCCCGGCGCCGGCAAAGCCTCCTTCACCGGACTGAAAAAAGACGGATCCAAAAAGGGCCCGTCCGCTGAGGAAAACCCTGCCCGCACCGCGCACGCTTCCGGGAGTGCCGGCAACGTGCTGGTGTTTCCGGAACCCAAGGGGAAGCGGCGGAAGCGGAACATCCTGGTGGCTGCCGCCATCCTGGTGGCCGTGGTCGCCGGGCTCCTCGCGGCCGCGGTCTTTTCCCCGGCACTTGCCGTGAAAAACATCTCCGTCTCCGGGACGCACCTGCTGACGCCTGCCCAGGTGGAGACGGCATTGGAACCCCTGCGCGGGAAGCCCCTGCCGCAGATCACCGACGAGGAGGTGGGGCGCCTCCTCGAGCCGCTGGTGCAGGTCAAGTCCGTGTCCGCTGAGGCACGTCCGCCGTCGGGCCTCGCCGTGGCCGTCCGGGAACGCGTGCCCGTGGCGTTGGTCAAGCAGGGGGAGCAGTACCAGCTGGTTGACGTGGACGGCATCCAGCTGGCCTCAACCGCGGACCCCGCCTCCGTATCGCTGCCTGTTATCGACGGTGGCGCGGGCGCCATCGGCAAGGACCTTTTCCGGGCGACCGCAGAAGTGCTGGGGGCACTGCCGCCGGACGTTCTGGCCAAGCTGTCCAACGCCTCGGCCCAGTCTGTGGACGCAGTGGAACTCAAGCTTGTGGACGGCCAGACCATCGTCTGGGGCAACGCCAGTGAAAAGGAACTCAAAGCCAAGGTGCTGGCGGCCCTGCTGAAGGTTCCGGCGGATCCGAAGAACCCGGTCAAGGTGTACGACGTCAGCGTTCCCCGGCACCCGGTAACCCGCTGACACGCTTTCTTTCCGGTATTAATCCGACACGCGGAGCCGGTTATTGAATGTGTGAACCAGAGGAAATACCGTCACAGACATGAGTTACTTGACATAACTCTAACCTTCGACTCGAGGGTTAAGGTTGCAGGCACTAAGCTCTTCATCAGATTTAGCAATAAGACACGAACAAGGGACACGTAACGTGGCAGCTCCGCAGAATTACTTGGCCGTCATCAAAGTCGTCGGCATCGGCGGCGGTGGCGTGAACGCAGTCAACCGCATGATCGAGGTAGGTCTGCGGGGTGTTGAATTCATCGCCATCAACACCGACGCCCAGGCTCTGCTGATGAGCGACGCCGACGTCAAGCTTGACGTCGGACGGGAACTGACCCGCGGTCTCGGTGCCGGCGCGAACCCCGAGGTGGGCAAGCAGGCCGCCGAAGACCACGCAGACGAGATCGAGGAAGTCCTGCGCGGTGCCGACATGGTGTTCGTCACCGCCGGCGAAGGCGGCGGAACGGGCACCGGCGGTGCTCCGGTCGTCGCCCGCATCGCCCGGTCCCTTGGTGCCCTGACCATCGGCGTCGTGACCCGCCCGTTCACCTTCGAAGGCCGCCGCCGTGCCGGTTCCGCGGAAGCCGGCATCGACGCCCTGCGCGACGAGGTGGACACCCTGATCGTGATCCCCAACGACCGCCTTCTGTCCATCAGCGACCGCAACGTCTCGGTGCTGGACGCCTTCCGTTCCGCTGACCAGGTGCTGCTCTCCGGCGTGCAGGGCATCACCGACCTCATCACCACCCCCGGCCTGATCAACCTGGACTTCGCTGACGTGAAGTCTGTGATGCAGGGCGCGGGTTCAGCCCTGATGGGCATTGGCTCCGCCCGCGGCGAAGACCGGGCCGTCAAGGCCGCTGAGCTTGCCATCGCCTCGCCCCTGCTGGAGGCTTCCATCGACGGTGCCCACGGTGTGCTGCTGTCCATCCAGGGTGGTTCGGACCTTGGCCTGTTCGAGATCAACGAAGCTGCGCGCCTGGTCCAGGAGGTGGCGCACCCGGAGGCAAACATCATCTTCGGCGCCGTCATTGACGACGCCCTGGGCGACGAAGCCCGGGTGACGGTCATCGCAGCCGGGTTCGACGACGTCAAGGCCACCTCGCCCTCGATGGACCAGTCCCAGCCCCAGGCCGCTCCGCAGCGTCCCGCCGCGCCCGCAATGGCTCCGGCGCCTGCCCAGGCGCCGTCGGCCGGCAGCCACCAGGCCAACGTCCAGCCCATCCACGCCGGCGTTGGCGCCGCGGGGCTCAGCAACTGGGGCCAGCAGCGGCCTTCGGCTATCCCGGCAGACTCAGGCTTCGACGTCGACCTCCCGTCCGTAGTTGAGCCGGACCTCTCCGGCAGCCACTCGGATGACCTGGATGTCCCCGATTTCCTGAAGTAGGCTCCGGCTTGTTCCACTGGCGCGCCCAAATCCTGCCCGGCGTCTCTGTCGCCTTCACGGATGCCGACGCCGGAAACCTGGCACTGCACGTCGGTGATGATCCTGACGAGGTAGGCCGGCGCCGCGGGGACCTGGAACGGGCTATCGGCATCGCGCCGCAGGGGCTGCGGTTCATGAACCAGGTACACGGGACCGCCGTCGCCGTCATGGGGCAGGACACACCCGCGCCCGAGGCGGACGCCATGGTCTCCCGCGGTGTCCCGCTTGCGGTGATGGTTGCGGACTGCATCCCGGTCCTGCTCGCGGGGGAGTCGGCGGACGGGCCGGTACTGGCGGCTGTGCACGCCGGCCGTCCGGGCCTCGCCAAGGGGGTCATCCCGGCGGCAGTGGACAGCATGAAGTCCCTTGGCGCCCGCGGGGTCCGGGCATGGCTGGGGCCTTCCGTCTGCGGCAACTGCTACGAGGTCCCCGCCGGGTTGCAGGCCGAGGTGGCAGCGGCCGTGCCCGGTTCACGAAGCACCACATCCTGGGGGACCCCCGGGCTGGACCTTCCCGCCGGGGCCCGCAGCCAGCTGGACCAGGCAGGCGTCAGCGTGGAATACAGCGGCCCCTGCACGCTGGAGACACCGTCGCTCTTCTCGTACCGCCGGAACAAGGACACGGGCCGCTTCGCCGGCCTGGTGTGGTGCCATGAGTGAGGCCGCCGCGGGCACTGACCCGCGCTCCCGCGAACTCGCGGCGCGGCTCGCCGCCGTCCAACAGCGCATCGTGACGGCGGCAAGCGCCGCGGGCCGTGAAGGAAGCCTGCCCCGCCTGATTGTGGTGACCAAGTTCCATCCCGCAGAGGACATCAAACGGCTCGCGGCGCTGGGCGTCACCGATGTTGGCGAGAACCGTGACCAGGAGGCGTCCGCGAAGGCCCTTGAGCTCGCGGATTGTGGCCTGGCCTGGCACTTCGTGGGCCAGCTGCAAAGCAAGAAGGCAAAGTCCGTGCTCCGTTACGCCGCCGCCGTGCATTCCGTTGACCGGCCCCAGCTCGTGGACGCGCTGGCCAAGGCTGCCCGGCTTGAGCGCGACAACAGCGGGCGGGCGCCGCTGGAGTGCTTCATCCAGGTCAGCCTGGAGGACGACGCGGGAGCGCACCGCGGCGGGGCGGTCCCGGACGAAGTCCTGCCGCTTGCCGAACGGATAGCCGGATCTTCAGGCCTGAAGTTGGCAGGGGTGATGGCAGTGGCCCCGCTGGGCGCCCCGCCGGAAGCCGCCTTCGAAAAGCTCGCCCGGGTCTCGGCCCGGCTGGCAGCGGAGCACCCGGCTGCAGCAGCCATTTCCGCCGGCATGAGCCAGGACCTGGAAGCGGCCATTGCGTTCGGGGCGACACACCTGAGAATCGGCTCCGATATTCTCGGTTCGCGACCCCCTGTGGGGTAGCGTCGGACCTATTGGAAGTGATGGGCGGGGGACTCCAGTGCTGTCAAGCCATTGGGCGGCCCGCTTACGGACACGATTAGGAGTCGACCATGGCCGGCGCTCTGCGCAAGACAATGATCTATCTTGGGCTCGCCGACGGCGATGAACACTACGAGTCCGAGCAACAGACCACACCTAAGGATGAGGACGAAACGATGGAAGCTGACCGCGAGGAGCGCCGTGCACCTGCACCCGTCCGCGAGGCCAGCCGTGAATCGTCCTACGCCCCCGAAGAGGAATACCGCGCTCCAGTGACCCCCATCAAACGCGCGGCATCGAGCCGCGAGGAGGCCACAGGCCTCCGCCAGATCACCACCATCCACCCGCGCTCGTACAACGACGCCAAGCTCATCGGTGAAAGCTTCCGTGACGGCGTCCCCGTCATTATGAACGTCACCGACATGGGCGAGGCCGACGCCAAGCGTCTGGTGGACTTCTCTGCCGGCCTGGTTTTTGGCCTCCGCGGCAGCATCGAGCGGGTGACCAACAAGGTGTTCCTGCTCTCGCCGTCGTATGTCGAAGTCATCGGCGACGACAAAAAGCTTAGCGATACCCAGGCCAGCTTCTTCAACCAGAGCTGAGCAGCCGGCTGGAGCGGATGCCAGGCAGGGACACACCTGCCTGGCATCTGTGCTGAAATAGACGAGACACATCCGCAGGGCACCGCGGTATCCACAAAGGACATGGAGATACGAAGTAAGTCATGGGAATTGTTTTCGGGCTTGTCTATCTCGCGCTGTTGCTGTTCTTTGTAGCCCTCATCATTCGCCTCGTTTTCGACTGGGTCCAGATGTTTGCCCGGGAATGGCGCCCCAGGGGCGCTGCCCTGGTGGTAGCGCACACTGTGTACGCCATCACGGATCCGCCGTTGAACGGACTGCGGCGGCTGATCCCGCCGCTGCGACTGGGCGGCATCTCCCTGGACCTGGGCTTCCTGGTCCTCTTCATTGGAGTCAGCATCGCCATGGGGATCACAAGAGGCCTCGCCTGACACATTCAACAGACCAGCAGCGCACGGATGGAACCCGCCGGGAACCACGAATGCCACGCGAAGAAAAACTCACGTTTGACACCGCAGTGTTGAATTAGAGGAACAAGACCAAATTTAGGTACCGTAGTTTTGACGGCCGGAAGGCCTACTGACTAACCAGACCAGTGAGGTGACCAGATGGCTTTGACGCCAGAAGACGTTGTCAACAAGCGCTTTCAGCCGACCAAGTTCCGCGAAGGCTACGACCAGGACGAGGTTGATGACTTCCTGGACGAGATCGTCGTGGAGCTCCGCCGCCTGAACCAGGAAAACGACGAACTTCGCAAGAAGCTCGCCGAAGCCGGTTCCAGCGTTCCGGCAAGCACCGTTGCCGCGCCCGTGGTGGAAAAGGTCCCCGCGCCCGTCAAGTCCGACAAGGACGAAGCCCGCGAGAAGGCCGAAGCGGAAGCCAAGGCTGCCGAAGAGCGCAAGAAGAAGGATGTGCAGCAGGCCGCCCCCGCAGCTGCTGCTCCTGTTGCCGCCGCGCCTGCCGCCGCCACACCCTCGGCCGAATCGGCCGCCGGCCTGCTCGCCATGGCCCAGCAGATGCACGACCGCCACGTCGCGGACGGGCAGGCACAGAAGGACAAGATCATCGCCGAAGCGCAGATCGAAGCCAGCAGCCTGGTCAACGACGCACAGGAAAAGTCCCGCAAGATCCTTGGTGCCCTGGAGCAGCAGCGCTCGGTGCTTGAGCGCAAGGTGGAGCAGCTCCGCGGCTTCGAGCGCGACTACCGTTCACGCCTCAAGGCCTACATCGAAGGCCAGCTGCGCGATCTGGATGCCCGCGGTTCAGTGGCAACGCCGGAAGTCAGCGAAGCCAACTAGTCTGTCAAACACGTATTCTGAAAGCCGGTGGCTGAGGATTCCTCGGCCACCGGCTTTTGGCATTGACACCGGTTTTACGAATGAAAGCACCATGACTGACGAACTTGCCGCCGACGCCGCGCGCCCGCTCCCGCCCTCGCCGCGCCCCCGCCGCGCCGTGCTGCTGTCCCTCTTTGCCGGGTTCGCGGTCTTCGCGTACGTCCTGGACCAGCTGACAAAGCTTTGGGTTACCTCCACCATGGTGGAAGGGGAGCGGATCCCTGTCCTGCCTCCGGTGCTGCACTGGTACTTCATCCGGAACTCGGGGGCGGCGTTCTCCATCGGGGAAAACGTCACCTGGGTGTTCTCCATCATCATGGCGGCCGTGGCCATCGCCATCCTTTTCCAGGTCCGCAAACTTGGCTCCCTCTGGTGGTCCCTGGCGCTGGGCCTGCTCCTGGGCGGGGCGCTGGGCAACCTGACCGACCGGCTCTTCCGGGAACCGTCCTTTGGCATGGGGCACGTGGTGGACTTCATCCAGTTGCCCAACTTCGCCATCTTCAACATCGCCGACTCGGCCGTGGTCTCCGCTGTCGCCATCATCTGCATCCTGACGCTGCGGGGCATCGCCATGGACGGGACACGGCTGGCGGCGCACAAGGAAAAGTCCGGCGATGCGTGAGCGCATCGTCGTCGCCGAACAGTTCGCCGGCTCCCGCGCTGATGCCGGCGTGGCGGGGCTGCTGGGCATATCGCGCTCCCTGGCCGCGACGTTGATCGCCGAGGGCCATGTCCTCAGCAAAGGCAAAGCATTGGGAAAGTCCGCCAGGCTGGTGGCCGGAGATGTCCTCCAGGTGAGCCTGCCGGAACGGCGTGACCCCCTGGAAGTCGTGGAGGAAGTTGTGGAAGGCCTGAAGATCCTGCTGGACGACGACGATTTCGTGGTGGTCGACAAGCCCGTAGGCGTTGCCGCCCATCCCTCCCCGGGCTGGGTGGGGCCTACCGTTGTGGGCGGCCTCGCCGGCGCCGGCTACCGCATCTCCACGTCAGGCTCGCCGGAGCGGGCGGGCATTGTCCACCGGCTCGACGTCGGCACGTCGGGAGCGATGGTGGTGGCAAAGTCCGAGCGCGCCTACACGGCCCTGAAGCGCGCCTTCAAGGACCGCACCGTGGACAAGGTGTACCACGCAGTGGTGCAGGGCCTGCCTGATCCCTTGGCGGGCACCATCGACGCCCCCATCGGCCGGCACCCCGGACACGACTGGCGGTTCGCCGTCATCGAGGACGGCCGGCCCTCTGTCACGCACTACGAAGTGGTGGAGGCCTTCGGCAAGGCAAGCCTGGTGGAAGTACACCTGGAGACCGGCCGCACCCACCAGATCCGGGTGCACTTTTCCGCGCTGCGCCACCCCTGCGCCGGCGACCTCACCTATGGCGCCGATCCCCGGCTTGCCGCCACCCTGGGCCTGACGCGCCAGTGGCTGCACGCCCGGGAACTTGGCTTTGAACACCCTGTCACAGGCGAATCCGTGCGCGTTGTCAGCGACTACCCGCAGGACCTCGCATTCGCCCTGGAAGTGCTGGAGTCAGGGCGGGCCTGACGGACCGCTGCCGGGCCAGCGATTAGAATAGTGCGGTGACTTCCAGCAATGATTCGTTCGTCCACCTGCACACGCACACCGAGTACTCCATGCTGGATGGAGCGGCCCGCCTGGGTGAGCTTTTCGACGAGACCGAACGCCTGGGCATGCCGGCACTTGCCACTACGGACCACGGTTACCTCTTCGGTGCGTTCGATTTCTGGCGCAAGGCCACGGACAAGGGCATCAAGCCCATCATCGGCGTCGAAGCGTATGTAACACCGGGTACTGCCCGCACGGACAAGGGACGCGTGCGCTGGGGCGAGGAGTCCCAACGCAAGGACGATGTCTCCGGCGGCGGCTCGTACACCCACATGACCCTCCTCAGCTACAACAATGTGGGGATGCGGAACCTCTTCCGTGCCTCATCAATCGCATCCCTTGACTCCGTCTTCGGCAAGTGGCCCCGCCTGGACCGGGAGCTGCTCAACACCTATTCCGAGGGCCTGATAGCCACCACGGGATGCCCGTCCGGGGAGGTGCAGACGCGGCTCCGCCTGGGCCAGTACCGCGAAGCGCTGGAGGCTGCGGCCGAGTTCCGCGACATCTTCGGCGCCGAAAACTACTTCTGCGAGCTGATGGACCACGGCCTGGACATCGAGCGGCGCGTGACCGGCGACCTGCTCCGGCTGGCCAAGGACCTGAACCTTCCCCTGGTTGCCACCAATGACCTTCACTACACCCACGAGCACGACGCCAAGGCGCACGAGGCGCTCCTGGCCATCCAGTCCGGCTCAACCCTCCTGGAACCCACGTACGACAATGGCGGATCCCGGTTCGCCTTCTCCGGCAGCGGCTACTACCTGAAGTCGCCGCAGGAGATGCGCGAGCTTTTCCGCGACCATCCGGAAGCCTGCGACAACACCCTGCTCATCGCCGAGCGATGCGAAGTGTCCTTCAACACGGACGCCAACTACATGCCGCGCTTTCCGTGCCCGCCGGGTGAGGACGAGACCTCCTGGCTGGTGAAGGAAGTGGACAAGGGACTGCAGTACCGCTACCCGGCCGGCATCCCGGACGAGGTCCGCAAGCAGGCGGACTACGAACTGGGAGTCATCACCTCGATGGGCTTCCCGGGCTACTTCCTGGTGGTGGCCGACTTCATCAACTGGGCCAAGAACAACGGCATCCGGGTGGGCCCGGGCCGCGGCTCGGGCGCCGGCTCCATGGTGGCCTACGCCATGCGCATCACCGACCTCGACCCCCTGCGCCACGGCCTGATCTTCGAACGCTTCCTCAACCCCGACCGCGTCTCGATGCCCGACTTCGACGTCGACTTCGATGACCGCCGCCGCTCCGAGGTCATCGACTACGTCACGCGCAAGTACGGGGACGAGCGGGTGGCGATGATCGTCACGTACGGCACCATCAAAACCAAACAGGCGCTTAAGGACTCCTCGCGGGTACTGGGCTACCCGTTCAGCATGGGCGAGCAGCTGACCAAGGCGCTGCCCCCGGCGGTGATGGCCAAGGACATCCCGCTGGCCGACATCCAGAACCCGGAGGCGAAGCGCTACAGCGAGGCCGGGGACTTCCGGCAGCTGATCAGCACCGACCCGGAAGCCGCCAAGGTGTTCGAGACAGCACTCGGCATCGAGGGGCTGAAACGCCAGTGGGGCGTTCACGCGGCCGGCGTGATCATGTCCTCGGATCCGATTATCGACGTCATCCCGATCATGCGCCGTTTCCAGGACGGGCAGGTCATCACGCAGTTCGACTACCCGACGTCCGAGGGCCTGGGCCTGATCAAGATGGACTTCCTGGGGCTGCGGAACCTGACGATCATTTCCGATGCCCTCGAGAACATCAAGATGAACCGCGGGATCGAGCTCGACCTTGAGAACCTCGAGCTCGACGACGCCCCGTCCTACGAGCTGCTGGCACGCGGGGACACCCTGGGCGTCTTCCAGCTCGACGGCGGGCCAATGCGCTCACTGCTCAAGCTCATGAAGCCTGACAACTTCGAAGACATCTCCGCTGTGTTGGCCCTGTACCGGCCGGGTCCCATGGGCGCCAATGCCCACACCGACTACGCGCTGCGGAAAAACGGGATCCAGGAAGTCATCCCCATCCACCCGGAGCTGGAGGAACCCCTCAAGGAAATCCTCGGCGGAACCTATGGCCTCATTGTGTACCAGGAACAGGTCATGGCCGTGGCGCAGAAGCTGGCCGGGTACTCGCTGGGCCAGGCAGACATCCTCCGCCGCGCCATGGGCAAAAAGAAGAAATCCGAGCTGGACAAGCAGTTCGCCGGCTTCTCACAGGGCATGCAGGACAACGGCTACTCCATGGAGGCCGTGAAGACCCTGTGGGACATCCTGCTGCCCTTCTCCGACTACGCCTTCAACAAGGCCCACTCCGCCGCCTACGGTGTGATCTCCTACTGGACCGCGTACCTCAAGGCCCACTATGCCCCCGAGTACATGGCAGCGCTGCTGACGTCCGTGGGTGACGACAAGGACAAGTCCGCGATCTACCTGAACGAATGCCGGCGCATGGGCATCACCGTGCTTCCCCCGGACGTGAACGAGTCCGCCCTGAACTTCACCCCGGTGGGCAATGACATCCGCTTCGGCATGGGCGCCATCCGCAATGTCGGCGTCAACGCGGTGGAGGCCATGGTGGCGGCCCGGGAGAGCGAGGGCGCGTTTACCTCCTTCAAGGATTACCTGATGAAGGTCCCCGCCGTGGTGTGCAACAAGCGCACCATTGAATCGCTGATCAAGTCCGGGGCCTTTGATTCCCTGGGCCACCACCGCCGTGCGCTGGCGATGATCCACGAAGAAGCCATCGATTCGGTCATCACGCTCAAGCGCAATGAGGCCATCGGCCAGTTCGACCTTTTTGCCGGCTTCGAGGAGGCCGAATCGGAATCGTCGCTGAGCATTGAGATTCCGGACCTGCCGGAGTGGGAGAAGAAGGACAAGCTGTCCTTCGAGCGGGACATGCTGGGCCTGTACGTCTCGGACCACCCGCTCCAGGGCCTGGAAGGGGTGTTGAGCCAGCACGCCGAGATGAGCATCACCTCGGTCCTGGGCGAAGACGGACCCCAGGACGGTGCCATCATCACCATCGCCGGCATGATCACGTCCCTGAGCCGTCGCATCGCCAAGGCAAGCGGCAACGCCTACGCCCGGGCTGAGGTGGAGGACCTCGGCGGTTCCATGGAAGTGATGTTCTTCGGCCAGGTCTACGGACCCATTGCCTCGGTATTGGCCGAGGACCTGATCGTGGTGGTCAAGGGCCGGCTGCAGAAGCGCGACGACGGCGCGATCACGCTCAACTGCATGGAACTCTCGGTGCCCGATCTGAGTGAGGGGCTGGGCGGGCCGCTGGTGATCACCATGCCCACGCACAAGGCAACGGAGGCGGTGGTCACCGAACTTGGTGACGTGCTCCGCACGCACCGCGGCAACTCGGAAGTACGCCTGCACCTGCAGGGCGATACCAGGACCGAAATCATGGGCCTGCCGGTCCACCTCCGGGTGAACCCGAGCCCCTCGCTGTTTGGTGACCTGAAGGTGCTGCTGGGGCCGGCCTGCCTGGACGCCTGACAAAGGAAGGACGACGGCGGTACCGCCGTGGCGTCGTCGTCCTTCCTGTGGGGGGACCTAGATTTCGTAGTCCAGCGGCACGGGCTGGCCGTATGCTCCGCCGTGGTACAGCAGGGGAGAGCCCTCGCCGCCCACCTGCCCGTCAACCACCTGGACCACCACCACGGCGTTGTTCTCGAACGAGAGGCGCATCTGCACCTCGCCGATCAACCAGCCGGCCACATCCTTCAGCACCGGCACGCCGTGCGGCCCAACCTCCCAGTGGTCGCCCTCAAAGCGGTCGGTGCCGCGCGCAAAACGGTCGGCCAGCGCCTGGTTCTCGAGGCCGAGCATGTGCACCCCGATATGGGTGGTGTTGGCGACGGCCGGCCAGGACCGGGAGCTGCGGGCCATGTTGAAGGTGAAGCGCGGCGGTTTCGCAGACAGGGAAGCCACGGACGTTGCGGTGAATCCGAACGGCCGGTCCTGGTAGTTGACCGTGATGATGGCGACGCCGGCCGCATGGCGCCGGAACATTTCCTTGAACGTGCGTTCGAAGGGCGCCTCTTGTTCGGCCACTGGAACTCCTGACGGTTGAATACTGCCTGCTCTCCTTCAACTGTATGGGCCCGCCGGGCAAGCGTGGAATTTCCCGGTGCCCCGCGTCCGGGCGTGAAGCCCGTGGAACAACTGTTAAGGTTTGTTGCATGACACAACGGACGGGACGTACGCGCCCGCGGCTGCCCTGGGCCCTGCTTGTCCTGCCTGCGGTGGCCGGAGTGCCGGCAGGGGTTCTGTGGTGGCTGCTGGCACCGGGCGGCCTCAACCTGATCACCCGGGATCCGGTCCTTGGCGACGGGACCCACCCGCAGGTCTGGCTTCCGAGGGACCTCACGCTGGCCGGGCTCCTGGTCTTCGCAGGATGCCTGCTGGCCGTGTTCCTGGTGGATAAAAAGCGCGCGGATCCGCAGGCGGCCCTCGTGATGGGTCTTGCCGGCGGCCTCTTGGGTGCAGTCCTCGCCTGGCAGGCTGGCGTAGTGTCAGCCCGGCTCTTTGGCCCGGCCGTCGATGCCACCGCCAACGCCAGCATTGCTTTTTCCCTGCGCGCCTGGCCCGTGCTGCTGCTGTGGCCGGCGGCCACAGCCGTGTCCGTGTTTGTGCTGGAGTTGATGCACCTGCTGGGACAGAAGGACGACGGCGGTGCGGAACGGGCGCGGCATGTTGCGGTTGGGCCCGTAAAATAGCCCGGTGACCATTTCTTCGGAGTTTCCCGCCACCCCTGCCGCTGCCGCCGTGAGCTTCCGCACCATCGACCTGCGGGGCCGAAACCTGACCCTTGCCGGGCTCCGGGCCGCTGTGCCGCGCGCCCAAGGCCAGACCGTGGCCGACGCCGAAGAAAAGGTCCTCGACATCATTTCGGCTGTCCGGCAGCGGGGCTTCGACGCCCTCGCTGAATTGGCTTCCCGTTTCGACGGCGTCCAGCAGGAGCACCCGCTGGTCCCCGAAGGTGCACTCTCGGCCGCCCTGGACCAGCTGGATCCCGCCGTGCGGCAGGCGCTGGAAGAATCGATCAGCCGGGCACGCCGTTTTGCTGATGGCCAGCGTCCCCGCAACGTTGACGTCCAGCTTGGCGACGGCGCCCTGGTCAGCCAGAACTGGGTGCCGGTGGCACGGGTTGGCCTCTACGTTCCCGGCGGCCTGGCGGTCTACCCCTCATCGGTCATCATGAACGTGGTGCCGGCACTCTCGGCCGGGGTGGAATCCATTGCCTTGGCCTCACCCCCGCAGAAGGAGTTCGGCGGGCTGCCGCATCCCACCATCCTTGCTGCTGCAGCCCTGCTCGGCATTACCGAGGTATATGCCATCGGCGGCGCCCAGGCGATCGCCGCCTTCGCCTACGGGGTGCCCGCAACCGAAGCCGGTCCGGCACTGGAACCGGTGGACGTGGTAACCGGGCCGGGCAATATCTTCGTGGCCACCGCCAAGCGCCTGGTCAAAGGCGTGGTGGGAATCGACTCCGAGGCCGGGACCACTGAAATCGCCATCCTGGCTGACGCCAGCGCCCAGCCCGCCCTGGTGGCAGCGGACCTGGTCAGCCAGGCGGAGCACGATCCCAAGGCAGCATCGGTGCTGATTACCGAGTCAGAAGAGCTTGCCGCCGCCGTACGCGCAGAACTGGACCTGCAGGCTGCCGCCACCAAGCACTCGGCCCGGGTCCGCGAAGCCCTCTCCGGGCCGCAGTCCGGAGTAGTGCTGGTGGATGACCTCGAACAGGGCATCGCTGCCTGCGACGCCTATGCCGCCGAGCACCTCGAGATCATGACCCGGGATGCAGCTGCCGTGGCCGCGAGGATCCGCAATGCCGGCGCCATCTTTGTTGGCGACTACAGCCCGGTGAGCCTGGGGGACTATTGTGCGGGTTCCAACCACGTGCTGCCCACCAGCGGTACTGCTGCCTTTTCCTCCGGCCTGAACGTGACCACTTTCCTGCGTGCCATCCAGGTGGTGAACTACAGCCGCGAGGCGCTGGCGGAGGTCAGCGGCCACATCGTGAGCCTGTCCGGAGCCGAAGACCTGCCCGCACACGGAGAAGCCGTCACGGCACGCTTCGCGGGCCAGCGTCTCGGATCTGACAACATTTAGTGGCACCCACCACAACATGTAGTAGTTACACGCTTGTTATTAGCCAGGACTGGGACATAGAATTGAAGCGTTCAAGGTGCGTGCCTGTGCGTTTTGCCAGGTCCAACCGCAACCTCGAACTGCCAGGGAAATAAAGCGAAGGAAGGGACGCCATGTACTGTCCGTTCTGCCGCAACCCCGATTCCCGGGTAGTGGACAGCCGCATGGCGGATGACGGCTCGGCCATCCGCCGCCGCCGCCAGTGTCCCGAATGCGGGCGCAGGTTCACCACGGTGGAAACCACCAGCCTCTCCGTTATTAAGCGGTCCGGGGTGGGGGAGCCCTTCAGCCGCAGCAAGGTGATTAACGGAGTCCGCAAGGCCTGCCAGGGACGGCCGGTCAGCGAAGACGACCTCGCCCTGCTCGCCCAGGAAGTCGAAGAGCAGATCCGCTCCTCTGGCGCAGCCGAGATCGACGCTCACGAGGTGGGCCTGGTGATCCTCGGGCCCCTGCAGAAGCTGGACAAGGTGGCCTATCTCCGCTTCGCCAGCGTGTACCAGGCCTTCGAGTCCCTCGAGGACTTTGAAACGGCCATTTCCCTGCTCCGCCAGGAAGCTGAGGACGACGCCAACGGCGCGCGCTCAAAGGGCAAATCCTCTGAGAAGAGCGCCCTCTAAGGCCCAGCCTGATCTCCGGTGGTGGCAGCGGAGGGGAAGCCGCAGCCATCACCGGCACTTACCGCAGACACGAATGCCCCTTCCAAAGGGAAGGGGCATTCCTATGTCTACTTGGCGAGCTTGTGCTTCAGGGCGATTTCGATGGCGGCCCCTACGATGCCGGCCTCATTCCGCAGCACAGCCGGGACGATGGGCGTGCGGAGCTTGAGGTTGGGCAGGTATTCGTCGGCGCGCTTGGAGATGCCGCCGCCCACGATGAACAGTTCGGGGGAGAACAGGAACTCCACGTGGGAGAAGTAGCGCTGCAGCAGGACGCTGTATTCCTCCCAGGACAGGCCGTCGCGCTCACGGGCCACGGCCGAGGCCTTGGTCTCGGCGTCGTGCCCGTCGATCTCCAGGTGCCCCAGCTCGGCGTTCGGCACCAGCTTGCCGTTGAAGATGAAGGCCGAGCCGATGCCGGTGCCCAGCGTGATGACCAGGACGGTGCCGGAAACCCCGGCCCCGGCACCGTAGCGGGCTTCGGCGAGCCCGGCAGCGTCGGCGTCGTTGATGACCTCCACCGGCCGGCCCAGGCGGGCGGTCAGGAGGCCATCGATGTCTGTGTTAAGCCAGCTCTTATCCACGTTGGCGGCGGAGTGGACCACACCGTGCTGGATGATGCCGGGGAACGTCACGCCCACGGGGGAGCCGGCGGCCGGTGCCTCCGGACGTGCGGAAAGCTCGGAGACCACCAGTGCCACGGCCTCGGCAACTGCCTCAGGGGTGGCCGGCTGCGGGGTGGGTACGCGGAACCGCTCGCCCAGGAGCTTGCCCTTTTTCAGGTCGACAATGCCGCCCTTGATTCCCGTGCCTCCGATATCGATGCCGATCAGCGGGGCGTTCTTGTGCGACTTCTCGTCCTTCTTGGCCAATGGGTTTCCGTTCGTGGCAGGGGCGGGCAGGAAAAGGGGCGGCGGACAGCCGGCCCGGGTGGTGCTAAGTCGGCGGTGGCTGCCTGGTCAGCAGCGGCGGGGTGGTGCTGCCAGCGGCACTGACGGGACGTTGCGCCGCCCGTTGCCGCCAGCCGGGCGGTCAGGGCAGGGTAAGGATCTCTGCGCCGGTATCTGTCACCAGCAGGGTGTGCTCAAACTGTGCGGTGCGCTTGCGGTCCCGGGTGACCACAGTCCAGTCATCCGCCCACATGTCCCACTCCACTGTTCCCAGCGTGAGCATTGGTTCAATGGTGAAGACCATGCCGGCCTCGATCACCGTGTTGTAGGCGGGGGCGGCATCGTAATGCGGGATGATCAGTCCGGTGTGAAAGGCTTCGCCCACACCGTGCCCGGTGAAGTCCCGCACCACGCCGTAGCCGAAGCGTTTGGCGTAGGACTGGATGGCGCGGCCGATGACGTTGATTTCGCGGCCCGGCGCGACGGCTTTGATGGCCCGGTTCAGCGATTCCTGCGTCCGTTCCACCAGGAGGCGGGACTCTTCGTCCACGTCCCCCACCAGGAAGGTGTAGTTGGTGTCGCCGTGGACGCCGCCGATGTAGGCCGTGATGTCGATATTGATGATGTCGCCGTCCCGGACCACGGTGGTGTCCGGAATTCCGTGGCAGATGACCTCGTTCAAGGACGAGCACAAGGACTTGGGGAATCCCCGGTATCCCAACGTTGAGGGGTAGGCATGGTGGTCCAGGAGGAACTCGTGGCCCACCTTGTCCAGTTGGTCGGTGGTGACACCGGGCTCGATGTGCTTGCCCACTTCCACAATGGCCTGTGCTGCGATCCTGGAGGCTACCCGGATCTTCTCGATCGTTTCGGCGGACTTGACCTCCGAGCCGGTGAACTTTGCAGGTGCCGGCTTGCCCACATACTCCGGGCGGGGGATGGACGCCGGTACTGGACGCTGCGGGCTGACGGTTCCCGGGGTGAGGGTGCCGATGGGTGCAGTCGAGGCAAGGGAAGGCATAGATTGATCATATAAGGCAGCACAGAAGGCCTAACAACCGGGAGCCGCGTCGGTGCCGCGTAAGAATTTAAGTTACGCGCATCACGCCGCAGCTTCCTTGGCGGCGGAACGGGGAACAGCGATGACTGAGTACTGGTACAACATCAAGACCCATGAGGTGGAGGAGGACCGGTTATCGGACTGGAGCCAGCTGATCGGCCCCTACCAAACGAGGGAAGAAGCCGAGCACGCACTGGAAAAGGTCCGCGCGCGCAATGAGGCGTGGGACAAGCAGGACGACGACGACTGAGGGCTTGGAAGGGCACCCCGGCCGGGTGCGGGCACTGCTCCGCCCCGTGGGGCCCGCCGCCCTTTAGAAAGTGTGTTCGGGACCGGGGAACTGGCCTGACCGGACATCTTCGCCGTATGCTGCCGCGGCGTCCAGGAGCGTGGTGCGCAGATCCGCGTACTGCTTGACGAACTTTGCCATCCTGCCACCGCGCAGGCCAGCCATGTCCTGCCACACGAGCACCTGGCCGGTGGTTTCCCCGCCTGCACCAATGCCCACGGTGGGAACGCTGACCGCCGCGTCCACCGCGGCTGCCGTTTCTGCCGGCACCATTTCCATCAACACACTGAACGCACCCGCCTCAGCCAGCGCCACGGCGTCGTCAATCAGTCTCTGTGCATCGTCGCCGCGGCCCTGGACGCGGTATCCGCCCAGCGCGTGCTCGCTCTGCGGGGTGAAACCGATGTGGGCCATCACGGGAATCCCGGCCTGCACCATGGCCCGGACGGTGGGAGCGTAGTACTTCCCGCCCTCGATCTTGACCGCATGCGCCAGGCCCTCCTTGAGGAACCTCACGCCCGCGGCGACTGCCTGCTCAGGCGAGACCTCGTAGCTGCCGAACGGCAGGTCCGCCACAACAAGGGCGCGCCTGGCCGAACGCGCCACAGCCCGGCAGAGGGGAAGCAGCTCGTCCACGGTGACTGGAAGGCTGGTCTCGTTGCCGAAGACATTGTTGGACGCAGAGTCCCCCACGAGGAGCACCTCGATGCCGGCGGCGTCGAAGATTTCGGCCGTGTACTGCTCGTAGGCGGTCAACATGGCGAACTTGGTGCCGGCATCCTTGGCCTGCTGGAGGTGATGGATGCGCACTTTTGCGGGCTTCCGCACGGAGGCAGCCGGTGCGCCCTCTGAGGGCCCGCTGCCATAGGGGGCGGGGACGTCGGCGGGCGCGCTGGAGTCGGAACTGTTGCTTGAGGCCATGGCATGAGCGTAGTGCCGTACCTGCGCTCCTAGCTACCGCCTGCGTTGACCGTCCAGGTGATTCGCGTCATACGGAGGGAGCTGCGTGTGCACCTGCGCAGGCGCTGCCGCCGGTCACCGTCGCTGCCCTGCCGTGTTAACGCTGTGTTACGCGGCCCCCGGACTCCAGCATCGCCGTCAATTGCTTAGTACAGTGTTGATGAACTGCTTTCCGGCTTCCTCCTCTGCGGACCGGGGCATGGACGTTGACCGACAGAAGAGGCCATCATGGACCGCCAGCAAGAGTTTGTCCTGCGCACAATCGAAGAGCGCGACGTACGTTTCGTGCGCCTGTGGTTCACCGACGTCGTGGGTTCACTCAAGTCCGTTGCCCTGGCGCCGGCTGAAGTAGAGGGTGCCTTCGAAGAAGGCCTTGGATTTGATGGTTCGGCCATTGAAGGGCTTGCCCGTGTCTTCGAGTCCGACATGCTGGCGCAGCCGGACCCGTCCACCTTCCAGATCCTGCCGTGGCGCGGCGAAACCGAGCAGACCTCCCGCATGTTCTGCGACATCCTCACGCCGGACGGCGAGCCCTCGGCAGCGGACCCCCGCAACGTCCTTAAGCGCACCCTCGCCAAAGCCGCGGACATGGGCTTCACGTGCTACACCCACCCCGAAATCGAGTTCTACCTCCTCAAGTCCCAGGAACCGGGACCGGACGGCGCGCCGGTGCCTGTTGATGAGGGCGGCTATTTTGACCACGTCCCCGGCGGCGTGGCACAGGATTTCCGCCGCACGGCCGTGACCATGCTGGAATCGGTCGGAATTTCCGTGGAGTTCAGCCACCATGAGGCCGGGCCGGGCCAGAACGAGATCGACCTCCGGTACGCCGATGCCCTGCAGACGGCGGACAATATCATGACGTTCCGTACTGTCATCAAGGAAGTGGCGCTGCAGCAGGGGACCTACGCCACGTTCATGCCGAAGCCTTTCACCGCACACCCCGGCTCGGGCATGCACACCCACTTCTCCCTGTTCGAGGGCGACACCAACGCCTTCTTCGAAGCAGGCGCGGAGTTCCAGCTGTCCAAGACCGCGCGCCAGTTCATCGCAGGCATCCTGAAGCACGCGCCCGAGCTCACTGCCGTGACCAACCAGTTCGTGAACTCCTACAAGCGACTTTGGGGCGGCGGCGAGGCTCCGAGCTACCTGAGCTGGGGGCACAACAACCGTTCCGCGCTGGTCCGCGTTCCGCTGTACAAGCCGGGCAAGGGCCAGTCCGCCCGGATCGAGTACCGCGGCATCGATTCCGCGGCCAACCCCTACCTTGCCTACGCCGTCCTGCTGGGCGCCGGGCTCAAGGGCATCGAAGAAGGCTACGACCTGCCCGCCGCCGCCGAGGATGACGTGTGGTCGCTGAGCTCAGCGGAGCGCCGTGCCATGGGCCACGACCCCCTTCCCGCGAGCCTGCATGACGCCATCCGCTCCATGGAGGATTCCGAGCTGATGCCGCAGATCCTGGGCGAGCAGGTCTTCGAACACTTCCTGCGCAACAAGCGCGCCGAGTGGCAGGACTACCGCCTGCAGGTGACGCCCTACGAGCTGCAGCGCAACCTGGGCATTCTCTAGGGAGCGGTGATGAGCCTCGCACGGCGCCTCATTGCGGCCGGCTTCAGCGACCTCGAAAAGGGCGGGCGGTTCCTCGCTGCCCCCGAGCTCGAAGGACTGGACGAAGACCGGCTCTTTGCGGGGCTCCAGATGGCTGCCAGCCCCGACACGGCCCTGCAGTCCCTGGTCCGCCTGATCGAAAAGCATCCGGCCCTGCGGGAATTGGCCGGCGCTGACCCGGAGACCAGCGAGCCGATGTACCGTGTCCTGGGTGCATCGGAGGCCCTGGGGGAGTTCCTCATCCGCCACCCCGAACACCTGGAGGCGTTTGAGGTGCGGCCCAGCCCGGAGCCGCTGCATGCAGATCCCAGGGAACTGCGGGCTACTCTGCTGCAGTCCGTCGGCGCCGATCCACGCGCCGAGCGGCCCGTCGCCGCAGCTACAGGAACCGACGCCTACGCGGCCCTTCGCACGGCCTACCGCAGGGGCGTGGTTGATCTGGCCGTAAAGGACTTGTGCGCCGCCGACCCGTTGGACTTTATGCCGTCCGTGGGCGGGGAGCTTGCTGACCTTGCCGGCGCAGCCATCGAGGCCGCCCTCGCCGTCTCGCGCGCAGAAGCCGCCGGCCAGTTCAGCACCGCGGAAGTGGCCGACGTCGGACTGGCTGTTATAGGCATGGGCAAGTGCGGGGCCCGGGAGCTGAACTACATTTCGGACGTTGACGTTATCTATGTGGTGGATCCAGGCAGCCTGGATGATGCCAGGGCCGCCACCATCGGAACAGCCCTGGCCAGCGGAATCTCCCGTGCCATCTCATCCGTAGCCCGGGAACCCGGGCTCTGGGAGGTGGACGCGAACCTCCGTCCGGAAGGCAAGTCCGGGCCGCTGGTCCGGACCCTCGCCTCACACCAGTTGTACTACGCCCGCTGGGCTGAAAGCTGGGAGTTCCAGGCGCTGCTGAAGGCCCGCACCATCGCCGGCGACGCAGCCCTTGGCCAACTGTATGAAGAAGCGATCACCCCGCTGATCTGGAGCTCGGCCAGCCGGGACGGGTTTGTCGAATCCGTCCAGGCCATGCGGCGCCGCGTCACCGAACACATACCGCCCGCCGAGGAGCAGCGGCAGATCAAGCTTGGCCGCGGCGGACTGCGCGACGTTGAATTCACCGTCCAGCTGCTCCAGCTGGTGCACGGCAAATCCGACGAATCCCTCCGCCGCCGCGACACCACCTCCGCGATCGCGGCGTTGTCCGCCGGCGGTTACATCGGGCGGGCCGATGCTGCCGCCTTTGACAATGCCTACCGGTACCTGCGGCTCCTGGAGCACCGCATCCAGCTCTTCCAGCTGCGCAGGACCCACCTCATGCCGGTGGGCGAGCCGGCACTCCGGGCCCTGGCCAAGGCGGTGCTGGGGCCGTTTTCCAACGAGCGCCCGCACCCCGACGCCCTGCTGGCCGCGTGGCAGAAGACCAAGCGCTCAGTGCGCGAACTGCATGAGCGCATCTTCTACCGGCCCCTGCTCAACACGGCAGCCAAGCTCAGCAGCGAGGACGCCAAGCTGACGCCCGAAGCTGCCCAGGGCCGGCTCGCGGCCCTGGGCTATCGGGACCCGCAGGGCGCCATGCGCCACATCGAGGCCCTGACCGCAGGCGTCAGCCGCAGGGCTGCCCTGCAGCGGCAACTGCTGCCCATCCTGCTGGACTGGCTGGCCGAGGGCGTGGATCCCGACGGTGGACTCCTTGCCTTCCGCCGGGTCAGTGAAGCCCTGGGCACCACGCACTGGTACCTGGGCATGCTCCGGGATTCCAAGGCAGCGGCCGAGCGGTTATGCCACGTACTCGCCAACTCGCGGCTGATCGCGGACCTGCTGGAAGTTTCACCGGAATCGGTGGCCTGGCTCGGCCACGACAAGGATCTGGTGCCCGTCAGCTTCGAGGTGCAGTGGCAGGAGATCACCTCCAAGATGTCCCGCCACGCGGAACCGGAAAGCGCCATGCGCCTGATCCGCCTCATCAGGCGGCGTGAGACCCTTCGGATCGCCATCGCCGACTCCGCCGGACTGCTGGACCAGGACCAGGTGGGAGCGGCCCTGGCGGACACCGACAGGGCGGCTGTCTTAGGCGCGTTGCGCGTGGCCGAAGGAATCGTGTCCGCTGGCGGGCCGTTGAAGACAGCTGCCCTGGTGGTTGCCATGGGCCGGCAGGGCGGCCGCGAGATCGGTTACGGGTCCGACGCCGACGTGATGTACGTCCACCGGGCGCTGCCGGGCTTTTCGGAGGCAGAAGCGCAGGAGCAGGCGTCGCGGATTGTTGCGAAGGTTTCCAGCCTCCTCACCCAGCCTCTCAAGCCTGCCATCATGGCCGAACGGGTGCTGCAGGTGGACGCGGACCTGCGTCCCGAGGGCAAGAATGGGGCAATGGTGCGCTCCCTGGATTCCTACGCCGAGTACTACCGGCGCTGGTCGCTCATCTGGGAAGCCCAAGCACTGCTGAGGGCGCGGCCCATGGCCGGCGACGACACCCTGGCTGCGGACTTCCTGAAGCTCATCGATCCTATCCGTTACCCGAAGTCCGTGTCCGAGCAGGATGTGCGCGAGATCAGGCGGATCAAAGCGCGCGTGGAGTCCGAACGTCTTCCCCGCGGCGCAGATCCCGCACGGCACCTCAAGCTGGGCCGCGGCGGACTGAGTGACGTCGAATGGCTCGTCCAGCTGCTGCAGCTTCAGCATGCCGGAAAACATCCCGAGTTGCGGACCACCTCCACCGTCGGTGCGCTTGAGGCGGCTACGCAACTGGGCCTGCTCGCGCAGGACGACGCGGAACTCCTTGCCGAAGCCTGGCGGCTGGCCAGCCGGATCAGGTCCGCCAATGTGATCTGGAGCGGAAAGGCTTCGGACCTGCTTCCGTCCTCGCGGCGCGACCTTGAAGCCGTGGCGCGCTGGTGCGGCTATGAGCCAGGCGGTGCCGCGGCCCTGGAAGAGGACTACCTGCGGGTCAGCCGCCGGGCACGGGGAGTCTTTGAGCGGGTCTTCTACGGCCAGTAGCGCGGCGTCCACGCCCGGCCTGGTGTGGAGCGGCTGCGTGGAGTGGCTGACACCTGTCGGGGGCCGGTGCTAGTTTGAGCCCATGCCCAAACAACTTTTCCTCAACCTGCCCGTCCAGGACCTGAAGCGCTCCGTGGACTTCTTTACCGCACTGGGTTTCACCTTCAACCCCGATTTCACGGACGAGAACGCCACGTGCATGGTGGTCAACGACAACGCCTACGTGATGCTCCTGGTGGAGGGGTACTTCACAACGTTCACCAGCAAGCACGTCAGCGATACCAAGGGTTCGGCCGAAGCGATCATCGCCTACTCGGTGGACAGCAGGGATGCAGTGGATGAAGCAGTCCGGACTGCCTTGGCAAACGGCGCCTCCCCGTCCCAGGACCCGCAGGACTACGGCTTTATGTACAACCGCAGCTTCCAGGATCCGGACGGCCACCTCTGGGAGGTGTTCTGGATGGACCCCGCCGGCCCGCCCGTCGAAGCCGGCGAGGACAGCGGTTCCGGCACCGCCCGGTCCTGAACGGCGTGGGCCCGGGCGTCTGGCTGATTTCACTCCAGGACCTCGACGCCGATGCCTGCGCCATCCAGCTGGAAGCAGTTGCGGGCCTCGAACTGGGCCCCGGGCAGGAAAAGTTTGTTGGCGATCCGCTGCGGATGGCCCTGGCCGGACTGGCGGAGGAATCGCGCCGTCCCTACGTAATCGAGTCCAATGGCCTGGCCGTCGGCCTGTTGACCCTGCAGTCGGGGGCCGCCCGGCTTGCCGGCTGGCCTGACGACGGTTCGGCGTGGCTGCTGCGGGGTTTTCTGATCGACCGGCGGCAGCAGGGCAAAGGGTACGGTCCACTGGGTGCCCGGGCGGCGGTGGCGGCCGCGGAAAGGCTGAGCCGCCGGCACCTGACAGGGGAGTCCGGCGTCGTCCTTTCCGTCAATGAAGCCAATCCGGCGGGTCTGTCCGCCTACAGCCGTGCCGGGTTCGAGGACCGCGGCCAGTACCTGGGCGGTTCCGCAGGGTCCCAGCGGACCATGTTCCGCGGCTTTCCCGCGGATGCCGGGCCGTAACCGTGCGGACCGGCGTTGCACTCGGTCGCGGATTGGCAGATCATGTGGATTGGCGGTGTTCTTCACACCTTGTTGGGGGGAAGGCTTCCTGAGTCTTCGTCTCGAGGAACACCGTCAGGGAGTCCGGTTCCCGGTCTCAGCACGTCAGGAGCCGGATTCCCACCTTCAACCCAGAATTAGAACCAGGCACCAAAAAGGCGGCCACCGGAAGTGTTCCGGTGGCCGCCTCTGGTGTCTCAGGAATTGCGGAGACTAGACGCCGTAGTAGAGCTCGAACTCGTAGGGGTTCGGACGCAGCGACAGCGGGCGGATCTCGTTCTCGTACTTGTACTCGATCCAGGTGTCGATCAGGTCCTGGGTGAAGACGCCGCCGGCCTGCAGGAACTCGTTGTCCTCGGCCAGGGCCTCCAGGGCTTCTTCAAGCGTGCCCGGAGCCTTGGGGATATCCTTGGCTTCTTCTGCGGGGAGCTCGTAGAGGTCCTTGTCGATCGGTGCCGGCGGCTCGATGCGGTTGCGGATGCCGTCGATGCCGGCCATCAGCTGGGCAGCGAATGCCAGGTAGGGGTTGGAGGAGGGGTCCGGTGCGCGGAACTCGATGCGCTTGGCCTTGGGGTTGGTGCCCGTGATGGGGATGCGGATACCGGCGGAGCGGTTGCCCTGCGAGTAGACCATGTTGACCGGAGCTTCGAAGCCCTTGACCAGGCGGCGGTAGGAGTTCACCGTCGGGTTGGTGAAGGCCAGGACGGCGGAAGCGTGCTTGAGCAGGCCGCCGATGTACCAGCGTGCCGTGTCAGACAGGCCGGCGTAGCCCTTCTCGTCGTAGAACAGCGGCTCGCCGCCGTTCCACAGCGACTGGTGGCAGTGCATGCCGGAGCCGTTGTCGCCGAAGACCGGCTTGGGCATGAACGTGACGGACTTGCCCCAGGCGTCAGCGGTGTTCTTGATGACGTACTTGAACTTCTGCAGGTCATCGGCTGCGTGGGTCAGCGTGGTGAACTTGTAGTTGATCTCAGCCTGGCCGGCGGAGCCGACTTCGTGGTGGCTGCGCTCGACCTCGAGGCCGGCTTCATCCAGCGCCACGCACATGGCGTCGCGCAGGTCGGCCTGCTTGTCAGTGGGGGAGACCGGGAAGTAGCCACCCTTGACGGGGGTCTTGTAGCCGAGGTTTCCGCCCTCTTCCTCGCGGCCGGTGTTCCAGTGTGCTTCCTCGGAGTCGATCTTGTAGAAGCTGCCCTGCGGGGAGGACTGGTACTGGACGTTGTCGAACACGAAGAACTCTGCTTCGGGAGCGAAGAATGCGGTGTCCGCGATGCCGGTGGAGGCGAGGTAGGCTTCGGCCTTCTCGGCCACGCCGCGGGGGTCGCGGTGGTACGGGTCGCCCGTGCGGGGGTTGACGATGGAGAAGTTCAGCGCGAGGGTCTTCTCCATGCGGAAGGTGTCCAGGAACGCGGTGGTGACGTCCGGGATCAGCTGCATGTCGGACTCGGCGATGCCCTGGAAGCCGCGGATGGACGATCCGTCGAAGAGTTGGCCGTTGATGAAGAAGTCGGCGTCAACGCTCTTCGCCGGGACATTGAAGTGCTGCTGGACACCCGGAAGGTCGGTGAAGCGGATATCGACGAACTTAATATCCTCGTCTTGGATGAACTTGAGGACTTCTTCCGCAGTCTTGAACATCTATGCTCCTAACGCATATGTAATATCTGGCGTGACAGCCATCTGATCCAGCGCAATCCGAAGGCAGGGAAACCGCGGGGTTTCCCTGCTGTTGTTGCCCTGCCGGGGGATTCGCTTGAAACTGCTAACAGCCTATGGATGGGGCATTTCCCGTCCGTGTCCGTATTGTTTCGGGCAGGTTACATAATGCCCTGATATGGCAACGCTATCTGCCGTCCACACTGTGGTCTAACCGCATCCACACTGTGGGCGGGGGAACCCGGCTAAACTTGGACGGTGGTAGATCGCAAAGACCTCGGCTCCTGGCTCACCGGCCCTGACACCTCCGGCATTTCCAAATATCCGGGTGAGCGGCTTGGCCTGCCGGAGTCCGGGCCCGGCTCCATCGCACGGGCGGGCCGCCGGATCGCGGCGATCATGGTCGACTGGGGCATAGCGCTGCTGATCAGCAACTATGCCTTCGGAGGTGACGCCTGGGCCACCCTGGCGATTTTCGCCGTCGAACAGATCCTCCTGATAGGGACGCTGGGCTACAGCATCGGCCACCGTGTCATGGGCATCCATGTGGTGCGGGCCGGTGGCGGAGCACCGGGACCGCTGGCTGCTTTGGTGAGGTCGGTGCTGCTGTGCCTCGTGGTGCCGGCCGTTATTTTCGACCCCGATCATCGCGGCCTTCATGACAGGGCGATGAACACGCTGCTCCTGCGCCGTTAGGTACCGCCGGGGTTTAGACCCTGCTGGCTTCCGCGGCTGGTGCGGCAACGGGTGTGGCGGCGCTGAGGTGTCCCCGCTTACCGGCCCAGCGCTCGAACCCGAGTGTGGCGAAGGGAAAGACAGCCGAAAGCCCGGCGAAAACCGCCACCACGAACGGCCAGCGCTGGAGCCGCCAGAGCGCCAGCGCCGTGATCCCGTAGCCGACGAACAACGCGCCGTGGATTGGGCCGGCCACCTGCACGCCGACTTCGGTGGTTCCGGCAATCCACTTGAAGTACATGCCGGCCAGGAGCGCGGCCCAGCTGACCGCTTCGGCTACGGCGAGAATCCGGAAGGCACGGAGCATCGCATTCTTGAGGGGCATGGGGGTCCTGTCCGTTGGGTGGAAACAAAAAACGCCCCGGTACCGGCAGATGGCCGGATACCGGGGCGTTGTGGCTTAGCGTCCGCGGTTGGGACGGGCCTTGTAGGGGTCGATGCCCTTGGGAATGGGGAGGCGGGTGCCCAGCGAAGCGATGCGCTTGGACACCGTATTGACCTCGAGCTTGGTCAGTTCGTTCTTCATTTTGCCCATCTTTTTGGCCACCTGGCTGATGGGCACCTGGCCCTCGCCGCGTCCGCTTTCAATGACGTGGATGGTGACGTTGGGCAGGATGCGCGCCAGGCGCTTGCGTTCTGCGTCCAGCAGCGGCTTCACGCGGTGGCTGGGCCCCTCACTGACAAGCACGACGCCGGGACGGCCGATGGCGCGGAACACCGCGTCCTGCGTGCGCGGGTTGACGGCGACAGGCTGCTCCTCGGTGATCCAGCCGCGGCGCAGCGTCCCCAGGGCGGCGCCTGAGGCGCCGGGCTGGTTTTCGATCTGGGCGAAGGCGGCACGCTCGGCGCGGCGCGACAGGATCAGCGTGGCGCCGAGCAGGCCCAGCGGAATGCCGATGATCAGGCCCGTGATCCAGTTGTCCAGCCAGAAGCCCACCAGGAAGCTGACGGCCACAACACCCAGGAACACCAGCAGCATCAGCCACGGGACCATGGGGTCATGGCGGCGGGTCATGGTGAAGACTTCGCCGATCTGCTTGAGCCGGCTGGGCTTCTTGACCTTCGCTTCTTGCGGCTTGCGGGAGAAGAGGCCGCGCTTTACCGCGCTTGAGCCCGCCGGAGTGGAGTTGCTGGAATCAGGGGATTTCGCCATAGTGCCTCAATTCTACGTGACCCAAGCCGAAGGGCCGGCACCGGAGTTCTCCGGTGCCGGCCCTTCGGGATACAGCGTTTTGGTGTCAGGGATGGTTTGCGTCAGGAACGCGCGGCGAGCAGTGAGCTGGCTTCCTGGCGGGTGCTGCCGGAGGATTCGATGTGGGCCAGTTCGGCGGGGATTTCCCAGCCTTTCTTCCGCATCGCGGTGGCCCAGAGCCGGCCCGCCCGGTAGGAAGAACGGACCAGCGGGCCGGACATGACGCCGAGGAAGCCGATCTCGTCCGCTTCGTGCTGGAGGTCCACGAATTCCTGCGGCTTGACCCACCGGTCCACCGGCAGGTGCCGCTCACTCGGGCGCAGGTACTGGGTGATGGTGATCAGATCGCACCCGGCCTCGTGCAGGTCCCGGAGCGCTTCGGAGATCTCTTCGCGGGTTTCGCCCATGCCCAGGATCAGGTTGGACTTGGTCACCATGCCCAGGTTCCGGCCCTGCGTGATCACATCCAGGGACCGCTCGTACCGGAACGCCGGCCGGATCCGCTTGAAAATCCGCGGCACGGTCTCGACGTTGTGCGCGAACACCTCCGGCTTGGAATCACAGATCGCGGCGATGTGCTCGGGCTTGCCGGAGAAGTCCGGGATCAACAGCTCCACCCCGGTGCCGGGGTTCAGCTCGTGGATCTTGCGGACCGTCTCGGCGTACAGCCACACACCCTCGTCCGCCAGGTCGTCCCGGGCTACGCCGGTGACGGTGGCGTAGCGCAGCTGCATCGCCTGCACCGACCGGGCCACCTTGGTGGGTTCGAACATGTCCACCGGTGAGGGTTTGCCGGTATCGATCTGGCAGAAATCACACCGCCGCGTGCATTCGGACCCGCCGATCAGGAACGTCGCTTCCTTGTCCTCCCAGCACTCAAAAATGTTGGGGCACCCGGCCTCCTCACATACCGTGTGCAGGCCTTCCTTCTTCACCAGGTTCTTGAGCTGGACGAACTCCGGGCCCATCTGGACCTTGGCCTTGATCCACTCCGGCTTACGCTCCACCGGGACAGCAGAGTTGCGCTGTTCAACGCGCAAAAGCTTCCGGCCTTCAGGTGCCAATGTCACAGTAGAGCTCCTTCGGGGGTAGCGACCAGGGCGTCTTCATTCTTGCGCAGTTCTTCGGTGATCCGGGAAACGAGGTCTGCCGGGGCAACGTCATAACCGGTTTCCTGGGCGATGGTGGTGACGCCGGCATCGGTGATGCCGCAGGCGATGATCTGCGCGTACGGGGCGAGATCGTTGTTGCAGTTGATGGCGAATCCGTGCATGGTGACGCCCTCGTGGACGCGGATGCCGATGGCAGCGATTTTCCGGTCAGGACCTTTTTCATCCGCCATGATCCACACTCCGGCACGGCCTTTAATCCGCACAGCCTTGATGCCGTAGTCGGCGAGGACGGCCATCATCACGGCCTCCAGGCGTTCCACATAGTCACGGATGCCGGCGCGGTTCTTCAGCTTAATGATGGGATAACCCACCAGCTGGCCGGGGCCGTGCCAGGTGAGCTTGCCGCCACGGTCCACCGGGACCACGGGAGTGCCGTCGAAGGGCCGCTCGTGGTCCTCGGTCCGTTTACCGGCCGTATATACCGGGGCGTGTTCCAGGAAAAGGACAGTACTGGGGGCCTTTCCTGCGACGACGTTGTCATGGAGTTCGCTCTGAACGGCCAAGCCGTGGGTATAGTCCACGAAGTCCGGAGCAAGACCCAGCTGTGAAAACTCAAGAGTCATGGCATCCAGCTTAGACGGTGGGCCGCTCCACACCCGGTTTAGTGCTGAAGCTCACCCCCGGCAGTGGGCCGGGCCCGCCGCCGGGGAAAAGCCTGGGGTTGGCCGGGCGCTTGCCTGTGGATAACTTCTGCAGGGTCTTTCGGATTCGGCTAGACATAGGGCATGGAAGATCTGCAGCGCCCGAAGGTCCCCGGTTACGTCGTGGGACGGTTGCTCGGCCATGGTGGCACCTCATCGGTCTGGCTGGCCACTGAGGAGCGGACCGGCCGGGAGTTTGCCGTGAAGTGTTTCCGCCGGGCAGGGCGCCGTGCAGCACGCAGGGAAGCGATGACCGAAGAAGGCATCCGGCGCGAGATCCGTATCCTCTCGGTCCTGGACCATCCGCACCTCATCAAGGCCCACCGTGCCGTGGCCGTGGATGTGGCTGACGGGGCTGGCGGCAACACCGGGCTGGTCATGGATTACGCTCCGGCCGGTTCGCTCGGGGACCTGGTGGCGGCCAGGGGCAAGCTCAGCGTTGGGGAGACGGTGACGGTGCTGACCCCCATCGCCCAGGTGCTGGGATACCTGCATGGCCAGGGGTTCACACACGCGGATGTCTCGCCGGGCAATGTCCTGTTCACCGGCCAGGGAAAGCCCATGCTCTCCGACCTTGGCATCGCCCGGATGCTCGGCGATCCTGGCTCCGCGCCGGGGCGGGGCACCCCCGGCTTTATGGATCCGGCACCGGTTGACGCAATCCGGGCAGGCCTGCAACCCGAACGCGACGTCTATTCCGTCGCTGCCCTGGGTTGGTTCTGCCTGACCGGGATGCCCCCGCAACGAACAGCGGACCGTCCGCCCCTGACACTCCTGGTGCCGGAGGTCCCCAGGGATCTCGCCGCTGCCCTGGAGTCGGGGCTCAACGAAGACCGGCGGCTGCGGCCCACAGCAGCTGCCCTCGGGACCGCCGTCTACCGGAGCGCCGCGCCGCTTCCCCTGGACCTTGCACCCGCGGTCCACCCCACCGTCCTTCCGGAGCTGGTGACGCGACTGCATGCTGCAGAACCCCGCAGTGGACTTCACGAAAGGGTCCAGGGCCTGCGCCGCCGGCTGACGACGTCGGCATGGAACCGCTTATACGACGGACCGCAGAAGCTGCCATTCCCGACGTCCAACGTCCGCCAGCCGCTGCACCACGCCCCCACAGACCGGCCCGTGACGGGTCTGGACGCGGCGGGTTTGGGCGCGGCGGGTCTGGACGCGGCGGGTCCGAACATGCTGGACCAGGACTCCGGGGGCCGGGGGAAGGGCCGGCATGTCCAGCGGGAACGCGGCCGGAAGGCGTCGCGGCGGCGCGCTCTTGCCGCCGCAGCTGTCGCAGCAATGGCGGGGGCGTGCTGGCTCCTGGGGGCGGGAGTCACTACGGCAGGACCCGCGGGCCCGCCCGTCCAACAAGATGCCGGGACGATGAGTGCACCCGCGGAGCAGCGGCTTGCGGAGGAGCCGGGTCCGGCCGATCCCGTTGCGGCGGCCCGGCAGCAGGCAGGCTCCCCGGACCCGGGTGTGGCCGTCCAGGGCTTGTCTGCGCTGAGGTCATTGGCCTTCAGTTCGGGAAGACCGGATCTGCTGGACGAGGTGAACCATCGCAGCTCCGGTGCGGCGGCCGCAGACCATCTCATCGCTGACCGGCTGAAAGCAGCGGGCCATACCTTCGCCGGTTTCTCGAGCAGGCTGTCGCAGGTGCAGGCGGAGGAGGGCGGAACTGCGGCGCGTGCCGTAGTCGCCGTAACCTCCGCGTCGTCGGCCTACGAGGAACAGGACGCCCAGGGCACCGTGGTTGCCACGGGCGCCACCGGCGTGGAGCAGCGGCTGCGCGTGGTGCTCGTGTCTGTGGATGGCAAGTGGCGGGTCAGCGAAATCCTCGCCGGCCCGTGACCAGTTAGCCAATGACGTGCCGGCGCCTGACGTGCCGGCTGCTGATTTAACCCCACGTTTGACTTGTCAGGTTGGCCCGCAGCCCATCAGCTGAGGCCCCGGCGCCCTATTCCTTGCCGGCCACCCACTGCGCGGCCTGGGCAAGTGTGGGATGCTGCCACTCAAACCCGGCAGAGGACAGGCGGGCCGGTTCCATCCGTTGGCTGGCGAGCAGCAACTCGTCGGCCAGGTTGCGCATAACAAGGCGCAGGACCGGGGCCGGGACCCGCAGGGGGGCAGGACGGTGCAGGGCACGAGCCAGTGCACCCACCAGGGCGTTGACATCGGCGTCCTCGGGGGCGCAGAGATTAACAGGCCCGCTGAGGCCTGATTCCAGCAGGAAGAGGAACGCAGCGGAAACATCCGGCAGGGTGATCCACGGCCAGTATTGACGGCCATCGCCCAATGGTCCGCCAACACCGAGCCGGATCAGCGGCAAGAGCCTGCCCAGTGCCCCGCCGGAACGGCTGAGGACCACCGCGGTGCGCGGAACCACCACCCGGACGCCCGGGGGAGCGGTGGCAGCTGCCGCCTCCCAGTCACCACAGATCCGGGCGAGGGTTCCGGCTCCCTGCGGGGCGTTTTCCCGAAGTACAGTGTTGCCGGCGTCGCCGTAGTATCCGGAGCCGGACTGGCTGATAAAGACAGCGGGCGGCGAATCCAGTTGCCCCATGGCGCCTGTGAGGGTCCGGGTGGAATCCAGCCGTGAGCTGAAAAGCTCCTCGACCCGTTTGCGCGTCCACGGCCTGTCTCCGATGCCGGCGCCGGAAAGATTGACGACGGCGTCCGCCCCGGCCAGTGCCTTGGGGTCCAGTTCTCCGGCTGCCGGGTTCCAGCGGACTTCTGCCGCTGAGGAGGGCGTGCGCCTGACCAGGGAAACGACGTCGTGTCCGCCGGTCCGGAACGTTTCTGACATGTGGGTTCCGATCAGCCCGGAGGCCCCGGCGATGACTATGCGCATGGGGTCCATCACACCACGGCTGCCGCGCACCGGCACCTCCAACAGGGCCGCGCGGGGGTTGACTATGATCGAACGATGACCTCTTCGAGCTACTTCCGCTACCCCCACCTGCACGGCGATCTGGTCACCTTCGTGGCCGAGGACGACGTGTGGATTGCGCCCCTGCACGGCGGCCGCGCATGGCGGGTCTCCTCCCTCCAGCTCCCTGCACGCAACCCCCGCTTCACCCCAGACGGACAGCGGCTGGTGTGGACGGTGGTGCAGGGAACGGCGCCGGAAGTGGTGTCCGCAGCAGTGGACGGCGGGGACTACCGGCAGCTCACCTATTTTGGCCACGCCACCACCAAGGTCAAAGGCTTCACGGCCAACGGCTCGGTGGTGGTCACCAGTGCCTTCCGCCAGGCCGAAAGCCGACACACCCACGCCTACAGCGTGCCCCTCGACGGCGGGTGGGCGGAAGAACTGCCGTTCGGCCCGGTCGAGTCGGTGGCCTTCGGCCCCGAGGTGGGCGACGAGCGTCCAGTGGTGGTGGCCAGCGTGCTGTCGCGCGAGCCTGCCTGGTGGAAGCGCTACCGCGGTGGCACTGCAGGAAAGCTGTGGATAGACACCGACGGCAACGGTGAGTTTGAGCGCCTGCTGCCGGACCTCGACGGCAACCTCGCCGATCCACTGTGGGTGGACGGCCGGGTCGCCTTCCTGTCCGACCATGAGGGGTACGGCAATCTGTACTCGGTGCTTCCCGACGGCAAAGACCTGAGGCGCCACACGGACCACGAGGACTTCTATGTCCGCCACGCCGCCACTGACGGAAAGCGGATCATTTTCGAGTCCGCGGGCGAGTTGTGGGTACTTCCGGGGCTCGAGTCCGAAGCGGTCCGGCTGGACATCACGCTGGGCTCCGCTTCGCAGTCGAGGAGGCCCGCCCTGCTCAACACCGCCAAACACCTGGCCGATGCCGTCCCGGATGCCGCCGGATCAGCCAGTGCCGTGGAAGCCCACGGCACCATTTCCTGGCTCCGGCACAAAGACGGACCCTCCCGCATTATCGAAGCAACACCGGGAGTCCGTGCCCGCCTGCCCCGGCCCCTGAATGACGGCCGACTGGCCTACGTCGCCGATCACGGCGGTGTCGAAGCGCTGTTCATCAAGGACCTCGCCGCGCCCGTCCCAAGCACTGGCGTCCTCACCGCACGCACCGCCGCCGCACCAGCTGGAGGTCCCGGCCAGGGAGCGGCTGCCACCGTGCCTGCCCGGGACGAGGAGCACGTGCCACTGCCGCAGCCGGTTCCCGCTGCCGGCGCTGCGGTCCTGGCAGCGAACTCCATGCCCGCTGTGCGGGATGACCAGCAGGCGGACGTCGCTCCGGAGGGTGGCCCTTTGGTTGCCGGCATAAACGCAGAGGCAACTCCCCAGTCCGGAGAAGAGGCACAGCCGGGAGCCAATGCACAGGGGGAAGCACTGCGCATCGGCTTCCCGCACCCCACGCGGACCAGCTCACTGGAGGCAAGCCCGGACGGCACCTGGCTTGCACTGGGCACGTCCTTTGGTGAGGTGTACGCGGCCAACACCCGGACCGGGGAGCTGACGCTCGTGGCCAGCATCGGCGAAGGCACCGTTTCGGACCTTGCCTGGTCCGCCGACTCCCAGTGGCTGGTGTGGTCCGAGCCGGTCACCTCCTTCGGCTCGCGCAGCCGGCTCCGCCTGGTCAAGGTGGGCGACCCCCACGCTGGCCCGGTGGACGTCACAGATGGCCGTTTCCGGGACACGTCTCCGGCCTTCACCCCGGACGGGAAGTTCCTGGCATTCCTGTCCAACCGCAGCTTCGACCCCGTTTACGACGGGCACTCCTTCGACCTCTCCTTCCCCAGCCCCATCAAGCCCTACCTCGTGGCACTGGCTGCAGACACGCCGTCGCCCTTTGGTCCGTCAGTGGATGCCGGCGCAGGGGAGGATACCGCTGCAGACGGGGAGGCAAAGCAGGAAGAAGGGGCAGTTCCCGAGGTCACGGTGGATCCGGAAGGCCTCGCCCACCGTGTCATCGGCGTCCCCGTTCCCCAGGGCAACTACACCTCACTGAAGGCAGCTGACGGAGCCTTGCTGTGGCTCGACTGGGCCCTCGCCGGGGTTACGGGTGACGGCAAGGCCAGCCAGGATGACAAGGATGCCCGGCCCAGCCTGTCCCGTTTCGATCTTCTCCGCCGGAAGCAAACCACCCTGGTGGAGGCGCTGGACAGCTTCCGGCTCTCCGGCGACCGCAGCAAAGTGGTGCTGATTTCCGAGAAGAAGGTCACGGTTGTCCCGGCTGACAAGAAAGTGGACGAGGAATCGGGCGACCTGGTCAAGGTGGACCTGGGCCGTATCCGGGTGATAATGGAGCCCCTCCGCGTCTGGGGCCAGGCCTTCGACGAGGCGTGGCGCCTGCAGCGCGACTTCTTCTGGGCTGAAGACATGGCCGGGCAGGACTGGGAGTCGATCCATAAGCGTTACCGTCCGCTGGTGGACCGCCTTGGCTCCCACGATGACCTGGTGGACCTCCTGTGGGAGCTGCACGGCGAACTGGGCACCTCCCACGCCTACGTCCGGCCGGCGCCCGTGACCGAAAACGGCAGCCACGGCCAAGGCAGGCTCGGGGCGGACCTTTCACTCACCCCGGCGGGCTGGGAAATCACCCGCATCCTTGCCGGTGAGTCCTCCGACCCGCTCGCAACGTCTCCGCTGGCACGCCCCGGCGTGGGCGCCAAAACAGGTGACGTAGTGCTGGCCGTCGACGGGGTTCCACTGTCCGCGTCCGTTACCCCTGCCATGCAGCTGGTGGGGGCCGCGGGCCGCGCCGTGGAGCTCACGCTGCTCAATGGGCCCGCCCACAACGAAGGGGCGGGCAGGCAGCGGCGGGTCGCCGTCGTGCCGGTGAAGGACGAGGAGCGCCTGCGCTACCAGGAGTGGGTGGCCGCCAACCGGCGAACGGTGCGCGAAGCATCCGGGGGCACCTTCGGTTACCTGCACATTCCGGACATGATGGCCAACGGCTGGGCGCAGCTCCACCGTGACCTTGACACCGAAACGGCCTTGGACGGCCTCATTGTGGACGTGCGGCGCAACCGGGGAGGGCACACCTCACAGCTGGTGGCTGAACTGATCGGCCGTAAAGTCACCGGCTGGAGCATGCCCCGGGGCGAAAAGCCGCGCACCTACCCGCACCACGCCCCGCGCGGGCCCGTCATCATCCTCGCCGATGAATTTGCCGGTTCCGACGGCGACATCATCACCCAGGTATCCAAGCTTCGCGGCATTGGGCCTGTAATAGGAACGCGGACCTGGGGCGGCGTGGTGGGCATTGACAACAGGTTCTCGCTGGCGGACGGCACCGGGGTCACCCAGCCGCGGTACGCCAACTGGTTCTCCGGCGGCGTCGGTTGGAGCGTTGAGAACTACGGTGTGGACCCGGACATCGAAGTGGCTTATCCGCCGCATGCTTACGCTGCGGGCCGGGATCCGCAGCTGGAATACGGCATTGGTGCGCTTAAGGAGATGGTGCAGGAGCTTCCCACGGACCGCCCGCCGGCCCGCGAGGGCTACCGGCGGCTCCGTCCGGCGCCGCTGCCGGCCCGCCGGCAGACGAGCTAGCACCCAGGCGCTCCAACCAAAAAGGCCCTGCCTGGCCGGAACATGTTCCGGCCAGGCAGGGCCTTTTGGCTGTGGCGACGCGGGAGGGGATTACGCGTCCAAGGTGGCGTCCATGGTGATGTCGATGCTGGCCAGCGCGCCGGAGACCGGGCAACCCACCTTGGCTTCGCCGGCGATCTTCTGGAATTCGTCCTCGGTGATGCCGGGGATCCGTGCGGACACGGTGAGGTGGCTGCCGGTGATTCCGGTGCCCGGTACAAACGTCACATCGGCCTTGGCGCGTACTTCCTCCGGCGTGTGGCCCGCCTTCGCGAGTTCGTTGCTGAAAGCCATTGAGAAGCAGGCGGCATGGGCAGCGGCGATGAGTTCCTCCGGGCTGGTTTTGCCGTTGGCCGCTTCCGTGCGGGCCTTCCATGTGACGTCGAAAGTGCCCAGGCCCGAGGTGGCCAGGCTGGTGGTTCCGGAACCCTCCGTCAGGTTTCCGTTCCAAACTGCATTTGCTGAACGCGTTGCTGCCATGTTCACTCCTCAAAATTGATGTCCGACCGGGGCAGGCTGCTGCCCGGACCCCGCCGTTGTCCATCCTAGGGAGTTCAGCGGGAGCATGCACCCGGTGTCCGCTGCTGGTGGATTATGACTCCTGCGCCAGGACCGGCTCCCTCTGCAGGATTACTGCCAGATCGTGGCGATGGCAACGTTGAGCAGCGCCAGGCCGCCCACGCCATGTGCGAGGCCCTTGCTGACGGGCTCGTTGTTCTTGTACTTCCGGCGGCCGACGAACGCCAGGACGCCCACGGCAAGGGCGATAGCGAACTTGATGCCCAGCTTGACGTAGTTGGCGTCCATGTCCAGGGCCGGGATCAGGCCCATCAGGGCGATGCCGGTGAGGAGCTGGAGCATGGCGCCGTCAAACTGGCGCGGGTGGACTGTGGGGTTTTTCATCTGGCCGATCCAGATGCCGACAATCATGGCGGCGCCGACGATGTGCAGGAAAACCACAATGTTATAGACGATGTTCATGGGACCAGTGTAGCCAGAGGTTCTACAGCTTGTAGTAGTTCACCGTTAAACGCCGACGGCGGCACAGGCCCTGCGGAGGAATCCCACCGCTGCCTGCACCGCCGTCGTGCGTTACGCGCCTGCTACAGCCCCAGGTCCGCCTCGAAGGCGCCTTCCTCAAGGCGGGCCTTCAGCGTCTGGAGGAAGCGGCCGGCGTCCGCGCCGTCCACCAGGCGGTGGTCGTACGTGAGCGACAGGTACATCATGGAACGGATGGCGATCGAATCGTCACCGTTCTCATCGGAAACAACCACGGCGCGCTTGACGATGGCGCCGGTGCCCAGGATACCCACCTGCGGCTGGTTGATGATGGGGGTGTCGAACAGGGCACCCACCGAACCGATGTTGGTGATGCTGAAGGTGCCGCCGGACAGCTCGTCCGGACCGATCTTGCCGTCGCGGGTGCGGCTGGCAACGTCGGCGATCTTCCCGGCCAGGCCGGCGAGGTTCAGGTTGCCGGCGTCGGAGATGACCGGAACCAGCAGGCCCTTGTCGGTGTCGACGGCGATCGCCAGGTGCTCGGCGTTGTGGTAGGTAATTTCCTGCTTGTCCTCGTCGTATGCAGCGTTCAGCTTGGGGTGCTGCTTGAGTGCCTCAGCAACGGCCTTGGCGATGAACGGCAGGAAGGTCAGCTTGACGCCGTTCTGCGCCTGGAACGAATTCTTGGCACGGGCGCGGAGCTTGGCCACCTTGGTCATGTCCACTTCGTGGACCTGAGTCAGCTGCGTGGAAATCTCGAGGGACTCACGCATGCGGCGGGCGATGACCTGGCGGATGCGCGGTGCCTTCTGCGTGGTGCCGCGCAGGGACGAAACTGCAGCGTTGGACGCTGCCGGGGCAGACGCGGCGGGTGCCGCCGCCGGGGCTGCGGCGGGCGCGGCCTTGGCTTCAGCCGCTGCGATGACGTCCTGCTTGCGGATGCGTCCGCCGACGCCGGTGCCGGAGAGCGAGGCGATGTCCACGCCATGCTGGTTGGCCAGCTTGCGGACCAGGGGAGTGACGTAGCCGGACTCGGACCCGCCGTTTGACGGTGCGGTTTCGGCTGCGGCGGGTGCCGGGGCGGCAGCCGCCTGCTGGGGAGCTTCGGCCTTCGGTGCTTCCTGCGCAGGGGCAGCCTGGGGCGCTTCAGCCTTCGGTGCTTCCTGGGCGGGAGCGGGCTTGGGTGCTTCCTGGGCGGGTGCGGGCTTGGGTGCTTCTGCGGGTGCAGCTGCAGCACCGGAACCAATCACGGCCAGGACGGAGCCGACCTCGGCGGTTTCGTCCTCGTTGACGCGGATTTCCTGCAGGGTGCCGGCAACGGGGGACGGGATTTCGGTGTCCACCTTGTCGGTGGAAACTTCCAGGAGGGGCTCGTCAACCTCAACGGAGTCGCCAACAGCCTTCAGCCAGCGGGTGACGGTGCCTTCGGTGACGCTTTCACCGAGGGCCGGGAGGGTGACCTCGTGGCCTTCGCCGCCGCCGGCCGCGGGTGCCTCCTGGGCGGGGGCTTCCTGGGCAGGTGCAGGCTCGGCGGGGGCTTCCTCAGCCGGAGCTGCCGGTGCTTCTTCGGCGGGGGCTGCGGCAGGTGCTTCCTGGGCGGGGGCGGCAGAGCCGTTTCCGGAGCCGTCGCCGATGCGGACCAGGGGAGCGCCTACCTCGGCGGTTTCGTCCTCGGCAACCAGGATTTCCTCAATCACGCCAGCGACAGGAGAGGGGATTTCAGTGTCTACTTTGTCGGTGGAGACTTCGAGCAGCGGCTCGTCCACCTCTACCCGGTCACCTACCTGCTTGAGCCAGCGGGTGACGGTTCCTTCGGTGACGCTCTCACCGAGGGCGGGCAAGTTAACGGATTCAGACATGTCGTCCCCGTTCTCCTTATTGATCTTTAGTGCGGATGATTGCTGCCTTGTTGGCCAGCCTAGTGCACCCGGCATTGCGTGCCGGGTGCACCAGGCCCTTTGGTGCTTGGGGGAGACTAGCCGTGAAGGGGCTTGCCCGCGAGTGCCAGGTGGGCTTCGCCCAGGGCCTCGTTCTGGGTGGGGTGGGCGTGCACCAGCTGCGCCACGTCCTCGGGGTATGCTTCCCAGTTCACGATCAGCTGGGCTTCGCCCACCTGCTCGCCCATACGGGCGCCGATCATGTGGACGCCCACCACGGGGCCGTCCTTCTGGCGGACCAGCTTGACCAGTCCGGAGGTGCCCAGGATGGAGCTCTTGCCGTTGCCGGCGAGGTTGTACTCCTGGGTCTGGACCTGGTCCTCGCCGAACTTCTCCTTGGCTGCCTTTTCGGTGTAGCCCACGGTGGCGATTTCGGGGTCGGAGTAGGTGACCTTGGGGATGTTGATGTCCTCGACGATCACCGGCTTGAGGCCGGCGATTTCCTCGGCCACGAAAATGCCCTGCTGGTAGCCGCGGTGGGCCAGCTGGACGCCGGGGACGATGTCGCCGACGGCGTAGATGTTGCCGACGCCGGTGTGCAGGCGCTCGTTGGTGATAACGAAGCCGCGGTCGATGGTGATGCCGGCTTCCTCGTAGCCCAGGTTGGCGGTGACGGGGCCACGGCCGACGGCGACGAGCAGCAGGTCAGCTTCGAACGTCTTCCCGTCCACCAGGGTGACCTTGACGCCGTCGTTGTTCTGCTCGACGCCTTGGAAGAACACGCCGGTGGAGAACTTGATGCCGCGCTTCTTGAAGGCGCGCTCGAAGTTCTTCACTATCGTGGCGTCCTCATTGGGGACCAGCGAGGGCAGGCCCTCCACGATGGTGACGTCCACGCCGAAGGACTTCCAGACGGAAGCGAACTCGACGCCGATCACGCCGCCGCCCAGGATGATGACGCTCTTGGGGATGGAGTCCATGGTCAGGGCCTGGTCCGAGGTGATGACCTTGCCGCCGATTTCCAGGCCGGGGAGGGTGCGGGAGTAGGACCCGGTGGCCAGAATGATGTTCTTGCCCTTGTACGCGGTCCCGTTGACTACGACGGTGTCGGTGCCCTGGAGCTTGCCCTCACCTTCGATGACGGTGATGCCCTTGGACTTGATGAGTCCCTGCAGGCCCTTGTACTTGCCGGCGATGATGCCGTCCTTGTACGCGTTGACGGCGGTGATGTCGATGCCGTCGAGGGTGACGTTCACGCCGTACTTGGCAGAGTCACGGGCGTGGTCGGCGAGCTCTGCAGAGTGCAGTAGCGCCTTGGTGGGGATGCAGCCGTTGTGGAGGCAGGTGCCGCCCAGCTTTGCCTTCTCCACGAGGCCGACGGTCAGGCCTAGCTGTACGGCCCGCAGGGCGGCAGCGTACCCGCCGCTGCCTCCACCGAGTACCAGGATGTCGAATTCTTGCGCAGTTGCCTGATCGGCCACTTAAACGCTCCCTCGCGTGAACGATGACGCGTTCTCCGCGCATCATCTGGTCTTGGAACTTGCACTGCCGTGATTATGTCAGCGTGCTTGTTCTCTTGCATTTGTGACTACCGTGGTTCACCTTAGCGAACCACTTATCCATGCTCCACCTTGGTGCCGCGTTTGTGGAGCGCTTGTGTCGAGTGTCACGCGGCCCTGCGGCGGAAGGAACATTCCGGTGCCGCAGGGCGCGTAGCTGCCGGCCGGGGCGGCCGCCCGCCAGGCCGGTGGTGTCATGCCGCCTTGGCCAGGATGTCCTCCACATAGGCCACCAGGGTCCGGACGGTGGAGCCCGTTCCCTGTTTGTGCGTGTAGCCGTAGGGGCTTCCGTTGTTGAAGGAAGGCCCGGCAATGTCGATGTGGGCCCAGGGGATCTGCTCCCCGTCCTTGCCCTTACCCACGAATTCGCGGAGGAAAACGGCCGCCGTCATCATGCCGCCGTGGCGTTCGCCGATGTTGGCCAGGTCCGCAACCTGGGAATCGAGGCTGGGGCGCAGTTCCTCGGGCAGGGGCATGGGCCACACGAGCTCGCCCGCACGGTCCGCCGCGGCCTTCAACGCGCCCGTCACACTGTCCGAACCCATCACACCGGCCGTACGGTTTCCCAGGGCGATGAGCTGCGCACCGGTGAGGGTGGCGACGTCAATGATGGCGTCCGGATATTCACGGCTGGCAGCCACGATGCCGTCGGCCATGACAAGCCGGCCCTCGGCGTCGGTGTTCAGGACCTCAACGGTCTTTCCGCCGAACATGGTGAGGACGTCCGCCGGGCGGGAAGCCGCACCGGAGGGCATGTTCTCCGCGATGCAGAGCCACGCGGTCGCCTTGACCGGCAGGCCAAGTCCCGCGAGGGCCAGGACAGTGTTAAGCACGACGGCGGCGCCGGCCATATCGCTCTTCATGTCCCCCATGCCGAGGGCCGGCTTGATGGAAATGCCGCCGGTGTCGAAGGTAATGCCCTTACCGACGAGGGCGATCTTCGACGTTGCCTTGGCGGGGGAGTACTCGACCTTGACCAGTCTCGGCTGGCGGGCAGATCCTTTGCCGACGCCCATAATGCCGCCGAAGCCTTCCTTTTCCAGCCGCTTTTCGTCCCAGACAGTGACTTTGACGGGCAGGCCCTTCGCCAGGTCCTTCGCAGCCTCGGCGAACGTTTCCGGGTAGAGGTGGCTGGGCGGCTGGTTGACCAGCGACCGGGTGGCGTTGACTGCCTTGCCGATCAGCCCGGCCCGCTTCACCGCTCCATCCACGCCGTCGTTGCCTGCCAGGTCCGTGAAGATGACCGCGTTTTTGACCGGGTCCTTCAGTCCGTCCCTGGAGGACCTGAATTCGGTGAAGGAGTAGGCGCCCAGGGCGGCACCCTCGGCGACTGCGGCCACGTCGGCAACGGACGCCGTCGGAAGCGCCAGCACAACGGTGGCGAGGCCGGCCAGCTGGCGGACAGCGGAACCTGCGGCCCGGCGCAGCGTTTCTCCCCTGAGCGGCTGCGCTGCCGAAACGCTGCCGGTGCCGGCAAGAACCAGGATTCCGGCTCCCGTTTCCGGAAGGCCGGGCAGGCGGACCACCTGATCCGCCGCGCCGGTGACGCCGAGGGACTTGAGGGACTGGGCCAGCGCCTCTGCGCTCTTGGCCGTCAGCGGATTGTCGAGGAGGACCGGACCGTCAGGGCCCTTTCCCACACCGATGACCACTGCGTCACTGGGCCTCTTCTTCAGGTCCCTGGCGAGGGTACTAAGGTTGATTTCAGTATTCTTGACCACAGGGATCAGTCCTCAATTCTCGAGAGATGTTCGGGCAGGGATGCATGTTCGGCCGCTCTGCCATGGATGCCCGGATTGCCGTCGTTCGGGACGCAGCCCGGGTGTCTGCAAGCCCGTCTGGCAGGCCAGTTCCGATCGTAGCCCGTCCCCGGCTGGGCCAGTGAATTTCCTGAGATGTGCGCCACACCGGGGCGCAGGAATGCACAGCTGTCCAGCGGCGTTGTAGAGGATGTCCACCCGCACCTACGAAAGGAACATGCCGTGCTTGAACGGTTCTCCGGCTCCCTGCTGGACCCCGACGCGCTTTATGCAAGCAACATTGAGCTGTTCCACAGCCCGGAGCTCAAGGGGCTGAACCTGGTGATGGGGTTCACCGGATTCGCCGACGCCGGGCAGGTGGTGAAGCAGATCAACGCTGAACTGCTGGACTCGCTCGACGCCCAGACCGTCGCCGTCTTCGATGCCGACCAGCTCATCGACTACCGCTCCCGCAGGCCGCATCTGACCTTCGTGGAGGACCACCTGCAGGACTACCAGGAGCCCCGCCTCGCGCTGTACCGGCTTGTGGACGGCCTCGGCAATCCCTTCCTGCTCCTGGCAGGCTTCGAACCTGACCTGCAGTGGGAACGGTTCGCCCGCGCCGTGGTGGGCATCGTGGAGAAACTCGACGTCAACCTGGTCACCTGGATCCACTCGATCCCCATGCCCGTTCCCCACACCCGCCCGGTGGGCGTCACGGTGCACGGCAACAGGCCGGAGCTGATCGAGGGCATCTCGGTGTGGAAGCCCACCGTGGAGGTCCCCGCTGCAGTGGGGCACATCCTGGAACTGCGCCTCGTGGAGGCGGGCCGCAACGTGGCCGGCTACGTCATCCACGTGCCGCACTACCTGGCGGAGGCCGAATACCCCACCGCCGCCGTCGCCGGTCTTGAATACCTGGGCGCGGCCACGTCACTGATGCTGCCCTCGGACCGGCTCCGTGAGGCCGGCCGTGAGGTCAGCCGCCAGATCGCAGAGCAGATCGACGCCTCCGAGGAAGTCCAGCAGGTGGTGTCCCGCCTGGAGACGCGCTATGACGAAAAGGCAGAAGGCACCGTCCGCCGCTCGCTGCTCGCCGACGAAAACGACGAGCTGCCCAACGCGGACGTCCTCGGCGCCGCAGTTGAGGCATACCTCGCGCGCGAAAACCCGGGCAGCAGCGCCGGGGACAGCAGAAGCCGCTAGCAGGGACTGGCGGCAGCCGGACGCCTGCCGACGGAGGCCGTCGCCGGACCGACGGCGGCATCCGGGCATAATGAAGAAGTGACTGCACCCCGAGCCTGGCTGATCTGGACCATTGGAATCTTCGGGTACCTCGTCGCGGTTTCGCAGCGCACGTCCTTCGGGGTGGTGGGCCTGGAGGCTACGGAGCGGTTCCACGCCAGTGCCTCCGCAATCTCGTTTTTCACCGTACTGCAGCTCCTTGTGTACGCCGGGCTCCAGATTCCGGTGGGGCTGCTGGTGGACCGATTCGGCTCCCGCGCCATGATCGCGGGCGGCGCCGTGCTGATGGGCCTCGGCCAGCTCCAGTTGGCGTTCGCGGACAGCATCCCCGGTGGCGTGGCCGGCCGGGTCCTGGTGGGGGCGGGCGACGCCATGACCTTCATCTCGGTGATCCGCCTGATCCCGCTGTGGTTTGCCCCGGCCCGGGTGCCGCTGGTGACGCAGCTGACCGGCATGTCCGGGCAGTTAGGGCAGCTGTTCAGCGTCCTGCCATTCGCGTTTGTCCTCCACGCTGCCGGCTGGACCCCGGCGTTCCTGATGCTGGCGGGGATGTCCGGCCTCGCCGTGGTCCTGGTGGTCCTGCTCCTGCAGGATGCGCCGCCGGGCACAGAACGGCCCAAGCCCCAGCAGGGCCTGAAGGCTACCGGCACCTCGCTGGCCCGTGCGTGGCGCCAGCCGGGAACGCGGCTGGGCCTGTGGAGCCACTTCACCATCCAGTTCAGCGGCACCGTCTTTGCGATGACGTGGGGCTACCCGTTCCTGATTTCGGGCCAGGGCCTGGACGCCGGAACGGTTGCCGCCCTCATGGCGCTGTATGTTGCCGCTGCCATGGCCGTGGGCCCCTTCATCGGACGCTTTGTCTCCCGCCACCCGTTGCGGCGTTCCACCCTGGTCCTCCTGATCGCGGCCGCCACTGCGGGGGCCTGGGCCGCTGTCCTGCTGACGCCGGGCCGTTCGCCGCTGTGGCTCTTGGCCGGCCTCGTGGTGGTGCTCGCCATCGGGGGGCCCGGATCCATGATCGGCTTTGACTTCGCGCGGACCTTCAACCCGGCACACCGGATCGGCACTGCCACCGGAATTGTCAATGTGGGCGGGTTCATTGCAGCACTCGTTGCCATCTTCCTCATCGGTTTGGTGCTGGACGTGCTCTACGCCAGCGGGTTCTCCCAGGGCATCCTGTACGGGCTGGAGCCCTTCCGGATTGCCCTCAGCATCCAGTTCCTGCTGCTGGGCTTCGGCACCGTTGCCATGCTGGTGTGCCGGCGGAAGGTGCGGCGGCAGATGGCAGCGCAGGGTGTTGTGGTGCCGCCGCTTCGCACCGCCCTGGCCCGCCAGCGCCGCGAAAGCCTGGCCCGGCGCAGCAAGGCCGCGGCCTCCGACGAACAATAACGGCCCGCGCCACTGGTCCTCCACAGGCCGGGATTCTCAGTAATGTCCACATAGCCGCAGCCCCTGCTGCACAGCTGCGCGGTGCAGGCGAATGCTGGAGCCATGACACCTCCAGAACGCCTCACAGTCCGCGGCCCGGAAGACATCCTGGGCTTCATCCCCCACTCACTGGGATACTGGCCGGCCAACAGCCTGGTGGCTATGACGCTTCAGGGCAAAAGATTGGGGGCCACCCTCCGGCTGGATCTTCCCGGCCCTGCTGTGCTCGCCGATCCTGCGGCCTTCGCCGGAACAGTGACCGGGTACCTGGAAGCTGATGAACATGCTGACGGTACCCTGCTGGCCCTCTTCACCAACAACGGCTGGTTGTCCGGGCCCGGCTGCTATGACGGGCTGCTTTTTGGGCTTGAATCGGCACTGGACGGGGCCGGCATGCCCGTGAAGGAGGCCTGGTTCGTAGGAGACCGCTACTGGCGGGATGCATGGTGCGCGGACACCGCCTGCTGCCCGCTGCCGGGACGTCCTGTGCAGCAGATCCGGGACAGCCTGCTCAGTACCGAGATGGTGTACCGGGGCAGCAGCGTAGGGCCGCCGCCCGAGGAACGGCCCACCCCGGCCGCTGTCCCGGACGTCCACCGCACCGCGGTGCTGGAGGCCGAAGCCGTGTGGTGGGCCCAGCTGCAACTGCGGCGGAACAGCCGGCCGCAGTTTGACGCCGTATTGCGGCAGTGGGAAGCAATGTTGGCCCGTAGCTCCGGTGGCAGGGTTCAACCCTCAGTGCACCGCGACGCCTTCCTCCGGGCCACGCTCCTGGTACCCGCCTGGCGGGACGCTGTGATGGTGATGGCCGCGGCCGGAAGGCCGGCCGCGGCAGCAGGGGCTGAGGAGTTCGGATTCTTTGGCAGCGACGCCGGGTTGGGGCCACTGGAGCCCGCCGCGGAAGATTCACGCCAGGAAACACTCCCGGCCGGGACGATCGATCCTCCCGGCCCTCCCTCATACACAATGCAGGCCATTGACCTTCACGAAGTTCCCAATGAAAGCCTCCCGGAGTCCCCTGACCGTCCGGGGACCCCGCGCTATGGTGACGTCCTCATGGGAGCTGAGCCGTTAGTGCCGCAATGGCGGACCATGGACTCCCTTGACCTGGTCATGGAGCAACTGGCCGTCCTGGGCGGTGCTCCGGCAGCTGCAGCACTAACGGTAAGAGGCTGGATTGCGTGGTGCCGCGGACGTGGCTCGTACTCCGCCGCATATTTCCAGGAGGCGCTGGAGATCGAACCCGGCTACCGGCTGGCGGAACTGCTGCTTGAACTGGTCCGCAGAGGTACTTTGTGCGGCTGGGCCGCCCGGAAGGAGGCTGCCTGGCAAAAATTCGGGCCGGACGCTGCTTGAAGGCCACGGATGCGGGCTGAAAGGCCAGGCTGGCGGTAGCCCGGGAGGTCGTATTCGGGGAAACGTGAGACAATGGTTGCCGAGACCCGGTTGGGTCCGTGTATCGAGTGCTTGTAACGGGTCCTTTCGGGGAACATTACAGCCGCTCCGGCAGTTCTATTTATAGACTCTGCCGGCCGTGGTGGCGCTTGGTTTCCACCACGGACTTGACAGGGTCATAGTGGTGTTGCCCGTATGGTGATTCCACAGACCACCGCTAGAAAGGTTTTCTGTGACCCCGTCTTCCACGAAGAAGGACCCCGCCGCCCAGGACGAACTGTCCGCTGAGGAGAAGCAGGCTGCAACGAGCGCCAAGCGGGCCGCCACTCGGGCAGCCAACAAGGCTTCTGCCGGTGAAGCTGGTGCGGACGTCAAGCGTGAGCCCAAAAAGCGCGGCCCCAAGCCCGGTGCGAAAGCTGCAGCCGAGGCTGCCGGCAAATCGGCGTCTGACGCCGACGATGATGCAGAAGAAGTTGAGGAAGACCTCGACGACATCGTCCTCGAAGGCCCTGACGTTGTTGAAGAGGACGCCGAGGCGGACCCTGTAAAGGGCGCTGCCGGCTCGGGCAAGGGTTTCGTCTACTCGGATGCCGATGACGACGACGCGCCTGTCCAGCAGGTGATGTCCGCGGGTGCTACTGCCGACCCCGTGAAGGACTACCTGAAGCAGATCGGTAAGGTTGCACTGCTCAACGCCGAGCAGGAAGTGGACCTTGCGCTCCGGATCGAAGCCGGACTGTTTGCCGAAGAGAAGATCAACGCAGACGACGGCTCGATGGACCCGAAGTACAAGCGCGAGCTTGAGTTCATCATCCACGACGGCAAGCGCGCCAAAAACCACCTGCTCGAGGCCAACCTCCGCCTGGTGGTGTCGCTGGCCAAGCGTTACACCGGACGCGGCATGCTGTTCCTGGACCTGATCCAGGAAGGCAACCTCGGCCTCATCCGCGCAGTGGAGAAGTTCGACTACACCAAGGGCTTCAAGTTCTCCACGTACGCCACCTGGTGGATCCGCCAGGCGATCACCCGCGCCATGGCAGACCAGGCACGCACCATCCGTATCCCGGTGCACATGGTTGAAGTCATTAACAAGCTGGCCCGCGTCCAGCGGCAGATGCTGCAGGACCTCGGCCGCGAACCCACACCGGAAGAGCTGGCTCTCGAACTGGACATGACACCCGAAAAGGTGGTCGAGGTCCAGAAGTACGGCCGCGAGCCCATCTCGCTGCACACGCCCCTGGGCGAGGACGGCGATTCGGAGTTCGGCGACCTGATCGAGGACTCCGAGGCCGTTGTCCCGGCTGACGCTGTTAGCTTCACTCTCCTGCAGGAACAGCTCCACTCGGTACTGGACACCCTCTCCGAGCGCGAGGCAGGCGTTGTTGCCATGCGGTTCGGGCTGACCGACGGACAGCCGAAGACTTTAGACGAAATCGGCAAGGTCTACGGAGTAACGCGTGAGCGCATCCGCCAGATCGAATCAAAGACCATGTCCAAGCTGCGCCACCCCTCACGGTCGCAGGTCCTGCGGGATTACCTGGACTAAAACCAGTAGTTAAAGGCGGCCCGCCGGCTGCTGCGCCCTCTCCGGGTGCAGCGTCCGGCGGGCCGCCTTGCTTAAGCGTTGCCGGATTCTCTGCCGTTAACCCGAATGCCCTGCGGGAGGTGGTGGGGCGTTGCGGTGTGGACTGCGGAGGTGGTGGCGGGGATTGGCCCGGAGCCGCACCTTAGGCGCCTGCCGACGCTGCTGGGGCTTAAACGAGTCGGGACCCCACCTTCCGGTGAGGTCCCGACAGCTTCGGTTGAACTAGTCGATTTCTACGGCAGCTTTCTCGTGAAGCTTCCCCGTCTCATCGTGCCAGTCGGAGCTCAACGGCTTGAGCGTCGCTTCAACTGCACGGGCGTGGTGGCCGCAGAAAAGCAGCTCACCGCCGGAGGTCTCCAGTACAACCCGGACATATGCCTGGGCTCCGCAACGATCGCACCGGTCGAGTGCGTTGAGTGTGCGGTCTGCCACTGCTGTTGTCATGTCGGCCTCCTTAGTAGATCAGTACGTCTATATAACCAGTATTCGTAACAAAACCATCGCAAGGATGGGGCAAGTTCGCTGTCCGCGTATCCGCAAGAGTGCGTCAAGATCTGCGCAGGCCCTGCAACGAGCCGCTAAGTGGCGCGGGGCACAGGCGCCGGCGGGTGTGGCAGTCGGCCGTCCAAGGCCCGGCCGACTACCCTAGGAAGAGCGATTCCCAGCCCGCTGTTCCGTCCCTGAAGGAGTTCACCACCGGTGGCACCAAGTTCTGATTACACCGCCCGGCACCTGTCTGTACTGGAGGGCCTCGAAGCCGTCCGCAAGCGCCCGGGCATGTACATCGGTTCCACTGACTCCCGCGGATTGATGCACTGCCTCTGGGAAATCATCGACAACTCCGTTGACGAGGCTCTCGCCGGATTCGGCCATGACATCAAGATCATCCTCCACGCAGACAACTCCGTGGAAATCCACGACGACGGCCGCGGCATCCCCATCGACAAGGAACCGAAAACGGGGCTGACCGGCGTCGAAGTGGTGTTCACGAAGCTCCACGCCGGCGGCAAGTTCGGCGGCGGCTCCTACACCGCCTCAGGTGGCCTGCACGGCGTAGGCGCATCGGTGGTGAACGCCCTGTCTGCCCGCCTCGACGTCGAGGTGGACCGCGGCGGCAAAACCTACAAGATGTCTTTCCGCCGCGGCGAACCCGGGCGCTTCCAGGACACCGGTTCCAGGATCGACCCGGCCGCGCCCTTCACCCCGTTTGTGGATGACTCAGTCCTGGACGTGGTGGGCAAGGCCAAACGCGGCGTCACCGGGACCAGAATCCGGTATTGGGCGGACCGCCAGATCTTCACCCCGGACGCAAAGTTCTCCTACGACGAACTCGCGGCCCGGGCCCGGCAGACCTCCTTCCTGGTGCCCGGCCTCAAGCTGACAGTGCGCGACGAGAGGAAGGTCCCCGGGACTCCCGGGGAATCCGGCCCGCATGAGGAGGTCTTCCACCACGACGGCGGCATCTCCGAATTCGTCGAGTTCCTCGCCGCCGATCCCGCCGTCACCGACGTCTGGCGGCTGCATGGATCGGGCAAGTTCAAGGAAACCGTCCCCGTGCTGGACGAACGCGGTCACAGCCAGCTCGCCGAGGTGGAGCGCGACTGTGAAGTCGATGTGGCCCTGCGCTGGGGGATCGGTTACGACAGCACCGTCCGGAGCTTCGTGAACATCATCTCCACTCCCAAGGGCGGCACGCACCAGTCCGGCTTCGAGCAGGCACTGGTCAAGACCTTCCGCAAAGCCGTGGAAAACAACGCCCGCAAGCTCAAGGCCGGCAACGACAAAATCGAGAAGGACGACATCTTCGCCGGCCTCACGGCCGTCCTGACAGTGCGCCTGGCCGAGCCGCAGTTCGAAGGCCAGACCAAGGAAATCCTGGGCACCTCCGCTGTGCGTGCCATCGTCTCGAGGGTGGTGGAGCGTGAAATCACCGCCAAGCTCACCTCCGCCAACAAAAACGACAAATCCCAGTCCGCGCTGCTGCTGGAAAAAATCGTCAGCGAGATGAAGTCCCGTATCTCGGCCCGCGTGCACAAGGAGACCCAACGGCGCAAGAACGCGCTGGAAACCTCCTCGATGCCCACCAAGCTTGCTGACTGCCGCACCGACGACGTCGAACGTTCCGAACTGTTCATCGTGGAAGGTGACTCGGCGCTGGGGACCGCCAAGCTTGCCCGGTCCTCGGACTTCCAGGCCCTGCTGCCCATCCGCGGCAAGATCCTCAACGTCCAGAAGGCGTCGGTGGGGGACATGCTCTCCAATGCCGAATGCGCGGCCCTCATCCAGGTGGTGGGTGCGGGCTCCGGCCGCAGCTTCGATATCAGTGCCGCCCGCTATGGCAAGGTGATCCTGATGACGGACGCGGATGTGGACGGCGCGCACATCCGCACCCTCCTGCTGACGCTCTTCTTCCGCTACATGCGGCCCATGATCGAAGAGGGCCGGGTCTTCGCCGCGGTGCCGCCGCTGCACCGGGTGGAGGTCATCAACGCCGGCCAGAAGGCCAACGAAATGATCTACACCTACTCCGAGGCCGAGCTTCACGTGCTCCTGGCCCGCCTGGCCCAGGAGGGCAAACGGTACAAGGAGCCCATCCAGCGGTACAAGGGCCTGGGGGAGATGGACGCCGAGCAGTTGGCCGAGACCACCATGGACCCGCGCCACCGCACCCTGCGCAAGGTGGGGATCGATAACGCCAAGCAGGCGGAGGAGATTTTTGACCTGCTCATGGGTTCGGACGTCTCGCCGCGCAAGGACTTTATCATCGCCGGTGCCTCAAGCCTCGACCGGGAGCGCATCGACGCCTAAGCGCGTGCGGGCCCCACGCCCGGCGGATTATGGCGGCAGGACGGACCGGCAGGACAGGCAGGACGGACGGGCAGCGCCCACGGCGGCAGGCCAGCCGACGGCGGACTCAGCCGAACAGGCCCGGCACCATCAGCAGGGCCGTAGGCAGCGCCAGCAGGAGTACACAGCCCGCGAGCACCAGGCTGCGGACCGGGGCGGGCAGCTGCGGCTGGGAGGAGAGCAGCCGGCTGACACGGGACGCGGTGGTGCGGGCCGAGTCCGAGCCTGCGGCTGCGGCCCCTGAATCTAGCCCGGCCAAGGACAATCCGGACGGGGATACCCCGGATGGGGACAGCCCGGAGGGGCTGGACTGGAGTTCGGCATCGCCCGGGGTCCTGGCGGCTCCGCTGGCAACAATGGCAATGGCCTTGATCAGCGTGGCCTTGCTTTCGGTCTTGAGGGCAACGTCGTCGGCCAGCATCTCGATCAGGGAGTTGACGGACTCCTGGGCGAGCCGGGTGGTGGGAAGCCAGGGGAGCGCCTGCCGCCAGGCGGCGAACGCCCACAGCAGCAAGTGGTGCCGCTGGCTCAGGTGCGCATTCTCATGAATCAGCACGGCACGGAGTTCGGCGGGCTCAAGCGCGGCCATCAGGCCGTCGGAGAGTACTGTCACGGAGCGTGCCCCGCCCGGCAGGCAGTAGGCAACGGGCGAATCGTGGCTGATGACCAGCGTTCCGGCACCTTCGGCGGACGGGGAGGCCAGGAGCGCGAGAAGTTCTCGGTGCCGCCGCCGCTGGCGTTCGATCTTGTAGTAGGTCAGCAGCAGGGTGAACACCAGGTGGGCCGTCAGCAGCGCCGCGGCGGACAGCGCGAAGATATGCCAGAAACCCAAATCCGTGGTGGGCGCGTTGAAGAGCACCATGCCCGCAAGCGCCCGCAGGCCTGCGATGAGGTTATCGCCGATGGGCTCCAGGCCGTACACCAGCATGGCACCGATCATGGACAGGCCACCGGCAAGTGCAATGGCCTGCCACAGCACCATCGCTGTGAAGGGGGACCTCGCGGGCCACTGGGCGCGCGAGAGGAGGATAGGCACCGGCCACGCCAGGACTATCGCAAGGACCGCCAGCAGGTATGAGGCCCAGAACATGGTCCGTTAAATGTGGCCAAGCAGTTTGCGCAGGGTCTCGGCTTCACCTTCGGAAACGGAACCAATAAAGCGTGCCAGCACGGCCTCGCGGTCCGGGGCTGACCCCAGGACTTCATGCATCAGCTCAGCGGTGTGGTCTTCACGGCTGGACACTGCCTGGTAGCGGTGCGGACGGGTGCCGCGTTCGCGTTCCACCAGGCCCTTCTTCTCCAGCCGCGACAGGACGGTGAGCACGGTGGTAACGGCCAGTTCCTTGCCCTCATGGGCAGAGGTGCCGTCCTGGCCGGCCGACGTCTGTGCGAGCCGGTCCCGCAACGTGTTCGCGGTGGCTGCTTCATGGCCCGCCCAGAGCAGGTCCATCACTGCCCGTTCCAGTTCACCAAGACTAGCCATTGCACTCATCCTTTTTGTTTCCCCGCACCGCTTGCCATGGACAGGCGGTGACATCATGCGTTTACCTACTACTACAGGATCCAATTTACCCCGATTCCGCTTCACTTTCTACATTGGGTAGAACACGTGCGGTTTACGCCCTGCCGCAGCTGCGCAGGGGTGCTGCAACCCGTTTCGCACGCCGCCAGCGTTGTTCTACACTTTGTAGAAGTTAGAGTTTCTACAGAACGTAGAAAACCTGCCCGGCTCACAGTAGGGACAGCCATGGACGCTATGGACGCTCTGGAAATCGCACGCTGGCAATTCGGCATCACCACCGTCTACCACTTCATGATGGTCCCGCTGACCATCGGCCTGGGCCTGGTGGTGGCCGTGATTCAGACCCTCTGGCACCGCACGGGAAAGCCCGAATACCTCCGGATGACCAAATTCTGGGGAAAGCTCTTCCTGATCAACTTCATCATGGGAGTGGCCACCGGCATCGTCCAGGAGTTCCAGTTCGGCATGGCCTGGAGCGAGTACAGCCGGTTTGTAGGAGATGTCTTCGGTGCCCCGCTTGCGCTCGAGGCCCTGCTGGCCTTCTTCGTTGAATCCACCTTCCTGGGCCTGTGGATCTTCGGCTGGAAGCAGCTCAAGCCGGCCATCCACCTCGCGTGCCTCTGGGTCGCGGTGATCGGCTCTGTGTTCTCCGCGTACTTCATCATCGTGGCCAACAGCTGGATGCAGCACCCCGTGGGCGTCGAGATGGTCGACGGCCGGCCGGTCATGACCGACGCCTGGGCAGTGTTCACCAACAACACCGCCCTCGTGGCTGTGCCGCACACCCTCTTCGGCGCCCTCGCCGTGGCAGGCGGCTTCCTCCTGGGCATCGCCTGGTACCACCTTTGGCGGAGGCGGCGCGACGGCGTCGACACCGTGGGTGCCGACGGCAAGGTCATCCCGGGTGAGGCCAGGGACATTCCGGGCCGGGACCGGAACGACCACCAGGTCTGGCTCCGGTCCCTGCGGATCGGTGCCGTGGTAGCCATGATCTCCTTCGCCGGAACCGCACTGACCGGCGACCTCCAGGGGAAGCTCATGTTCGAGCAGCAGCCCATGAAAATGGCCGCCGCCGAAGCGGCCTGCCACGACGGCACGGGCTTCTCCGTCTTGAGCATCGGCAACATCGGCTCACAGAACTGCGACGAGATTGTGGCAGTGATCGAGGTTCCCGGAATCCTCTCCTACCTGGCCAAGGGCGATTTCACCACAGAGGTCAAGGGCGTCAACAGCCTGCTGCCCGAATACAAGGAGAAGTACGGCACCAACCTGCCGGACAACCCCATCTACGGCGAACGGGCCGGCCAGGAAATCGACTATCTTCCGGTCATGGAGGTCACCTACTGGGGCTTCCGCATGATGATCGGTTTCGGCGGCCTCGCAGCGCTGGCCGCCCTGGTTGCCCTCTGGCTGACCCGGAAGGGCACTGTCCCCGACTCCCGGTGGCTGATGCGCCTTGCCGTCTTCGGGATCCTTGCCCCCTTCGGTGCCAACGCCGCCGGGTGGATCTTCACGGAGATGGGCCGGCAGCCCTTTGTGGTGGCACCCAACCCGGACCCCAGCGGGATCGACCAGGTGTTTATGTTCACCGCCGCGGCGGTATCGCCCGGCGTTTCTGCCGGCGAACTGCTGGCATCGCTGGTCACCCTGACCGCCATCTACGCCGTACTGCTGGTGGTGGAGGTCAAGCTCCTGGTCAAGTACATCCGGGGCGGTGTGGTCTCCGCGATGCCTGAGCTCGTCCACGCCCCGGTGGACGAAAACGAAGATGCCACCCCTGGCCCCGAAGGCCCGGGCGGTGGCAAACCCGCCGACGACGTCCTGGCCTTCGCCTACTAGTCGCGCCAAGAGCAGAGGAAACAAGGAATGGAACTGCTGCCAACCATCTGGTTCATCGCCATCGCAGTGCTCTGGACGGGGTACCTCTTCCTGGAGGGCTTTGACCTCGGCGTGGGCATGCTGATGAAGCTGTTTGCCCGGGACAACACCGAGCGCCGCGTCCTGCTCAACACCGTGGGGCCGGTCTGGGACGGCAACGAGGTGTGGCTCCTGACCGCCGGCGGAGCCACCTTCGCGGCCTTCCCGCTCTGGTACGCCTCGCTGTTCTCCGCCCTGTACCTGCCGCTGCTCGTGGTCCTTGTGGCACTGATCTTCCGGGCCGTGGCCTTCGAGTACCGCGGGAAGGTGGATAACGAGCAGTGGCGGGCCAGCTGGGACTGGGCCATCGCCCTGGGCTCCTTCTTCGCAGCCTTCGGCGTAGGAGCAGCGCTAGCCCTGACCACAACAGGACTTCCGCTGAACGCCAACGGCGACCGTGAGGGCGGGGCGTTCGCCTGGTTCAACGGCTATGCGGTCCTCGGCGGACTCGCCGTCGTCGGTTTCGCGCTGCTGCATGCCCTGGCTTTCCTTGCCCTGAAGACCGACGGCGAAGTACGGCACCGTGCGCGGCGCTGGTTCGTCCGGCTGCTGCCCGTCCTGCTCCTGCCCATTGCCGGGTGGGCCGTAGCCATCCAGATCCTCGAAGGAAAGCCCTGGACCTGGGCGCTGGTGCTGTTGGCAGTGGCGGCGGCAGTGGCGGCCTGGTCAATGGCCCGCAAGGGGGCGGAGGGGAAGGCGTTCGTGGCGCTGGGAGCCTTCCTGGCCCTGGGCTCGGCGTCAATCTTCGGGGCCGCTTTCCCGGTGGTGCTGCCTTCCACGCTGGACGGGGCCTTTGACCTCACTATTTCCAACGCTTCGTCCTCGGACTACACTCTGGGCCTGATGAGCGTGGTGGCCGCCTTCGGCCTCCCCCTGGTCATCGCCTACCAGGCCTGGACCTACTGGGTGTTCCGGAGGCGGGTCAGTGCCGCCCACATCCCGGAAGCCCACAGTTTCCTGCCGGCCGTCGCGGCCAAGGCTTTCACCAACAAAGGCTGACATGCGTCCCACTTTCCCGTCCGGCCCGGCCACCCGTTCCGCCATCTACTGGCTGGGACTCCTCGCCGCCCTCAAGGCGTTGTCCCTGGTCCTGATCGGCCAGGCGGTGGCTTCGGTGCTCGCCGGACTTGTGGCGGGGAACCCGGGGTGGGCCGAGCAGATCGCTGCCGGTATGGCCGGTGTTGTCCTTCGGTCCCTGACCGTGTGGGGGCAGGCGGTTACGGCGCGGCGGGCAGCGCTCGGCATCAAGGAGGAGCTGCGCGCCGGGCTGCTGGAAAAGGCGCTGCGGAACGGGGTCCGCGGGACAGGACCTGCCGACGGCGGACTCGCCGTGCTGGCCACCCGCGGCCTGGATGCGCTGGACAGCTACTACACGCAGTTCCTGCCCGCGCTGGTGAACTGCGCGGCCATCCCGTTGCTCGTGGGTGCCCGGATCCTCTTCGCGGACTGGGTCTCCGCGGTGGTCATCGTCCTGACCGTTCCGCTGATTCCGCTGTTCATGGTGCTGATCGGCCGGTACACCGAGGAGAACGTCCGCGAAGCCCAGGCGTCCCTCGCCCGGCTGTCCACCCACATGCTCGAGCTGGCCAAGGGGCTTCCTGTCCTGGTGGGCCTGGGACGCGCCACCGCACAGCGGAAAGCGTTGGAGGAGATCTCGGAGGAATACAGGTCCCGCACCATGGGGACGTTGCGGACCGCGTTCCTCTCGGCCTTGGCACTGGAGTTGATCGCCACCATCTCGGTGGCCGTGGTGGCAGTGTTCATCGGTGTCCGGCTGGTGCACGGCGGGATGCCCCTGGAAGCCGGCCTGCTGGCCCTGATCCTTGCCCCGGACTGCTACCTTCCGCTGCGCGAACTCGGTACCGCCCACCACGCCAGCGATGACGGCAGGGTGGCGCTCGCCGAAACCACCGCAGTCACCGAAGCGCCCGAGCCGCAGCCGCTTCCCGCTGTCCGGGCCGGCAGGCCCGGTGCTCCCATCACCGTCACCGGCCTTACGGTCACCTATCCGGGAAGGTCCCGGCCCGCCGTCGGCCCGCTCACCTTCACCGCGCCGCAGAGCCGGATCACTGCACTGGACGGGCCCAGCGGAACGGGCAAGAGCACCGTCCTGGGTGTCCTGGCCGGGACCATTGGCCAGGGAGCGGGAACCACAGTCAGCGGCACCATTTCCGGCATGGACCGCAAGGACATTGCCTGGGTTCCGCAACACCCGGTCATGGTGGCCGAATCGGTCCTCGACGAGATCGTGCTGTACCTCACGGGCGGGGCGGGTGCCGGCGCGATCGGCCGCCATGCGGCGGAGGTTGCGGCCCGTGACTGCCTGGCCCGCGCTGCCGCCGGCCACCTTGCAGGCAAGCACCCGGCAGAGCTCAGCCCCGGTGAGCTGCGCCGGGTGGCACTGGCCCGCGGGCTCGCCAGGATCGAGGCCGGCGCCACCATCCTCCTGCTGGACGAACCCACCGCCCATCTGGACGACGAATCGGCGATGCTGGTGGAGGACACCATCAGGAAGCTCCGGGGCCAGGTGACGGTCATCCTGGTGGCGCATGGGGAACGTACCCGCGCGCTCGCGGAACACCTGGTGCCAGTAAGCGGAAACGGCCTCACGGCTCCGGACACGGAAGGTAGTGCCGGCCCGGCGGTTGCCCCGCGCAGCGGTGCGACGGCGGGCGCCTCGACAACTCAAGCCCAGCCGGACGTTGCGCCGGCCCCTGCCCGCAACGCCACGCAGGGTAACGCCCGGTACAGCGCCGCGCGCCTGCTTCAGGCACTCCTGGCGCCCGTCAGGGGCAAGTTCGCGGCAGCAGCAGTGGTGGGCACCCTGGCCGCGGTCTTCGCCGTCGCCCTGTCGGGCCTGTCCGGCTGGCTGATTATCCGCGCCGCCGGGCAGCCGCCCATCCTGTACCTGCTCACAGCGATCGTTGGCGTACGTTTCTTCGGGATCGGCCGGGCCGTGCTGCGGTACTGCGAACGGCTCCTCCTGCACGACGCCGTGTTCGCCGCCCTGACCCGGCTCCGGGGCCGGCTCTGGGAGTCGCTGAGCCGGCGCGCCCTGCCGCTGCGGCGCCTGCTGCAGGGCGGCAACGTCCTGGGGACGGTGATTGACGACGTCGATACCGTCCGCGACCTCCTGCCGCGCGTGGTGCTGCCGCCGGTCACGGCACTTGCTGTTTCCGTGGTGGCCCTGGCCACCACCTCACTGCTGGTGCCCGCAGCGCTTCCGGCCGTGCTCGCGGCCAGCGTGGTGAGCCTCCTGCTCGCCCCGGCTGTTGCCCTCTGGGGTGACCGCAGGTCTGCTGTTGCCGAGCAGCTCCTCCGGTCGGGTGTTCTGCGCCGCGTTTCAGCCGCCCTTGACGCACGGGCCGAGCTTCATGCGAACGGAGCAGCTCCCCGCGTCCTGGATGACCTGCGTGCACAGGACCGCAATGCCACCAGGGCCTCGCAGCGCTCAGCTTGGGCAGACGGCCTGGGCCAGGCAATCACCACCGCTGCCTGCGCCTCCGCCGCCTTGGCCGCCGCCTGGCTTGCGGGGCCGGCCGTGCTTGCAGGCAGGCTCACCCCGGAAACCGCGGCAGTGGTGGTGCTGCTGCTCCTTGCGTTGGTGGAGCCATACGCGGCGATGACGACGGCGGTGCGCCAGTTTCCGGCGCTGCGGACCGTCATGCAGCGCGTCGCAGAGTCCGGGGCACTGGACGAGGGCCGGCAGGAGAAACGGATGCAGGACGGGCTGCAGGCCGTTGCTGCCCGCCCGGGCGGGCTTCCCGGCGTCGAACTGGCCGGGCTTTCCGCCGCCTGGACCGGGGGTGCGCCAGTATTTTCCGGGCTTACCGCCGTGGCGGAACCCGGGCGGTGGCTCGCGGTGACGGGGCCGTCGGGCTCGGGGAAGTCCACCCTGCTCTCAGTCCTGCTGGGCTTCCTCCCTGTCGCCGCGGGGCGGATCGGCGTGACGGGCCGGGCCGCCTGGTGCCCGCAGGAAGCGCACCTGTTCGATTCGACGATCCGTGGAAACCTGCTGCTGGGTAAGCCCGGCAGCGGGCCCGCCTGGGGACACCAGGGGGGTGGACAACAGGCGGGTGGACAACAGGCGGGCGTACAACAGGCCGAAGCGCAGCACGCCGACGCTGAATTGCTCGACGTGCTCGCGTCGGTGGGCCTGGCCGGCCTCCTGGAGCGCTTGCCGGCCGGCCTGGATACCAGGATCGGTCCGGGCGGGGCGTTCTTGAGCGGCGGGGAGCGCCAACGCCTGGCCGTGGCCCGCACGTTAATGACCGGCGCCGAGGTGGTCCTGCTGGATGAGCCGACGGCGCACCTGGATGCGGAGTCGGCCCGGGCCATGCTGGCGGACCTGCGGCAGGGGCTGCGCCACCGCACTGTGGTGCTGGTGACACATAATCCGGCTGACATCCTGCCGGAGGACGCGCGCCTGGTGCTGGCGGCAGGTTCAGAGGGCCCGGGTTCAGAGGTCTCCGGTTCAGGAAATACCGGTGAAAACCTGGTGGCGTCCTATGCGGGGGATCAGCCGTCCACGTCGTGAAGGTGGTGGACCACGTCGTGCAGGAAATACTGGGCCAGGGTCATCACCGTAAAGACGGAGCCGTTGCTGCGCAGCCCCTTGCGGCCCCACTCGGACTCCCGGACAGCGGCGAATGACTCGGCGGCCTGCTTTCCCTCAGCGGTGAGCTCGGCGCTGACGACGGCCGGGTCGGCGTTGGCGTAATCCCTGTCGATGGCCGTTTGGTCCTGGTCCCAGTTGTTGAACCGGGCGTCGTCTGAATCCAGCATGAGGTTCAGCCGCTGGTCGAAAAGGCTGAACACGTCCCGGACATGGCAGGCGTACTCCAGCGGGGACCACGTGTGGCTGTTCGGCCGCTCCGCTGCGTCGGGCCTGCGGAGAACCGCGCGCCACCGGGGGAGCATGCTCTCGATGCTGCCAGGGACCGTGGAAGGCGTAACGGCGGTGGCATCGAACGAGCACTCAGGGCAGGGACGGGTCAGGACCCAGGTCCAGTCCTTTTCATCAGGAACGATTGGCATGGCAGCAGTCTAAGCGGGATCAGGCCAGGCCATGGCAGGCCCCACCGCGTCAACCGGCTGGGACAGGGGAATGCCGGAGCCGTCGCGCCGGCCGTGCTCCTGCGGAAGGGACCGCGCCACGCCGGCGGCGGAAGACGCCTTTGCCGGACCATGGCCGGCCCAGGCCAGCAGGAGGGTGTCCTCGCCCTTCAGGAACCGGTGTGCCCGGACTCCCGCCGTTGCGCGTCCCTTCGCCGGGTACTCGGCGATGGCGGTCACCTTGGCGGTGCCGGGGGCCGTTCCCGGAAGCGCGCCCGTAGTGCCGGCAATGGTCACCACCACCGCGGCCTCATCCTTGGGCTGGATGGCGCCGAAGAACAGAACCTTGTCACCCGGGGCCAGCTTGATGCCCGCCATGCCTCCGGCAGTGCGTCCCTGGGGCCGCACGCCGGCCGCCCCGAACTTGAGCAGCTGCGCCTGGCTGGTCAGGAACACCAGCTCGGCGTCGTCAGCTCCGGCGGGTGCCACACCCACCACGAAGTCCTTGTCTTTGAGCGCAATGACTTCCCAGTCCTCACGGTTCAGGGGATAGTCCGGCTGGACCCGCTTCACAATCCCCTGGGCGGTGCCGATGGCCAGGACTTCGTCCAGCCGCGCGAAGGCCACCAGGGATTCCCCCTTCTGCAGGGTGATGAAGTCCTTCGCCGGGACACCGCCGGCAAGGTTGGGCAGGCCCGACACCGGGGGCAGCACCGGCATGTCCATCACCTGCAGGCGGAGCATCCGCCCCAGGGAGGTGACGGCGGCGATTTCGCCGCGAGCCGAGGTCTTCACCACAGAGGTGAACACATCGTGCTTGTTCCTCGGCCCGGCCTCGGCCAGGGGCTCCTGGTTGCTGGTGCGTGCGATCTGGCCGGAAGCCGTAAGGATGGCCCAGCAGGGGTCGTCGGCAATTTCCAGGGCCAGCGGCACGGCCTTGCCCTTCTTGCCCGGGGCGGCCAGTTCAGCGGCAACCGTGGGGGAGACGGCTTCGGATTCGAGCAGCAGGGTCCGGCGAGGAGTCCCATGCTCCTCGGCGAGGGCGCCGAGTTCGTCCGACACCAGGGTCCGCAAGCGTTCATCCGAGGCCAGGATGGCCTCCAACTCCGCGATTTCGCGGCGCAGCTCGTCCTGTTCCTTCTCAAGCTCGATCCGGGAGTATTTGGTCAGCTGGCGGAGCCGCAGTTCCAGGATGTAGTTCGCCTGGATCTCGGTGAGGTCATAGATGGACATCAACCGGGCGCGCGCGGCGGCGGCCTCGTCTGAGGACCGGATGATCTGGATGACCTCGTCGATGTCCACGATGGCGATGAGGAGGCCCTCCACCAGGTGCAGGCGGTCCTTCTTCTTCCCGAGCCGGAACACGGTACGGCGGCGCACCACGTCGATCCGGTGGTTCACGTAAACCGTCAGCAGCTGTACCAGGCCCAGTGTCTGCGGCTGGCCGTCCACCAGGGTCACGTTGTTGATGCCGAAGGAATCCTCCATCGGCGAGTACCGGTAGAGCTGCTGGAGCACCGCGTTCGGATTGAAGCCGTTCTTCAGTTCGATGACCAGGCGCAGCCCGTGCTTGCGGTCGGTCAGGTCCACAATGTCGCTGATGCCGGTCAGCTTCTTGGCGTTGACGGCGTCCTTGATCTTTTCGATGACCTTTTCGGGACCCACCATGTAGGGCAGTTCGGTGACCACCAGGCCGGTCCGGCGCGCCGAGAGCTGCTCGATCTCCACCTTAGCCCGGGTCTTGAAGGAACCGCGGCCGGTGGCGTAGGCATCACGGATGCCGTCCAGACCCACGATCCGGCCGCCGCTGGGCAGGTCCGGGCCGGGGACGAACCGCATGAGGTCATCCAGCGTGGCATCGGGGTTGGCAATCAGGTGCCGGGCGGCGGAGATGACTTCCACCAGGTTGTGCGGGGCCATGTTGGTGGCCATGCCGACGGCGATGCCCGTGGCGCCGTTGACCAGCAGGTTGGGGAACGCGGCCGGCAGGACTTCCGGCTGGGTCAGCTGGTTGTCGTAGTTGGGGACGAAGTCCACCACGTCCTCGTCGAGGTGGTCGGTGAGGGTGAGGGCGGCGGCAGCCATCCGGGCCTCGGTGTACCGCGGGGCCGCCGGGCCGTCGTCGAGCGAGCCGAAGTTGCCGTGCCCGTCAATCAGCGGCAACCGCAGCGAAAAGTCCTGGGCCATGCGCACCATGGCGTCATAGATGGCGGTGTCGCCGTGCGGGTGCAGCTTGCCCATGACCTCGCCCACCACACGGGCGCTTTTGACGTGGCCGCGGTCCGGGCGCAGGCCCATGTCGCTCATCATGTAGAGGATGCGCCGCTGCACGGGCTTCAGTCCGTCCCGGGCGTCCGGAAGAGCCCGGGAGTAGATCACCGAGTAGGCGTACTCGAGGAAGGAGCCTTCCATCTCGGAGGTGACATCAATGTCCACGATGTTTTCCGTGTAGGGGGAGCTGTCTTCCACAGCGGGGGCGGAACTTTGGCGGCGGGCCATGGGGGTTGGCAAATCCTTCTGGGTACTGAGCAGCGGACGGGGGTGTGCTGCGATAGTTTTTGGCTAGGCTAAGCCTATGGTGGATCAGCCCGGGGACGGCGAATATCCGGAACATTGGGAAGCCGATGTCGTATTGCGTGACGGCGGAACGGCCCACCTGAGGCCGATCCATCCTTCCGACGCTGACGCCGTCCAGGCCTTCCATGTCGGGCAATCGCAGGATTCAATCTACATGCGCTTCTTTGCGTTCAAGGCCAGGTTGTCCAGTAAGGAGCTTAAGCGCTTCACGGAGGTTGACTACAAAGACCGGGTGGCTTTTGTGATCACCATCAGCGGCGAAATCGTCGGGATCGGCCGGTATGACCGGCTCGATGATCCCACCGAGGCGGAGGTGGCGTTCAACATCGCCGACTCCCACCAGGGGCGGGGGATCGGGTCCATCCTGCTGGAGCACCTCGCCGCCGCGGCCCACGAAAACGGGATCCGCCGGTTCAGCGCCGAGGTGCTGCCGGAGAACCGGAAAATGCTGATGGTCTTTTCCGACGCCGGTTACGACGTCAGGCGGCACTTTGACGACGGCGTCGTCAGCCTCGAGTTCAATATCGACCCCACGGAGAAATCGCGGGCGGTCATGGAATCCCGCGAGCACCGCGCCGAGGCGAGGAGCGTGCGGGACCTGCTGACGCCGTCGTCCATTGCTGTGATCGGTGCCAGCCGCAAGTGGGGCACGGTGGGTTACCAGCTGCTGGAACACATCGTTGAGGGCGGTTTCCGCGGGCCGGTCTATGCGATCAATCCCGAGGCGCTGGAACTTGCCGGCATGCTGTCCTTCGGCAAGTTGTCCGAGGTCCCGGATCCGGTCCAGCTCGCCGTTGTAGCCGTCCCGTATGAGGAAGTCCCCGCCGTGGTGGCGGACTGTGCCGCCGCGGGCGTCAGGGGGCTGGTGGTGGCCTCAGCAGGCTTCGCGGACGACGGCGAGCGCGGCCTGCAGCGCCAGCGTGACCTTGTGCGGCAGGCGAGGGCCAGCGGCATGCGGGTTATCGGCCCGGCTTCGCTGGGCATTGTGAATACGAATCCGGACGTGTCCCTGAACGCTTCCATGGCGCCTTCCCTGCCGCTGCGCGGGGGACTGGGCCTGTTCAGCCAGTCAGCGGCGATCGGCGTTTCGCTCTATGCGGCGTCCAGCCGGCGCCGGCTGGGACTGTCCACGTTCCTCTCGGCCGGGAACCGGGCGGACGTTTCGGGCAACGACATGATGCAGTACTGGGAAGACGATCCGGACACCGCCGCCGTCGGCCTTTACCTTGAATCAATCGGCAACCCTCGCAAGTTTTCCCGGCTAGCCCGCCGGTTGGCCCGCACGCGGCCGGTCATCGTGGCCAAGTCCGACGCGATGGGTCTCCGGCTGCCGCCAGGGCATGCCGTCCGGACCACCCAGGCGCCGTCCGGGGCGCTGGACGCCATGCTTCGCCAGTCCGGCGTGATCCGGGTGGAAACCATCGAGCAGTTGATGGATGTGGCGCAGGTGGTATCCGGGCAGCCGCTCCCCGCCGGGCCGGGATTGGCCATTTTCAGCAATTCCCAGGCGCTGGGCAAAGTAGTGGCGGACAGCGCCTCATCCCAGGGGCTCACTGTCGAAGAGCTGGTGACGGGGGTAGACCTCGACGCGGGGCAGTCAGTTGCCCTGCCCGCCCTCAGGGCCAGCCTGCTCAAGGCGCTTGAGGAGGACGCCGTCCACGCCGCGGTTGCCGCCCTGCTGCCCGCCAGGGGGCTGACCGTGGACAGCATCGCCGAAGTGCTGGCCGAGTGCTCAGCCACCGCCGGGAAGCCCGTGGTGGCAGCGTTCACCGGGATATTGGACCCTTCCATCCATGTGGAGGGCATGCTGGGTTCCCCCGGACGGGCCGTCCCCTGCTTCTCCAACCCCGGTGCTGCCGTGGCCGCGCTCGCGGCCGTTGCCAGGTACTCCGAATGGGTGTCCCGCGACCAGGGGCATTTTGTGGAACCGGAGGGCTGCAACCCGGAGCTCGCCCGGGCTGAACTTGAAACCCTTCTGCGGGATGTGAGGGGCGAGCAGCTCAAGCAGCTGGATGCCGCGTCCACGGCGTCCCTGCTGGGCCATTACGGGATCCGGGTGCTGCCTTCGGTGGGTTTTGACACTCCCGATGAGGCGGTTGACGCGGCCGAAGCCCTGGGCTGGCCCGTGGTGCTGAAGACCACCGATCCTGCCCTGCGGCACCGGCTGGACCTGGGCGGCGTGCGCCTGGACATCCAGGATGCGGAGTCGCTGCGGTTGAATGTGCTGCAGATGCGGCGGGTGCTCTCCTACTACGGGGATCCGGCGCTGGAGGTGCAGAGCATGGCACCGGTTGGCCAGGCTTGCACCTTCCGGGCCATCGAGGATCCGCTGCTGGGGCCGGTGATCTCGTTCGGGCTGGCAGGTGACGCCGTGAACCTGCTGGACGACTGGTCGCACCGGGTGCCGCCGTTGTCCGCTGCCGACGTCAACGACTTCATCCGGGGCCCGCGGGCGTCCCGCAAGCTGTTTGGCTACCAGGGCCTGCCGGCCGTGGATGTGAAGGCCCTTGAGGACCTTGCCGGCCGGCTCGCCTGGCTGAAGGACAACCACCCCGAGATCGCCCTGGTGGAATTCAACCCGGTCCTGTGCGGGACCTCGGGTGCAACCATCCTTGCCGCGGACATACGGATCGGCAACGCTGCCCAGCGGACGGACAGTGCGCGCCGGGCCATGCTGGGCTGACTGCGGTTAGCAAGTGTCCGGCCGATCTGTGAAAATGGGGGAATGAGCTCACAGCCTCCCGCTTCGGCGCCTGAAACGCCCGGCAATGAAACCCAGGCAGTCCGCCACCACAGCTCACACAGCCACACCGCACAAGGCCAGAGCCTGGAAGGTGCCCTGCAGAAGGCCGGTTTCTATCCCCGCCTCGTTGCGGACGTGGTGGACGACGCCCTGGACGGCCGCGACTGCGTTGCGCACCTGGTGCACCTGGAAACCCACTTTGACCGCGCCGAGGTCCGTCGTCACATCACGGTGCTGGTACTGACCTCGGACATGCTGGTCATCACCCACGTGGACGACCAGCAGCTGGATGACGCCGGCGAACAGATCGTCGCCCAGATCTCCACCGAATCCGTGCCCGTGGCACAGATCCGGTCCGTGGTGCTCAGCTACATGTACTCCCAGCCGCAGAACTACAAGCCCTCGGACCCGGTCCGTGAAGTAACGCTGTCCATCGCCTGGTCCGGCGGCCAGCGGCTTGACATGGGGCCGGCCAGTTGCGGGGACCCGCAGTGCGAAGCGGACCACGGGTACAGCGGCACCATCGCCCAGGAAGACATCGTGCTGCGGATCAGCGCCGAAGCGGACGGCCTGCAGGCAGTCCAGGACGCCAAGCTCTTTGCCCGGGCACTGCGGGCCGTGAACACCGGCTCGCCCGCCCCGCAGCCGCACGTCCAGTCCATGCCGCCGCGGCCACGTGCCGGAGTCTTCGGCAACCGCCTCAGCCGCGGGCACCAGCAGCGCTGATGCCCGAAGACCGCCAGCCGACTGGTATCGTTCCTCCCGCCCGGCCAGGCCTTGAGTTTCTTATGCCGCCGGCCCCTGCCTATGGGCGGCGCTCCATCGCCGAGGTTCTCACGAGCGCCGCGGCCAGCCTGGGCGTGGACGGCTTTTCCAACACCCTGGGCCTGCCGTCTGCCTCGCGGGTCTGTGTGGTCCTCGCGGACGGGCTGGGACGGAACCTCCTGAAGCAGAAATCGGCCCACACGCCCTTCCTGCGCTCCGTGGTCCAGGCCGGGCAGGGCGAAGTCCCCGTCTGGATTGATTCGGCGTTCCCGTCCACCACCGCAGCTGCCCTGTCCAGCTTCGGCACCGGGCTGGCCCCGGGACAGCACGGCATGGTGGGGTATGACGTCCTCGATCCCCGGCAGGACAAGGTGGTCAACCTGCTGGGAAACTGGGACCCCGGCGTTGACCCCGCCGCCTGGCAGCCCTTTCCCACGGTGCTTGAGCGCGCCGCAGAACATGTGGATGTCACCACCGTCAGCCTGCCGCAGTTCGCTGATTCACCCATGACCCGGGCGGCACTGCGGGGAGGCCGGCACATCTCCGGAACCACCTCACACGCCCGGACGGCTTCCGCCGCCGAGGCAATGGCCGCCGCCGGCCCGTCGTTGATGTACTTCTACGTCAACGAGCTGGACAAGGCCGGGCACCGTCACGGCTGCCAGTCCGAGCAGTGGGAACACCAGCTCGAAGAACTGGACGCAACGGTCAAGCGGCTCAGCAACACCCTCCCCGCCGGCACCACCATCCTGCTCACGGCCGACCACGGCATGCTGGACGTTCCCGAGCAGCAACGCATCGACTACTCGGCCGATCCTGAGCTGGTGGACGGGGTCCGGCACACGGCCGGGGAGCCGCGCATGGTCCACCTGTACCTCGAAAACGGTGCGGGCGGGGATGTCCGGAACCGGCTGCTTGCCGCGTGGCGGGCACGCTTCGGTGACCGGATTTGGGCGTTCACAAGGGAGCACGCACTAGCGGCGGGCCTCTTCGGTTCGGTCCGTCCCGCCGTCGAAGGCAGGATCGGTGACGTGATGATCGCGGCCCGGGACGCACTTGCCCTCTATGACACCCGCCGTGTCCGCCCCGCCGCCATGGAAGTGGTGGGGCAGCACGGGTCCTTAACCAAAGCCGAGCGGGAAGTCCCCCTGCTCTGCTTCCCGGCCGGCGGCAGGAGCCCGCGGCGTGGCTGAACTCGTCTTCTTCTCCGGCACCATGGACTGTGGAAAGTCCACCCTCGCCCTGCAAATGGATCACAACCACCGGGCCAGGGGACGCGGCGGCGTACGCTTCAGCCGGAACGACCGTGCCGGGGAATCACGGATCTCCAGCCGCCTCGGCCTGCAGACCGATGCCGTGGAGGTGGTGGACAGCACCGACTTCTGGGACGAAGTCATGGTGCGCCGCACCCAGGGGCAGCGCATCGACTACCTCATCTGTGATGAAGCCCAGTTCTACACTCCCGAGCAGGTGGAACAGCTGGCGAAAGTGGTGGACGAGATCGACGTCGACGTGTTCGCGTTCGGGATCACCGCTGACTTCCGCACCCGATTGTTCCCAGGTTCCCGGCGGCTGGTGGAACTCGCTGACCGCGTACAGGTTCTTCAGGTGGAGGCGCTGTGCTGGTGCGGCCGCCGTGCCACGCATAATGCCAGAACGGTCGACGGCGTGATGGTCACCGAAGGAGCGCAGGTGGTGGTGGGGGACGTGGACATGGCCATGGGCGCTGCCGCTGTTGAGCCTTTGGGAGATCACGTCCCGGTTGTCGGCTACGAGACGCTGTGCCGTCGGCACTTTATGCGGCGGGTCACTGCCCATGGGGCCACTTTGATGGGCCAGCAGGACCCGCTGCTGCCGTTCGAGGTTGACGCCTGCCTGTGGCGCGGCTCAGGTGGAACCGGGGCTACCGGGGCTTAGGCCGGCCTGACTCTCCGCTGACGGCCAGGCAACAACTGAAGTAAGCCGGTGGCTTGGTGAAGTTGACCATGCCGTGCGCTTTACGGACCTGCCCGACTTTGTCATCCCCGAAGACCCAGGTGTTCCGGAAGACGAACTGCCCCAGGACCCGTTCGGAGGGTTCTACCAAATACTGGAGTTGGAGCACCTTCGGCGGGAATCGCAGGCCTGAACCACGCAAGGTTCGAGGGTTGGCACCTACTCGCTGCGGGTGCCGAACACAATCTCGTCCCAGGACGGAACACTGGAACGTTTGGGCCGGCCTGGCTGCCGCTCAGGTGCACCTGTTTCCGGAAGCTGGCCGGTAGTGGGGGAACCGTCGTCGCTCCGCGGTGCAGGCCGCCGGGGGTTGTTGCCCAGCAGCTCGTTAAGGCCTGCGCCACTGGAAGGGTTTCCACTGCCGCTGCTGCCGGCGCTCCCACCAGCTTCACCGCGGCGCTCGTCACGATTTCCGGCGTCCGAATGGCCGGCCCCTGGTGCGCCATCATGAGTAACTCCGGAAGGCCGTTGGGGGGACGCCACAATGGTGATTTCACGGGTTTCCGTGCTCACGCCATCGTGCAGCTTCAGGGCATCCTCCATGGCCTCACGGTGCGGAGGGATCAGGCTGAGCCGCGACAGCATCGAGGGCCGCGCATCCCGTCGCCGTGTAAAGGAACTGGCCTCCGCGGCTGGAGTTTCGGGGGAGTCCTCTTGCGTTTCGTCGGCCTGCGCCTCCGGCTCGGGGGCTACTTCGGATGGCCTCGGGTGGGCGGCGGGAACGCCATGGGTCAGCAGCAGCGCCAACGCGTCGTCGGAATCCTCGTCAACACCCAGGCGCTGGCCCCGGCGTGAGCGCAGCATGTCAAGGAGGCCGTCCGATTCCTTGCCCTCGGCCTGGACCTCGCCCCCAGAAGAAGGGCGGACACTGTCAGCGTCGGTTTCAAAGTCGAAGGGACGGTCGGAAACGGCAGAAAGCCTGCGTGCCGGAACAGGCCCGTCCAGGGGCTCAAGCTCGCTGAGCTGCTGTGCCCAGCGGTTGGCATTGTGCAGTGACTTGCGGGTGGGGCTGAAGGTCCACAGTGCCGGTGGTTCTTCACCAATGCCGGCTTTTCCGCCCGTGTTTGCTTCAAAGCTTGCCGATACCGTCCATGTGCCATCCTGGCGCCGCCAGGAATCCCACTCCACGGTGGATGGATCTATGCCGTGGGCCGAGAGCCTGTGTGCCACCATGTCATCCAAAGTGGCCGGGTTGTCGCCGAACGCGGAGCGGTAGATGTCGTGGCCGGGCGAAGGCGAAGCCACTTCGACTTTGCGGGCCTGCTGGGCCACGTACTCCCGTTCTGCCAGGACGGGGCCCTCATAGCGTTCCACTTTGGCCAGCGGCAGGCCGGACAGCTCGGCCACGTCCGCTGCCGTCGCCCCGGCCCGAATCCTGGCCTGGATGTCCCTCGGGGACATGGGAATGGCGTTCCGTTCGGCGGCAGGCCTGGGCGCGGGCCTGCTCGCGGTCCTCAGCGCTTCGTCGATCGGCAGCTGGAACATCTCGCCGCCGGCCCCGCTCAACAGGAGATGCATCCCGTCGTCGTGTACGCCTACAAGCCGTAGATCCTGCATACAAATCCTCCACCCTGGCATTACTATCAACCGAAACTCTGCCACTCGGTGAACCCGTTTTGTGTCAAGGGGCAGGGCGCGCCGCAATATTCCGGCCGAGCCAGGGGAGCCGTACGGCGGCTGATGCCCAAAGCGGGCTCCGTTGCGGGCACAAAGCTGCTGCACGCAGCGTTATCAAGGGTGGAACTTGCAGGCGGGCAAAACAGAAGAAGGATACGGCGAACATGGCCACCGATTACGATGCCCCGCGGAAGTCCGAAGAAGACCTCGGCGAGGATTCCCTCGAGGAGCTGAAGACCCGCCGCTCGGAGAAGCCGGTAGCGGTGGTGGACGAAGACGAAAGCGATCTGGCCGCGGGCTACGAACTGCCGGGCGCGGATCTTTCGGGTGAAGAGCTCATGGTGCATGTGGTGCCCGCCCAGGCTGATGAATTCACCTGTTCTTCGTGCTTCCTGGTCCGGCACCGTTCGCAGATTGCCCGCGAGAAGGACGGCCACTTTTACTGCAAGGAATGCGAGGGCTAAGCAGCACTCGCTCATCGCTGGCCGCAGGCTTACGACGGCGGCGGGCTTACTTGTGTGACAGGGCTGCCGTCAGTTTGTCGGGGTTCCGGGATGAAGTCAGCCAGTACGGTGTCTGGTCGGACGGGTCAGTAATCTGGATCTTGACCACCGGGTCTATCCACCCTCGAATGCAGAGGAATGCCAGGCCGTTGAGCCGGGTTCCGCGTTCTGCCGTGGCCTCCTGGCCCCGGAATGCCTCTACTGCGCCGACGAACCGCCGCTCAATGGTGGCGCGGCCCACGGTCAGCGAATCGTCAGTCACCACGATCGCCGGTGTGGACAGGACCAGGAGGATGGCGATGATCGCGAAGAGTACCGCCGCTGCCGTGTAACCGGCTGCCATGCTGATGGGCGCGAACACCAGGATGCCGGCCCCGGCCACGCCGGCTGAAATGACCCAGATCCACACATTGGGCCACAGCTTCTCCCGGTAGATCACCGGCGCCCCGGTGGAAGGGGTTTCGGGCACGGGCGCAGGAGAGCTTGAATCGGGCATGTGCCAAGCTTTCCATTTTTGTCCGGCTATTTCACCTCGTGTGGAACTGTTCCCCACCAACACGCCACTCCTGCCACACCGTCAGTGCCACTCCGGCCCGCCGTGCCGCAGAAGCCACTGCCGCCGTCTGCCTAGGCCTGATTTGGGGGCGCGGGTTAGAGTGAGTGACTGTGACTGATCATCCCGCCACAGTAGATACGTTTCCCGACGAAGCAGCCGCAGCCGGACTTCCGGCTCCCGTTGGTTTTGGCGCTCCCACCCTGCAGGTCCAGCTGAAGATGCTCGATCCGGACATGGAGGCGCCCTCCTATGCGCATCCGGGCGACGCAGGCGCAGACCTTCGCGCACGCGAGGACGTTGTCCTGAAGCCGGGGGAGCGGAAGCTTGTCCCCACCGGAGTGGCCATCGCCCTCCCTGACGGCTTTGTGGCCCTGATCCACCCGCGTTCAGGGCTGGCCACCAGGCACGGCCTCACCATCGTCAACGCCCCCGGAACGGTGGACGCCGGCTACCGCGGCGAAATCGCGGTCACCCTGCTGAACACCGATGCGACGCACAGCATAGAGCTGCGCCGCGGCGATAGAATTGCCCAGATGGTAATCCAGCGTGTTGAGCACGCGCAATTTATCCCCGTCAACGAATTGAGCGGATCCGTACGCGGCACGGGAGGGTTCGGTTCCACCGGCGGATTCAACGTTCCCGGCGCCTGAACCTTCTGGTACCCAGCCGTTCCCAGGTCACCCACGTGCCTGCCGGACGGCCATAAAGCACGACGGCGGGACCCCCACGGCCCGGACCGGCAACTTCACAACTAAGGAGACACCCAAATGGTCTTTGGGCTCGGCAGGAAAGCCAAGAAGGAACAACCGGCCGAACCGGACGAACTGATGCCTGCCGCGGAGTCCGCGGAGGAGGCGAAGGACGATTCCGGTCGCCGGGTGATCGGTCCCTTTGATGAGTCCGAAATCAGCGGCCGTGATGGCTACGTGGACCTGGGCGCACTCCTCATCACACCCAGTGAGGGGCTCCAGCTCCGGCTCGAGGTGGAAGAAGCGACGCAGCGCGTCGTGGCCGTCACCATGGACCTGAACGGCTCCAGCCTCCAGCTGCAGGCCTTCGCGGCGCCCAAGAGCGAGGGGCTGTGGGACGAGATCCGGGAACAGATCGGCCAGTCCGTCGGTGTCCAGGGTGGCCAGGTGGAGGAAATTGAAGGTCCCTTCGGAACTGAGCTGGTGGCGAAGCTTCCTGCCGGCCTGCCGGACGGCAGCCAAGGCTACCGGGTGGCCCGTTTCATTGGCGTGGACGGCCCCCGCTGGTTCCTCCGCGGGGTCCTGGGGGGTGCCGCAGCACTGGAGCGGTCCGCCGCCGAGCCTCTCGAAGCATTGTTCCGGCAGGTGGTGGTGATCCGGGGCGACAACCCGATGCCGCCGCGCGACCTGCTGCAGCTCCGCCTGCCCAAGGATGCAACTGCCACGCCTCCGCCGGCCGCCCCGTCACTGCAGGAACCTGAACGTGGTCCTGAAATCACCCAGATTGGCTGATCCTGCACCAGGGGGAGCCGCGTTTCGGGAAAGCGCCGACGTCCCCCTCAGCCAGTTGCCGGTCAAAGGACGGGTGGTTTGCCGCGGGTGGATTGAATCCGTGACATACGTTCCCACGGATCGAACCGCGGAGTTCAGCGCCGTAGTTTCCGACTCCGATGCGATGCACCGTGGAATCGGTGCCGCTGCCGGCCGCCCCGCCAGGCTCCGGGTGGTATGGCTGGGACGGCGGCGGGTACCGGGAATCGACGCCGGCACCGAGGTCCGGCTCGAAGGAATGCTCTCTTCAGTGCAGGGACTGCCCACCATGTTCAACCCACGCTACGAAATACTGTCCCGCCAGGAGAACGAATGAGCGTCCCCAATCCCAACCCTTCCACTGGTCCCGGACCGGACGGGCAGCCCGCCGGACCAGCCGGAAATGCACGCCAGGGGCAGGGGTCGGCTGACGGACAGGAACCTTCCCCCATGGCAGGACTCGCTGCAGAATATGCGGCCAAAGCCGGGCTGCACAGGACCCATGACGGGCGAGTGGATGTGCTGCGAAGCGCCGGCGGTGCCCAGGGCATTGCTGAAAGCATCCTGCCGGGACTGGTGTTCCTCGTGGCATACACCATCAGCCAAAACCTCACCGTCTCCCTCGTGGCCGCGTTGGCAGCCGCCGCGGTGTTCACAGTGGTCCGGCTCGTGCAGCGACGCCCGCTGACACAGGCCCTGGCCGGCGTGGTGGGTGTGGGCATCTCCGCCTGGCTTGCCAACTCCACGGGCAAGGCTGAGGACTTCTACCTGCCCGGCTTTTTCACCAACGCCGCCTACATCGTGGCGATGGTGATCTCGATTTTGGTCAAATGGCCGGTGGCCGGGCTTCTCTTCGGGTTCATCCGGAATGAGGGCCTGGACTGGCGCAACGACCCCGCTCGGCTGAGGGCGTACCGGTTGGGCACCTGGATCATCGTTGCCGTCCTGGTGCTCCGGCTTGTGGTGCAGGTCCCGCTCTACCTCATGGGACCGGAAGGACTGGCCGCCCTCGCCACCACCAGGCTCATCATGGGTGCGCCGCTGTACATCCTGGGAGTCTGGATCGCCTGGCTCATCACCAGGCCGGCGCCGGCCGACGTCGACCCGCTGGATGGTGCCGGCCCGCTGGATGGTGCCGCCGCGCAGGATGATGCCCAGGACCCGGCACCCCGCGACCAGCCGAACTAGCCGTCGAACCCGTCGTCTTCCTGGCCCGGCTGGTCAACGTGCCGGGATTCATCGCCGGCCCGTGGCTGCGGAGGTTCAGAGGACTCGGGGGAGAGCAGGGTGCGCAGTTCGTCCTCGGCGGCGATCGTTGTGACGAAGAACAGTTCGTCGCCCCCGTCGATCACGTCGTCACGGCTTGGCGTGATCGGTGCGTGGTCGCGGAGGATGGCCACCAGGGTGGAGTCTTCCGGCCACCGGATATCGCCGACCGTACTGCCGATGACGTGCGAATCGTGCGGGACGGTGAACTCCACCAGCGAGGACACTCCGGTCTGGAGGGTGAGCAGCCGCACCAGGTCGCCGATCTCCACGGCTTCCTCCACCAGCGCCGTCATCAGCTGGGGCGTGTTGACTGCAACGTCCACGCCCCAGGAATCGTTGAACATCCAGTCGTTCTTTGGGTTGTTTACCCGGCCCACTGTGCGGCCCACGCCGAATTCGGTCTTCGCCAGCAGTGAGACCACCAGGTTGACCTTGTCGTCACCAGTGGCTGACACCACCACGTCCGCGTCCTCCACCCTGGCGCCCTGGAGCGTGCTCAGTTCGCACGCGTCACCAACAAGCCAGTGCGCGCCCCGGAGTCCGCTGCGCCCGATCACCTCAGGCTTGAGATCGATCAGCAGGATTTCGTGCTTGTGCGCCAGGAGTTCCCGGGCAATGGACGAGCCGACGCTGCCGGCACCCACAATCACAACTTTCACTGGTACTCCTTGGCGGGTGCTTTGGCGAGGATCTGTGCCACCTGGGCGCTGCGGTCAACCTGCAGCATCGCGTGAACCGTGTCGCCGTCCTGGTAGGCGGTTCCGGCGTCGGGAAGCAGCCCTTCGCCGAACCGCGTGAGGTAAGCGACGCGGACCCCGGCCGCTTTTTCGACGCTGCTGATGCGGTGGCCGATCCAGCCGGCGTCGAGATCCAGTTCGGCGAGCACCAGCCGTCCGGAAGGCTCGCGGAAGTCGCCTGCGAGGTGCTGTTCGGGAAGGATGCGCCGCAGCACCTGGTCCGCGCTCCAACGGACTGCGGCCACGGTGGGGATGCCCAGGCGCTGGTAGATCTCTGCCCGGCCGGGGTCGTAGATCCGGGCCACAACATGGGGCACGTGGAAAGTTTCCCGGGCCACGCGGGTGGCGAGGATGTTGGAGTTGTCACCGCTGGATACTGCCGCGAAGGCGTATGCGTCAGCGACGCCGGCCTGCTTGAGGGTGTCCCGGTCGAAGCCCACTCCCGTGACCTTCCGTCCCGTGAAGCCTTGGCGGAGCCTGCGGAAAGCGCGGTCGTCCTGGTCGATGATGGCCACGGAATGCCCGGCGTCCTCAAGCGTGTGCGCCAGCGTCGCCCCCACCCGGCCACATCCCATGATCACGAAATGCGCCACCAGTATCTCCTCTTGTTTCTTTCCCGTTCGTCCTGCCGCTAGAACTCTACCGTCAGCGTCCGGATGCCACTGATTACCGGCCGTCATGACACAGCCCGGGAATCAGACTAGCTTTGTGGGGTGCTGACAATATTCAACGCGGTCAAGCGCGTGCTGGTGGGCAGGCCCTTCCGGAATGACCGGATGGCCCACACCCTGCTTCCGAAAAAGATCGCACTGCCGATCTTCGCCTCGGACGCGCTGTCCTCGGTGGCCTATGCGCCGGATGAAATCCTGCTGACCCTGGCCCTGGCCGGCGTCAGTGCCGTGGCGTTTTCGCCGTGGGTGGGGCTTGCCGTGATGGTGGTGCTGCTGACCGTGGTGGCCTCCTACCGGCAGAACGTCCACGCGTACCCTTCCGGCGGCGGCGATTACGAGATCGCCAACGAGAACCTGGGCAAGTACGCCGGCCTGACGGTGGCGTCGGCCCTGCTGGTGGATTACGTCCTCACCGTGGCTGTGTCCATGTCCTCGGCGGCGGCGTACCTCACTACGGCGGTCCCGTCGCTGCACGGCCAGCAGGCCGTCATTGCCACCATCGGCGTGGTGGTCCTGGCCCTGGTCAACCTGCGCGGCATCAAGGAAGCCGGCAGTGTATTCGCCGTACCCACCTACATCTTCATGGCATCGATTTTCGGCATGACCGCCGTCGGAATATTCCAGGCAGCCACCGGTCAGTTGGGGGAGGCGCCTTCCGCTGCTTTCACCATCGTCCCCGCAGCGGGCTTTGATGAAGGGCTGGTTGGACTGGCCGGCGCATTCCTCCTGCTGCGTGCTTTCTCCTCCGGCGCCGCCGCCCTCACGGGTGTGGAAGCCATCAGCAACGGCGTCCCGAATTTCCGGCCCCCGAAAAGCAAGAACGCTGCCACAACACTGCTGCTCCTGGGCGTCATCGGCGCAGCCATGCTGGCGGGCATCATCTACCTGGCCAACGCCACCAAGGTCCACATCGTCCTGGACCCGGCCCAGGAATTCCTCCTGGACGGCAGGCCCCTGCCCGAGGGCTACATCCAGAACCCCGCCATCAGCCAGATTGCCCAAACCATTTTCGGCCCCGGCTCCATCCCGTTCTACCTTGTAGTGGCTGCCACGGGCGTCATCCTGGTGTTCGCCTCCAATACGGCGTTCAACGGCTTCCCGGTCCTTGGCTCCATCCTGGCCCAGGACGGGTACCTGCCCCGCCAGCTCCGCACCAGGGGTGACAGGCTGGCCTTCAGCAACGGCGTCCTGGCCCTGGCCGCCGGCGCCCTGGTGCTGATCATTTCGTTCAACGCCGATGTCACAAAGCTCATCCAGCTCTACATCGTGGGCGTGTTTATCTCCTTCACGGCCAGCCAGCTGGGCATGATCCGGCACTGGGGGCGCGAGCTGAAACTGGCCAAGGACAAGGCGGTCCGGATCAGGATGGCCAAGTCCCGTGCCATCAATACTGTGGGGTTCGGTATGACGGCGCTGGTGCTGGTGATCGTCCTGATCACCAAGTTCGAGCAGGGCGCCTGGATCGCGTTGCTGGCCATGTTCGTCCTGTTCCTGATCATGTGGAGCATCCGGGCCCACTATGACAACGTGGCCAGGGAACTGGCAGTGGATGAGGACTCCTCACCCCGGGCCCTGCCCACCCGCGTCCATGCGGTCCTGCTGGTCTCCCACGTCCGCAAGCCTGTGCTGCGGGCCCTGGCCTACGCACGCGCATCGCGGCCGTCCCGGCTGGATGCCATCACCGTGGACATCGATCCCGAGGAAACCGCCCAGACGGTGGCCGACTGGGAAAAGCTGGACATTCCAGTGCCGCTGACCGTACTGGCCAGCCCGTACCGTGAGACGGTCACGCCCATCATGGAGTACGTCAAGCAGATGCGCCGGGATTCCCCCCGCGACCTGGTAGTGGTATACATCCCCGAATACGTGGTGGGCAAGTGGTGGGAGCAGCTGGTCCACAACCAGACCGCCCTGCGCATTAAGACCCGGCTGCACTTTGAACCGGGCGTGATGGTGGCCAGTGTTCCGTGGCAGCTGAAATCATCCGAAGAAGCGAAGAACCTGCAGGACGTTCAATGATTGCGAAGACCCAAACCCAGCCGGCACCTGCCGGAGAAGCCGGCACGGAAGTAGTGCTCGACGTCGGACCCGTCGCCCACGGCGGTCACTGCGTGGCCAGGCATGAAGGGCGCGTCATCTTTGTCCGCCACGCCATCCCAGGCGAGAAAGTGCGGGCCAGGCTGACGGACGCCGACGGGACGGCCAAATTCTGGCGTGCCGACGTGGTGGAGGTCCTCGACGCCTCACCGGACCGCGTGGACCATTTCTGGCACCCGGCGGATTCACGCCGTGCGTGGTCGCACGGCCACCCTCCCGTGGGCGGAGCCGAGTTCGGCCACATCGCCCTGGCCCGCCAGCGCAGCCTCAAAGCGGACGTGCTCACTGAACAGCTCAGGCGGCTCGCCGGCGTCGAACAGTTGCCGGACAGCTGGGCGCTCACGGCTGTGGAACCGGTGGGTGGAACGTCCGACGGCGGCAGCGGCCTCGGGTGGCGGACACGCGCCAGCTTCTCGGTCACCCCCGGCGGCAAGCTGGGGATGCACGCGCACCGTTCCGGACACATCATCCCGGTACAGGAGATGCCCCTTTCCACGGACGCCATCAACAACCTGCGCCTGTGGGACATCGACCTGCAGGGCGTGGACCGGGTGGAGGTGGCGGCGCCGGCCAACGGCTCGCGCCCGCTGGTGCTCCTGGCTCCGGCGGAGGGCACCAAGCCCAAGCGGCTCAGCGCCATCGCGGCCCAACTGCCCGGGGACGTCTCCGTCGCCGCTTTTGATCCCATTACCGAGACCGTTGAACGGTTGCGCGGACGGCTCTGGGTTCAGGAATCAGCAGCCGGGCACGACTACCGGGTGACCGGCGCCGGGTTCTGGCAGATCCACCGCGACGCGCCCGGGGCCCTTGTGGGGGCTGTCACAGAATTCCTGCAGGGCGGTGGCTTTTTGCATCCCGGCGCCGTGGTGGCAGACCTGTACGCGGGTGCGGGCCTCTTCACCGCAGTCCTTGCCGATGCCGTGGGGGAAACGGGCTCTGTCCTGTCCGTGGAAGGCGCCCCGGGAACCAGCCGGGACGCCCGGAAAAACCTGCACGCAGCGCCGCACGTAGAGATCGTCCAGGGCCGCGTCGAGCGTGTCCTGCGCCAGAAACCGCGGGATTTCGACGCCCTGATCCTCGATCCGCCGCGGGCAGGAGCCGGGAAAGCAGTGGTGGGGCAACTTGTTGCCTCGAACCCGCGGGCCATTGCCTACGTGTCCTGCGATCCGGCGTCGTTCGCCCGGGACGTGGGCTACTTCCGCCAGGCCGGCTGGGAGCTCTCCGCACTCAGGGCGTTCGACCTCTACCCGCACACCCACCATTTGGAGACGGTGGCGCTGCTGACCCCGGGTCCCTGATGCCTCAACGTATTTCGACTAGTATGACGGGAGTAGTCCCACGTCGCGCTCCGTATTCTCGGCCGGCCGTGTGCAATTTTCGGGCCCGGAACATAATTAGGGCCTCCTAACTAGCAGGCGGTCAACCGCGCGACAAAGATGAAACTGTTGCGAGAGGAGTCCTGCGATGAGCACTGTGGACAGCTTCGGTTCAAAAGGCAAACTTAATGTAGCCGGAACCGATTACGAAATTTTCCGGTTGAACTCCGTTGAAGGTGCAGAAAACCTTCCGTTCAGCCTCAAGGTATTGCTTGAAAACCTGTTGAGGACCGAGGACGGCGCGAACATCACTGCCGATCACGTCCGCGCCTTGGCTGGCTGGGATCCCAACGCCCAGCCCGATACAGAGATCCAGTTCACGCCGGCACGCGTGATCATGCAGGACTTCACCGGAGTTCCCTGCGTGGTTGACCTGGCGACGATGCGCGAAGCGGTCAAGGAACTGGGCGGCGACCCCAAGCGGGTGAACCCCCTGGCACCGGCCGAAATGGTCATTGACCACTCGGTCCAGATCGATGCCTTCGGCAACTCCGGCGCACTGGAGCGCAACATGGAGATCGAATACCAGCGCAACGGGGAGCGTTACCAGTTCCTGCGCTGGGGCCAGACCGCATTCGATGACTTCAAGGTGGTTCCCCCGGGCACCGGCATCGTGCACCAGGTCAACATCGAATACCTGGCCCGCACCGTGATGACCCGCGAAGTTGACGGCGTCCTGCGCGCCTACCCGGACACCTGCGTGGGTACTGACTCGCACACCACCATGGTCAACGGCCTGGGCGTGCTCGGCTGGGGCGTCGGCGGCATCGAAGCCGAGGCCGCCATGCTGGGCCAGCCGGTTTCCATGCTGATCCCGCGTGTTGTGGGCTTCAAGCTCAGCGGCAGCATCCCTGCCGGCGCCACGGCAACCGACGTGGTGCTGACCATCACCGAAATGCTCCGCAAGCACGGCGTTGTGGGCAAGTTCGTGGAATTCTACGGCGAAGGCGTGGCCGCTGTGCCGCTCGCCAACCGCGCCACCATCGGCAACATGAGCCCCGAATTCGGCTCCACGGCCGCAATGTTCCCCATCGACGACGTCACCCTGGAATACCTGCGCCTCACGGGCCGCTCGGAGCAGAACGTTGCCCTGGTGGAGTCCTACGCCAAGGAGCAGGGCCTCTGGCACGACGCATCCCGCGACATCAAGTTCTCCGAGTACCTGGAACTGGACCTGTCCACGGTTGTTCCGTCCATCGCCGGCCCGAAGCGCCCGCAGGACCGCATCGAACTCACCGAGGCCAAGGACGAGTTCCGCCACGACCTCAAGAACTACGTCTCCCATGACGCCAACGCGGGCACCCTGGACGAGTCCCTCGAGGAGACCTTCCCGGCCTCGGATGCCCCGTCCTTCACGGCAGGAGCCACGCACGTCTCGGACACGGACCGCGAACCGCCGAAGTACTCGGCAGGCCACGGGGGAGCCGGACGCATTTCCAAGCCGGTTCCGGTAAAGATGGCTGACGGACGCGAGTTCGAACTGGACCACGGTGCAGTCACCATCGCCTCCATCACCTCCTGCACCAACACGTCCAACCCTTCGGTCATGCTGGCCGCAGCGGTCCTGGCGCGCAACGCCGTGGAAAAGGGCCTCACGGCCAAGCCGTGGGTCAAGACCTCCGTTGCGCCCGGCTCCAAGGTGGTCACCGACTACTACGAGAAGTCCGGCCTGACCCCGTACCTGGAGAAGCTTGGCTTCTACATCGTGGGCTACGGCTGCGCCACCTGCATCGGCAACTCCGGCCCGCTGGAAGCCGAAATCTCCGAGGCCATCCAGGCCAACGATCTCGCCGTGGCGGCTGTCCTCTCGGGCAACCGCAACTTCGAAGGCCGCATCAACCCGGACATCAAGATGAACTACCTGGCCTCCCCGCCGCTGGTCATCGCCTACGCCCTGGCCGGTTCCATGGACTTCGATTTCGAAACCGATGCCCTGGGCAAGGACGAGGCCGGCAACGATGTCTTCCTCAAGGACATCTGGCCCAACCCGGTTGAGGTCCAGCAGGTCATCGATTCCTCGATCGACAAGGACATGTTCGCAAGGGGCTACGAAGGCGTCTTCGAGGGAGACGAGCGCTGGAAGGCACTCGACACCCCCGCCGGCGACACGTTCGCCTGGGATCCGAGCTCCACGTACGTCCGGAAGCCCCCGTACTTCGAGGGCATGCAGGCGCAGCCGGAGCCGGTCAAGGACATCACCGGCGCCCGGGTCCTCCTGAAGCTGGGCGATTCGGTCACCACCGACCACATCTCCCCGGCCGGTTCCTTCAAGTCCGACACCCCCGCCGGGCAGTACCTGCTGGCCAACGGTGTGGAACGCAAGGACTTCAACTCGTACGGCTCACGCCGTGGCAACCACGAGGTGATGATCCGCGGAACATTCGCGAACATCCGCATCAAGAACCAGATCCTGGACGGCGTCGAGGGTGGCTTCACCCGCGACTTCAGCCAGGAAGGCGGCCCGCAGGCCTACGTCTACGACGCTGCCCAGAACTACCAGGCAGCCGGCACCCCGCTGGTGGTCCTGGCCGGCAAGGAATACGGTTCCGGCTCCTCCCGTGACTGGGCTGCCAAGGGTACCGCCCTGCTGGGCGTCAAGGCGGTCATCGCCGAGAGCTACGAGCGTATCCACCGCTCCAACCTCATCGGCATGGGCGTCCTGCCGCTGCAGTTCCCCGCCGGCGAATCCGCTGCGACCCTGGGCCTGTCCGGTACGGAAACGTTCTCGGTTGAGGGCGTCACCGCCCTGAACGAGGGCACCACGCCCAAGACCCTCAAGGTCACCGCCACCGCAGAAGACGGATCGGTAAAGTCCTTCGACGCCGTACTCCGCATCGATACCCCGGGTGAAGCGGACTACTACCGCAACGGCGGCATCCTGCAGTACGTGCTGCGCCAGATCTCCGCGAACTAGCGGCTTCTGCCCAGCGCACAGCACCTCCCGAAGCCCCGGCCGGTCACCGACCAGCCGGGGCTTCGGCTTTGCAGGAGGGCTTTGCAGGTGCGTCTGGTCCCGCTGACCAAGGCGTTAGAGTTAAACGGCACGTCTACCACCCGAAGGAGGGGTCATTGGGAATTTTGGACACCATCCGGAATCCGCAGGACCTGAACGAGTTGTCCGAAGAACAGCTGAACCAGCTGGCCTCGGAGATCAGGGACTTCCTGATCACAAACGTCTCCCAGACGGGCGGCCACCTCGGGCCAAACCTCGGGGTAGTGGAGCTCACGCTCGCCGTGCACCGCATCTTCGACTCGCCCCGCGACAGCATTGTTTTTGATACCGGGCACCAGTCCTACGTCCACAAACTCCTGACCGGGCGCCAGGACTTCAGCACCCTTCGCCAGGAAGGCGGCCTCTCCGGCTACCCGTCCCGTGCAGAGTCCGAGCATGACATCGTGGAAAGCTCGCACGCCTCCTCCTCGCTGTCATGGGCAGACGGGATCTCCCGAGCCCGCCGGCTCACCGGGGAAGGCGACCGGCACGTCGTCGCCGTCGTCGGGGATGGTGCCCTGACCGGCGGCATGGCCTGGGAAGCGATCAACAACATCGCAGCGGACAAGCGGCGCCGCGTGGTCATCGTTGTCAATGACAACGGCCGTTCCTACGCCCCCACCGTGGGCGGCTTTGCCGACTACCTCGCCTCCCTCCGTCCCACTATCGACTCATTCCGCGCTACCCCCACCTACGAACGTGCCCTGGACTGGTGGAAGAAGAAGCTGCAAAACGGCGGGCCCATGGGGCAGTTCACCTACAAGAGCCTGCATGCCATGAAGAAGGGCATCAAAGACTGGTGGGCGCCGCAGGGCATGTTCGAGGACCTCGGCATGAAGTACATCGGGCCAGTGGACGGGCATAACCTCCAGGCCATGGAGCACGCACTGTCCACCGCCAAACACTACGCCGGCCCCGTCATTGTCCACGCCATGACCGAAAAGGGGCATGGTTACGCTCCGGCACGTGCCCACGAGGCGGACCAGTTCCACGCGGTGGGCATCATCGACCCCGAGACCGGAGAGCCTACCGGCAGCGCCGGCGCCCAGTCCTGGACTTCGGTGTTCGCGGACGAGATCGCGGCCATCGCCGATGAGCGGCAGGACGTGGTGGGTATTACCGGCGCCATGCTCATCCCCGTGGGCCTGCACAAGTTTGCTGCCCGGCACCCCGAGCGCGTGATCGACGTCGGCATCGCCGAACAGCACGCCCTGACCTCTGCTGCTGGCATGGCCTTCGGCGGACTCCACCCGGTGGTTGCCGTCTACGCCACGTTCCTGAACCGTGCGTTCGACCAGCTGCTGATGGACGTTGCCCTGCACAAGGCAGGCGTCACCATCGTCCTGGACCGGGCCGGCGTGACCGGCCCGGACGGCGCCAGCCACCACGGCATGTGGGACATGTCCATGGTCCAGATCGTCCCCGGACTCCACCTGGCTGCGCCCCGCGATGCCAGCAGGCTGCGCGAGGAACTGCGGGAAGCCGTTGCCATCAGCGACGCTCCCACGGTAGTCCGCTTCTCCAAGGGGTCGGTCGGCGCCGAAGTGGAGGCACTGGAACGCCTCAGCGACGGTGTGGACGTCCTCTCGCGGCGGCCCTCCGGGTCCACTGAGAACGACGTCCTGATCATTTCGGTGGGCGCCATGTCCGAGCTGGCACTGGATGTTTCCAACCGCCTCGGCGCGCAGGGCATCAGCACTACCGTGGTGGACCCCCGCTGGGTGCTTCCGGTGCCGCGGTCCATCGTGGCGCTGGCCTCGCACCACCGCCTGGTGATCTGCATCGAGGACGGCGTCCGTGCGGGCGGCGTGGGTTCACGCATCCGCCAGGAAATGCGCGCCGCCGGTGTGGACACTGCCTTGAACGAGGTAGGCCTGCCGGTCGAATTCCTTGACCACGGCACCCGCAACCAGGTCCTGGAACGCGTGGGCCTGACGGCCCAGCAGATTACGCACGACGTCGTAGCCCAGGTCCTGGGGACAAAGGTCCCCTTTGCTCGTCCCTTGCCCGGCCAGCAGCATCCCACCACCGGCAGCCTTCCGATCCTGTGAGGGGAGAGGACCAGCTGAAATATCCGGGCGCCCTGGGAGACCTTGCGGGAGCAAAGCAACCCGGGGCGGGCCGTGAACCACAGGGCCTTGAACCCGGGCATCTGGTGGTGGCCCGCAACCGCAAATGGAACGGCAAAGCCCACTGGGTTGTCCCCGGACGCTACCTGGGCGAGGACCGGCACGGCTGGTGGATCTTCCAGGGAACCAACGAATTCTGCTCGCGGCCCGGTGCTGCGTTCTACACCAGGTCCGACGCCGTCCTGCTGATCCCCCGTGAGGGGGACTGGGTGGCCACGTTCTACGACGACGCCCACCCCGGCGGAGTGCGGATCTACATCGACCTGGCCGTGGCGCACGAATGGAACCCGATCCGGCCCGCGGTGACGGAATTCCACGTCATCGACATGGACCTGGACGTGGTGCGGACAGCGGAACGGGGCGTGTTCATCGACGACGAAGACGAGTTCGCCGACCACCGTGTGGCCATGGACTACCCGGCGGACCTGGTGGAATCACTGGAGACCGCCGCCGGACAGCTTTACCAGGCCGTGAAGGCGGAGCAGTCACCCTTCGACGGCACCGACGTTGAATGGTTTACAAAGGGACGGTTATGAGCGGAATTGTCAGGGTCTACAAGCGCGACGACGAGGGCACGCTCCACTTTCGGGAAGCCTGGTTCGATGAGGACTACAACCAGTTCGTCATGAACTACGGAGCGGTGGGCCACCAGAGCAAAACCGAGGAAACCGACGTTCCTGATGCTGCTGCCGCAGAAGGACTCCTGGACGCTTTTGCCGCCCAGTGCGCAGAGGACGGCTACGCCGAGATCCCGGAGGAGGAGCAATTCTGGGTAGTGGCCCAGTTTGCGCTCAAGACCAAGGAGGGCACCGAGCGGGACCGTTACCTGGAAGAAAAAGCCACGGATGCCCTGATCAGCCACCTCGCCTGGCGCGGACTCGGCACAGTGGAACGCTCCGAATTCACCGACTTCAAGCTCAACATCTTTTGCCTCTGCCCCGAGGTCAACAAAGCCGTCAACGCCATCAAGGTCTGCGCCCGGAACGAGGACCTGGACTTCACCAAGCTCAGCATCGGTGCAGCCCCGCACGCCGATCCGCAGAACTTCAAGCTCAAGCACTCAGCAAAGCCCGCCAGCACCTTCAGCCTCTAGGAGCTTCCGTGACCACGTACCGCCGCGTCGGGAAGTCCGGCCTGACCGTTTCCACGGTCGGACTGGGCTGCAACAACCTGGGCCGCGCCAACACCCCCACCGAGTCGCAGGAGGCCACCGACGCCGTCGTCAACGCCGCGGTGGATGCTGGAATCACCCTCTTCGACGTCGCCGATACCTACGGCAAGGAACCCGGGCTCAGCGAAACGATGCTCGGCAAGGCCCTTGGCAGCAGGCGGGCCGACGTCGTCGTCGCCACCAAGTTCGGCATGGACATGAAAGGCGCCAACGGTCCGGACTTCGGCGCCCGCGGCTCCCGCCGGTACATCATCCAGGCTGTGGAAGCCTCGCTGCGCCGGCTGGGCACCGACTGGATCGACCTCTACCAGTTCCATACCCCGGACCCGCTCACCCCGATCGAGGAAACCCTGTCCGCCCTGGACGCCCTCGTCACCAGCGGCAAGGTCCGCTACATCGGGCACTCCAACAGGGCCGGCTGGCAGATTGCCCAGGCGGAGTACGTTGCCCGGGAACTGGGCGGTGCACGCTTCATCTCCACCCAGAACCACTACAACCTCCTGGACCGGCGGGCCGAGCTTGAAGTCACCCCGGCAGCGGAGGAGTTCGGCCTGGGCGTCCTTCCGTACTTCCCCCTGGCCAACGGGCTGCTGACCGGCAAGTACGCGCCGGGCCACGCCCCGGACGGCTCGCGCCTGAGCCACACGCGCCAACACATGGTGCACGACGCCGACTGGGACCAGCTGGGCAGGTTCAGCACCTTTGCCAAGGAACGGGGGCTCAGCGAAATCCAGGTCGCTTTCTCCTGGCTGGCAGCCCAGCGATCCGTAGCCAGCGTTATCGCAGGGGCCACGCGGCCCGAACAGGTGCGGCAGAACGCCGAAGCCGCGGACTGGGTACCCTCCGATAAGGACCTCGCTGAACTGGACAGCATTTTCCCTGCCGTGCCCAAGGTGGCACTTTTCTAGGACCGGACATGACCGCCTTCCTGCTGGACGTGGACACGGGCATCGACGACGCCCTGGCCGTCGCCTACCTTGCCGCACTGCCGGACACAGAGTTCGTGTCCGTCACCGCCACGCCCGGAAACGTGGACGCTGACCAGGTGGCGCGCAATACCCTGGCACTGCTGGAACTGTGCGGGCGGCCCGGGGTGGAAGTGGCCATCGGCGCCCGCAAACCACTGGACATACCTCTGCTGACCACGCCCGAAACGCACGGCCCGCAAGGCATTGGATACGCGGTCCTGCCGGATCCGGCCGGGGCTGTTTCGGCCCGGAACGCGGTGGACCTGTGGGTTGAGCACGCCCGGGCACGGCCTGGTGAGCTCACCGCGCTGATCACCGCCCCGCTGACCAACTTTGCGCTGGCCCTCCGGCAGGAACCGCGGCTGCCCGAGCTGCTCGCAAAGGTGGTGATTATGGGCGGCAGCTTCTACCACCAGGGCAATACCACTCCAACGGCGGAGTGGAACACACACGTGGACCCTCACGCCGCCAAGGAGGTCTACGCGGCCTTCCAGGGGCAGCCGCTGGAAAAACTCCCCATCGTCTGCTCCCTGGACACCACTGAGCGGATGGAGATGCGCCCCGACCATCTCCGGCAGCTGGCGGAGGCTGCCGGCACCGCGGCTCCCGAACTGGTGCTGCCCGACCAGCCGGAAGGCCTGCGCAGCACCTCCGATAACACCCTTGTGCGGCACTTGTCCGATGCCCTGCGGTTCTACTTTGAATTCCACCGCCACTACGACCAGGGCTATCTTGCCCACGTCCACGACTACTTCGCCGCGGGCGTCGCGGCGGGCACCCTGGACTTCGAGGCCCGGCCCGCCACGGTGGACGTCGAGACTGGCTCCACAATACTGATGGGCACTACCGTTGCTGATTTCCGTGGCCTCTGGGGAGCGCCGCCGAACGCACGCGTGGTGTCCGCGAACCATCCGGACGCTGCCTTCCGGGAGTTGGTGTCCACCGTCGGCAGCCTGGCCCGACGCCTGGGATGAGCGCACCCGGTGGTTGCGCTGGATAACCGGCAAACTCCACCCCGCGATAGAATTATCGGCGGACCGGACAGGCGCAGATTGCCTGCCGGCTGCTGCTGAGGTGACATAAGCAGCGTTCCATCCGGCCCGGGATCCCCGGGCCGTCCGTGCGCACCCTGAAGGAACACCATGTCATCGCACTCCTTGACGTTGCCGTCCACGCCACCCGCAGCTGACCGCAAACGGCGGCTGCTGGAAACCCTCGGCGCCCTGGCCATCGCCGGCACCTACATCTACCTGGTCCTCAACCAGCCCACTGACATCACCGGCGGACCGGGAAGTGCCTCGGCCCTGATTGCGCTGTCCGGTTTCCTGGTGGGCGCCATCCTGCTCATCGTGGCCGTCCTGCCTGCCTTGCCGACGTCCACCGTGGTGCTGATCCCGGTGGCACTGGTGCTCAACATTGTGCTGGGCCAGTTCGTGGGCAGCACCCTGGTGCCGTTCTACCTTGATGCGATCGGTACAGTGCTGATTGCAGTCCTCGCCGGCCCCGCGGCCGGTGCAGCAACCGGTGCACTGAGCAGCATCGTCTGGTCCTTCTTCAACCCCACGGTGCTGCCCTTCGCCGCGGGGGCCGCCTTGATCGGGTGCCTGGCGGGCCTTGCCGCCCGTTACGGGCTTTTCCGCCGCTTCTACCTGGCTCCCGTAGCCGGATTCGTCACCGGGATTATCGGCGGAGTGGTCTCCGCCCCGGTGGCAGCTTTCGTTTTTGGCGGCACCTCCGGCGTAGCCACGGGTGCGATCGTCAGCGCCTTCCGCTCCATGGGGGACAGCCTCCTGGCGGCCATCACCAAGCAGGCCCTCATTTCCGACCCCATGGACAAAGCCATCGTGTTCACCGCCGTGGCCGTCCTGGTCTACGCCCTGCCCCGCCGCGCGAGCCTGCAGTTCCCGTTTGTCCGGCGGCACCGCGTGCTGGCCGGCAAGGCCGCCGAACAGGACGCCTGACCGCCTTCCGATGCGACTGCACCCGCTGACTTCCTTGGCGGCCGCCGGCAGCACGGCTGTCATCACGACGGCGGCGGCGTGGCTGCCGCTGTCCCTCGCCGTGATCGCCGGCGCGCTGGGCCTTGCCGCCCGGGGCGGTACGTTCCGCAGGCTTTTGCCCGCGGCCGCCGCCGTGCTGGGGCCGCTGTGTGTATCCCTGCTGGTGCTGCACGGCCTGTTTTTCCCGGAAGGCCATGCCGTGCTGGCAGAGTGGGGGCCGGCGCGGGCAACGTCCGAAGGCCTCGCTTTCGCACTGCAGCGGGCGGCTCAGCTATCCGCGGCGGTCCTGGCCCTCCTCGTGTTTTCCTTCAGCGTGAGTGTCCCGGACCTCGTAGCAGCCTTGTCGTCCAAGGGCGTGCACGGGCGGTTTGCCTTCGTGCTGGCCTCCACCCTCACCCTGTTGCCTGCCATCACCTCCCGGCTTGAGCGTATCCGCCACGCCCAGGAAGCACGGGGGCTGGTGATCCGCCGCGGACTCCTGGCCCGGGCAGCGGCTTTCCGCCTGCAGGCTGTTCCGCTGGTGACGGCCCTGGTGGAGGACGCGGGAACCCGCGCTGCGGCCCTTGAAGCCCGTGGTTTCGGCAGTACTGGCCCGCGGACAAGCTACCGGGAAGTGGCGGAGCGCCCGTGGGAGCGGTGGCTGCGGTTGCTCCTGGTCCTGTTTGCCGTCGCCGCCGTGGCTGCCCGGTTGCTCCTGGCGGGAGGCTAGGTGGCATCCGGTATTGCCCTTGCCGCAGGCATCAGGAGCTTCGCATTCGATGATGAGGACGCGCCTGTCCTTTGTGACGTGCACGTCTCCTTTGAGCCCGGGACTCTGACGGCAATCCTGGGCCCGTCGGGCAGCGGCAAGTCCACGCTGGGCCGGCTCCTGGCGGCGTGGCTTCGACCAGGACCGGGCGGACGGCTGCACGGACACCTGACGCTTTCGGAAACCAGGTTGCAGTTCGAGGGTGCAGCAGACGATCCGCGGATTGATCCCGCCCAATGGGGCCGGCACGTGGGCTTCGTGCCGCAGGACGCGTCCGCCATCCTCTCCACCGTCAGGGCGAGCGTGGGTGAAGAGCTTGCGTTCGGCCTGGAAAACGCCGGCATGGAACGCTTCGCCATGCACGCCGCGGTGGAACGGACTGCCGGACTGCTTGGCCTGACCGGACTGCTGGACCGCCACCCTGGCACGCTCTCCGGAGGGCAACTGCGGCGCCTCGCGATCGGCTGCGCCGTGATCGCAGAGCCCGCAATTCTGATCATGGACGAGCCCTTCGCTTCACTGGATGCAGCCGGTGCGGAGGAGCTGGCACTCCTGCTGGGTTCGCTCGTAACTCAGGGGACCGCCGTCGTGATCCTGAGCCAAGCGGTGGAGGATGCACTCCTCCAGGCAGACCGTTGGATTGTCCTGGACGGCGGCACCGTGGCGGCCGTCGGAACACCGGCAGAGCTCGCTGGTCAGCTCACCCCGGAGTTCACGCCCTGCCTCACTGCGGAGCCCGGTCCCGGGCCTTCACGGCTGCCGGCGGGCATCCGCTTCCGGCAGGCTACAGCGGAGGATGCCGCTGCCCGGCAGGTACCAGCCCGCGGCATTCAACCGGAAGATACTGCTGCGGAGCCCATGCCCGTCCTGGAGCTCCGCTGCGTGGGCTTCGGGTACACGGACAGGCGGGGGAAAGGCAGGAAGAACCGGGCAGCCGCCAGCCGGGTCTCCGGGGACACGTCACAGCAGGTGCTCAGGGACATCGACTTTCAGCTCCTGCCGGGGGAGATTGTTGCCGTCACCGGACCCAACGGGGCGGGAAAGTCCACCTTCCTGCGGCACCTCAACGGGTTGCTCCGGCCCACCTCCGGCTCCGTCCTGCTGCGCGGCGAGGATATCGCCGGCAGGCCCGTGGGCGAGGTGGCTGCATCCGTGGGCCTGCTGTTCCAGAATCCGGGCGACCAGCTTTTCGAACGGACTGCCGCCCGGGAGGTGCGGTTCGGCCTGGACCGGCTGTTTGGTGCCCGTGAAGCGGCGGCGAGGACTGACGATGCACTGGCTGCTGTTGGCCTGTCCGCAGCCGCCGCTGCACACCCCGTCGAGCTGCCGGGCTCCCGGCAGCGGCTCCTGGCGCTGGCGACTGTCCTGGCCCGCGGCCCCTCGGTGCTCGCCCTGGACGAGCCGACCGTCGCATTGGACGGCGATGGCCTCCGGCTGCTGGATTCCGCGGTGAGGAGCGCAGCAGCGGCGGGCGCCGCCGTCGTCCTGGTCACCCACGACGTGCCCTATGCCCTGTCGGTGGCGGACCGGCTGTTAACGCTCGACGGCGGCCGGCTGACAGCACGCTGACCGGGGCCGCCAAAGGGGCAGTACGCGCAAGGGCTCCGCCCCGAGAACCGGACGGAGCCCACTGTGCGCATCCCCCTGCTGAAGCCCTGGTACTTATGCGCCGGATCCTAAGCGCAGGATTCCATGCGCTGCTTCCCTACGCGTTGGCGGGCTGGCCTGCCGGACGGGAAGCCACGCCGGGCGGCAGGAACCGCTTGCCGTTGACCCGCTCAGAGGCTCCCACCCGGTCCAGGTAGGGGGTGATGCCGCCCAGGAACAGCGGCCAGCCGGCGCCGAGGATCATGCAGAGGTCGATGTCTTCAGGCCCCGCCACCACGCCTTCGTCCAGCATCAGGCCGATCTCCTGGGCGAGAGCGTCCTGCGTGCGGCGCAACACTTCCTCTGCAGTCGAGGGGCTGGTTCCGAACGACAGCAGTGACACGGTGGATTCCGGAATCACCTGTGAGCCGTCCGGCCCTGGAGCCCAAAGGCTCTTGACTCCGTTGTCGATGAGCTTCTGCAGATTCGCGGACACGGTAAAGCGGTCCCCGAAGGCGGCGTGGAGCGACTCCTGGACGTGCTGGGCCACCGGAAGGCCCACCATCGCGCCGAGGGTGAAGGGGGACATCGGCAGGCCCATGGGGCGCAAGGCGTTGTCTGCCACATCGGCGGGAGTGCCTTCATCGAAGGCGGCGGTCACCTCGCCCATCAGCCGCAGCAGGATGCGGTTCACCACAAAGGCGGCCGCGTCCTTGACCAGCACCCCGGTCTTCTTCAAGGATTTCGCGAGCTCAAAGGCGGTGGCCAGCACAGCGTCATCCGTGCGCGGGGCACGGACAATCTCCAGCAGCGGCATTACGGCTACCGGGTTGAAGAAGTGGAAGCCCACCAGCCGTTCCGGGTGCTGCAGGTCCTCTGCCATGGCGGTGACGGACAGCGAGGAGGTGTTGGTGGCCAGGATGCAGTCGGGGCTGACGATCTGCTCCAGCTCGGCGAACACCTGCTTTTTGACGTTCAGCTCTTCGAAGACCGCTTCGATCACGACGTCGGCGTCGGCGAAAACATCCTTGGAGACAGAACCCGTAACCAGTGCCTTGGTCCGGTTGGCGGCGTCCTGGCTGATGCGCTGTTTGGCCAGGAGCTTGTCCACCTCGGCATGGACGTAGCCCACGCCTTTGTCCACCCGGGCCTGGTCGATGTCCGTCATCACCACGGGTACTTTGAGCTGCCGGGCGAAGACCAGCGCAAGCTGGCTTGCCATCAGGCCTGCGCCCACCACACCCACTTTGGTGACCGGGCGTGCGAGTGTGCGGTCAGGGGCGCCGGCCGGACGTTTGGACCGTTTCTGGACCAGGTCCAGGAAGGCGTACACGGTGGCACGGAATTCGTCGGTCTGCATCAGTTCCGCAAGCGTTTCGCACTCCAGCGCCGCGGACTCGGCCTGCGTCATGGTCCGGTTGGCTTCCATGATGTCCAGGACCTTGCCGGGTGCAGGGGCCGCGTTCGACGTCTTCGCTTCCACCAGCGCCCGGCCGGCAGCCACCGCCGCTGACCAGCGCGCCGCTATGTCCGGATCGGCGGGGTCGACGGCGTTGGCCCGTTCCACCGAGGCCTCACCGGAAATGATTTTCGCGGCCCAGGCCAGGGACTGCTCAAGGAAGTCCGCCGGCTCGAACAGCGCATCAGCGACGCCGAGCGTGAAGGCCTGCGGTCCCGTGAGTGCCCGGTTGTTGCTGAGGGCGTTCTCGATCATCACCTTCACAGCGTTCTCCGGACCGATGAGGCGCGGCAGGAGGTACACGCCGCCCCAGCCTGGAACCAGTCCAAGGAAGGCTTCGGGCAGTGCCAGGGCACCGGCTCCGGTTGAGACGGTCCGGTAAGTGGACTGCAGGGCGATCTCCAGGCCGCCGCCCAACGCTGCGCCGTTGATGAACGCGAAGCTGGGGACTCCGAGCTTGGCGAGTGTGCTGTACACGTCGTGCCCCAGTTGCGCCATCCGCAGTCCGTGCTCGCGCTCTTCGAGGTTCTTCACGGCGGAGAGGTCGGCCCCGGCCACCAGGAAATAGGGTTTGCCGGTCACCCCCACACCCACGATCTCACCACGCCGTGCGCGCTCACGAAGTCCCTCCAGCACGGTGCCCAGCTCCACCAGGGTCTTGGGTCCAAGGGTGGTGGGTTTGGTGTGATCCAGGCCGTTGTCCAGGGTGATGAGGGCGAAGGTGCCGGGGCTGGGCTTTCCCACCGGCGCCGGAAGTTCGATGTCCTGGACGTAGGAGTGCGTCACAGTCTCGTGGGGGAACATGTCGGCAAGCTTGGTGAAATCGGCGGCGCTCATGCTGCTCCTTCGGAAAGGGTGTGGGCGGCGGTAACTGTTTCTGCGGCGGACCCTGGCCGGGTTCCGCTGTAATCGGCATGGTGGGGGTTCTCCCAGATCACCGTGGCACCCATCCCCAACCCTACGCACATGGTGGTGATGCCGTACCGTACCGAGTGATCCTCCTCGAACTGGCGGGCGAGCTGGTTCATCAGCCGCACGCCGGAGGAGGCCAGGGGGTGGCCCACCGCGATGGCCCCGCCGTAGCGGTTGACGCGGGGATCGTCGTCGGCAATGCCGAAGTGCTCCAGGAAGCTCAGCACCTGGACGGCAAAGGCTTCGTTGATTTCGAACAGGCCGATCTCGTTGATGGACAGCCCGGCGTTTTTCAACGCCTTCTCGGTGGCGGGGACAGGGCCGATGCCCATCACCTCAGGCTCAACCCCTGCGTAGGCGTAGCTGACCAGCCGCATCCGGACCGGCAGGCCGAGGTCAGCGGCGGCATCGGAGGATGCCAGGAGGGCGGCGGTGGCGCCGTCGTTCAGTCCCGCGGCGTTTCCTGCGGTAACCCGGCCGTGGGGGCGGAACGGGGTGCGCAGGGCAGCCAGGTCAGCAAGGGAAGTGCCCGGCCGCGGCGGTTCGTCAACGGTGTTGAGCGTCCAGCCCTGGCCCGGCTTCAGGGTGGCTACTGGAACCAGGTCCGGCTGGATCAGGCCGTTGCGGCGGGCTTCATCAAACTTCGCCTGGGACGCAACCGCGTAGGCATCGGTCCGATCTTTGGTGATGGTCGGAAACCGGTCATGAAGGTTCTCGGCGGTATTGCCCATGTTCAGCGCTGCCGGGTCTACGAGGCGTTCGGACATAAACCGGGGATTGGGGTCTGCCCCGGAGCCCATCGGGTGGTTGCCCATGTGTTCGACGCCTCCGGCGATTACCACGTCGTAGGCACCAAATCCGATTCCGCCGGCGGTGGTGGTGACGGCCGTCATGGCGCCCGCACACATCCGGTCGATGGCAAAGCCGGGAACCGTCCGGGGAAGTCCGGCCAGGAGTGCAGCGGTCCGGCCCAGGGTGAGGCCCTGGTCACCGGTCTGGGTGGTGGCAGCGATGGCGACCTCGTCAACCCGTTCGGGCGGCAGCGACGGATTCCGGCGCAACAGTTCCCGGATGCATTTCACGATCAGGTCGTCGGCCCGGGTGCCGGCGTAGATGCCTTTTTCCCCTGCCCGGCCAAAGGGGGTGCGGAGGCCGTCCACAAAAACGACGTCCCGGACAGTGCGTGCGGATGCACTGCTGTTTTCTCCGCTGGAGCGGGTTTGGCTCACGTGTAACTCCTCATCGAGACGTAGGCACCGGTGCAGGCCGCAGCGCGGCAGGCAACCGTATGGCAGTGCCTCCGATGTTACCCGCGAGTAACTTACGCTGCAAGACCCCGAATTCAGGTACGCGTTGGAAAGCGCGTGGGGACGTGGTCCGGAACGTTGGCTACTGCCCGGCGGCGGCCACGTCCGGCTTGGGTTCCTTTGCCGGCAAGGGCTGCGGATGGAGGAACGCGTCCGCAATGAGGGGTGCTGCCAGGTCCACCTGCCACTGGCGGGCGCCCAGCGCCCGCAGCTCCGCGGCCACGGATGCCTCACTGATCTCGGCCGGTGGCCGCCAGGCCACGCGGCGCAGGTAGTCCGGGGTCAGGAGGTTCTCCAGCGGGAGGTTGAGCTGGTCTGCCATGTCCTGCAGCATGGGCCGGGCGGTGGCGAGCCGGGCTGCGGCTTCCGGGTCGCGGTCCGCCCACACTCGCGGCGGCGGAGGCGCATTGGTGGCCAGGTGCAGCGGCGGCAGTTCCACCAGGTCCCGGGCCGTGGCAATGCAGCGCAGCCAGCGGGGAGCTTCGCGTTGGGCTGCGCGGCCGTGGAAGCCTTTGGTGCCCAGCAGTTGGGGGACGGTGGATGGCATGGCCTTGGCGGCGGCCACCAGGGCGGAGTCCGGGATCAGCCGGCCCGGCGCAACGTCCCGCTTTTGGGCCAGCGAATCGCGTTCCAGCCACAGCTCGCGAACGGCAGCGAGCTGGCGCCGGTCACGGATCTGGTGCAGGCCTGACGTTTTACGCCATGGGTCAACGCGGGCCGGGGGCAGTCCGGCTGCCAGGATTGCGGCGAACTCCTGTTCCGCATACTGCAGCTTGCCGTCCGCCTCGAGGAGTTCGATGAGTTCCTCCCTCAGCTCGGTGAGGACCTCAACGTCCAGGGCGGCGTACCGCAGCCACGGTTCGGGAAGGGGCCGGGTGGACCAGTCCGCGGCGGAGTGCTCCTTAGCGAGCCCGAAACCCAGCAGCTGTTCAATAACGGCGGCAAGGCCCACCCGCGGCAGGCCGGCCAGGCGCGCTGCCAGTTCGGTGTCAAAGAGCTTGTCCGGCCACATGCCGAGCTCGGAGAGGCAGGGCAGGTCCTGGCTGGCGGCGTGCAGGATCCACTCGGCGCCGTGCAGGGCATCGTTGATGATGTCCAGGTTGTCGAAGGGTTCGGGGTCGATCAGCCAGGTCCCCGCACCTTCACGGCGGATCTGGACCAGGAAGGCGCGCTGTCCGTAGCGGAAGCCGGAAGCGCGTTCAGCATCCACTCCGGCCGGTCCTGTGCCGGCGGCGATGGCGGCTGCGCACCGCTCAAGCCCTGCCTGCGTTTCGATGACCAGCGGAACGCCGTCGCGGGGCGAATCGAGTTCAATGATTTCGGGGATGGGGGCATCAAAGCCCTCCACGGTGATGTGGGGTGCGGTATCAGCAGCCGGGACGCCGGCCGTGGTGTTTTCCGGAATGTTAGGGGTCATGATGCCTTTAGTTTACCGGCCGGTCCGGGACCGCCGCCGGGCACCGGCGGGCCCCAGCCAATACTCAGGCGCACGTTGCGCCTTCAGTTCCGGCGCCGCTGCGGCAACGGGGTGACGCCATCCGGAAGGGGCGGCAGGCCGGCGAAGGTGCACACCATGTCGGACCAGGCTTCGAGGTGGGCGGTGACGTCGGAGGTGGCGGGAGTCCACGAGGCGCGGAGCTCGATGTCGATGGAGCCGGGCCTCTCCGCCAGCGTTCCAAAACTCTCGGAAAGAACCCGCGTTGCCGTGCCGCCGGCTGCGCGGTACGGGGCCTTGTGGTTTTCCAGAGCCTCCACCAGCCAGGTCCAGGCAACTGTTCCGAGCATCTCGTCGTTGCCCATTTCCGGCTCGAGCTGCGCGCGGATGTAGGTCACGATGCGGAACTCGCCGTCCCACACCGCCGAGCCCTCGGGGTCGTGGAGCAGGATAAAGCGCCCCGTTGCCAACTCTGTCTCGTCATCGTCCGCTGTTCCTGAGGCCGCGGCCAGTGCCATCGCCGCCGGTCCATGGAGGGGAGTGGTGGTTCTTGGCCCCGGAGCCAGGACCTCCGCGCCGAGCGCCACGGCAAAGGGCGCCAGCCGTGCAGGCGCGGGGATCTCCGCAAGGCGTAGTTCCCCGCGGCACTGGGCTTTCCTGAGGGTTCCCAAGGCGTGGAGAAACTCCGGGGGAACCTGGTCAAGTGCGTTCACCTTCGCAGGTTACGCAACCGGGCCGGGTGCGGCGGGAAGGCTCGCCGTCACCCGGCGCGTACTAGCTGGCCGGATCGCTCCGGTGCGCGCGAAGTTCGTGCCGGATTGCTTGGGCAAAGGCATCGATATCTTCCTCCGTGGTATCAAACGAACACATCCAGCGCACTTCCCGGGCGCTCTCGTCCCAGTCGTAGAAACGGAAGGACTTCCGCAGCCTGTCAGCCACGCCTTCGGGAAGGATGGCAAAAACGCCGTTGGACTCGGTTTTTTGCGTAGGCTGCACTCCCTCAATGGTGTCGACGGCGGCACGCAGCCTGGCTGCCATGGCATTGGCATGGGAGGCGGAGCGCAGCCAAAGATCACCTTCGAGGAGCGCGATGAACTGGGCTGACATAAAGCGCATTTTGGACGCCAGCTGCATGTTCATCTTGCGCAGGTACACCAGCCCGTGCGCCGCCTCCGGGTTCAGCGCCACCACCACCTCGCCAAACAGCAGGCCGTTCTTGGTGCCGCCGAAGGAAAGGATGTCCACCCCTGCGTCCCGGGTGAACGCCCGCAGCGGTACCTGGAGGTGGGCGGCCGCGTTGGCCAGCCGGGCTCCGTCCATATGGAGCTTCATTCCCTTGGAATGGGCATGGTCGGCGATGGCCCGGACCTCCTCCGGCGTGTAGCAGGTGCCCAGCTCAGTGGTCTGCGTGATGGAGACGGCCAGTGGCTGGGCGCGGTGCTCGTCGCCCCAGCCCCAGGCTTCGCGGTCGATCAGTTCGGGCGTGAGCTTGCCGTCCGGGGTGGGGACGTGCAGGAGCTTGATCCCGCCCACGCGTTCCGGTGCGCCGTTTTCGTCCATGTTGATGTGGGCGGTGGAGGCACACACCACCGCACCCCAGCGCGGGAGCAGCGACTGCAGGGAGAGGACATTGGCGCCGGTGCCGTTGAAAACCGGGAAGCTCTCGATGCCGGTGCCGAAGTGGCCCTCCAGCAATTCCTGCAGCCGGGCGGTGTATTCGTCCTCTCCGTAGGACACCTGGTGGCCGTCGTTTGCGGCAGCCAGCGCCGCGAGGACCTCCGGATGGACCCCCGAGTAGTTGTCCGAGGCGAATCCGCGGACGTTCGGATCGTGCAGCCGGGTTCCGGCGGCAGTTTCTGCTGTTGTCGTCATGGCTTTGGTCACGCTTTCAGTCTAAATAGAGTCATGGGCCGCTAGTTCGCCAGCCGGAGCCTGGTCCCGTTCAGCCCGTCCCCCGGGGCGTCAAAGAGTCCGACGACGGCGCGGGCAAGGTCTTCCACATCCGTAGCGCCGGGGAAGCTGCGCTCCGGATTCTTGCGGCGCATGGCGTCGTCCACCAGGGATTTGACCACCAGGACGACGGCGGCCGGCGCCATAGCGGTATCCGCGCCGGGGTTGGCACCGGTGTCCGTACCGGGGTTGGCGGCCGTTGCCCGGCGGAATCCGTCGGCCATGGCCATGGTCCAGGCCTCCGCCGCTGCTTTGGCCGCAACATAGCTTGCCGTGGCCGCTGCCGGCTTTTCCAGGGCGGTGGAGGACACCATCGCGAAGCGGCCACAGCGTGAGGCGGCAATGTCGTCGTAGAACACGCGGGACACGTTCCGGAGCGTGGTGATGGCGCCGCGCTCCAGGAAGTCCCAGTCCTCATCGGTCTGGTCCGGAATGCCCTTGGCTCCGCGCCAGCCGCCGACGAGATGGATCACCGCATCAACGGTCCCGGCGTTCCCGTTCGCGGCAGCTGCGGTCACGTCGCTCCGCAGCTGCCGTACCTCCGCCAAAGCGGCGAGGTCGCACACGAGGCCCGTGACGCCGTCGCCCGCCTGCTGCGCTGCCGCTTCGATCCTTGCCCGGTCCGAACCGACAGTGAACACCCGGTGGCCGACAGCGTGCAGCGCCCGTGCGACGGCGATGCCGGACGCTCCGCTGCCGCCTGTCACCAGGATGTTCAGCCGGGGCAGGCCGGTGTGGGAAGCCGGTGAACCTGGGACGGCTGTTACGGGCTCCTCCGTCACAGTGCGGAGGCTCCAGTGATTCCGGCGGTGGATTCGATCACGGGGCGCATCTTCTTCTCCAATGCTTCGTAGAACATGGACAGCGGGAACTCGTCGTCCAGCACCTGGTCGGTCAGGCCGCGCGGCGGACCGGCCAGCGCCAGCGCCTCGGGACCCTTGGCCCAGACGGAAGCCGGGTTAGGGGTAACGGTAGCTGAAATGAGCTCGTATGCGGCGAGCCAATGTGCGGTCTTCGGCCGGTCGATGGACCGCCAGTACAGCTCATCGATGCTGGCACCCAAGGCGATGACGGCGTCGGCCACCTCGTCCCAGTCAATGGTGAGCCGCGTATCCGTCCAGTGCAGGACATGCTGCTGGTGCAGCCATGCGAACAGAAGCTGGCCGCCGAGGCCGTCGTAGTTGCGGACGCGGGTCCCGGTGATCGCGAAGCGGAAAATGCGGTCAAAGATGATGGCGTACTGCACGAGCTTGGCGTGCCGCCGCGCCTCCGGATCGGCGTCGTTATCCTTCTCGATCCGGACCGATTCGCGGAAGGCGGTCAGGTCGCAGCGCAGTTCCTCGAGCGAGTACAGGAAGTACGGCATCCGCTGCTTGATCATGAAGGGATCGAAGGGGAGGTCGCCGCGCATGTGGGTGCGGTCGTGGATGAGGTCCCACATCACGAAGGTGGATTCCGTCAGGTCCTGGTCGGCGAGGAGTTCTGCCGCCCCTTCCGGGAGTTCCAGGCGGGTGGTTTCCGCGGCGGCCTTGAGGACGCGGCGGAAGCGGGCGGCTTCCCGGTCAGCGAAGATGGCGCCCCAGGTGAACGTGGGTGTTTCGCGGACGGCAACGGTCTCGGGAAAGAGTACTGCGGAGTTGGTGTCGTAACCGGCAGTGAAGTCCAGGAAGCGGATGGGCACGAACAGCTTGTTCGAGTACTCCGCCGACTCCAACCCGGCGATGAACTCCGGCCAGATCACTTCAATCAGGACGGCTTCCACCAGCCTGTTGCTGCTGCCGTTCTGCGTGTACATCGGAAAGACCACCAGGTGCTGGAGGCCGTCCTGGCGCTGTTCCTGCGGCTGGAAGGCGAGCAGTGAGGACAGGAAGTCGGGGACCGTGAAGCCCTGGGCTTCCCAGGCGGAAAAGTCGTCGACGACGGCGGCCAGGTAGGCGGCGTCGTGCGGGAAGGCGGGCGCCAGGGCGCGCACTGCGTCAATGATGTCTGCGACGTGCCGGGATGCCGCAGCATGGTGTGCGGGGTCGGGAATGGAGCCGTCCTTCACCTGGAGCGCCTGGAGGGCGGCCGTGGCCGCCTTGAGGGTGGTCCAGTCCCGGTTTTCTGCGGAAATCCCGGTGGATGCGGTGATCAATACTTCGGTCATCGTCGGCGCCTTTCTGGTTGCTTGCTTTCTACGGTGAGCGTAGCAAGCAACCAGCAGAACTAATCTTGAAAGGGGCCTAGCCTAAGAAATGCTTTTCCTTCGGTCCGCAAGCACAGGCCGAAGGTCCAGTCTTTCCTGATCTCAGGCTTCCTTCGCCGGCCCGGTGACCTGCGGTTCCTCGCGCGGAACGAGCTTCAGGGAGACGGAATTGATGCAGTAGCGCTGGTCTGTCGGCGTGGGGTAGCCCTCGCCGTCGAACACGTGCCCCAGGTGGGAATCGCAGGTGGCGCACCGGACCTCCACGCGCTCCATGCCCAACGTGCGGTCATGGATGTAACGGACGGTCCCTTCCGCCAAGGGAGCAAAGAAGGAGGGCCACCCGCAGTGGGAATCAAATTTCTCATTGCTGGTGAACAGTTCGGCCCCGCAGGCGCGGCACTGGTAGACACCGGCAGTATGGGTGTCCCAATATTCACCGGTGAAGGGCCGCTCTGTGCCGGACTGGCGGAGTACCTTGTATTCCTCCGGCGTGAGCTCCTGCCGCCACTCGGCGTCGGTCTTTTGGACGCTGGGCCCGGCGGCGGACTCCGGAGCCCGAGCTGCATCCTTGCTGCCGAAGATGTTCTTACCCACGATGTTGTTTCCGAAGATGCTCATAGCCTTGTCAACGCTCAGGAGTCGCCGATAAATCCCGACCCCGCATACAGGTGCAGGACGGGCAGGCCCAGCTGGTCCTGGGCCTTGTTGGCCCAGTCGGTATGGAAGGTATCCGCCACTGCGTGCGGCCGGGTGACCACCACGGCCTGCGACGCTCCGCTTTCCTTAACCTTGGCCACCAGGGCCTGCACCGCACCGCCGTCGACTACTTCTCCCGTGACGCCCGCGCCCAGCCCCGCCAGCGCAGCCAGCGACACCGCAAGCGTTTCCGCGGCCTGCGCCCGCTCGGAGGCACGATCCGGGGCGTGGGACGTCAGTTCGCGGAAAGCCTTGGCAATATCCAGCATGGAAAGGTTCTCGAGGAAGTCCACCAGCAGATGCCGTTCGGTGTTGGCCGGAACCAGGACGAGGAGCCGGGTGTCCGCTCCGTCCACGAGACGCTCGATGTTCAGGCGGTCGTCCGCCCCCAGGGGTTCTTCGGTCAGGATGACGATGGGATCACTCATGGCCTTAGCCTAGTCCCGAGCGTGGCGCAGCCGCACGGGTTCGAAGGACGCGCCGTCCCTCGCGACCTTCCGCGGCAATGACGGCCTGCCGCTGCCGGGCCGGTAAGAATAGTTCCATGGCACTTTTCCAGCGCAGCAGCCCACCACCCGTCGCGAGCACCACGCAGTCCGGCGCCGGCCTGTCGCTGGGAACGAAATGGGCCATCGGCGGGGCCATCGGCGGAGGTGCGGCTGCCGGGCTGCTGGCTACGGGATCGTCGGCGCTTGCTGTGTACTTTGCACGCCGGGTGATCACCCCTGCCCGCCAAAGGGCGGCAAACCAGGAAGTACTGGCCGTCATCCGGGACGGGCACCAGCAGCAGGTGATCATGGCCGCCAATGAGGACACCACCGTTGAGGGCGTGTACGGATTCTTTTTCGACGGCGGCAAGGGGCACGCGCGGATCGGCCGCATCGTCTCGTACTCTCCGGCTGAGCGCACAGTGGCACGCGAAGTCGAAGCGGTGTACTCCGGGGACCTCGCCACTGCCCGCTGGGGCTGGTGGAGCGGTGCGGTATACCCGGACCCGGACGCCGTAGGCCTTCCTGCCGAAGACGTACTGATCGACGTGGACCGGGGCCAGGCGCCCGCCTGGCTGGTCCGCGCCGGCGGGACGGCACGCACCTGGGCGGTGATGGTGCACGGACGCGGCGCCAGCCGGCAGGAAGCCCTGCGCGCCGTCGGGCCCGCCCTCGAGCTGGGACTGACAACCCTGGTGGTGTCCTACCGTAATGACGGGCTGGCGCCGTCCGCGGACGACGGGCGCTACGGCCTGGGGTCCACCGAGTGGCGCGACGTCGAGGCCGCCATTGAGTATGCACTGGCCAACGGAGCCGAGGAGATTGTGCTGTTCGGCTGGTCCATGGGTGGCGCCATCTGCCTGCAGACCGCGGATCTGTCGCGCTACCGGCACCTGATCAGGGCCATGGTGCTGGACGCGCCGGTGATCGACTGGGTCACCGTGCTGGCCCACCATGCGCAGCTGAACAGGATCCCGTCCCTGGTGGGACGCTACGGGCAACTGATGCTGGGGCATCCGCTTGGCCGAAGGCTCACCGGACTGTCCGCCCCGGTGGACCTCAAGGCGATGGACTGGGTGTCCCGGGCAGTTGAACTCCGCACTCCCACGCTGATCATCCACAGCGTGGACGACGAGTACGTGCCCTACGGCCCGTCCGCGCTTTTGGCTGAACGCAATCCGGAAATGGTGACCTACGAGGCTTTCAACCATGCCCGGCACACCAAGGAGTGGAACGTTGACCCCGAGCGGTGGGAGCGCGTGGTCAAAGCGTGGTTGCGCAAACAGCTGGCGCCGCGCCTGAATCCGGGGGCAGCCCGTCCCGGGACTACGACGACGAGCTGATCGGCGCTGTGACGGCGTCGGTGAGGCGGATCAGGTCGGCAGGAGCGAGTTCGATGTCCAGGCCGCGTTTGCCGCCGGAGACCAGCACCGTCTGCAGCGCCAGGGCACTGTGGTCCAGCACGGTGGGGGAGGGCAGGCGCTGGCCCAGCGGGGAGATGCCGCCAAGCACGTAGCCGGTGCGACGCTGGGCGGCAGCCGGGTCCGCCATCGCCGCCTTCTTGGCTCCAAGGGCAGCCGCGAACGCCTTGAGGTCCAATGTGCCGCTGACCGGCACAATGCCCACCGCCAGCTTGCCTTCCACCGCGACCATCAGCGTCTTGAACACCTTCGACGGGGCAATGCCCAGGGCCTGCGCAGCTTCCGCGCCGTAACTGGCGGTGGAGGGATCGTGATCGTAGGGATGCAACACAAAGGGAACCCCGGCCGCCGCCAGTACCGCGGTGGCCGGAGTTCCCTGAGATGCGTTCTTACGTGCCATCGGTGCCTTGGCGCTGGCTAGGAGCGCACGGCGGTGGAAGCGGCAACCTTGCGCTTGATCCTTCCCAGCATTGCCGTCATGCCCCGCATCCGCAGGGGCGTGATGGCGCGGGTCAGGCCCAGCAATTCAGGCATGTCATCCGGCACCGAGAGGATCTCTTCGGCGGACAGACCGTCCAGGCCTTCATGCAGCACACCGGCAAAGCCGCGGGTGGTGGGAGCCTCGGCCGGAGCCTTGAAGAAGAGCCGCACGGCGCCGGCACCGCTTTCCGTCTCGATGGTCAGGAACAGCGGGGACTGGCATTCCACCACCTGCTCGAGCAGCTCGGGGTGGTCCTTGAGCCGTTCGGGCAGTTCCGGGAGACCCTGCGAGAACTCCAGGAGCAGCTGCAGCCGCTCGGGCTCTGACAGGGCCTGGAAGTCGTCCACAATGGCCGCAAGGGCGGAGGGCAGGGCTTGAGTAGTCATTATTCCAATTTTACGCAGGTACCAGGCGCGGCCGCGTCAGGCTCCGACGGCGACGGGAAAGGACCCGCGCTCGGCGCCCTTGACGATGGGCACGCGCACGGCGTTGCCCCATTCGGTCCATGAACCGTCATAGTTGCGGACCGATTCGAAGCCCAAGAGGTACTTGAGCACGAACCATGTGTGGCTGGAACGCTCGCCGATGCGGCAGTAGGCCACAACGTCGTCGCCTTCGGCCAGGCCGGCCTCGCCCAGGTAGAGGGCATCGAGTTCCTCGCGGCTGCGGAAGGTTCCGTCCGCTGCGGCAGCCCGTGCCCAGGGAATGGAGGCGGCAGTCGGAATGTGGCCGCCACGCAGCGCGCCTTCCTCGGGGTAGGCCGGCATGTGGGTGCGCTGGCCGGTGTATTCCTCGGGGGAGCGGACGTCGATGAGGGGCTTGCCCAGGTGCGCCAGGACATCTTCCTTGAAAGCGCGGATCGGAGCATCATCCCGCTCGACAACGGGGTACTCGCCCCTGGCCGGCGCCGGCTTTTCCGTGGTCAGTTCCCTGCCTTCGGCAATCCACTTGTCCCGGCCGCCGTCGAGCAGCCGCACGTCCTGGTGCCCGAACAGGGTGAAGACCCACAGCGCGTAGGCAGCCCACCAGTTGGACTTGTCACCGTAGATCACCACGGTGCTGTCGCGCGAGATGCCCTTCGACGCCGCCAGTTCCGCGAAGGCCGCCCCGTCCACGTAGTCGCGGGTCACTTCGTCGTTCAGGTCGGTGTGCCAGTCAATCTTCACGGCGCCGGGGATGTGCCCCGTTTCGTACAGGAGGACGTCCTCGTCAGACTCCACCACTACCAGTTGGCCACTGGCGACGGCGCCGCTCTCCACAGCTGCCGCAAGCCACTCCGTGGAGACGAGGCGCTCCGGGTGGGCGTAGGCTGCAAACTTTTCGTTCTGTTCAACCGGGTAGGACATGGCTTTGCCTTTCATCGAGAACACGGGTGATCCGCGGGACCGGATGGGGACCTGCTCCCACCCTAGCCACCGCCCCGGACGATGTCCGGTTTGCGTTAACAGGAGGAAATGTTGCCTTCATCACGTGGGTGCCCAATGTGGCCGGTGCCACCGGGGGCCGGGGGTCATTGCCGGTATCCTTTCTGGGGACCTACCACCAGCAGAACGGACCACCTTGGTACAGATCGAACAGCTTGCCGCCCGAACCCCGTCGGTCTCCGTGGATGAGCTCCTCAAGGGTTTTTATCCTTCATCGCGGTTCGGCCAGGTTTCTTTTGCGAGCTACCGCCCAGATCCCAAACAGCCCAGCCAGGCGCACGCTGTCCGCGCCCTGCAGGGATTTGCGGAGGGTGTGGGGTCCAATGACGGTGGCGGCCTGTTCAAGAAACTGTTCGGCAAAAAGGACACTTCGCGCGCTGGCATATACCTGGATGGCGGCTTTGGCGTGGGCAAAACGCACCTCCTGGCCTCGCTCTGGCACTCCGCGCCCGGGCCCAAGGCCTTCGGCACCTTTGTGGAGTACACCAACCTGGTGGGCGCCCTCTCCTTCCGCAAGACCGTGGACGCGCTCAGCGGCTACCAGCTCGTCTGCATTGACGAATTCGAGCTCGATGATCCGGGCGATACCGTCCTGATGTCCCGGTTGATGCGTGAACTCGCTGACGCCGGGGTCAAGCTCGCGGCCACGTCCAACACCCTGCCCGGCTCGTTGGGCGACGGCAGGTTTGCGGCAGTGGACTTCCAGCGTGAAATCCAGGTCCTGGCCGACCAGTTCGACGTGGTCCGGATCGACGGCGAGGACTTCCGCCACCGCGGCCTCCCGGCTGCTCCGGCGCCCCTGAAGAACAGCGAACTCTCAGCGCACATGAAAGCGGAGTTCGACGGCAAGACCGTGGCGCAGGACGAGTTCAGCACCCTGATCGCGCACCTGGCCGGTGTGCACCCCAGCCGCTACCGCAAGCTGATCGATGGCATCGACGGCGTGGTGTGGCGGAATGTGGGAACCATCACCGAGCAGGCAGTGGCGCTGCGGTTCGTCGTGCTGGCTGACCGGCTGTACGACAAGGACGTGCCCATCCTGGCCAGCGGTGTTCCGTTCGACCAGCTGTTCACTGAGGAAATGATGACGGGCGGCTACATGAAAAAGTACTTCCGCGCTGTCTCGCGCCTTACTGCCCTGGCCCGCGAAGGCCAGAACCACGAACCTTCGTAACGGGCGCCTCCAGCGGGCCCTCCCAGTCAGCCGCCCGCCGTCGTACATGCTGCCGGGGGTTGCGTCTTAAACGCCAAAGGTGCGGGCGCCGCCTCCCGGCGGGACCCGCACCCCGTTGACGCACTAGGGCAACGCCCTGGCCAAATCCTCTTTACGGAGCCTTGTCAACCGGCGGAACCGGGTTGACCGGCGGAACCTGCTCAGCGGCAGGTGCCGCGCCTGGTGTTCCATTCTGGTCAATGAGCTTGGAAGCGCCATGCTGGATCTTGTCGACGTGGCCCGAGTACTTGCCTCCGGTCTTGGTGTCGACGAAATCGCCGGCCTTGCTGATGCCGTTCTTGATGGCCTGCTCGTTGCCGCGGATAAGACCTTGAGCCTTGCCCTTTAGATCGCCAATCAGTCCCACGAGCACCTCCCTTCAATCGCGGAGCCAGGTCGCTCCTCCGCATTCGATCCTAGCCCTGACGGGTAGGCGTGCCAAGGAGTTTGGCGTTCGCCCGGAGCGGAGGCAGCCTCGGCCCCCATCCGTTGCGCTATCAGTTTTGGTCCCCAAAACGCCGTTTAGATGACTAAGAGTGATAGGGCAACGGCGGGCGGGAGGGCAAGAAAAAAGCAGCTCCGGGGAGCTGCTGGATGTGGGCGATACTGGGATCGAACCAGTGACCTCTTCCGTGTCAGGGAAGCGCGCTACCGCTGCGCCAATCGCCCGGAACCGGAAGACCGGCGTATGGGTTTATGAGAAGTAAGAGAGCGGACGACGAGATTCGAACTCGCGACATCCACCTTGGCAAGGTGGTGCTCTACCAGCTGAGCTACGTCCGCGTGTGCAGTGCGCTCCGGCCGATGGCCGGTGGTACTGCGTGAAGCAAGTTTCCTTGCTTGGTGGGCGATACTGGGATCGAACCAGTGACCTCTTCCGTGTCAGGGAAGCGCGCTACCGCTGCGCCAATCGCCCATGTTCATCCGGAGTGTATCCGAAAAACCATGGTTTTCACCGAGGTGGGTACGGGATTCGAACCCGTGTATACGGCTTTGCAGGCCGCTGCCTCGCCTCTCGGCCAACCCACCGTGTTAGCGCCGATTCAAAAGAACCTTTGCCGTGACAGTGTCCTGCGAGCGGACGACGAGATTCGAACTCGCGACATCCACCTTGGCAAGGTGGTGCTCTACCAGCTGAGCTACGTCCGCATTTTGGAGGGCTGATTCGCCGCCGTTCCCGGCGTTTCCTCGCTTTCCAACGAGTAAAAACAATATAGGAGGTTCGGTGATTCTCCAAATCGCCCCCAAGCGTGGACGACGCAATGCCGCTGCTTCCCAGCAATAGCGCGGATTCCGCCGAGTTACAGGCGTGTAATTCCCGACGGCGGGATGGAGCTTTGGGAGAAGCGGGCATTGATGGAGGGGCTGGTGTGGGGGACGGCACCCTGGCGTTCGCGGCTCCAAGTGTGGGGGCTCTTGCGTGGTCTACTGCCCGGCTTGCTGCCGTTTCCGGCCGATTTCCGAAATGGCCGTAAGGTCGGCTAACATTCAAATGCATCAGGGCGATTGGCGCAGTGGTAGCGCGCTTCGTTCACACCGAAGAGGTCACTGGTTCGAACCCAGTATCGCCCACCGCATATTGGTCCGTTTCCGCTCATCCGCAGCGGGAACGGACCTTTTTTGTGCGCCTTTTGTGTGCCCGGACATTCTGTCAGCCCCTTGTGAAAGAGTTTTCTTATGACAGCTCCACTTCTTGCCCACGCCACGGAATACGGACGGATGTACGCCCGGTCCACCAGCGAACATTTCTCTGTGCCGTCCATCACCACCGTGATTGGCCAGCAGCCGCACGGGCTTGACGGCTGGTTCGGCTACATGGGCGCAAGCAGCCTGGCCAACGATCCGGCGCTGGGCGACTGCCTGGGAAGCCCGGCCAAGATCAAGCAGGCGGTCAACCGCGCGGCCAAGGCAGCGGAGACGTACCGGGACGAGGCAGCCAAACGCGGGGACCGCGTGCATTTCTATTGCGAGCAGGTTGCCCTGCGGGCGCTGGGCCGTCCACACGGCATGAAGGAAGCCCGGGAAGCCCTGGCGGAAAACGGCGAGGAAGCCTTCGCCGTACGGTTCGATGAATGGTGGGAGCTTTTCCGGGTGGAGCCCATCGCCCCCGAGATCACCGTCTGGAACAACTCGGTGGGGTACGCCGGGACCCTGGACCTTGTGGCACGGATCAATGGCCGGATCTGCCTTATCGACTACAAGACCAAGGGCACCACACGGGACGGCCTGGTCAAGCCGCTGGATGACAAGGTGGTCATGCAGTTGGTGGCCGGCATGAAGGCGGAAGAAAGCCTGGTGGACCCGGAAACGGGGACCTGGGAGCCCTGGAAATACGGGGAAAACCCGGTGCTGCTGGCCGTCGCCATTGGCGAGACCGAGGTCCGGCCGGTGCGCGCAAACCCGGATGTCCTCAAACACCACTGGTGGAAGTTCTGTGCCCTGCGGCGCGTCTGGGAGCTGTCTGCGGACACCATCTCGGCGGGCACCGCACTCCTGCCCATTGCCCCTCCGCCGCTCGCGCAGGTACAGCCCGCCTAGGAACTCCCGGGCGCGGACAGCTTGGGAGTTGACTGCACCTAAACTGGATGCGTCCCCTTTGCCGCCGACCGTAAGGAAAAACAGCGCATGGCTATTCTGAATATCCGCATCATCGGTGATCCTGTGCTCCGCACAGTTGCCGATCCTGTGACGGATTTCGGGCCTGAGCTGGCCAAGCTGGTGGCGGACATGACGGAAACCATGGAGGACGTTGACGGTGCCGGCCTTGCCGCACCCCAGATCGGTGTCAGCAAGCGCGTCTTCACCTACCGCATCGACGGCGTGGAAGGGCACATCATCAACCCGGTGCTGGAAAACAGCGAGGACTTCCAGCCGGACCACGTCGAAGGCTGCCTGTCCATCCCCGGCCTTGGCTTCCCGGTCCGGCGCTACCGTGCCACCCGCGTCACCGGGGTGGACATGCACGGAAACCCCGTCACCGTGGAGGGGGAGGGTATGCTGGCACGCTGCTTCCAGCACGAGAATGACCACCTGGACGGCATCCTCTACACGGACAGGCTGGAAGGGGAGGACCGCAAGGCGGCCCTGCGTTCCATCCGCAACGCCAATTACGACTCCATCACGGAAAAGACGACGGCGAAACGCGCCAAGACAGTCGGCTCCAGTTTCGGAGGCTCGAGCTTCGGCGGCGGCGTCTCCGGGTCAAGCTTCGGTGCAGACGCGGCCGGTACCAAGGGGTGAGGGTCCTTTTTGCGGGAACTCCCGCCGTTGCCGTCCCGTCCCTCAATACGCTCGTCGACGCAGGCTTCGACGTTGTTGCTGTCCTCACCAGGCCGGATGCACCCATTGGCCGCAAGCGCGTGCTCACACCGTCGCCGGTGGCAGCCCGGGCAGCGGAGCTGGGGATCGACGTCATCCACGCCGCCCGTATCGACCAAGAAACGATCGCCAGGATTGAGGCGGCCAGTCCGGACGTCGCCGCCATCGTGGCCTACGGCGGACTGGTGCCTCCGGCTGCCCTCGGTATCCCGCGGCATGGGTGGATCAACCTGCACTTCTCCCTCCTCCCTGCATGGCGCGGTGCAGCTCCCGTGCAGCGGGCCGTGATGGCCGGGGACGACATCACCGGTGCCGTGACCTTCCAGCTGGAGGAGGGCCTGGATACGGGGCCCGTGTTCGGAACCCTCACGGAAACCGTAGGACCCGAAGATACTGCCGGGGAGCTCCTGGAACGGCTGTCCCACAGCGGCGCCGTCCTGCTTGCCCAGACCCTGTCGGCCATCGAGACCGGCAAGGCTGCCGCAGTCCCGCAGGCCGGTGAGGTTTCCCTGGCACCGAAGCTGACCCTCGACGACGGCCGCCTGGCCTGGAATCAACCGGCCCTGGCGATTGGACGGCAGGCGCGGGGAGTGACCCCGGAGCCGGGAGCATGGACGGTGCTGGATGGCCAGCGGATCAAGCTGGAACCCGTCCGGCTGCGGCCCGATGTCTCAAGCCTGGCGCCCGGTTCCGTAGCTGTCGATGGCAAATGTGTGCTGGTGGGAACCGGTTCGCATGCCGTGGAGCTGACCCGCGTCCAGCCCGCGGGCAAAAAGATGATGGCCGCTGCCGACTGGGCACGCGGCATGGCTTCCCTTGAAAGCGTGGTGTTCGAATGAGCGGTTCCGGCGACAACCAGGGCGGTCGCGGAAGAGCCGGCGGCGGAGGCGGTCAGCGTGGAGGAAGCGGAGGCCGCGGCAATGGCGGACCGCGCGATTCCAGCAACCGCAACGCCAAGGGCCGGGAACGGAACCGCCCCTCCCAGCGCAGCTTCACTGACAATGCGCCATCGCAGCGGACCCGCCGGGCAGATCCGGCCCGGCTGGTGGCATTCGAAGTGCTCCGGGCCGTGGCCGCCGAGGACGCATACGCCAACCTGGTGCTGCCCGCCAGGATCCGGCATCACGGCCTGGACAAGCGCGACGCCGGGTTCGCCACCGAACTCAGCTATGGCGCCCTGCGTGGGCAGGGAACGTACGACGCCATCCTGGCCCGCTGCGTGGACCGTCCCCTGGACCAGCTGGACCCGGCCGTCCTGGACGCGCTCCGCCTGGGAGTCCATCAGCTGCTGGCGATGCGCGTTCCCGCGCACGCCGCATTGGACCAGACGGTCGGCCTGGCCCGGGCCGTCATCGGCGCCGGACCCTCAGCCCTGATCAACGCCGTCCTCCGCAAAGTTGCTGCACACCCGCTTGAGGAATGGCTGGAACTGCTGACCGGCCAGGAAACGGACGAAACCAAGGCAGCGTCCCTCCGCTACGCGCATCCAGAGTGGATCGTCCGCGCCATGCGCCAGTCGCTGGTGGCGCATGGACGTTCAGCCTCAGAAATCAGTGAGCTCCTGGAGGCCGACAATGCGGCACCAGTAGTCAACCTGGTGGCTCTGCCCGGCATAGGAAGCCTCGATGAGGCCCTTGAAAACGGAGCCACTCCCGGCGGGCTGGTGGAAGGTTCCGCGCTCTCCAGTGGCGGGGACCTCGGCCGGCTTGCCTCGGTCAGGGAGGGCAGCACCAGGGTGCAGGACGTCGGTTCACAGCTGGTGGCACGCGCCATGGCCGCCGTCGACCTCAGCGGGCAACCTTCTGAAACCGCTGCTGGCGCTGCTGCTGCAGATGCCGCCGGCAGGGCAAACGGCGGGGAGGCCTGGCTGGACCTGTGCGCAGGACCGGGCGGCAAGGCTGCCTTGCTTGGTGCGCTGGCCAGCCAGAGGGGCGCAACACTGCTCGCCAATGAGCCTGCTCCGCACCGGGCCAAGCTGGTGAGCCAGGCGCTCTCCGCGGTACCCCGGGAAACATGGGAGGTCCGGACGGGCGACGGCCGCGAGGTGGGCACTGAGAAACCCGAAGCATTTGACCGGGTCCTCGTGGACGTCCCCTGCAGCGGCCTTGGCGCGCTGCGGCGGCGGCCGGAGTCCCGCTGGCGCCGCACACCCAAGGACCTGGCCGACCTCGGCCCGCTTCAGCGCGAGCTGCTCGCATCGGCCTTAGCTGCTGTCCGCCCGGGTGGAGTGGTGGCATACGTGACGTGCTCGCCCCATCCCGCCGAAACCACTGCAGTGGTCACCGATGCACTGCGCAAACGCGATGACCTGGAGCTGCTGGAGGCCGGGCCGGTCCTGGACAGCGTGAGCCTGACCGGGAACCTGGGCGCCGGGCACGAATCAACCGCCCAGCTGTGGCCGCACGTCCACGGCACAGACGCGATGTTCCTGGCCCTGATCCGCAAGAAGGACTGATCTGCAAGAAGGACTGACCCGCAGGACGTCCCGATACGCCACAAGCCCTGACCTGCACAAGTACTGATTCCTAAAGCCCTGCCCCGTGAAAGGTACCCCCGTGACGCAATGCTGCATCAACCCGAGCATCCTCTCTGCCGACTTCGTCAACCTGGAGGCTGAGCTGAAGCGCATCAGCAATGCGGACGCAGTGCACGTGGACGTGATGGACAACCACTTTGTGCCGAACCTCACCCTCGGGCTGCCGGTAGTGCAGCGTATCCAGGCGGTGAGCCCGGTTCCCCTCGACGCGCACCTGATGATTTCCGACGCCGACCGCTGGGCGCCCGGCTTCGCGGACGCCGGCCTTGCGTCTGTTACCTTCCACGCCGAGGCCGCCATCGCGCCCATCAAGCTGGCCCGTGAGTTGCGGGCCAGGGGAGCGAAGGCAGGCATGGCGCTCCGCCCGGGAACACCCGTGGAGCCGTATCTGGATATGCTCCCCGAGCTGGACATGCTGCTGATCATGACGGTGGAGCCGGGCTTTGGCGGGCAGGCGTTCCTGGACATGACCCTGCCGAAGATCCGGCGCGCCAGGAAAGCCATTGACGGTTCGGGCATCGGTGTGGCCATCCAGGTGGACGGCGGCATCACCGAGGACACCATCGCCCGGGCGGCAGAGGCCGGCGCAAATGTCTTCGTTGCCGGCTCGGCCGTGTACGGTGCCGATGACCCCGCTGCCGCCATTGACCGGTTGCGCCAGGCGGGGAGCGAAACGTTACGTTCCACGGCGGAATAGCGGGGAGCCCGCCCGCGTTATGGCAGAATAGCAACACACATACGTGCTCCGGGGTCGGTGTAAGTCCGAACCGGCGGTGACAGTCCGCGACCCGCGAGCCGGTGGTTTCCTTCGGGAGGACACCGGCAGACGGTTGAACCGGTGAAATTCCGGTACCGACAGTTAAAGTCTGGATGAGAGAAGCACGTACAGCTGTTTCTGCGACGTCTTTCGATGCCGCGGCGTTCTGCTGTCGTAAACCCCCGGAGCCATCGCGGTTCGAGAGGGAAGGAACGACACAAGCATCATGAACCGTTTGCGATGGCTCTTTGAGGCCACTATTCCTGCTGCCGGCCTGTCCGCCGGCTCAACCACCGAGGCCGCCGCATGACGGCCGGAGTGGTGACAGCCTTTACGGCTGCTGAAACCACCGCCATGGAAACCGCCCTGAGGGCGGCCCTCACCGGCCCCCGCGGTGCCAATCCCCTGGTGGGTGCCGTCGTCGTCAATCCTGAAGGACGCGAGCTCGTCACCGGATTCCATCGCGGTGCGGGCACAGCCCATGCCGAGGTGGATGCCATTGAACAGGCGGCGGCCGCCGGGGTGGATCTTTCCGGCTGCACCATGCTGGTCACCCTGGAGCCCTGCAACCACATCGGCCGCACCGGCCCCTGCGCCCAGGCGATCATCGACGCCGGCATCACGGACGTCGTCTACGCGGTGGACGATCCCCACGATCCCGCGGCGGGCGGCGCTGCCACCCTTCGCCACGCGGGCGTCCGTGTCCGCAGCGGACTGGGAGCCGGCGAAGCGCTGGACCTGAACCGCCAATGGTTTGAAGCGGTGGCCGCGAAGCGCCCGTTCGTCACCCTTCACATCGCCCAGACGCTGGACAGCCGCATCGCTGCGGAGGACGGCACCAGCCAGTGGATCTCCAGTCCGGAATCCCTGGCGGACAACCACGCCATTCGGGCACGCATCGATGCCATTCTCGTTGGCACCCAGACCGTACTGGTGGACAACCCTCGCCTTACCGCGAGGGATACCGCAGGCAGCCCTGTCGCGAAGCAACCCGTGCGCGCGGTCATGGGGTTGCGCGACATCCCGGTCGACGCCGCCATCCACGGAAGCGATGGGCTGGTGGTGCATCTGCCCACCCGCGAGCCGCGTGAAGCCCTGTCCAGCCTCTACGGGAGCGGAATCCGCCACCTGATGGTCGAGGGAGGATCCCGGGTTCTCAGTGCATTCCTCGCCGCCGGGCTGGTGGACGAACTCATTGTTTATTTGGCTCCCACGCTGCTGGGTTCCGGCACTCCTGCCCTCACCGGCCTGGGGATCACCACCCTGGCTGACGCACAGCACTGGGAATGGGACCAGTCCGACGGCGGCGCCGTCCGGACGCTGGGGCGTGACCTAAGACTCCACCTCCGACCGCAACGCACTGTTGCCCTCGACCCACAACCGTCCCGCGACAACGCGGAGCAAGCCCAGGGAGGCTACTGATGTTTACCGGAATTATTGCCGAGCAGGGGCAGGTCCTGTCCGTGGAAAAGGCCGGCGACGCCAGCGCCACCCTCAGGCTCCGCGCGCCGGGCACCACCGAGGGGCTTGCCCTGGGCGGATCCATCGCCGTCAACGGCGTCTGCCTGACTGCCACCCGCATAGACGGTAAGGAATTCAGCGTGGACGTCATGGGGGAGACCCTGGTCCGCAGCACCATCGGCGAACTCGCGCCGGGCGACCCGGTCAACCTTGAACGCTGCGTTCCCGCGGGAGGACGCCTGGACGGACACGTGGTGCAGGGCCACGTGGACGGCGTAGGTGCCCTGTTGGAGCGCGAGCCATTGGGCAACTGGGAACGGCTGCGCTTCGGCGTCCCCGCCAACCTGGCCCGCTACATCGCTGAAAAGGGCTCAATCGCCATCGATGGAGTGTCGCTCACCGTGACCGCCGTCAGCCCCGCGGCTGAGCCGGAGCCCTGGTTCGAAGTGGGCCTGATCCCCACAACGCTGGCCGAAACAGGCCTTGGCACCAAGGTCACCGGAAGCCGCGTGAACCTGGAAGTCGACGTCCTGGCCAAGTACACCGAACGCCTGTTGGCATTCAGCACGGCAGCGCCCGCCGCTGTTGAAGGAGGAACACGATGAGCGCCGCAGTCCGCGTGGAACCCGGTGTGGCAGCCTCTGCCGGTCCCCGTCCCCCGGAAGACGCCGTCGTGCAGTTGAGCAGCATCCAGGAAGCAGTGCGGGCCATCGCCGCCGGCAAGCCTGTGCTGGCCGTCGACAACGAGGACCGGGAAAACGAGGGCGATATCATTTTCGCCGCCCAGTTCGCCACACCGGCGCTGATGGGCTGGACCATCCGGTACAGCTCCGGCGTGATCTGCGTCCCGCTGTCCGGTGAACGCGCTGACGCCCTGTCGCTGCCACCCATGGTGGAAGTCAACCAGGACGCGAAGGGTACGGCGTACACCGTTTCCTGTGACGCTGCCCTCGGCGTCAGCACCGGCATTTCCGCCACGGACCGCGCCCTCACGGCAAGGGTGCTCGCGGATCCGCAGTCCGCGCCCGCATCCGTAACACGCCCCGGGCATATATTCCCGTTGCGCGCAGTTGACGGTGGTGTGCGGGAACGTCCCGGCCACACAGAGGCCGCAGTGGACCTGTGCCGCCTGGCCGGCCTGGAACCTGTGGCTGTCATTGCCGAAGTTGTTTACGACGACGGCGAAATGATGCGGCTGGACGGGCTCCGTGCCTTCGCTGTTGAGCACGGATGCCACCTGATCTCGATTAAGGACCTGGTGGCCTACCTCGACGCGGCGGGCACATCGGCGGACGGTAACACTCGGGCAGGACGCCCGGGCGCAGAAGAGGAGACACGATGACGGCTTCCGGAGCTTCGGGCAACGGCCACGTACCTGATGCAGGCAACGGCCACCACAGATTCGAATCGGCCCATGGCCAACACCACCCCGAATCAGGCAACGGCAAGGTACCCCATCCCGTCAGCGGCGGGCCCATCGTGCAACTCCCCACCGCCTTCGGCGATTTTGTGGCCCAGGCCTGGACCGATCTGGTCACCGGCGCCGAGCACCTGGCGGTCAGCTCCCCGAACCCGCCCAAGGACGGTCAGGCACCCCTGGTCCGGCTGCACTCCGAGTGCCTCACCGGCGATGTTTTTGGGTCCTACCGCTGCGACTGCGGTGAGCAGCTCGCCTACGCCCTGGAAATGATCCGGGAGCACGGCGGCACGTTGCTGTACCTGCGCGGGCAGGAAGGCCGGGGCATCGGCCTGGCCAACAAGATCAAGGCCTACGCGCTGCAGGAGGCCGGTTTCGATACTGTCGAGGCCAACGAACAGCTCGGCCTCCCCGTGGACGCCCGCTGCTACAAGGCAGCGGCCCAGGTGCTGGCCGAAATGGGCCTGCATGAAGTGCGGCTCCTGAGCAACAACCCGGACAAGCAGAACAGGCTTGCGAAAGCCGGCGTCAAGGTGGTCGAAATGGTTCCCACCGAGGTGCCCTCGCGCGACCAGAACATCCGGTACCTGCAGACCAAGAAGGACCGCATGGAGCACCGCCTGGTGCTGGACTCCCATGTGGGCGGCGCGGTGCCTGTCACCACCCCCGCCACGTCCTTTGAGCACGAACAAGACTGACGAACCAACCAACGAACGGAACAGTACTGACTTATGAGCGGACACGGCGCCCCCGACATCGACCTCACCACCCTCAACCCGGCCGAAACGTCCCAGCTGAAGCTGGCGATCGTGGCGGCCAGCTGGCACACCCAGATCATGGACGGCCTCCTGGACGGTGCCTTGCGCGCGGCCAAGGACGCCGGTATCGCCGAGCCCACGGTCCTGCGGGTTCCCGGCAGCTTTGAGCTGCCCGTGGCAGCCGCGAGGCTCGCCCCGCACTTTGACGCGGTGGTGGCCCTCGGCGTCGTCATCCGCGGCGGCACGCCGCACTTTGACTACGTCTGCCAGGCGGCGACGTCGGGACTCACCGACGTGAGCGTACGCACCGGCGTCCCCGTGGGATTTGGCGTCCTGACCTGCGACACGGAGCAGCAGGGCCTGGACCGCGCAGGGCTCCCCGGCTCGAAGGAAGACAAAGGCCACGAGGCCGTGACGGCGGCCCTGGCCACCGCCGTCGTGCTGAAGCAGTACCGCAGCTAGCATGCTGCCGGTGGCGGACGCGTGTGTGTTCACTCACATCGCGTCCGTCATGCTACGGCCCGACAGGCGCCCTTCGGGCCGCAGCAAGTAGGCTGGAGGGCGTGAAGAATTTCGAGACGCTGTTCGCTGAGCTCAGCGAGAAGGCAGCCACCCGCCCGGAAGGCTCCCGCACCGTCGCTGAATTGGACTCCGGTGTCCACGGCATCGGCAAGAAAGTTGTTGAAGAAGCAGCCGAAGTATGGATGGCTGCCGAATATGAATCCGATGAAGCGGCGGCCGAGGAAATCTCCCAGCTGCTGTACCACCTGCAGGTTCTGATGCTCGCCAAAGGCCTGACCCTGGAAGACGTCTACAAGCATCTGTAGCCACCGGTCCGGCGCGCTTTATGCCGCCGGTGCCTTCCGTGGCCTGCATTGCTTGAACACCAGACATTTCCACACTCAGAAAGATTCCCCATGCTGCGAGTAGCCGTCCCCAACAAAGGTTCCCTGTCCGAAGCCGCCTCCGCGATGCTCTCCGAAGCCGGTTACCGCCAGCGCCGCGATACGCGCGAACTGGTGATGGTGGACCCGGATAACGACATCGAGTTCTTCTTCCTCCGCCCCCGCGACATCGCCGTCTACGTGGGCCAGGGAACGCTCGACGTCGGCATCACCGGACGCGACCTCCTGCTGGACGCCGAGGTGGAGGCTGAGGAGCTGCTCCCGCTGGGATTCGCCGCCTCGACGTTCCGCTTCGCCGGACCGGTGGGCGATTTCGGCAAGGTTGAAGAGCTGGAGGGCAAGCGCCTGGCCACGAGCTATGACGGGCTGCTCCGCGGCTACCTCGCCGAGCGCGGCGTCAACGCCAAAGTGGTCCGCCTGGACGGCGCTGTGGAATCCTCAGTCCGGCTGGGCGTCGCCGACGCAATCGCCGACGTCGTTGAAACCGGCAATACGCTCAAGGCCGCCGGAATGGAGATCTTCGGCGAACCCATCCTCAAGTCCGAGGCCGTCCTGATCCGGCGCACCGGCGCGGGCGGTGCCGCGAACGGCACGGCCAAGGAGATTGACGTGCTGATCCGCCGCCTGCAGGGAGTTCTCGTGGCGCGCCAGTACGTCCTGATGGACTACGACATCCGCAAGGAACTGGTGGAGCAGGCCGCCTCCCTGACGCCCGGCCTGGAATCGCCCACGGTCTCGCCGCTCCGAGATTCGGAGTGGGTTGCCGTCCGCTCCATGGTGCCCAAGCGGGAAACCAACCGGATCATGGATGAGCTGTACGACCTCGGGGCCCGCGCCATCCTGGTCAGCAGCATCCACGCCTGCCGCATCTGATTCCGTCCAGCGGATCCAACGCAGCGCCATCCACCACAGAATTCCCAGGAGTTTTCCATGGCAGTAGCCGTACGCGTCATTCCTTGCCTTGACGTGGACGCCGGGCGCGTCGTCAAAGGCGTTAACTTCGAGGGCCTCCGCGACGCCGGGGACCCGGTGGAACTTGCCCACCGGTACGACAACGCCGGCGCCGACGAGCTGACCTTCCTTGACGTCACGGCCTCGTCAGGCAACCGCGAGACCACCTTCGACGTGGTCCGGCGCACGGCCGAGGAAGTCTTCATCCCGCTCTGCGTCGGCGGCGGCGTGCGCGGTGTGGCAGAGGTGGACAAGCTCCTCCGCTACGGCGCAGACAAGGCCTCCATCAACACCGCAGCCGTGGCCCGGCCCGACGTCATCGACGAGATCACCCGGCACTTCGGGTCCCAGGTCCTCGTCCTGTCGGTCGACGCGCGCCGCACCCGCCCCGGGTCCCAGCCCACGCCGTCGGGATTTGAAGTGACCACCCACGGCGGACGCACCGGCACCGGGATCGACGCCATCGCCTGGGCCAGGGAAGCCGCGGACCGCGGCGTGGGGGAGATCCTGCTCAATTCCATCGACGCCGACGGCACCAAGGACGGGTTCGACCTCGAACTCATCAAACTGGTCCGCGCGGCCGTCAAGGTGCCGATCATCGCCTCCGGCGGGGCAGGGGAGCCGGCACACTTTCCGCCCGCCGTCGCCGCAGGAGCCGATGCCGTCCTGGCCGCATCCATCTTCCACTGGGGCCCGGACGACATGATGTCCCAGGTCAAAAAAGCCATCCGTGAAGCAGGCTTCGAAGTCCGCTGACCGCAGATGGTTGTTAGAGGCCCACTTCGGCAGACTGCAGGAGCGCGACGGCGTCCGGCTGGCCTTCAAAGGTAACCAGGGCGTGGCGGGTGCGGCCGTGGGCGTGCATCAGCAGCTCACCGGGCTCGCCCACGATGGCCACGGAAACAGGGGCGCGCTTGGCCACGTGCCGGGGCCCGGACGGCCGCACCAGCACGATGCCGAGGTCCACCCCGCGGTAAAGGATGGCGGCACGCTTCACCAGCTCATCCCACAGCGCTTCCGAGTAGGCCTCGTCCAACGCCCGGGGCGCCCAGCGGTCCACCGCACGGCGGACATCCTCGGTGTGCACAAAGTACTCAATGAGGTTGGAGCTTTCGTCCAGTGCCTTGATCTTCATGGGGGACAGCGCCGGCGGCCCGGCCCGGAACGTGTTCACAAGTCCCGTGTAGGCCTCGGGCGTGGTCAGCTTTGCCGCCAGCTTGGCAGTTGCCCGGTCCGAAGCCTTGGCCAGGCGTTTGATGATCAGCCCGAGCCCCACAGCGGCTTTGCGCTCACGCAGGTAGAGGTGGGCGGCAAGATCCCTGGTGCGCCAGCCCCTGCAGAGCGTGGGCGCGTCAGGACCGGCCGCAAGGAGGGTTTCGGCCAGGACTTCTCGGGACGGGTCGACGAAATGCATCACTTGGAAAACTAGCACGACAGCGGAGCAGTTGGGCAGCGTGGCCGCCGGTGCTGGCGTGCCGTTGTTCACACACGGTTCCGGGCATGTCAAAGGCACTAGACTTGACCTGATGTCTGAGCAGCCCGCCCCCGTCCCTACCGCCGCTTCCGCCGTGCCCGCAACACCCTTGCCTGGCCCGGTAGGAAGTCCTGCACCTGCAGCCGGTCCGCTTTCATCCGATCTGGCCGCCGCGCTCAAGCGCGACAGCGCAGGGCTGGTGGCCGCCGTCGTCCAGCAGTTCGACACCAACGAGGTGCTGATGCTGGGCTGGATGGATGACGAAGCGCTGCACCGCACCATGACTACCGGGCGCGTCACTTTCTATTCACGCTCACGCCAGGAGTACTGGCGCAAGGGAGACACGTCCGGGCATGTGCAGTGGGTCAAGTCCGTTGCCATGGACTGCGACGGCGACGCCCTGCTGGTGCGCGTGGACCAGGTGGGCGCCGCGTGCCATACGGGCACCCGCACCTGCTTCGACGGCAGGGAGCTGGCCGTCACCACCGGCCAGGCAGTGTGACGTTCTTCTAACACTCCGGTCAGCAGGGGAGCGGCCACCCTGCAAGCACTTCCACCAGGCACCAGCGCAGTCATAGACGTACCAGCGCCACCAGAACCAAAACCGGCCCCGACGAGAACAGGCGGAACAGCATAGCCATGCAGGACCTTGGAACCATCAGCCCAAGCCTCGAGGAGTTCCGGGAACTGGCCGGCCACAGCCGCGTCATCCCCGTCCGGCTCAAAGTACTCGCCGACGCCGAAACGCCGATTGGCCTGTACCGGAAGCTCGCCCAGGGGCAGCCCGGGACGTTCCTGATGGAGTCGGCAGCAGTGGGCGGGGCATGGTCGCGCTACTCATTCATCGGCGCCCGGTCCCGCGCAACCCTGACCACCAAGGACGGCAATGCCCACTGGCTGGGAGAGCCCCCGGTGGGAGTGCCGGTGGGCGGAAGCCCGGTGGACGCCATCCGCGACACCATCGAAGCCCTGCGCACCGACAGGTTCGATGGCCTGCCGCCCTTCACCTCCGGCCTGGTCGGTTTCCTCGGCTGGGAAACGGTGCGGCACTGGGAACGCCTGGTGAGCCCGCCCGAAGATGACCTGCAGCTGCCGGAAATGGCGTTGAACCTCGTTACGGACATGGCCGTCCACGACAACGTGGACGGCACCGTCCTGCTGATCGCCAACGCCATCAACTTCGATGACAGCTCCGAACGGGTGGACGAAGCCTGGCACGACGCCGTGGCCCGGGTTAAGGCGCTGCTCAGCCAAGTCAGCACCCCCGTGGCCCAGCCGGTTTCGGTGCTGGCTCCCGCCGCGCTCGACTTCGCCTCGAGCGTCCAGGAACGCTGGGACGAAGCCGAATACCTGGCAGCACTGGACCGCGGCAAGGAAGCCATCGTTGACGGCGAAGTGTTCCAGGTGGTCATTTCCCGCCGCTTCGAAATGGAGTGCAAGGCTTCCGCCCTGGACGTCTACCGGGTCCTGCGCAACACCAACCCGAGCCCCTACATGTACATCTTCAGCCTCGAGGACGCCGAGGGCCGGGAATACTCGATTGTGGGGTCCTCTCCGGAAGCCCTGGTCACAGTGACCGGCGAAGAGGTCATCACCCACCCCATTGCCGGATCCCGGCCCCGCGGCAAAACGGTGGAAGCGGACAAGGCCCTGGCCGAGGAGCTGCTCGCGGACCAGAAGGAACGCGCCGAACACCTGATGCTGGTGGATCTGTCCCGCAACGACCTCTCCAAGGTGTGCGTCGCCGGAACGGTGGATGTCACGCAGTTCATGGAAGTGGAGCGCTTCAGCCACATCATGCACCTGGTGTCCACCGTGGTGGGCCGGCTCTCGCCGCGGGCCAAAGCCTACGACGTCCTGAAGGCCACCTTCCCGGCAGGCACCCTGTCCGGCGCCCCGAAACCGCGCGCCCTGCGGCTCCTGGACGAACTGGAACCGCACCGCCGGGGCATCTACGGCGGCGTGGTGGGATACCTCGACTTCGCCGGGGACATGGACATGGCGATCGCCATCCGCTCGGCACTGCTGCGCGAAGGCCGGGCGTACGTCCAGGCCGGCGGCGGCATCGTGGCTGATTCCGTGAACCCCACCGAAGCACTCGAAACCGTGAACAAAGCCGCCGCACCGCTTCGTGCAGTCCACACCGCAGGCTCCCTGCAGAACATCTCTGCGGAATCGCTGCCGGGCAGGACGGACTCCTGATGTCCGGTCCCGTTGTCCCGGGCAGGGCCGGGCCCCCAGCCGAGCCGGACGCGGCTTCAAGAAAACGTCCGGCGGCGCCGGCCTGGGCGCGAAAGTCCACGCTGGTGCTGCTGGTCGCCGTCCTGGCGCTGGCGGTGTTCGGCACCACCACGCAGACCTGGATGACTGTCACCCTCGATCCAAACCAGGTGGGCCAGGCCGGTGCCGGCCAAACGGCACTGGAGGTCCAGGGCAGCAAAGCCGCCACCGCCGTCACCGCGCTGGCGCTCGTGGCTCTCGCCGGCGGCCTGGCGGCTGCCATCGCCGGCAGGATCGCCCGGTGGATCATCACGGCCATCATCGTCCTGGCGTCGGCAGGAATTGTGGCCGCTGCGGCCACAGTCCTGGCTGATCCGCTGGCGGCAGCGCAAGGCTCCATCGCAGCCGCTACAGGCATCACGGGCAGCGAGGCGCACGTGGCCGTTACTGCCTTCCCGGTCCTCGCCGTCGTCGCGGGCTGCCTGCTTGCCCTTGCCGCCCTGCTGATCATTCCGGCCGGCCGGCACTGGAAAAACCGGACCAAGTATGACGCGCCCGCTGTTGGCGGCGCCGCCGCCATATCAGGGCCGGTTGACGAAATTGACAGCTGGGACCGCCTCACGCGGGGCGACGATCCCACGTAAACAGTGCACAGCATGTCGCCGTCCAGCCGTGCCGGACTGGCGATACGCGGCAGGCAGCCAAAAAATGGCAGAATGTAAGCAGTATCCACCCTGAGGAGATTTTCCATGAGCAAAGCACCTGCGTCCGTTTCCAAGTCAGGCACCCGCACGGTTGCCCCCGGCGCCATTGACCACAGCCAGGAACTCGGCCATGGCAACAGCCCGGCCGCCTGGACCTGCGTCATCGTGATGCTGGTGGGCGCACTCATCGCGTCAATCGCCTTCGTCATCGCCAGCACCCCCATCTTCATCGCCGGTGCCGGCGTAATGGTCCTCGGCCTGATCCTCGGCTACATCATGCGCAAGGCAGGCTACGGCGTCGAAGGCAGCAAGCTGAAGAACTCCGGCCACTGATGGCAACTGTTCTCGATGACATCAATGCCGGTGTCAGGGAGGATATGGACGCACGGAAACGCCTCGTTTCCCTGGCTGAACTGAAGGACCTGGCCCAGGGCGCAGCACCCGCCCGCGACGCCTGGGCAGCGCTCGGCGGCCCCTCCGCATCACGGGACGAGCTGAAAGTCATCGCGGAAATCAAGCGCCGCAGCCCTTCCAAGGGAGACTTGGCCGCCATTGGCGATCCCGCTTCCCTCGCGCAGCAGTATGCCGACGGCGGTGCCTCCGTCATCAGCGTCCTCACCGAACAGCGCCGCTTCAACGGATCCCTGGCGGACCTGGACGCCGTACGCGCCGCGGTGGACGTTCCCCTGCTGCGCAAGGACTTCACGCTCGACGAGTACCAGATCTGGGAGGCCCGGGCCCACGGCGCCGATCTGATCCTGCTGATCGTTGCGGCTCTCTCCGACGCACAGCTGAGCGAATTCTCGGCGCTGAGCCGCGACCTGGGCATGAACGTGCTGGTGGAAACGCACACCGAAGAGGAAATCGAGCGGGCGGTCGCCGCCCAGGCGCGCATCATCGGAGTGAACGTGCGCAACCTGAAGACGCTCGACGTCGACCGTTCCGTTTTCGCGTCCCTTGCGGGCCTGATTCCGGCCGAGTCCGTCGTGGTGGCCGAATCCGGCGTCCGCGGCGTGGACGACGTGACGCACTACGCCGCCAGCGGCGCCAACGCGATCCTGGTGGGGGAGGCCCTGGTGAGCCACTCCACGCCGCGCGAACGGATCGCGGAGTTCACGGCGGCCGGGGCCGCCGCCATCGCTGCCCGCGGCTGACGCGGCTCCCCTGGACACGGCCACGTGGACGGGGGCGGCTTGCCGCTTTGGCGGGTTTGCTCCGGTCCACCCGCCGGAACCCACATTTACTGAACGATCTACTGGAACAGGACGGGACTGATGGCCGACGCACCCTCAGGCAACGCTGACAACAACGCCGCGGAAGCATTCCTGCAGGGCGGCTCCCTGAAGCACGCCCCCGGGCCGTACTTCGGCAGCTACGGTGGGCGCTGGATGCCCGAGTCCCTTATTGCGGCCCTGGACGAGCTTGGAGAAACGTTCGAGAAGGCCAAGGACGATCCCGAATTCCGGGCCCAGGTCGCGGACCTGAACAAGAACTACTCCGGCCGGCCCTCGCTGTTGACCGAAGCCAAGCGCTTCTCCGAGCACGCCGGGGGAGTCCGCATCTTCCTCAAGCGCGAGGACCTGAACCACACCGGGTCCCACAAGATCAACAACGTCCTGGGCCAGGCTCTGCTCGCCAAGCGCATGGGCAAGACCCGCGTCATCGCCGAAACCGGCGCCGGCCAGCACGGCGTGGCCAGCGCTACCGCGGCTGCACTGATGGGCCTGGAGTGCGTGGTGTACATGGGGGCCGAGGACTGCCGCCGCCAGGCGCTGAACGTGGCCCGGATGGAGCTCCTGGGCGCCACCGTCATCCCGGTGACCAGCGGTTCGCAGACGCTCAAGGACGCCATCAATGACGCGCTGCGCGACTGGGTGGCGAACGTTGACAACACCCACTACCTCCTGGGCACAGCCGCCGGCGCCCACCCGTTCCCGGCGATGGTCCGCTACTTCCACGAAGTGATCGGCGAGGAAGCCCGCGCCCAGATCCTGGACCAGGAAGGCCGGCTGCCGGACGCCGTCTGCGCCTGCATCGGCGGCGGCTCCAACGCCATCGGCATCTTCCACGGCTTCCTGGACGATCCGTCGGTGAAGATCTACGGGTTCGAAGCAGGCGGCGACGGCGTGGAGACAGGCCGCCACGCGGCGACCATCACGCTGGGCAAGCCGGGCGTCCTGCACGGCGCCCGCTCCTACCTCATGCAGGACGACGACGGCCAGACCATCGAGTCCCACTCCATCTCCGCCGGCCTCGACTACCCCGGTGTTGGTCCGGAACACTCCTACCTCTCGGACATCGGCCGCGTCAGCTACGAACCCATTACCGACAGCGAAGCCATGGAAGCCTTCCGCCTTCTCTGCCGCACCGAGGGCATCATCCCCGCCATCGAATCCGCCCACGCCCTCGCCGGGGCCATCAAGGTAGGACAGCGGCTCGCTGCCGATGCTGAGGGCGCCGGCGGGACGGCAAAGGACAAGATCGTGATCGTGAACCTTTCCGGCCGCGGCGACAAGGACGTGGCCACCGCAGCCGAATGGTTTGATCTGCTGGACAAGAATTCCGCCGAATCCGAAATCGGCAAAGAGGGGGAGCAACTGTGAGCACCGCACAGACCACCAGCAAGTCGGCCGCGGCCATTGACAAGGCCCGCGCCGAAGGACGTGCAGCCCTGATCGGCTACCTGCCCGCCGGTTACCCCTCCGTGGAGGAGACCATCGCCGCAGGCATCGCCCTGGCCGAGAACGGCGCCGACCTCATCGAAATCGGTATCCCGTACTCGGACCCCGTGATGGACGGCCAGGTCATCCAGGCCGCCACCACCGAGGCCCTGGCCAACGGCTTCCACGTCCGCCAGGTCTTTGACGTGGTTGCCGGCATCACCAGCAAAACCGACGCTGCCGTCCTGGTGATGACCTACTGGAACCCGGTAGTCCGGATGGGCGTGGACGAGTTCTCCCGGCGCCTGTCCGAGGCGGGCGGCGCCGGCCTCATCACCCCGGACCTCATCCCTGACGAGGCTTCCGAGTGGATGGAAGCCTCGGACAAGTACGGCCTGGACCGGGTGTTCCTGGTGGCGCCGTCCTCCACCACTGAGCGCATGCAGCGCACCGTGAACGCCAGCCGCGGCTTCGTCTACGCCGTATCCATCATGGGCGTCACCGGAGCCCGGACCTCCGTCAGCACTGCAGCCAAGGACGTTGTCGCGGCAGCGCATGCAGCCGGTGCCCAGCGTGTGTGCGTGGGGCTCGGCGTCTCCAACGCTGAACAGGTCCGCGAAATCGCGGCCTATGCGGAAGGGGTGATCGTGGGTACTGCGCTGGTAGCGGCAATCCGCGACGGTGGCGTGGACGCCGTCGCCGCCCTCACGAAGGACCTCAGCACTGGCCTGGCAAGGGAAACCGGCCTGGCCAGGGAAGAAGCCTGATCCATGCAAACGCTCCTTCAGGCGGCGGCCCTTGTGCCGGCCAGCATTCCCAGCCCGGACTGGTCCGGGTTCGATATTCCCCTGCCCTGGGGAACACTGCGCATCCACGCCTACGCCCTGTGCATCCTGGCCGGCATCGTGGTGGGCCTGTGGCTGACGTCGGTCCGCTGGGCCAAGCGCGGCGCACCTGAAGGCAGCGTGTGGGACATCGTGGTGTGGGCCATCCCGTTCGGTATCATCGGCGGCCGCCTCTACCACGTGGTCTCGTCACCGGACGCCTACTTCGGCCCCGGCTTTGACGGCACCGGGGACCTCTCCCTGATCCCGCAGATCCAGCGCGGCGGCCTCGGCATCTGGGGCGCGGTAGTTCTTGGTGCGGTCGGCGCATGGATCGGATGCCGCCGCAGCGGCGTCAAGCTGAGCGCGTTCGTGGACGCCGCCGCACCCGGGCTGCTGCTGGCCCAGGCAGTGGGCCGGTGGGGCAACTGGTTCAACCAGGAACTCTTCGGCGGGCCCACGACGCTGCCGTGGGGCCTGCAGATCGACGCGGACAACCCCAACTTCCCCGCCGGAGTGGCCGCGGACACCCTGTTCCACCCCACGTTCCTCTACGAGTCGCTGTGGAACCTGGCCGGCGTCGCCATTTTGCTCGCCCTGGACCGGAAGTTCAATTTCCGCCGCAGCAGGCTGTTCTGGCTCTACGCCATGTACTACACGCTGGGCCGGGTCTGGATCGAAGCCATGCGCATCGACGATGCCGAGCAGATCTCGCTGTTCGGGCTCACCACCCGGCTGAATGTCTGGACCAGCATCTTCGTGTTCCTGGCCGCGCTCACAGCGTTCATCCTGCTGGGACTGAAGAAGCCGGCGGACGCTGAGAGCCCCTATCTTCCGGGCCGGGAACCCGTGGAAAAGCACGACGGCGGAGCTGCAGCCGGCACCGGTAGTTCAGTCCGTGATACGGACCCCGTTGTCTCAGATAGTGAATCGCGTGATAATCTCCCTGATAACCACAGCGGTTCCAGGCCCGATTCCGCCCCCACGGAAGAGGCCTCGGCAGCACCGGCCGGCTCAAAGCCGGGACAGGATGCAACGGCTGCCGGACATTCCGGCAGTACAGCCACAGGAGCCGCACCGGAGGCCGGCACCAGCACGTAAACCGCCGGCCCGAAGGGCAGCAGAGCCACCGCTCGGAGCTCCCGAAAACCACAGCGTCGTGGCATGGGGCCACTCCGGACAGCATAGAGCTGCTGTCGGATGAAGCCTTGGGCAGGGGCCTGCGTAACCGTTAGTTCAGCAGGCCGGGCTGACCTACAATTTCCAGTAAGTAACACTTTGTTGTGCCCATCACAGCGGCACCGACGAGTGGGGCCAACGGTGTCCCTTCCATACGCGCGATCAGGAGGAAGGACGTCTCCCATGACCCAAACTCTTCACACTCCCAGCTGGTCTGAACCGGACCAGCCGGAGGCTGCCATGTCCCCGTTCAAGCGGTTCGCCGCCATGCCGGAGGCAAGCGGGTTGTACAACCCGGAGCAGGAGAAGGACGCCTGCGGTCTTGCGATTATCGCCACCCTCCGCGGCGAGCCCGGCTACGACATTGTTGACGCTGCCCTCACCGCCCTGCGCAACCTTGAGCACCGCGGTGCCGTGGGCGCAGATGAGGGCACCGGTGATGGCGCAGGCCTCCTCATGCAGATCCCGGATGAATTCTTCCGTGCGGTGACCGAGTTCGAACTTCCCGCTCCCGGCCAGTACGTTGCCGGAACCGCCTTCCTCCCTGCCGAGCAGCGCGAAGCCGACGCCGCGAAGGCCGGCATCGAGGGCCTGGCAGCCGATGAGGGCCTGACGGTCCTCGGCTGGCGCGAGGTGCCGGTTGTCGCCGACCTCGTCGGTGCCATGGCACGGGCCTGCATGCCCTACTTCTCCCAGCCATTCCTGGCATCGGCCACCGGCGAGGAACTGGACCGCAACGAACTGGATTCCCGCGCCTGGCGGATCCGCAAGCGTGCCCAGAACAAGTTCGGGGTGTACTTCCCGTCGCTGTCCTCGCGGACCATCGTCTACAAGGGCATGCTCACCACCGCCCAGTTGGAGCCGTTCTACCCGGACCTCTCGGACAAGCGGTTCAAGACCAAGCTGGCCATCGTCCACTCGCGCTTCTCCACCAACACCTTCCCGTCCTGGCCGCTGGCCCAGCCGTTCCGCACCATCGCCCACAATGGTGAAATCAACACCGTCAAGGGCAACCGGAACTGGATGCGCGCCCGCCAGTCCCAGCTCGCCAACCCGCTGCTGGGCGACTCGCCGGAAGAGCTGTACCCCATCTGCACCCCCGGCGCTTCGGACTCCGCGTCCTTCGACGAGGTAGCGGAACTGCTCTGGCTCTCCGGCCGGCCCATCACGCACTCAATCATGATGATGATTCCCGAGGCCTGGGAAAACCACGCCACCATGGATCCGGCACGGCGCGCGTTCTACGAGTACCACTCCCTGCTCATGGAGCCCTGGGACGGCCCGGCGGCCGTTTCCTTCACGGATGGCAACCTCGTGGGCGCCACCCTGGACCGCAACGGCCTGCGCCCCGGCCGCTTCTGGATCACCGAGGACGGCCTGATCGTCTTCGCCTCCGAGGTGGGCGTGATCGACGTCGAACCCTCCAAGGTGGTCAAGAAGGGCCGCGTATCCCCGGGCAAGATGTTCCTGGTGGACACCGAGTCCGGCCGCATCATCGACGATGAAGAGGTCAAGGCCGAAGTGGCCGCCGCCAACCCGTGGGCGGAGTGGGTCAAGGACAACCTGATCGACCTCAATGACCTTCCCGAGCGCGAGCACGTGGTCCACACGGCCGCGTCCGTGAATATCCGCCAGCGCACCTTCGGCTACACCACCGAGGAACTGAAGATCCTGCTGGGCCCGATGGCCCGCACCGGCGCTGAACCGCTGGGCGCCATGGGCTCGGACACCCCGGTGGCCGTGCTGTCCAAGCGCCCCCGGCTGCTCTTCGACTACTTCGTGCAGTCCTTCGCGCAGGTGACCAACCCGCCGCTGGATGCGATCCGTGAAGAGCTGGTTACGTCGCTGACCTGTGCCATCGGACCCAACGGCAACCTGCTGGACACCAAGCAGGTCCGCCAGCCCCAGGTCCAGCTGCCGTTCCCGGTGATCAACAACGACCAGCTCGCCAAGATCGCCAACATCGAGGACGCCGACGGCAACCGCGTTGCCATGAAGGTCCGCGGGCTGTACCGCCCCGAAGGCGGCGAAAACGCGCTGCGTGCCCGGCTCACGGAAATTTGCGAGCAGGTTTCGGGCGCGATAAACCGCGGCGTCCAGTACATCGTGCTGTCCGACCGTGACTCGAACGCCCAGTGGGCTCCCATCCCGTCGCTGCTGCTGGTCAGCGCCGTGCACCACCACCTGCTGCGCAGCGCCAACCGCACCAAGACCGCCCTGGTGGTTGAGGCCGGTGACGTCCGCGAGACCCACCACGTGGCAGTCCTGATCGGCTACGGCGCATCCGCCGTCAACCCGTACCTGGCCATGGAATCGGTGGAGCAGCTCATTGCTGCCGGCGACGTCACCGGCGTCACCGCGCAGGACGGCGTCTACAACCTCATCAAGGGCCTGGGCAAGGGCGTCCTGAAGATCATGTCCAAGATGGGCATCTCCACCGTGGCGTCCTACACCGGCGCACAGACCTTTGAGGCACTGGGCCTGGGCCAGGAACTGGTGGATGAATTCTTCGCCGGAACCCACTCCCAGCTCGGCGGCGTGGGCCTGGATGTCATCGCGGCCGAAGTGTCCGCCCGCCACCAGATGGCCTACCCCGAGGGCGGCATCGAGCAGCCGCACCGTCCGCTTCTTGGCGGCGGCGAGTACCAGTGGCGCCGCGACGGGGAGCCGCACCTCTTCAACCCGGAGACCGTCTTCCGGCTGCAGCACGCCACGCGTGAACGCCGTTACGACATCTTCAAGGCCTACACCAAGGGCGTGGACGATCAGTCCCAGAACCTGATGACCCTCCGCGGGCTGCTCAAGTTCAAGAATGAGCGTCCCGCTGTTCCGCTCGAGGAAGTGGAGCCGGTCTCCAGCATCGTCAAGCGGTTCTCCACGGGTGCCATGAGCTACGGCTCCATCTCCCAGGAGGCCCACGAGACGCTGGCCATCGCCATGAACCAGCTGGGCGGCAAGTCCAACACCGGCGAGGGCGGTGAAGACGTGGACCGGCTTCTGGACCCGAAGCGCCGCTCTGCCGTCAAGCAGATCGCGTCCGGCCGTTTTGGTGTCACCAGCCTGTACCTCACCAACGCCGACGACATCCAGATCAAGATGGCGCAGGGCGCCAAGCCCGGCGAGGGCGGCCAGCTGATGGCGCAGAAGGTCTACCCGTGGGTGGCCCGCACGCGCCACTCGACCCCCGGCGTCGGGCTGATCTCCCCGCCCCCGCACCACGACATCTACTCGATCGAGGACCTCGCGCAGCTCATCTACGATGCCAAGCGCGCCAACCCTTCGGCCCGGGTGCACGTAAAGCTTGTCTCGGAAGTCGGGATCGGCACCGTGGCGTCCGGCGTGACCAAGGCGAAGGCCGACGTCGTACTTGTCTCCGGACACGACGGCGGCACCGGCGCCTCGCCGCTGAACTCGCTTAAGCACGCCGGTGTCCCGTGGGAGCTCGGCCTGGCCGAGACCCAGCAGACGCTGATGCTCAACGGCCTGCGAGACCGCGTGGTGGTGCAGGTGGACGGCCAGCTCAAGACCGGCCGCGACGTGGTGATCGCAGCGCTGCTCGGCGGCGAGGAGTTCGGCTTCGCCACCGCCCCGCTGGTGGTGGAAGGGTGCATCATGATGCGCGTCTGCCACCTGGATACCTGCCCGGTGGGTGTGGCCACCCAGAACCCCGAGCTGCGCGCACGCTTCAGCGGCAAGCCCGAGTTCGTGGTCAACTTCTTTGAGTTCCTGGCCGAGGAAGTCCGCGAAATCCTGGCAGAGCTCGGCTTCCGCAGCCTGGAGGAGGCCATCGGCCACGCCGAGGTCCTCGACACCCGGGAAGCCGTTAACCACTGGAAGGCCGACGGCCTGGACCTGGATCCGATCCTGCACGGGCTGGAGTTCGACGACGACGCCCCGCTGCGGAACATGACCGGCCAGAACCACGAGCTGGACAAGCACTTCGACCAGCGGCTCATCAGCATGGCCACCGAGGCCCTTACGGACCGCAGCCCGGTCAAGATCTCCGTTGACGTGATCAACACCGACCGCTCCGTGGGCACCATGCTGGGCCACGTGGTCACCAAAACGTTCGGCACGGACATCCTGGCCACGGACACCATCGACGTCACCCTGAGCGGTACCGCCGGCCAGTCCCTGGGCGCCTTCCTGCCCGCAGGCATCACGCTGCGGCTGTTTGGCGACTCGAACGACTACGTCGGCAAGGGCCTCTCCGGCGGGCGCATCATCGTCCGGCCGGACCGCACCAACGTGTTCAAGGCTGAAACCAACGTCATTGCCGGAAACGTGATCGGCTACGGTGCCACGAGCGGCGAGATGTTCCTCCGCGGCCAGGTGGGCGAACGCTTCCTGGTCCGCAACTCGGGTGCCACCGCCGTGGTCGAAGGCATCGGCGACCACGGCTGTGAATACATGACCGGCGGCCAGACGCTGATCATCGGACGCACGGGGCGCAACTTCGGTGCCGGCATGTCCGGCGGTACCGCGTACGTCCTTGACCTGCGGACCACCCGCGTGAACAAGCAGGCACTCGAGTCCGGCGAGCTGCAGCTCCGCGAGCTGGACGCCGAGGACCGCGACATTGTGCACGGCCTCCTGGTCAAGCACATTGAAGAAACAGACTCCCAGCTGGCCGCGCGCCTCCTCGAGAACTTCGATGACACCGCTGCCCGCATTACCAAGGTGCTGCCGCGCGACTACGCGGCCGTGCTGCAAACCCGCCTCGACGCCATCGAAGAGGGCCTTGACCCTGACGGCGAAGAAGTGTGGTCCCGAATCCTGGAGGTAACCGGTGGCTGATCCACGCGGATTTTTGAAAGTACGGCAGCGTGAAACCCAGCCGCGCCGTCCCGTTCCCGTCCGCATTATGGACTGGAAGGAAGTGTATGAGGCACAGGAAAAGGGCACGCTGAAAGCCCAGGCCGGCCGCTGCATGGACTGCGGCATCCCGTTCTGCCACCAGGGCTGCCCGCTGGGCAACCTCATTCCCGAGTGGAACGACCTCATGTGGCGGGACAAGGGCGAGGAAGCCATCGAGCGCCTCCACGCCACGAACAACTTCCCGGAATTCACCGGCCGCCTGTGCCCCGCCCCGTGCGAGGCCTCCTGCGTGCTGGGAATCAATCAGCCTGCAGTCACCATAAAGCAGGTGGAAGTCTCCATCATTGACGAGGCTTGGGACAACGGCTGGGTCAGCCCCCTGCCGCCCGCACGCCTGACCGGAAAGACGGTTGCCGTCGTCGGCTCCGGCCCTGCCGGCCTGGCCGTCGCGCAACAGCTGACCCGCGTGGGCCACACCGTTGCCGTGTACGAGCGCGACGACAAGATCGGCGGGCTGCTGCGGTACGGCATTCCCGATTTCAAGATGGAAAAAGAACAGGTTGACCGCCGCGTCGAACAGATGAAGTCGGAAGGTACCCGCTTCCGCACCGGTGTTAACGTGGGAACGGACGTGACCTGGGAGCAGCTGCGCAGGCGCTACGACGCCGTCGTGGTTTGCACTGGGGCCACCGTTCCGCGCGACCTGCCCATCCCCGGCCGCGACCTGGACGGCGTCCACTTCGCCATGGATTACCTGGTTCCTGCCAACCGTGCTGTGGCGGGGGAGCAGATTGAAAACCAGATCCACGCGCAGGGCAAGCACGTGGTGATCCTGGGCGGCGGCGACACCGGAGCGGACTGCCTGGGCACCGCCCACCGTCATGGGGCCGCCTCGGTGACCACCCTCGCCATCGGCAAGCAGCCCCCGGTGGAGCGTGCCGGCCACCAGCCGTGGCCGACGTTCCCCACCTTGTTTGAGGTTGCCAGCGCGCACGAGGAAGGCGGCGAGCGAACCTATCTTGCCTCCACCGTGGAGTTCGTCGGCGAGAACGGTAAGCTCACCGGCGTCAAGGTGGCCGAGACGGAATTCGTGGACGGCAAGCGCCTGCCCAAGGCCGGCACGGAGCGGATCATCCCCGCGGACCTGGTGTTCCTGTCGCTGGGCTTCACCGGCGCCGAGCCTGCCGGCATCACCGAACAGGTCCACGCGGAGTTCGATGGCCGCGGCAACGTCTCCCGCGACGGCTACTACATGACCAACACGGAGGGCGTTTTCGTGGCGGGCGACGCCGGCCGAGGCCAGTCCCTGATTGTCTGGGCCATCGCCGAAGGACGCGCCGCCGCCGCAGCAGTGGACAAGTACCTGATGGGCAGCACTATCTTGCCCGCACCCGTGGCGCCGACGGACCGTGCCATCGCAGTCCTCTAGACGCTTTGCTCCAGGGCTGACCAAGGGTTCACCTCTTCGACAACTTAACCAATGCAAGAGACCAATAGGGTAGGTATATGAGACGCGCAAAAATTGTGGCTACGTTCGGCCCGGCAATTGCCAGCTATGAAAACACCCTCGCGGTGCTGGAAGCCGGCGTTGACGTCGCCCGGATGAACATGAGCCACGGTGACTACTCGGTGCATGACAACACCTACGAGAACGTCCGGAAGGCCGCTGCCGATCTCGGCAAGGCCGTGGCCATCATGGCTGACCTGCAGGGACCCAAGATCCGCCTGGGCCGCTTCGTTGACGGCCCGCACGCCCTCGCCGTCGGTGACACCTTCACCATCACCACCGAGGACGTCCCCGGCACCAAGGACATCTGCTCCACCACGCTGAAGAGCCTCACCGAGGACGTCAACGTGGGCGACGCGCTGCTGATCGACGACGGCAAGGTGGCGCTGCGTGCCACGGCTGTTGACGACGTCAAGGTGGTCGCCGAAGTAACCGTGGGCGGCATGGTGTCCAACAACAAGGGCATCAACCTTCCCGGTGTGGCCGTCAACGTCCCCGCGCTGAGCGAAAAGGATGAGGACGATCTCCGCTGGGCCATGCGCCGCGGCGTTGACCTGGTGGCCTTGTCCTTCGTGCGTGACGCCTCCGACATCGCCCGGGTCCACGAGATCATGGACGAGGAAGGCCGGCGCGTGCCGGTCATCGCCAAGATCGAAAAGCCGCAGGCCGTGGAGCAGCTGCCCGAGATCATCGACGCGTTCGACGCCATCATGGTGGCCCGTGGCGACCTTGGCGTGGAGCTTCCGCTGGAGGAAGTGCCGATCGTCCAGAAGCGTGCCATTGAACTGGCCCGCCGCTGGGCCAAGCCCGTCATCGTGGCCACCCAGGTGCTGGAATCCATGATCGACAATCCGCGCCCCACCCGTGCAGAGGCCTCCGACTGCGCCAACGCCGTGCTGGACGGTGCGGACGCCGTGATGCTGTCCGGTGAGACCAGTGTGGGCAAGTACCCGATCGAGACGGTCAAGACCATGGCCCGGATCATCGAGTCCACCGAGGTTCACGGCCTGGAGCGCGTTCCCCCGCTGGGGACCAAGCCCAAGACCCGTGGCGGCGCCATCACCCGTGCCGCCGTCGAGATCGCCGACCAGCTGGACGCCAAATACATCTGTGCGTTCACGCAGTCCGGCGATTCCGCCCGCCGCCTGTCCCGCCTGCGTCCCATCAAGCCGGTCTTCGCGTTCACCCCGGTGGAGCAGGTCTGGAACCAGCTGGCGCTCACCTGGGGCATCCAGCCGGTGCTGGTGCAGATGGTGGACCACACCGATGCGATGACCGCCCAGGTGGACCGCAGCCTTATGGAGATGTCCCTTGTTGAGGACGGCGACCTCGTGGTTATCGCTGCCGGTTCCCCTCCCGGAAAGGCCGGTTCGACGAACTCGCTGAAGGTGCACAAGGTGGGCGACCTCGCCGACTCCACCCGCGGGGGAGAGCTCACGAGCAACAAGGAAAAGCTCGGCCCCTGGCCCGAAAGGAAGAAGAAGGCCTAGGCTTTCTGACACGGAAAAGGACCCCCGCCGGTTGGCGGGGGTCCTTTTTGGTTACAGCGCTCTTAGTTGACCTGGTTGATGATGGTCTCGGCGACTTCGCGCATGCTGAGGCGGCGGTCCATGGAGGTCTTCTGGATCCAGCGGAAGGCTTCCGGCTCGGTCAGGCCCATCTTGGTGGTCAGCAGGCTCTTGGCGCGCTCCACGAGTTTGCGGGTGGCGAACTGTTCCTGGAGGTCGGAGACTTCGCTTTCGAGCGCCTTGATCTCCTCGTGCCGGGAGAGTGCGATCTCCAGGGCAGGAATGAGGTCCGCGGGGGTAAAGGGCTTCACCACGTAGGCCATGGCGCCGGCGTCGCGGGCACGCTCCACAAGTTCCTTCTGGCTGAAGGCCGTCAGCAGCACGACGGGGGCGATGCGCGCCTTGACGATCTTCTCGGCAGCAGAGATGCCATCCATCACGGGCATCTTGACGTCCATCAGGACCAGGTCCGGCTTCAGCTCCTCAGCCAGCTGGACTGCCTTCTCGCCGTTGTCCGCTTCGCCGATGACGTCATAGCCCTCGCCGCGCAGGATTTCGATGATGTCGAGGCGGATGAGGGTTTCATCCTCGGCCACAATGACGCGGCGCGCCGGCTGGGACGATGGTTTTGACTCCGTCTGTTCAGTCACGGGATCTCCTTGGAAAGGTACGGCGGGGACATCACTATCTTAGGTGCGCCCGGCCTGTACTTGATCTGCATGGTCGGTTGCGGCGTCGGCGGCGCGATTCTGGAATTCAGCCTATCTGCATGTAGAGTAATTCCGCGTACGTGAAGCGATCGCGTTGCTCACAATCAGCTGTGGGCGTACCCTGTTGCTCCATGTATTCCGCGCCCGAGTGGCGGAATTGGCAGACGCGCCGCACTCAAAATGCGGTATCGAAAGGTGTGTGGGTTCGAGTCCCACCTCGGGCACAGCATATCCCCTCGTCAGAGGGGTTTTTGCTTTAACGTGTTGACATGGCTTGTGATGGCGTCCCTCTGACGCTAGGGGTGCGGGCTTTAGCCTGGCTGTCGCGGAGCCTATGCAGGTGTGTGGGGTGGCGGGTTCAAGGCCCTCGCTGGTCGGCCCTCCGCCTGCTGAGCTGGGGTTATGTGATTCCTCGTTCCGGTTTGTGGGGTGGCCCGGGGTGACCTACACCTATTCATGCGTCGGGGGAGTAGGAACGACATGACCATGCCGATTCTCCTTGCAGACACTTGGGAAGCGGCGCCAGGGCGTTTCCCGGCGACTGTGTGCCCGAGGTTGTCCTGTCAAAGGGGGTGTGGACAATGTCCACACTTATGTCTACTTTCAGGGGCGGAGCGAGTTTGCAGCTTCATTGGGGCTCATGACGCTCGACGCCATCGAAGACGTGCTGCGTCAAGACCTGCCCGCCCCGGAGAGCCGCAACTCACGACTAACATCGGCACCGATTGTCCGGGACACGCCGTCGGCCGTAAATTGCGTCGTTAGCTCCGTTCACATGGTGGGAGCGTGCATTTTCGCGTCGTGGCCGAGCGCGGCTACTTGTGGTTTTCGTGTTTGTTCTTTGCCTTCAGAAGCCGCCGTGGCTGGTATGTATCAGGGCTACCGTCGCTTCGAAAACCTGCCCATCTCTGAGCAATGGATCTGCCACACAAATTGGGGGATCGGGAGCAATTCAGAAATTGCCTGCCGGCAAGGTAGCAACGGCCGGTGCAGCGGAAAGGCTTGCCTAGGCTGCCGACGGAGCTGGTCGTCGTCACTGCCGTGCATGCACCCCACACCGCAGGAGTGTCAGTTTGGAATCTAAGACGTCTCGAAGGCGGTGTCCAAAAAGTCGGAATTGGACTTTAGTCTGACGCCACACGCCAAGAGCGTCCTCTGTCAGATTTGGGTGTGCTCAAATCTGTGGTTGCTCTGCAACGGACGGCCGCAGCGCAATCGGCGAGTTGCGAGAGTAGGCGGCGACTATTACGGGAGACGCATCAGTTCGGGAAGGTCGCCCCCACTCCTTTCGGCTAAGGCTGGATGGTGGCCTGCAGTGCTTTCCTGAGGATGTCGATGTCCTGTTGGGTGGTGCCGCCGGAAACACCTACTCCAACTTTCTCACTTTCTGTGAGGCTGATTGGTGCGCCACCGCCGAAGGCAATGAGTTTGCTTCCTGAATTGACGGCGAGTCCATATAGTGGCTGGCCGGGCTGTACCTGGTCGGTGAGTTCCTCGGTTGGGACGTTGAAGGATGCTGCTGTGTAGGCTTTGCGGAATGCCATATCCAGGGAGTGCAGGGGTGCCCCATCCATTCTGTGCAGGAGGACAGGGTTTCCGTGGATGTCGACGATGCTGACCACAATACTCAGGCCAGCCTCTTTGGCTGCTTTTTCAGCGGCTGCGGCGATCTGCTGTGCTTCTTCGATCATGTGGATTTCCTTGCCGGGGTGGACGATTTGTAAGTAAGGGCAGGCGTGGGGACATTCGGACCCAGCAGACCTTCGTCGATCAGCTGGTTCCATAGCTCCGAGGGGATGTCCTGCTCGAGCCAGGAATAGTTTTGGTTCTGTTGTTCGAGGCTGCCTGCTCCCATGCAGATGTTGGTGATGACTGGGTGGGCTGCGGCGAACTGGGCGGCCACCGCTCCCAAGGGGACGTTGTAGCTGCGGCATACATCTTGGATAGGGCGTATCCTGGCGATGACGTCGGCGTTGGCGGGAGCGTAGTCGAAGCGGGCGTTCGGTTGGATTCCTGTGGCGAGGATGCCGGATCCGAAGATCCGGCCATTGATGACTGCGATGCCTCGTTCCCTGCATAGGGGGAGGAGTTCATGATCGGCCTGCTGATTCAGGAGGTTATACGTTCCGGCGATGAGTACGCAGTCGATATCAGCGGCGTCGGCTGCTGCAATGCAGATGTCTGTCTCGTTGACCCCGATTCCAATGGCGGAGACGACCTTCTGATCCTGCAGTGCTTGGAGTGCCCTGAATGCACCGTTCACTGCTTCATGGAACCGTTGCAGGTACTGGTTTCCGTGGGTCCACCGGTCGGTGTCATGCACGAGCAATGCGTCGAAGCGGTCGGTGCCCATTCTCTGCAGGCTGTCTTCGACCTGTTTCATGGCACCGTCGTAGGAGTAGTCATATTCCATCCGCATAGGCGGTGTTTGCAGCCAGGGTCCCGTGTCGAACGTCCCTTTAGGTGCGGGGTGGAGGGTGCGGCCTACCTTGGTAATGAGGGCGTAGTCATTCCGGTCCCGATCCATGAGCTCGTCAGCGAGCCGGTATTCGGCGAGCCCGTGGCCGTACATGGGGGCTGTGTCAAATAGGCGTACTCCGGAGTCCCAAGCATGCCTGATCAGGGAGCGCGCTGTGTCCGTGGTCATCACCTTCCCCATGTTCCCGAGAGCCACGGAGCCGAAACCTGCCAAGGAGGTGGACCAGCCAAGGCGGCCGAACTTGCGTTGTTCGGTGACGTGGAAGGGTCCCAATGCCTTTCCTCTCATTGAGCTTAGAGTCAGTGATTTATCGATGGACAAGGGGAGCCGGGAGGCGGCGACCCGTGCGATGGAGTCACCTGCGTCCCTGGTCTGACGCAGGTGACTCCCGGTTTGTGGTCTAGCGTGCGGCGCTGGTCAGCTGTTCACCCGACTTTGCCTGCGTCGCGGAAGAGCGTTCAACCAGGGCGGCGAATTCATCGCTGGACATCACGTCGGCATATTGGGCTTGGATGTTTCGCAGGGATTCCCAGTACTGGCCGTACCCTTCGGGGGTTTCCTTGTCGAATTCGGGGTTACGACCGTGGGTGTTGAGTGGTATGGCGGTGCCACTGTCCGCGACAACGATGACTTTGTAGCCCCTGTCGAAACCGTCACGAGCGGTAGTGGGCACACAGTTGGCGGTGGAGGATCCAACGATGACCAGGTACTCGGCGCGGTCCTGCATGAGATATTCGTTGAAGGCGGTGCCGTAGAAGCTGCTGTTGCGGTGCTTTTGAAACACTGGTTCGCCTTTCTGGGGTTCAAAGCCGTCCACCAGGGCGCCGTTCCATGTTCCGTGGTTGAAGGGCGAATCCGGTTCCCGCCATGAGGGGTATTTAAGCCCCCAAACGCCGAGGTCTGCTCCTTCTGGATGCATGCCCCAAAGGGACCAGATGACCTTGATCCCCTTTTGCCGAGCGAGTTCTATCAGCCTCTTGGCTGGACCGAGGGATTCAGCGCCCGAGGGTGCGCCGCCGACGCTTTCGATGTAGTCCGCGCCGTTGGGGTCCAGACAGAGGTTTTGGATGTCCAGAGCATGAACGACGGTCTTGCTTAAATCGATGGTGTCGGGAATGAAGCTGTTGGAGCGGTCAACGTACTTGTTCAGTTTGTCTTCAAAGGCGGTCATTGTCTTTTCCTCTCAGTGTGATTATTGTGTTGGCGCTGAGGCTTCGTCGGGACTGTCGCTGGCTCTTTGTTCCTGGTCATGTTTGAAGCCGGGTACCAGGTCTTCCCAGTCGTACTCCTGGACAAAGAATTCTGCGGTGCTGTAAGTCCCGTCCATGGTGTCTTTGAGGGACTTGGGGCCGACGAAACCAACCATCTTCCAGCCCATCTGGTCCTTGTTTCCCCCGTAGACGGGGTCCCCGTAGAATCCTTGGCGGACATGGAGGCAGAGGGTGTCAAAGAAGCTTTTGTCTTCGTCGGTGTTTCCTTGAAGGCGTGAGTAGTAGACCTCACTGGTTGCCAGTGAGACTGGCGCGGGCTTGGATAAGCCGCTTACCTGCTCAAGGACCTGGTCCTGTGTTTGTTCTGATGCCTCGACGAAGGATGGCGCGCGCAGTTCCCGGGCCTTTCGGTCGAGTTCACGCACACCTTCCCGGTACAGGCGCTGCATGTTGGCGTTGCGTGCCCGCGCCGCGTGAGCGTCCTTGCCCGCGAGCTGAAGGAACCCGCTGCCGTCAGCAGCAGCATAGAGGTAGTCGATGCCGGAGAGATATCTGTCGATGAAGACGATGACCCGGGCTTCCCTGGCTCCGGGATCGTGGTCGGTAGGCATGATTCGCGATGCGGCGGCTTCGACCGTGTCCCACTCATGATCCGTAAAAAACAGTTTGTCTGTTGAATCAGGATCAATGCGGATAGGGGCAATTTCCCAGTCAGCTTTTGAAACCATTTTGAGCTCCTCCTTCTAGGACTTCTTGATGGGGGACAGGGTGAGCCGTTCGCGGCGGCCCTTCATGTAGGTGTTGGCGATGTAGTCTGCGCACCGCCAGGAATGGGCCATGATGGTGAGCGTTGGGTTCACGCCCATTGCAGTGGGGAAACCCGCTCCGTCCAGAACGAAGAGGTTTTCCATGGAGTGTGCCTGGCCCCATTCGTTCAATACTGACTTGTCAGGATCGGTCCCCATCCTGACAGTGCCCTGCTGGTGGCAGGCGTTGCCCGTGAACTCGTCTCCAAGGTAAACCGGTGTGGTTTTAGTCGCTCCGGCCGCCTGAAGGATCTCAACGTTCTTGTCGATTTGCCACTTGCTCATTGCGATGTCATTGGCGTGCGGCTTGTTGGTGATCCGGGCTACAGGCATTCCCCACGCGTCTTTTACGTTGGGGTCAAGATCCACGCGGTTCGTTTCCTGTGGCATGTCCTGGAGGATGAACCCGATCTTCATCGAGTAGTTGAAGTAATCGCGGTCAGCGTCCTTCATCGCCTGACCCCACGCCGGACGTCCCGGAAGGATGGCATTGATTGCTTGACCGATTTGGGTGGTGGCGATTATTCCGCCGCCGATGTGTCCGCGGTTTTCGTCTGTTTCATAGAAGTGCGTGGAACCGCCGCTCTGGTAGTTTCCTGTCCATCCGTTCAGTGGGTCCTCGATGTCCTTATCGAAGAGGCCCACAGCGAAGATGTATTCGTGGAAGGTAGCATTCTTGCCCACGAGTCCGGAGTCGTTGGCCAAGCCATCGGGGAACCTGTTGGATGAGGACATCAGCATTAAACGTGCGGACTCGATGGCACCAAGGGAAAGGATGACCACCCGCGCTTCCTGTTCAATCTCGACCCCGTCCGGGTCGATGTAGATGACGCCGGTAGCCTTTCCGTCCTTACCCACCTTCACTTCCTTGACGTAACTGTCAGCCCGGACCTCAAGGTTGCCGGTGGCGAGTGCCTCAGGAATGTAGGTGGTGGCGACGCTGGACCGGGTAAGGGTGGGGTCCCCGTACTGGTTCCAGAAGCTTGTGCGGTTAACCGCTGGCCGTCCCAGCTTGTTGTCTTCGGTCAGATGTGACATTGGTAGCGGGAATGAGTTGATTCCCAGCTTGTTTGAACCCTCATAGAACTTTTTACCGAATTGGGTCGGTGGCAACGGCCCACTGGGGTAGGGCTTGCTTCGGAACCCCTCGCCCCGGTCTGCGCCCGTAAGTCCGGAGATTCCGTAGCTCCATTCGACTTTGGTCAGGTAGGGCTCCAGGTGCTCGTACCTGTAGGGCCAGTCAGCAAGGCTCGCTCCCTCCAGATCGCCGTGCAGGGAATGGAAGATGAAGTCCGACACCCGCGGGCGGGGCATCCATCCGGCCATGTGGCTGGTTCCGCCACCGACGTTGGAGGGGACCGGGGAGAAATTGAAGATCCGGGCTTCTGAGTTCTCGTCGCTGCGTACTGTGCGAGGCATCAGATTGACGTCCGGCCACAGATAGCTGCGGTTCTGAAATTTCAGTTCGTCACCGGAGTAGTGTTCTTCGGGCCTCAGCCAGGGGCCTTTGTCGAATCCGACCACTTTGTAGCCGGCTTCACTCAGCACTTTCACGGCAGGACCGCCGCCTGCGCCCAACCCCACGATCACCGCGTCTACCGGGTCCATTTTTCGCTTCATCGCACGAACCTTTCTGCTATTTGTTCGACATGTGCTTTCGTTTTAGGCTGACGCCCCCGGCCCGGGGTCCTGCGCCCGGGCCGAAGGCATGAGGTGCTGTGTCAGTACTTGCCGGGTCCTTTGAGGACGTTCTGGAGTACGCCCTCGTGCCAGTCGACGTTCGACTTGTCAACGACACCGGTGGGGATGCGGATGAACTGATTGACTTCTTGGTTCAGGAATTCGTGCGCGAAGAGGGTATCGATCATCCGGGTGCCCATCTCAGCACTGTTCACATCCACTGTGGCGGTGAGTTTGCCCGCCTTGATGGAATTCATTCCGGATACCAGTCCGTCAGCGCCGATGGTGATGATGCCGGATTGGCCGTCCCAGTGCTTGAGACCGCGGGCATCGATAGCTTGCGATGCGCCGAGTGCCATGTCCTCGTTTTCGCCGTAGATGGCCTTGACGTCAGGGAATTTCGTCAGGAGGTCTTGAGCTGCCGTCAGGCCTTTGTCCCGGACGTAGCCGCCGTCGGCTTCTCCAACGATCGTCATTTCAGGGTATTCAGAGATGGCTTTCTTGAAGCCCTGTTGACGGAGTTTGGTCCAGTCAGATCCCGACGGACCCATGATCTGGATTATGGAGCCTTGTCCCTTGAGCTGTTCTGCGATGTACTTTCCGGCGAGGTAACCGGACTGCCAACGGTCGTCGTAGCCGATGTTGGAGACCGTTGCGAGTCCGCCGGTCGGGTCCTCGGCCTGCGAGGGATTGGCCAGTTCTTCTGTGGAATTGAACTGGTAGAAATCGATCCCCTGGTCGGAGCCCTGCTTGTACAGGGCCTGCATTGTCGAGGCGTTGGCTGCCGAGCAGACGAATACGGCGTCGAACTGGCGTGCGATGTATCCCTGTACGATGCCGAGGGTTTCTGTGCCGGAGTGGGCGTCGTTAAGTGCGCCTTGGCGTTCCCACTTCCATTTCACGCCGAAGCGGTCCTCGTACTCTTTCATTCTGTTATGGGCGGCCTTTTCGACCTGGGTGTAGAACTCGGAGAGGATGGGAGGGGCAAAACCCACTTTGACTTCTCGACCGTTGACGATCTTCTTGACGGCGTCGTCCGGCAGGTAGTCGGTCCCGCCGCCGCTTGAGCCGGCATTGGTCCCGCCTGCCGGTGCGTTCACGGTGGTGCAGCCGCTAAGCAGGAGTCCCGCCGCCGTTGCCGTTGCTGCCAGGGCGAGGCGTGCCTTCTTGTAGCTGCGGCGGCCCGCATTCATGGGGGCTGTGTTTGAGCTCATTGTTGGTGCTTCTTTCGCTTGTAGTGTCTCTTGCGGTGGCCAAACCGTCATTTGGCCCGTTAATTAGGTCCTAGGCGGGGATGCCTTCAAGGACGAGGGCCCTGCGCTGTCGGACTATGCCGCTGACGATCGCGCTGATTCGGTTAGCCAGGACGGCGAGGATCAGAATGGCGCCGATGACAATCTTTTGATAGCTCGAGGGGACGCCGACAAGGTTGATGAGGTTTACGGTTGCTGCCAAGGTGATGGCGCCAAGGATTGCTCCTAGGATCCTTCCGCGGCCGCCGCTTAGCGCTGCCCCGCCGATTACTGCCGCGGCAATTGCTTGAATTTCATAGCCGTTTCCCAAGTCGGCCGGGACGTTGGTATTTCGTCCGGCCATGATGATGCCGGCAACGGCGGCACTGAGTCCGCTGACGATGTAAGCCTGGCTCCTTACCCGGTCGACGCGGATACCCGATTGCATCGCTCCCGTTCTGCTGCTTCCGACGGCGAAGAAGTACGTTCCGAGCCGGGTGGATCCCAGGATTCCTCCGAGGACCAGGGCGACTAGGAGGGCGATGATCATCGGCAGGGTCAGGGAACCGAGCAAGGGAGTGAGGCCGCCGATGAAGTAGAACTCGGGCACCATGTATCCGATGATCGGGACTCCTTTGGTCCAGACGTATAGGATGCCGCTGGCGAAACCGAGCATGGCCAAGGTGGCGATGAAATCCGGCAGGCCGAGCCGGGTGATCAGCAGGCCGTTCCCTATTCCGACCAGCGCTCCGGTGGCAAGGGCCGCGAGGAGTGCTGCGAAGAGCGGTAGCCCGAACCGCATGCTTGTGGCAGCGACGCCGGCACATAATGCCATGGTGGTTCCGATGGAGAGGTCGATCCCCCCAGAAATCAGGACCACGGTCATACCCATGGCAAGGATCATGACCACGAGGCTGGTGTTCAACAAGTTGTAGAGATTTGACGGTTCGAGGAAAACTGGCAGGGCGACGGCGGATACAAGGCAGATGAGGATGAGTAGTGCCAGCACTCCGAGAGTGGGGTCTACGAGAAGCCGGCTGCCGATGCGGTCCGCCAAAGAGTTTTTCTTCTCTGCTGTGGCTGCAGACGTTGACATGGTTCAGTCCTGCTTTCCTGTACCGAGCAAATGAGCTTCCTTGCTTTCCTCCGGGGCAGTCGACGCCGGACCATTCCTGCGGCGTTTCCTGATACCGCTGAGCGCAAGCTGTTGGATGCGGCGGTCAAAGACGACGCCGGCGACGATGCACAGCCCGGTTACGATGCTGAAGTACACCGGGTCTACTCCGTTAAGTCGCAGGCCCTGCTGAAGTGTGGCAAGCATGAGCCCGCCAGCCACGGCAGCCCACACGGACCCGCGGCCGCCGGCCAGACTCACTCCACCCAGCACGGCACCAGCAATGGCAACAAATTCGTAGCCGCTGCCCAGGAATGCCTGGACGGCACCTAGCCGCGATGCAAGGAGGACACCTGCGGCACCGGCAAGCACTCCGGACAGCACGAAGGTTCCGAGCCGCACCCGCTCTACGTTTACGCCGGCGACGTTCGCAGCTGAGGGCGCGATGCCTATGGCGAAAATTCGACGCCCAAAGACTGTCTTGACGAGGAAAAACTGCATGAGCACGAAGATTGCGGCTGCGATCCAGAACGCACTGGGAACGCCAAGGACGTTGCCGTAAACGATTTCAGAAAAACCTGGCGTGGTGACGCCCTGCAGGGGAACCTGTTCGGTCAGGACGATGAGTAGCCCGCCTGCAATATTTAGCGTTGCGAGGGTGACAATAAAGTCATTGATGCCGAACCGGGTGATCATTAGTCCGTTAAACAACCCAAAAGCCAGTCCAGTGCCGACTCCTGCCAGGACGGCAACCAAAGTGGGTGCTCCGTTCACAAGCGTCCACATCGTTGTCCCGGCGCTGAGCCCGGCAACGGTTCCGACTGAAAGGTCAATGCCTCCGGCGACGATCACAACGGCCACGCCGACGGTGAGCAGAAGGATGGGGATGGCGTTGTTGATGTAGTCCCGCACGCTCCCCGGGGTGAGGAAAACTGGCGACATGATCTGGAAGATGATGACGACAATAACCAGCGCAATGGCTATCGGGACGCCGTTGACCGAAAGGATTCGGGAAGCGGTCTTCTGGAAGTTCATGACTCGGTCCTGCCTGCAGAGATTGCGAGGATACGGTTTTTGACTGCTTCGAACTGACCGGAAAGGAGAGCATGAGGGACGTTTTCCACTGAACCCACCAGGCGGCCCTTTTTCATGATGACGACCCTGTGACTCAACTCCAGAAGCTCGGCAAGCTCGGAGGCGATGACAATAGCTGCACCGCCATTGGCGGCGAACTCCCGAATCAGGTTATGCACTTCGACTTTGGCGGAGACGTCAATACCTTGGGTGGGTTCATCGAAGATTAGAAGGTCCGGATTGGTGTTCAAGCAACGGGCCACAATTGCCTTCTGCTGGTTGCCGCCACTGAGGTTTCGGATCTTCTCGTTAACATCGGAGGTCTTGATGCCAAGGCGGCCACGGTAGGTTTCTGCCTGAGAGGCTTCGTCCTTGTTTTTGATGACGAAGCCGAACTGTGAAACCTGGTCAAGGCTTGAGATGGAGATATTTTCCGCCACCGAGAGTTCCGGGAGAATACCGAGCTGTTTCCGGTCTTCAGGCAGCATCGCCAGGCCTTTTCGATAGGCGGCGCTTGAATCCCTGAATTTGACCTGCTTGCCGTGCAGATGCACCGTTCCGCTGGTGATCTTGTCGATGCCCATGATGGCGCGGGCAAGTTCCGTTCTGCCAGCCCCGGCAAGGCCGGATATTCCTAGGACTTCGCCTTTACGTACCGTGAGGGAAATGTCACGCAGGATGAAGCTGCGGTTGACGTTGTCGAGCCGTAGGACCTCCCTGGCGGATTCGTCATCGCTTTCCGACAGGGCTGGTGGATTCGACGCGGCTCCGAATTCCCCGGCCGCAATGCCGAACATGAGGCCAAGCAAATCATCCACTGTCGTGTCGGCGACGGTGACTGTGCCCACGCGGCGTCCGTCACGGAATACCGTTGCGGTGTCGGCCAGGCCGTAAAGCTCCTCGAGGTGGTGGGTAACCCAGATCAGGGAGACCCCTTTTTCGCGCAGCCGGCGCATATGTTCGAAGAGATTGCGGCGTTCCTCTTCTTCCAGCCCGGAGGTCGGCTCATCGAGAATCAGCAGCCTGGTATCGAAGGCCAGGGCCTTGACGATCTCTACCACCCGCTTTTTTAGCGCTCCGAACTCGCCGACGGGCAATTTAAGGTCTTCCGGCGAAAGCCCGAACTCAGACGCCAGTTTCCGGACGCGTTCCTCCATGTGGCGGCGGTTCAGTTTTACCTTCATTCCCAGGAACCGGGAGTTGATCTCACGGCCCAAAAAGATGTTGTCGAGGGTCGTAAGTGCTGGAACGAGGGAGAGTTCCTGGTGGATGGTGTTGATTCCTCGTCCGAGTGCATCGCTGGGGCGCTGAAGCTCCAGCGGTTCGCCCGACAGAGTGATGGTCCCGGCGTCCGGGGTTGTGAGGCCGGACAGGATGTTGATCAGCGTTGATTTACCTGCTCCGTTGCCGCCGAGCAGAGCGTGGATTTCCGCCGGGCGCACCTGAAGCCCTACTTCATCCAGGGCTGTGACGCCTTGGTAGTGCTTGCTGACTCCTTCAGCACTCAGTAGGAAGCCATCACCGTTGGGGCTTGGTTGTTCTGTCACGCGTGGGCTCCTTCTCATCCTTGAAAACAGAGTTGTTGCGATTCCCCCGAGAGTGATGCAAGTCACGTGTAAACAATATAGCCGGGTCTAACAACAAAAAGCAATGGGCCCCTTCCATTACGCCAAGTTGGATCTGCGCTGGGGCTCCAGGGTCCCACGCATGGGGGACAGCCCTTGGAAATCCAGGTGGCTCTGGCAAATACAAGGCTCGAATGAGTTCTACTGCAGACGCGTCTAGCGGCACTCGAGGGAGATGGGGTCTCACTGGCAGGGCGGCAGTAGGGTTTAAGTTGTTACTAACGACGATTCAGCGATGTAGGCCTAGGCGGCCTTACTGCGGGAGCGGTAGAAGCGGTAGCTGGTTTACTCCCCCGTGATCGGGATGGAATCAGCGGATGCGGAACCGGCAGCAGCTGGTATGCAGGTACTCGTCCCCCGGCATCAGGACAATAGAGGGAATCTTGAAGACGTTGAGTCCGGAACCCGCTGGGGCTCAAGACATAGTATCTATGGTCCAGCCCGGGCCGGTTCGGTACCTGGAGGAGGACGATGCGTCGAAGCCCAAGACGACGTTGTCCTGCGTTCCGCTTCTATCAGGCACCTGGAGCTCGATGAGCCGGGCGCCGTAGCTGCTAACGGTCATGGTAATGCCGTTGATGTTCCAAACAGTGAACGCTCGGGAATCCAATTGGTGTTCCTCCTAGCCGGAGCTTTCCAGGGAACGGCCAGCCTCTATCGTTGCTACGCCTGCAGGGTCGGCAAGGATTGCGGCGAAGGCAAGCTCAGCTGCGCCCACCATGAGGATGTCTGCCCCCAATTCGGGCCGACAGATGTGTACATCGCTCCAGGCTGCAGGGAGGGCCTCCTGTGCCACGACTTTGTGAAGCCGCTCCGGGTTAAGTGCGTAGAGTGATCCGAGGAAGCCTCCGAGCACGACCAGACGAGGGTTAAGGACGTTTATCGCGCCACCGAGCGCCACCCCGAGAAAATCCAGCTGTCGGTTGGCCTCAGAACGCACCGCAAGGGACGATGAGGCCAGTAAAGCCTGCTCGAATTCGTCGACGTCTGCTGAAGCCAGGCCCAACACTTCGAGCAGCCGCTCCCGTGTGACCTCCGACTCCAACGTCCCGCGTGCTCCCGCGCTATCGGGGTGGCCGTTGCTGCGCACGCGAATATGTCCTAGCTCGCCTGCATAACCACTCGTTCCCCCAAGCGCTACACCGCCTGAAATAACACCGCCACCGACACCGCTGGCTCCGCCATTTAGGTAAACCATGTCTTGAACACCGCGACCGGCGCCGAAAGTGCGCTCAGCAAGCGCACCAAGGCTGGCGTCATTCGCGGCCGAGGTGGGATATCCTGTCGCTCCTGCCAGCATCTCGGTGACAGGTTCATCCTTCCAGCCCAAGTGGGGCGCAAGCCGGACGATCCCGTCGTGGTGTGATACCAAGCCGGGAACGGCGACTCCTATGCCGGCGATTCGTGTATCGTCCTGAAGCCCTCCCTTGATGCCCGCAATGATGGCCGCAGCGATGTTTACTGCCTCCTTCGCCGTGGGTGGACCTTCGGTGCGGTATCGGATCCGGTTCTGGACTCTTCCGCCCATGCCCACGATCCCGACAGTAACGGCGTCCAGTTCGGGATTAACGGCGACTGCTATGGTGCCGGAATTGGAGCGGACAACGGAGCTTGGCCGACCCACCTGCGTTGTGGCCTCCGCAGCGGATTCAATCACCAATCCCAGTTGGGAAAGTTCACCCACCAGGGCGGCGACGGTGGAGCGGTTGAGCCCCGTTCTGCGGGTTATCGCGGTCCGGGGAAGGCTTCCGGCGTGATGCACCATGGTAAGGATGGTGGACAGGTTGTGTTGTCGCACGCTATCCAGATTGTTGCCCGTTCTTGAAACGGTTGGGCTGGTCCCTGGTTCGCTCCGGAAAGGTACCTTCGTCGTTAGCAGAACGTCAGCCGAAGATGGTCGCGACGATTTTTCCATGGAACAACGTCCTTTCCAGCGTGCACAAAGGCCCGCGTTCAGGAGACTTCACCACGGCCTCCGGCGACCCCGCCGAGGCAGAGAACGCATATGTGGTTTCCTTGAACAAATTCTGGTGGGTGGCGTATCCTGCCTCTATGACTTCCATCACCTCGAACTCGGCCCACGAACGTCCAATCAGGACAGCGGTCATCGGATATGGTCTTGCAGGGAAAGTATTTCACTGCCCGTTCCTCGAAGCCAGCCCCGACTTTTCCCTCGATTACATAGCAACAAATGATCCCGGTCGCCGCACTCAGGCTCGGGCAGAGCACCCCCACGCAGAAATTGTTGCTGACTCCAACGAACTTGCTAGCAAAGCGGAGCAGCTGGATTTGGTAGTTCTTGCCAGTCCTCCTGGCGTCCACTTGGAGCAGGGCCTTTCCTTCTTGGGCAGGGGAGTGGCACTAGTGGTGGACAAGCCATTTGCAGCCTCTGTCGCGGAGGCGGAAAAGCTGATCCAGCGTGCCCAGGAGGTGGGCAAGGCGCTTTGCGTCTTTCAGAACCGGCGGTGGGACGGGGATTTCCTGACGGTGAAAAACCTTCTCGACTCTGGCGAGCTTGGGGACGTATATCAATTCGAATCGAGCTTCGAGCACTGGGCACCCAAGGCGAACTCCCGATGGCAAGATTTGACACCTGCATCCTTGGGCGGAGGAGTCACGTTTGATCTGGGAAGCCACTTGATCGATCAGGCACTCATGCTATTCGGGCCCATTGCCGACCTCCGGTCCGACCTGCGCACGATCCGGGAGGGCGGGGGTAATGACGATGCTAGTTTCGTGGAACTGCATCACCAATCCGGAGTCCGATCCAGGCTTTGGATGAGCAGGATTGGAGCACTGCCGGGGCCAAGGTTCCGTGTCTTGGGAACAAAGGCCGCCTATGTGTCCTACGGGCTTGACGGTCAGGAGCCTGCCTTGGCGTCGGGGATGCTACCCACTGACGAAAGATACGGAATTGCGCCGGAGGAGACCTGGGGAATGCTGGGAGTTTCTGCTGCCGGGCATCCGGCGCCATCCCGAATCCCAACTGAACGCGGCAACTACCCAGCGTTCTATGAAGGCGTTGCCGCGGCCCTTCGAGGCTCCGGAGCCGTCCCTGTTCCCCCCGAAGACGCCCTAGAGGTTCTAAGAATTCTCGAAAACATCCGCAACAGCACTTACTAACTTCACGTGTCTGCCTCACCTTGTCCCTGGTCGATGCAAACGCTCAGGACGCGGCATCCAAGCCGAAGAAAATATACATCAACCTATCCAGCCCAAAGAGGTGCCAACCATGACTGCAAACCCCACTCCCGCTGATAAATTCACTTTTGGTCTGTGGACCGTTGGCTGGACGGGCGCCGATCCGTTCGGCGTCGCCACCCGTGCGGCTCTGGATCCGGTCGAGGCGGTGTACCGACTCGCCGAACTGGGCGCGTACGGCGTCACCTTCCACGACAACGACCTGGTGCCGTTCGACGCCACCGCCTCGGAACGTGACGTGATCCTGAAGAACTTCCGGGCGGCCCTGGCCGAGACCAGCCTGAAGGTGCCGATGGTGACCACCAACCTGTTCAGCCACCCTGTGTTCAAGGACGGCGGGTTCACCTCCAATGACCGCTCGATCCGCCGCTTCGCGCTGTCCAAGGTCCTGCGCAACATCGACCTCGCCGCGGAGTTCGGCGCCGAAACGTTCGTCATGTGGGGCGGACGCGAAGGCAGCGAGTACGACGGCTCCAAGGACCTCTTAGCTGCCTTGGACCGGATGAAGGAAGGCGTGGACACCGCCGCCGGCTACATCAAGGAAAAGGGCTACAACCTCCGGATCGCCCTGGAGCCCAAGCCCAACGAACCGCGCGGCGACATCTTCTTGCCGACCGTCGGCCACGGCCTGGCCTTCATCGCCCAGCTCGAACACGGCGACATCGTGGGCCTGAACCCCGAAACCGGGCACGAGCAGATGGCCGGGCTGAACTTCACCCACGGCATCGCCCAGGCCCTCTGGGCAGGCAAGCTCTTCCACATCGACCTCAACGGCCAGCGCGGCATCAAGTACGACCAGGACCTCGTCTTCGGCCACGGCGACCTCACCAGCGCCTTCTTCACCGTGGACCTGCTCGAAAACGGCTTCCCCAACGGCGGACCAAAGTACGACGGCCCGCGCCACTTCGATTACAAACCCTCCCGCACCGACGGCTACGACGGCGTCTGGGAGTCAGCCAAGGCCAACATGGCCATGTACCTGCTGCTCAAGGAACGCGCCACCGCGTTCCGCGCAGACTCCGAGGTCCAGGAAGCCCTCACCGCCTCCGGCGTGTTCGAACTAGGCCAGCCCACGCTGGCTGCGGGCGAGGACGCCGCGGACCTGCTCAAGGACACCGCCGCCTTCGAAGATTTCGACGCCGACAAGGCCGCCGAGCGCTCCTTCGCCTTCGTCCGGCTGAACCAGCTCGCTATCGAACACCTCCTCGGGGCCAGCTAAGGAACGAGGCAGCATCAGCCTCACGCTGCGCTGAACCCACACAGAAAGCAGCATGCAGGGCCGGTCGCACCGAGCAGCAAAGGAAAATCGAATGGTTCTCGTGGCTGGCATTGACAGCTCCACGCAGTCCTGCAAGGTCGTGGTCCGCGACGCAGCCACCGGGGCACTGGTCCGCCAGGGCCGCGCTGCCCACCCGGACGGAACGGAGGTCCACCCCGACTATTGGTGGACAGCCCTCCAGGAAGCCGTTGCCCACGCAGGCGGGCTGAACGACGTTATGGCTGTGTCAGTCGCTGGCCAGCAGCACGGCATGGTCTGCCTCGACAGTACCGGTAAGGTAGTCCGACCCGCGCTCTTATGGAATGACACCCGCTCAGCACACGCGGCTCGGCAATTGATCCAAGCTGCTGGCGACGGCGATCTGACAAAGGGGGCTGAGTACTGGGCACAAGCTACGGGTACTGTTCCCGTAGCCTCCCTCACAGCCACTAAGCTGCGGTGGCTGGCGGAAAATGAGCCCGGCAACGCCGCCAGGACTGCAGCGGTCTGCCTGCCGCACGACTGGCTTTCGTGGCGTCTAGCCGGATATGGACCTGGAACGGGTGCGCAGGGCCTTGCTGCCCTGAGCACGGACAGATCCGACGCCTCCGGGACAGGCTACTGGTCTCCAATCAGCGGCCGGTACCTGCCCGAAGTTCTAGAACACACTCTGGGCCATGTCCCAGTGCTGCCCGAAGTGCTGGGCCCACTGGAGTCCAGCCTCAAGACACCTGCAGGAGCACTTATCGGCCCCGGTGCCGGGGACAATGCAGCCGCAGCCCTGGGCGTGCGAGCGACTTTGGGGGACGTAGTGATATCGGTTGGAACGTCAGGAACCGTCTTCGCCGTCGCTGATACTCCTGCTCAGGACGTGTCTGGGCTCGTAGCTGGTTTCGCAGACGCAACGGGGAACTATCTGCCCTTGGTCTGCACGTTGAACGCGACTCGCATTTTTGATGCCACCGCCGCCCTTCTGGGCGTGGACCTGCAGGAGTTCAATGAGCTTGCGCTCTCTTCGGAGCCCGGTGCCGGCGGCCTGACCTTGGTGCCCTACTTCGACGGCGAGCGGACCCCCAACCTGCCAGACGCCACGGGCTCCCTGCACGGGATCACCCGAGCGAATTACACGCCCGCGAATCTGGCCCGGGCCGCAGTCGAAGGTGTTGCGTGCTCACTTGCAGACGGACTCAAGGCACTTACTGACCTTGGTGTTGTTACTAACCGAGTAATTCTGGTTGGAGGCGGAGCCCGGTCCCAGGCCATGCAGCAAATAACTGCGTCCGTTTTCGCCATGGATGTAACAGTGCCCGCTCCGCAGGAACACGTTGCCAATGGAGCCGCCCGCCAAGCCGCCGGTCTAGTCTCAGGAGAACTCCCCACGTGGGCGACAGGCCCAGAAGCGAAAGTTTCCGCAGATGCAACCGGCGAAGTTCTCAGGCGCTACCGCCAGGCAGCAAGAGCTGGGGGATGAGCTGGCACCGAAGCACGTAACACCTGGTTGTGTTCGTGCGTCGGTTACATTGCGTCCGCCTACATCGGATCCGTTGGGATGAATGAAGCCTAAGCGGTTTTTTTGACATGGTGCTCGGCGCAGTGCTTGTCGTGCTTTCCATCGATCGGTGCACTTAGGTCGAGCATTGGTGCGTTGGCAGCCACCTCACTGGTCTGAAAAATACTTGCCGTTGCCGCCTCTTTTGTGGGGAAACGGACCGAAACGGCCACAACCTGCCCAGCAGGGTTAAGCAGTCTTACTCGGTAGCCTCCTTCAGGAGCATCAACGAGTTCAAAGTAAGTAGCCATGACCCTAAGTCCTTCCTTGGCTCACACCCTGCACTAATGCTTTATTGCGGTCGTCAGAATGCGGGCGGGCGGCGCGGACAACGTGAAGTCCGGGGTGGCCCGTGCTGTGAGACGACACATATTCGGAGGAACAAGAGGGATTTAGCTCGTTCCGACGGGGGAGAAATTCGGTCAGGGAAACAGGGAGCGGAGCAAGTGCTCGGATCACCAGCGGGGCATCTGGTTCCTGGCCAAAGGGTTTGCTCAGCCATGGCTGAGATCTTTCGCCTGATACGGAGAGCCGCTGCTTGACTCCTTTCAGGATACGTTCTGTTCCCGCGCCCCGTCACTGGAAAAAGGACGAAATTGGACAGGTACGGGGTTCCGCCCTCGCGGGTCAGTTCATCGCTTGCAGCCGCAGGCTTGCTCGTTTGATCTGCTTACGCGCGAAGCCCTCCTGTACGGCTCGGTCCGGCGGTTCCCATGACCTCTGCGGGGTCAGACAGGAGGGGAGCGAAAGCCAATTCTGCCGCCCCAACAATCAGAATGTCCGCGCCCAGGGCGGGACGTGTAACCACAACGTCAGCAAAGGCTTCAGGAAGTGCCTCCCCTTCAATAACAGTATTGAGGCGACGGGAGTCGAATTCGTACAGAGCGCCCAGGAAGCCACCCAAAACAACGAGCCGGGGATTGAAGGAGTTTATGGCTGACCCCAATGCCACGCCAAGAAAGTCCAGTTGCCGGTTCACTTCAGCACGCACCGTCGGGGAGTCAGAAGCGAGCAGTGCCCTTTCCAGTTCTTGTTCGTCAGCAGATGGCGGTAAAGCGAGAACGTTCAGAAGGTTTTCCCTTCGAACCTCTGATTCCAAAGTGCCGCGGGCTCCGGCTGAATCAAGGACACCGTCCCCGCGAACGCGGGTATGGCCAAGCTCCCCGGCGTATCCGTTTGCTCCTCGGAGCGCGACACCTCCTGCGATGACCCCACCGCCCACACCGCTGGCTCCTCCATTGAGATAAATCAGGTCATCGATGCCCTTGCCGGCGCCAAAGGTACGCTCAGCCAAGGCGCCGAGACCGGCATCATTTGCAGCCCAGGTGTTGAGACCAGTGGCGGCTGCCAGCATCTCGGCAAGGGGCTCATCATGCCACCCCAGATGGGGGGCGCGACGGACCAGGCCATCTTCCACTCTCACAAGACCCGGGACTGCTACTCCAATTCCGACGATCCGGGTTGAAGCGTGTAGGCCTCCCCGTATCCCTTCGACTATTGCCGCGGTTATATTGACCGCCTGGCGCACAGTTGGTGCATCGTCAGTCGCGAAGCGAATCTTGTTTTGAACTACTCCGCCAAGACTCACTACGCCCACTGTGATCGCGTCAATCTCTGGGTTGACAGCAATTGCCACTGGCTGGCGGGCAGGTTTCACTATGGAGCTCGGCCTGCCAACCTGAGTGGTGTTCTCCGCCCCCGCCTCGGCGACCAGCCCCAAGTCCTGTAATTCCCCCACCAGCCCAGCGATCGTGGATCGGTTCAGGCTCGTAAGACGTGTCAACTCGGTGCGGGGAAGACTACGTGCCTCATGCACCAAAGTGAGGATGGCTGACAAGTTATGACGCCGAATCGTGTCAAGGTTGTTTCCCATCCGGGCTCGACTCATTTGAGGGTGGGGCCGCGAAGAAGTCAAGGAAGCTCCGTTAGTCACAGGAATTTGTTGTTTCTATAGGTGAATCTACCGCCTCGGAATGTCCACTGCGACTCACCCAATGCAAAGAACCTTGGTCCCTGCCTATTCCGCATGCTTCTCCAGTAGTCGGGAGCGGGGAAAACCAGCGCTAGCCATGAGCTTTTAACAGTCGGCACCAAGGGCAACCACCTGTAGATGTTGGACACGCTCAGCGGGACAGCGACCTGTTGCAGTTTAGCTGGCTGTACTAACCCTCATGAAGCCCCCGCTGCGCCCAGCAAGTGCTCTGCGTTAAGTGCAGCGCGCGGGCCGACATACCACGGCCGCTTGAGTACGCCGATAATGGATATTCCGTAAAGCTGCTCCGTGGGCTTTGGCTACCTTTATGGTTCGGTCGGTGGTGAGGCCCGTCTAACGAGGTGCTCCATGGAGGTCTGCCATCCGAGGATTTCGCGTGGTCGCTGGTTGAGTTCGGTGGCGACAACACCGAGGTGTTCGCGCTATGAACGCCGAGGTCTGTTCCTGTAGGAAAGTACTGGTGGAGCATGCCATTGGTGTGCTTGCGGGGTCGCAGAAGTGCACGAAGGTCCCACGCGTGACTTTCGCGGTACACCAACCCTGCATCCTCCAGCACGTTGAGGGCGCGCCGCGCTCTCATGCGGCCAATGCCGAAGTCCAGGCAAAGCTCACGTTCCGGAGGCATCGGGGACTGAGGCATAAGTTCACCGGTATTGATAGAGATTCGCCAACACCCAAGACCGCCCCGTTTCGGTGTTGAGGCGGGTTTAACCAGTCCAAAAGGCCGCTTTGGATGCGTCGGATCAGAACGGGACCTGACCGAAGAACTGCGCTTTTTGACATCGAGCGTTCGGCGCCAGGCCGCCTGGACACATGTCGGTGAGGCTGTGATCGATTGCCCAATCGTCCGCGCTCCGTGGTGCGGTATATCCGGTCGGATGTACCGCATCAATGCCAGCGGCGACTCCCCAGGACCGTCACAGCGGCGGTGATGGCGATGCCTAGGCCGATCGGGACGCTGAAATGGATCTGGAGCAAGGGTACTCCGATGGCGGCCCCGGCGAACATAGCGAGGACAGCGCCCAGCCGTCGGTTGAGTAACCGGGGCCGTTGCTTGCTTACAAGTGACTCTCCGGCGAGGGAAGTCATGGTGGAAGTAATGACCACTGTGGTCATGTCTCGTACGGCCAAATGCCGCGCAATCAGGGCCTGGGATCCCATGTGCATGGCGATAACGGCGGCAACAATGACACCAATGGACTGCCGGCCGACGTCTTCCACGATGAGAGAGATGGCGGCGGTTCCCGTCAACGCGATACAACCCGCTGTGAGAAGGAGCGTGACCCTGCGGTTCCAGCCTTTCGGGCTTGACTGGAGCGTAAATCCGGCGACCGCCGCGCCGAGGAGAAAGGCGCCAAGTGCTACCAGTGGGCCCAAAGTTGGCAGGTTCGCCGCCCCGGCCAACGCCATCGCAAGAATCACCACGTTGCCGGTCATGTTTCCGGTGAAGACGCGATCAAGTCCCAGGTAGCCGACCGCGTCAACAACACCTGTAACGAGCGTGAGGGCCATCATGAGCATCAGTCGGAACTTTTCCGGAGACGCATTTTTTTGCGGGGTAGAGGCGGTTTTGGTACCTGAGCTGGCTACGGCTGATGTCATGGTTTAAGGGATCCTTCATCGTAAGGCGTGGTCTCTATGACCACCCCTCGGACATGCTTGTGGGCGGTTTTAGATGGACTGGCTGGCAACTACGGCGATGCCGTCGCTCCGGGGATCTGCGCCGGCGGCTAGGGCGCCATGGTAGCGTCGACGTGAAATCATGGAATGGCCGACAAGGTCGTCCCGGCCCTTGCCGTTCAGGATCGTGAACGTTGTCTCGCCCAACTGGACAAGGGTGCCAATCAGGCCCTCGGCAGGGATGTGGTCGTTGGCCGTCTGTGCGTCCATGCCAACCACCAAGCGCGGACGGCGGGAGTTATGCTTCCGCCGTCGTGAGCCGTTCGGCTTCCTGCCTCGCATTGTGGGCGCGGCGCTCAGCCGTCAAGCTTGGAATGCTCGCCCAGACGGTGCCATGAACGGTTGTGGTAGACCAGAGCGTCGCCGGGTTCGCCCGTTTGGACGTCACGCATCACGCGGGACTCAAGAGCGTGAACGGCGATGATTGTGGAGGTCCCCACCTCCATGCGATTGATGACGGCGCAGCGCACCCAGGCGCGGACATCGTTATACACCGCTTCGCCGGTTGCAAGGGGCGACCAGCGGTGCGTCTGGTCAAAGCGGTCGGCGCCGGGGGTTGCTCCATACTTCGCCAAGTCGACGTCGTGGGCGTCAAGCAGGTGCACGACGACGGTTTCGGCGCGTGAAAGCACCTCGGATGCAGAGGACAGTGCCGAGACCGAGAAAATCAGTAACGGTGGTTCCGCACTCACTGACACGACAGATGATACCGTCAGTGCCACCGGTCCTTCGCCGGCATCAGCCGTGATGACGGCGACACCTCCCGGGTGGCCACGGAACAGTGCTTTGAATTCGTCGGACGAGAGGGAATGCGGGAAGCTTTGCGTCGGAACATCAAGCCAAGTGTCTGGGGGGTAAGCGTGAAACATCGTTATGACACCCTGGGGGCGGAGCGGGCGAGTTCTTCGCGAATGATGTTCGTCCCTGCGCTGAGGGCACTCAGTTTGGCCAGTGCGACGTCCCGGGGGAACGGTGCCATGCCGCAGTTTGAGCTGGCGATGAGCTTGTCCGCATCGACGAACTGCAGGGCCTTGCGGAGGGTGTTGGCGACGTCCTCCGGGGTCTCGATGGTCTCGCTTGCGACGTCGATTGCCCCGAGCATGACTTTCTTGCCGCGGAGGAGCTCGATGAGGTCCATGGGCACGTGGGAGTTCTGGGATTCCAGCGAGATGATGTCAATGCTGGAGCTCTGAAGCAAGGGGAACGTTTCCTCGTACTGCCGCCACTGTGAGCCGAGAGTCGCCTTCCAGTCGTTATTCGCCTTGATCCCGTAGCCGTAGCAGATATGCACGGCGGTCTCCGCACGCAGCCCTTCTGCCGCTCTCTCCAGCGCAGCCACGCCCCAGTCCTTGACCTCATCGAGGAAGACGTTGAACGCGGGCTCGTCGAACTGGATGATGTCCACGCCGGCTGCCTCCAGTTCCTTTGCCTCCTGGTTCAGGATCGCAGCGAACTCCCAGGCCAGCTTCTCGCGGCTCTTGTAGTGGTCGTCGTAGAGCGTGTCCACCATGGTCATTGGACCGGGAAGAGTCCATTTGATCGGCTGGTCGGTGGTTGCGCGGAGGAACTTTGCGTCTTCGACGAATACGGGCCGCTCACGGCGCACCGCTCCGACGACGGTGGGCACACTCGCGTCGTAGCGATCGCGGATGCGCACGGTCTTGCGCTGTTCAAAGTCGACCCCGCTGAGATGCTCGATGAAGGTGGTGACGAAGTGCTGGCGGGTTTGCTCGCCGTCGCTGACGATGTCGATGCCGCGTCGGGTCTGCTCGTGGATGGCAATGCGCAGTGCATCCTGCTTGCCCTCAAGCAGCGCATCTCCCTCCAGCTTCCACGGGGACCAAAGAGTTTCCGGCTGGGCGAGCCATGATGGTTTAGGCAGGCTTCCGACAACGGTGGTGGGCAAAAGTGTGTTCATGATTGACGATTCTCCGTGGGTCAGTTGACGAGAGCGGGGTATTTGGCGGTCCACTGGTCCAATAGATCCTTGTGGGGCGTGATGAAGTGTTCCTCCGTGTACTTCGCCTGCGTGATCGCGAGCTGACCGCGCTCGACCCGGTCGTAAGCGATCTGGGTCCGCGAGTAATCCTGCTCTCCCAGGCTCGGCCGGTAGATGTGGGCGGCGGCGGAGTTCGCGTTGTAAATCTCCGGGCGGTAGATCTTCTGGAACGTCTCCATGGTGCTGATCGTGCCGATGAGCTGCAGGTTGGAGTAGTCGTTGAGCAGGTCACCGCGGAAATAGAAGGCGAGCGGCGCAACGCTGCCGCGTGGCATGAAGTAGCGGACCTGCAGCCCCATCTTTGCGAAGTACGCGTCCGTCAGCGAGAACTCGTCCTGCTGGTACTCGACGCCCAGGACCGGGTGACGGTTCTCCGTTCGCCGGTACGTCTTGCTCGTGGAGACGCTGATACAGACCACTGGCGGCTGCGGGAAGCGTTCCTGGCATGCCGGGGAAGCGAGGAATTGCTGGAACAGTTTGCCGTGAAGATCGCCGAAGTCCCCGGGAACGGTGGGCTTGCCTGACTCCGCTGCTGCTGCTGGCAGTACGACGCTGAAGTCGAAGTCACGGACGTATGAGGAGAAATTGTTCCCCACGATCCCTTGGTGTCGGACCCCGTTCAGCTGGTCGACGATCTGGATGTCGAGAACCTCGAACAGCGGGAACTGCCGATCCGTACCTTCTGACGTGAACTCTATCTGCACGGAGACGATCTCAAGCTCGAGCGTGTAACGGTCCCGGTCCGGGTTGTCCCAGCATGCGAGATCGTTGAAGCGGCGCCGAATCATGGTCAAGGCGTTGCGGAGGTTCTCTTGGCGGTGCTCGCCCCGTGCCAGGTTGGCGAAGTTCGTCGTGATCCGGGAGCCCTCGGACGGTGAGTAGTCCTCGTCGAAGGGGGTGGTGGTGATGCTGAAGGTGAAGTCGTCTGCCATGTGCTGCCAATCCGTTGATGGGCCGGAGACGGCCTTTCAGAAGGTGATGTATCCATGGTGCCGCCTTCCGAGGGGTATCAAGTAACTAGTGGTTACTATGCGGTCATATAGAATCTTCCTATGGCGCAGATTTCGAGCGGATTGACCCTGCAGCAGTTGCGCTACTTCATAGAAGTGGCAGCTGAGGGGTCGATCTCCGCGGCCGCCGATCTTCTCTACGTCGCGCAGCCGACAATGTCGGCCGCGATGAAGGACCTTGAGGCCCGGGTTGGCCGTGCGCTCCTGGTTCGCTCCGCCCGCGGGGTCACCCTCACCGCAGACGGGGTAGAGTTCCTCGGCTACGCGAGGCAGGTGGTCGAGCAGTTTGCTCTCCTCGAGCAGCGCTACCTTGGCAGGCCAGCGAGGCGACGTCTGCTCGGGGTGTCAACGCAGCACTACTCGTTCGCCGTGGACGCCTTCGTCCGGATGGTCAAGGCCACTGATGTGGCCGAATACGAGTTCTCGCTGCGTGAGTCCCGTACCTGGGACATCATCGAGGATGTCCGGACGCTCCGCAGCGAGATAGGCATCCTCTACCGAAACGATTTCAACCGGAAGGTCATCGACAAACTGCTGCGGGAATCCGGGCTCGCGTTCACTCCGCTTTTCCTCGCCGAACCGCACATTTTCATTTCAAGGAACAACCCGCTCGCCTCACAAGAGCGTGCGACTCTCGATGATCTCGCCGGCTTGCCGCGGCTAACCTTCGATCAAGGTGCGAACAACTCCTTTTACTTCGCCGAGGAGATTCTCTCCACCATGTCCAGCAAGCAGGAGATTCGGGTCTCAGACCGTGCCACGATCTTCAACCTCATGATCGGGCTCCACGGCTACACGATCTCGACGGGCATCATCAGCGGGCAGCTCGACCCGGAGATCGTCGCCATCCCGCTCGACGTTGACGAACGCATCGAGATCGGCTGGATCGGCCACGCCGCGATTCCGCTCACCGACCAAGCGCAGCGCTACCTCAGGGAATTGCGGGCCGTCGTCGCTGAGTTCGGCGTAGCGCTACTCGACTGACTGCAGTTGAGCGCGCGGGTCTTTGCCCTTCAGTGATTGAGCCCGAGGTCCGCGGCGTGTCCGCTGATGATGGGGCCAGGTCCATGTCGCGACTAGTGATCCCGCCAACGTCGTGGCTTGAGAGCGTGACGCCGACCATTGAATAGGCGAGCGTGAGGTCGGGGTGGTGGTTCACCTCCTCCGCGGAGGCGCCGATGCGGTTCACGAGCTCCAGCCCGCTGGAGAACTTCCGGGTCCTGAAGGATGCGGTGAGGGCTTCGCTGGTCAAGCGCCAGCCCGTGAGCTCGGCTTCGGCGAGTTCGGCGGAGGACAGCTTCCGCTGGGGTCAGTCATAGGCCATCATGGCTCCGGAGTGATGCCGTGGGCTACCCCTGGAGGCACAACGCCCCCAGGGTGATGGCCTGTCGGCACCTGCGGGTAAACTCCGCAATGCGAGGAATGGCGCTGTCACGGCTTGGCCGGTGGTGAGAGGCCCTGGTCATGATGCCAGGCAAAACTGAGAGCTAGTCTGATGGCGATGCAATCGTGTGCGGTCGTGTTTGGCGTGGCGGCCTTGGCGTCCTGACTTCGCCCTGGTCCTTGAGGTGGTTCGTCGCTCTGGTAGGGGAGCAGTTGCGGGTGAAGTGGTTGGAGTACAACCGAGAGGCGGGGCCGGGTTCGGAATTTGTCCGGCTGAAGGAGCAGTCATTTTGCGGGGAAGCTACCGGTTCCCGAAGCCGACGCGGATGCGCGCTGTTGCACGGACGACCCGCCCAGCTATCATCGGGCCGTTCAGAAGGGCTACACCGCGATCCGAGTAGATGGGCGTCCGGCTGCCGCTTTCAGAACTGCGGGTGGAGGTGATCGGGGCCCAAGAATTCGCCCAAAAGACGACGGGCGAGTCCGAGAAATTGGCTCCAACGGAGGTGTGGACAATGTCCACACTTTCCGTCTCGGACTGCCTCATGATGCCATTGGACTGCTCCGTTTTCCGCATGTTTTCGCAGGATCCCTGTGTTTTCAGGGTAGGAAATGCGGTTCGAGTCCCACCTCGGGCACGGCATATCCCCTCGTCAGAGGGGTTTTTGCTTTAACGTGTTGACGTCGCTTGTGGTGGCGTCCCTCTGACGCTAGGTGCGCGGTCTGTGGCCTGGCTGCCGCGGTGGCCTATTCACGTGTGTGGGTGGCGGGTTCAGCGCCATGGCTGGTGGGCGCTCCGCCTGCCGTGAATGGATATTCGGTCAAGTTATTTTGGAGCCTGTTTGTGCCTTGCGTGGCTGCGCCCTAGAGGTGCTGGTCGGCGAGCTTCTCCTGTAGGTACTTGAGTTGACGTACCCAATGGTGTTCCTGGCCTCCCTCGTGGCCGTTAAAGTGGTAGATATCGATGGATTTGGCAGGCGCGTGGCGTGTTGGGCCAGAGCTTTTAATTCCGTAGCTGTTGTAGGACGCGAAGACGGTCGACGGCGGGCACACGTCGTCGAGCAGTGCGACGGAAACCATTGCCGGGGCGGCTGCCCTGCGAACGAGGTGTACTCCGTCGAAGTAATTTAGGACCTTCATGGTGTCCTCGTGGCGTTCGCGGTGGCGGGCGAGGAAGGCTGCGATCTCCGGGTAGGGGCCACGTTGGGCAAGAGTGATTGCGCGGGGGAAGTCCTGGAGGAAGGGCACGTCTGCCAGGACTGCCCGAATTCCGTTGAGCTGTCCGGCGGCAAGCCCAGCGGCTGCAAGGGCTAAGCCTCCTCCTTGGCTGATTCCGGCAAGGACGACTTTGTCGACGTCCACTTGCGGGAAGCTTTGGACGGCTTCGATTGCGCGGAACGCATCCACGTACAGCCTGCGGTAATAGTAGTCCTCTTTCGAGGTCAGCCCGCGTGTCATAAGGCCCGGGTATGCGACGTCACCCGCTGAGGGGTGGTGGTCTGCCGTGTCTCCGGTGATTCCGCCGTAGCCTTGGCCGCGTGTGTCCATGATGAAGTGGGCGTAGCCTGCTTGCGCCCACTTTGTGTCCTGCTGAACCAGGCCGCGGCCGCCGGAGTATCCGATGTACTGGACTACCGCGGGCAAGGTGCGGGTGGGGGACCTGTGGGCTGGGAGGTGAAGCCAGCCGCGGATGCGGGCTCCGCCGTAACCAGAAAAGGAAACATCGTAGCTGTCGATGAGTGGCAAGAGATTTTCTACGGGAGTGTACTCAGGTGCTAGAGGAATGACACGGGCCTCGGCAAGGGTTACCTCCCAAAACGCATCGAAATCGTCAGGCTCGTTAGCCGCGGACTTATATCTGTGCAGCTGTTCAAGGGGCATGTCAATGCTGGGCATACTGGTTCTCCATTTCTTGGCCTGCAGGGGAACCACCTAACGACCAGCAGGAACTGTAGGATCTGGAAAATAGGCGGACAGAAATAGGACAGAGGACGTCCCATCTCCTGTACTATTAGCTTAAATGATAGGCCGCCGCCCGAGTGCGGTCGAAGGAGATGACGTGACAGTAGCACCCGCCTCGGTTTCGCCGGCCCGGTTCAGCGCACAAATTCGCTCCCAGGCACTGCAGACACGGATCATGGAGCTCATCTTGGAGCGGGGACTGGACGTCGGCGATGCCCTCCCCACCGAGAGTGAATTGTCCACTGAGCTGGGAGTGGGGCGGAATACTGTTCGAGAGTCCCTGAAGGTTTTGCAGGCTCTGGGTGTCATTGAGATCCGGCACGGATTTGGCATGTTTGTGGCTCCGAACAATTTCAGCGCCCTGGTGTCCGGGCTGACCTTCCGGGGCAGGCTTTCGCTTCGGCACAAGGGCGAGGAAGCGATGGAGCTGATTGATGTGCGGCAGGCTCTGGAATCCGGCCTTGTCGGGTCGGCCATCGACCTTTTGACCGACGAGCATCTGGCGGATCTGCGGGCCACCATGGAAGCCATGCAGGACGCGGCCGGCAAGGGTGAGCTCCTGGTTCAGCACGATGCGGAGTTCCACCGCCGCCTTTATGCGCCCCTGAACAACGACTTGCTCATCAACCTGATGGATGTTTTTTGGCAGGTTTACCGCCAGATTCATGAGGCCTTGGGCTCCGGTCCGGTCAACCTGGACGAACAGGTCCAGATGCACTGGGACATCTATGATGCAGTCGCCAACAGGGACAAAGCCCTGGCTTCTGAACGCCTGCAGCGCCACTTCGACGGCATCCGGCAGAAGCTGAAGGACGTCGCGTCAGCCTGACAAGCCCATCTACCGGACGGGGAACGGGTACCTCCTTGTCGCTGTCCGGGTTGTCACGTTAAGGCTCCCCGTCCCGTCCGTCCAGATGATTTGCGGGCAATCTGTGGAGCACCAGTCTTATGAGAAAGCGCCATTTCGTCATGGAAATTTTTGTCGTCCCTGATGCCTCCGCTACCGGAGCTGTCGCTGCCGGGATTCTTGCCGCGGTTATCCGTAGTAAGCCGGATGCTGTTCTGGGTGTCGCTACGGGCAGCTCCCCGCTCCCGGTGTACGCCGCGCTGGCCGAGCACCAGCTGGATATGTCCAGGGTCCGGGCGTTTGCCCTTGATGAGTACGTGGGTCTTCCGGCAGGCCACCAGCAAAGTTATGCCGAAGTGGTCCGGCGTGAGGTGACTGAACGCCTGGGGCTGGACCCGGCGCTTGTTGCAGTTCCTGACGGGGGAGCCGAAGATCCCCACCGGGCAGCAGCCCAGTATGACGGGGCCATCCGCGCCGCGGGCGGGGTGGATGTTCAGCTCCTGGGCATTGGCCACAACGGCCACATCGCCTTTAACGAGCCCGGCTCGGAACTTGATTCCAGGACTCGGGTCGAAGTCCTGGCAGAACGCACCCGCCAGGCCAACGCACGCTACTTCCGTTCCATAGACGATGTTCCTGCTCGCTGCATCACACAGGGTCTGGGAACCATCCTCGAGGCCCGGCAGCTGTTGATGGTGGTCAACGGGGCGGACAAAGCAGAAATCCTGTCCGCAGCCCTCAGCGGACCGGTCACTGCGGATTGCCCGGGTTCAGTCCTGCAGCTGCACCCGCACGTCACTGTTGTGGCAGATGAAGCTGCCGCGGCACACCTGGGTGAGCAGGACGGGCAGGTGGCCGTGCGGGTCGCGGCTCCCACCGCCTGAACCGGGTGCGCCGGGAACCGGCGCCCCCGGTAACAGGCTCTGAGCGTACCCGTTATTAGGAGGAATGCGCCTGGCCCGCTGTCATGTTTACGGCAGCTTGGGGTAGTGAAACGCCTTGCCGGAACACCCGGAGCGGCCGGAAGTCACCGTCGACAGCCAGGATGTCGGCCCGAAGCCCCGCACGAAGGCTTCCAATCTCGTCCTTAAGACCAAGGATGCCGGCGGGAACGGCCGTGGCAGACACCACGGCGTCGGCAGCATCCACACCCGATGTGATCGTCCGGCGTACTACGTCCAGCAGGGTCGCCGTACCGCCGGCGAGGGAACCATCAGTCCGCAGCCGCGCTTCGGCGCCGCTGACGCGCACCCCTGCAGGGCCAAGATCGTAGTCGCCGTCGGGAAGGCCGGTGGCGGCCATTGAGTCGGTCACGAGGATGACGTTGTTGCTGCCGACAGCCTCGAAGACCATCGCGACGGTGTCCGGGTGGAGGTGGACACCGTCGGCCACAAGTTCGACAGCGATCTTTCCTGCTGCCGCCAGGCGCAGGCACGCGGCAACCGGGCCCGGCTGGCGGTGGTGCAACGGGGGCATCCCGTTGAACAAGTGGGTCACCGTCGGCCGGACCACGCTTTCAAACGGTTTTGAGGCCAGCAGGTGCGCTGCCCGGGACAGGGAATCCGCTGTTGTCCTGGCGTCCGCATCGGTGTGGCCAAGGGACGGGGTGACTCCGAGCTCCACCAGCGTTTGAACGAGGGCTGCGGCGCCGGGCAGTTCGGGCGCGTAGGTCATGGTGCGCAGGTGTCCGCCGGAGCTGGTCGCGAGGTCCCGAAGCAGCTGCAGGTCAGGTTCGAGAAGGAACCGCGGGTCCTGCGCTCCGCAGCGCGCGTGGGAAAGGAAGGGACCCTCGGCATGGATGCCCGCGATCAGACCCTCATCCGCGAGGACACGCAGGGACGCCGCGGCATAGAGCAGGTCCTCGCGGGCCGCGGTCACCAGACTCGCCAGGAGGGTGGTAGTGCCGTTGGCGTGGAGGAAAGCCGCCGCGGCACGGGCCGATGCGGGGTCACCGCCGGGGAAGTCCCCTCCTGCTGCGCCGTGGCAGTGCAGATCCACCAGGCCGGGAAGGAGCATGCTCCCGGGTGGCAGCGGCACCTCCTTCAGCCCGGGAAAAGTGCGGCTGTCGAAACCTGCCCTGGAACCTGCGTAGGCGATGCGGTCCCCGGAAATAACGACCACCGCGTCCTCACGAACAGCTCCGTCGGTAACGATGGTGCCGGACAGCAGAAAGGCCTTGGAAGCGTGAGGGCTCATTTCAGGGCGTCCGCGAACCAGCCGGTGATGGTTGCGGGGTGCGTAATCGCTGTTCCCACCACCACTGCTAACGCCCCGGCGTCCAGTGCCTGCCTGGCCTGGGCAGGGGTATGGATACGGCCCTCGGCGATGAGCGGCACACCGAAGTCCGCTGCCGCTATCTGTTCCAGCAGTTCAAGGTCCGGACCCGGGGTTTTTGGCCGTTCGCCGGAGTAGCCGGCCAGTGTTGTACCGATCAGGTCTGCGCCGGCGTCGGCTGCCGCTGCCGCGTCCTCGAGCGACCCGCAGTCGGCCATCACCAGGGCATGGGATTCCGCGTGGATGGCCGCCACCGTTTGCGCGAGCGTGAGGCCGTCGGGGCGTTCCCGCCGTGTCCCGTCGATGGCGACGATGTGGGCGCCGGCGTTTGCTACTGCCAATGCGTGTCGGAGGGTGGGGGTGATGAAGACGCCGTCGTGCCCGTCCTTCCAGAGCCCAATAACCGGGACCTCCACTCCCGCACGGGTTTGCTGGAGGTCGGCCAGGCCCTGCACGCGGACCGCGGCCGCGCCGCCGATAACAGCGGAGGCTGCTATTTGGGCTGTGGTGCGGGGGTCGCGCATTGGTTCACCGGGGTAGGCCTGGCAGGACACGATGAGCCGGCCCTTCAAGTATTCAAGGCCGCCGGGGGACAGGATCATGGTCAGTTCCTTTGGAAGACTGTTGCTGGGGTGAGGACGAGGCGGGCTGCGCCGGCTATGGCTGCGGCGTTACCCAGCGCGGCAGGCAGCACTGGAACGTTGGCGAGGGCAGGGAGGAGTTCGGCCCGCAAGGCTCGTTCCATCGGCCGCCACCACGGGGCTCCGGCGTCCGAGAGCCCGCCGGAGAGCACGACGACTTCGGGGTCCAGGATGTTGGCGAGCCCGCCCACGGCCTGCCCGGCCGCGGCCGCCGCGGTGCTGATGGCCCTGATGGCGGTGGCGTCACCGTCGGCGGCCAGTGCAAAGATGCTGCGGGCATCCGGCCCTGGTGCCTGCCCGCCCAGCCGGCGGTAGGCCTCCGGGATTGCGGGTCCGGAGGCTACGGCTTCAACATGGCCTGACCCGCCGCAAACACAGGGTAACGGCTGGCCGTCCTGGTAGGCGTAGGGCGAGGCGAAGTGTCCGACGTGTCCGCCCACGTGGCGGTGCCCCAAAACGGGACGGCCTTCGAGGACGTAGCTTCCGCCGACGCCTGTGCCGAAGGCCACCAGGAGTGAACTGGCGGTCCCGGCGGCCGCACCTGTCCACGCTTCGCCGAGCGCGTGGGCGTGGACGTCGTTTACCGCCTGGACGGACGACGGCGGCAGGTCCAGCTTGTCTGCTAGACCGCTAGTAATAGCCGTCCCGGCCCAGCCGAGGATCGCGTCAGTCGCTGATACCACGTCACCTGTGAGGGCATCAATGACACCGGCCGAACCGACACCGACCCGTTCCACGGTTATGCCGGCAGCAGCAGCGCGCCTCATCAGCCCGGTAATCAAGCTGGCGGTGGCGTTGAGGATGGCATCGCCGCCGTGGCGGTTGAGGGTGGGGATGGTTTCGGAGAAGAGTACTTCCCCGATATCTGCGACGACCCCGGCGGCAGTTTTCGTGCCGCCGAGGTCAACACCAATGGCGTGCATTAGCTTCAGCGCCCGTCCCTAGACCAGGCTGTTGCGTTCGAGGATGACCTTGATCGCGGTGGTTTCCTCTTCGTTCAGCGCGGGCATCGGGATGCTCATAGTGTTGGATTCGATGATGCCCATGATCTGCAGGGCGGTCTTGAAGGCGCCGAGGCCGGCTGCTCCGCCGGAGACGCGTCCGTTGGGGGTGTAGACGATCTCGAAGAGGTCGGCCAGGCGGTCCTGTTCGGCCGCGGCTTTGGCCCAGTCTCCGGCAGCGGCGGCGTCAACAAGGTTGCGGTAGCCGCGTGGGTCGACGTTGCCCAGGCCCGGGACTACGCCCTGTGCACCGCCCAGGAGCGCGCCGTCGACTACTACTTCGTGGCCTGTGAAGATGTCAAAGTTGTTGATCTCCCGTGCTGCGAGCAGAAGTTGGCGGAAGGAGACGTCGTCACCTGAGGAGTCCTTGACGCCGGCGATGACACCGTCGCGGCCCAGGCGGACCAGCAGGTCTGTGGGGAGCTTGAAATGGGTCCGGACGGGAACGTCGTAGGCGAAGATCGGGGTGTCGACGGCGGCGTGGATGTTGCGGAAGTGCGTCTCCGTTTCCGCGGTGTTGCCGATGGCGTAGTACATGGAGGTCACCACGATGGCGTCGGCCCCGAGGTCGATGACGCGTTTGGCCTCCTCGATGACGCGGTTGGTCGTCTGCTCGTTGGCCCCCACGATCAGGGGCACAGCCCCGGCGTTGGCCGCGGCGATGGTGCTGACCACCAGCTCGCGTTCAGCGTTGGTCATGTACGGCACCTCCGCGGAGGAACCCAACACGAAAAGTCCGGACACGCCGCCGTCGAGCAGGTGCTTGATGAGGTTCTGCAAAGAGGCGGTGTCGATGCTGCCGTCTGCGTGGCGGGGAGTGACGACGGGCGGGATGACGCCGGAGTACTGGGAAGACACGGAAAAACTCCAATGGGTGGTTGTAAAGGTGAGTTTGAGGATCTAGGTGTGCAGCAGGCTGGGGGCTGCTCCGAGGAGCTTCTTGGTGTAGTCGTTCCGGGGGTCGTCGAAGACCTGGGCGGCGGGCCCTTCCTCGACAATTTCGCCGAAGTACATCACGCAGATCCGGTCCGAGACATAGCGGACCGTCTGGATATCGTGGGAGATGAACACCATGCCCAGGTTCAGCTGGGTCTTCAGGTCCGAGAGCAGGTTCAGGACCTGCGCCCGGACCGAGACGTCCAGGGCCGATGTTGGTTCATCGGCGACGATGATGTCCGGGTCAAGTGCCAGGGCCCGGGCGATGGCCACGCGCTGGCGCTGGCCGCCTGAAACCTGCGACGGCGTGACTTCGGCCGCGGAGGCAGGCAGGCCCACCAGGGCGAGGAGTTCCTTGACCTTGGCCGCACGGGACGCGGCGTTGCCGATTCCGTGTATTTGGAGGGGGTCGGTGAGGATGTCCTGGATGGTCATGCGCGGGTTCAGTGCTGTTGCGGGGTCCTGGAATACCACCGAGACGGCCCGGCCGAATTCCTTGCGCATGGCCGCGTTCCTTTTGATGGCGGGTTTGCCGTGGAAGAGGACCTGGCCGGATGTTGGCGCCTGCAGGCCAACCAGCACGGAGGCCAGGGTTGATTTGCCGCAACCGGATTCGCCTACGATGCCCACGGTTTCGCCGCGGCTGATAGTGAAGTCCACGCCGTTGACGGCTTTGACGATGTTGGGGCGGAACAGGCCGCCTGTCCTTGCGCGGTGGTGGACTTTGACGTCCTTGAGTTCAATGACGGGTTTGCCGGTGGACAGACTCACTTTGCGTCCTCCTTTCGGTGGCTGGCCCAGTAGTGGTCCGAATCCCCGCCCACGGCGGTGAGGACCAGTTGCTGGTTCGGATCTGCGTCCCGGCGGAGGGAACGTGGTGCGAAGCGGTCACCGGGGGCGAAGTCCTGCGGTGAGGGCACGGTGCCGGGGATCTGGTGCAGGCGGGCTGCGTCGGCTTCGATGGAGAGCACTGCGCCGAGCAGTCCGCGGGTGTATTCGTGCCTGGGGTTTTGCAGCAGCTCGGATGCCTGGGCGGATTCGACAACCTGGCCGGCGTACATCACGGTGATGCGGTGGGCCAGGGAGGCGACCAGGGCCAGGTCGTGGCTGACGAACACCATGGCGAAGCCGAGCTGTTCACGGAGCTCGTTGAGCAGGTCCACCACCTGTTTCTGTACGGTGACGTCCAGGGCGGTGGTCGGCTCATCGGCCACCACGATCTTCGGGGAACGGGAGAGGGCCATGGCAATAAGGACGCGCTGGCGCTGGCCGCCGGAGAGTTCGTGCGGGTAGCTGGCCAAGGTGCGCACCGGGTCAAGCTTGACCATTTCCAGCAACTCGGCAGGGGTCTTGCGGCCGCCGCGGCGGGTCAGCTGGCTCATTTGGTCTTTGATCTTCATGGACGGGTTCAGCGAGCTGAGCGCGTCCTGGTAGACCATGGCGATCTGTTCACCGCGGAGACCTTGGTAGGCCTTGGGATCGCTGTGGCTGGCTTTGGGGTCCAGCAGTTCCTTGCCGTCGAACTTGATGGAGCCGCTGATCCGGGCCGTCTTGGGCAACAGGCCCATCACGGCGAGGGAGGTGATGGATTTGCCGCAACCGGATTCGCCCACCAGGCCCATGGTTTCGCCCTCGCGGACACTGAAGGAGACGTTGTCCACGATGGCTGTGTCACCAAAGCGGCCGGGGAACCGGATGGAAAGGTTTTTGACTTCCAGGACCGTTCGGGCATCGGCGGGAACCTGCGGTAAACGGTCAGTCCGGGTGGCCTCGACGGCGGCCAGCAGTTCCAGTTCGCGATCGAGCAGGAGGTGCGGGTTGGCCGAGGCCACTTTCACGTCCGTAAGTACCGCTGATCTGGTGTAGTTTTCCTCGTCGAGGATTCCCCCTGAAGCGGTACGGACGCCGTCGAGCTCGTGCTCTTCAATAACGGATGGTTGGGCAACAGAGGTGGCGACCTCGGTATCCACGGCAGCAACGGCCGCACCGGCAACAGATGCGCCAGCGCCGTCATCGTCCTGGACCACCGGTGCCTTTCGCAGTTTGGGGTTGACCATGGCGTCGGTGAGGCCTTCGGCGAGGATGTTCAGTGCCAGCACGGTGAGCAGGATGGTGAGGCCGGCGAAGGTGGTGGCCCACCAGCCGCCGGACAGAACCAGGTTCCGGCCGTAGGAGATGACGTTGCCCCAGGAGGGTGCCGGGTCCTGGACACCGGCGCCGAGGAAGGACAGTGAGGCTTCGAGGATGACGGCATCGGCAACCATGACCGTGGCGAACACCAGGACCGGGGCTGCGGTGTTGCGGACGATGTGCTTAGTCAGGATGTAGAAGCGGCCGGCGCCGATGACGCGCTCTGCCCGGACGTAGTCTTCACCGTATTGGGCCAGGACGTTGGCGCGGACCACCCGTGCCAGCTGCGGGGTGTAGATGATGGCAATGGCAATGATGATGGTGGGTAACGAGTTGCCGAAGGCCGCCAGCAGGACGGCCGCCAGCGCGATCCCGGGGAAGGCCATCAGGATGTCCATGATCCTCATGATCAGTTCATTGACGGCTTTGCTCGATGTCGCTGACAGCGAACCCAGGAATGCGCCCACCAGCACGGCCAGACCGACCGCCCCGAGGCCGATCAGGAGGGAGGACTGCGATCCGTAGAGCAGGCGGGAGAAAATATCCCTGCCCAGCCTGTCGGTGCCGAAGAAGTGCTCGGTCCCCGGGGGCGTTGCGGGAATAAACGTTTCGAGCGGGTCGTGTGGTGCCAGGACCGGAGCGAAGATGGCGGCAACGGCGATCACCACGAGGAAGGCGAGGGCCAGACGGGAGCTCCAGGGCAGGGCCTTGAAGCGGAGTCCCGGGGCGCTTAGACGTTCAGCGAGTTTGCTGCGCATGGTCACACGGTCCTGATTCGGGGGTTGATGAGCAGGTAGAGAAGGTCCACGGCGATATTCACCAGGACAAAGGTCACGGAGATGGTCAGGACCACGCCCTGCACCAGGTTGACGTCCAGGTTGGTGATGCCGTTGAGGATCAACTGGCCCATTCCGGGCAGGGCAAAGATCATTTCAATGACGACGGCGCCGCCGAGCAGGTAGCCGATGCGCAGTCCCAGCACGGTCACCGGGGTGACCAGGGCGTTGCGGAGCACGTTCTTGGAGACCACTTCGCGGTAGGGGACGCCGTTGCCGATGGCAGTTCGGACGTAGTCCCGGTCCAGCTCCTCCACCATGGAGGTGCGGACCACCCGGATGAGGGAGGCTGAGACCGGGATGCCAAGGGCAAGGGCGGGCAGCGCCATCGAGTTGAGCCAGCCGCCGAAGCCGGACTCGGGAGTGGCGATGCCTCCCGAGGGGAATAGCGGATTAGAGCCCAGGGCGAACCACTGGATCAGCAGGATGCCCAGCCAGAACGACGGCGTCGCCACCGCGGCGATGGAGAATACACGGACCAGCTGGTCCTGCCACTTGTCCCGGTACAGGGCGCCCATGATGCCAAAGAGCAGGGAGACCACCACGGCGATGATCACGCCCAGGAACGTCAGCTGCAGCGTGAGCGGAAAAGCCGAACCGATCATGCTGGCCACGGACTTCGCAGGGGGAGTGGTGACACCCAGGTCGAACTGCAGGAGCCTGCCGAGGAAGCGGACGTACTGGAGCAGCAGCGGATCGTTCAGGCCGTTGGCCTGGCGGTACTGCTCTTTGGCTTCCTCGCTTGCCCCTTCGCCCAGGGCGCTGCTCGCCTGGTCGCCGGGGGCGGCCTGCAGGACGAGGAACACCAGCAGTGTGATGCCCAGGATCATCAGCGGCAGGGCCGCGAGCCTTCGGCCCAGCAGGCGCAATATGGTGGTCAATGTATTCTCCGGACTGGATTAGGCGGTACGGCCCACACCAACGAAGGAAACTCCGGTGGTGGGCAGGGGCTTGAAGCCGCTGAGCTTCTTTGCATCCCAGGCGCTGGGAAGCTGGCGGTGGAACAGCGGGTACAACGGGACCTCTTCCGAGACCAGGTCCACGATCTCGCCGGTCAGTTTCTTGGCCTCATCCTTGGAGGCCTGGCCGGCCTTGGACATCAGATCCACGAGCTGGGCGCGTTCAGGGGCATCGCCCCAGAAGGCGCGGTTCTTCATCCAGGTGTCACCGGCGTAGAACCAGCTCAGCAGCAGGTCCGCATCGTTGCCGAACACCGACGGGTCGCCCGGCGCGGCGACTACGGTGTAGTCACCCTTGGCAACGCGGTCCGTGTACAGGGCCCCGGACTGCAGGTTCTTCAGGGTCACCTTCACGCCCGGGATCTTGTTCCAGGACTCAAGCATCAGCGGTGCCACGTCCTTGACCCACGCGGTGTCCGTGGTGAGCAGCTCGAACTCGAGGCTGGTCACGCCGGCCTCCTTGAGCAGTTCCTCGGCCTTCTTCGCGTCATAGCCGTAGACGTTCTTGGCCTTGACGTAGTCCGGGTGCCCTTCCTGGAAGTAGGAGCTGGCCGGCTTGGCGTTGCCGAACAGGGCCTTCTTGATAATGGACTCCTTGTCCAGGCCGTAGTGCAGCGCCTGGCGGACCAGCTTGTTGTTGAACGGCGCTGCGGAGCAGTTGAACATCAGGAACAGCAGCCCGAAGGACTGGACAGACTCAACCGTCGCTTTGGACTTCAGGCCTTCCATGTCCAGGTAGGGGACATCCTCGATGGCCTGGACCCGGCCGGACTGCATGGCAGTGACGCGGGCAGCAGCATCGGAGAGGAGCAGCCAGGTCATGCCCTCGGCCAGGGCTGGCATGGGGCCGTTGTAGGCCTCGTTGGCCTCGAAGACGATCTTGTCATCCTTGACGGCAGAAATGAGCTTGTAGGGTCCGGTACCCACCGGCTTGGCGTCAAAGGACTTCAACTGCTCGGAACCTGCGGGGAAGTTGGTGAGCGCCTTGGGAACGACCTTCACCACGGAGATCCGCGGCCCGAAACCGGGGAACGCGTACTTGAGGCTGAACTCGACCGTCTTGGCATCGAGCGCCTTGACGTCCTTGATGAACGGGATGAACTGCGAGAACAGCGACTTGTTGGCCGGATCCATCACGCGGGTAAAGGAGAACACCACGTCTTCAGCGGTCACCGGAGTGCCGTCGTGGAAGACCGCGCCATCGCGGATGGCCACCTGGTAGGTGGTCTCGTTGACCATCTTGGGATCGGCGGCGGCCAGCGCGTTGTACGGCTCACGGGTTGCCGGGTGAAGCTCGATCAGGCCTTCGAAGATGTGCAGGTTTGCTGCCATCGGCGTCGCGCCGGAGGACGAGATCGGGTCGAAACCGGTGGACAGGGCGTAGGAAATGCCGGCCTCGATGGTGAGGTCCTTGTTGATCGGGGAGGTGTTCGAGGTGGCGCCGCTGGTGGTCGCCGCGGGTCCCCCACAGGCGGACAGGGAGCTGGCGAAGGCTGCAGCAAGGCCCATGGCCCCGCCGAGCTTCAGGAAGTTCCGGCGGCTGGCGTCATTGACCAGCGGCAGGTTCTTGATGTTGTTCATATGCCTCACCATTCAGAAGATGTTTATCGGATGTAGGATGTCCTAGCTCGTAATGAAAACTGTAAGTGCCATCACAGCGAGCGTCAAGTGGACTAAAACGCCGGAGGTGGCATGCATCTGCCAAGCACCTCTTCTTCGAATGGAGTTCCAATGTCTTTGATCGTCGGTGCCTATGCCGCGGAGCCAAGTGAACTGCGGGAACAGTTCTACCAAGGCCTTGGAGCCCTTCCCTCGATCAGGGGGTTGGAACTTCCCTACGGTCCCTATGGCGGTGGAGATTGGCCGGAGGGTGCGCCGCGGGGCTGGTCCGCGGTGGTGACCTCTATCCCGGGCACCATGCAGCGGCTAGCTGCGTCGCCAGCGTTCGGCTTGGCCTCCCCGGACACGGCAGGCAGACGGGAAGCCCTCGAATTTACCGCCGGACTCCGGAAATTTGTGGTGCAACTCGAGGATGAGGGGCATGCAGTGGAGGCCGTGGAGCTGCACTCAGCTCCGCATCCCGGGGCGTCCGCGCCGATGTTCAGGGAGTCCCTCAAAGAGGTTTTGGACTGGGACTGGGGTTCCACCAGGGTGCTGGTTGAGCATTGCGACGCGCCCCGGGCCGGCAGCAGGCCGGAAAAAGGGTTCCTCACCTTCGCCGAAGAGGTGGAGACGCTTCAGTCCCTTCATGCGGATGCGGGCCGGCGGGTTGGGCTCGTCGTGAACTGGGCCCGCTCCGTCATCGAAACCCGGAACGCCCGCACCGCTGAAGAGCACATCGCCCAGGCCCGTGCCGCCGGAGTCCTGGCCGGCGTCATGTTCTCGGGGTGTTCACCGGAGGAGACGGAGTTCGGCTACCCCTGGATTGACGCGCACCTCCCGCCGGTGGAGGTGGACGGCGCCCCGGCCACCTCGCTCCTGGACCACGGCCACATGGCGCGCTGCCTCGCCTCCGCCGGCCCCGTGCCGGTGCTCGGTTTCAAGATCGGCCTGCCGCCCACAGGGCTTACAGCCAGCCAAAGGGTGGACCGCCTCAGGCAGATGTGCGCCCTGCTGGAGGGGAATCAACTACGGTGACGCCGCCGTTGGCCATCTCGAACCGGAAGATCCGCGACATCCTCACCAAGGAACCGGTGCACTGCCCCTCCACCGAATAGGCGAGTTCCAGGATGCCCCCACGCTCCACGTCCGCGGCCGTGACCGTGTACGAGGGGGTGAAGTAGAGCGCCTCCCCACCCGGCGGCAGATCGGTGGCGGGAAAAGCCCCTGCCCCTGGCCCGCCGAGCCGGACCTGCGTGACTGTTGTGCCGCCGTCGTTCCTTGCCCTGCCGGTGAACGCCAGGATGTCGCCTGACTTGTAGCCTGGCACGATGGGACCGTAGTTTAGGTCCTGCGCCTCGCGGGTGCCCAAAACCTGGGCCTGTCCGGCTGAGTAGGCCTGGCCGATCTCCTTGGACGCCGGGCCCCAGTCACCACCCTCGGGCGTCATGACATGGAATTCGCACACGTTCTGCCATTCGGACGGCAGGCCCGGCGTGACGGAGCGGAGTTCCATGTCGAACGTGAGGCCGCGCTCCTGCTCTGTGTCTGCCTGTCCGGGTGCTGCGCCAGGCTGTTCCGTCAGCTGCGCCGGCGGAACCGAGGCAAACACGATTTCCCGGTATCCCTGGCGCTCGTACAGGACGCCGATGCTGCCGTCCGGTAATCGGGTGGCTGTGGAGTAGGCGGAACTGCCCGCGCACAGGACCAGCCCGGCGCGCCAGGTCTTGCCGTTGTCGGTGGAGAGGCTGAGGACGGTGTTCCGCCGGAGGGCGGGGTCCTGGTTGTTGGTGGCCAACAGCCACCCGTCCGTGGACGGCGTGGCGAGGCCACTCACCGCCGGCAACCCGTCAAAGCGGGTGAGCGATCCATTGTCACTCGGGTCCGGAAGGTCCTCAACGGGAACCAAAGCGCTCCAGCTCTGGCCGCCGTCGCTCGACGTCGCCGCCAATCGGCGCGGCGTCGCCCGGCTGTGCATAAGCAGGCTCCCGTCGGCCAGGGCCGCCACCTTGTTCTCGTTCGGTGCGGCGCCATGGGTCTCGGCGCCGATGAGCTCCCCGAACCTCCAGCTGTCCCCGTGGTTGTCGCTGTACGCCGAGGCGGCCATGATGGTGCCTCCGCATAGCAGCACGAACTGCTGGACCAGGCGGCCCCGGAACGGGCCGGTGTGGATCTGGATCCCCTGCCCGGCGGCGGCGAACATCCCGGTGATATCCCGTCCTGCAGGCGTGCTGCCCTTCAGCTCCGAGGTGAGGCGCCGGTGTTGCCAGGTCAGGCCGTCGTCATCAGACCAGCTGAGGTCGCAGTGCTGGACGAACTCGTCCTCAGCGTCCATTCCCGTGGTCGATTCGAAGAACCCGGCGCGGGTTCCGGCGGCATGAAACAGGAAAATGCGGCCCGTTTCGGCATCCACCAGCAGGCTGGGATCACCAAAGCCCTCCAGGCCGGTCCCGCGCCGCACCACATCCTGGCCGTCCCAGGTGGCTCCGTTGTCCGTGCTGCGCCTGACCAGCAGGTCGATCGGGCTTGGCAGGTCGTCAAGGTTGGGCCTGCCGTCATACGCGGCAAGGAGAGTCCCCTTCGCGGTGACGGCGAGCGCCGGAATGCGGTATTGCCGGTATCCTCGGCGGCCGCGAGTGGCCAGGACATGCTCAACAGTGGGGCGGGCAGGGGGGAAGCGGGGCGGTAGGTAGGACGTCACATCTAAGTCTAGCTTTCCTGAGTAGTGTGCCCTATGGTCATAGGACGTCGTATGTAGCAAGAATCACAGAGCAGACAGCCGCGACGGCGTCATCACCTCCATTTGAGCCGCATCGCGGCGTCCAGAAGGGCATGGGTTTGCGAATCAGCATCAAGAGAACCAGGAAACAATCAGTGGGGCAGGCCGCGGGTACAGGCGTCCTCGCCCTGGCCCTGCTGGCGGGAAGCGGGCTGCCGGCGCAAGCGGCACCGATCCCGTCCACGAGCCCCACCGCTCCGCCGGGCAGTTTCCAGGAGACCAACCTGGCAGCAGACAGGACCGCCAGCAACTTCTTCTACCGCATCCCCGCCCTGGCATACCTGGGCAATGGCGTGGTCCTCGCCGCGTGGGACGGCAGGCCCGGCAGCGCGGCCGACGCCCCCAACCCCAACTCGATCGTGCAGCGCCGCAGCACCGATGGCGGCCGGACCTGGGGACCCGTGCAGGTCATCGCCGCCGGGCACGTGGCCGATGCCACCGGCCCGAAGTATGGTTACAGCGATCCGTCCTACATCCACGACGCCGAGACCGGGAAGGTCTTCGCCTTCTTCGTCTACTCCAAGGACCAGGGCTTCGGCGGCAGCCAGTTCGGCAATGACGATGCCGACAGGAACGTCATTTCCTCCGCCGTCATTGAATCATCCGACGGCGGGGCCACCTGGAGCGCGCCCCGCCTGATTACCGAGGTAACCAAGCCGGGCACCAGCAAGACCAGTCCCCGGGCAGGTGACGTCCGGTCCAACTTCGCCTCCTCCGGTGAAGGCATCCAGCTCAAATACGGTCCCTACAAGGGTCGCCTGATCCAGCAGTACGCCGGCGATGTCCGCCAGGTCGATGGCACCAACCGCATCCAGGCCTACAGCGTCTACTCCGACGACCACGGCGCCACCTGGCACAAGGGCGCCAACGTGGGCGACCGGATGGACGAGAACAAGACTGTGGAACTCTCCGACGGGCGGGTCCTGCTCAACTCCCGGGACAACGCCAACCAGGGCTACCGGAAGGTGGCGATCTCCACCGACGGCGGCGCCACCTACGGGCCGGTCACACAGGACACCGAACTGCCGGACCCTGCCAATAACGGTTCCATTGCCCGAATGTTCCCCCACGCCCCGCAGGGCTCGGCCGACGCAAAGAAACTGATCTTCACCAACGCCAACTCCAAGACCGCGCGCGAGAACGTCTCAGCCCGGGTGTCCTGCGACGACGGCGCCACCTGGCCGGGCGTGCGCACCATCCGCTCCGGCTTCTCCGCCTATTCCACGGTGACCCGGCTCGACGACGGCCGGTTCGGCGTCCTGTACGAAGGCAACTACACGGACAACATGCCCTTCGCCGCGTTCGACGACGCGTGGCTGAACTACGCCTGCGCGCCGCTGACCGTTCCCGCGGTCACCACCGCACCCGGGGCCACCAAGCGGGTGGAAGTCACCGTCACCAACCAGGAAGCCGCGACGCTGTCCGGCGCCACCGCCACTGTCTACACTCCCAGCGGATGGTCCGCCACCACGGTGCCCGTGCCCGATGTTGCACCCGGCGCCTCCGCCACCGTGAACGTTGACCTCACCGCGCCGGCCACGGCCAGCGGCCCGCAGAACCTCAACGCGGCATTTACGACGGCGGATGGCCGGGTTTCGCAGGCCACCTTCACAGCCACCGTCCCGGTGGCGCCGCAGGTGGGCCTCACCATCACCGGTTCCGTACCCGACCGTGACGTCGCGGCCAGCCCGTACCAGGTTGGCGACGTGCTCAGCTACACCTTCAACGTTAAGAGCACGGCCAACGTCACCGCCAACTCCGTGCCCCTTGCCGGTACTTTCGACACCGGGTTCCTGCCGCCGTCGGCCCCCAACTGCCGGTACAACAACCTGGCCGCCGGCGCCTCCTACACCTGTACCACGGCCAGGCACACGGTGACAACCGAGGACGTGGCGCGCGGCTACTTCCTGCCCCAGGCAACCTTCAGCATCACGGCCAGCGCCACGCCGTCGCTCACCAAGACGGTCTCCTTCACCGGCGCCGCCGTGGCGCTGCGCGACGGCCTGGTCGCCGCCACCATCACGGGCAACCGCAACGACGCCGGCCGGGACCTGGCCGCGCAGCCGTACAGCGCGGGGGAAGCCTTCCCCTACAAGTTCGATGTCACCAACACCAGCCCCCTGTTGGAGAAGTTGGTGCCCACCGTGGGCAACTTCAGCCCCTTTGTGCCGGACGGCCCCGGAAACTGCCGGTACAGCCTCTTGCCCGCTGGCCAGTCCTACACCTGCGCCACGCCCCGGCACACCGTCACAGCCGAGGAAGCAGCACAAGGCTTCTTCGTCCCGGACACCTCCTGGGAGGTCAGCGCCGCGGGCCAGACCACCCGGACCTACGCCGTCAACGGCGGAGAGGTGGACCTGAAGATCCGCGACGCCAGGCTCGAAGGCACCATTTCCGCGGAATGGAAGGACAAAGACGGTGACCGGTACGCCTCCGTGGGCGACATGGTCACCTACACCTACATGCTGGGTAACGCAGGCAACGTAGCCCTGACAGGAATCGCCGCCCCAGACGCAGGCATCAGCGAACCCCTCCTCGCCGCCGGCAGCAGCGTGACCGCCAACCGCGACCACGTGCTCACCGCCGCAGATATCGCCGCGGGGAAGCTGGCACCCGTCAGCTTCGAGGCTGCCGCGGACAACGGCTCAAAGCGAGTCACGGAGTCAGTGACCGGCGCCGGCATCCAGCTCGATCTCCAGCCCGCGCAGCCCGACACCGTGCCAGCCCTGACGGTGCAGGACTTCGACGAAAAGACCCCGCCGTCCGATCTGGGGACATTGGACGAGTACCGGAACGGCCAGAAGGTGGTCCTCAAGGGACTCGATTACGGGCAGTGGTACTACGTCTACCTCAACAAACACAGCTACCGGCTCGGCTGGATCTTTCCCACCACCGACAACACGGTGGAATTCATCCTGCCCGCCGACGTCCAGAACGGCCGCGATGACATCGTGGTCCTGAACAAGGACGGCGAGCAGGTCTCTTTCGACCGCCTACAGGTCACGCCCAAGGGATAACGCCAGCGATTACGAAAAACCTGTGGAACGGCCAGCAGAAGACGCCGGCCGTTCCACAGAACAGGCACTCCTCCAAGGGCTCCTCTCAAGCATGGATTCGGCTCCGTCGGGTCGAGCGAAAGCTTGTGGAAGGACATGGGGCGGGGCGTCCGTGGTGTTGGGCAGGGCGAGGGCCTACATCCACTTGCGCCCCTGCCTCGTGTTCCAGCAGGTTTGTACCGGGGGTCCCGTCCCTCGAGGATGCCAGAAAGGGGTGTGGACAATGTCCACACTTTCCGTCTCGGACGGGGCTGTAGAGCCTTCGGACTGCCCAGGATTCCGTATGTTCTCGCGCCTTCCCTGTGCCTTCAGGGCCTGGAATCGCGTTCTAGTCCCACCTCGGGCACGGTGTTTCCGCAGGTCAGGGTGTTTTTAAGCCTCTGACCCTGTGACAGTCCGAATTCTGTGCCAGCAAGCCAAAATTCCACCCCTTAGATAGGCTGTCCCAGTGACAGACGAGATAGAGTGGGCCGCCTTACCAGTTCCTCATGCACGCGGCCAGGGCTACGGGCGTGACCGTCTCACGCGCTGGCGCTAATCCGCCCACGCGTGCCGAACTCAACTGCATTGAAACCGCCGCAGATGACGCTCCTGCCGTCGGACTGACGGGTGCGGAGCTTGACAGCAACTGAAAGGCAGCCATGAAAACGCATGATCCATTTGCACCAATATCCGGGATCGAATCCTTCGAAGTCATCAGCGAATCCTTCGAGGATGGCCAGGTTCTTCCGGAAGCCCAACGCAGCGCTGTCCTGCGAGCCGGCGGCCGGGATGAATCGCCCGAGCTCACCTGGTCGGGCGCGCCCGAGGGAACCAGGAGCTACGCAGTCACCGTCTTCGACCCCGATGCCCCAGGCGCGGGCTACTGGCATTGGGTTGTGGTGAACATCCCGGCAGACGTCACATCCCTCCCGGCCGGTGCAGGTTCCCGGGACAACTCCCGGTTACCGTCTGGTGCAGTGCAGTTGAAGAACGATGCCGGATTTGCCGGTTTCGTGGGAGCTGCCCCGCCTCCCGGGCACGGTCAGCACCGGTATTTGGTGGTGGTCCATGCGGTGGATGTTGAGCGGCTGGACCTTCGCACTGATGACGCCCCGGCCGCGCTGCAATCCGCGCTCTCCACCCACACCTTGGGCCGGGCGAGGTTGACGGGAACCTTCGAACGCCGCTAGCGCGTGTCTCCCAAGCCCTGAGGCGGTTGTCCGGAATTCTTGACGGGTGTCTCGTATTTCTATGTTTTGACTGATGGGCAGTGGGCCCTTATTCAGCCGTTGCTGCCGTCTTCTACTGGTCGCCGGGGTCGCCCCTTCCGGGACGACCCGCGGGTGGTGGATATGAATCTGCGTGTTCCCGAAGATCTTGATCGGCGTTTGGACCAGCTGGCTGCCGAGGAACATACATCGAAGTCTGCGTTGTTGCTCCAGGGTGCAGAGCTGGTCCTGCAGCGTCACCGTCGGACCCATGATATCGGCGAGGGTCTGGATTTCGTGTTGAGCCATGATGCCGAGCTTTTGACGCGCCTTGAGGATGCGTGACCGAGTACCTCGAGATTGAGGACGCTTTGCAGGTCGTTGACCAGTTGGATTCCATGTCCGTGATATCGGCCTTCTGGCCTCGGCACAGGCGAGGCCTGCGACCAATGTGATGGGGGTGGAAGCCTAACCGCAGTTAGCGTCGAAGGCAGCGGCCGTCATGGAGTCGGTGGCGCGGTTTCACCCCCTGATCGACGGTAATAAACGCACGGCCTGGACGCTGATGGTTCTGATGCTCTGGATCAACGGCTACCGGCATGACTTCAGCACTCACGAGGCCTTCAATCTCGTCGTGGGTGTGGCAGCCGGCGACATCACACTGCGGGACAGTGCGGGGACGATTGCGACCCACCTCGTCAGAAGGTAGCCGTGCGTTCACCTGCGGTTCGGAGACGCCTCGAAGTGGCAAAACGAGAGTCCATGGCTTGCGAAGTCCACTGGCCGTAGCCGGCGGACTCGATCAGGCCCGCTGCGAGGAGCCGGTTCCGGTATTTGGATAACGACGTTGGGCTTCGTGCGTTGAGGATGGCGCCGATCTGACCGGCGGCAGAGGGGCCTTCCTGCGCGGCCATGGCGTCCAGGACTCGCGGTCTCTGTCCGAGATGTCCGACAGGGATGACTCGACGACCACTAAGGTGTTTCGTCCTTGAGCGGCAGCGATTTTATGCCGAACACGGCTTTCGTCCAGTTTCCACCCTGCCTTGTCGGCTTCGAGCCAGAGGTAGTAGCCGACCAGTTGGATCGGGAACGGATACCCTGGGTGGCGTCGGCTGCCTCAATGACGAGGTTGGAGGAGATGCTGACGCCTCCCTGGCTGGAGAGCTCGCTGTACGACGCGGTGCCTCACGTGATGGCTGCTTCGTGGAGATTGAGGCTGCCTTAGCGGCGGATCGGGGAAGCGTCAGAATTGTTTACCGCCTATGCTCCCTTCCTCTTATCCTGCGTGTGCCGTTGGGGTCTCTGTTCTGTGAGCGGGGGCGCGTTGGTTCCCGCCAATCCGCGCCGCGGGGAGGCAGTTGCCAAAGGGCAAAGGAACCTGCCCGGTGGTTCCGGACAGGTTCCTTTTCGTTTGCCGCTATTGGATGCCTTCGCGTACCAGCTTCCATTCCTGGCAGGTGAAGCCGTTGGCGGTATACTGCTGGGCGACGGCGCCGTCGGCTACTGAACCGGCAGCTATCTCAAGCAGTTTTCCGCTGTTGGCGTTGGCCAGCTTCCACCAGCCACCGCTGACAGTCGGTGACCAGACTTGAGTGGCGTTGCCCGTGGGCCCCCATTGCGATGCCTGGACTCCATCCGCTGTTGCTGCAGATGGTATTTCCAGGAGCTTTCCACTGTTGTTGTTGAGAAGTTGGAGTCCTCCGGTGACCTGGTGGATGTTCCACAGCTGTGTGGGGCTTCCTGTGTCGCCCCACTGACTGGCTCCTGCACCGTTGGCGGTAGCGGCCCCCGCGATCTCCAGGAATTTCCCGCTGTTGCGGTTGACCACCCTGAACTGCGGGTCCAAGGGGGTCGCGGGCTGGTACACCTGGAGCACATCGAGTTCAGCGTACGAGCTGGCCTTGGTAAAGGAGATCGTGTTGGCTCCTGCCGCGAGTGTGGCGGTCATTTGTGCCCAGCCGTACCGGCCCCAGTCGACGGTTGCCGGATAGTTAAGCGTGGTGGCGGTGGCTCCGTTGACCTTGACTGAGTGGGAGCTGTTGGCTCCTGTGCCGTTGGCGTAGCGGACGTTGAGGGTGTAACTTCCCGCAGCGGGAGCCCTGACCGTGAATGTGACGGAACTGTCGGCGTTGTTGATGTTGCCGACTTTCGCGCCGTTCGATGCGTCGGGGTCGGTGACGAGTGTGGCGTCCTGGCGGACTGCCCGTTCGGCTTCATACTGCTGTGCGTCCAGGGGTATAGAACCCACGCGTACGTCATTGTAGGTTGTGCTCGGGTTCTCCACATTGGTGGCGTGGTACAGGGTGCGTCCGTCTACGCTGGTGTCGAAACCCTGGGCGAAGCCCGAGAACGTGCCGCCTTGGGTGTCGGTGGCGTCATAGGTGACGGCGAAGGGAAGCCGTTCCCAGGGGCCCTCTCCAAGGTTGTAGTTCACATAGAAGTTCTGGCCGCCGTCAGTCGCTCCTGTTGCATCCAGGGACCATTTGGAAGCGATGATGACCATTCCCTTGGGCCCGCCTGTGGGAACCCACTTGACGAACGGAGATGAGCCGATTCCCCGACCGTCCTGGAGGGCTACCTTGGTTCCGATGCTGGATTCGGGGGACCAGTTCAATCCGTCGGGAGAGGTCTTGAAGTAGACGGGAGCGGTGTTTTGGGTCTGGCTTGGCCGGTTGACCACCTCGAATGTAGCCAGATACCGACCGTCTTGCATTTTGGTCACGGTGATCATCCCGGGCCGGTCGCTGTTGTTCGGCGGAGCTGAGACGTTCGCCAGCGCGCCCCAGGTGAGGCCGCCGTCGGTGGAGCGGCGGTAGGAAACCGCTTGGAGCACACCATTGGCTTTCTGCCGCTCATCGGAGAAGTAGGCGACCAGGCCGCCGAGGCCGTCGATGGCCAGGGAGGGTTCCCACACCGTACTGGTGGTCGACGTCGGGGTCGGATCATAGACGGCAGGTCCGCCGGAGTCGATGGTGCTTTGGAGGGACCAGGTGAGGCCCTTGTCCAGGCTCTTGTAGACCACAAGCCGGCTGCTGGACCTGTCCTGGGGCATGATCATGCCGGTCAGCAGGACTGTCCCGGCGGGAAGGTTTCCGACCTGTTGGGGCAGTTCGAAGAGGAAGGGCTGGGCGGTCCTGTTCAGCAACGGGAAGTCGAGGCTGGGGTTGATGTCCGAGATCTTCGTCCAGGTTGCACCGTTGTCGGTGCTCCGGTGGATGGGGTAGGTCTGTACGCCGTTGGTGAGGACCAGCTTGTCGAAAGTTGACAGGAGGGTGCCGTTGGCGGTGCCGTTGTTCTTAAGGGTGATCACCTTTGGGTAGGTGGTGCCTGCGGCTCGGCCGCCCTCGGGGTTGAAGGACGATCCCGCCGGGGGTGAGTAGACGAGTGCCCCGTTCCCAGTGGTGACGGCGGAGGCCTGGGGCGCGGCGGTGAATTGGGTGGTGATCATTGCCATGACCAATAACAGGCCGGCGACCACGGCGCGGGGTGTTGCCCACCCGGCACTGGTCCTGGGCATGGCTGTATTTAACGAGACGTCTTGCATTCCTTCTCCCATGTGTGTTGCTGCGGAACGCGTGCGCGGACTGATATCGGCATGCGTGTGAGCGCGGCGTCGCAGTTCCGGCGATGCGCCGATTTACGGGCGGGCTGTTGTTTCCAGGAGCACTGCCGCCCAAGCGACCGGGGGCAACGTGACCGTGACCAAGCCCTCCTGCTCCTCGATGGAGTTCAGGGGTTGCAGTCCGACCCGGTCGGGACGGCTCAGCGTGTTGCTGGCGTACACGTCGGGGTCGGTGAGGGTCTGGGCGTCCACGATTCGGACATGGCCTAGGTGTCCGGTGTCGATGGTGATGGTGGCGGGCTGGTCTGTGCTGCGGTTGACGAGGAACACCGATGCCGTCCCGTCCTCGGGGTTGTAGCTGGCCGCCGCGTCGACCGTCCGGACCGTGCCGTGGGTGATGGTGTCGTAGGTGTCGCTTTCGAGGCCGGTGTCCAGGGCGACTCCGTAGGCATTGTGTGAGGTCAGCGCGAACGGGAAGAACGTGGTCTGTTTCCAGGCAGGTCCGCCGGGTTCTGTCATGATGGGTGCGATGACGTTGACGAGCTGTGCCAGGGAGGCCGAGGTGACCCTGTCCGCGTGGTTGAGCAGCGAGATCAGCAGGTTCCCGACGACGACGGCGTCAGCTACGGTGTAGGTGTCTTCGAGCAGGCGCGGGGCGACTGGCCAGTTGTCGATTCCGGCGATCTTGTCGATCTTTTCGAAGCGTTCGTTGTACCAGACGTTCCACTCGTCGAAGGATATGTTCAGTGTCTTGTTGCTGCCCTGGACTGCTTTGATGTGGTCGGCGGTTGCCGTGACGGAATCGATGAATCGGTCCATGTTGGCTGCCGATGCCAGGAAGCTGCCGAGGTCGCCGTCTTGGATTTCGTAGTAGGCGTGGCAGGAGATGTAGTCGACGTCCTCGTAGGTGTGGCCGAGCACCACGCGTTCCCATTCACCGAATGTGGGCATGTTGGCGCTTGAGGAGCCGCAGGCTACCAGCTCGATGGAGGGGTCAAGCTGGCGCATGGCTTTCGCCGTTTGGGAGGCAAGCTTGCCATAGTCGTCAGCGCTGCGATGGCCGATCTGCCAGGGTCCGTCCATTTCGTTGCCCAGGCACCACATTTTGACGTTGAACGGTTTGTCCCGTCCGTTCGATGCCCGTTCGGCGGCCAGGGCAGTGCCGAACGGGAGGTTGCAGTATTCGAGGAGGTCCAGGGCCTCTTCGGTGCCGCGTGTTCCGAGGTTGATGGCGAGCATGAGTTCGCTGCCGACTTCCTCCAGCCAGCCTGCGAATTCGTGGAGTCCGACTTCGTTGGTTTCAGTGGAATGCCAGGCGAGGTCCACGCGTTTCGGCCGGTGTTCGGCCGGGCCGATGCTGTCTTCCCATTTGAATCCGGAGACGAAGTTCCCGCCGGGGTAGCGAATCGCGGAGACGCCCAGTTCCTTGACCAGTTCCTTGACGTCGTTGCGGAAGCCTGCGGAGTCGGCGAGTTCGTGGCCCGGTTCGTAGATGCCGTCGTAGACGCAGCGGCCGAGGTGTTCAACGAAGGAACCGAACATTCTGCGGTTGATGGCGCCGATGGTGCGCCGGGGGTCGAGGGTCAGGCGTGCTGTGGCCACGGGCTTCTTTCCTGTTCGGAGGCGAATGCGGATTCTTCTGTGATGTCAGGTGCAGGGGCGGCCACGGCTGCGGTTGCGTGCAACTGGAACTGGTCTGCGACGGGGTTTTTGACGCGGTGCAAAGTGCCGGTCTCGTCGGGGACGAGGTCCCAGAGGCCCATGGTGAGGCGGTAGTTTTCCAGGGGTTCGGTGCCGTAGCGGTAGGTCCATTCGTACATGTCGGTGACGGGCCACCAGGTGTAGCCGACAATGTTCTGGCCTGCCGCGCGGAGTTCCTGGACGCATGCCACGGAGGCGTCGAGCCATTTGATGCGCCTGTCGTAGGGTCCCGTGAGGCAGGTTTCGGTCAGTGCAACCGGTGCTCCGTAGCGCTGCCCGTAGGTGGTCAGGACCTCGGCCAGTCCCTCAGTCCAGTCGTCCCGGACCGCACGCGGATCAGCAATGTCACCCCGCACCGCCCTGCCGCTTTCAAGCAATTCGGTGGAATGCAGAGGGTAGTAGTTCACCCCCATCACGTCCGGGCGTACCACGTTGTCCCGATGCCAAGCCAGGTCATGATCGGTCATGCCGTGTCGGGCAAGCCACGGAGCGAGCTCATGGCTGGCATCCACCCTGCCGGTGACCAGGTCCTCAACCAGGCAGGAGCGGGCTTTCAAATGCCGGATCTCGTCGGCGTGTTCGTCCGTCGTGGAATCACTGACGAAACGGAAACCGGCATCAACATGGGTAAAGATCGCGCGGTCGCCCAAGACCTCGGCGATGTTCTGCTGGGTCAGCACAAATCCCTTGGAAAGGTTCCGCAGCAAGGCAACCAACCCGTCGTCGCCCGAGAGGTACGGTGGCCAGTGGGCGAACTTCCCGGAAAACAGGGTGTGGATCATCGGTTCATTGACCGGGGTGTAATCCACCACAGTGTCCGCGTATCTGGCAGCCACCCGCGCTGAGTAATCAGCGACGCGCTCCGGATAGCTTGAGTTCAGGAACTGGTTGTCCAGCCAAGTGGGAGTGCCGTAATGCATCAGGTCCACCAGCGGCCGAAGCTGCAGTTCGTTGAACCGGTCCATGACCTTGTCCAGCCAGGTCCACTTCCAGACGCCCGGTTCGGGGTTGATCCGGTGCCAGGGAACACCCCAGCGGAGGAACTCTCCACCCGCCTCTTTGGCCAGGCCCAGGTCCTGGTGCCAGAACCTGTAGTGCTGGGTCAGCTCGTACTCGTCCAGTGACCGCTCGCCCGCACGCTCCTGGGGGATAAAGGTATCTTCAATGCCAAGGCCAAAGTGCAGGCGGCCGTCTTCATACCAGTTCAATCTTTCCTCACTTCAATCCGGTGGTGGCGACGCTTTCAATGAAGCGGCGTTGGACAAACATAAAGACGGCCATGAGGGGCAGGACGGCAACCAGGGCGCCCGCCATCATCACGCCGTATGGCACGATCCCGCCGGGGCCGGTCAGGAGGGTCAAACCTGAGGTGAGGGTTCCCATTTCCTTGTCCGTCGTAAAAATCAGCGGCCAGAGAAGATCGTTCCAATTGTTGACGAACACGAACACGCCGAGTGTCAGGATGGCCGGCATGGCGTTGGGCAGGACGATGTTGCCGTAAACGCGCCATTCTGAAGCGCCGTCGATACGGGCTGCGTTGTCCAGGTCCCGGGGAAGGGACAGGAAGAACTGCCGGAGGAAGAAGATCCCGAATGCATCCGCGGCCCGGGGGATGACCAACGCTGCGAAGGTGTTCACCCACCCAAGGTCGCTTGCCAGTTGATAGACGGGCACGAGGGTGGCCTGGAACGGGATCATAAGGCTGGCAATGATCGTGATCAGCAGGATCCGCTTACCGGTGAAGTCGATCCTGGCGAGGGCATACGCGGCCAGGGAATCAAACAGGAGGGCAAACAGGGTTACGCCGCCGGCGAAGATAAAGCTGTTGGCGATCAGCCGGAGGAATGGCAGCTCCTGGAAGATCCGGGCAAAGTTGTCCAACGTCCACTCCCCGGGTACCAGCGTTGGCGGGAAGGCATTTACCTCTGCGGCTGGTTTGAACGCGGTAAAAGCAATAATGGCGACGGGGAGCAGGATCACTGCACTGGCCAGGCCCAGCAGTGCCACCACCAGAATCCTGCCCATGGCTGACCGCCGGCGGGAACGCGCGGCAGTCCGTGCCCCGGCATCAGCCCGGAGAATCTGTGGATGGAGAGTTGTAGACATCAGTCACCTTCCCGTTCCCGTTTCCCAAAGAAAACGAACTGGATTACGCTGAGGAGCAGCGTGGCAGCGAGCAATACGTAGGACAGCGCGGACGCGAAGCCGACGTCGAGTTTGCGGAATCCCGCAGAGTAGATCTGCATCACGACGGTCTCGGTGTGCCCGTAGGGGCCGCCGCCGGTCATGACATAGATCTGGTCGAAGGCCTGGAGTGCGGCGATCAGGGCGAAGATCAGGACGAACGCCGTGGTGTTGGACAGCATGGGCATGGTCACGTGCCGGAATCTGGTCCAGGGGCCCGCTCCGTCCATACGTGCCGCTTCATAGAGGGATCCGGGGATCTCCTGAAGCCCGGCAAGGAAAATCACCATATAGAAGCCGAAGCTCTTCCAGACCGCGACGAAGGCCACTGCCGGCATTGCCAGAACCGGATCCTGGAGGACATTGCCGATCCGGATGCCGGCTGAACCCAGCCAGTAATTCAACAATCCAACCTGTGGATCGATCAGGTAGGCCCATGCGATGGCTGCCACAGCCAGGCTCACGATGAATGGCAGGAACAGGGCGGTCCGGAAGAATCCCCGGAACGGCAGGCGGGGATCGTTCAGGAGCAGTGCCAGGCCAAGGGCCAGTGCCACGGCGGTGGGCGTGAAGATGACGGCGTACAGCGCAGTGTTGCCCAGCGCGTTGAGTATCACTGGATCGGTGAAGATCCGGGCATAGTTTTCAAAGCCGATCCATTTTTCTTCGCCGAAGCCGCTGGCATCGGTGAAGGACAGCCGCAGGGCCGAGACCATTGGCCAGGCAGTGAATGCACCCAGGACCAGGAGGGCCGGTACGAGGAACGCCAGGGCCTGCACATTCTTGCGGAGTTGGCCGATCGCCGGGTTGCGACGCCCGCCGAGAGGCGCCGGAGCACGGTACTTCGCTGGCTGGGGGATCTTTTTGTTCATTATGGTGCTCATGGGAGTCTTTCCGCTGGGGCGCGGCACCGTGGTGCCGCGCCCGTAGGCTGGGCGACATCGGTTCGCTGGACCGGTTACTTGCTGTCGAGGACTTTCTGGACTGACGCCTGCGTTTCGCTCAGCAGGGACTTGACGTTCTCACCGGCAACCGCTCGCTGGGTGAGCTTGTCCACCGCCGTCAGCACATCGGAGCTGTTGATGACGCCCGGCAGGAGCGGGCGGCCGAATTCGGCCTGCTTGGTCAAGGCCTCGACCACTGGGTTGGACGCAACGGCGCTGGCCGGAATGTCCGTTCGAAGCGGCGGCCACCCGGATCCGAGGGACCAGGCCGTTGCCTGCTCTTTCTGCATGAAGTAGGAAAAGAACTTCTCGGCGGCGGCTGCCTTTGAGTCATCCTTCTGCTGGGTTACTGCCATGGAGATCCCGATCGCGGAGGCCGCCTGGGCCTTCGGGCCGGCGGGAACAGCGGCGATGCCGTAGTCAATCTTGTTTTCCTGGGCGATGGAAGACATCCACGGACCACCCAGGTACATTGCTGCCTTGCCGCTGCTGAAGAGCTTGTCGCCGGCTATGCCGTCCAGGCCGGTGGGTGAGATCTTGTCGTTGCGGACAGCGTCCACCCAGGTTTGCAGGGTCTTGGCGTTCTCCGGGGAGTCCACGACAACTTTGCCGTCCTTGACGATGTCGCCGCCGTTGCCGTACAGGAGCGAGGGCCAGACGCCGTTGGCTACCGTAGCGTGGTCCGGCAGTCCCAGTCCGAACTGTTCGGGCGTGCCGTCATTGTTGGCATCGATGGTCAACTTCTTGGCCGTGGCTATCCACTCATCCCAGGTAGCGGGGGGCGACGTGATCCCTGCCTGGGCGAACAGCGCCTTGTTATAGAACATGGCCAGCGGCACAAAGCCGGAGGGAATGCCGTACTTGTGCCCGTTAACCGTCTCCATCTCAACGGCCGCGGGGGCGAGGCTGCCCAGGTTGCTGTTGGCATCCTTGTAAAAATCATCGAGTTCGGCGAAGGCGCCCTTGTCCGCGTAGACCGGCAGGCGCTCAGCAGGCATGGCCACGATATTGGGGCCCTTTCCCGAGGACAATGCGGGGAGCAACGTGTCGTCGATGACTGACCAAGGATTGACCTGGACCTTGATGCTGACCTGGGTCTGGGATGCGTTAAAATCATCCACGATTTTGTTCAGGACCTTGCCGTCGGCCTCTGTGTAGCCGTGCCAGAACGTCAGTTCCGTTTTAGCGCCCTTGCTTTCCTTGTCTGCGCCCGCTCCTGCACCGGAGCAGGCGGTCAGGGACAGCGATGCGGCCGCAACCGCCGCAAGAATGGTGAGCGACTTTTTCATGTCAGCCCTTTCAGTGAAGTGGGACGTCCGCGTCCCTGAACCTGCTTACTTCGTTTAGGTAAACGTTGTACGTAAACGTTGTATCAAGCATGATGCCCGGTCGCCCGGCGGTCAATACCACGGTGAAATATTTTTTAGGCGGCGCTGTTCGCCTGAGGAGCACTCACTCGGGCAGCGCCAGAAGAATCCCGTATTTCCAAGGAAAAGCCCGTCTCGATTTCATGCGCTTCCAGCTCGCTGCCGCCTTCCATACGCCTCAGCAAAGTGTCCACAGCGGCCTTCGCAATCTCGTCCCGATGCGGATTGATTGTTGACAGCGCCGGCAGCGAATACCGCGTCTCGTCCAGGTCATCAAACCCTACGATGGCGACGTCCTGCGGGACGTGGACACCGGCCTGCTGCAGGACGCGCATCGCGCCAAGGGCCAACGTGTCATTGAAGGCGAAGACCGCGTCGAATGACAACTGGTCCTCCAGAAGCTTCCGCATCACGGCGGCACCCCCACGCCGGTGCCAGGAGTCTGCGTAACACACGAGTCCCGGGTCGAACTCCACACCGGCCCTATCCAGGGCTTCCCGATATCCCGCGAGCCGAAGTTCCGCGGCGGCCACGATATCTCCCTCGTGCGCGCCCAAGGCCACGATCCTGCGGCGCCCGGAATTCAGAAGATGTTCAGTGGCTGCGCGGGCACCAGCCACATTGGCCATGGTGATCCGGTCCACCTGGCCGTTGAAGGATGTGTCTCCGAGCACCACCAAGGGGGTGTCCACGCTCTTCAGCAGTTCGGCATCGCCAGTGCCAAGAGTGAGGGAGCTGTAGATGACGCCGTCCACCATGTGGCGGTGCTGACCGCGCAGCGCAGCCAGTTCGTTCTCCCTGCCGCTTCCGATCGGTTCAATCAGCACGGCCAGGCCCTTCGCGGCAGCAGCCCGCATGACCGCATCGGCCAGCTCGGCGAAATACGCTGTGGTGAGGTCGGGAATGATCAGGCCTATAACCCCTGACCGGCCTGAGCGGAGATTCCGGGCGGAAAGGTTCGGGCGGTACCCCAGCTGGTCGATCGCGTCCTGAACGCGCTGCCGGGTTTCAGGGCGGAGCTGCGGGTGTCCGTTGATGACATTGGAGACCGTCTTGATCGAAAAGCCGCTAACCCTTGCGACATCACGAATGGTGACTGACATGGCCGCTCTCTTTCCCCCGCACGATAAACAGGGCCAGCGGGCCCCGATCCCAGAGTACAACGTGGGAAGTAACGCAGTACAACGTGGAGGGAAGTCAGCTATGATCGCGCTCCATAGCACGGCCGCAATGTCGCCTGGGACGGCCGGTTCGAATTCTTCAAGGGCCTGGATATTACCCACGGAGGTTGGTGACGCGGCTGGCGGGTGGTTGACCCTTGATCGAGCCACTCTCAAGGCCTCTCCCTCAGCCGATTCCAAACGCCGATATCCGGCGTTCTGCCAAGCTGTCCTCCATTCATACGAAGCTGCCAGCGGGCGAGGGGCTTGAATCGCTGCCCTTCCGGGAGGCTAGCCGAAGGGTAGTGCTTTATAGGCGGTGTTCTTGTTCATGTTCCACCAGGCGCTTCCTCTGCCTTCCCCAGTTGATGTAGCCGATGGCTGTGAGGGCTGGTGCTGCGTGTCGTGGGCTGGTGCGGGTGTAGGCGTGGAGGAGGAGTTGTTGTGCCCATTCGATGCGTGACCATTTGGGGGCCGTTGCGGTTTGGGCGAACAGGAGGTGTTGCATGGGTTCGTCCACGCCTGGGATGTCTGCGATGAGCCGGTCCCGGATGGTGGGGAACTGCAGGTTGGCGACCAGGGCGTAGCAGTGGTCAGCGCTCGGGAACGTTCTGGAATCAAGCATCTCTGCCCAGAGGTTCCGGCCTTCCTGCAGCGCGGTATCGGGCCATTGGGACCTGATGACGTCCATGTGATGTTCGACGGCGGGTGCTTTGGCTGCTGCCTGGCTGTCACTTGGGAGGGTGACGCGGTTGGTGGGCTGGATGGTGCTGCGCGGATAAATTCGGCGTTGATGGCGCTTGTCTGCGTGGAGGCGACGGTGCGGGCATAGTTGAGTTCCTGGCCTGGTTGGCGGGGCAGATCGATGCGGAGCGTTGCACCGATGCTGTTGTGTCGTTCAAGGTGATGCAGACGAGGCTTTCCTGGGGCCAGAAGCCGAAAGTGTGCCCGATGAAGCTGAGGACATCCGATGGCGTCTCCGGGTCGGCGCGGTAGCGCCCTGGTTGCGCGTAGGACCCGCCCAGCGACCATGGGGCATATCAGAATGACAAGCAGCGGTTTAGCTTTTACTGGTTCATCGGAGTGCGTAGCTAAGGCGGCATGACTTCTGTGGGATGAGCTGTCAGGTCAGAGGGAGTCCGTGCCGGGAGTCGCCGCGTTGGAGTGGACGAGGTTGCCGGCGAAACCTGGGGTCAACGGTCGGGGGGTTTGGATGGTTTGATTAGTCGGTGCTCGGTCTCAGACGCCTCGTGGTCCTTGTCCTGTTTGCTGTTTGCGTCTCCATCGCTTTCTTGTTCTGGGCGCTTGGGCAACCCGGCATCGATGCCCGTCGCGCCTTTGCGCCGCCGCCACGGGCGGCGACCGAGCTCGAAGCGTTGTCCTCTGGCATAACCACCGCCGTGAACGTCACCAGAATCCCGGACGCTGCTTGGGTCATCCGGGCTGCAGGGCAGACCGGAATCCCTGAACGCGCGCTGCGGGCGTATGTTGCCGCGGCTGTTACGGTGAATTCTGCTTCCCCGAGGTGCGGGATCGGTTGGAACACTGTCGCGGCCATCGGGTCGGTCGAAACAGCACACGGGACTTACGGCGGCGGCAGCCTGACCGGCGCGGGGCAGGTGAGCCGCCCGGTGGTGGGCCCGGTCCTGAACGGTGCAGGGTTCGCCGCTATTGCCGATACTGACGGCGGTGTGCTGGACGGGGATACCCGTTGGGACCGTGCTGTGGGACCGATGCAGTTCATACCTTCCACATGGCAGCTGGCAGGGCGGGACGGGAACGGGGATGGAACGGCGGATCCGTTCAATATTGACGATGCCGCCCTCGGCGCGGCGACCTATCTGTGCGCCCACGGCCGAGACCTCACAACAGCGGAGGGGTGGACCGACGCGATCTACGCCTACAACCAGTCCGACGCCTACATGCGACAAGTGCATGACCGGTCCAGTGAATACGCCGCGCAGACAGGCACCGCTGGTTGATCCTGGCTTTTGGTCCTTTCGCCCTGAAGTAGACGAGGGATCTGTTCGCAGCTCGCAGCCGGCCTCAGAGAATAATGCTCGCGGCAGGAGTTGAGCAGTCCGCAATTAGCGTCTGGCCAGAGTCCCGCGATACTCCCTCATTCCCCGCAGGGGCTGGGCCCACCTCGGCGATCAGATCCTCGCGCTGAAGGTTCCGTCAGAGCGGACGTCGGGAATGGGCGAACCGCGGAACGCATAGCAAAACAACCGCCATTCCGATCAGGATGTCTCGGACGGGGACGAGAGGTGAAGGTGAAGCTGGCGGTGCGTGTATGCCGCGCTGAATAAGGACGGTGCTGGGACGGACATCTGTACAAGGTTCCTGTTCCACTCGGCAACTCCTTGTGGTACGAATGGGACGAGCGCCTGGAAACGTCTTGCAACGGGTTGGTCCGAATATGGAAAGGTAAGGACTAAAGTGCTTTCACTCGGAGTTGTTCTACTAATCCTTGGCTATATTTTAAACATTGGAATCCTGATAACTATTGGGTGGATTCTGGCTGTTATCGGCCTCGTGCTTTTCGTGCTCGGTGCAATCGGACGCCCTCTTGCCGGAAGACGGTACTGGTACTAATCGCGCGCCCCCGCCGCTTCAGGGACCGCGCCAGTCCTCCCCGGTATACCTATTGCCCGGAATGTAACGGCTACGGCTTTCCGCTGGATTCTTAATCTGCGGGATTCCTCGCTTCCATACTTTGGGGATCGCGGCTTCTAAATGCCGCAGAATGCGCTATCGGGACAGGATCAGGTCAAGCACCCCCGGAAACCTCGTCACCCCATCTTCTGCCATGAAGTGTCCGGCTTCCGGATGGACCTGCAGTCGGGCCTGGAGGCGCCTGGCGAGGTCATCCGAGGCTGCGGGCGGAACAAAGGGATCCGTTTCGGAGCGGATTACCGTTCGCTTCCGGATACTCCCTGCCAGCCGTTCAACGCCCACACCTGTTGCGAGGTATTGATCCAGTTCCGGCAAGGCATCCAGCGGTTCAATGAAACCGGCCACCAGGACAAGACCACCAAGTTGCCAAGGCTCCGGGAGGGCTGCCAGGACCCGTAGTGCGGTGATCGCACCGAGAGAATGCGCCACCAGCACCGTTCTCGCATCCGGTACTCCAAGCGCCGCTTTCACGGCGTTCTCCCAGGCTGTCGCCTTAGGATTGTCAGGGTCCGGGAGGGGAACAACCGTGACGTCTATGCCTTCGGCCTGAAGTTCACCCTGAAGCCAGGGGAACCAGTTCGCGTCCGGTGCGGACTCGTACCCATGGACGACGACGACACGCTGGACGGGGCGGGCGGTGATCGAATCGTCGTCCATCAGGCACACCCTACCAGCGCTCCCAGCGAACGATCCCCAGCCGGCCTGTCCCACGCATCCGGGGTCTGTGGTCAGGTGGCGGGGTCCCGGTCCTCGCCGTTGATGAAGACCTGAACGGCCACGACGTGAGCGTCTGTCAGCCCCTCCTCGGGGTCCGGCTTCTCCAGCAGGACGGGGTGGACGTATTGGTGGGCCCAGTCGTGCACATCAGGCCCTAGCTCGTCGTCGATCCACACAACGGCGTCCCAGTTTCCATCACCCTCGGCTTCCATCTTGGTCAACCAGCGGGCGACCGACCCCAGCTTTGGCGTCTGTTGGTCGTCATCCCCAGGCTCCGGCGCTATCGCCACGCGAAGAGGACTCACCTCAAGCTGCAGTTGCGCTTCGAGGTGGTCCATAAAATCGTCAGGCGATGTGGACACCCAAGCGATCCTCCCTTTGGTGGCGAGCCGGCGCACCAAGGCAATCTTCAAATCGGAGAGCTGAGGATTTTGGGCATCGGCGTCCCGCTCAAGCTTCGGGTTCAGCACGCCGTTAACGTCGAGAAGGATGAGCGGTTTCATGACCGAGACCCTAGTCCGTTTCCACGGCTATGGGTAGCGTCCAAGGCCATGCCACGCAGGAGGCGCGCGCCCTACATGGAGCGGCGCCGGCCGGTGGTGAAGCCGGAACGGGCGCGGAGCTCCGTAGCGGCATGCCTAGGGGGTCGGGCGAACCGTGGTCCAACAGGTCCTGTTTCAACCCGGGCGCCCGGCATAGCGTTGAAAGTGCAAAGGCCCTGCCGGTGAAAACGGGCGGGGATTCCACGATGACAAGAACGCGAGAGACGGGTATCACCTTGATGACCAATCCGACGTACGACTTCACCGGGCAGGTCGCGCTGGTCACCGGCGCGGCCTCCGGCATGGGACTGGCCGCGGCCCGCGGCTTCGCCGGGAACGGTGCCGCCGTGGCGCTCCTTGACCTCAGCGCCGACGCCGTCGGGCAGGCAGCCCAGTCCCTCGAGGACGCCGGGTACAAGGCGATTGGCATCGCCTGCGACGTCACCGACGAAGCGCAGGTGGCCGCCGCGGTCGACAAGGCGGTGGAGACCTTCGGCCGGCTGGACATGGCCTTTAACAACGCCGGCATCCAGGTGCCGCCGTCGGATGCCGCCGAAGAGACCGCTGAGAACTTCGACCGGGTCAACGCTGTGAATCTGCGGGGCGTGTGGGCCGCACAGAAGCACGAACTGCGCCACATGCGGGCCCAGGGCTTCGGTGCGATAGTCAATAATTCCTCCCTCGGCGGTCTTGTCGGTCTGCCGGAGCGCGCCGCGTACCACGCCTCCAAGCACGGCGTGATCGGCCTGACCAAAAGCGCCGCCGTCGAGTACGCGCCCCGGGGCATCCGGATCAACGCCATTTGCCCGGGTGTCGTCGAGACCCCGATGGTCACCGGCATGCTTGAAGGCCAGGCCGAGGCGATGGCTTCCATCATGCAGGAGCAGCCAATTGGCCGCCTCGGCACGGCCGACGAAATCGCCGCCGCGGTCCTGTGGCTGTGCAGCCCGGCGTCCAGTTTCGTCGTCGGCGTTGCACTGCCCGTCGACGGCGGCTTCACCACCCACTAAGCCCAAGTCGAGGTGAAGATGGATTCCAGGTCCGAGATCAGCAGCTTCCTCACTTCCCGGCGGGCCAGGCTTTCGCCGGAGGAGGCAGGCGTACCCCTCTACGGCGGAGCGCGCCGGGTCTCCGGCCTGCGCCGCGAAGAGGTGGCGCACCTTGCCGGGGTCAGCGCGGACTACTACGCCCGGCTCGAGCGCGGCAAGATCTCAGGAGCCTCCCGGGACGTCCTCGAAGCCGTCGCGCGGGCCCTGCAGCTCGACGACGACGAGCGCCGCCACCTGTTCGACCTCGTACGGATCACCCAGCGCCGGCCCCCTAAGAAGACATCGAACCGCACGAGGGTGCGGCCCGGCATCCAGAAGGTGCTCGACACCATCGACATGCCGGCGCTGGTGCAGAACGCCCGCCTGGACCGCCTCGCGTTCAACCGGATCGGACGGGCGCTGCACTCGTTGCCGCTTGACGGGTCAGGCGACCAGTACAACTACGCAAGGTGGCTGTTCCTGGACCCGGAGGCTCCGCGGTTTCACCGGGACTTCGACATCGCCAAGCACGACGTCGTCGCCCTGCTCCGCGCAGCATCAGCGCAGGACCCTTACGACCGGGAACTCATTGAGATCGTGGGCACCCTCTCGACCCAGAGTAAGGAGTTCAGCGCGCTGTGGGCCTCCCACGACGTGCTCCGCCACCGCTCCGGAGCGAAGCTGCTGACGCACGCCGACGTCGGCGACCTCGAGTTCGGCTACGAATCGTTCGAGCTCTCCGCGGATCCGGGCCTGGTCATGCTCGTCTTCACTGTCGAGCCGGGCTCGCCCAGCGCCGAGGCCTTGCAGTTGCTCGCCAGCTGGGCCACCCCGTCACACAGCGAGGAGAAAGAGCTACAGATCGAAGCCGGGAACGGGCGCAGGACACAAGCAGACCGCAGCCCGGCGGGAAGGGAAAGAGAAAACCCCTAACGATCCTGAACGAGACCACCACCCCGGCGAACGGCGCCGAGATCCCGAGCCTCGGGCGCGGCACCTTCGTTCCGGTCCTGTCGGGTGCCGTCGGGGTTGGCCAAGGCACCTGTTCATGGCCCGTTAGCCAGCAAGCGACATGACCCAGCCTCTTCCGGGGAGCCAGGCGGACGGCGCTAGTGCTTGCGGCCCAGCCCGGATTGTTCCATGAGTTCTGTCAGCCATGGCCGGTGTTCACGGTGGAACTCTATGCCTTCAGGCAATCCCTGCACGGACGGTTCCGAGCCAGTGATGTTGATGGTGATGCGGTCTCCGGCCAAGGGTGCGTTGGTAATGTGCAGGTCACCGTAGGACTGGGGCAGCACAGGGTCCAACCAAAAGCCACCCCGGGAGACATGCGCGTCGTACCGCATCAGGCTGGTAACCAGCATTATGGGTGTGGTCGCGGCCCACGCCTGCGGGGAGCAGGCCGTCGGATAAGGCACGGGCTGGGCGACTTCGTCCCGGCTGAAGCCGCAGAACAGCTCGGGCAGCCGGCCGTCGGTGAAGTCGGCCGCTTCCAGCAGGGCGGTGGCGATCTGCTGTGCCTCCTCCACGAAGCCATAGCGCAACAGACCTGCAGCGATTATGGCGTTGTCGTGGGGCCAGACCGATCCATTGTGGTAGCTGGCGGGGTTGTAGGCGCCCATGTCGGTGGCCAGGGTCCGGACGCCCCAGCCGCTGAACATTTCCGGCGACATCAGGCGTTCCGCTACCAGCGGTGCTTTATCGTCTTCGACAATGCCGTGCCACAGGCACTGCCCCATATTGGAAGCGCAGGCGTCGACGGGCCGTTTCTTGGCGTCCAATGCCACCGCGTAGTAGCCACGGTCAGGCAGCCAGAACTGTTCGTTGAAGCGTTTTTTCAACTGGGCCGCCTCGTCGGTGAGCTGCGCGGCCAAAGGCGCGTCCCCGGCGTCGTATGCCATCCAGGCCCGGGACAGTAAGGCGCTGTAGACCAAGGCCTGGACTTCGCAGAGCGCGATTGGGGGCTCGGCCAAGGTTCCGTCAGCGAAGTTGATGCCGTCCCAGGAGTCCTTCCACCCTTGGTTGAGGAGGCCCTGGTCATTAAGGCGCTCGTACTCGACAAAACCGTCGCCGTCCTTGTCCCCGTATTCCCGGATCCAGTCCAGGGCGCGGTCTGCGTGGGGCAACAGCGCGGCGATAGTGTCCTTGGCAAAACCCCAGCGACTAACTGAGCCAAGCGCCATCACGAACTGCGGCGTGGCATCAACGCTGCCGTAATAGACGGATTTGCCGCCCAGCGCCAGGCCGCTGGAAACGCCGAGTCTTACCTCATGCAGAATCTTGCCCGGCTCCTCCTCGCTCATGGGGTCAACCACCGCGCCCTGGCGGTCTGCCAGCGTCTGCAAGGTGCCAAGGGCAAGGGAGGGATCTACAGGGAGGGACATCTCTGAAGCCCAAAGCGAATCACGGCCAAAGAGCGTCATGAACCAGGGCGCACCCGCGGCCACTACCACGCGCTCAGGATGGGCAGGGTCCTCAATCCGGAGCGCGCCCAGATCGTCATAGCTGCGTCGCAGAGTGCGTTCAATGGAGCGGTTTCCCATGTGTAGTTTGGGAATTTTGGCTACCCATTCCTGACGACGGCGATCACTGCGGGATGGCTCACCTTCCATCGGGTGGGCAAAGGATTCCACCGGGACCGCGCCGTCTTCGATGGTGGGCACAACCTTCAACACCGTGCTCCACTCGCCGCGCGGCGGGACTACCGTCCGATACCTCAGGGCATCGTCGGAGGCTTCGGAGCCACTTCCCTTGACCACAACACCCTTCAGGACGTCGTGCCAAGCGGCTCGTATGGTGAGCGAGTCGGCGTCGATCTGACGGGTTTCCTCCCAGTGCCGCTGGACGCGCGCCTCCTTCACTTCGAAGAGGTCGGCGAAATCCGATTCGATGGTGAGATCAACCATGCACGCTGCTGCCTCGGAGGAGTAGTTCCGGATGATGATCTGCTCGCGGATCCCGGCCCCCACCTCCCTCAGTCGCTCCACGATGAGCGGGCTGTCTGCGTACCCGTCAGAACGGGGAACGAGACCAATAAACAGCGCCCGGTAAGGCTCCTTGGTTTCAGCGGTCAGCGGCTCCAGAGGCTGGCCATTCACCGCCAGATTCCAGCGTGACAGAATCCGGGTGTCCTCATGAAAAACTCCATGAGGGCGGGATGGATCGATATCCCCGTTCGCCGAGGAAATGCAGAAGGACGTTCCCTCCACCAAGGTAACGGTGCCGGACCCAACAGGGCCGGCGGCGGTATCAGCATTCCATCCAGCCATTTCCCGCTCCTTCAGCGACCCAAAACCTGGAGGGCGCAACGGGCATCCGAATCAGCACTCGGATTCCGGCCACCCTGATGCAAAGGACGCTACGCCGGTCCCCGCCCGAATAAAAGGTGGGGCCCACCGGGCGAAGTCCATGGCGGACCTTCCGAGGGGGAGCCGTTGAAAACTGGGGGGAGGCCGCCTTGCACCAGTTTCAACGGCTCCACGGCCCAGCCTCTGAAAGAAGGCGTCCAGGAGTAGGAGCGCTGTTCCGAGAGCTGCACCTCGGTGCAGTTTTCGCCGCGGGCAAGCATGTGGTCCCCGACACAAGTGCGGTCATCGCCCCGACCTGGAGAGTGCCCATGTGAACGGTCGCCTTGGCCGTTTACATCCTGGCCCGTTTAACCCTGTTGACCAGCCATTTCTTGGCATAGGCTGAGCGCACCATACCAAGAGCGGGCGGGTCTGTATAACCATCCGCAGACGAACGAGGAGATACTCATGTTGCTTTGGATAGCTATCATTATCGCCGTTCTCTGGCTGCTCGGCCTGCTGGGCAACATCGGCGGCGGTCTCATCCACATCCTGTTGGTGGTGGCCGTGATCGTCCTGGTCATCCACTTCATCCAGGGCAGGTCCCGGGTCTGACCCTTGCGCGTTCCGTCGGAAAGCCCGCGTCAGTGACACGGGCTTTTCTCTTGGTCCCAATCCCTCCTATTCAGGGGCTCATGCGAACGAGTCCTCATCCTCCGGGAGGGATAACGATCTCGAGTGGTCGTCACAGCCGGACTTCGCACCAGCGCGAGTCGTGGCCTGCGGAACGGGGGATGTCCTCGGAGCAGCCCGATCGTATCGTCGACGTCAGTGACGCCGCCGGTCTATGGCCTCCCGTACACCGTGTAGCGGGAGCCGTAGCCGGCTGTTGGCGTCTACTCCGACCGGTCCTGGCGTCCAGGACCAGTCGGAGTCCATCCAAGTGCAGGACCCAATTTGCCCGCGATGTCGGTAAGGATCTGTACGTAGTCTTGTTGGTCGAAGCTGAAGGGCAGAGCGAACGCTACTTCGTCGACTTCCTGGAATCCTGCATGTGCGTACAGCTGCTCGGCGATTTCGTCGCTGGTGCCAATGAGGTCCGGGGCGAAGAGCATGCCCTTTGGTCCCTGTGGTGCGCGGGTGCGCGGGGTTCGTTCGTTCACGTACCGCTGGTATTTCTCCCTTTGAGCCTGCGACGCGGAGTCAGTAGGGATAACCACGAGGCCCTGCGAGACCCGGGCGGGTGCGTGCGCGTGCGCTGACATGGCTGCGGCTTCCCGGAAGGCCCGGATCTGCGATTGCTGAACGGAGGCAAAGTCAGGTTCCTGGTCGGTTTCGGGGAAGATGACACTGCTGGAGAGCAGATTGAAGCCATTTTCCCCGGCCCAGGTTGCCGATTTCCTGCTGCCTGCGCCGTACCACAGGCGGTCCCGCAACCCGGGAGAGTGCGGTTCGACGCGGTTGGAGAATTCCTCGACCACGCCTTGCCTGCCGGAAAACTGCCGTACCGGTTCCCCTGCGATCAGGCGGGCAAACCTGTCCACGCGGGCGTAGCTAAAGTCCTCCAGTTCCGAGGAATCCGGGTACAGCTCGTGCTTCACGGTGTCGTAGTGCAGAGGTTCGCCCACGCTCAGCCCTGGATTGATTCGTCCGCCGGCAAGCAGATCAACGGTAGCCAGGTCCTCGGCCAGTCGCAGTGGATTTTCCCAGCCCAGCGGCGTCACAGCGGTTCCAAGCTCGATGCGGGAGGTGCGTTGGCTGGCCGCGGCCATCACGGCGATGGGTGAGGAGATTCCGAACTGCAGATGCCGGTGGCGCAGCCAGGCGCTGTCGAACCCAAGCCGCTCTCCCACTTCAATGATTTCCAGGGTGGATTGGTGGCCGGGCGCGGGATCCGCCGGATCGAACAGGCCAATGGTGAGGAACCCGAGCTTGCGCAAGGGACGTGTGGGGTGGGGCATGTGCTTCCTTCAGGATTCGGTGCGGCTGCTCCTCAGACTATTCGCCGGGACCAGGCGATGTTTGCGGCAAAGGCGGGAGGTGTCCCTTTGTGTCGTGTTCAAGTGCGCGGACTTCGCTAGGAATTCCGGGCCGTGGGGGAGTTATCCAGTGCGTCGCTTGGCGTGCCAGACCTGTGTGCAGGACCCCAGGTACTCAGGAGGGCAAGGCCTGCCGCCGTCGCAGAGCTCAGCACCAGCGCCCCCAGCCACAACGAAACGGGCCAGCGGATTGCGTCCGCCACCGCGAAAGCCACCAACTGCCCGGTCCAAACCAGTGCCGCCAGCCCCGCCGTGAGTGCGGGAAGTCGCCATTTGCCCCATACTCCTGGGAGCCAGGCAAGCAGGAGGTCGCCCACGATTGCCGCCACGGTCGCGCCGATGGCTCCGGCGACCGTCGTCGACCGTAAGCCCACCATCCAGACCGGCAGCCAGGCCACAGTCGCGACCAGCATGGTGACCACTCCGCTGGCAGGACGCCCAGCCGCTGAGAGGGTGAACAGAAAGGGAACGATGATCAACGCCGTCGTCAACAGGTAGCTTGCCAGCGTGATGATCACCGGCATTTCCGACTGTATGCGGCCGGGACTGCCGACCGGCATCGGGGTGAAGGCGGCAGTCGGTCCCAGCCGGACGAAGGCCGAACAGTAGATAAGGAAAAATGAACCCAACCCGGTCATCAGGACGATAGCCAGAAGCGCGGCCGGCGTCCACTGAAGATTGTCAGTTCCGCTGGCGGACCGGGCGCTCCTGACTGCCGTACCCAGGATCAGGAAGAGGCTGAATCCCAGCAGCAGGTGGGTGGGACTGACCAGGGCGTCGAGGGAAATTTCGATTCCCAGGGTCTCGTGCCACAGCAAGTCCAGGACCCCGCCAAGGGCAAAAGCGCTAGGCCGGCCACCGTTCCGCGGTAGCCGGAGGGAATCGCCTCTGACAGGGGCCGCCCGGGGGCGCGGTTCCTCCAGATCACGGCCATAGTCCACAAAGCCGTGACTGCCATCCCGGAATAGAGGGCTCCATGCCACGGCGTAAAGAAGGTCTCCAAGCCCGGCAGGTTGAGGTGCGCCCAGCCGTCCAGGAACACGGCGACCAACAGCCACAAACCGAGCAGTTCCGTTACTAATTCACGCGTCCCGCTTGCGTTGGCTCCACCGCGTGCAGTGTCGATCATCGTAATCATTACCCCGGGCTATTACTCCCTTGCCGTTTCCAGCTTGAACCTGAATTCGTGCAACCGCCAGAGGGCGGGTACATCATGAATGGGGAGGCTGGAGTGCGTCATCAACGCGGAAACCTTCTAAATTGAAGAGGGCAGGAAGAAATTCGCGCCTCATTCCCCACGCCTCAAAACGTCCGGAAGTTCATCCACGTAGACCGTTTGCGGCGGTTCGAAATAGATCACCAGCACCTCCTCACCCTCGGCGAAGCCGCTTGTCTTATCGAACGGGTGGGCGTGGAAGGCAACGGTGCCGCCGAGGTAGGGCAGCATCACTTCCCCGATAGTGCCCGGCCCGATGCGTCCGGTCACCCGCCCCACCTTTCCCGTCAGGCTGCGGTCAACCTCTCTGTGCATCCGGTGCCCCTAGGCGCCGGGAGCGGTGGGCGTCTGCTTGGCACCCTTGCCGTTCTTAAGCGCGGATGCGAGGGCGGGAAGGTAATCGCCGGCCTGTGCGAGGATCCCGCCGAGCATTTTGTTGACCCCGTCGCCGCCGTTCAGGACGGTCATCTGGCCCACGTGCGAGAACGGCTCGGCCGCTGCGGCGATGATGGCAGGCATATTTTCCGCGAGCTGCTGCGAAATCACGGCGTCCTGGTTGGTCCCCAAGGCTTCAGCCCGCGCCTTGATACCTTCCGCCTCGGCCAGCGCCTTGGCTTTGATGGCTGACGCCGCTGCATCGCCTTTGGCTTTGGTTGCCGCGGCTTCGGCTTCACCGGTGACCTTGGTGGCCCCCGCAGTGGCGGCTGCCGCGGTGGCGTTTGCCTGGGCGAGCAGTTCAGTGCGGCGGGCGTTGGCCTGGGCGTCAAGCTCGGTGCGGCGTGCCAGTGCCTCAGCGGCGCTGATGTCAGCTGCCTTTTTGCCTTCCGCTTCGGTACGTGTGGCATAGGCCTTGGCGTCCGCCGGTTTCCTGATGATGGTCTGGAGCTTCTGCTCTTCGCGGTCCGCCTCGAGCTTGGCAACTTCGGTTTCCTGGACCACCACCTGTTGCCGAGCAGTAGCGTCGGCCAGCGGGCCGGCCTGGGCAGCGTTGGCTTTGGCGCGTTCGGCGTTCGCCTGCGCCACCGACTGCCTGATGGCGGAAAGGCTTTGCGCGTCTGCGATCAGGGCGGCGGCTTCCGCTTCCTTCTCCGCCGCTTCCCGGTTCCGCGTGGCTTCGGCGATGCGTGCCTCCATCTTCACCTGGGCAATATGCGGCTTCGCGATGTTCTCGATGTATCCCGTGGGGTCCTGCAGATCCTTGATTTGCAGGGAATCGACCACCAGCCCCAGTTTCTCCATCTCCACGCCACTGGCGCTGCGGACCTGCGATGCGAGCTTGTCCCGCTCGCGGATGATCTCCTCTACCGTCATGCTGCCGATGATGGAGCGCAGGTGGCCCTCAAAGACGTTGTACACCTGGCTTTCCATTTTCGGCTGCTGCCCAGAAAGCGCCGCGCGGCATTGGCGATAAAAGGCGGGGCGTCGCCGATCTTGTAGATCACCACACCGTCCACGATCACTTGGATGCCCTGGGACGTAACGCAGGAAACTTTGAGTTCGGTTTCATTTAGGGTGAGCGACAGGGCCCGCACCGTCTGGAGTCCGGGAAGGACCAGTGCGCCCTTCCCTGTGACGATCTTGAAATCCATCCCGGCCCGGGTTTCCAGGGTTCCACGGGTCAGCCCGGAGATGATGAGGGCTTCGTTGGGCTCAGCGACCTTCCACATCAGTTTTGTGGCCACCCAAATAACGGCAACGGCAAAAAGCACCCCCAGGATGGTGGCGATCAGCGGAAAGAATGCTGAGAAGTCCGGCATGACCAGGTCCTTTCACGGGTGGAACAGGCATCGCGGCAAAGCCCCAATAAATCCAGCTGCCCGTCCCGGAAGGGTCAAAGGCGCATCACCTCGGTACGCTGGCCAGCTGTTGTAGACAGTCTGGTGGGGCGTGGTCCGAGAGTCCAGCGTTTGGGGATATTTGCCCGTGGCAACGGAAAAGGCTGACGACGACGGCACCTGGCTCCCGTCGTCGGGCATGGTTGTGAGCCACTGACGCTACTTTGTTGCCTTCCCGGGGACGCGGGCCCGGCCCGGACGGCGGAGGGGCTCCCTCGTGCCGCGCGGGGTCACGGCGGCGCGCTGATGCGCCCGAAGAGCCAGCAGCGGAAACAGCAGCACCGAGAGCATGCCTGCGCCCACCAATGCCGACGCCGTCCCGGCTGAGATCAGCCCCTCATCCCGGCCTATACCAGTGACCGCCACAATAATCGGCAGGCCGGTGGCCGCGATGAGGATGGTGGCCAGCTTATCGCCGGGGCTGGATCCTGAGGGAGCAGCAAGGAGTGACGGCAGTCCGCGGATGATGAGCAGGAGGAGCAGGAAAAGGGGGACCAGTGCGAGGGTTGCCGGGCTGCTGCTGACCGCGCTTAATTCGAAATCTATGCCGGTATCAATAAAGAAGACCGGCACCAGGAAGCCGAACGCGATGGCGTCGATCTTCATCTCGATGACGTGCCGGTCCTGTTCGGGAGCCCGTGCGATGGCAACCTTCCACAGGACTCCTGCGGCGAATGCTCCCAGCAGCATGTCCAGCCCCAGCACCATGCTCAGGACCACGAGCACGCTGAGAATGAACATGATGGACCGGACGGCGAATTGGCCGCTGGTATGCAATGTCCTGGTGACCTGGGAATGCAGCAGCGTGTGCCTTGCTTGGGAGGCAAGATAAATTGCCAAGCCGGTCAGCAGTACAAACCCGAGGAGTACCGCGGTAGCTGGTCCCAACTGGCGTCCGCTGAAGAACAGCGAGATCGCTACCAGGGGACCAAACTCCCCAACAGCACCGAGCCCTGTGACCGCGATCCCCATCGGTGATTTCGACTCGCCGGCGTCGCGAAGGATCGGCAGCAGTGTGCCCAGAGCCGTCGAACACAGGGCGACACCGATGATCACAGCCGACTCGGCTCCCGGTGACAGGAGGAAACCGGCACCGATGCCTGCTGCCAGTGAAATAACCCACCCTGCAGCGGCGCGGTTGGCTGGCCGCCCCCGAATGGCGGCGAAATCGATCTCGTTGCCAGCCACAAAGAAGAGCATGGCAAGCCCGAAATCCGCCAGGGTGTCAGTAAATTGGGTGGATTGTATCCATCCCAGCAGGCTGGGCCCCAGCACGATGCCGAGGACAATTTCGAACACCACAATGGGCACCTTGAGCACCCGGTCCAGGAAACGGGCAGCCAACGGCGCTGCCACAGCCAGCAGCGCGATCAGGACCAATGAAGTGGACAAATCCGGCATCATTGGCCCTCCTGGCGCTGCGCTTTCATCCGGTACTGATCGGTGGTACCGGCTCCGTTCACGCGGTCGGTGCTGCTCAATCGGCGTCCCAGCGAGGGCCGGCGCGTTGACCTTCTTGGTATACGCCTGGCCCCCAAGCGGGTCAAGAGCGCAGGAAAGACGCGCAGCTTACCGTTGCAGCCGGTAGCGGATGTGGGTCACCAGGGTTGTGCCGGACACTTCCGTCGGCTCAAGCCGGAGGTTCCCGACGCCGTCAAGGAGCCGCTCGCCCGCTCCGAGGAGAAGCGGCGAGATATGGAGCCGCAACTCGTCGATCAGCCCCGCCGAAAGATATTGACGGGCAGTTTCCGCGCCGCCGGCGACGGCGACGTCCTTGCCCGCTGCAGCCTCCCGCGCCTTAGCCAGGGCTGATTCGATGCCGTCGTCCACAAAATAGAAGGTTGTCCCACCCTCCATCTCCAGCGGCGGCCGTGGATGATGCGTCAATACAAAAACAGGAGCGCGGTAGGGCGGGTTTTCGCCCCACCAGCCCCGCCACTCCTTGTCCCACGGGCCCGGCCCCGGGCCGGCGAACATGTTGCGGCCCATAATGTAGGCGCCGGCGGACAGGATCCCCTCAAGCCAGGCGGCATTGGCCTCAGGCTCCTCGAACTGCCACCGGTGCAGGTCCTCTCCGCCCTCGCCCAAGGGATTGTCCGGTGTCTGGTGGGGGCCGGCGAGGAACCCGTCCAGGGAAATGGTGAGATCACAGGTGACGCTGTTCATGGCTTCCCTTGTGCGGTTGGCAGTTTATTCCGGGCATGGCTGGATACCGGCCATGCTAATAGCGTTCGACGCCGGCCGGAAGGCGCGGATTCGCGCGTGTTCTGCCCATCGGCAGGTAGCATCGGCCGCATGGAATCCCTTGTTCTATACAGCCTCACTGAGGGCGTTGACCGGTCCCGGGTTATGGAAACGTACCCCCGGCACAAGGCATATTTTGAAGCGTTCCGGGCCAATGGCGGCGGGCTTCTGGCATTGGGCCCGTTCCTGACGCCCGATCCGGCGGGTTCGTCGATGGGGCTCTTCACCTCGCGCGAGGACGCCGAACGCTTCGTTGCCGGGGATCCGTTCGTTGTGGACGGGCTGGCCGTTCCACGCATCCTTGACTGGGATCCCGTGCACTTCGATTAGGCTCCCTCTGGTCCTTGGTTATTGAAGCAGGGCGGCGACGGCGCTGATCTCTACAAGCGCCCCGGGCACGCCCAGCCCGGCCACAAGGGCCGCGGTCACCAAAGCCGGGTCGTCGGAGGCGAGCTCCGAGGCGATGGCACCGTAGCCTGCGGCGATGTCGGCGCCCTGCACGAACAGCACTGTCCACTGGACCACATCGCTGACGGTCGCGCCAGCGGCAGCGAGGGCGGTTGTGACGTTCGCAAAGGCGCGGGCGGACTGCAGGGCGACGTCGCCCCCGCCCACGAGCGCCCCTTCACCGTCCACGGCGTTCTGGCCGCCAACGTAGATGGTGGTGGCCCCCGGCGGGACAACGGCCACATGGCTGAAGGCCGGACTCACGACGAGCCCCTCAGGGCGGAGGCGCTGTATGGCTGACATCCCCGTATGCTCTCACGCGCGCCCCGGCACGGGTAGACCCGGCGGCACCCCGGGGATAGCATGGCCGGCACCGGAACCTGCGGCCTCCATACAGTGCTGCCGCTCAGGGATCCGCCGATTCAGCGAGGAGACGGCCATGGGCGAGGCAACCGGGGAAGCATCAGCAACAAGTCTGATGGTGGACCTGATCATTTCCCTGGACGGGTACGCCTCCGCTGAGGGCTGGCCCGGCTGGTGGGGGCTGGAAGGTCCCGAATACCTAGCCTGGCTCGAAGAGGAGGGGCAGAAGAACTACACCTTCCTTCTGGGTGCCAACACCTACCGGCTGATGTCCGGCATGTCGCAGGAAGCTTCTGCCGAAGACTCCGATTTCTCGGAAAATGAGGGGGCGAGCCTCTCCGGCCTCGCTGCCGTACCAAAAATCGTTTTCTCCTCCACCTTGCAGGCTCCGTTGACGTGGCCAAACTCGGAGCTCGTGGCTGGGGAAGCGGTGGAGGCGGTCGCGGAGTTGAAACGGACACGAACCGGACCCTTGGCTACGCTCGGCAGCCTGAGCCTCTGCCGGTCCCTGCTGGCAGCCGGCCTCGTGGACAGGTTCCGCCTGGTGGTCTTCCCTGTGATCACGGGCCGGACGGGACGCGAACGGATTTACGACGGCTACCCGGACGTCGCGCTGGAAATGGTGAACAGCCGGACGTTCGATGGCCGGCTCCAGATGCTTGAGTACGTTCCCACCGTACTCAACGGTCCGCCGAGCGGCCACGCCTGAACCGGAAGCCCGCAGCCTGGTTCATTCGTTCAACCACGCCCAAATCCCCAACCCGGCCGAAGAGATTGGAACAATGGGTGGCATGGCTGATTCAGAGACGGTAACAACCCAGGACACGACGGTCGAAGCATGGACAGAGGCGCTGGCGGAATCCAAGGGTTCGCCGGGAGGAGGGGCCGGGACCGGAGTGATGCTTGCCATCGCAGCGTCGCTCGCGTCCATGGTGGCCGGTTACAGCGAACCCGCTGAAGATCACGAGAAGGAACTGGCGGCCATCCACCGACGCGCGCACGCGCTGCGCAGGACCGCCCTTAGCCTTGCCGACGACGATGCTGCCGCTTCTGAAGCGTTTGGCGCGGCCTTCCGCCTGGAACCAGGGCAGGAACGCGACGACGCCATCCGCCGCGCGTCGGTAAACGCGGCCAAGGCATCCGCCGTGCTGGGCGAACGCGCAATGGCGGCCATCGACGACCTCGGCTGGCTGGCCGCCCATGGGAACCCAGCGCTCATCGCCGATGTCGTCGTCGCATTCGGCGCCCTGCGGGCGGCGGTGGCCGGCGCGCGCACCAACGTCAGTTTCGACCTCGCAACGCTCCGATCCGCAGGCGCATCCCTCGACCAGATCCGGGACGCCCACCCGGCCCTCTGGGCGACTGTCCAGCAGCTCAACTCAGCCCTCGAAAAGATCGATGACCTGACAGCAGGGGTGGATCACCGTGCCGCGCCCACTGACACCGATGCCTTGAAGGAGCGCGCGGCAGAGACTTAAGGGACGGGGCCGGCCTGGCCACGGAGCGCTGCCAAGGCGTCAGCCAGGGGCATGTGCAGGGCGGGACCATGGCCGGGAAGTATTACCGACGCGGGGATCCCGTCGAAGTGCCGCACTGACTCCAGGGCCTCGGCAGGGTCCGCGTGGTACATGTGGTGGAGCATCTGCGGCCCGGTCTTCCGGCTTAGCGGATGGCCGGTAACAAAGGAATCCCCGACCGCTACGGTTCCCGATGCCGGGAATTGGATGGCGGCGTTTCCGGGGGTGTGTCCCGGCGCGAGGATTGCTTCGGGACGTCCCGGCAGGTTTCGAAGCGTCGCCGCATCCCATGCCCGGGCCTGTGGTGCCGGCTCTGCCGTCAGGGCTCCGGCTTTTATGGCGTGGAGCATCCACCGGAGCACGCGCGGCTGCCAGGCGCGGACCATGACTTGGCCGAAGGTGACCTGGTGCTTTTCCTTGCCTTGGACATGGGCCAGTTCTTCCGGCGCGCACAAAACCGGAATTCCGTAGGTGGTGGCGAAATAAGCTGCGGATCCGGTGTGGTCCACGTGGCCGTGCGTGATGAGGACAGCCCGGGCGTCCGCGGGCTGCAGTCCCAGGTGGCGGATGGACTCGATGACAAGGGAGCGGTCGGACGGGTAGCCGGTGTCGATGAGCAGAAAGCCCGTCAGGTCCCGGACCACCACCCAGTTGGACGCTGGCCCCTGGACCAGGAAGACGCCCGGCACTGGCTCGGAAACATGGGATGCGGGGTGCCAGTTCGTGGCTGCGGTCTGCACTGCTAAATCGTAGCTGGCCCGGGAATCGGGTGATTCTCAGATTTTCCTCGATTCAGCGCAGGGGCAGGGCTAACGTGGAGTGGTGACTGATCGACCCGAAATCTTCACTGTTGGTGAATTGCGTGCAGCCGGCCATGTCCAGAAAGACCTGCGCCATGAGATCCGGGACAACCTCCTTGCGGCGCTCGCCGAAGGCAGCGATCCATGGCCGGGGCTGTACGGTTTCAGCCGTACCGTCCTACCCCAGCTTGAGCGCGCCCTGATTGCCGGCCACGACGTAGTCCTGCTCGGCGAGCGCGGGCAGGGTAAGACCCGGCTCCTGCGGACGCTGGCCGGGCTCCTGGATGAGTGGTCGCCCGTGATCGAGGACTCGGAACTGAACGAACACCCTTACGAGCCGATCACCGAGCAGTCGCGGGCCCGTGCACTCACGGAAGGGGACCGCATGCGGGTGGCGTGGCGGCACCGGTCCGAGCGGTACGTGGAGAAGCTTGCCACCCCGGACACCTCCGTCGCCGACTTGATCGGCGACGTCGACCCGATGCGTGTGGCGGAGGGCCGCCGGCTTGGTGACCCGGAAACCATCCACTACGGTCTGGTGCCGCGCTCCAACCGCGGCATTATCGCAATCAACGAGCTGCCGGACCTCGCCGAGCGGATCCAGGTGTCGATGCTCAACGTGATGGAGGAGCGGGACATCCAGATCCGCGGCTACGTGCTGCGGCTCCCGCTGGACGTGCTCGTCGTCGCCTCGGCGAACCCGGAGGACTACACCAACCGCGGCAGGATTATTACCCCGCTGAAGGACCGCTTCGGCGCCGAAATCCGCACGCACTACCCCATCGAACTGGACGACGAAGTGGCCGTCATCCGCCAGGAGGGGCAGTTGGTGGCGGACGTTCCGCCGGTCATCCTTGAAATCCTGGCCCGCTACACCCGTGCGCTCCGGCTGTCCCCGGCGATCAACCAGGCCTCCGGCGTATCAGCTCGGTTCGCAATCGCCGGCGCCGAAACCGTGTCGGCCGCCGCCCTGCGCCGCGCCAGCCTGCGCGGGGAAGGCGAAGCGGTGGCGAGGATCGTGGACCTCGGCACCGCGGTGGACGTCCTAGCCGGCAAGATCGAGTTTGAGTCCGGTGAGGAGGGCCGCGAGCAGGCTGTCCTCGACCATCTCCTGCGCACGGCCACCGCGGAAGCGGTGCGCGCGCACTACCACGGCATCGACCTGGGCCCGCTCGTGGCTGCACTCGACGGCCACCGGACGGTGACCACCGGCGAGCACATCACGGCGCAGGAGTTCCTCGAAAACCTGCCGTCGCTGAACGGGTCGGGGCTCTATGACGAGATCAGCGGGCGCCTGGGTGCAACGAATAAAGGCCAGCGCGCTGCCGCCATCGAACTTGCCCTGGAAGGCCTGTACCTCGCCCGCCGGATCTCCAAGGAGTCCGACGACGAGGAAACCATCTACGGCTAGCCGCCGGGCAGCGGTACAGCAAGGAACGGCCGGCACACGAGGAGGCATCATGGCCAGCCACAACCACTCCGCCAGGTACGGCCGGTATACGGGCGGACCGGATCCGCTCGCGCCCCCGGTTGATCTGGCCGAGGCGCTGGAGGCCGTGGCGGAGGACGTGATGTCCGGCTACTCGCCCCGGCATGCCCTCCAGGAGTTCCTGCGCCGGGGCGGCCGGGACCGGGAAGGCCTGGATGACCTTGCGCGGCGCGTCCAGCAGCGCCGCAGCGAACTGCTGGGCCGGCACCGGCTGGACGGCACCCTCAACGAGGTCCAGAAGCTCCTTGAGACGGCAGTGTTGGAGGAGCGCAAGCAACTCGCGCGCGACGCCTTAATGGACAACACGGACCGGGCCTTCCGCGAAATGCAGCTGCAGAACCTGCCGCAGTCCACAGCGGCGGCGGTGAACGAACTGGCCTCCTATGACTGGCAGTCGACCGCCGCCTGGGAGGCGTACGAACGGATCAAGGACCTGCTGGGCCGCGAAGTCCTGGACCAGCGGTTTGCCGGCATGAAGCAGGCACTTGAAAACGCCACGGATGAGGACAAGGCAGCGGTGGCCGGGCTGCTGCGGGACCTGAATGAACTGCTGGATAAACACCGGCGGGGCGAGGACACGGAGGCAGACTTCCAGGATTTTATGGCCAAGCACGGAGCCTTCTTTCCGGAGAATCCCCAATCCGTCGAGGAGCTCATTGACGCCTTGGCCAAGCGGGCGGCAGCGGCCCAGCGGCTCCTCCAGTCGATGTCCGCTGAACAGCGTGACGAGCTGATGCGGCTCTCCGCCCAGGCCTTCGGTTCGCCGGAGCTGATGGCGCAGCTCGACCAGCTGGACTCCAGCCTCCGTGCCCTGCGGCCGGGCGAGGACTGGACCGGCTCGGAACGCTTCGAGGGCCAGGAAGGCCTGGGGCTGGGCGACGGCACGGGGGTGCTGCAGGATATCGCCGAACTGGACGGATTGGCTGACCAGCTGTCCCAGTCCTACAACGGGTCGAACCTGGACGATCTGGACCTCGACGCGCTGGCCCGCCAGCTTGGGCAGAACGCGGCCGTCACCGCCCGCACACTAGCGGAGATTGAACGGGCCATGCAGGACGGCGGCTACCTGCGCAAGGGAAGCGACGGCGACCTGCGGCTCTCGCCGCAGGCTATGCGGCAGCTCGGGAGGTCGCTCCTGCGGGACACTGCCAGGCAGCTGTCCGGCCGGCAGGGGCGGCGGGAGACGCGCGTCGCCGGCGCCGCCGGCGAGCAGACCGGTTCCAGCCGTGAATGGGAATTCGGGGACGCCGAGCCCTGGGACGTCACGCGCACCCTGACCAACGCGATCCGCCGCACCGTGGCAGGCGGCGGCAACCCGGCCCGCGGGCTGCACCTCACCGCCGCAGACATCGAAGTCAGCGAAACTGAGGCCCGTACCCAGGCCGCCGTCGTCCTGCTTGTTGACGTCTCCTTCTCCATGGCCGCGGAGGGGCGCTGGGTGCCCATGAAGCGCACCGCGTTGGCCCTGCACCACCTCATCTCCACCCGCTTCCGGGGTGACCGGCTCGAGCTGATTACCTTCGGCCGCTACGCCAGGTCCATGGACATCGGCGAGCTGACGGCTCTGCCGTCCCGCCGGGAACAGGGAACCAACCTGCATCATGGCCTGCTGCTCGCCGCGCGCTTCTTCCGCCGCCACCCGTCAATGCAGCCTGTCCTCCTGCTGGTGACCGACGGCGAACCCACCGTCCATCTGCTGCCGGACGGCGAGCCGTGGTTTTGCTGGCCTTCGGATCCTGAAACCATCCGGGTCACTGTCGCCGAACTCGACCGCCTGGGGCGTGCCGGCACGCAGGCCACGTTCTTCCGGCTGGGGAACGACCCCAGCCTGGAACGGTTCGTACAACGCATGGCAAAGCGGGTGGGGGCAAGGGTAGTGGCGCCCGACGTCGGGGGCCTGGGTGCTGCGGTGGTGGGGGAGTACCTGCGCGCGCATTTCCGCGGACAGGCCTTCGACGACGCCGACTGGACTTCCTGGGACCGCTGACTGTTCGAGGGCGAAGCCGAGGGTTTCTTCTGAAAGGCGCCATCAAGTGGGGCAGGCCACAAGTGCTGGGGTCGGTGCAAAGCAGGTACCAGCTACTCGGGTCCGAACTGTGGGTGGTCCCTACCATCGGATCATGATGTGTCCAAGGTGGAACGACGTACACCTGTTTCCGCGGCGCCTCTACGCACTGCTGACAGCGTTGCTGCTTGCGCTTAGTGCTGTGCTGGTGCCCGCTTCCGCGTCGGCCGATCCGGGTGACACCGGCGTTGAGGGTCCCTCGCATACAGGAACGTCGGCGCCGACGGGTACGAAGCGGGCCACGAGTTCGTTGTGGTTCAACGACGGGCTCTGGTGGGGGGACCTGTGGGACACGGCAAGCTCGAAATTCCACATCTTTCGGTTCAATTCTTTGACGAGCTCGTGGGTGGACACCGGGGTGGTGACGGACGCCAGGGCAAACACCCATCATGACGTGTTGTGGGACGGGAAGACGTTGAATGTGGCGAGTTACAGGTTCGTCAATGACGGGCTGCCGGCGGAACCGAACTTCCCGACGACCATGCGGCGTTACAGCTACGACCCGGGTAATAAGACGTACTCGCTGCTGACTTCCACGCAGATCAACAACTCCAAAGTTGAGGTTCTGACCATCGACAAGGACTCGACCGGCCGGGTGTGGGCCACCTGGCAGCAGGGCAACCAGGTTTATCTGAACGTCACTGGCACGGATGGCGCGACGTGGGGGACACCCTTTGCCCTCCCTGCCGCATCGAGTGCCGTGTCGGTGGATGATACGTCGGCTGTGATCGCGTTCGACGGGAACAAGATGGGTGTGATGTGGAGCCGGCAGGCCGGAGACGCCACGGACGGCATGTATTGGAGCTACCACATCGATGGAGCACCGAACAACGCGTGGAGCACTACCGTTGCGGTGGTATCGGGTCAGAACAGCAGTGATGACCACATGAATTTGAAATGGCTGGACTCATCGGGCGGCAGGGTTTTCGCCGCCGTCAAAACGTCGTTCATCTCAGCCTCCCAGCCGCTGATCCAGCTGCTTGCATTGAGCGGCACAACGTGGTCGGTGCATCCGGTCGCAACTGTATCGGAGTGCCCGAACCGGGTGCTTGTCCTGATTGACGAGGGCACCCGGACGCTGCGGACCTTCGCCACCTATCCGAAGCCGGGTGGCACCACGAACGCCGGTGTCTGCACCAGCTCAGGGGGTGCCATCTACGAAAAGTCAACGCCACTGGACAACATCGACTTCACCACCGCGAAAACGGCCCGAATCGTGGACGCCGACCAGTACGTCCACAACGTGACGTCCACCAAGCAGAACCTCAACAGTGCAACGGGGGGTACGGCGGACAGCGGTCTCCTGGTGCTCGCCGATGTGAACGCCACCAGCAGGTACTGGCACTTTTACGACCCCAGCGGCGGCGGTGGTGATACCACCGCTCCCACAGTGACAGGGACGTCTCCAGACGCCGGTCAGTCTGGAGTGGCGGCGACCGGTGACGTGACAGGGACCTTCTCGGAAGCGGTGGATGCGTCGACGGTTACGGCCAGCACGTTCACGTTGACAGCAGGAACGGCAATGGTGCCGGCCGCTGTAACGTACAACAGCGAGGCGAAGGTTGCGACGTTGAATCCGGGCGTTGATTTGGCGGGGGGTACGACGTACACCGCCACCATCAAGGGTGGCACCAACGGGGTGAAGGATGCCGCCGGTAACGCCTTGGCGGCGGACAAGACGTGGACCTTCACCACGTCGTCCGTGGGCGGCGCACCGGAGACCGTCACGCTGACGGCTACAGCTGACACGTATGTCTCGAGCGGGGCGGCGGGCACAAACTATGGTGCAAGTGCGGCCTTGAGTGTGGATAACAGCCCGGTGGAGGCCAGCTACTTGAAGTTTGACCTGTCGGCGTATGCGGGCAGGACGCTTGAGAGTGCGGCATTGCAGCTGGGCAGCGCCGGGAATGCCTCGACCGGCAAGCAGAACGTCAAGCTGGTCAGTGATGACAACTGGACCGAAGCCGGGCTCACCTACAACAACCGGCCGGCGCTGGGCACCGGCGTCATCGGCACCCTCGGCCCGACAACAATCAACACCAACTACAGCATTCCGTTGACGGTCAGCAGCCTGGCCGCCGAGCTCGGTGGGCAGCTCTCACTGGGCTTGGACACCAGCAGCACAGACGGCCTGGTCCTCAATTCCAAGGAGGCCGGCACCTCGGCCGCACCCAAGCTCATTCTCACCTTTGGCTAGGCCGGGGCGTTTCCTCGTGGGCCTGCGTAGGCAGGGTGAGGATTTCCGCGCCCTCCTCAGTGATGGCGATCGTGTGCTCGCTGTGGGCTGTCAGGCAGCCGGTGGCGCTGCGGAGGGTCCACCCGTCGGAGTCGGTGACGAGTTCCGCGGTGTCAGCCATCACCCAAGGCTCCAGCGCCAGCAGGAGCCCGGGACGCAGCGTGTACCCGCGGCCTGGGCGCCCGGTGTTGGGAACGTGCGGGTCCTGATGCATGGTTGAGCCGATGCCGTGGCCGCCGAACTGGGTGTTGATCGGGTAGCCCGCCTCGCTCAGGACGGAGCCGATGGCATGGGAAACGTCCCCGATACGGGCTCCCGGCCCGGCCGCGGCGATCCCGGCATACAGCGCGCGTTCGGTCGCACCGATCATGGTGCTGCCCTCCAGTGGCCCGGCGTCGCCCACGAGGAAGCTGATGGCCGAGTCCGCAGCCACCCCGCCTTTGGAGACGGCGAGGTCCAGCGTCAGCAGGTCTCCGTTAACGAGCGTGTAGTCGTAGGGCATCCCGTGCAGCACGGCGTCATTGACGGCGGTACAGATGTAATGGCCGAATGGTCCGCGGCCGAAGGACGGCTCGTAGTCGATGTAACAGGACGTGGCTCCGGCCCCCACGATCATCCCGCCGGCCCACCGGTTGATGTCCAGGAGATTGGTTCCAACGGCGGCACGGCTCTTGAGCGCCTGCAGGATATCCGCGACCAGAGCTCCTGTTTCCCGGGCCCGGCTGACTTCGGTGCGGCTCAGGATCTCGATCATGCGGCGCCTTCCATGGGGAGACCAATAACTATATCCAGCGTCTCAGGGGAGCGGCTCGGCGGCGGGGCCCTGGCCGGAGGGCCCTGGACCGGATTGCTCGGCCGGGGCGTTGGCACGGTCTGCCGGGGCGCCCTGCCGGCGGCTGGCCAGCAGGAACGGAACGGCCAGGCTCTGGAAAATACCGGCCAGCACCAGTGACGCGGAATACCCGAACAGGTCCGCGCTGCGGCCAAGCACAGGCTGGACCACCACACCGCCGCTGGAGCCCATGAGGGAGTCGAAGCTGAGCACCGTGGCCCGCTGCTTGGACGGGATCATGTCGTTCACGTAGGCCTGCCGGACCGGGGTGGCGGCGGAGTCGATCACTGCCCAGAGCGTCAGCAGGACCAGGGCAACCCAGAACACCCGGGTGAAGCCAAGCACCAGCAAAACCGCTGCGCTCACGCTGCCGCTGAGGATCAACACGGACGTGCGTTTGTGGAACAGCCGCCGGGCGTAGGGCGCGAGCCAGCCGCCCACCACCTCGGCCCCGGCCACGATGGCCGCTGCCAGCCCCGCAATGGAGTAGGCGCGGGGGTCGCCAAAGAGCTCCAGTAGGAACGGCTGGAGGGCGTAAAACACATAGATTCCGACGCCGGCGCTGAACGGGGCGGCGAGCATTACGTACCGCACGGGCGGGATTTTCAGGCCGTTATCGATCGAGGCGGACAGGACGGCGCGGGTTGCCTGAAGCGGGTGGGTGGAGCGCTCAGGGGTGAATCCGACGTCGTGCATCAGCACAAAGGCCACAACGAACATGGCCAGCAGCACGCCCACCCGCACCAGGAACGGCACGCCGAGGTTGGTGGCCTGGGCGATCACGCCGCCGGCCACAGACCCGGCGAGCATGGCCACGCCTGAGACCATCTGTGCCCGCCCGAAGACAGGCTCCAGGCCGCCCTCGTACCCCGAGTAGCGCAGCGCGTCGACGAGCCAGGCTTCAACGGCACCGGAGAAAAACGTGAAGCCCAGTCCCAGCAACACGGACACCACGGCCCACAGCGGGAACGGCGCGGAGAACTGCCACAGGAGGTAATAGAGGAAGGTGGATCCGGCCAGGGTTACCGTGCCCAGCAGGAAGGAAGTGCGCCGCCCCCAACCGTCGGCGACCACCCCCGTGGGGATCTCGAATATCACCATGCCCGCCGTGAAGAACGCGTTGGCGGCGAAGGCCTCGAAGTTGCTCAGCCCGGCGTCGAGCAGGAACAGCGTGTTGACGCCCCAGATGAAGGAGGCCGCAAGGGTATTGCCCAACGTCAACGTCAGGTAGATGCGCTGGATCCTTCGGCCGGCAGCGTTCATGGGTTCGCTGTCCCGGCTGCGCAGAGCGGGGAACACGAGGCAATTCTCGCCCCGATCAGCCCGCTATGCCAGAGCCGGTTCGCGGGCGTGCACTCGGGTGGCGGCGTGGCGGCTGGCCCGTCCTGCCGCGGGAAGCCCACTTCCGTGTCAGGATCAGGTATGCCTGACCGCCTGATGCTGCTGGACACCGCCTCACTGTACTTCCGTGCCTTCTACGGCATGCCCGATTCCATCCGCCGGGCGGACGGGACGCCAGTCAACGCGGTCCGGGGCCTCCTGGATATGATCGCCCGGCTCACCACGGACTTCTCGGCCACCCACCTCGTGGCCTGCTGGGATGACGACTGGCGGCCGCAATGGCGGGTGGACCTTCTTCCCACGTACAAGGCCCACCGCGTGGCGGAGGCGAACACCGGCGCTCCCGATGTGGAGGTGGTGCCGGAGGCTCTTGAGGCGCAGCTGCCCATGATCCGGACCGTACTCGGCCTGGCCGGAATAGCGATCGTGGGTGCGGCTGAGCATGAGGCCGACGACGTTGTGGGCACCTACGCCAGCCACGCCGGCTTCCCGGTGGACGTGGTTACGGGGGACCGGGATCTGTTCCAGGTCTGCGATGACGCCCGCCACGTGCGGGTCATCTACACTGCCCGCGGCATGAGGAACCTTGACGTGATGACCGAAGAAGTGGTGGTGGGAAAGTACCGGGTGCTGCCCCAGCAGTACGCCGATTACGCCACCCTTCGCGGCGACGCCTCAGACGGGCTGCCCGGTGTGGCGGGAATCGGTGAAAAGACGGCGGCGTCATTGCTGTTAACGTACGGAACCCTCGAAAACCTGCTTGAGGCGGCAGCAGACCCAGGCAGCGCACTCTCGTCCCCTGTCCGGGCGAAGCTGGAAGCCGCCGCGGACTACCTCAAGGCCGCGCCCGCCGTCGTGCGCCTTGTCCGGGACCTTGAACTGCCCACCCTTGAGGAGGCCGGCGCCCGGCTGCACCCCGTCACAGGCGAGGCCCGCGACGAACTGGAACGCCTCGCCACGGACTGGAACCTGGGAGGTTCTGTCCGGCGCCTGCTCGATGCCCTAAACCGGATCCAGCCGGCCTGACCATCACCCCTGCGGGCAACCCGGCCGCCGGCGGACGGCGGCGAAACTGCCTGTTTCTTGAGCGAAAGTGACATCAAATGCGGGCCTGCCTGCGGCTAGGGTGGGCTTCATTGGTTCAAGCAGCCGGACCTCTTCATCGGGGGATTGGAGTGGGTTATGGCGGAACGACCCCACAGGCGCCGCGGGGCAGATGACGAAGCCCGCAGGAAAAAGCGCCCGGCGGAGACCCAAGATGCCGAGGACGTGCAACCTGAAGAATCCGGGGCTGCCGCGCCGGAGGAACCGCCCCGCCGGCCGCGTCTTTACGGCTATGACCCGGACCAATGGCCGGAGTCGAGTTGATGCCGGACCCGCTTCCAAAGAGTTCCCGCAGGGGTTCCGGGCCGGCGTGCAGCAGACAAGCAAAGCAGGGCGTGGCTAAGCTGGGTGTGTTCTGCCATGATCAGTCTTGCTGACGAAAGTACGGTGGGTGCGATGCCAAAAACGGGAAAGAATGACCACGCCCGCAAGGACGAGCTTCCCTCCACCCTGCAGCGCTCGGACCAGAAGGCACAGGACACGTTCGCCAAAACCTACGATTCGGCGATGGAGTCCTACGACAACGACGAAAGCCGTGCCGCCCGTGCCGCCTACGCATCCCTGAAGCACAGCTACGAAAAGGTGGGGGACCATTGGGAGCCCAAGGAGAAGCGGGGGCCTTCAGACAAGCGCGCGGAAAAGGGCCTGGGAGCGGCTGAGCCCACCGCGGGCGGCGTGGACGCGAACGCCTCCAAAAAGCATCTGCTGGAGCGGGCCCGGGAACTGGATATCAAGGGCCGCTCAACCATGGACAAAGACGAACTCGTCAAAGCGCTGCAAAAGGCGAACGACACCGCAACCCGCAAGGCACGCGGCCAGTAAAACAGGCCAGCAAAAACAACCAGGCAATGAGGCCAGGAGGTTCCGATGTCGGTGAAAGGTACCAAGGACGCGGCAGGCACTGCCGGCCGGGGCGGGCCGGAGGGGCGTACCGGCAACGGCGCCGCCGGCATCACGCCCCGGGACCCGGCGTTGGTCCGGAATGTGGCGTTGGTGGGCCGTTCCGGTGCCGGCAAAACAACCCTCATCGAAGCACTGCTTGAAGCCAATGGCATGATCACGCGGAAGGGCTCGGTGGTTGACGGAACCACCGTGAGCGATTCCGATCCCGCCGCCATCCACCAGCAGCGTTCCGTGGCGTTGTCCGTGGTGCCGCTGCCGGTGGCGGGCATGAAGATCAACCTCCTGGATACACCCGGCTACCCCGATTTCATTGGCGAACTGCGTGCCGGCCTGCGCGCCGCAGACGCCGTCCTGTTTGCCGTCTCCGCCGTGGACGGGGTGGATGCGGGCACCACCGCCATCTGGCAGGAATGCCAGTACCTGGGGATGCCCCGCGCCGTGGTCATCACCCGGCTGGACCACCCCAGGGCTGACTACGACGGCGTCCTGGCCGCCTGCCGCGAAGCGTTCGGAGAGACGGTGCTGCCGTTGTACGTTCCGGTCCGCAGCGGCAGCGACCTTAAAGGCCTGCTTGGCCTGCTGTCCGGGACAGTCTTCGAGTATTCGGCAGAGACGTCCGGCCCCTCTGCACGTGCGGCCGAAGCGCCGGAACTGGCGGCAGCAGAATCCGCCCGGGCCGAGCTGATCGAGGGAATCATCGCCGAAAGCGAAGACGAGACGCTGATGGACCGGTACCTCGGCGGGGAGGAGATCGACGCCGGCGTCCTTATCCCGGACCTTGAAACCGCCGTAGCCCGCGGGTCCTTCTTCCCGGCAGTGCCCTCCTCGGCGCTCACCGGGCTGGGAACCGCCGAGCTGCTGGAGCTCCTCACCAAGGCCTTCCCATCACCCCCGGAGCGAAGCCTGCCCCGGGCCACCGACCTGTCCGGATCACCGGTCCGTGCCCTCGCCTGCGACCCGGAGGGCCCGCTCGCGGCGGAGGTAGTGCGCACCACTGTGGATGCCTTCCTGGGCCGGGTCTGCCTGGTGCGGGTCTTCTCCGGAACCCTGAGCGGGGATACACCCATCCATGTGAGCGGGCACGGGCTGGCGGACCGCGGTCACCAGGACCACGACACCGATGAACGGCTCACCCACCTCTACTCGCCGCTGGGCGCAACTCTTCGTCCCGTCCCTTTTTGTATTGCCGGTGACATCGCGGCCGTGGCCAAGCTGGGCACTGCCGAGACAGGCGATACCCTCTCCGCGAAAGACCAGCCGCTGCTGCTGGCCACCTGGGAGATGCCGGAGCCGCTGATGCCGGTGGCCGTCGAAGCTGATTCGCACAGCGACGAGGATGCCCTTGCCCGCAGCCTGGGAAAGGTGGCGGCCGGCGATCCGACCCTGCGGGTGGAACGGAACGCCGAAACCCATCAGTTGATCCTCTGGTGCATGGGGGAGGCCCACGCTGAGGTGGTCCTGGACAGGCTGCGCGACCAAGGCGTGAAGCTGCACACCGTGGATGTGATGACACCGTTGAGGGAAACATTCGCAACCCCGGCCTCCGGCCACGGGCGCCACGTCAAACAGTCCGGCGGCCACGGCCAGTACGCTGTGTGCGACATCGAAGTTGAACCCCTGCCCAGGGGCGCCGGCTTTGAATTCATCGACAAAACCGTGGGCGGCGTCATCCCCGGAACGTTCATCTCCTCGGTGGAGAAGGGTGTCCGCGCGCAGATGCAGAAGGGCGTCGCTTCCGGCTTTCCCGTCGTGGATCTCCGCGTGACCCTGGTGGGAGGCAAAGCGCACAGTGTTGACTCCTCAGACGCAGCCTTCCAGGCCGCCGGCGCGCTGGCTTTGCGCGAGGCCGCCGCTGCAGGCAGCGTCCAGTTGCTCGAGCCTGTCTCGTCAGTGGCGATCAGCGTTCCGGACGAGCACGTCGGAACAGTGATGAGCGACCTCTCCGCACGCCGCGGCCGGCTCACGGGAACGACGTCGTCCGGCGGGGACCGGACCGAAATCACGGCCGAAGTGCCGGACCAGGAACTCCTGAAATACGCAGTTGAACTGCGCGCCCTGACGGCGGGTACTGGTACGTTCAGCCGCCATTACCTCCGGCATGATCCCGTGCCGGGCAACCTGGCGGCCGCCGGCCGCTGACGCCTGAAGTCTGCAGGCACTTCCGCCCGGCTCAAGGAGCGCCCGCTCCGTTACGGCGGAAGTACCCGGGTGACACTCCGTTTCCGCCCGCGTCAGTACGTTTCAGCATGCTTGAACCCGCCCAGGGACTGATGGTTTGGTGAGGTAACGATCCAACGAGAGGCCAGTCCCATGACGTCCACATCAGATCTTGCTCCGCGCCGGCTTCGCGATATTTTTGGCACCTTTGCCACCGGACTGACCGTGATCACCAGTTCCACCGGTCAGGGGCCGGCCGGATTCACCTGCCAGTCCTTCGCAGCGCTTTCCCTGGAGCCTGCGCTGGTGACGTTCAGCCCGGCACGGACTTCCACTACCTGGCCGGCGCTGCGGCAGGCAGGTTCCTTCACGGTCAATATCCTGCCCGCGGAACACCAGCACCTTGCTGGCCAGTTCGCCCGTTCGGGGGCGGACAAGTTCGCCGGGGTGAGCCACACATCCTCACCCCTGGGCAACCCGGTCCTGGACCACGCGCTGGCCTGGATCGACTGTGAATTGCATGCAGAGTACGACGGCGGCGACCACACCATTGTGGTGGCGGGTGTGCGCCATCTGGGCGCGCGGCAGGACGCGGAGCCGTTGCTGTTTTTCAAGGGCCGGTACGTGGAACTGGCACCGGCCGGGCGTGTGCTGGAAGCTGCGGGCTGACACCGGCCGACGGGGTAACAAGAGCAGGTTGCCAGCCCCGCCTTTGTGCGGGTGGCAACCTGCTGCTGTTTCTTCGTCCGGTTAATGTTGATCCCGGTTCAGCCTTCCGGCAGGACTGGTAACAGCGGAACCCGGATCAATAAGCGGAACCCTGATCAGTAAGAAATGAATGCGACGAGTTCGCCCACGCGGTCCTCCGGATAGTTGCGGGCAATATCGGCCTGGCTGATGACGCCCACCAGGTTGTGTCCGTCAATGACCGGCAGCCTGCGGACCTGATGGTCCTGCATCGTCCTGATGGCTTCCTCGATCGAGTCGTCGGCCCCGATGGTCACGGGCTTGCCTTCACCGAATTCACCGGCCGTGGCCGTGCGCGGATCCCCGCCATCGGCCAGGCACTTCACCACGATGTCCCGGTCTGTCAGCATGCCCTTGAGGCGGTTGTCCTCCCCGCAGATGGGCAGCGAGCCCACATCAAGATCCTTCATCTTCCGTGCGGCCGCTTCCAGGGTTTCGTTTTCCCCCACGCACTCAGCGCCTCCGGTCATGATTTCCCGTGCCGTTGCCATGATCACTCCTTCATCCCTGATGTGGTGCCGTGTCTACGGCCTGTTCGGGTGGCTCTTCGGGATGTGGCTCGTCACGTCGGCACCGGAGAACCAGCCGATGCAAAAATGCTAAGCCTACTGATTATATCTGTCCAGAGTTTTGGAATCGCATGCCCCTGGCCGGCTTCATTCCCCGGGAGCTTTCTTGATTCAGCTCAATCAGGTAGTAAGCTTGCTGATCAATACTAGTAAGCGTGCTGATTAATTGACGACAGGAGTAGGGCTATGGGCACAATTTTTGCCGCCGCTTCGGCATTGGTGGCCGCTACCGCCGGAGCAGCCGCGGCTCTTAGCGCTCCTTTTGGTGCTGCCGGCCACGGAGTCCAGTATCTTGCGGGCCACCTACTCCTGGGGCTGGGCCTAGGGCAGGCCACCGCCATCCTGCTGCGGATCGCAGTCAGGCGCCTGGTGGCACGACGGACAGGTGGCAAGGAAACAGTACCCGCGGCCCTGGGGCAGTCTGCACCGGTCAGCGTGTTGCCTGCCCGGCCGGCAGTAATGGCCCCGGCAGCACTTGTCCAGCAGGCAATGGTCCAGTCGGCACGTGCCCAAGCACCTTCCTGCAGGGAAGCCACTGCGGGAGTTACCGTGCTGCCGGCACGTCCTGCGGCGTTGGTCCCATTGCGGGGCAAGCATGCCGCTTGAGGCTGCAAAGCCCGGCACAAGCACTGACGGGAAACCGGTGCGGCGCAGCACCTGGCTATGGCGCGCAACCGCAGCAGTGGCGGGTGCCGCCTGCCTTGCCCTGTCGTTGTATGCGGCTTCTCCACTTCTCCGTCCCTCGGATTCGGACGCGGGAACGCTGCGGGGCCTGCAGATCAGGGTCCTGACCATCAGCCAGGCGGCAGCAGAAAACAGAATGGACGGCGCCCTCGCGGCCCTGGAAGCTCTGGAAAAGGACCTGGACGCCGCTGCGGGGCAAGGCCTGATCTCCCTGGCCCGTTACCGTGGCATCGAAGCTGCTGTGGCGGAGGTCCGGGCAGACATCACTTTCCAGCTTGACGCAGCATCGGCAGCCGAAGCCCCGGTGGCAACGGCATCAGATACGTCCGCAGCCGCCGCACCTGCCGAACCTCAGCAGGAACCCCAGGTTGAACCCGAGCAACCGGCCGCTGTTCCCGTCCCGGCTCCGGCACCGGCCCCGGTGGAACAGTCACCGGCACTGCCCGATCCCGCCAAGGAAGTAAAGGGTAAGGGCAAGGGAAAACCTTAGCTGCAGTTCCGGGCACAATGGACGGATGACTTTTCCGGGCAGGCAGCAACAGCCATTCGCGGGCAAACCCTTCGACATCGGGGCCGTCGGCGCCGGACTGGCCTTCGCCGGCTCGTTGCGTGCGCTGGAACAGGCGTTAGGCGGCGAGGCCGGACGCGCGGCAGTAGTGCAGGCGCCGCCGGGCACCGGTAAGACCACCCTCGTCCCGCCATTGCTTGCAAACCTTCAGCCGCACCGCCACGGGCGGGTGGTGGTCACACAGCCTCGCCGCGTTGCTGCCCGGGCTGCCGCCAGGCGGCTTTCGGTGCTGGACGGCAGCCCCCTGGGCAGCCGCGTCGGATTTTCCGTCCGTGGCGAGCGTCAGGCAGGACCGGACACCATCGTCGAATTTGTCACACCCGGAATCCTGCTGCGCCGCCTGCTGGCCGACCCCGGACTCGACGGCGTCGCAGCGGTGGTGCTGGACGAGGTGCACGAACGCGGGCTGGAAACGGACCTGCTGGTGGCCATGCTGGCCGAGGTCCGGGGATTGCGCGGTGACCTCACCGTCGTCGCCATGTCCGCCACCCTGGACGCACCCCGGTTTGCCGCCCTGCTTTCCAGCAACGACGACGGAACTCCGGCTCCGGTGGTGGACTGCCCGTCGGTGCTCCACCCCTTGGAAACCGAGTGGCGGCCCGCGCCGGGACCGCGGCTGGACGGCAGGGGAGTTGCCCCCGCTTTCCTGGACCATGTGGCGGGGACGGCCGCGCAGGAGCTCACCCGCGCACTGGAGGAGAACAACTCCACCGACGCCTTGGTTTTCCTTCCAGGCGCCAGGGAGGTTTCCCGGGTTGCCGCCGATCTCCGGCGTCGTCTGGGAGCGGGCATCGACATCCTGGAGCTCCATGGCCAGGCCGGCGCCGGCGAACAGGACCGGGCGGTGTCCGGGCGGCTGCCCGGAGGCAACCCCAGGGTGATCGTCTCCACCGGTCTCGCCGAATCCTCCCTCACTGTCCCGGGTGTCCGGCTGGTCATTGACTCGGGGCTGGCCCGGGAACCTCGCCGCGACGCCGGACGGGGCATGAGCGGTCTGGTCACCGTTTCCTGCTCCCGCGCCTCAGCCGTGCAGCGTGCCGGGCGGGCGGCCCGCCAGGGTCCCGGCCGTGTTGTGCGGTGTTATGACCAGCAGGCCTATGGTGCCGCTCCGGCGCACATAACGCCGGAAATCAACGTAGCGGACCTCGCGGGAGCAGCCCTCCTGCTCGCGGCGTGGGGTTCTCCGCGAGGTGTTGGCCTCGCCCTGCCGGACCAGCCGCCGGGCCAGGCCATGGACGACGCCATGGAGATCCTGCGTGAACTTGGTGCCGTAGCGGAAGATGGGCACATCACCGGCATGGGAAAGCTTTTGGCAACGATTCCGGCGGATCCGCGGCTGGGCCGGGCCTTGCTGGACGGAGCAGCGGCCGCCGGCGGGCCGGCGGCGGCGGAGGCCGTGGCAATGGTCTCGGGGGACCACCGCGCCCCCGGCGCCGACCTCACCCGCCTCCTGTCCGAGCTGCGGAATGGAACTGGAGCAATTGCCCGGTCCTGGGCGGAGGACACCCGCCGCCTCGCTGCCCTGGCACAACATGGTCCGCTCTCCGTTTCACCGGCCCTGCCGTCGGAGGTGACCGGTCCGGCGGTGGTGGGCGCCGTCGTCGCACTCGCCTTCCCGGACCGCGTGGCACGGCTGGTGGACGGCGATGGCCCCAACCGCTACCTGCTGTCCTCAGGAACCCGTGCCGGCCTGCCCGCCGGCAGCTCCCTGTCCGGCCACGAATGGCTGGCCGTGGCGGAAGTAGCGCGGGCCGTTGGCCGGGACTCTGGGGGCACCGGCGCCGTCATCCGCTCGGCCGCACCGCTGACGCTCCAGCTTGCAGAAGCTGCTGCGTCCCACCTCCTCACCGAGTCTGTCGAGGCGCGGTTTGCCGACGGCCGCGTCTCGGCACGCAGGGTGCGGCGCCTCGGCGCGATTGTCCTGGCCTCCACGCCGGTCCGGCCGTCACCGCACGAGGGACGCGCCGCCGTCGCGCAGGCCCTGAAGACCGACGGCCTCGGCGTCCTGGAATGGTCGCATGCGGCGGACCAGTTGCGCCGTCGTCTCGCCTTCCTCCATGGGGGGCTGGGCGCCCCGTGGCCGGATGTCTCGGACCCGTCCCTGTTGGTGCGGCTGGAAGATTGGCTGGGCCCTGAGCTGGAAACCCTCGCCGGTGGAGCCGCGGCACGTTCTCTGGACCTGGTGCACCCACTGCGCCGCCTGCTGCCGTGGCCGGACGCGGCCAGACTTGATGACCTCGCCCCGGAAGTGCTCGAAGTGCCCAGCGGGTCGCGGATCAGGATCGAATATCCCGATGTTGCTGATGAGACCGCCCGCCCCGTCGTAGCCGTCAAGCTGCAGGAATGTTTCGGGTGGGCAGAGACACCGCGGCTCCTCGGCGGCCGCGTGCCGGTCCTGTTCCACCTGCTGTCACCGGCCAGGCGTCCACTGGCGGTCACGGACGATCTCACATCCTTCTGGTCCGGCCCGTATGCGCAGGTCCGGGCGGAAATGCGCGGCCGGTATCCCAAGCACCCCTGGCCCGAGGACCCTTGGTCGGCAGCCGCCACCGCACGCGCCAAACCGCGCCGGTAGCTGGTTTCCGGGTGCGTCCCCCCGGCCTCACAGGCGGGCGTGAGAACTAAGATACATAGCCGAAACTTGCCGTCGACGTGCTGAAACATGCCCCGGTTAGGCTCGTTCCTACCTGGACAGAGTGGTCCACATCAGACATGGAAGGACGTAAAGATGTTTCTCTTGAACAGCCTTAACCTTTTGCTCGACGGCCGGCGCCACGAGGACGGCCGGTCCCACAGCGGCGCGGCCGGAACCGGTGAGTTCCCCGAGGGCCGCCTGACGTCCGCTGCCTGGGAAGGCTGGTGGCACGAGGAGGCCGCAGCCTAGCTGCTTCGGCACTTGCCTGAGCCGGTGGGGCCCGCCCGGTGCTGGCCGGGCCAGGAGCCTGGATTCAGGACTTGTCCTGAATGAAGGTAGCTACCGGCTGGGCCAGGGAGGCGCCCACTTCAGCTGGCGGCCGTTTCCTGCCGGCGACGGCGAAAGAGTGGTCGCCTCCGTCCACCCAGTGCAGGACAGCATGAGGACCGATGCGGGACACCACGTCCTCCAGGATCTCCGCTGTGGCGAAGGTGTCGCGGCTGCCCTGCAGGAACAGCATGGGAGTGGCCAGGCCGTACAGGTGTTCGTCCCGCAGCTTTTCCGGTTTGCCCGGGGGATGCAGGGGGTAGCCCAGGTACAGGAGCCCTGCAGCGTCCATGCCTTCCGCTACGGCCATGGACGCCATCCGCCCGCCGAACGATTTGCCGGCCGCCCACAGCGGACCCTTGTCCTGGTGGTTCGCCGCCTGCTCAGCGGCCGTGGCCATTGCGGCACGCCAGGCGGCGATAGCCACGGGCGGACGGTCGGGAAATTTCCGGCCGGCTTCCCGGTAGGGAAAGTTGAACCGCAGCGTCGCAACTCCCAGCACATTCAGCGCCGCGGTGAACCCTGCGAGGAAAGGATGCTCCATTCCGGCACCGGCCCCGTGGGCCACCACCAGGGTGGCGGACGGATTGTCGGGGCGGGCATACGCGGCGGTGACGCTAACGTCGCCCACCGCAATCGTCAGGGGCACTTCCGGGTCTGGCATCCCTCCATCATGCCGGACGGGGAGACCGAAATCTGTCCCGTTTCCTTAACCGGGGTGTACGTTGTCCCCATGGCGAGCGAGCAGACCACCATTACCGTTCCGGGCCCCAACGGCGGCCGCGAGATGCGCATTTCCAGTCCCAGCCGGGTGCTTTGGCCCGACCTGGGGCTCACCAAGCTGGACCTGGCACGCTACATGTGTGATGTGGGGGAGGCTTTCATCACGGCCAACGGTGATCGTCCGGTGGCGTTGCAAAGGTACTCGGACAACGTCGACGGTGAGATGTTTTTTTCCAAGAACCCGCCCAAGGGGACGCCGGAATTCATCCGGACGCAGAAAGTGGTTTTCCCCAGCGCCCGCTCGCATCCGATGCTGATCCTGGACGAGCCTGCCGCTGCCGTTTGGGCGGTCCAGATGAACACGGTGGTCTTCCACCCCTGGCCGTCCCGCACGGCGAACACTGACAATCCGGACCAGTTGCGCATCGACCTGGATCCGCAGCCGGGCACCGACTTCGGCGATGCCGTTCCTGTGGCGCTGGTGATGAAAGAGGTCCTGGCCGAGGCCGGACTTACGTGCTTTATCAAGACCTCCGGCAACCGCGGGCTGCACGTCTACGCGCCCATCGAGCCCATACGGGAGTTCCTCGACGTGCGGCACGCGGTGATTGCTGCCGCGCGGGAAGTGGAGCGCCGGATGCCGGAGAAGGTCACCACCGCCTGGTGGAAGGAAGAACGCGGGAAGCGGATCTTCCTGGACTTCAACCAGGCCAACCGCGACCGCACCATCGCCGGCGCCTACAGCCCCCGGGCACTGCCGCACGCCTCGGTTTCGTGCCCCATCACATGGGACGAGCTGGAGACCGCGGACCCGAAGGACTTCACTATCCTCACCGTGCCGGACCGGCTGAAAACCGTGGGAGATCCCTGGGTGGACATGCACAGCAGCCCCGGCACCACCGACACCCTGCTGGAGTGGTGGGACCGGGACCTCAAGGCAGGGCTTGAGGAGATGCCGTTCCCGCCGGATTACCCCAAGATGCCCGGCGAGCCGCCCCGGGTGCAGCCCAGCCGTGCCCGGAAGCAGGACTAGCGGCTTATTCGAAGCGGGACGGGTCTCCTGTTCCGCGCCGCATCACCTCGGCCACGCCGCTGGAGTAATCAACCACGGTGGTGGGCTCCGCTCCGCAATCACCGGCGTCGATCACCGCGTCCACCTGGTGGTCCAGCCGCTCCTTGATTTCCCAGCCCTGGGTCAACGGGTCCTCCTCGTCCGGCAGCAGCAGCGTGCTGGAGAGCAGGGGCTCACCGAGTTCGGCCAGCAGCGCCTGGACCACCCTGTTGTCCGGGATCCTGACGCCCACCGTCTTCTTTTTGGGGTGCAGGAGCCGCCGCGGAACCTCTTTGGTGGCCGGCAGGATAAAGGTGTAACTTCCCGGCGTCACAGATTTGATGCTGCGGAAGACGTCGTTACCGATGTTCACGAATTGCCCCAGCTGCGCGAAGTCCTTGCAGACGAGGGTGAAATGGTGCTTGTCGTCGAGCTTGCGGATGCTCCTGATCCGGTCCAGGGCGTCCTTGTTGCCCAACTGCGCCCCCAACGCATAGCAGGAATCCGTGGGGTAGGCGATCAGGCCGCCGTCGAGCACCATGCGCACTGCCTGGGCTATGGCCCGTGGCTGCGGATCCTGGGGATGAACGTCAAAGTATCTGGCCATGCACCTGAGCCTACGTTCCCGCGGTGCCGCCGCACCATTAGGGCGCGGACCGCGTTTTACCCACTGGAGGGCGCTGCGGCCGGACTGCGGCAGTTGGAGAAGCGGCCAGGTGGGAGAATGTGCCTCATGGCTATGGAACGGATCGTCGTGGGCCTGCAGGGCGACGACGACGGCGAACTCCTGGTGCGCCGCGCCGCGAGGCTTCTCCACCGGGGCGACGGCGGCGAACTGCTCGCAGTCCACGTCCGCACGCCGGCGGGCACCCGGGCGGAGTCTCCCCAGGCACTTGAAGCCCAGCGCCGTCTGGTTGCGGACCTGGGCGGCAGCTACCACACGGTATCCGCGCCAGCCGCAGCGTCCGCGCTGGTGGACTTCGCCCGTTCCGCAGCGGCCTCGCACATCGTGGTGGGACAGTCCCGCCGGCACCGGATTACGGCACCCTTCAGGCTGGGCGTCGACACCAAGGCGGTGCGGGAAGCAGCGGATATCGACGTGCAGGTGGTGCCCCTCGCACGATATTCCGGCAACCGCGGAAGGCGGACAGAACTGGGACGGGTGCGGACTGTCCTCGGATTTGCCCTCGCCCTGGTGCTTCCCCCTTTGTTACAGCTACTCCTGGCCGTGTTCGAGCACAGTGTGGCCACGGCAGCGCTGATCCAGCTTACCGGCGCGGTGGCGGTGGCACTGGTGGGGGGATTATGGCCTGCCGTTGCCGGTGCCCTGTGGAGCAGCCTGCTGGTGAACTACTTTTCCACGCCGCCCCTTGGCGACCTTGCCATCCACGATCCACAGGACCTGCTGTCGCTGGCGGTTTTTGTCGGTGTTTCGGTAGCGGTGGCGGGGGTGGTGGACGGATCCGCGCGGCGTTCGAAGGAGGCGTCCCGGGCGCAGGCCGAAGCGGCCACCCTCGGGGATCTTGCCTTGGGCGCCTCCCGCTTGGAGGACACCCTGTATGGGCTGCTCACCGAAGCCCTCGATGCCTTCGGCGCTTCCGGGGCCGCCGTCGTCAGCAATCTTCCCGAGGCGGGACGGCAGTACCCAGGGCACAAGGCACTCCTGCTGGCGGGCGCCGGCGATGTTTCCGGCTGGCAGGATGGGTCGCAGGATCTCCGCGGCCTTCCGGGCATGACTGTGGTCCAGGTGGATCCGGTGACGTGGCTGGTGCTGTTCGGCCGGGAGGTGCCGCCGTCGGGGCGGAGGCTGCTCGGCGCCTTTGCGGTGCACGTCAAGGCCCAGCTGGAACGCCGGCAGCTGGAGGCCAGCAGGCATGAGATCCTGCGGCTCGCCGAAGGGAACACCATGCGGACGGCCATCCTGCAGGCGGTGTCCCACGACCTTCGCACGCCGTTGGCAGGGATCAAGCTGGCAGCCGGCGGGCTCCTGCAAAACGGCGTTGCGTACACTCCGGCCGAGCAGCGTGAGCTGCTGGAGACCATCGATGCGTGCACCGACCGGCTCGATCTGCTGGTGGGAAACCTGCTGGACATGTCGCGGATTACTGCCCGATCGGTGGAGCCGCTGCTGGGACCGGTCCGGTGGAGCGAGGCCATTGACGGGGCCCTGCGTGGGCTTCCGGAAGGCGCGGTGGCAGTAGCCCTGCCCGCCAACCTGCCGCCCGTGGAGGCTGACCTTGGGATGCTGGAACGGGTGATCGCCAACATCCTCGAGAATGCCCTGAAACATGCGCCCGGCTCGGGAGTGGCAGTGACGACGACGGCGGACGGGCTGGGCGGCGTCACATCCGACGGGCACCCCTGCGGCGAGCTCCGCATCGTCGACCACGGCCCGGGGGTCCCTGAGCGGAAGGTGCTGGATATGTTCAGGCCGTTCCAACGAGTGGACGATCTTCCCCAGGCCAGCGGATTGGGCCTCGGACTGGCGGTGGCCCAGGGCTTTGTCCAGGCGATGCGGGGAACCCTGACGGCGGAGGGGACGTCGGGGGGAGGACTCACCATGATTATCCGGCTGCCGCTCTCCACCGGCAGTCCCGGTGGCGCGGGCAGCATTGCCACGGACGCGGAGATGAGCCGCGGGACGGGGACGGTGTTGACGTGACTGGACTGAACGGGACAGGACGGCAGGTGCCAGGATCCCAGGGGAGCCGGCATCCCGCGTCCAGGCAGCCCGAGCCGCCGGCCGGTGGGGCCCCGCCGCAGCGTGGGGTGAAAGTCCTGGTAGTGGATGACGATCCCCATTTGCTGAAGGCGCTCCGCATTACGCTGGCGGCGCACGGCTACGACGTGGATGTGGCGGAGGACGGGGCGTCAGCCCTTCTCGCTGCCAGCCGCCAGGTGCCCGATGTCGTAGTCCTGGACCTCGGACTGCCGGACATTGACGGGGCAGAGGTCCTTGGTGATCTTCGCCGCTGGAGCGCCGTCCCGGTGCTGGTGCTTTCCGCACGCCACGGATCATCGGACAAGGTGGGGGCCTTGGACGCCGGTGCCGACGACTACATCACCAAGCCCTTCGGGCTGGACGAACTCCTGGCCCGGCTCCGTGCCCTGCTGCGGCGCGTCCCCGAACCGGAATCAGCTCCGGTGGTGGCATCGTCCGGCTTCACCGTGGACCTGGTGCAACGGCAGGTGATCCGCGACGGGACAGCGGTGCGGCTTACGCCCACCGAGTGGAGCATCCTCGAAATCCTGGTGCGGAATCCGAAAAGCCTCATCACCCAGCAGCAATTGCTGGCGCATGCCTGGGGGCCCGCCTACCAGAAGGAAGCCAACTATCTGCGGGTCTACATGGCGCAGCTCCGCAGGAAACTCGAAGCCGATCCCGGCAACCCCCGCCACCTGCTGACCGAAGCCGGGATCGGGTACCGCTTCGTGCCCTAGGCATGGGGAAACTTAGGCGCCGCGCCCCCTACCCAGAGGGCAGCCCGTGGGGCAGGATGTTGTTTGGTTCCATCCCTTTCGGTACAACTCAAGGAGATCAGCCATGCCCACCACCCTCAATCCCTACCTCAGCTTCCGCGACAATGCCCGGGAAGCCATGAACTTTTACCAGTCGGTTTTCGGAGGCGAGCTGACGCTCAGCACCTTCGGTGAGTTCCAAGCCAGCGAGGACCCGGCTGAAGCCGAAAAGATCATGCATGGCATGCTGACCACCACGCAGGGCCTGGTGCTGATGGGTGCGGACACCCCGAACAGTATGGAGTTCAGTTCAGGTTCGTCCATCTCCATCTCCCTGAGCGGGGACGATGAGGCTGAACTGCGCGGCTACTACGACAAGCTCAGCGGCGACGGCGGCATGGTGACAGTGCCGATGGAGAAGGCTCCCTGGGGGGACATCTTCGGGATGTGCACCGACCGGTTCGGCGTGTCCTGGCTCGTTAACGTCAACAATCCGGAGGGAGCCGGCGCCTCGTAACGCGGCCGGCGGGCAGGAGCCCGCAGCCGTTCCTTGAGGAGGGACACCACGCAGTGCGACGATGTACGCGTGGAGTCCCTCTTTGATTTCCTCACCGACAAATGGTGGCTTGTTTTCCCCTTGAGTGCGTTGGCTGGCCACTGGGCAAATTCCTGGCGCAAGGCCAGCGACCGGCGGCATCAGCGGAAGGTGGAGCTTTACAAACTCCGGAACCAGGCGCATGAGGCCGAGAGGGCTTCAACTGCCGACGTGGAGATGCTGATGGCCGCTCACGACGCCACCAACAGGCGCTGGCTGGAGTACGAGCTCGACGTCGACAAATTGATTGATTTTCCCCTCATGACAGATGTCCGCGAGCCCCTCACTGTGGCATTCCTGCGCGCCAAGCGGGACGCTGATGGCCTGCGGCCCGCCTCCGCGGCGGACATAACGGTCCCTGCCCGGGCTGAGGCATACCGGAAGGCAGTTGATGCTTTCAGCGTGGCCTTGGATGTTGCGGAGCGCGAGGCCAGGCGCCTGAGGGACAGCAAGTTCACGGGACCCGAACGTGAGCGGTTGGCGACCGCCCGGCAGTTGCTGAAGATCGCGGAAAACAGCGCCGCGACGCCGGCTGAACGGCAGGCGGCCTACAAGAGGGCGCGCCGTGAACTGGACGGGCTGATCGTGCTGCCAGATGCCACCGTGGCGGCACTGGAGGACAGGATCGCGCCCATGCTCGACCCGGCCGCGCGGCCCACGGGGTCCGACCACGGCTGACAGCCAGGGAGGAACTGTGGGCCTCCGCACGCTGTATCTCGACGTCGACGGCGTCGTCTGTCCGTTCGGCCCGGACGGCCTGAACGGCTGGGGAACCCCTTGGCTGCGTGCCGATGCCGGGCTGTTGCCCGTGGTCTTCGCGCCCGAACTCGTTGCGGGCCTGAACAGACTGGCGTCGATGGCGGAACTGCGGTGCGTCTGGCTCACCAGCTGGGAGGAGCTCGCTCCCCAGTACCTTTGCCCTGCGATCGGCCTCGACGGCGCCCGCTGGCCCTACCTGACGGCTGAAGGAACCGGGACCGGCCCAGGCTGGTGGAAGCTGGACGCCATCCAGGCGGACGTGGAACGAACCGGGCCCCGCGCAGTGGCCTGGGTGGACGACCAGCTCGCGTACGAGTCCGAAGCCCAGGCCTGGGCCAGGATCATGGGCCACCGGCTGCTGGCCGTTTCCCCTCATCCCAGACAGGGAATCTCGCCGCCGGAACTGGAAGCAGTCAGCTCCTTCCTCAGGCAGGCAGTGTTTTGACCTCCTGCCCCGGGCGCGTACGATCGATAAGGTTTCACGCCGGTTGTCCAGCGACGTAAGTCATTCCAAGCAAACAGCTGGTGACTTATGCTGTGCTTGGCAGCCGGGGGAAAGAAACTGCTGAACGTCGACTCTGCAGATTGGGCAACAGGTGGATATCACCTTAATGGTGGCGCTGGTCATCGCACTGGCACTATTTTTCGACTTCACGAACGGTTTCCATGACACGGCGAATGCGATGGCCACGCCCATCGCAACCGGTGCCATTAAACCGAAGACAGCCGTGACCCTGGCCGCAATCCTGAACCTGGTGGGCGCCTTCCTGTCCACGGAAGTGGCCAAAACGGTGTCCGGCGGCATCATCCGTGAAGGCTCCGAAGGCGTGCAAATTACGCCGGACATCATCTTCGCCGGCTTGATGGGGGCCATCCTGTGGAACATGATCACGTGGCTGAAAGGGTTGCCGTCCAGTTCATCCCATGCATTGTTCGGCGGCCTGATTGGTGCCGCCATCGCCGGCATCGGGTTTAACTCCATCAACCTTGAGACCCTGCTGCAGAAGGTCATTCTGCCGGCGATCTTCGCGCCGGTCATCGCCGGTGCCGCTGCATACGTCTGTACCCGCCTCGCGTACGCACTGACGTCACGCCACGACCCCGAAACCGGGACCAAGCTGACGCAGAAGCGCGGCGGCTTCAGGACCGGGCAGATCTTCACCTCAAGCCTGGTGGCCCTGGCACACGGCACCAACGACGCGCAGAAGACCATGGGCATCATCACCTTGGTGTTGATCGCTGCGGGAACCCAGACGCCCGGATCCGGGCCGCAGCTCTGGGTCATCGCTTCCTGCGCCCTCGCCATCGCCATCGGCACCTACGCCGGCGGCTGGCGGATCATCCGGACCATGGGATCGGGCCTTACGGAGGTCAAGCCCGCACAGGGCTTTGCTGCTGAAACCAGCACCGCTTCCGCCATCCTTGCATCCTCGCACCTCGGCTTCGCGCTCTCCACCACGCAGGTGGCCTCCGGTTCCGTGATCGGCTCCGGCATGGGCCGCAGGGGAACCACCGTGCGCTGGAACATGGTGGGCAAGATTGCCCTTGGTTGGCTCTTCACCCTTCCCGCGGCGGGGATCGTGGGGGCGCTCACGGCGCTGTTGGTCAAGACCGGGGTGGTCGGCGTGCTGATCGCCGCCATTGCTGGTACTGCAGCCGTCCTCTTCATGTTCTTCTACTCACGCAAGTCCGCCGTGGGCCACCACAACGCCGTCGAGGTCGAGGAAGTGGGCCAGGCGGTTCGCTTCGCCAAGAAGAAGGCGATGGCCCGGGCCCGCGCGGAAGCCAAGGCAAAGGCCAAGGCGGATGGCAAAGCAAAGGCAAAGGCGAAGGAAGCCCTGGCCAACACCGAAACCAGTGCCAACACCGAAACCCCGGCTGAAGCAGAGGCAGAAGCCATCACAACGAAGGATTCCCAGCGATGAAGTGGTTGGAACTGCTGACCGTGGCCGGTGCCACCCTGGCGGCCGCAGTGACTGTGGTGGTCCTCTACTCGCTCGGCGTTCGGCTCACGGCTATTGCCGGTGATGCACAGCAGACCTCACCGGGCCTGACACGGTCGCTTGCGTACGTCTGCTTTGGCCTCTGCGGGCTCGCCGTTCTCTTTGGCCTGTACCTGATCATTCCCTATTTCGCCGGGTAGTCCGGGGGAGGCGCGTAGGCTGGGAAAGCCGGGCAGTTTGGGGAAATCAGACGCGCCCTCCAGGAATTGGAACGCGGGCACCCGCCGGCTATCCCGCCGGACTGGACAGCATACGCCATTGGCCGGACTGGGCCTGATGGCTAGTCTGGAGCCATGTCACGGATCCAGTACTTCGTAGCGGCGTCCCTTGATGGTTTTATTGCCACCCCCACCGATGACCTTGACTGGCTCCTGCAGTTCGACGGGTTCGAGGGCGGCATGGAAAGCTACGAGACCTTCATGGCAGGCGTGGGCTGCATCGTGATGGGCGGCGGCACCTATGCCTGGCTTATGGAGCACCAGCCGGGCAACTGGCCGTACCCCGGCACGCCCTGCTACGTCTTCAGCCGGCACGAACACACAGCGCCTCCCGGGGCCGACATCACGTTCGTACGCGGGAACGTCAGCGAGTTTGTCGCGGACTTCCGGGCGGACGCTGCAGGCAGGAACGTCTGGATGGTGGGTGGTGGAGAACTCGCGGCCCAGTTCGCCGACGCCGGCCTGCTGGACGAACTGATCCTCTCCGTCATCCCGGTGGTCCTGGGAAACGGCAAGCGCCTCTTGCCGCTGTCAGGTCCGACGCCGCCGCTGGAATTGGCTGCCTCGCGCGCCATGGGCAGGGGCATCGTTGAGTTGCGTTACCTGCTCGGCGGCGCCAGCAGCAAGGCCGGTGCTTGAGCCGGTTATTGGCGGTTGAACCCGTCCAAACCCCGGTGGTTGAGCTTATCGAAACCCGGCGCGTCAGGCCGGTGGGGCGTGCAGGAACCGCTCCAGTTCTTCTTCGCCGGGGGAATGTCTGAGGTAGATAAAGTCTGGTGGGTCGCCGTGGGCTGATGGCGGGCAGCCGGCCCTTGCTTTTTGTTCCGGCTGCAGTTGTTCGGGCCAGTGGGGTGGTTCCCAGTCCTGGTGTTCGCTTTTGTAGTTACGGCCGGTGGGTGAGGTCCAGCCCGGTGGTTCGGTGGTGGTGGCGGGGGTGGGTTTCCAGCCGCTGGTGTGGCGGAGTTTGTGGTGCTTCGGGCAGGGTTGTCCCAGGTTGCTGATTCCGGTGGTGCCGCCTTGGTGCCAGGCGAGGATATGGTCGGCCTCGTTGTCGAGGGATGGGTTATTGCAGCCGGGGAAAGGGCATTTGCCGTCCCGGAGCATAAGCCATTTCCGCATTGCCGCGCCCACGCGGTAGTTGGTGCGGCCGATTTCCAGGGGCGCCCCGTCCCGCGGGTCCACCAGCACCCGGTAGAACGAGCCGGCACCGTTGGCGACCAGGTCCCGGGCCATCGAGGGCGGGATGGGCCCGAACCCGTCCAGCATCGCGGGCTCATCAGTCAAGCCCATCAGCGAAAACACCGGCACAGTGACCAGCACCTGCGCCCGGATCGAGGACCCCGGCCCGGGCACGGCTCCTGCACCAGTACCGTCCCCGCCAGCGCCACAGTTCCCGTTATCGGCGCTGGCAATACCACCGGTCCCGGCACCTGCGCTGCCGCCCGTAGCGGTCCCGGCATTGGTACTGCCACTGCCACTGGCACTGGCACTGGCACTCGTGCTGGTGTTGGTGGCAGTGGTGAGGAGTGCTGTGGAGAAGATGTCGGCGCGTGTCTGGGTGAGGGTGCGGGGTTCGTCCGGTCCCTGCACGGCCCTGGCGAGTGTGGTGAGCCGGCTCCAGCCTGCCGCTGCCTGGTCGGCGGGCAGGTAGGCGCCGAGCCAGGCCATGCCGTCCTGGTCCGGCCGGTACTCCACGCGCCGGTCCGCCACGCCCTTGGCGTGGCGTTTTTCGATGGATTCGGCGTGGTGGCGTTCGCGCCAGGTGCGGGCCTTATGGCGGAACCGGTACGCCGGCATGTCCCCGATTGAGGCGGCCGCCGGCGGCCTTGGGACGTCGGGGCCCAGAAAGTTGGCTTCCAGGGCCGCCGCGCCGGCGGGGTCCAGGCTGGCGGTTTCGTCCACCATCACTGTGGCGTGCTGCCAGGAGATCGTCCCGGATTGCAGGGCTGCCAGCGTCCGGGGCAGGGAGGTGGTCAGGGCGTGCGACCGGCCCAGCAAGGCACCGGCAGCCCGGTCACCGATCACCAGGACACAGCCGATTTCCGCGGCGATCGCCATCTCCAGCCCCTGCACAGGAGTATCCGGTGGTGCAGCCGCCCGGGCGGCGTCAGCGTACGTCCCCGCGGTCTTGGCCACTAAGCCCGACACCCGTGCCTGCACCCCTGCCGCGCCGGCCAGAATGTCCAGGCAACCATCAGCGAGGCCAGCCAACGGATCAGCAGCCGAAAACGGCTCTGAACCGCACCCGTCCACCTCGGCAGTGAGCACAGCAAGGGCGGACGCAATGTCCGCAAATGCCCTCGCCACCGCTGCTTTCCCCATACACCCATCATGACAAGGGGGTCAGACAATCCGGTGGCCAGGAAAGGGGAAGCGTCTCAGGGACGGGTTCAGGCGTCAGTGGACGCTATCAGGGGATGCTGTTCACCCCTGAGGGGTCGCCGTGTTGTCCCGGATCATGTTGGTGATGCGGGCAGTGGAAAGCCGGCGGCCCTGCTCATCCGTCATAACGATTTCATGTGTTGCGAGCGTGCGGCCGAGGTGGATGGCCGTGCAGGTTCCCGTCACTGTGCCCTTCGAGATGGAACGGTGATGGGTGGCGCTGACCTCGATACCCACTGCGTGCCGGCCCGGCCCGGCATGGATGCCCGCCGAAAATGAGCCCAGCGTCTCCGCCAGCACCACATGGGCTCCACCGTGAAGAATCCCTGCAACCTGGGTGTTCCCCTCCACCGGCATGGTGGCTACCGTCCGCTCAGGGCTCATCTCCAGGAAATGGATGCCCATTTTCACCACCAGCGCGCCGATCCCGAATTGGCCCAACCAGCCGTGCATGTGCTCCGGGACTCCAGCGGCGGTAAGCTCCTGGGCGTATGGGCCGGGCGTGAAATTGTCCATCATGGCAACTAGGCTGGCACCTGTGAGTGAAACAACCAAACCGGCCCCTTTCCCGTCCAACGTCCTCGAGGATGACAACGCCCCGCAGGGGTCAACCACCGTTCAGGACCCTGCAGATACGGGCGTGGCAGCTTCGGACGTGACAGATGCTGACGGGACAGATTCCGGCACCGCTGTTTCGGGCACTGCTGTTTCGGACACTGCAGTTCAGGGCAGCGGCCCGGCGCAGGCCGGCGCATCGGTTTCGGCAACTGCCGCCCCGGTGGTCCCCATGACCGGCCAGCCGCGGCTCCTGGTTCTGGATGGGCACTCAATGGCCTTCCGCGCCTTTTTCGCCCTGCCGGCGGACAAGTTTTCCACTGCCAACGGGCAGCACACCAACGCCATCCACGGCTTCACTTCCATGCTGATCAACCTGATCAAGGAACAGCAGCCCACGCATATCGCGGTTGCCTTCGACGTCTCGGACGAGACCACGCACCGCAAGGCGGACTACAGCGAATATAAGGGCGGCCGCAACGAGACGCCCCGGGAGATGAACAACCAGATCGACCTGATTGCGCAGGTGATGGAGGCCTGGGGCATCAAGACCATCAAGATGCCCGGTTACGAGGCGGATGACATCCTGGCCACGCTTGCCGCCATGGGCGAAAAGGCCGGCTTCGAGGTCCTCCTCGTCAGCGGGGACCGGGACGCTTTCCAGCTGATCACGGACAACGTGTTTGTGCTTTATCCGAAGAAGGGCGTCAGCGACATCCCCCGGATGGACGCCGCCGCCATCGAGGCAAAGTATTTTGTCAGCCCCGCCCGGTACTCGGACCTCGCCGCGCTGGTGGGGGAGACGGCCGACAATCTTCCCGGGGTGCCCGGCGTCGGTCCCAAGACCGCCGCGAAGTGGATCAACCTGTACGGCGGCCTCGAAGGCGTGCTGGAACACGTGGACGCCATCGGCGGCAAGGTGGGCGACGCATTGCGCGAAAACGTCGAAGCCGTCAAGCGCAACCGCCGCCTGAACCGGCTGCACACCGACCTCGAACTTCCGGTCACCCTGGACGACCTCTACCAGCCCCGCCCTGACCAGGCGGCCCTTGAGGACCTGTTCGACCAGCTCGAATTCAAGGCCATCAGGGGCCGGCTCTTCTCCCTTTATGGTGACGACGACGCCCCCGCCCCCGAGCGGGCCAGCATTGAAACGCCTGACTTCATCACGCCGTCGAACGCTGCAGAATTGGACGCGTTCCTGAAGGCGGGCAACGGCCAGCGGTCCGCCCTCGCCGTCGACCTGGTTCCCGGACGGATCGGCGAAGATGCTGCCGGGCTGGCCATCGTCCGCGACGGCGCAGCCGCGTACATCGACCTCGCCGACCAGGATGCCGACGCCGAAAACGTCTTGGCCGGCTGGCTGCGCGACCCGGAATCACCCAAGGTGCTGCACGGGTTCAAGGCCGCGCTGAAGGCGCTGACTTCCCGGGGACTGAAGCTCGAAGGCGTGGTGGACGACACCTCCATTTCCGGTTACCTTATCGAGCCGGACCGGCGCACCTACGAGCTTGCCGAACTTGCCCAGCACCACCTCAACGTCGGCATCCCCGCCGCAACCGCGAAGGCGGGCCAGCTCGAGCTGTCCTTCGACGGCGACGACGAAGCCGCCGCGGGCGCGCTGGTGCAGGCAGCCGCCGTCGTCCGTGAACTGAGCCGCTACTTTGAAGCGGAACTAAAGGAACGCGGCGCCGAAGAGCTGCTATCCACCCTTGAATTGCCGGTCAGCCGTGTCCTGGCCGACATGGAGCTCGCAGGCATCGGGATCGACATGGCCCGGATGGACGAGCAGCTTGCGGACCTGGCCCGGGTCATCGACAACGCCCAGGAGCAGGCGTTCGCGGCTATTGGCCACGAGGTCAACCTCGGCTCGCCGAAGCAGCTGCAGACCGTCCTGTTCGACGAACTGCAGCTTCCCAAGACCAAGAAGATCAAGTCCGGCTACACCACCGACGCGGCGTCCCTGAAGAACCTTCTGGAGAAGACCGGGCACGAATTCCTGGTGCAGCTCATGGCGCACCGCGAAGCGGCAAAGCTGCGCCAGATGCTGGAGTCGCTGAAGAAGTCGGTGGCAGAGGACGGCCGGATCCACACCACCTATGCCCAGAACGTGGCGGCCACGGGGCGGATCTCATCGAACAACCCCAATCTGCAGAACATCCCCATCCGGAGCGAGGAGGGCCGCCGGGTCCGAGGGATATTCGTGGTCAGCGACGGCTACGAGTGCCTGCTCTCCGCGGACTACTCGCAGATCGAGATGCGCATCATGGCGCACCTCTCCGGCGACGCGGGCCTGATCCAGGCATACAAGGACGGCGAGGACCTGCACCGGTTCGTGGGCTCGAACATCTTCCACGTGCCAACCGAAGAAGTCACCAGCGCCATGCGCTCCAAGGTAAAGGCCATGTCCTACGGCCTGGCCTACGGTCTGACCTCCTTCGGCCTGTCCAAGCAGCTCGAGATCTCGGTGGACGAGGCACGCACGCTCATGAAGGATTACTTCGACCGGTTCGGGGCCGTCCGGGACTACCTCCGCGGCGTGGTGGACCAGGCCCGCGTGGATGGATACACGGCAACCATCGAGGGGCGCCGCCGCTACCTGCCCGACCTCACCAGCACCGACCGGCAGCTGCGGGAAAATGCCGAGCGGATCGCCCTCAACAGCCCCATCCAGGGCTCCGCCGCGGACATCATCAAGCGCGCCATGCTCGGCGTGCATGGAGAACTCGCATCACAAGGGCTCAAATCCCGGATGCTGCTCCAGGTCCATGATGAACTGGTCCTGGAAGTCGCCCCGGGGGAGCGGGAAGCGGTGGAAAAACTCGTCACCGAACAGATGGGTGCCGCCGCGGACCTCAGCGTCCCGCTGGACGTCCAGATCGGTGTCGGTCCCAGCTGGTACGACGCCGGGCACTAGGACCGCAGGCACGGGCACTATTGGAGCGGGTACCTATAGGGCACCGACAGACGGAGCGGGACTGAACGGGGCCGGGCGCGATGGATAAGTACGACGTCCGTAAGCAGTTCAAGGAACTGTATGCGCCCCGTGCCCAAGACTTTGAAGTGGTCACCATTCCGCCGCTGAAGTACCTCATGCTGGACGGCCGGGGCGATCCGGGAACTGCCCCGGCCTATAAGGCCGCCCTTGAGGCGCTTTACTCGGTGTCCTACGCCATTTACTCGGTGTCCTACGCCATGAAGTTCGCCAGCAAGGGCGCGGGCCGGGACTACGTTGTGGGCCCGCTGGAGGGTTTGTGGACAGCGAATGATCCCGCCGCCTTCACCAGGGGCGACAAGGACAGCTGGCAGTGGACCATGATGATCGTGCAGCCGGACTGGATCGGCCCGGACGAGCTGGACGAGGGCGTCACCAAGGCGGCGGCGAAGAAGGTGCCCGGACTGGAACGGCTTCGGCTGGCGACCCTGGACGAGGGCCTCTCCGTGCAGATCCTCCACGTCGGCAGCTATGACAACGAAGGGCCCACGCTGCACCGCCTGCACAGCGGGTTCATGCCCGCCAACGGTTTCGCCTTTGCCGGCGCCCACCACGAGATCTACCTCAGCGACGCCCGCAGGGTGGCGCCGGAAAAACTCAAAACCATCCTTCGCCAACCCGTGCAGCGGCTCTGAGGCTGCAATCCGAAGGCATGCGGCTGCGTGGTGCTGGTCACGGACGGGATCTCTTGGCTAGGCTCGGACGTGTGGCTGAACTGAGCGGTAACTACGAGATCCGGCGTTTCCCTGCGGTGCCCGAAGGAGAAGACGGCTATGAGGCGGCGGCCACCTGGCTTCGGGCCGTGGCCTTCGGGTTCCATGAATCCACCCGGACACCACAGCATGTGGCGGCGTCCCTGGCCAGCTATGCAACGGACGGGCGTGTGCTCACAGGTGCTTACCAGGCGGGGGAGGTGGCGCCGTCGTCGTTGCCCGCGGACGTTCCGGTGGCCACCTTCGCCACCTTCCGGAAGAGCCTCAATATTGGCTTCGGCAGGACGCTGGAAAGCCAACTCGTCACCGCTGTGACAGTCCGTACGTCCCACCGGCGACGCGGCCTCCTGCGTCGCCTGATGAGCGAGGACCTGCGCCTGGCCAAGGAGGACGGCATCGCCATGGCCGCCCTCACCGCCTCGGAAGGAACCATTTACGGCCGCTTCGGATACGGCGTGGCCAGCTTCGAACGCAAGGTCAACGTGGACACCACGGCGCGGTTCACCGTGCGGCACCAGCCCACGGGCAGTGTTGAGGTCGCGGACCCTAAGGTCCTGCTGCAGGTGGCACCGGAGGTTTTTGACCGCGTGCACCGGATGACCCCGGGCTCCGTGGGCCGGCAGGACTGGTACCGGCAACTGGCATCCGGTTCACTGGGCCGGGACGGCAAGGAGGACCCTGCCGTCAAAGTGGCCCTCCACTACTCGGAAGAGGGAACGGTGGATGGTTACGTCTCCTACAAATTCCTGGGGTGGGACACGGAGCCGTATACAGTGGAAGTGGTTGACCTGGTGGCGGCTGGCAACGACGCCTACCTGGAACTGTGGCAGTTCCTTGGCGCCATCGACCTCGTGGAGCGCGTCTCCTGGGCTGAGGCGCCGCTTGACGATCCACTGGCCTGGGCACTGACCGATCCCCGCTGCATTGCTTCCTCGGACAGCCGGGACATGCTGTGGCTCCGCATCCTCGACTGCGTCGATGCGCTCGAAGCAAGGCACTATCCCGCCGATGGCCGCCTGACCCTGGAAGTCCATGACCCCTTGGGCCTCACCGCAGGTACCTTCGCCCTTAATGCCGACGGCGGCCAGGCCGCCGTCGAACGCCTCCCGGAAGGTACCCGGGCGGACCTGTCCCTCGACATATCCGCCTTGTCCTCCATCTACCTCGGCGCCGTGTGTCCGGTCACTCTGGCCGCGGCGGGACGGATCGGCGAGCACACCCCTGGTTCAGCGGTGAGTGCCCGGCAGATGTTCGCCGTGGAGCGGTCCACGCACTGCCTCACACACTTCTGACCCCTGCACCCGCGGAGGCAGAAGGGCGCTTTTGACCCGTGTCGCGGGCAACGACTAGAATAAACGGGCGTGTGTTACGTGTGCGCCGGTTCGGCTCGCATCTCAACGCCACGCAATCAGGATGACCCGGCAATCCGCCGCGCTCCGCCTCCAGGTCAGTACCCGGAAGTGGTGGTCACCTGACCAACTAACTATCCACAACGGAGCCCCTACTACATGACCATCACCTCCACCGAGAAGCCCGGTACCCCCGTAGTCGCCATTAACGACATCGGTACCGCTGAGGACTTCCTCGCAGCAGTCGACGCGACCATCAAGTACTTCAACGACGGAGACCTCGTCGAAGGTACCGTCGTCAAGGTCGACCGCGATGAAGTTCTGCTCGACATCGGTTACAAGACCGAAGGTGTCATCCCCTCCCGCGAGCTTTCCATCAAGCACGACGTTGATCCCGGAGACGTTGTCTCCGTTGGCGATCAGGTCGAAGCCCTGGTGCTCACCAAGGAAGACAAAGAAGGCCGCCTGATCCTCTCCAAGAAGCGTGCTCAGTACGAGCGCGCCTGGGGCGACATCGAGAAGGTCAAGGAAGAAGACGGTGTTGTCACCGGTACCGTCATCGAGGTCGTCAAGGGTGGTCTTATCCTCGACATCGGCCTGCGCGGCTTCCTGCCCGCATCCCTCGTCGAGATGCGCCGTGTGCGCGACCTGGCTCCGTACATCGGCCAGCAGATCGAAGCCAAGATCATCGAGCTGGACAAGAACCGCAACAACGTGGTCCTGTCCCGCCGTGCATGGCTCGAGCAGACCCAGTCCGAGGTCCGCTCCACGTTCCTCAACAAGCTGGAAAAGGGCCAGGTCCGTCCCGGCGTCGTTTCCTCCATCGTCAACTTCGGTGCCTTCGTGGACCTGGGCGGCGTAGACGGCCTGGTTCACGTTTCCGAGCTGTCCTGGAAGCACATCGACCACCCGTCCGAGGTTGTCGAGGTTGGCCAGGAAGTCACCGTCGAGGTTCTCGAGGTGGACCTGGACCGCGAGCGGGTTTCCCTGTCGCTCAAGGCTACGCAGGAAGATCCGTGGCAGACCTTCGCCCGCACCCACGCCCTCGGCCAGGTTGTTCCGGGTAAGGTCACCAAGCTCGTTCCGTTCGGTGCGTTCGTCCGCGTCGAAGACGGCATCGAAGGCCTCGTCCACATCTCCGAGCTGGCTGTCCGCCACGTGGAGCTGGCAGAGCAGGTTGTCTCCGTTGGCGACGAACTGTTCGTCAAGGTCATCGACATCGACCTCGAGCGCCGCCGCATCTCGCTGTCCCTCAAGCAGGCCAACGAGGGCGTCGACGCCGACAGCACCGAGTTCGATCCGGCTCTGTACGGCATGGCCGCAGAGTACGACGAAGAGGGCAACTACAAGTACCCCGAGGGCTTCGATCCCGAGTCCAACGAGTGGCTTGAAGGCTACGAGAACCAGCGCGCCGCCTGGGAGCAGCAGTACGCTGACGCCCAGACCCGTTGGGAAGCCCACAAGAAGCAGGTTGCCCAGCACGCTGCCGATGACGCTGCAGCTGCAACGTCCGGTGAGAGCGATTCCGGCACCACCAGCTACTCCTCCGAGCCTGCTGCTGAGTCCAACGCCGGTGCAGGTACGCTTGCATCCGACGAGGCCCTCGCCGCTCTGCGCGAGAAGCTGACCGGCAACTAATTGCCACCGGCCCGGACTCCCCGGGCTGACACAATGGGCCCCCTGCCTTTGGGCAGGGGGTTTGTTGCTTTAAACCAGCTGCTCCGCCTGCGCCCGGGACCCAAAAGCGTGACTTTTGTTGGCCGCCACGCCGATACTGCTTGCTGCTGCGGCGCCGGCGAGCCTGCGCGGCCTCATAAGTTGCGCATTCCGGTCAGCGGTTTTGCCTAGAGCACGACGACGGCGCGTACCGTTCCGTCGTCGTCGGAAGTCAGCAGAGCCCCAGCTGTCTCCAGGAGGCGCAGTGCTCCGGCGTTTCCGGCCAGGGTGCGGGCTGTCACCTGGGCGAGTCCGGCCCTGCGCGCCTCGGCCAGCACCAAGCGAAGGGCCGCGCTTCCTATGCCCTGCGACCGGAAGCTCCTGCCGAGCCAGATACCTGTCTCCGCGGCTTCCCGGCCGTTGCCGGAGTCCACACGCCTAAGCCGGATTGACCCGGCGAGACGGCCGTCCGCGAGAATGGCCCAGGTTTTCTCTCCGGCTTTTCCGTTCAGGCCGTAGGCGGCTGCCCGGTGGTAGCTGAAGAACCATGCCGTCCGTTCCAGGTTCCACCCCGGCCCGCCCAGCGGCGGAGCCACCTCGTCCGGGGAGGCATCGCGCTTGGCCAGTTCGAGGAGCCGATCCAGCACCCTTTCGTCCACATCCAGCAAGGACACGTCAGGGGAGCGGGACATCCACCCACTCCGTTCCTTCCGGGGTGAGGGCGACGCTCCCGGCAGTCAACAGCTGCACGCGTTCGCCGGCGCCGGCGATCGCTGCGGCGTCATCGGGTATGGCCATGCGCAAGACCGTGTGCTGGCCGGTATAACCCGTTTCGGCCATCACGAAGCCTGCGGCACGGAGGTCGTTTTCCAGCCTTCCGGCTGCGGCATGGGAGACTTCGGCGGCGCAGATCCGCAGCCGGGTGCGGCGCACCAGGGGCACCAGCGCAAGGGCGGAGGACACGGATTCTGAATATGCGCGGACCAGGCCGCCCGCCCCCAGCAGTACCCCGCCGAAATAACGCACGACGACGGCACTGACGTCGCTGAGGTCCGTCACCCCGGGCGCCGTTTCCCTTTTCGCCAGCGCCTCCAGCATCGGGACCCCCGCTGTTCCGGACGGCTCACCGTCGTCACTGGACCGCTGGATGTCCCGGTCCGGGCCGAGGATGAACGCGGAACAGTGGTGCCGGGCGTCATGGAATTCCCGGCGGAGCCCTGCGACGAGGTCCCGTGCTGCTTCTTCCGTGCCGGCCCGGCGCAGGACCGTAATGAACCTGGAGCGCTTGATCTCGATCTCATGGCGGAAATCCGGCCCGGATGCAAGCGTGGTGTAGGCGGTGGTCCTGCTGTCTTGCTGTTGCACCCGGCCCAGTCTAGTTGTGGTGGTGGGCCCACGCCGCGAGGGTTCCTTGGGCGTGGAGCCGCTCCAGCGAGGGCCCCGGCCCGAGCTTGCGAGGGCAGGGAGCTGGCGCGGACGGAGCGAGGTCAGGGGAGCGGTGGGTGGGGCCACGCCGCGAGGGTTCCCTGGGCGAGCGGAGCGAGGTCAGGGGAGCGGTGGGGACTAGGGTGGGAGCGTGCTGAAGATCGGGTTGACGGGTGGAATTGCGTCGGGAAAGTCAGTGGTTGCCTCGCGGCTGAAGGAGCGCGGGGCGGTGTTGGTTGATGCTGATGCGCTGGCTCGCGAAGTGGTGGAACCGGGAACGGAAGGTTTGCAGCGCATCGTGGCGGAGTTCCAGGACGGGGTGCTTGACCACGACGGCCGCCTGGACCGGCCGAAGCTGGGCGCGTTGGTGTTCGGGAACCCTGAACGCCTCGCTGTCCTGAACGGGATCGTCCACCCGCTGGTACGGTCACGCGCTGCGGCCCTGGTGGCAGCAGCAGAGGATGACGCAGTGGTGGTGCAGGACATTCCCCTCCTCGTGGAAACCGGTCAGGGCTCTGACTTCCACCTCGTTGTGGTGGTGGATGCGCCCGAAGACATCAGGCTGCAGCGCATGGTGGAGTACCGCGGCATGACGGAGGAGGCTGCGCGTTCACGGATGGCTGCCCAGGCGACGCGGGAGGCACGGCTGGCCGTGGCGGACGTGGTCCTGGACAACTCCGGCGGCGTCCAGGAGCTGGTGGACCAGGTGGACCGGCTCTGGGACCACCGGTTGCTGCCCTTCACCCGCAACCTTGCGGCCGGCGTGCGCGCTGACCGAGACGCTGGACCGGTGCTGGTGCCCGCCAACCCGCTGTGGCCCCGGCAGGCAGAGCGGCTGATCCGCCGGATTACCAAAGCCCTCCCGGCAGAGCAGCGGGACCAGGTGCGGCTGGACCACATCGGCTCCACCGCCATCCCCGGCCTCGACGCCAAGGACGTCATCGACCTGCAGCTGGCCGTGCCGGACCTTGATGTTGCCGACGTGCTCGCCCCCGCCCTGGCCGCCGCCGGATTCCCCGCGGTTCCGGGAAACAGGTCCGACACCCCGAAGCCGGGCCGCCCCCGCCCGGAAGACTGGCAGAAGCGGTTCCACGCCAACGCCGACCCCGGGCGCCACGTCAACCTCCATGTCCGGGCCCGGGGGTCCGCGGGTTGGCGCTTTGCCCTGTGCTTCCGCGACTGGCTGCGTGCCGAACCGGAAGCCGCGGCGGAATACCTGGCACTGAAGCGCAGGTTGGCCGCCACCCACTCCGGCGACGCCTCCACGGCCGGTTACGCGGCGGCGAAGGAAGACTGGTTCACCGCTGCCGCAGAACCCCTGGAGCGGTGGGCCGAACGCTCAGGCTGGCAGGCGCCGTCGTCCATATCCTGATCGGACGGCATACACCCTCCCGGCCCGCCGCCGTCGGCCGCTTCCCTGAAGCGGTCCTGCTTGTTCGCCCGTAACGGACTGCTCCTGCCGTTGTCGGTGCCCGGTTGTAGATTAGATCCATGAGCCTTGCGCAGGAGATCAACCGTGTCGTAGCACCGTTCGAAGTGATCAGCGAGTTCAAGCCAGCCGGTGACCAGCCCGCCGCTATCGCGGAGCTGACGGAGCGCATCAACAACGGCGAGAAAGACGTTGTGCTGCTCGGCGCCACGGGTACCGGAAAGAGCGCCACCACGGCCTGGCTGATCGAACAGGTCCAGCGGCCAACCCTGGTGATGGTGCAGAACAAGACCCTCGCCGCGCAGCTCGCCAACGAATTCCGGGAACTGTTGCCCAACAACGCGGTGGAGTACTTCGTCTCCTACTACGACTACTACCAGCCCGAAGCCTACGTGCCCCAGACGGACACCTTCATCGAGAAGGACTCCTCCATCAACGAGGAAGTGGAACGGCTGCGGCACTCCGCCACGAACGCGCTGCTCACCCGCCGGGACGTCATCGTTGTGGCCACGGTGTCCTGCATCTACGGCCTCGGCACGCCCGAAGAGTACATCGCGGGCATGGTGACCCTGCGCAAGGGGCAGGAAATGAACCGGGATGCGCTGCTGCGCAAGTTCGTCTCCATGCAGTACGCCCGCAACGACATGGACTTCCACCGCGGTACGTTCCGCGTGCGCGGAGACACAGTAGAGATCATTCCCATGTACGAGGAACTGGCCCTGCGCATTGAGTTCTTCGGCGATGAGGTGGAGAACATCTACACCCTGCATCCCGTGACGGGCGAGGTCATCCGCGAAGAGACGGAAATGTATGTCTTTCCCGCGTCGCACTACGTGGCCGGGCCGGAGCGGATGACCCGCGCCATCAAGTCCATCGAAGACGAACTGGCCAGCCGGCTGGCTGTGCTGGAGGGGCAGAACAAGCTGGTGGAGGCGCAGCGCCTGCGGATGCGGACCACCTACGACCTCGAAATGATGCAGCAGATGGGCTTCTGCAACGGCATCGAAAACTACTCCCGCCACATTGATGGCCGGGCCGGCGGTACGGCACCGCACTGCCTCATCGACTACTTCCCGGACGACTTCCTGCTGGTGGTGGACGAATCCCACGTGACCATCCCGCAGATCGGCGCCATGTACGAAGGCGACATGTCCCGCAAGCGCACCCTGGTGGACCACGGCTTCCGGCTGCCGTCCGCCATGGACAACCGGCCGCTGAAATGGGACGAGTTCCTGGAGCGCATCGGGCAGACGGTCTATCTTTCCGCGACCCCCGGAAAGTACGAGCTGGGCAAGGCCGACGGCTTCGTCCAGCAGATCATCCGCCCCACCGGGCTGATCGATCCCGAAGTCATCGTCAAGCCCACCAAGGGCCAGATCGACGACCTGCTGGGCGAAATCCGGACCAGGGTGGAGAAGGACGAGCGGGTTCTCGTCACCACCCTCACCAAGCGCATGGCGGAGGACCTCACGGACTACCTCCTGGGCCACGGCATCAAGGTGGAATACCTGCACTCGGACGTGGACACCCTGCGGCGCGTGGAACTGCTCCGCGAACTGCGGCTGGGCAGTTTCGACGTCCTGGTGGGCATTAACCTGCTCCGCGAAGGCCTGGACCTTCCGGAAGTCTCCCTGGTCAGCATCCTGGACGCGGACAAGGAGGGCTTCCTGCGGTCCTCCACGTCGTTGATCCAGACCATCGGCCGTGCCGCCCGCAACGTCTCCGGCCAGGTCCACATGTACGCGGACCGGATCACCGACTCCATGGCCAACGCCATCGATGAAACCAACCGGCGCCGCGCCATCCAGGTGGCCTACAACAAAGAGAACGGCGTGGATCCGCAGCCGCTGCGGAAAAAGATCGCCGACATCACCGACCAGCTGGCCCGTGAGGACGCCGACACCCAGGAACTGCTCAACAACAACCGCCTGGCCAAGGGCGGCAAGCGCAAGGCGGCGGCCAAGGGCGCCGCCCAGGTACGCTCCGATGGCCTGGCCGCGGCGCCGGCGGAGGACCTCGTGGGACTGATCGAACAGCTCACCGAGCAGATGCACGGGGCAGCCGCAGAGCTGCAGTTCGAGGTGGCTGCACGGATCAGGGACGAGGTCAGCGAGTTGAAGAAGGAACTGCGGCAGATGCAGGCCGCCGGGCACGCCTGACGCTGACGCTCTTCCTGGCGCGGCCGGGCAACGGCTTAGGGTACAGTTAATGCCACGTAGGGGAGTATCCCAAGCGCTACGATCGTCAACACGCAGGGCATGGTTGCCCCGCCGGGCGTAGCGGGCCGCCACATCCGCACCAAGTGCACAGGCAGGCCGGAGAGACTTACACCGCTTATGTGTACCCTGCGAAAGGTTTACCTGTGCCTGAATTGCCCGTCTGGTTTGAGGTTGGCTCCTTTGTCGTCCTCGGCCTGATCCTCCTGATCGACCTTCTCCTCGTGATACGCCGCCCGCACGAACCTTCCATGAAGGAAGCCGGCCTGTGGGTGGCGTTCTACGTTTCCCTGGCCCTGGTGTTCGCCGGCGCCATGTTCGCCTTCACCGGTCCCGAATACGGCGGCCAGTTCGTGGCCGGCTGGGTGACCGAATACAGCCTCAGCATCGACAACCTGTTTGTCTTCATCATCATCATGGCCAGGTTCTCCGTGCCGCGGAAATACCAGCAGGAAGTGCTGATGGTGGGCATCATCATCGCCCTGATCCTGCGGGGCATCTTCATCATGCTCGGCGCCATCGTCATCGAACAGTTCAGCTGGGTGTTCTACATCTTCGGCGCGTTCCTGCTATGGACTGCCTGGAAGCAGGCCCAGGATGAGGGCGAAGACGAAGAGGACCGGGAGAACCCGCTCATCGCCAGGATCCGCAAGGTCATCCCCATGTCGGAGAAGTTCGACGGCGGCAAGCTGCGCACCACGGTTAACGGCAAGAAGGTCTTCACCCCCATGGTGATCGTTTTCATCACCATCGGCATGACCGACCTGCTCTTCGCCGTCGACTCCATCCCCGCAATCTTCGGCCTCACGCAGAGCGCCTTCATCGTCTTCACCGCCAACCTGTTCGCCCTGATGGGCCTGCGCCAGCTCTACTTCCTGCTCGGCGGTCTGATGAACAGGCTCATCTACCTGAAGCACGCGCTGTCCTTCATCCTCGCGTTCATCGGCGTGAAGCTGGTCCTTCACGCCATGCACGTCAACGAGCTGCCGTTCATCAATGGTGGTAACCACATTGAATGGGCCCCGGAGATCCCCACGTTCGTCTCCCTGGCCGTCATCGTCGGAACCATCATCGTTGCGGTGATCGCCAGCCTGGTCAGCTCCAAGGCCCAGTCCGCCAAGGTGGATCCACGGCTCGAGGAAGACGCCCGGAGGAGCCACAGCGACGTCGCCGAGTAGGCGATAACGCACGCTTTTGCCCAACGATCCCGGCCGCCCAGCGGCCGGGATCGTTGCCTTAACTGCCCCTATAACAGGCAGGGCCCCGAGGACTATGCTCAGGACATGGCCACCACCCTGATGACAGAAAGTGGCGTGCGCCAGGTGCAGCGTCGCACCGTGGTGCTGCTCAGTGCAGCCCAGGTTTTCGGCGGAATCGGGACCGGGGCTACTGTATCCATCGGGTCCATCCTGGCCGTGGAGCTCTCCGGTTCCAGCGCCTGGGCAGGTGCCGTGGCCACGGTGATGACCCTCGGCGCCGCGCTGGCTGCCCTGCCCCTTGCAGCGGTGGCTGACCGGCGCGGACGCAGGATTGGCCAGGTCACGGGACTCTCGGCCGCGTTCCTGGGCGCCCTGCTCATGGTGCTGTCCGTGGTGTCCGGCCTGTTCGTCCTGCTGATCCTGGGCGCCGCCGGCATCGGGATCGGGGCGGCTGCCAGCCTGCAGGCGCGCTTCGCGGCCGTTGACCTCGTTGACGCGGAACACCGGGGCCGGGCACTGTCCGCCGTCGTCTGGGCTGTAACGGTGGGAGCCGTCACCGGCCCGAACCTGATCCAGCCCGGCGCTGCAGTGGGCCAGGCCCTTGGCCTCCCTCCCGTTGCCGGTCCGTTCGTGATCTCCGCGGCGGGGCTGCTGCTCGCCGTCGTTCTTCTTTTTATTGGCCTTCGGCCGGACCCCCTGTTGCTGGCCCGGGAACTCGCCGCCGCGGCAGCCCTGGGCCAGCCCGCCCGCCAACCGGCGGACCTGTCACAGGGCCTTCCGGCCGCCGCCGCCGGCCGCCAGCCTGTTAATCAGCCTGCAGCCCTGCAGGCCAAGGCTCCCGGGTCACTCGTGCGGGGCATGCGCGCCATTCGCCGGTCCCGGGCCGCGCTGCTGGCGTTGGCCGCCCTGGTAGGAGCCCACGGGGTGATGGTGGGCGTGATGTCCATGACGCCTCTCCACTTGCAGGATTTGGTGGCCGGGCCGGGCCATGCCGGGCATGCGGCTACTGGCGATGTGCTCGTGATTATCGGGTTCACCATCTCGCTGCACATTGCCGGCATGTTTGCGCTGTCACCGGTCATGGGCTGGCTGACGGACAGGGCCGGCAGGACCGAAACGATCATGATCGGCTTTGCGACGATGATTGCGGCGGTCGCCGTGGCTGGGTTCGGCCAGGCCTCCACCATCGCCGTGGCGGTGGGACTTGTCCTGCTGGGCGTGGGCTGGTCTGCGTCCACGATCTCGGGCTCCACCCTCCTGGCGGAGAGCGTTGAACAGGAATCGCGCGTGGTGCTGCAGGGGGTCTCGGACATGCTGATGGGCCTGGCCGGGGCGGTGGGCGGAGCCTCGTCCGGCCTGGTCCTCAGCCAGGCCGGCTACCTTGGGCTGAACATGCTGGGCGCCGTGGTGTTGGCGGCCGTCCTGGCCGCGGCAGTGGTGACTCTGGTGGTGCGGCGGCGCGGATCGCTGGTGTCCTGATCCGCGGCGCCATCATCCATGGGGCATCGGTCCTTCTACTGGCCCTCGTCAGTTCCGGGCGCCGCGCGCCATTCCCAGGAGGCGGTTGAAGATTCCCTCACCGTCGTCGGCGATCCCGTCATGATGGAAGTCCGAGGTTTCCCAGACCTGCAGTCCGCGGACCGCTGCAGCCGTCTCCAGGGAAAGGTCGCGATCCACGTAAATATCGTCCGAGTAGACGGCCGCGGCCACAGGCACGGTGTTGGCGGTGAGCCGGCTGGCATCATAGAGCGGCTTCCAGTCCGGCTTTGCCGCAAGCAGCTGGGCAACCTCGCGCAGCGGCCGCAGAACAGGGTCCTGCTCGAAGTACCACGGATACACCATTTCCCCGGTGAGCAGCAGTTGGTCTGCGTCCGGCCGGAACTCCGGGTAGTGGCGCAGCACCCTCAAGGCGGACCAGTCCGTGGCTTCACCCTGCCCGTAGATGGATTCGTGCATGAGGGCGTACAGCGGGTTGGAGCGGCGGGACACGATGCCCTGTACTTGCTCCAGGAAGGGGTCCGAAAGCCCGGTGTCCCCGGGGCCAACTGTGAACGCGTCCTCCAACAGGTAGTGGAGGCTGTCCACCCTGGTGTTGCCGCCCAGGAAGGCGCCCACCATCTGGAAGCGCTCCACGCTGAGGGGGCTGCCGTCGGGCAGGAACTCCTGGGTGGTCCGCAGGTGGTGCGCAATCCTGTCAACCGTGGACCGGTCCTCCGGGTACCAGTTGAAGTACTCGGCGTTTCGTGCTGCTACACGCTTGAACGTGGCCCGGTACACGTCGTCCGCCGGACGCGTCAGCGGCGCAAGGCCGCCCGTGATCAACGCCTCGCTCAGCCCCTCGGGGGCGAAAGAGAGATAGGTGAGCGCGCAGAAGCCGCCGTAGCTTTGCCCGTAGATGCTCCACGGCGGTGAACCCAGGGCGGCGCGGATAAGTTCGGCGTCGGCGACGATCGAGTCCGCGCGGAAATGCTCCAGATAGGCTGCCTGCTCCACGGGCGTTCCGACCAGGGGCAGCGTGTTCCGGTCCAGGGGAGTGGACAGTCCTGTTCCGCGCTGGTCCAGCATCAGGATGCGGAAGTCTTTACCGGCGGCCTTGCTCCAGCCGCCCAGGGAGCCGAGCCTGTTGCCCCGGCCGCCCGGGCCGCCCTGGAGGAAGAGCAGCCACGGCAGCCTTCTTGCTTCTGCCGCAGTGTGGGCAGCCGACACATATTCGCGGGCAAAGACGGTAATCGTCCCGGAGCTGCCGGAGTCGCCGAAATGGTCCAGGGGCACGGTGAAATAGTGCTCAACAGTCCGCAGGCCGCGGAATTCGTGAGTGGCCCTGGCCTCGTGCTCGACGGTTCTCGTTCCAGAGGTCAGGCGTCGGGCGCCCACGGTCTCAGTCATTCGCTTCAGCCGCTGACGGCGGCCGGAACAGCACTGCCGAACTGCTCCAGCGCCTCTCCCGTGAGCCGGAAGGTGGACCAGCCATCCATGGGGCGGGCACCCAGGCGGCGGTAGAAGTTGATGGACGGCTCGTTCCAGTCCAGGACACTCCACTCCACCCTCGCGTAGCCGTTGGCGACGGCGATGCCGGCCAGGTGCTGGAGCAGCGCCTTGCCGTGCCCCTCGCCGCGCGCCTCCGGGCTCACGTAAAGGTCCTCCAGGTAGATCCCGTGCACACCCTCCCACGTAGAGTAGTTCAGGAACCACAGGGCGAAGCCCTGCACCTCCCCGTCACCGTTCTCCGCCATGGCGGCGAAGACCCGGGGGTGCTCGCCGAAGAGAACCTCCTGCAGCATCTCGGGGGTGTTGCGGACGGCGTCCGGTTCCTTCTCGTAGTGCGCCAGTTCGTGGATCATGCGGAGGATCGCGGGGACGTCATGCGGGGTTGCCGGGCGGATTACACTCATTGTTCGAGCTTACCGCCGCCACCCCGCCCATGCAGTCAGCAGCGCTCCTTGCGCGGGCCAGGTGCACCGGTCAGAGCCGGTTGACGTCCGTCACGCGGACCACGGCTGTCCCGGTCTCATCGGAGGCTGCGAGGTCAACTTCGGCCGAGATGCCCCAGTCGTGGTTTCCGGCGGGGTCGTCAAAGATCTGCCGGACCTTCCAGGCACCCGATTCCTCGGTGATGATGAGCAGACCGGGGCCGCGGGCGTCCGGCCCGGTGCCGATGTCGTTGTGTTCGTCAAAGTAGTCGTCCAGGGCGTCCTCCCAGCGCCCGGCATCCCAGCCCGAAGCGGCGTCCAGTTCACCCAGCGCCTCGGCGTCCTCGACCGCGAAAAGCTCCACCCGGCGGAACATTTCGTTGCGCACCATCACCCGGAAGGCCCGGATGTTGGATGTGAGCGACGGCGGGGGAGGCGGCGGAGCGTCGTGGGGGGTGGGCGCCGCACCGGAGGTCAGTTCCTCCCACTCATCCAGCAGGCTCGAGTCGACCTGCCGGACCAGCTCGCCCAGCCAGGCGTTAAGGTCTTCCAGGTCATCCCGCAGCATGTCCTGCGGCACGGTCTGCCGCAGTGCCTTAAAAGCGTCGGCCAGGTACCGCAGCACGATCCCTTCCGAGCGGGCCAGCCCATAGAACTGCACGAATTCGCCAAAGTTCATGGCCCGTTCATACATATCCCGGACCACGGACTTGGGAGCCAGTTCGAAATCACCCACCCACGGGGCAGCCTTACGGTACACCTCGAACGCTTCCCCCAGGATCTCGGCCAGCGGCTGCGGGTAGGTCACTTCATCGAGCATGGCCATCCGCTGGTCGTACTCGATGCCGTCCGCCTTCATGGCCGCAATGGCCTCGCCGCGGGCCTTCTTCTGCTGCGCGGAGAGGATCTGGCGCGGCTTCTCGAGCGTCGCCTCGATCACGGACACCACGTCCAGGGCGTACGACGGCGACTCCGGATCGAGGAGCTCCAGCGCCGCGAGTGCGAAGGGGGACAGCGGTTGGTTCAAGGCGAAGTTGGGTTGAAGGTGGACCGTCAGGCGGACGGTCCGGCCATCGGGCCCCTGCTGGGCGGGAGGAATCCGCTCCACCACTTCGGCGGCCAGCAGCTCGCGGTAGATGCCCAGCGCCTTTTTCATCAGCTGCAGCTGGGAGGACCGGGGCTCGTGGTTTTCCGTCAGCAGCCGGCGGGCGGCCGCGAACGGGTCGCCGGGGCGTTCCATCAGGTTCATGAGCATGGCGTGCGTCACTGTGAAACTGGAACCCAAAGGCTCCGGTACCGATTCCACCAGCCGCTTGAACGTGGGCTCTCCCCAGGAAACGAAACCTTCCGGCGGCTTCTTTTTCACCACCTGCCGCAGCTTGCGCTGGTCGTCGCCGAACTTTGCGGTGGCCTTGGCCATCGCCTTGACGTTCTCGATGACGTGCTCGGGAGCCTGCACCACTACGGTGCCCGCGGTGTCGTAGCCGGCCCGCCCGGCACGGCCGGCGATCTGGTGGAACTCACGCGGGTTCAGCAGCCGGGTGCGGACGCCGTCGTACTTGCTCAGCGCCGTCAGGACCACGGTGCGGATGGGCACGTTGATGCCAACCCCCAACGTATCCGTACCGCAGATGACTTTCAGCAGCCCGGCCTGGGCCAGCTGTTCCACCAGGCGGCGGTACTTTGGCAGCATGCCGGCGTGGTGCACTCCGATGCCGTGACGGACAAGCCGGTTGAGGGTCTTGCCGAAGCCGGCGGCGAAGCGGAAGTTGGCGATCAGCTCGGCAATCTTGTCCTTCTCCTCGCGGGTGCACACGTTGATGCTCATCAGCGTCTGGGCACGGTCGATCGCCTCGATCTGGCTGAAGTGCACCACGTAGACCGGCACCTGCCTGGTGGACAGCAGTTCCTCCAGCGTCTCGTGCACCGGAGTCTCGTGGTAGTAGTAATGCAGCGGGATGGGCCGTTCCGCCGAGCTCACGGTTGTGGTGGGACGCCCGGTCAGGTCCGTCAGGCCCTTTTCGAACCTGCTGACGTCACCCAGCGTGGCGGACATCAGGAGGAACTGCGCCTGGGGGAGCTCCAGCAGGGGTACCTGCCAGGCCCAGCCGCGCTGGGGGTCCGAGTAGAAGTGGAACTCGTCCATCACCACGGATCCCAGATCGGCGGCTGCCCCTTCCCGGAGCGCGGTGTTGGCCAGGATTTCGGCCGTGCAGCAGATGATGGGCGCGTCCTGGTTGACGCCCGAATCGCCTGTAATCATCCCCACGTTTTCGGCCCCGAAGATCTCGCAAAGCGCAAAGAACTTTTCCGAGACCAGCGCCTTGATGGGTGCCGTGTAGTAGCTGCGCCGGCCCGTTGCCATCGCCTGGTAGTGCGCGGCGACGGCCACCAGCGACTTTCCGGAGCCCGTCGGCGTAGCAAGGATGACGTTGGCACCGGTAGCCAACTCCATGATCGCCTCGTCCTGTGCGGGGTACAGGTCCAGGCCACGGCTCTCCGTCCACTCCAGAAACCGGGTGTAGAGGGCATCAGGATCGACGGCGAACGCGGGCAGGTCCCGGGCGGGGACGTCGGGCAGCTGGTCAACGAGTTTCATTGGTTTCCAGCTTAGTGCCCGGGCGCGGCCGGATTTCCGCGGGCGGCGCGTTAGGCTTCCCGGTACCTGGGCACCGGAAAGTGGAGGAAAGCAATGAAATGGGATCCGGCAAAGTACGTGCAGTTCGGCGGTTACCGGGACCGCCCGTTCTTCGACCTCACCGGCAGGGTCCACGCTGACGAGCCCATGCAGGTGGTGGACCTGGGGTGCGGACCCGGCAACCTCACCGCCACCCTGGCCGAGCGCTGGCCCGGGGCTGACGTTGTGGGCCTGGATTCCTCTGCAGAGATGCTCGCCAAGGCTGCGGTGCTTGCGGACCGGACACCCGGCCTTCGCTTTGAACCGATGGATATCGCCGACTGGACGCCGTCCGGCAAAGTGGACGTGGTGGTGACCAATGCTGCGCTGCAGTGGGTCCCGGGACACCAGGACATGATGCGGAAGTGGCTGGCCGCGCTTCGTCCCGGCTCGTGGTTTGCCATGCAGGTTCCTGGAAACTTCAACGCCCCTTCCCATGCCCTCATGCGCGCGCTGGCAGGCTCAGCCCGCTGGGAGCCGAAGCTGCGCGGCGTGCTGCGGGGTGGAGAGTCCGTGGGTGAGCCGGCTGAGTACCTGGAGATCCTGCTCGACGCCGGGTTCACGGCGGACGCGTGGGAGACCACCTACCAGCAGGTCCTGCCAGGCCCGGAGCCGGTGCTGGAGTGGGTGCGGGGCACGGCGCTCCGCCCGGTCCTGGCAGTCCTGGCAGCAGATGAGAGGGCTGCCTTCGAGGCTGAATATGCCGCAGCCCTGCGGGAGGCGTACCCGCCAACGCCGCACGGGACGGTCTTCCCGTTCCGCAGGATCTTCGCCGTGGGACGCAAGGGCTGACCTCAAATTCCATTCGCTGGATGTTCTCTACAACGAAGTCACGCGGCATGACAGCGGAAGAAAGTGATCTGCCTTACAATGACGGAGTTGGCCGTTCGGTGGGCCGCCAGCCGCCCTTGCCGGCGTCCCCGACCGCTGTGGAGGTATGGTGCTGATCGCTTTGATGAGGCGGCTGCTGGCCGGGCATAAAGCCCGGATCGCCGCCATCGTCCTGCTGCAGCTGGTCCAGGCAGGGGCCAACCTCCTGCTGCCCACGGTTAATGCAGCAATCGTTGATGACGGGATCGTGGCGGGCAACACCGAGGTCATCTCGCGCCTGGGATTGCTGATGGGGGCGATCGCCGTCCTGCAGGCGGGCGCTGCCATTGCAGCGGGCTACCTTGCCGCCTTGGTGGCCATGAAGATCGGCCAACAGCTCCGCAGTGAAATCTTTGCCAGGGTCCAATTGCTGTCCTCCCAGGACGTTGCCGTCTTCGGGACGCAGAGCCTCACGACCCGCGCCACCAACGACACCCAGCAGATCCAGGCCTTCGCCGTGCTGGTGTTCACCATGCTCGTGGCGGGGCCCGCCATGGGCGTCGGCGGGGTGGTGCTGGCGCTGCAGCAGGACGTGGCGTTGTCCTCGGTGGTGATTGTCATAGTGCCCCTGCTCCTGCTGATCATGTACCTCATCGTCCGGCGGCTGATCCCGCTGTACCGCGAGGGCCAGGACCTGTTGGACCGCGCCGGCGGCATCCTCCGGGAGCAGATCATCGGCGCCAACGTGATCCGCTCCTTCGTCCGGCAAGGACATGAGGTCCGCCGCTTCGCCGGGGTCAACAAGAGTCTCACCGCCAACAATCTCCAGTCCGCCCTGTTGGTGGCCGGCATGCTTCCGCTGGTCATGCTTGTCGTGAACATCTCCTCGGTAGCCGTGGTGTGGTTCGGAGGGCACCGGATCCAGGCCGGCCTGATGAACCTCGGTGCCCTGACGGCCTTTATTGCCTATATCCTGCAGATCCTGCTCGCCATCATGATGTCCATGTATGTCCTGATGACGGCGCCCCGGGCATCCGTCAGCGCGGAGCGGATCAGTGCGGTCCTGGATACCGAACCGTCGGTGCGCCAACCGGCGAACCCTCAGGCGCTGTTCCTGTACCCCCTGCAGCCGTTGTCCGCGGCATCGAACCCGTCCCAATTCGGCGTCGACGGGGACGGACAGCCGCCTGCCCGGCCGGCCAGGCTTGAGTTCAGCCACGTCGGCTTTGCCTACCCGGGCGCGGAGGCGCCGGTCCTGGCAGGCATCAGCTTCACGGCCCAGCCGGGCACCACGACTGCAATAGTGGGGTCTACAGGCAGCGGAAAATCGACGCTCCTCAACCTCATTCCTCGCTTCCTCGATTCCACGGCGGGCAGCATCAGCCTGGGCGGGGTGGACATCAAGGATGCGTCCCTGGACAGCCTGCGCGGTTCCATGGCAATTGTTCCGCAGCAGTCCCACCTCTTTACCGGCACCATCGGCGACAACCTCCGGATGGCAAAACCGGGCGCAACGGACGGGGAACTCTGGGCAGTCCTCGAGACAGCCCAGACCATGCGCTTTATGCGGGACCTGCCACTGGGGCTGGATACGCCGCTGGGACAGGGCGGCGCCAACCTTTCCGGCGGCCAGCGGCAGCGGCTGTGCATCGCCCGGGCACTGCTGCGCAAGGCTCCGCTGTACCTCTTTGACGACAGCTTTTCCGCCCTGGACTATGACACCGACACCCGCCTGAGGCAGGCCCTCCGGACGGCCCTTGCAGCGGCCACGGTGATTGTTGTGGCGGAAAGGATCTCCGCAGTTGAGGGCGCCGGGCTGATCCTGGTGCTCGACGCCGGACGGCTGGTAGCGCAGGGAACGCACCAGGAGTTGCTTGAGACGTCAGCCACGTACCGGGAAATAGCGGAATCCCAGTTGGCGCTGGACGGGCGCCGGTGACCGCTGCAGCCGCCGGGACGACGCAACGGTTCTGGCCCACCGCCCGCCGGCTCCTTGGACTGCTCCGGCCCTTCCGCCGGCACATGCTGGGCGCGGTGGCCGCCACCTGCGCATTCGCGGGACTCAACGTCGCCGCGCCGAAGTACTTAGGTGACGCTACCGACGTCGTGGTGGACGGCGTCCTTCGCGGGAACCTGCAACAGGAGCTGCTGGCGGTAATCCTGGGAGCCGTGGCCCTCATGTACGCGGGCGCGTCCCTCTGCAACTGGACACAGGGGGCGCTGACCGCCCGCTCGGTGCAGGGACTCATGCATGGACTCCGCGCGTCCGTCGAGGACAAACTGCACCGGCTGCCGGTCACGTACTTCCGGGAGCGCTCACGGGGCGACGTCCTGAGCCGGGCAACGAACGACATCGACAACATTACCCAGGCCCTGAACCAGCTCCTCACGCAACTCATCATGTCCGTCCTGATGCTCTGCGGATCGCTGGCCATGATGCTGTGGATCTCGCCCATGCTCGCTGCCATAGCGATCGCCGCCGTCCCGCTCTCCACCTTTGTCACCGTTCAGGTGGCCCGGAAATCCCAGGCACAGTTCGACAGGCAATGGACCGAAACAGGCGAACTCAACGCACACGTGGAGGAGTTCGTCACCGGCCACGAAGTCATCAAGGCGTTCGGCCGGCAGGCCCAGGCGTCGGACGTCTTCGCCCGGAGCAATGAGCGGTTGGCCCGGGCGGCCACCAAGGCCCAGTACTCAGCGGGCGTCGTGCAGCCGCTTATGGTCCTGATGTCCAACCTCAGCTACATCGCCGTGGCGGTGGTAGGCGCCCTCCAGGTCATTGCCGGGGCCATGACCATCGGTGGCATCCAGGCCTTTATCCAGTTCAGCAGGCTCTTCACCCAACCCGTGGGCCAGATCGGCGGCATGCTCAACCTCATGCAGTCCTGCGTGGCTTCGGCCGCACGGGTATTCGACCTGCTCGACATGCAGGAGGAACCGCCGGACGGACCGCCAGCCGGATCTGTTGTCCAGGGGCGCGGACCCATCGCGTTCCACGACGTGACGTTCGGGTACCCGGATGCTGCGCCGGCGGTGCGCTACCTCTCCTTCACGGTGGAACCGGGCCGGACGGTGGCAATCGTGGGCCACACGGGGGCGGGCAAGAGCACGGTCATCAACCTCCTCCTGCGCTTCTGCGAACCGGATTCCGGGCGGATTACCATCGGCGGAACAGATATCTCGGCCATTCCCCGGGACCATTTGCGCATGCAGTTCGGTGTGGTGCTGCAGGACGCATGGCTTTTCGGCGGGACCATCAGGGAAAACATCGCCTACGGCAGCCCCGGAGCCGACGAAAAGGACATCCTGGCCGCGGCCGAAGCCAGCTACGTGGACCGCTTTGTGAGGTCCCTGCCGCACGGCTATGACACAGTGCTGGAAAACGGCGGTGACGGGCTGAGCCACGGCCAGCGGCAGCTGATCACCATTGCCAGGGCGCAGCTGGCCGGCCGGGCCATACAAATCCTCGACGAGGCAACCAGTTCGGTGGACTCAAGGACGGAGCTGCTGATCCGCCAGGCCATGCAGCGGCTGCGCCGGGGCCGGACCAGCTTTGTTATTGCCCACCGTTTGTCCACTGTGCGTGACGCTGATCTAATTTTGGTTATGGACCACGGACGCATCGTCGAGCAGGGCAGCCACCAGGACCTCCTTGCTGCCAACAGTTACTACACCCGCCTCTACAACGCCCAGTTCTCCCTGCAGGCCGGGCACAGCGGCGTGCTTGAGGCCGGCATTTGAAAGCCCCCGCCGACTTCCCGGGGGCATGGAAGCCGAACGCAGCCAGCTCGGTGCCGCTGTTCGAGCAGCTGCGCCTCCAGGTGATCCATTTGGCCGACGCCGGGAAGCTTGCCCCCGGTACCCGGTTGCCCGCCGTCAGGTCGCTGGCAGAACGGCTGGACGTCGCACCCCATACCGTGGCCCGGGCCTACAAGGAACTGGAAGCTGCCGGCGTGGTGGCAACCCGGGGAAGGAACGGCACCGTGGTGTGCGCCCGTGATGAGCGCCTCGGCGGGCTGTCCGCTGCTGCCGCAGAGTATGCGGCGGCCGCCAAGGCCCAGGGCGCATCGTTCGCCGAGGCCGTCCAGCTGCTGGCTGCCGCCTACGACGGCTCCTGAGAGTCCCCGCGTGGGTGTTCGAAGAAGTTTTCGATTAGCATTAGTGGGTGCCTAAAGCCGTAGCTGAAGAATCTGCCCTCGAATCCGTTGAAGTTTCGCTCGCCCGAACCGCCGCGCCCAAGCGTCCGGACCTGTCCCGCCTTGTGGTCAAGGGTGCACGGGAGCACAACCTGCGCAACGTGGACCTGGACCTCCCGCGGGACGCCATGATCGTCTTCACCGGGCTGTCCGGCTCCGGCAAATCCTCCCTTGCCTTCGACACCATCTTCGCCGAAGGCCAGCGCCGCTACGTCGAGTCGCTGTCCGCCTACGCCCGCCAGTTCCTGGGCCAGGTGGACAAGCCCGACGTCGATTTCATCGAGGGACTCTCCCCGGCCGTCTCCATCGACCAGAAGTCCACCAGCAAGAACCCGCGGTCCACGGTGGGAACCATCACCGAGATCTATGACTACATGCGCCTCCTGTGGGCACGCGTGGGGCGTCCGCACTGCCCCGTCTGCGGCGAGCCGGTAGCCAAGCAGACGCCGCAGCAGATCGTCGACCAGCTGCTCGAGTTGGACGAAGGCACCCGTTTCCAGGTGCTCGCTCCCGTGGTGCGCGGCCGGAAGGGCGAGTTTGTTGACCTCTTCAAAGAACTCACCGCAAAGGGCTACTCGCGGGCCCGCGTGGATGGCAACCTGGTCCAGCTCAACGATCCGCCCAAGCTGGGAAAGCAGTTCAAGCACACCATCGAAGTGGTGGTGGACCGCCTGGTGGTCAAGGAAGGCATCAGCCAGCGCCTCACCGATTCCATCGAAACCGCGCTCGGCCTCGCCGAAGGCAGGGTCCTCGCGGAGTTCGTGGACCTGGAAGCCGACGATCCACACCGGCTCCGGGCCTTTTCCGAACACCTGGCCTGCCCCAACGAACATCCCCTGGCCATCGATGAAATCGAGCCGCGGTCGTTCTCCTTTAACAACCCCTTTGGCGCCTGCGCGGCCTGCAGCGGCATCGGCACCAAGCTGGAGGTGGACGAGGAACTGATCGTTCCCAACCCCGAGCTTTCGCTGTCCGAGGGCGCCATCGCGCCCTGGTCCCTGGGCACCGCCACCACGGAGTACTGGAACAGGCTCCTGGAAGGCCTCGCCAAGGAACTCGGGTTCTCCATGGACACCCCGTGGGAAAAGCTGGGCAGCGATGTCCGCCAGACGGTGCTGCACGGCAAGGACCACAAGGTGGTGGTGCAGTACCGCAACCGGTTCGGCCGGGAACGGAAGTACAGCACCGGCTTCGAAGGCGCCATCCAGTACGTCCACCGGAAGCACGGCGAGACGGACTCCGAGTGGGCCCGCGACCGCTACGAAGAGTACATGCGGCAGATTCCCTGCCCTGCCTGCAACGGCGCCCGCCTGAATCCTGCCTCCCTGTCGGTGCTGATCAACGGAAAGTCCATTGCCGACGTCGCCGCCCTGCCTATGCGCGACTGCGCAGATTTCCTGAACAACCTGGTACTCACCGGGCGTGAAGCTCAGATCGCGCACCAGGTGCTGAAGGAGATCCAGGCACGGCTCACCTTCCTGCTGGACGTCGGGCTCGAATACCTGAACCTCGAACGGCCGTCCGCCACGCTGTCCGGCGGCGAAGCCCAGCGCATCCGCCTGGCCACGCAGATCGGTTCCGGCCTGGTGGGCGTCCTGTACGTGCTGGACGAACCGTCCATCGGGCTGCACCAGCGCGACAACCGCCGCCTGATCGACACCCTGACCAGGCTCCGCGACATGGGCAACACCCTCATCGTGGTGGAACACGACGAAGACACTATCCACGTGGCGGACTGGGTAGTCGATATTGGACCGGGGGCCGGCGAGCACGGCGGCCAGGTGGTCCACTCCGGCTCCTACAAAGACCTGCTGGAGAACACGGCTTCGCTGACCGGTGACTACCTGTCCGGGCGCAAGAAGATTGAGGTCCCCGCGAAGCGCCGGAAGTACGACAAGAAGCGTGAGCTGAAGGTGGTGGGCGCCAGGGAGAACAACCTCCTGAACGTTGACGCCGCGTTCCCGCTGGGTCTCTTCACCGCCGTGACCGGCGTGAGCGGCTCCGGCAAGTCCACCCTGGTCAACGAAATCCTGTACAAGGTACTGGCCAACAAGCTCAACGGTGCCAAGCAGGTGGCCGGGCGGCACAAAACGGTCCAGGGCCTGGAGCATCTGGACAAGGTGGTCCACGTTGACCAAAGCCCGATCGGCAGGACGCCGCGCTCCAACCCGGCGACCTACACCGGCGTTTTTGACAACATCCGCAAGCTCTTCGCGGAGACCACCGAAGCGAAGGTCCGCGGCTACCTTCCCGGGCGCTTCTCCTTCAATGTCAAGGGCGGGCGCTGTGAGGCCTGTTCCGGTGACGGCACGCTGAAGATCGAGATGAACTTCCTGCCGGACGTCTACGTGCCATGCGAGGTGTGCCACGGGGCGCGCTACAACCGCGAAACGCTCGAGGTCCACTACAAGGGCAAAACCATTGCGGACGTGCTGAACATGCCCATCGAGGAAGGCGCGGAGTTCTTCGCGGCGTTCTCCCCGATCGCCCGCCACCTGAACACGCTGGTGGACGTGGGCCTTGGGTACGTCCGGCTTGGGCAGCCTGCCACCACGTTGTCCGGCGGCGAGGCCCAGCGGGTCAAGCTGGCCGCAGAATTGCAGAAACGGTCAAACGGGCGCAGCGTCTATGTCCTGGATGAGCCCACCACGGGGCTGCACTTTGAGGACATCCGCAAGCTTCTGATGGTGCTGCAGGGCCTGGTGGAAAAGGGCAATACGGTGATCACCATCGAGCACAATTTGGACGTCATCAAAAGTGCCGACTGGATTGTGGACCTTGGCCCCGACGGCGGCTCGGGAGGCGGCCAGGTGGTCGCGGCCGGCACGCCCGAGCAGATCGCCAAGTCCACCACCAGCCACACTGCCGCCTTCCTCGCCGAAATCCTGCCGTAGATCCGCACCTGCTTCCGCGAAGTATTCCGTGTCGGGAATGCGAGTTTCAGGCATGAGTGCTGTCGTGAGAAACTAACCCGGTGACTCAAACAACAGTGCCCGTGATCTTTGACCTGGACGGCACTCTTGTCGATCCGGCCGGTGGGATAACAGATGGAATTGCTGCAGCCCTTCAAGGGCTGGGGCTTCCGGTTCCCGGCCAGGAGCTGCTCGAAACGATGATCGGCCCGAAGCTGAGCGACTCCCTCCTGAACGTGGCAGGCGTGCCGGCCGGGCTGCTGGATGAGGTCATCCGCCGCTACCGCGAGTACTACGTCTCCACCGGTATCAGCCAAGGCAGGCTGTATCCCGGCGTCCGTGACGTGCTGGAGGCGTTTGCGGCCGCAGGCCGGCCCATGGCAGTAGCCACGCAGAAACCCCAGGGACTGGCCCACACGGTCCTGTCGCACCACGGGGTCGCCTCGCTGTTCCACGGCATCCATGGCTCGGCAGATGACGAGTCAGCGGTGGAAGGGGTTCCGGTCGGAAAGACGGAAATTATCGCCGCCGCCTTGAAGGACCTCGGCACGGAGCATGCGCTCATGGTCGGAGACCGCGCCCAGGACGTTGCCGGCGCCCTTGCCAACGGACTGGACTGCATTGGTGTGGCCTGGGGCTTCGCCCCTGCCGGGGAACTCGAAGGAGCCGGAGCCGTTACCGTAGTGCAAAGCGCGGACGAGCTGGTGGCCACCATCAACCACCTTGAGTCCATTCACGCCGCGGCCATGAGCGGGGTGACCAACGATGGAAATGTTTGAGGCCGTCCGTTGGACCACTCGAACCCTGATCGCCGGCACCTGCCGGCCCACCGTCGTCGGCATCGAGAATGTCCCCGCCGACGGACCCTTTATCGTGGCCCCCAATCACCTGTCCTTCTTTGACAGCGTTATCGTCCAGGCGCTGATGCCCCGGCCGGTGGCCTTCTTCGCGAAGGCCGAGTACTTCACCACCGGCGGCGTCAAGGGGAAGGTCATGAAATCCTTCTTCGAATCCGTGGGTTCCATCCCCGTGGAGCGCGGCGAACAGGCCGCCAGCGTCCAGGCGCTTAAGACGCTGCTGGACATCCTCGAATCGGGCCGGGGGATCGGCATCTATCCGGAAGGCACCCGTTCCCGTGACGGCATCCTCTACCGCGGACGCACCGGCGTGGGCTGGCTGGCGCTGACCACCGGCGCGCCCGTGATCCCGGTGGGCCTGGTCGGCACCGAAAACCTGCAGCGCGCCGGCGAAAAGGGAGTCAGGCCGCAGCACTTCACCATGAAAGTGGGGGAGCCGCTGTACTTCGACAAGACGGGGCCGGACCATTCGCTGCCGGCCCGAAGGGAAGTCACGGACCGTATCATGGACGCGATCGCCGAGCTCAGCGGCCAGGAACGCTCCGCCAGCTACAACCAGAGCAAAACCATCGAGTAGCCGCCTGGCCGGCCATGGCACCCTCCGCACCTCAGTAGACTGGATAGGTGGCAAATCCAGCTAGTTACCGGCCCCAAACGGGCGAGATTCCCACGAACCCGGGGGTGTACCGGTTCCGCGATCCGAACGGACGGGTCATCTACGTGGGCAAGGCGAAAAGCCTCCGCTCCCGGCTGAATTCGTACTTTGCCAACCCCGCGGGGCTGCTGCCCAAGACCTATGCCATGGTCCACGCCGCCAGCAGCGTGGAATGGACCGTAGTGGGCAGCGAGCTGGAGTCACTGCAGCTGGAATACACGTGGATCAAGGAATTCAAGCCCCGGTTCAACGTGGTGTTCCGTGACGACAAGACCTACCCCTACCTCGCCGTGACCATGGGCGAAAAGATTCCGCGCGTGCAGGTGATGCGGGGTGACAAGAGGAAGGGCACCCGCTACTTCGGCCCCTATACGGCCGGAGCCATCCGGGAAACGATGGATACCCTCCTTCGCGTCTTCCCGGTCCGGAGCTGCAGTGCCGGCGTCTTCAAGCGAGCCGAGGCCAGCGGCAGGCCCTGCCTGCTGGGTTACATCGACAAGTGCGCAGCGCCCTGCGTGGGCCGGATCTCCCCGGACGACCACCGGGCCCTCGCCGAGGATTTCTGCGCTTTTATGGGCGGGGAAGCCAAACGCTTCATCAGCAAGCTGGAACAGCAGATGGGGGAAGCCGTAGCCGAGCTCAACTACGAGCGGGCGGCCCGCCTGCGCGATGACATTACCGCCCTCCGCAAGGTCTTTGAACGCAATGCCGTGGTGCTTGCAGAAGACACCGACGCCGATGTCTTCGCCCTCCACGAGGACGAGCTGGAAGCCGCCGTCCAGGTATTCCATGTCCGGGGCGGCCGGATCCGGGGCCAGCGCGGCTGGGTGGTGGAGAAGGTGGAGGATTCCACTACCCCCGACCTGGTGGAGCACCTCCTGCAGCAGGTATACGGCGACGAAGCCCAGAGCCAGGGCCGGCTGCCCCGCGAAGTGCTGGTGCCGGTGGCGCCGAGTAACCAGGCGGAGCTGACAGAGTGGCTCGGCGGCATGCGGGGCGCCAAGGTGGATATCCGGGTACCGCAGCGCGGGGACAAGGCCGCGCTGATGTCAACGGTCCGTGAGAACGCCGAACACGCCCTCAAGCTCCATAAAACCCGCCGGGCCGGCGACCTCACCGTGAGGTCCCAGGCGCTGCAGGAACTCCAGGAGGCACTGGACCTGCCCGTGCCGCTGCTGCGCATCGAGTGCTTTGACGTCTCGCACGTGCAGGGCACCAACGTGGTGGCCTCCATGGTGGTAGTGGAGGACGGGCTGCCGAAGAAGTCCGATTACCGGAAGTTCTCCATCACGGGTCCCGCGGCTGCCGATGACACGGCGGCCATGCACGATGTCCTGACCCGGCGGTTCCGGCATTACTTGAAGGACAAGCTGGCGCAGGTGGACGAATCGGTGCTCAACGCCAGTGGGCCCGCAGACGGCGCAGAGCCTGGCGGCGCAGGGCCCGGCCAGCAGGAAAGCAGCCAGGCCGAAACCAGCCAAGCCGAAACCAGCCGGGACAGCGGCCTGCTGGACACCACCACGCCAGCGCCCCGGGCCAAGTTCGCCTACCCGCCCAACCTGGTGGTGGTGGACGGCGGCAAGCCGCAGGTCAACGCGGCAGCCCGCGCCCTGGCCGAGCTCGGCATTGACGACGTCTATGTGGTGGGCCTGGCCAAACGCCTGGAGGAAGTCTGGTTGCCGGACAGCGACTTCCCGGTGATCCTGCCCCGGACATCGCAGGGCCTGTACCTGCTGCAGCGGATCCGCGACGAAGCCCACAGGTTTGCCATTTCGTTCCACCGGCAGAAGCGCGGCAAGGCCATGACCGTGTCCGCCCTGGACGGTGTGCCGGGACTGGGTGCGTCCAAACGGAAGGCCCTGCTGGCGCACTTTGGATCCGTCAAAAGCGTCAAGGCGGCATCGGCCGCGGAGCTCTCCGAAGCGAAGGGGATCGGTCCTGCCCTGGCCAGCGCCATTGTGAATCACTTTTCCGGCAACGGACCGGAAGCGGCCCCGGTGCCGGCGATCAACATGACTACCGGCGAAGTCATCGAAACCTGAGGAGTCCGTCCACCCCGGCGAAGAGCACAAAGCCCCCTTGATTCACCCCAAAATGCAGCCACGGGCGCTGAAACTTAGCGGACTTCAGCGATTCTTGGCTAGGGTTGGGGAGGGGCGCGGACCAACGCGGGCCGCCCCACCAGGCAACTGAAGAGACGGGGCGGACCTAATGGCAGACACAACGGCGGAATCCGGAGCAGGGCAGGACGGGATGCAGCCCGTCAAGCCGCTCGAAGCGGAACTGCTGGTGGTCACCGGGATGTCCGGAGCGGGGCGCAGCACGGCTGCTGATGCGCTGGAGGACCATGGCTGGTACGTGGTGGAAAACCTGCCGCCGCAGATGCTGGGCACCCTGGCCGAGCTCGTCTCACACGCACCGCAGTCCATCCCGCGGCTGGCCGTGGTGATCGACGTGCGCAGCAAGGGACTCTTCGCCGATATCCGGGCGGCCTTGGGAGCGCTGGCCGCCAGCGGTGTCACCTTCCGCGTCCTCTTCCTCGACGCCAGCGACAACGTACTGGTCCGCAGGTTCGAACAAGGACGGCGCCCGCACCCCCTGCAGGGTGGCGGCCGCATCCTGGACGGTATCGCCGCCGAACGCGAGCTGCTGCAGGAACTGCGCGACAGCTCCGACGTCGTGCTGGACACCTCGGGCTACAACGTCCACGGCCTGGCGACCGCCATTACCGAGCTTTTCACCGAAACCGGCCCCGTGGCCCTGCGGTTGAACATCATGAGCTTTGGTTTCAAGTACGGGCTGCCCGTGGACGCGAACTACGTGGCGGACGTCCGGTTCATCCCCAACCCGCACTGGGTGCCCCAGCTGCGCCCGCACACCGGGCTGGACAAGGACGTCAGTGATTACGTGCTGGAGGCCGAGGGCGTGAAGAACTTCGTGGACCGCTACGTCATGGCGCTGGAACCGGTCCTCGACGGCTACCGGCGCGAAAACAAGCACTACGCCACCATCGCCGTGGGCTGCACCGGGGGCAAGCACCGCTCGGTAGCAGTCGCCGTCGAACTTTCCAAGAAGCTGGCCCAGTTCCCCCGCGTCACCGTGACCACCACGCACCGGGACCTGGGCCGCGAGTAATGTCCCTGTTCACCGGCGCCCTGCCGCTGGTTCCCCCTGCCGGAACGGCGGCGAACCAGCAGGATAAAGGGCGGAATGTTGTTGCACTTGGCGGGGGCCACGGCCTGTCTGCTTCGCTCTCGGCGCTGCGCCTGCTCACCTCGGAGCTCACCGCCATCGTCACAGTCGCGGACGACGGCGGATCGTCCGGGCGTCTGCGGGACGAGTACGGCGTCCTCCCGCCGGGGGACCTGCGGATGGCCCTCTCCGCCCTGTGTGACGATACAGACTGGGGCCGTACCTGGCGTGATGTGATGCAGCACCGCTTCCGGCCCGGGAATGGTTCCGGCGGCTCGCTGGACGACCACGCCATGGGCAATCTGCTGATTGTCACCCTCTGGGAACTGCTTGGTGACGCGGTCGCCGGGCTCCGGTGGGCCGGCGCACTGCTGGGTGCCCGCGGCCAGGTCCTGCCCATGTCCACCGAGCCGCTGACCATTGAAGGCGACGTCCTGGTCACCGGCCCGGACGGCAACCCGCGGCTGCAGACCATCCGTGGCCAGGCCCGCTGCGCCGTTTCCGGTTCCCTGGAATCGGTGCGCCTCCTCCCCGAAGCCGCGCCTGCCTGCGCCGAAGCGCTTTCAGCCATCGAACTGGCAGACTGGGTGATCCTGGGCCCGGGCTCGTGGTACACCTCCGTGCTGCCGCACCTGCTCCTCCCCGAGATGCGGCAGGCCCTCTGCCAGACCCCGGCAAAGCGGCTCCTGACCATGAACCTGGCCACGGACACCAAGGAAACTTCCGGGATGACCGCCGCCGACCACCTCCACGTCCTGCGGCGGTACGCCCCGGACTTCAGCGTGGACGTGGTCCTCGCCGACCCGGCGTCCGTCCCCGACCTGCCGGAGTTCGAGAAGGCCGCTGCGATGATCGGAGCCGAGGTGGTCTTGGGTAAAGTAGGGGCGTCGGGCCGCCGACCCGTCCATGACCCCCTGCGTCTGGCCACGGCGTACCACGACATTTTCGGGAACAGTTAGGAAGGTGCCATGGCACTGACAGCATCAGTCAAGGAAGAACTTTCCCGTCTGGACATCAAGAAATCATCGGTCCGGAAGGCGGAAGTCTCAGCCATGCTGCGCTTCGCCGGCGGGCTCCACATCATCTCCGGCCGGATCGTCATCGAAGCCGAAGTTGACCTGGCTTCCACGGCCCGCCGCCTCCGCGCGGCCATCGCCGAAGTCTACGGACACCAGAGCGAAATTATTGTCGTCTCCGCCGGGGGACTGCGCCGAGCCAGCCGCTACGTGGTCCGCGTGGTGCGCGACGGCGAAGCGCTGGCCCGCCAGACAGGCCTGCTCGACGGCCGCGGCCGCCCCGTGCGGGGGCTGCCGTCCGCCGTCGTCAACGGCTCCGCAGCTGACGCCGAAGCCGTGTGGCGCGGCGCGTTCCTGGCGCACGGCTCGCTCACGGAGCCCGGGCGCTCCTCCTCGCTGGAGGTCACCTGCCCCGGCCCGGAATCTGCGCTGGCCCTGGTGGGTGCGGCACGCCGGCTGGACATCCAGGCGAAGGCACGCGAGGTCAGGGGAGTGGACCGCGTGGTTATCCGCGACGGCGACACTATCGCAGCCCTTCTCACGCGGATGGGCGCCCACGATGCGCTGATGGTCTGGGAGGAACGCCGGATGCGCAAGGAAGTCCGCGCCACCGCCAACCGGCTCGCCAACTTCGACGACGCCAACCTGCGCCGCTCAGCCCAGGCAGCCGTCGCCGCCGGCGCCAGGGTTGACCGGGCACTGGAGATTCTGGGCGACGACGTGCCGGAGCACCTGAAGTACGCGGGCGAACTCCGCGTGGCACACAAGCAGGCCAGCCTGGACGAACTGGGCCGCCTGGCCGATCCCGTGATGACCAAGGACGCCATCGCCGGAAGGATCCGCCGGCTGCTGGCCATGGCGGACAAACGTGCCCTTGACCTGGGCATCCCGGGAACCGATGCCAATGTGACGCCCGAAATGCTGGACGAGTAACAGGCCCATAGAATCAAAAAGATTCCGGGTGCCAGACGCCCGGATGCACAATCCGAGAGTTACCAACCGGACCAAGGGTCCACGATATTGGAGGATTTTGTGACCGAGTACGTACTGCCTGAACTCAGCTACGACTACGCTGCCCTGGAGCCGCATATCTCTGCGCGCATCATGGAGCTGCACCACAGCAAGCACCACGCCGCCTACGTGGCCGGAGCCAACAACGCCCTGGCGCAGATGGCCGAAGCCCGCGAGAAGGGCGACTTCGCCAACATCAACCGGCTGTCGAAGGACCTGGCGTTCCACACCGGCGGGCACGTCAACCACTCCGTCTTCTGGAACAACCTCTCCCCGGACGGCGGCGACAAGCCCGAAGGCGAGCTGGCAGCAGCCATCGATGACGCGTTCGGTTCGTTCGACGCGTTCCGCGCCCAGTTCTCCGCAGCCGCCCTCGGGCTGCAGGGCTCCGGCTGGGGCTTCCTGGCCTACGAGCCCATCGGCGGCAACCTGGTCATCGAGCAGCTCTACGACCAGCAGGGCAACACCGCACTGGGCACCACCCCGCTGCTGATGCTGGACATGTGGGAGCACGCCTTTTACTTGGACTACGTCAACGTCAAGGCCGACTACGTCAAGGCGTTCTGGAACATCGTGAACTGGGCCGACGTCGCCAAGCGCTTCGAGGCCGCACGCACCAACGCCACCGGACTCATCACCCTTCCGTAGTGGCCGGGGCTACACGCGCCTGTAACAAACTTCACATTCGGACTTAAACCAACCGCAATGTGGACCGTCCGCCCCCGCACTTGCGGGGGCGGACCCAGTTAAACGTAAGATAGGTCACGGAAGGCGGTTAGCCTTCAGCAATGAGGCTGGTCGCCCTCCGTTTGTAAATCATCTCTGCCCAATGGCGTGCGGGATCTGTTAGTTGGCTTGATAGCCCGCTCAACTAGTTGTGCTTCTTAAGCACCAAGGAGACTGAAAAAGTGACGACCCGTATTGGTATCAACGGCTTTGGCCGTATCGGCCGCAACTACTTCCGCGCAGCACTCGCACAGGGCGCGGACCTTGAGATCGTTGCAGTCAACGACCTCACCAGCCCGGAGGCCCTGGCCCACCTGTTCAAGTACGACTCCGTGGGCGGCCGCCTGAAGGAAACCATCGAGGTCAAGGACGGCAACATCGTCGTCAACGGCAACGTCATCAAGGTCCTGGCGGAGCGCGATCCGGCAAACCTCCCGTGGGGCGAGCTGGGCGTGGACATCGTGATCGAATCCACCGGCTTCTTCACCAAGGCAGCCGCGGCGCAGAAGCACATCGACGCCGGTGCCAAGAAGGTCCTGATCTCCGCCCCCGCTTCGGACGAGGACATCACCATTGTGATGGGTGTTAACCACAACCTCTACGACAACGCGACGCACCACATCATCTCCAACGCTTCCTGCACCACCAACTGCCTGGGCCCGCTGGCCAAGGTGGTCAACGACGAGTTCGGCATCGAGCGTGGCCTCATGACCACCGTGCACGCCTACACGGCGGACCAGAACCTGCAGGATGGCCCGCACAGCGACCTCCGCCGTGCACGCGCCGCCGCCATCAACATGGTGCCCACCTCCACCGGTGCCGCCAAGGCCATCGGCCTGGTCCTGCCCGAGCTCAAGGGCAAGCTGGACGGCTACGCCATCCGCGTTCCCGTGCCCACCGGTTCCGCCACCGACCTCACCGTCACGGTCTCCCGCGAGACCACCGTGGAGGAAGTGAACGCCGCCCTCAAGCGCGCCGCTGAATCCGAGGAACTCCAGGGCTTCCTCACCTACACGGACGAGCCCATCGTCTCCTCCGACATCGTCGGCGACCCCGCCTCGTCCATCTTCGACTCCGGCCTCACCAAGGTGATCGGCAACCAGGTCAAGGTTGTTTCCTGGTACGACAACGAATGGGGCTACTCCAACCGCCTCGTTGACCTCACGGAGCTTGTGGCATCCAAGCTGGGCTAGGGTTAGACACATGACATCTCACACCCTCAACGAACTGATCGCTGAAGGTGTCCGCGGGCGGTACATTCTGGTTCGAAGTGACCTGAATGTGCCGCTCGACGGCTCTACAGTCACTGACGACGGCCGCATCAAGGCCTCACTTCCAGTGCTGTCAAAGCTCACGGACGCCGGTGCCCGCGTGCTGGTAACAGCCCACCTCGGACGCCCCAAGGGCGCCCCGGAGGACAAGTATTCCCTTCGCCCCGCGGTCAACCGCCTGGCCGAACTGGCCGGCTTCAAGGTTTCCCTGGCCAGCGACACCGTCGGCAGCTCCGCCAAGGACGCTGCAGCCTCCCTCCAGGACGGCGAAGTGCTGGTCCTGGAGAACGTGCGCTTCGATGCCCGGGAAACCAGCAAGGACGACGCCGAGCGCGGCGCCTTTGCTGACGAGCTGGTGGCCCTGACGGGCGATAACGGCGCCTACGTGGATGACGCCTTCGGTGCGGTGCACCGTAAGCACGCCAGCGTGTACGACGTCGCCACACGGCTGCCGTCCTACCTGGGCGACCTCGTGCACACCGAGGTGGAGGTGCTCCGCAAGCTCACCACCGATACGCAGCGCCCCTACGTGGTGGTGCTCGGCGGCTCCAAGGTCTCGGACAAGCTCGCGGTCATCGACAACCTGCTTGGCAAGGCAGACACCGTCCTGGTGGGTGGCGGCATGCTGTTCACCTTCCTCGCCGCAGCCGGCCACAAGGTTGCCTCCAGCCTGCTGGAAGAAGACCAGATCCCCGTGGTCCAGGACTACCTGAAGCGCGCAGCCGACGCCGGAACCGAGTTCGTGGTGCCCACGGACGTTGTGGTGGCGGAGAAGTTCGCCGCCGACGCCGCCCACGAGACTGTTGCCGCGGACGCCATCGAAAGCAGCAGCTTCGGCAGCACGGGCATCGGCCTGGACATCGGACCCGACTCGGCAGCCGCTTTCGCCGACCGGATCAAGGGCGCCAAGACCGTCTTCTGGAACGGCCCCATGGGTGTCTTCGAATTCGACGCGTTCGCCGCCGGTACGCGCGCCATCGCGCAGGCCCTCACGGAAACCGGGGCCTTCACCGTGGTGGGTGGCGGCGATTCCGCGGCCGCTGTCCGCACCCTCGGGTTCGCTGATGACCAGTTCGGGCACATTTCCACCGGTGGCGGCGCCAGCCTGGAATACCTCGAAGGCAAGGAACTCCCGGGACTCAGCGTCCTTAATCGGTAGAAAGTACCTGCTCTTTCGTCCTCCGGCCGGCAGGTTGCCCAACGGCAGCCTGCCGGCCGAACACATATCAAGAACTTTTGGAGAATACGTGACATCGTCAACGAACGGCGCTTTTGACCGCAAGCCCTTCATCGCGGGCAACTGGAAAATGAACATGGACCACGTCCAAGGCATTACCCTCCTGCAAAAACTTGCCTGGACCCTTTCGGACGCGAAACACGACTACAGCCGGGTTGAGGTCGCCGTCTTCCCGCCGTTCACCGACCTCCGCGGCGTGCAGACCCTGGTCCAGGGTGACGACCTGGATGTCGCCTACGGCGGCCAGGACCTGTCCCAGTTCGACTCCGGCGCCTACACCGGTGACATCTCCGGCCAGTTCCTGAACAAGCTGGGCTGCAAGTACGTCCTGGTGGGCCACAGCGAGCGGCGCACCATCCACAACGAGTCCGACGACGTTCTCAACGCCAAGACCAAGGCCGCTTTCAAGCACAACCTGGTCCCGGTGCTCTGCGTCGGGGAAGGCCTGGAGATCCGGCAGGCCGGCACGCATGTTGAGCACACCCTGGCCCAGCTCCGCGCCGGTGTGGCCGGGCTGAGCCCGGAACAGGCTGCCGAGCTTGTGGTGGCGTACGAACCCGTCTGGGCCATCGGCACCGGCGAGGTTGCCGGTCCGAACGACGCCCAGGAGATGTGCGCAGCCATCCGCGCCGAGCTTGAGTCGCTTTTCGGTGCCGACGTAGCCGCCAAAACCCGCCTCCTCTACGGAGGTTCGGTCAAGGCCAACAACGCCGCCGCCATCCTGAAGGAACGCGACGTGGACGGCCTCCTGGTGGGCGGGGCAAGCCTCGATCCGGCCGAGTTTGCTAATATTGTCAGGTTCGAGAGTCACCTGGTGACGGACTAGTCCGTCCCGTCGCGCACACTCCCGCAATTCCAACCTTCTGAAAGGCCGTCGTGGACGTTCTTCATGTCATTCTGCAGATCCTCCTTGGCATCACCAGCCTCCTGCTGACGTTGCTGATCCTCCTCCACAAGGGACGGGGCGGCGGACTGTCGGACATGTTCGGTGGCGGCATGAGCTCGGGACTGAGCTCCTCAGGCGTTGCAGAGCGGAACCTGAACAGGTTCACCATCATCCTCGGCGTCACCTGGGGCGTGGTCATCATCGCCCTCGGGCTGATCATGCGCTTCAGCGGCGGCGGCGACTCCTGATCCCTGCATCAGCAGATCTGCGCGGGCACTGCCGCAGCGCGGCTCCGCGAACTAAACTGTGGCTGTCGGCTCACCGGCAGCCACAGTTTTGTTTAAGCAGGCAGGAGCCCCGATGATCCATCCAACATCAGGTTTCCGGGGCACCCGCGCGGGTGTTACGGAAGGAACGGGAACGAGTTTCCAAGGGCAGGACCAGGGCAACAGCCTCCCGCGCATGCGGATCTCGTACTGGTGCGGCAAAGGGCACGAAACCCGGTTGGTCTTCCTCAAACTCCCCGAGGACCAAATCCCGGAGGTGTGGGACTGCCGGCGCTGCGGTACAGCGGCAGTAAGGGACGGGGTGGCGCCCGCTGATCTGGACATGCTTCCGGACGGCTATAAAAGCCACCTGGAATACGTTAAAGAGCGGCGCTCCAGCCAGGACGCCGAAGACCTCCTGGCTGGAGCGGTGGAACGGCTACGCGCCCGCAGCGTCCTTCCGGACGAGCTGGTGCGGGACACGTGACGCCGCGTTTTCGTCAATGAGCCACAGGGTCCGCGATGTGCCGCGCGGGCCCGCAGCGGGGACCTGCACGGGGTTGGCCCCGGCCAAGGCCAGGCCCACGGCGCCGGCCTTATCTTCGCCTGCCACCACCATCCACACTTCAGCCGCCGTATTGATGGCCGGCAGCGTCAGGGACACGCGCAGCGGAGGGGGCTTGGGCGAATTGCGGACCCCCACAACGGTACGGACTTTCTCACGGACGCCGGCCTGTTCAGGGAACAATGACGCGATGTGCGCATCCGGTCCCACACCGAGCAGCACAATGTCCAGGCGGGGGAGCGCGGATGGCTCCTCCGGCCGGTCATCGGACATGTCGGCTGCATGCTCGGCGGCTGCCGCTTCCTGCAACCGGCGGGCATAGTCGTCTGCGGCCTCCTCGGGGCTGCCGAAGTGGTCCGAGGAACCGGGCTCGTGGATCCGGTCCGGGTCCACCGGGATATGCGAGAGCAGTGCGTCGTACGCCTGCTTCGTGTTCCGCTCGGGATCGCCGGACGCGACGAACCGCTCATCTCCCCACCAGAAATTGACCTTGGACCAGTCGACGGCAGGGGCCGCCGGAGAGTCAGCAACAGCCTTCAGTGTGCCGATGCCCACTGTGCCGCCGGTCAGCACCACCGTGGCTTCACCGTACTTGTCCTGCACATCAACAAGCTTGGTGATCAGGCGGGCCGCAATGGCCGCCATCAGCACCGACGAATCAGGGTGGATGCTTACTCTTGGCTCAACGCTCACTGGGTCGGACGCTCCTTAGACTTGTTCGTGGCAGTCCCATAGTAATCACTTCACCGAAGACTTCGTCCGGGTCCAAGCGGCGCAGCTCCTCGGCCAGGCAATCGCGGAGGCTGCGACGGGGCAGCGAGATCCGCTGGGCGGGCTGTCCCGGCTGGGTCAACTCGGCCACGGACAGTCCCGGACGGAAGAGCTGGACGTCGCCGCCGGGGCGGGAGAGCCGGACCCGCCGGATCCCGGTCCCGGCGGGGTCCGCCACGATGGTCACCGGTGCCTCCAGGGCAAGGGTGAGCCAGGCCGCGAGGAGGATGGTGCTCGGGGAGTCCGACGCACCCTCGACGGCGACCGCGGTCACCGGCGAGGAATCCACTTCGTCCAGTGCTGCTGCGAGCTGGATCCGCCAGTTGGTCAGCCGGGTCCAGGCGAGGTCCGTGTCCCCGGCCCGGTAGGTTCTGTGGATTCTTTCCAGCGCCGCCTGCGGGTCCGGTTCATTGGCGGAATCGGTGATCCGGCGGTGCGCGATTTTCCCGATGGAGGTTTCGCACGCGTTTTCCGGCGCACCATGGGGCCACCAGGCCACGATCGGCGCGTCCGGGAGCAGCAGGGCGGCCACCAGGGATTCGTTTTCGTGCGCGAGCTTTCCGTAGCCGCGCAGCACGATCACCTCTGAGGCGCCCGCGTCACCGCCGACGCGGATCTGGGCGTCCAGCTTGTCCTCTGCGGCGGCTCCGGCGTCGGCCAGGACGATGATCCGGCACGGGTGCTCCCGGCTGGCATCGTTGGCTGCCTCGATGGCTTCTTCCTCAAGACCGGACTTAGTGACCACCACGAGGGTGAGTACCCGGCCCAAAGCGATCACACCGCCCTGCTCGCGCAGCGCCATGAGCTTCTTGGACACGTTTGAGGTGGTGGTGTCCGGCAGGTCTACAATCATGGCCTTCTCCAGGTTCGTCCGTCACGGGCCAGCAGCTCATCAGCAGAGGCCGGGCCCCAACTGCCCGGGGCGTAGGGTTCCGGCTGTTCGTCCAGGGTGGCCCAGTAGTCCTCGAACGGATCGAGGATCTTCCAGGACAGTTCCACTTCCTCGTGCCGCGGGAACAGCGGCGGCTCGCCCAGGAGGACGTCCAGGATCAGCCGCTCATACGCCTCCGGGGACGACTCGGTGAACGAGTGCCCATAGCCAAAGTCCATGGTCACGTCGCGGACTTCCATCTGCGTGCCGGGAACCTTGGAGCCGAACCGGATGGTCACGCCTTCGTCAGGCTGGACCCGGATAACCACGGCGTTCTGGCCGAAATCATCCTCACCGTGGTCGCGGAACAGCAGGTTTGGCGCGCGCTTGAACACCACAGCGATCTCAGTGACCCGGCGGCCCAGGCGTTTTCCGGCGCGAAGGTAGAACGGAACACCGGACCAGCGGCGGGTGTGGATGTCCACCCGGATCGCTGCGAAGGTCTCGGTGGTGGAATCAGCAGGGATGCCTTCTTCCTCCAGATAGCCCTGGACCTGTTCTCCGCCCTGCCAGCCGCCCGTGAACTGGCCGCGGGCCGAGTGCGTGGACAGGTCATCAGGCAGCTTCACCGCGGCGAGGACCTTTTCCTTCTCGGCCCGCAGGTCATCGGCGTTGAACGAGATGGGTTCTTCCATAGCGGTCAAGGCCAGCAGCTGGAGCAGGTGGTTCTGGATCACGTCGCGGGCCGCACCCACGCCGTCGTAATAGCCCGCCCGGCCGCCGGTGCCGATGTCCTCGGCCATGGTGATCTGGACATGGTCCACGTAGTTCGCGTTCCACAACGGCTCGAACAGCTGGTTCGCGAACCGCAGCGCCAGGATGTTCTGGACCGTTTCCTTACCGAGGTAGTGGTCAATCCGGAACACGGCATCCGCCGGGAACACCGATTCCACGATGTCGTTCAGCTTCCGCGCGGACTCAAGGTCGTGGCCGAACGGCTTCTCAATCACCACGCGGCGCCACTTGTCACCCTCGGCCTGGGCCAGGCCGTGCTTGGACAGCTGCCGGCAGACCTGCTCGAAGGCCTTGGGCGGGATAGAGAGGTAGAACGCGTGGTTACCGCGCGTGCCCCGGACGTCGTCGAGTTCCTTGATGGTCTCGCCGAGCCGCTCGAACGCGCCGTCGTCGTCGAACTCACCCTGGACAAAACGGATGCCCTCGGACAGCTGGTTCCACACCGCCTCATCAAACGGCGTCCGCGCGTAGGCCTGCACAGAGGCCTTCACCTCCGCGGCGAAGTCCTCCTTGTCCCACTCGCGCCGGGCAAAACCGACCAACGCGAAGCTCGGCGGCAACAACCCACGGTTGGCCAGGTCATACACGGCCGGCATGAGCTTCTTGCGGGCAAGGTCACCGGTTACCCCGAAGAGCACCAACGAAGACGGACCCGCAATCCGGTTCAAACGGCGGTCGCGCGGATCCCGGAGCGGATTACGCAGCGGCTTCCCGGGACGCGTCCCGGACGACCTGCCGTATTCAGTTTCTGGCATGGTTGCGTGTGTGCCTTAGCTCTCGGTAACGGAGGCTGACCTGGCGGACAGCGCAGCAATGATGTCCTGCAACTGTGCCACACCGGCAGCCCGGTCGGTCAGGTGCAGGCGCAGCACGGGACGGCCATGCTCACTGAGCACCTGGGCATCGCCCGCGGCCTGCGCGGCAATAAGTTCTCCGAACGTGAAGGGACGTTCCGGAATGGCAAGGTCTTCGGCCGAGGCCGCCGTGACCTGCAGGAACACGCCAATTGCCGGTCCGCCCTTATGGAACTGCCCGGTGGAGTGCAGGAAACGCGGTCCCCACCCGAACGTGACGGGACGGCCGGAGACAGCTGCCAGTTCGTCGCGGACGCCTTCCAGCTGTGCGAAGGCCAGGCGGTCAAAGTAAGCCTGGACGCTCAAGTAGCTGTCCGCCTCGAGGGTGCCCAGCAGCGCACGCACTGCCTCTTCTGCCGTTGCTGCACCGCCAAGCCACTCCCCGCCGCGGACCTCGATGGCACCGTCAACGAAAGCTGCGGGCGTAGGCTCAGGCTGCGCGTCCAGCAGGCCGCGGGCCGCCACCTTGGCAGCCTCGACGTCCGGCTGGTCGAACGGGTTGATGCCCAGCAGGCGGCCAGCCACGGCAGTAGCAAACTCCCAGACCATCATCTGGGCGGCCAGGCCGCCGGCAATGGCAACCTGGTTTTCACCGAGCTCGACGTCGGCGTCCGCGGCTACCAGCCGGACCACCAGGACGTCCGGGGCGCCGGAGGAAACCTCGGGTGAGTCGGGGCCTGCCACCACCGGCAGGACGCCGGTGCCCAGCTTGCCGGTGGACTCGGCGATGAGCTGCTCGGCCCAGTCGGCAAAGCCCACAATGCCTGAACCGTCCTCGGCGATGACGATCTTGTTGCGCAGCGGGCTGGTACCGCCCAGTGCTGTTCCCAGTGCAAGGCCGATGTTCTCGGGAGCGTCGTCGTTGAGGACTTCAGCTGCTTCCTCGGCTTCGTCCAGGAAGGCCTGAATGTCCACTCCGGCCAGTCCCGAAGGCACAAGGCCGAAGGCGGTCAGGGCAGAGAAGCGGCCGCCCACGTTGGGATCGGCGTTGAAGACAGCCCGGTAGCCTGCGTCGCGGGAGGCCTTGTCCAAGGGGGAACCGGGATCGGTGACGATGATGATCCTGCTGGCGGCATCGACGCCGGCGTCGTTGAACGCCTTCTCGAACACCCTCCGCTGGGAATCCGTTTCCACGGTGGAACCCGACTTGGAGGAGACCACGATGGCAGTCTCCGCCAGCCGGTCCGCCAGGGCAGCACGGACCTGGTCCGGGTCCGTGCTGTCCAGCACAGTCAGCTCGACGCCGGCAGTACCGGCGATGACCTCCGGAGCCAGGGAGGACCCACCCATGCCGCAAAGCACGATGCGGGTCACACCCTCGGCCCGGAGGGCGTCACGGAGTTCCAGGATCTCCTTCACCAGCGGCTGCGAGACGGTGGCCGCCTCGACCCAGCCAAGGCGGATGGCCGATTCGGATTCGGCGTCAGGACCCCAAAGGGTGTGGTCCTTCGCGAAGATCCGGGTGGCGATCCGGTCCTCCACCAGGGCGGGAAGGTGCTGCTCGAGTGCCTGCTGAGCGGCACCGGTGGCTTCGTAGCTGAGTGTGCTCATTGTCGGTTAGGAAGCCTTCCGTGCGGAGGCGAGGGCGCCCTCGACGTCGCCGAGCAGCTCCTTCCAGGCGGCCACGAACTTGTCGAGGCCTTCGGATTCGAGGAGTGCGACGACGTCGTTGTAGGAGATGCCCAGCTTCTCGAGCGCGTCCAGGGTGGCGTTGGCTTCGGCATAGGTGCCGGTGACGGTGTCACCGGTGATCACGCCGTGATCGAACGTGGCGTCCAGCGTCTTCTCGGGCATCGTGTTCACCACGCCGGGAGCGACGAGCTCGGTGACGTAGAGGGTGTCCGGGTAGGCCGGGTCCTTCACGCCGGTGGAGGCCCACAGCGGACGCTGGGGGAGTGCGCCGGCTTCTGCCAGCAGTGCCCAGCGTTCGGTGGCGAAGAGCTCTTCGTAGACCTGGTAGGCCAGGCGGGCGTTGGCCAGGCCGGCCTTGCCCTTGAGGGCCTTGGCCTCGTCGGTGCCAAGGGCGTCCAGGCGCTTGTCAATTTCGGTGTCTACGCGGGAGACAAAGAAGGAAGCCACGGAGTGGATCTTCGAGAGGTCGTGGCCGTTTTCCTTGGCCTGCTCCAGGCCCGACTGGAAAGCGTTGATGACCGCGCGGTAGCGCTCCAGCGAGAAGATCAGGGTCACGTTGACGCTGATGCCCTCGGCCAGCGTCGCGGTGATTGCTTCCAGGCCTTCAAGCGTGGCCGGGATCTTGATGTGGACGTTGTCCTTGTTGACCTTCTTGTACAGGTGCTTCGCTTCGGCGATGGTGCCGGCAGTATCCCAGGCCAGGCGCGGGTCAACTTCGATGGATACCCGGCCGTCGACACCCTTGGTGGCTGCTGCCACGGGGGCGAACAGGTCGCAGGCATCGGCGACGTCGGTGGTGGTGATCTCGAAGATGGTGTCCTCGACGCTGGCGCCCGCTGCTGCCTGTGCTGCAATGGTGGCGTCGTAGTCCGTGCCAGCGGTGATGGCGGCGTGGAAGATGGACGGGTTGGTGGTCACACCAACCACGTTCTTCTCTTCGATGAGCTTGCGCAGGGTGCCGGTTTCCAGGCGCCCGCGGGACAGGTCATCGAGCCAGATGGATACTCCGGCGTCGGAGAGCTGCTGGGTGGGAGTAGTCATGGTGTTTATCTCCTCAGAAATTGGTTGTTAGGCCTGGAGGCCGGCGAGGGAGTCCTTGGCGGCGGCGGTAACTGCTTCCGCCGTGATGCCGAACTCCTGGAAGAGGCGCTTGTAGTCGGCGGAAGCGCCGTAGTGCTCGAGGCTGATGGAACGGCCGGCGTCGCCGACGAATTCCTTCCAGCCCAGGGACAGTCCTGCCTCAACGGAGACACGTGCCTTGACGGCGGCGGGCAGGACGGATTCGCGGTAGGCGGCGTCCTGCTTGTTGAACCATTCCACGCAAGGCATGGAGACCACGCGGGCGGCGATGCCTTCGGCCTGCAGGGCTTCGCGGGCCTGGACGGCCAGCTGGACCTCGGAACCGGTGGCAATCAGGATCACGTCGGCCGGAACGGTGGCACCGTCCTTGGAGGCCTCGGCCAGGACGTACCCGCCCTTGGCGACGCCGGCCACGGCACCGAAGGTGTCGCCGTCGGCAAGGCCTTCGCCGCGTTCCCAGGTGGGGATATTCTGGCGCGTCAGCACGATGCCGGCGGGGTTGCTGTGGTTTTCCAGCATGGTCTTCCACGCCACGGCCACTTCGTTGGCGTCACCGGGGCGGACCACGTCCAGGCCCACGATGGCGCGCAGCGAGGCGAGCTGTTCCACCGGCTGGTGGGTGGGGCCGTCTTCGCCGAGGCCAATGGAGTCGTGCGTCCAGACGTAAAGGGACGGGACGCCCATCAGGGCACCTAGCCGGATGGCGGGGCGCTGGTAATCGCTGAAGATCAGGAAGGTACCGGAGAATGCGCGGGTGCGGCCGTGCAGGCTGATGCCGTTCACGATCGAGGCTGCGGCGTGCTCGCGGATACCGAAGTGCAGGACGCGACCGTACGGGTTGCCCTTCCAGGCATTGGTCTGCTTGGACGCCGGAACGAACGACGGCGAACCCTCAATAGTGGTGTTGTTCGACTCTGCAAGGTCGGCGGAGCCGCCCCACAGTTCCGGCAGCACCGGGCCCAGCGCGTTCAGCACCTTGCCGGACGCCGCACGGGTGGAGACATCCTTGCCGGCCGGGAAGACGGGGAGGGCGGCATCGACGCCTTCGGGAAGTTCCTTGGCCTCGATGCGCTGCAGCAGGGCCGCGCCTTCGGGGTTGGCGGCCTGCCAGGCGTTGAACGACTCTTCCCATTCCTTGCGGGCAGCGGCACCGCGGTCTACCACGGCACGGGCGTGTGCCAGGACGTCCTGGTCCACGTCGAAGGACTTGGCGGGGTCAAAGCCCAGGACTTCCTTGAGTGCTGCAACTTCCTCGGCACCGAGGGCAGAACCGTGGATCTTGCCGGTGTTCTGCTTCTTGGGGGCCGGGTAGCCGATGATGGTGCGCAGCGAGACGATGGAAGGCTTGGAGGTTTCAGCTTTGGCGGCAAGGAGCGCGGAGTAGAGCTCCTGGACGTCTTCCTTGTATTCGCCGGTTTTGGTCCAGTCCACGCGCTGGGTGTGCCAGCCGTAGGCTTCGTAACGCTTCAGCACATCCTCGGTGAAAGCGATGTCGGTATCGTCCTCGATGGAGATGTGGTTCTCGTCGTAGATCACAACGAGGTTGCCCAGCTCCTGGTGGCCGGCCAGCGAGGAAGCCTCGGAGGTAACGCCTTCCTGGAGGTCGCCGTCGGACGCGATCACCCAGATGGTGTGGTCGAACGGGCTGGTGCCGGGAGCGGCGTCGGCATCGAACAGGCCGCGCTGGCGGCGCTGGGAGTAGGCGAACCCGACCGAGGAAGCCAGGCCCTGGCCCAGCGGGCCCGTGGTGATTTCCACACCGGCGGTGTGCTTGTACTCCGGGTGGCCCGGGGTCAGTGAACCCCAGGTGCGGAGCGCCTCAAGGTCCTTCAGTTCCAGGCCGTAGCCGGAGAGGAACAACTGGATGTAGAGGGTCAGCGACGTGTGGCCCGGGGACAGGACGAAACGGTCACGGCCCAGCCACTCAGGATTGCGGGGATCGTGGCGCATCAGCTTCTGGAAGAGAAGGTACGCGGCCGGCGCCAGGCTCATGGCCGTTCCCGGGTGTCCGTTGCCCACCTTCTCCACCGCGTCCGCGGCCAGTACGCGGATGGTATCCACCGCGCGCTGGTCCAAGTTGGTCCAGGACAGTTCTTGCTCTTCCAAATGTGGCACGAAAACCGGGCCCCTCTCTGTGCTGATGGCAGGCGGCACACCGGGTCCGCATGAAGGCACGCCGTGTGGCGCCCGCTGCGGTGTGTACCAGCCGTTCACCATCGAAACGTTGATCTTTCACTCAGCCACTGGCCAGAACGGGAATGCGTTTTCCACGGCTTCCCTCCTGCGTGCTGATCTGTTGCCAGCTTAGCTCCATTCCATTGTTCGGGCGGCCGGAATCTCACGTTGTGGACGCAATTTCCGCCTTTGTGAACCCTCCTGAAGCGAGGCTGACTTAATCTGCTCGAATGGGTGCGCGGGCAATCATCAGCACCAAATCCGGGGCGATGGGTGCGTGTACATGACGGGCCGTTGGGAGGGGAGCGGCACGGTATGATATCTGGAGGCCAGCACCGGACCAGGGACCCCTTTGCCCACCCGGAGACCCTTGGCCGGCGCGCGGATCCCCATGGGGTTGGTCCGCAGGTGCCCGGACGGGCAGGGCCGCATGACACAGCTGGACAGCCAGACAGAACTGCCAACAGAACGGGTGACCGCCACCGTGAGCACAACAGATACGCCGCTGAACGCATCCCGGGCAAACGCCGGGATTGCCCGTAAGGCAAAGGCGTATCTCGCCCTCACGAAACCCCGCGTCATTGAGCTGCTGCTGGTCAGTACGCTTCCCACCATGATTTACGCCGAGCGCGGCTTTCCCTCCATCGGACTGATCCTGGCCACCCTGGTGGGCGGTGCCTTCGCAGCCGGCAGTGCCGGAGCGTTCAACTGCTACATTGACCGGGACATCGACAAGCTGATGCACCGTACGGAGAACCGGCCCCTGGTGACCGGTGAAGTCACCCCCCGGGAAGCGCTGGTCTTCTCCTGGCTGTTGGGGGCTGCCGCGATCGCCATCCTGTGGTTCGGCGCCAATCCGCTGTCCGCATGGCTCGGCCTGGCGGCCATCTTCTTCTATGTGGTGATCTACACAATCATCCTCAAGCGGCGCACCGCGCAGAACATTGTGTGGGGCGGCGCGGCGGGCTGCTTCCCCGTGCTGATCGCCTGGGCGGCCGTGACCAACTCCGTGGAGTGGCCGGCGGTCATCCTTTTTATGGTGATCTTCCTTTGGACGCCGCCGCACTACTGGCCCCTGTCCATGCGGTACGGCGAGGACTACCGCAACGCCAACGTGCCGATGCTCGGTGCCATCGCCGGAGCCAAGGTGGTCTCTGTCCAGGTGGTCCTCTATGCGTGGGCCATGGTGGCCTGCTCGCTGCTGATGGTTCCCGCCGGCGGGGCAGGGTGGGTGTACACAGTGACAGCCGTCCTGGCAGGCGCCTGGTTCCTCTACGAATCACACTCCCTGTACAACCGGGCCCAGCGAGAAGACATCTCTGACAAGCGCGCCATGAAAGTCTTCCACGGCTCCATCAGCTACCTCACGCTGCTTTTCATCGCCTTGGCGGTGGACCCGTTCATCGGCCAGGCGGTCATGGCCGGCTAGTCCGCGTTACGGTGCCGCAGTCCCGGCTGGGGGATCCTGCCCCGAATTGCTGGCAGGCCCGCTAGGCGGATGCCATAGTGGCGTGATGATCAACCAACAAGAATTGTGGGACGCCCGCGCTGCCGCCCAGTACGATACGCCCGGAGTCGGAATGTTTTCCCCGGAAGTACTGGCCCCCACCGTAGAGGTCCTGGCACAGCTGGCTGGTTCCGGTCCTGCCCTCGAATTTGCCATCGGCACGGGCCGGGTTGCCATTCCCCTGTCCGAGGCAGGAGTCCAGGTCAGCGGCATCGAACTCTCGCACGCAATGATCTCCCGCCTCCGGGAGAAGGCGGCGGGGGGCAGTATTCCCGTCGTGCAGGGTGACATGCGCGAGGCAGTGGCAGGGGACAACTTTTCGCTGGTGTTCCTGGTGTTCAACACCATCTCCAACCTCCTGACCCAGGACGAGCAGGTCCGGTGTTTCCGCAACGCTGCACGCCACCTCGCACCCGGCGGACACTTTGTGATTGAGCTCTGGGTCCCCCAGCTGCGGTCGCTGCCGCCCGGGCACGGCGGGACTGTCGAGGTGAGCCAGCCGGGGTATCTGCTGGTGGACAGCTATGACGTGCTGCAGCAGCACGTCATATCCCATCACGTGCGGTTCAACCCGGAACTGCCGGATGGGCGGGATGCCCGAATTGACCGGACACCCCACCGCTACATCTGGCCCAGCGAGCTCGACCTCATGGCGCGGCTGGCCGGATTCGAGCTGGAGTCCCGTTGGGCTGACTGGGACCGCAGTCAGTTCACCGCAGACTCCCGCAGCCACGTGTCCGTGTACCGCCTGGCAGGCTGAGGCGCTCCAGCCGCGAGGACTTGGCAGATCCGACAAGCACGTGACCAGCTTGTCATATTGATCACGTTTAGTGTCACCTACCGTGACAACGTGCTTACCCTTGGATGGATCCTGCCCGCGAGCAAAGGAAAAACCCATGGCACAGGCGCCTGATCCCTCCACCATCCAGACCTCGGTCCACAGCCCGCCCGTGCCGGGGAGGGGCACCCGGAAATGCGTGCGGCCCGGCTTCCTGAAGCATCTCGGCGCTGACGTCCCGGCGTCACTCGTGGTGTTCCTTGTTGCCCTGCCCCTGTCCCTCGGCATAGCCGCCGCGTCCGGCGCACCCGTCATGGCCGGACTCATCGCCGCAGCCATCGGCGGCATAGTTGCCGGCAGCCTGGGCGGCTCCCCGCTCCAAGTGAGCGGACCCGCGGCGGGGCTCACCGTCGTCGTCGCCGGCCTGGTCCAGGAGTTCGGCTGGCAGGTGACGTGCGCGATCACTGCCGCGGCCGGCGTCGTCCAGCTGCTGCTCGGCCTCAGCCGTGTGGGGCGCGCCGCGCTGGCCGTCTCGCCCGTGGTGGTCAAGGCAATGCTCGCCGGCATCGGCATTACCATCATCCTGCAGCAGCTCCACGTGCTGCTGGGATCAGAGCCGGCGGGCCCGGCCCTGGAAAACCTCGCCGCGCTGCCCGCGGCCATCACTAACGTCGAACTGCACGCAGCCCTGCTGGGGCTCACCGTCGTCGGCATCCTGCTGGGCTGGAAGTACCTTCCAGCAGCGGTGCGCCGGGTTCCCGGGTCACTGGCCGCCGTCGTTGCCGGCACCGCCCTCTCTGTGGCGTTCGCCCCGGGCGTCCAGCGCATCTCCTTCGAAGGGTCGATATTCGACGCCGTTGCGTTGCCGCAACTGCCCGACAGCAACTGGCGTGCCCTCGCCTTCGCCGTCATCTCCATGGCCCTGATCGCCAGCATCGAATCCTTGCTTTCCGCGGTGGCCGTGGACAAAATGCACACCGGCCCGCGGACCAACCTCAACCGGGAGCTTGTGGGCCAGGGGGCGGCCAACATCCTGTCCGGCTCCCTGGGCGGCCTGCCGGTAACCGGTGTGATTGTCCGCAGTGCAACGAACGTGGAGGCAGGCGCAGCCACCCGCGCGTCGGCCGTCCTGCACGGCGTGTGGGTCCTGGCCTTCTCCGCAATCTTCGCCGGGCTGATCCAGCTGATTCCGCTGTCCGTCCTGGCCGGACTGCTGGTGGTCATCGGCGCACGCCTGATCAAGGTTGCCGACATCCGCACAAGCCTGCGCACCGGTGACCTCCTGATCTACGTCGTGACCCTTCTCTGCGTGGTGTTCCTGAATCTGCTGGAAGGCGTCATGATCGGCCTGGCACTTGCCGCGGCCAGCGTGCTGTTGCGTGTGCTCCGGGCCGCAGTCCACGCCCGTCAGCCCATCTCTCCGTCGGCCCCCTGGCGCGTCACCATCGGCGGCTCGTGCAGCTTCTTCGCCTTGCCGCGGCTGAACCGGGTGCTGCATTCGGTTCCGGCAGGCACCGACGCGGTGGTTGAGCTGAACGCGGACTACGTGGACCATGCCTTCCGGGAAGCCCTGATCGCCTGGCAGAAGCAGCACGAAGCGGCCGGCGGGACTGTCCGCCTTGAGGAACACGGAAACACCCTCTTCCAGGACGCCGCACACCGGACACCGCAGCGGCAGGAAGCCCGGGAGCTTCCGCTTCCGCCCAGGGCCTCCTGGCAGTCCGCCGGATCTGCCGGGGACGGAGCCGCCGACCCGGCTGGCAGGGAAGCCCAGCCGCTTGAATTGCTCCTGGAGGGGGTCAACAAATACCACCGCCGCTTCGCCGACCAGGTCAAACCCCTTGTTCAGGACCTGGTGGAAGGCCAGAACCCGGACACCTTGTTTGTTGCCTGCGTGGACTCCCGCGTGAACCCCAACCTCATCACCAGCAGCGGGCCGGGGGACCTTCTGACCCTGCGGAACATTGGCAACGTGGTGTGCCACGACGGCCAGGACGCGTCGGTCGACTCGGCTCTGTCTTTCGCGGTGAAGGCCCTCGACGTGGATTCAATTGTCATCGGTGGACACTCCGACTGCGGTGCAATGAAGGCACTGATCGCGGACGCCGAGGGAAACGGCAACGCTTCGCTCGGCGCCGGCTTCGATGCCTGGCTGGACCATGCCCGGCCCAGCTACCGGGAGCTCGCGGACCATCCCGTTGCCCGGGAAGCTGCGGCCGCCGGGTACGACCGCCTGGACCAACTGGCCATGGTGAACGTCGCCGTCCAGTTGCGCAAACTGGACACCCATCCGGTTGTGGGGCCTGAACTCGCTGCGGGCCGGTTGCAGTCAACCGGCCTGTTTTACGACATTGGCACGGCGCGCGTGTTGCTGGTGGAGCCAACCGGGATCCGGTTCCTCGATCCTGCGCAGGCTGCCGCAAACTCCGCTGCCCCGGCGCCTTCGCGCTAACGCGCCGGAGCGTGGCGGCTAATACCGTCGTGACACAGATGCCCCCGGTTCGCTGCGAACCGGGGGCCATCTGGTTTTGTGCCGAAAGAGAACCCGGGTGCTACTCCACCGGGCTCGCTTTGGCAAGATCCCAGGCGTTGGTTGAAGCTGCCATCAGCAGCGCTGCCCCGAGCATGTGGGCTGCCACCAGGAGGGCCGGAATGCCGTTGTAGTACTGGGTGAAGCCGATGATGGCCTGGAGGACCGTCACGCCGAGAAGCCCCAGCACAGCGGTACGGAAGGGCCCGTGAATCCGGCGGAGGAACACCAGGGCAAGGGCCACAACTGTGCCGGCGGTGACCAGGTAGGCCGGCACGGCGTGGATGTGCGAGAACAGGTCCCAGTCCAGGCCGTTGCGCGGAGCGTCAGCGTCGCCGGCATGCGGGCCGGCACCCGTGACCACCACGCCGAGCATCACGGCGACGGCGGAAAAGAGCGCGACGGCGGCCGTCACCGGACGCATGATCCCCGGGAGGGCGGGGTGCCGGGCAGCCAGGAACCTTCCGGTCCTGCCGAAGGCACGGTTCACCAGCAGCGTGGCAAACACCACCAGCGCCATGGACACCAGGAAGTGCAAACCCACCACCCAGGGGTTGAGGTTGGTCAGCACCGTGACGCCGCCGATCACAGCCTGGGCGGGAATGCTGGCCAGGAGGCCGAGGGCCAGCAGGAAGAGGTCCCGCCGCTCCTTGCGGAGGTTCCACAGGTACACCAGCATCAGCGCGGCCACTGCGGCCAGGGCAAAGGTCAGGAGCCGGTTGCCGAATTCGATGAAGCCGTGGATGCCCATCTCTGCGGTGTTCACCAGCGAGGTGTCGGTGCAGCGCGGCCAGGTGGGGCACCCCAGACCGGACGCCGTCAGCCGGACCGCTCCGCCGGTCACCACCAGGAGGGTCTGCCCAATGAGCGAGGCAACGGCAAGGCGCCGCACCCGGATGTCCACGGTGCGGGGCAGCCGGGACGAAAAGCGGTTAACGAACTGGGGGAGGCGTGATGCGGTGCTCACGGGTATCTCAATTCCACTTGAACCAACGGATGGCAGCTGCCCCGGCAATGACTGTCCAAAGCAGCAGGATGAGGGCGGCGCCGCCGTTAAGGGTGCCGCCGAGGAAAGCTTCGCGCAGGGATTCACCCAGGGCGCCGGAGGGCAGGAAATGCACCATTGACTGGGGGCCGGCGGGCAGCCGTTCCGCCGGGATAACGATTCCGCCCAAGGCCCCCAGCAGGATCCACAGCAGGTTGGTGATGGCCAGCGTCGCCTCCGGCCGGACCGTTCCCGCCACCAGGAGGCCCAAGGCGGTAAAGGCAGCCGCGCCCAGGGCCAGCAGCAGCAGGCCCGGCAACCAGCCCGCTGCCTCAGGCTGCCAGCCCAAGGCAAAGGCAACAGCGCTGACGACGGCGACCTGCAGGCACAGCACGGCAAGGACAGAAAGTGCCTTGCCCGCGATCAGGCCGCCTCGGCCCAAGGGCGTGGTGGAAAGGAAGCGTAGCACCCCATAGCGGCGGTCGAAGCCCGTGGCGATGCCTTGGCCGGTGAATGCCGTGGACATGGCGCAGAGGGCCAGGATCCCGGGGACGGCGACATCCACGCGGCTGCCGCCCATCCCGTCAAGGAACGGCGTGACGGTCAGGCCCACGAGGGCCAGGAGCGGCAACACCACTGCCAGGATCAGCTGCTCACCATTCCGGAGCATGGCCAGGGCCTCGTACTTGCCCTGCAGCAGCACGCGCCGGAACAGCGAGGCGGGACGCTGCGCACCGGATACACCGCCCAAGGCGGCAAGGGGCGGATTGCCCGCAGCGGCACCGGAAGCGCCGGGCGCTGTCCCGTTCATCGGATGTCCTTTCCCGAGATATCCAGAAAGACGTCTTCAAGGCTACGCGCCTGCAGGCTCATGGAAGCGGGCATGATGTTGTGCGCTTCCCACCAGCGGGCGAGGGCTGCCAGGTGGGCCGGAGTAAGGCTGCCCGTGACGGAGTAGCTGCCGGCGCGGGTTTCCGTGACGGCAATGCCGGCCGGCAGGACGCCGTCGAAATCCAGCCCGGCGGCAGCCTCGAACTCAAGGGTGCGGAGATGTTCGGCGCCGGCCTCCACGGCTGAATTGCGCTGGAGCAGTTCCTGGACCGTTCCCTCCGCAACGTTCCGGCCGCCGTCAATGATGTAAACGTAGTCTGCCAGCCGCTGGGCGTCATCCATCAGGTGGGTGGTGAGGATGATGCCCATCCCGGCGTCACGAAGTTCAGCGATCAGATCGAACACCAGCTGGCGGGACTGGGGGTCCAGGCCGGCGCTGGGCTCGTCCAGGAACAGGACTTCCGGCCTGGCGATCAGCGCCGCGGCCAGGGCGAGCCGCTGCTTCTGCCCGCCGGAGAGTCGGCGGACTGTTGTGCGGCTGAACGTATCGATGCCCAGCCGCTGGATCAGGTCGTCCACAGGCCATGGGTGTTCGTAAAGTCCGGCGATGTGCCGCAGCAGCGGAACGGGCCTGGACGACGGCGGCAGGCCGCCGTCCTGGAGCATCACACCAACGCGGGAGCGCAGGCCCGCCCCTGCCGATGCGGGGTCCTGGCCGAGCAGGGAGATAGTGCCGCCACTGCGCTTCTGCAGGCCCTGGGCGCACTCGAGCGTGGTGGTTTTTCCGGCCCCGTTGGCACCCAGCAGGGCTGTCACTTCTCCGCGCTCGGCGATCAGGGAGACGCCGCTCACCACCCGGAGCATTTTTCCGTCCAGGCTGGCAAGCGGGCCAACGTCTTTCACTAACCCGCTGATGGACAGAACCGGGGATTGGGGGGATCGCACCCCAGTATTCTACGGGATGTAGTATTTCCCGCAGTCCTTCACCGGTTCGCTCTGCTCTGGACTCAGGTCAGCCTGTCCTTACTGGAATGCGGGACTAAATTACGACACTATTGTGTTGTGTATTCCATGACCAACGCTACTGCTGTGCCCTTTGCCGGGCAGGGGGCTCCGCAGGCTCCCGCAGACCGCGGCCGCCCGGCCGCCGGTCCGGTGGCTGACGCCGACGAGCGCACCCGGGACCGGGTGTTGTCCGCCGTCCTGGAGCACGGACCTGTGAGTGCGGCCGAACTTGGCGACCTGCTGGGCTTCACACCGGCTGCAGTGCGCCGGCATCTCGACCACCTGTCCCGCGCCGGTGTCATCGAAGTCAAGCGCGTTGCCAGGTCAGGTGCCGGGGCAGGACGCCCCGCCCGCCGCTACGTGCTCAGTTCCCAAGGCCAATCGAGCCTGGGCAACGACTACCTCGGCATCGCCGCGCTTGCCCTCCAGCAGCTCCAGAAAATGGCGGGGCCGGATGCCGTGCGGGCCTTCGCCGTCGAACGCTTCTCCGAGATGGAGCGCCGCTACGCGGCCGAGATCGAAAAGGCCGGGCCGGACGTCGCTAACCGCGCCAAGGCGCTTGCCGAGGCTCTGAGCCGCGATAATTTCGTTGCATCCGCAGCATCCATCGAAGCCAAGGCTCCGCTCCCGGCAGCCCTTTCCAGCGTGCAGCTGTGCCAGGGCCACTGCCCCATCCAGGAGCTCGCCGCACGGTTCCCGGTGTTCTGCGATGTGGAGACCGAAGTCTTCTCCCGGCTGGTGGGCGTGGACGTCCGCCGGCTCTCGACGCTGGCCCGCGGCGGGCACGTCTGCACCACCCACATTCCTACAGGCCGGCTGTCTGCCCAGGCGCCCACAAAGCTCCCGGCAGCCCCCGCCAGCCTGAATGAAGTAACCAACCAGCAGCAAGAAAGGCCGTGATGACGGACCAACTATCAGAGAAAGCGGTAGCCGAAAACACTGTGATCTCGGAGATTCTGGAAAAGAATCCCGAGCTCCACGGCATCGGCACCTACGAGTACGGATGGGCCGACAAGAACGACGCCGGCGCCAACGCACGCCGTGGGCTCAACGAAGAGGTAGTCCGGGACATTTCGGCGAAGAAGAGCGAACCGGAGTGGATGCTCGATCTTCGCCTCAAGGGCCTGAAGTACTTCGACCGCAAGCCCATGCCCACCTGGGGCGCGGACCTGTCCGGCATCGACTTCGACAACATCAAGTACTTTGTCCGCTCCACGGAGAAGCAGGCAGCCACCTGGGAAGAGCTCCCCGAGGACATCAAGAACACCTACGACAAGCTGGGCATCCCGGAAGCTGAAAAGCAGCGCCTGGTTTCCGGTGTCGCCGCCCAGTACGAGTCCGAGGTTGTTTACCACCAGCTGCGTGAGGACCTTGAGAGGCAGGGTGTCATCTTCCTTGACACCGACACCGCCCTGAAGGAGCACCCGGAGATCTTCCAGGAGTACTTCGGCACCGTCATCCCGGTGGGCGACAACAAGTTCGCCTCGCTGAACACCTCCGTATGGTCCGGCGGATCCTTCGTTTACGTCCCCAAGGGCGTCCACGTGGACATCCCGCTGCAGGCATACTTCCGCATCAACACGGAAAACATGGGCCAGTTCGAGCGCACCCTGATCATCGCCGACGAGGACTCCTACGTCCACTACATCGAAGGCTGCACCGCGCCCATCTACACCTCGGACTCGCTGCACTCCGCCGTGGTGGAGATCATCGTGAAGAAGGGCGCCCGCGTCCGCTACACCACCATCCAGAACTGGTCCAACAACGTGTACAACCTGGTGACCAAGCGCGCCATCTGCGAAGAGGGCGCAACCATGGAATGGGTCGATGGCAACATCGGGTCCAAGGTCACCATGAAGTACCCGGCCGTGTACCTCGTGGGTGAGCACGCCAAGGGCGAAACCCTGTCCATTGCCTTCGCCGGCGAGGGCCAGCACCAGGACACCGGCTCGAAGATGGTCCACATCGCGCCGAACACCAAGAGCTCCATCATCTCGAAGTCGGTGGCCCGAGGCGGCGGCCGTGCAGCCTACCGCGGCCTGGTCCAGGTCCGTGAAGGCGCCAAGCACTCCGCCAACACGGTCCGCTGTGACGCACTGCTGGTGGACACCATCAGCCGCTCGGACACCTACCCCTACATCGACATCCGCGAGGACGACGTTGTGATGGGCCACGAGGCAACTGTTTCCCGGGTCAGCGAAGAGCAGCTCTTCTACCTGATGTCCCGCGGCATGCGCGAAGACGAGGCCATGGCGATGATCGTCCGCGGCTTCATCGAGCCAATTGCCCGCGAGCTCCCCATGGAGTACGCACTTGAGCTGAACCGCCTGATCGAACTGCAGATGGAAGGGTCCGTCGGATAACGATGACTGAAATCACTACTGAAAAGGCACGCATCGGCGCGCCCTCAGCCCAGCCGTTCATCAACGGCTTCACCGAGGAAGGCGAGAGCCTTTCACCCATCAACGCGGGCACCAAGGCGCCGCTGGCCGGGGATTCGGCCAAGAGCCACTCCCACGGCGGCGGCGTGGGCATCCCGGACAGCTCACGCGCCGGGCGGCTGACGTCCTACAAACTTGCAGACTTCAAGCCGCTCACCGGCATGGAAGAAGACTGGCGCTTCACCCCGCTCAAGCGCCTCCGCGGCCTGCACTCCGAGGTCCTCTCCGGCGCCGCACCCACCGTTGTGGTCAACGGTCCGGAGCAGGTCACCGTTGAGAGCGTCGGCCGCGAGGACCAGCGCATCGGTACCGCCGGCATCCCCGAGGACCGCGTCTCCGCCAACGCCTGGGAGAACTTCGCCGGGGCCACTGTGGTGACCATCCCGTCCGAGTTCGAGGCGACCACGGAAATCAGCGTGGACATCGAAGGCACCTCCCTGGAGGCCGCCGCCCAGCACCTGGTGATCATCGCCGAAAAGTTCTCCAAGGCAGTTGTGGTCCTGAACCACAAGGGTTCCGCTGTGGTATCGGAAAACGTCGAGATCATCGTGGAAGACGGCGCCAACCTGACCGTTATCACGCTCCAGGAATGGAACGACGACGCCGTCCACGCCTCCTCCCAGCAGGCGAAGATCGGCCGGGACGCTAAGCTCAAGCACGTCATGGTGAGCCTTGGCGGCGACCTGGTCCGCGTCACGCCGTCGGCCCGTTTCACCGCCCCCGGCGGCGAAGCAGAAATGTTCGGCCTGTACTTCGCCGACGCCGGCCAGCACCTGGAACAGCGTCTCTTCGTGGATCACGCCGTGGCCAACTGCAAATCCAACGTGCTGTACAAGGGCGCACTGCAGGGCCGCAACGCCCACGCCGTGTGGGTTGGCGATGTCCTCATCCGCAAGGAAGCTGAAGGCACCGACACCTACGAGGCCAACCGCAACCTGCTGCTCACCGACGGAGCCCGCGCCGACTCCGTGCCCAACCTCGAAATCGAGACCGGACTGATCGAGGGTGCAGGCCACGCCAGCGCCACCGGCCGGATGGACGACGAGCACTTGTTCTACCTGATGGCCCGCGGCATCCCCGAGGACGTTGCCCGTCGCCTAGTGGTCCGCGGCTTCCTCAACGAGATCATCCAGCAGATCAAGGTCCCCTCCATCGAGGAGCGGCTGACCGACGCTGTTGAACACGAACTCGCACTGACGGACAACTAGAAGGCACGGAGCACGGGTTTACAGATGACTGACCAGCCAAAGGGCGAGCTTGTCTGCAAGGTGGATGAAATCCAGCTGAAGCAGGCGTTGCGGATCCTGATCGACGACTACCCGGTAGCCATCGTCAAGGACTCCATGGGGGAGATCCACGCGATCGGCGACACCTGCTCGCATGCGGACATCTCATTGTCGGAGGGCGAAGTGGAGGGCTGCGCCATCGAGTGCTGGGGCCACGGCTCCCAGTTCGATCTGCGCACCGGCGAACCGCTCCAGCTGCCGGCCTATGATCCCGTGCCCGTGTTCGCCGTGGAGATCCGGGGCGACGAAGTCTACGTGGACTTCACCACCATCCTTAACGGCGCCGAAGCCCCGAACTTCAGCTAGCACCACAGAATTACGAACCAACTTCCACACAGAGACAGCACCGCCGCCGCCAGGCGCGGTGCAGAGGAGAACAAGACATATGTCTACTCTTGAGATCAAGGACCTGCACGTCAGCATTGAGACGGAGCAGGGCACCAAGGAAATCCTGAAGGGCGTCAGCCTGACCATCCGGACCGGCGAAACCCACGCCATCATGGGCCCCAACGGCTCCGGCAAGTCCACGCTCGCCTCCACCATCGCAGGACACCCCCGCTACAACGTCACCAGCGGCTCCATCACCCTCGACGGCGAAGACGTCCTGGAGATGAGCGTCGACGAGCGCGCCCGCGCCGGCGTCTTCCTGGCCATGCAGTACCCCGTGGAGGTCCCCGGCGTCAGCATGACCAACTTCTTGCGCACCGCCAAGACCGCCATCGACGGCGAAGCCCCCAAGCTGCGCACTTGGACCAAGGACGTCAAGGCCGCCATGGAGCAGCTTCGCATCGACGCCGACTTCGCCCAGCGCAACGTCAACGAAGGCTTCTCCGGCGGCGAGAAGAAGCGCGTGGAAATCCTCCAGCTGGAACTCTTCAAGCCCAAGTTCGCGGTATTGGACGAGACCGACTCCGGCCTGGACGTTGACGCGCTGAAGGTTGTCTCCGAGGGCGTCAACCGCGCCCACGCCGACGGCAACATGGGCACGCTGCTCATCACGCACTACACGCGCATCCTGCGCTACATCAAGCCTGACTTCGTGCACGTGTTCGTGGACGGACAGGTTGTTGAAGAAGGCGGCCCCGAGCTCGCCGACCGTCTGGAAGAAGAAGGCTACGACCGTTACGCCAAGGGTGCCGGCGCTGCCGCAGCACCCGCAGCCGCACAGGCCTAGTAAGGACTTGCCATGACCGAAATTAGCGCGTCCCGCACCAGCCTCGAGGACGTTGAAGAAGCGCTGAAGGATGTGATCGATCCTGAGCTCGGCGTCAATGTGGTGGACCTCGGCCTGCTCTACGGCCTGAAGTACTCCGATGACGACGGCGCGCTGCTGATCGACATGACCCTGACCACCGCCGCCTGCCCGCTCACCGATGTCCTCGAGGAGCAGGTGGGCAAGGCCCTGGACGGCGTGGTTGATGAGTGGCGCCTGAACTGGGTCTGGATGCCGCCATGGGGTCCGGAACGGATCACCGACGACGGCAAGGACCAGATGCGGGCCCTCGGCTTCAACATCTAAATAAGTACGACGACGGCGGGTCACCTTTCAGCGGAAAGGTGGCCCGCCGTCGTCGTTCACCGCTCCCTCCCCAATCTCGCAAGCTCGATTGGGGCCCCTCGGGAGCGTGGGCCCACCCCCCCGGCCGCAGGGGAACTCGGTGGGGTTAGAGCGATGGTGCCGAGAAGGTGTCGCACTGGTTGATGTCGCCCGTTTTGTAGCCCTGGTAGAACCATCGCTGGCGCTGCTCACTGGAGCCGTGGGTCCATGCCTCGGGGGAGACGCGACCTGTGGCTGCCTCCTGGATCCGGTCGTCACCTACAGCTGAAGCGGCGGACAGCGCATCGTTCAGGTCCTGCTGCGTGAGCTCCTCCAGGAACGGCTGGCCGTCCGGCCCGGGCTGGGTTGAGGCGTGCCTTGCCCACAACCCCGCATAGCAGTCGGCCTGCAGTTCAACGCGCACGGCGCCGGACTCCGGGCCCTGCGGATCCTGCTGCGCCCGGTTCAGGTTTCCCAGCACGTTCTGGATGTGGTGGCCAAACTCGTGTGCCACCACATACTCCTGTGCGAGCGGTCCGCCCGAGGAACCGAAACGGTCCACCAGTTCCTGGAAGAAGCCGGGGTCGAAGTAGGCGGTGGTGTCTGTGGGGCAATAAAACGGTCCTACGGCGCTGGAGGCCGTACCACAGCCCGTGCTGACTCCCTGCTCGAAAATCACTGTCTCGGGCTGCGGGTACCGTACGTTGTACTGCTGCAGGTAAGCAGGCCAGAAAGCGTTCAGGCTGTTCACGGTTCCCGTTATGCGGCAGTCCACCCGGGCATCGGCGTCGGCGCCCGTTTGGCAGGCCGGAGCGGTTCCCTGGCTTTGCGGTGCCTGCCCGGCCCCGGCCAGCCCCTCGAGCAACTGCGGGTTCACGCCCAGGAGCGTGGCGATGAGCAGGATGAGCCCGCCTCCGATTCCGCCGCCTACTTTTACTCCGCGGCCCATGCCGCGCCGGTCCTGGACCTGTGAAGGATCCAGCTGCACATTGTCATTGAAGCTCATGAAGTCACAATACCCGCGGGCCCGCGGTTCAACCCGGGACGGCCGGTAAAGTTGATCCGATGCCTTTCCTCAACCACATCCAGCGCTGGGCCGAAGAGCGGCCGCACGGCACCGCCGTCGTCGTCGCCGGTCAACGCCTCACGTGGGCGGAGTTCCGCGACGCCGCTGCCGGCCTGGTCCCCGACACCAAGGCCGTCACGTCCCTCTGCGAGCCGAACTCGGTGGGCTTCGCGGTGAGGTTCGCGGCGGCCGTTGCCGGTGGGCGGCAGTGCGCCGTCCTCGATCCCGCCTGGCCCGCCCCGCTGAAGGAGGATATCGCCCGCCGGATAGAGTCCTCCGCCCGGCCCGGGGCTGTGTCCCCGGACGATCAACTGGCCGACGGCGAGCCGGAGGACAGCTTCCTCATTGGCCTGACCTCCGGGACCACGTCTGTTCCGAAGGCCTTCACGAGGTCGAGGCGGTCCTGGCAGGAATCCTTCAAGGCGTCGATCGAGTTTTTCGGCCTGGGCCAGGACGACGTCACTCTGGCGCCGGGCCCGCTGGCAGCCAGCCTGAACCTGTATGCCCTGGCCGAGTGCCTCTACGCAGGGTCCGAATTCCAGACGCTGGAAACCTTCGACGTCGGCGACGTCCATGCGGCCATCACGCACGACCGGGTGACCAGACTGGTGCTGGTGCCCACCATGCTCAGGATGCTCAGTGAACGCGGCATGTCCGGATGCGTGGACGCGTCCGGAGTCGGCACCATCATCTGCGCGGGGTCCAAGCTCGACGCGCGGACCCTGGAAGCTGCCCGCCGCTGGGCGCCCAATGCCACGATTTTCGAGTACTACGGCGCATCCGAGCTGAGCTTCGTCTCAGGTGCCGGGCTACCTGCCGGCGACGCTGCGGCCGTAGGCGGGACCGGGATCGGGCGGCCTTTCCCCGGGGTGGACGTCAGGATTCTCGACGACTCGGGCCAGCCCCTTCCGGACGGGGCTGCCGGAAACATCTGCGTGCGCAGCCCGATGGTCAGCAACGGATACCTCTGGGGGGACGACGGCCAGGCCCTGCGGTCCTTCGACGGCTGGTTCACGGTAGGGGACCAGGGCTACCTCGAGGGGGGCGAGCTGCATATCCTGGGCCGCCGGGCCGACATGATCCTCACGGCCGGCAAGAACGTGTACCCGCACGAGGTGGAGCTGGCGCTGGCTGCCGTGCCCGGCGTGGCGGCCGCGGTCGCTGCCGGGATGCCTGACGACCTGCGGGGCCAGCGGGTGGTGGCCGGGATTGTTCCGTCCGCTGGTGCCGTTACTGCCACCCAGCTGAAGGCGGGGCTGGACGGCATCCTGGCCCGTGACAAGTGGCCGCTGCAGTATTACTCAGTCGCGGAATTGCCCACCACGGACCGCGGCAAGGTCAGCCGGAACCTGCTGCTGGACTGGATCAGCGCCGGAGATCCGAGGATCCGCAGCCTTGGCGCCTGAGCTCCTCCCGCCGGACCGCCAGCCGGTCATCATCGCAGCCAGGCGCACTCCCGTGTGCCGGACCAATGGTGCCTTGAGGAGACTCCGGGCCCACGAACTGCTGGCGCCGGTGCTGCGCGAACTCGTGGCCGGCGTGGAGCCGCGGGCTGTCACCGACGTGGTGATCGGCAACGCCGTGGGTGGCGGCGGGAATGTGGCACGGCTTGCGCTGCTGGAGGCCGGCCTGCCGGTCACCGTTCCCGGCCTGACGGTGGACCGCCAGTGTGGCTCTGGCCTGGATGCCATTGTCCTGGCTTCAGGGCTGGTGGCGGCGGGCGGCAACCCCTTGTATTTGGCGGGCGGAGTCGAGAGCACCAGCACAGCACCCCTGCGGGCGCACCGGAAAGGCGACGGCGCGCCGGAGTTCTACCGGCGGGCCCAGTTTGTCCCGGAGAGTTTCGGCGACCCGGACATGGGTGTGGCAGCGGAAACCGTGGCCCGGAAGTTCGGCATCGGCAGGGACCGGCAGGATGCCTTCGCGCTGCAGAGCCACCAGAGGGCCCTTGCCGCCGCCGAGGCAGGATACTTCGACGACGAACTGGTTCCGGTGGCTGTCGACGGAGAAATTGTTGCTGTTGATGACGGGCCGCGCCGCGGGCTTGGTGCAGCCGTGATGGCGCGGTTCCCGGCCGCCTTCGTGGACGGCGGAACCGTCACCGCGGGAAACTCCTGCTTCGACGCGGACGCCGCCTCCGCCGTCGTGATGACTTCACTGAAACGCGCCCGGGAGCTGGGCGCGCCCGACGGTCTGTTGGTGCTGGGCGCCGGCACCGCGGGCGTGGAACCGGAGATCCTGGGCGTAGGTGCCGCGGCCGCGGCGCGGGATGTTCTGGGACGCGCAGGCGTGGGCGCCGATGAGCTGGACCTCGTGGAATTTAATGAGGCGTTCGCGTCGCAGGCGCTGGCAAGCCTTGACCAGTTGGGGATCGACGCCGGGCGGGTGAACCTCGACGGCGGTGCCCTGGCTTTGGGGCACGCCTATGGCGCGTCCGGCGCTGTCCTGGTGACCCGGTTGCTCGCCCAGGCACGCCGGAATGGAACACCGGGAAGCCTTGGCCTGGCCATGATCAGCATCGCCGGCGGCATGGGTACTGCAGCGCTGCTGCAGTACGGGCGCTTGTCGCCGTCCCCTGCTCGGGTTTAGTCCTCCGCTTCGCCCAGCCCGCGGGCGGCGAGCGCCTCGCCGGTCTGGCGGGCGAAGGCCACGGATGTGATGAACACAGGCAGTATGAGGGCGCGGGGATTGCGTTCCAGGCCGCGTGCCCGGGCAGAATCGCGGACGTCTGCGAAGGTGCCGGCAATGTAGGGGATGCTGCGGAGCATGATGCCGATGGTTAGGGCGAACCGCTCCGGGTCGGCGCCGAATCTTTTGAAGGGCGCGGCCGCCTTGACCACCCCGTCCAGGAGCTTCTGCACCGGCGTGGTGGCGGTAAGCAGCGATGCTGCCACCACGCAGATGAGGATGTTCAGCACGATCCGCGCAGCCGTGGGCGCACCGAGCTGCCACCACTGGAACAGTCCGATCACCAGCAGGACGGCAGCAAGCGGCCGGATGGCGCCCCAGAGCCTTTTCCCGCCGGCACCGGTCAGCAGGAAGAGGGTGCAGAGTGCGGTGAGTACCGCCGTCGAAATGCGCCAGTCCTGGATGATGAACGTGGCCAGGCCGCAGCTGAAGACCAACAGGAACTTCAGGGCCAGCGGTGACCTGTGAACCAGGGAGTTTCCCGGCACATAGTTTGCTAGGAGGAAGCCGTGGCCCCTCATCGGACACCCGGTTCTGAAGGGTGGGCGCTGTCCAGGCAGAGGGACCGGTAAGCCAAGACGGCTTCGGCCGGTGCGCCGTCGAATGCCACCTTGCCCTGTTCAATGACCAGCACGCGGTCCATCTCCAGTGCGAGTTCAAGATCGTGGGTGGACATAATGATCTGCTGGTCCAGCCCGGTCAGGGTCCGGCGGAGGAGTTCGCGGTTGCGGAGGTCCAGGAGTGTGGAGGGCTCATCGAGCACCAGGACCGCGGGGTTTACGGCCAGCACGGCGGCGAGGGCCATCAGCTGCCGTTCGCCGCCGGAGAGTTCATAGATGCTCTGGTCGGCCAGGTGCAGGAGCCCCATGCGCTCAAGCGACGCCTCGGCCTGGCTCCGCCGCTCGGTGCTGTTCTTCACCGAGCGGCGGAGGGAGAGCTCAACGTCCTCCCTGCCGGTGGGCATCACCAACTGGGACAGGGGATCGGTGAAGACGAAGCCGACGTTCCTGCGGACCCTGCGGACGGCACTGACTGTGTCGTCGCCGTCGACCGCTACATTGCCCGAGGTTGGCTGGATGAGGCCGTTGACCAGGCGCAGGAGCGTCGATTTCCCCGAACCGTTGGCGCCGATGACACCGACGCGCCTTTCCGTGAGCTGGAGGTTCACGGCGTCCAGGAGGATTTTGGGCTCCGGCGAATGATCTGTTTCGACGGACACCGTTACCTGGTCAAAGGTCACTGCGGGCATGCCGTGTCCTAGGCCTTGCTGGTCTGCGGGGTGGTGCTGCCCTTGGCGGTGCTGCGCCGCACGCGGCGGACCAGGATGTCCGGGAAGGCGCGGTGCAGGGCGACGGCGATGACTGCGGCCAGGATGTTCTTGATGATGTCTCCGGGGTAGAAGACGAGGTCGCTCAGGAAGGCCTGGCCCAGGGTGGCCTTGGTATTCAGGGCGATGCCTGCGACGCCGAGCGAGTGCACTACCACCACGCTGGTAACCGTGGCGGCCAGGAACAGCCACAGGGCGCGGGCCTTCGTGGTCCGGCGAATGACGAGGGTGGCAAGCCAGCCTACCACCAGCGCGGCGATGGGGAAGGCGATGATGTAGCCTGCCGAGGGACCGGCAAGGATGCCCAGGCCGCTGCGGCCCTGGCTGAAGATGGGCAGGCCCGCGAGGCCCAGCAGGGTGTAGAGGCCGACGGCGGCGAAACCCCGTCCGGGGCCGAGGACCAGGCCGGTGAGCATCACGGCGAGGGTCTGGAAGGTGATGGGGACGCCGAACCCATTGACAGCGAGCCCGGGCACCAGCGCTGCGCCGGCGACGAGTGCTGCGAAGACAGCAATCAGGCCCAGGTCGGTGGCGTTCCAGCGGCGGCGTTTCGAGTTCGAGGTATTTTTGACGGCGGTGTCGGTGTTGCTCATGGCGGTCCTGTCGGGGTTGTACAAGCGGAATCTAATGTACTGCCGACGTTACCGGGGTGCTACTGACCCTATTTTGTAGGAGCCCTACTAAAGCCCGGGGCGGAGGCTGAGGACTAGGCACAACTTTGCTGGCGAACTTGCAATTTCAGATATCGAGTATCCTGCGCTTGGCCGCCTCGAACTCTCCCGCGGTAAGTGCGCCCTTCCCGTAGAGGTCCACAACAAGGGCAAGCTGGGATGCTATCGACTCATTCCCGCTCACCTTGCCTGTTGTCTCGACGCGATACTTTCCTGAGTGCGCGGACACTGCTTTCGCCTTGTTCTTGCTGCCGGCATAGAGAAAGAGCACTAGGGCGCCAAGAACTGCTGTCGCGATTCCCAAGGGCACGGACAGAAAGGTCTGGGAGGCGGTTCCTATGACCACCATTGCCACTCCGACGCCAGCTACTCCAACACCGGCCATCCATCGGGCTGCCTCCCGCAACTGCCGCTTACCCCTGAACTCAAACAGATACCCGCCCGTCCCGCTTGGAGCCGCATGTTCGTTCATGCTTTGAAGGATAAACCCACGCCCGCTACTTGAACATGCAGGTTTCCCAAGGGCTGCCCGAGGCGATCCCGCCACGGGACTCGGCCCGGATGATCGACGGGAACGGTCAGCCTTGGGCTTGCGGCAGTACAAGCAGGTAGCCGGTGGGCAGGTCGCTGCTCCAGCGGCGCGGTTCACGGACCACGAACTGCGTCGCCAGCTGCTCCGGGGTGAGCAGGCTGTTGGGCTCGGGGGAGGGTCCCCACTGCCCGCTGCCATAGGGGTACAGCGGGTCCTGGACACGGACGCCCGTTACCGTGAACTCCGGGAACTGGGAGGGGTCGCCCACTGACTCGAATCCGCTCATTACCCACGCGTGGCGGCCACTCCACATCACCAGCCCAACGGGCCGGCCGGTGCCGGCAAGAGCCCGCGCCGCAGTCCGCAGCGCATCCTCGTAGTCGGCAATGCTGACCACCGTGTAGGGCCCCATTCCAACTTCCGTGAGGACCTGGGCCCAGCCGAACGGGTTGGCTCCGTTAAACGAGTTCGATGACCTTGCCCGGGCCATTTCCCAAAGTTCACCTTGCTGACCGGAATCGGTCCAGCTTCCGCCTCCCGTGTCGTCGATGAGGTTGTGTGCCATCTGGATGCTCGCTGCAACACACCAGTCGAACGTGTACTGCGGGACGAAGTCACCCTCCTGGTACAGGTTGACGGCGAACGGCTGGGGGACCGGGGGTGGTGGGGGAGCCGGCGCCGGAGTGACGGGCGCCTGGGCCTGCTGAGTGACGAGGGCTGCCTCGGCCGCGGCCGTCGTGGCTGGAGCCGTCGTGCTTGGCTGCTCGGTGGCGGTGGCGGTGGCTGTGGCGGTGGCTGTGGCGTCGAGGCCAGCCGTGGGTGTGCAGCCCGCAAGGAAGCCGGCCAGGACAATGAGCCAGGCCAGAAGACGGGGACGGGCGCCGATCATGATCGTTCCAGTTTAGCCCGATGCGTTGACATGTCGTCAGAAGGCGTAGCGGATCCGGCAGTAGGGGGCGATCTGCTCGATGAGTGCCGATAGCTGCCGCACATACCGCCCCTTCGCTCCCGTACGGTAACGGACATTGGAAAAGCCGTTGGAGGAGACCTTCGATTCCTGGAGGTCCGGACGCCACAGGACCTGCTCGGCCTGCGGGTGCCACCCCAGGTTGACCTCGTGGAGCCGTTCGTTGTGGGTCAGGAAGATAAGCTCTGCCGCGAGTTGGGATTTCGCAGCCGGGGTGAGGGTGGCGTCAAGCTGGCGCAGCAAGTCCTCCCAGTCCCGGAGCCACGTGTCGGTAATGACAACGGGGGAGAAGTTCACGTGCACCTCGTATCCGGCATCAACGAAGTCGTTGATGGCAGCCAGGCGTTCGGCTATCGGCGAGGTCCGGACATCGATCGATTTCGCCAGGTGCGCGGGCATCAGGGAAAAACGGATCCTGGTGTGGCCGCCATGGTCCCAGTCCAGCATGCCCGGATTGACATACTTGGTGGCAAAGGACAGCTTGGCGGTGGGCAAGTCCCGGAAGAGCGTGACGATTTCCTCCACGTTGTCACTGATGAGGGCATCGACGGAGCAATCGCTGTTTTCGCCGATGTCGTAAACCCAGAGCTCCGGGTCGCACTGGTTGGGTTCCAGTTTCATTCCTTGGCGGGTGACGTGCCGCTCAAGGGCGCCGGCAATCTGGTCGATGTTCGCGAATACCGTTACCGGGTTGCTGTAGCCCTTGTGCCGGGGAACGTAGCAGTAGGCGCACGCCATGGCGCAGCCGTTCGCAGTTGATGGCGCAATGAAGTCCGCCGACCTCCCGTTTGGTTTGACCGTCAGCGCCTTCTTGACTCCGAGGACCAGCGCCTCAGTCTTGATCCGGGACCAGCGCGGCACATTCGTTTCATCCCCGTGCACTTCCGGGATATTCCAGTGGTTCTCGACAAGTACCACCTCTGCGTCGGGCCAGCGTTCGACGATCTCCTTGCCACGGGGAAGCTCCAGTGCGGCAGGCTGCGCATAGATGCGCCGGATTTGCAGCAGCCGGTTGAATTTCATGGGTCTATTCTCCCAAGGCCCCGAAGCCGGCTGCTGCCATTACGCCCACGGCCTACTCGCGGCTCTCTTCCCTCAAAGGTACGGAACCCGCATCCCGGATTCCTGCGCTACTCGGCGGGTGGACGCTTCCGTTGTTGTTTCGTTGTTGACCGCTGCTTCTTGGCCAAGAGGCGCCGGCAGTTTGAGCCACGGGTAGGTTTCGTTGGCCGGCGGCTGGGGGCAGCCGGAGCAAGGCCTCCTGCCAGGAGATCCGCGAGCTTGGCGAGGGCTGTTTCGCGGTTGCGCAGTTGGGAGCGCTGCCCGGATCCGGTCACCGTAATGACCCCGGCGTTGAGGCGTGGTCCGAGGCGCGTGAGCAGGAGCAACCGCTGGCTGTCTGAAATTGCCGATGAGCCCCGGACGTTCCATGAGAGTTCGACGCGGCTGTCCGAGGTGTTGACATGTTGCCCGCCCGGTCCGGACGAACGCGAAAACCGCCAGCTGAGTTCCGCCGCCGGAATGGTGAGCTCAGGCAGCACTTCCAGATCCATCCAACCAGCATGCCTCAACGAGGTGGCGGTTCCGCGACTCGATGAGCCGCTGGAGATAAGGGGCCAGCAGGAGTTTCTCGACCACGCGTCCAAGGAATCCCAGAGGCGCGGCGAACTCGATGCGGTCCACCATCGTTGTAATCCCGGAGGAATCCTCCAGGAATTCATGCACGTGCCTGAACCGCCGGAACGGCCCGCTGACCTGCTCATCAACGAAGTAGTCGGGCAACGTCATCTCGGTGATACGGCTTGTCATCCTCAGCGGAAAACCGAAATGCCATGCCCTCCACGTCACCTCCTCACCCAGCGAGATCAGGCCCGAGGTCACGCCGGCGACAGCTTCTTCACGGGACTTTGCCATTGATTCCAAGTGCGCATCGATGCTCCTGGCAAGGTTGAAAAGCTCCAACCTGGGCATGCTGGTCCGCGTCGTGCATTCAAAGGAGACGGCCATAGTCCGAGTATCCCAGTTCGTGAGCAGAGTCTCGAAGTGCCGGTATCCGGCGGGTTGGACGGTAGACTTGGGTGGGCCGTTCTCCGGCCATTGCCGCCTACGCCCACCATAGACGCTGCGGGCTGCGGCTCATCCCTGCTGTGAAAGGCTCTACCTGCTGTGATTACTGTCCAGGATCTTGAACTGCGTGCCGGCGCCCGGCTCCTGATGGACCAGGTGAGCTTCCGCATCGACAAGGGTGACAAGATCGGCCTCGTGGGACGCAACGGTGCCGGCAAAACCACCCTCACCCGGGTCCTCGCCGGGGAGGGTTTGCCCGCCGCCGGCAAGGTGACCCGCAGCGGTGAGATCGGCTACCTGCCGCAGGACCCCCGCACCCCGGACATGGAACAGTTGGCCCGCGACAGGATCCTCTCCGTCCGTGGCCTGGACATCGCCGTCGGAAAACTCCGCGTGGCCCATGAAGAGATGGCCAGTGAGGATGCGGCTGTACAGCGCAAGGCGATGAACCGCTATGACCGGCTTGAGTCCGAGTTCCTCGCGGCCGGTGGTTACGCCGCCGAGGCCGAGGCTGCCGCGATCTGCTCCAACCTCGCGCTGCCGGACCGGCTTTTGAACCAGCCCCTCAAGACCCTGTCCGGTGGCCAGCGCCGCCGTGTGGAGCTCGCCCGGATTCTGTATTCGGATGCCGAGACCATGCTCCTGGACGAACCCACCAACCACCTCGACGCTGATTCCATCGCCTGGCTGCGTGACTTCCTGAAAAACCACCAGGGCGGACTGATTGTGATCAGCCACGATACCGAGCTGCTCGAAGCCACCGTGAACAAGGTCTTCCTGCTCGACGCCAACCGCGCGCAGATCGACTTCTACAACATGGACTGGAAGCGCTACCTCACGCAGCGCGAAACCGACGAACGTGCCCGCAAGCGGGAGCGCGCCAACGCCGAAAAGAAGGCCCAGGTCCTGATGGACCAGGCCAACAAGATGCGCGCCAAAGCCACCAAAGCAGTCGCCGCCCAGAACATGGCCAAGCGTGCCGAGCGCCTGTTGAGCGGACTGGAGGCAGTCCGGGAGCAGGACCGTGTGGCAGCGCTGCGTTTCCCGGATCCGTCACCCTGCGGCAGGACGCCCCTCACCGCCGAAGGGCTCAGCAAGTCCTACGGTTCGCTCGAGATCTTCACCGACGTGGACCTCGCGATCGACCGCGGCTCCAAGGTGGTCATCCTCGGCCTCAACGGCGCCGGCAAAACCACGCTCCTGCGGATGCTCGCAGGCGTGGACAAGCCTGACACCGGCGACGTCATCGCAGGGCACGGCCTCAAGGTGGGCTACTACGCCCAGGAACACGAGACCCTCGACGTGGACCGCACGGTCCTGGAAAACATGCGTTCCGCCGCTCCCGACATGAAGGACGCCGAAGTCCGCGGCATCCTGGGCTCGTTCCTGTTCTCCGGCGACGACGTGGACAAGCCGGCCGGCGTCCTCTCCGGCGGTGAGAAGACCCGCCTTGCCCTCGCCACCATCGTGGCCTCCAGTGCCAACGTCCTGCTCCTGGACGAGCCCACCAACAACCTCGACCCCGCCAGCCGCGCCGAAATCCTGGGCGCCCTCAAGAACTACAGCGGCGCCGTCGTCCTGGTCAGCCACGACGAAGGAGCCGTCGAGGCCCTTAACCCGGAGCGGGTCGTCCTGCTGCCCGACGGCGTCGAAGACCACTGGAACGAAGACTACCTGGACCTGATAACCCTGGCTTAAGCTTTCCCGCGGCCGGTGGTTGCGTTCGCACCACCAGCCGCGTAATTTGCCGCTTGCTGGCTCGTTCCGCCCCACCGTCCCCCTAACCTCGCAAGCTCGGTCAGGGAACCCTGACGGCGTGGGCCCAGCCTCTGACGCAAGCTACACAAATCACCCGGCCGCTGGCACTTGCGGGTCTGGCACCTTTCGGACGTGCTAGCGGACCGCTAATTCCTTTGCGTCCGTGATTCTCTGCAGCTCTTTGTAGGTGATGCTGAACATTGAGTTGTGGCCGCCTGCTCCGGCCCAGAGGAGCTCGTGCTTCTGGAGCGACTCATCCAGGAGGGTCCGGATCTTTTCGGGGTGGCCAACGGGGGCTACTCCGCCTACGTGCTGACCGGTGTGCTGCAGGACGAACTCGGGGGAGGCCCGGCGAATCCGGCCTTCGCCCAACTGTCCGGCCACCAGCTTTGTGTCCACCCGTGCGGCACCACTTGCCAGAATCAGCAGGGGCTCTCCGTTGAGGTCGAAGACCAGACTGTTGGTTATCGCCGCGAGGTCGCATGCCAATGCCTCGGCCGCTGCGAGTGCGGTCGGGACACCGGCCGGAAACGTCCGGACAGTGTCGCCGATGCCTGAGCGGACCAGCGCCGAACGCACCAAGGTAACGGGGCCCGCGTCGTACTCCCGCATTTGTCAGAAACCCTGCGCGTCCAGGAGGGCGTCTTCCTCTTCTTCGGCCGTTGCCTTTTTCCGCTTCCGCGGCGGGGCCGGACGACGGCGGGCTGCCGCGGCGGCCGAGTGCAGCGCACCCTCGGGGGACTCGTCGTCGTCCTCGGCGTCAATCGCCGCGTTACGTGCCTGCTGCCGTGCGGCGTACCCAAAGCCCACGAACATCAGCACACCGAAGGCGAACCACTGCAGCGAGTAGGAAAGGTGCGTTCCCTCCTCGGTGGACGGTTTCGGGAACGCCACGGGCATTTCGGCGGCGGACGGCGTCTCCGAAGCAAGCTGCCCGTACGCACCAGTGAGCAACGGATAGCCGAGCTTCGCTGAATACGCAGTGAGGTCGATGGACGCCAGTTGGCCCTCCGGCGCGCCGCGCTGCAGTTCAGGCTCCGGGTGCTTCAAACGCACCACCGCGGTCACCTCTCCGGCCGGGGGTGCCGGCACTGAATCGGGGCTGCCGGGATTGTTGTTGCCGATGGGCAGCCAGCCACGGTCAATCACCACGGTTTCCCCAGTGGCCAGGCGGAACGGGACAACCACTTCGTAGCCCGGCTGGCCGTTGAGCGGCCGGTTCCTGACAATGCGCTGCCCGTCAACAAGATACGAGCCCTTCAGCTCCACCTGCGTCCATTCCCTGGCCGGGTCGAGCTGATCGAACTCTTCCCTGACATCGGCGAAGGGGACGGGTGTGGCTGAATAGTTCGTCACCACCCGGTTGATTTCCGCCAGCGTCTCGGCGCGGCGGTCCATCTGCCAGCGGCCCAGGAACACACAAGCGGAGGCGAAGACTGCGGCCAGCAGGAGATAGCCCAGCCATTTGCTGGAAAAGAGGAAACGGTACATTCAGCTGTCCTGCTCCAAGGCACCGGATGCCCGGAGGTCTTCGAGCGGCACGGTGTCCTTCCACAAGCCACGTGTCTGAAGGTAGTCCTCAAGCCATTCGCGGTGGTCTCCGCAAGCCAGCCAGATCTTGCGGCGTTCCGGAGTATGGATCTTGGGGTTGTTCCACAGGAGCTGCCACGACGCCTGGGCCCGGCACGCCTTTCGCGAGCAGACGGCAGCGGATTCGGCCATGGCGGGATCGGTTCCCGCAGCGAAGTCGAAAATACTCACGATGCCCTCCGCTCCTGCCCGTTTGGTTCGTCGTCGTCCTCGTTGATGAGCTCACCCTTAAGGACCTCATTGCCATGCTCATCATCGGCCGTGGGAGCGGGCGGGCTCTCGATCTCCGCGAGCGGCGCAGCGTCCAGGAGCAGGTCGCTGTGGCCCTCCGCCTTGTCGTTGCCATTGGCTATGACCACCGCTATCCAGGGCAGGAAGACCGCCCCGGCAACCATCACGATCTTTAGCCAGCCGTCCACCACGAAGATCATGATCAGGCACACCATGCGGATCCCCATGGCCAATGCATACTTGACCATGCGCTGGTGCATGTCCTCAGAATGGGCCGCCCCTGCTTCGGTGATGCTGTGGACTTCCGCATCGCCGGAGAACCGGCCGGGTTCTCCAGGCACGGAATGTCCCGCATGGTTTTCAAGGGTCACGGTGCTTAATCACGCTCCAAAGGCTTGCCTCAATTCTCTCACCATTGGCAGTGGCGCCCAAACCCTGGCCGGGGCGGGACGCTAAGATCAAAGTCAACCAAATCACCCTCTTCTACCGCGGTGCACCATGCCGCAGAATCCCGGAGCTTTTACATGACTGAAGCAGCTACCGCCCCCCGCAGCGTCCTGGTCACCGGCGGCAACCGCGGCATTGGCCTTGCCATCGCCGAAGCATTCCTCGCCAACGGCGACAAGGTGGCCGTGACCTACCGCAGCGAATCGAAGCTGCCGGAGGGGATCCTGGGCGTCCGGGCCGATGTCACGGATGAGGCCTCGGTGGACGCGGCCTTCAAAGAGGTGGAGGCTGCCCACGGTCCCGTGGAGGTGCTGGTGGCCAACGCAGGCATCACCAAGGACACCCTGCTGCTGCGCATGAGCGAAGACGACTTCACTTCGGTCATCGACACCAACCTCACCGGAGCATTCCGGGTCATCAAGCGCGCCTCCAAGGGCATGATCCGCCTTCGCAAGGGCCGGGTTGTCCTCATCTCATCGGTCTCGGGCCTGTACGGCGCGCCCGGGCAGATCAACTACTCAGCCTCAAAGGCGGGCCTGGTGGGCGTTGCCCGGTCCCTGACCCGCGAGCTGGGTTCCCGCGGCATCACGGCCAACGTTGTGGCGCCGGGCTTCATCAACACCGACATGACGGCCGAGCTGCCCGAAGCCACCCAAAAGGACTACCTGGCCAGCATCCCCGCGGGCCGGTTTGCCGAGGCATCGGAGGTGGCCAACGTGGTCCGTTGGATCTCCAGCGACGAGGCGGCCTACATCTCCGGCGCCGTCATTCCCGTTGACGGCGGACTGGGCATGGGCCACTGACCTTCTGCGCCCACTAGGTGCGCGGTGCTTCTTTGTGCACTTCACACAAGCGAATCACCAATACGCGCTGGCATGATGGACAGCAAGCCATCAGCGATTTAGACGTTTCGAACAAAGGGAGCTCGTATGGGACTGCTCGACAACAAGACCGCCATCGTCACCGGATCATCACGCGGCATCGGCGCTGACGTAGCCAAGATCCTCGCCGGCCAAGGAGCCGCAGTGGTGGTCAACTACCGCCAGAAGGCGCCACGCGCCAACAAGGTGGTGCAGGGGATTGAAGCTGCCGGCGGCCGCGCCGTGGCCGTCGGCGCTGACCTGACCACCCAGGAGGGCGTCCAGGCCCTGGCCTCCGCCGCCATGGAGAACTTCGGGTCCTTGGACATCCTGGTACTGAACGCCTCCGGCGGCATGGAGACCGGAATGGGCGAGGACTACGCGCTCAAGCTGAACCGCGACGCCCAGGTCAACATGCTCAACGCCGCCGTGCCGCTGATGAAGGAAGGCTCCCGGGTGGTGTTCGTCACCAGCCACCAGGCGCACTTCATCAACACCGTGCCCACTATGGAGGCCTACGAGCCGGTGGCCCGCAGCAAGCGCGCCGGGGAAGACGCACTGCGCGAACTCATCCCGAACCTGGCCGACAAAGGCATCACCCTGGTAGTGGTGTCCGGCGACATGATCGAAGGCACGGTCACCGCAACGCTCCTGGACCGCTCCACCCCCGGGGCCATCGAGGCGCGCCGGGCCGAGGCCGGCAAGCTGTACTCCGTGGAGGAGTTCGCCGAAGTGGTGGCCGGAATGGCCACGGCCGACGTCGAATCCGGCCACACCGAGTACGCCGGCGGTGCCGACTACTTCGGCAAGGGCGCCCAGCCGGCCAGCTAGGCTCCACGCACGAAAGCAGGGCCCACGCCGCCAGGAGATACTGGAGGCGTGGGCCCGTTCTTGCGGTTAAGGCAGCTGGGTTCCCGGATCAGACCCCGGCCACGTGGCGGACGGCGTCGAGGTACGGCATGTTGATGGCTGCATCAGCGACGGCACGCACGGCAGGCTTGGCATTAAACGCGATGCCGATCCCGGCAGCGCCGAGCATGTCCAGGTCGTTCGCGCCGTCACCCACAGCGATAGTGTGCTCCAACGCGATGCCTTCGGCAGCTGCCCACTCGCGCAGGTATTTTTCCTTCGCTGCGCGGTCCACCACCGCGCCGAGCACCTTCCCCGTCAGGACGCCGTCCACGATCTCCAGCTCGTTCGCCTGCCAGTGGTCAAGGCCGAGCTCAGCGGCAATCGGCTCCAGGATCTGGTTGAATCCGCCGGAAACCACGGCCACCACGTGACCTGCCGCCTTGAAGGCGGCCACGAGCTCGGCCGCCCCTTCGCTGAGTTTCACTTCCCGGCGGACGGAATGGACGACGTCGGCCGGCAGCCCGGCGAGCACCTGCACACGTGCGTGGAGGCTTTGAGTGAAGTCCAGTTCCCCGCGCATCGCAGCTTCGGTGACTGCAGCCACCTCCTCGCGCTTGCCGGCGTAGGCAGCGAGGAGTTCAATGACCTCCTGCTGGATCAAGGTGGAGTCAACGTCCATGATCAGGAGTTTGCGGCCGGCGGAGCGGAGAGCGCTCGGAACCAGCGCTGTATCGAATCCGCTGATGGAAGCCTCGGCCACCGCGCGGCGCATACTGGCCAGGCCAGCCGCGGTGGCATCCGGAAGCCCGAGTTCGGCCACACTGACCTGGTAGCGGTCGTCGCCGGTGCTGGTTTCGGACAGAACCGCGGCCCCTTGCGAGACGAGCACGGAACGCAGCTGCTCCAGGCCCGCAGGGGTCACATTCAGGCCATAGCTGACCGCAGTCACGTTCGAAGTCATGCCTGCAATCTTAGCGAGCCGGAGGGGTGTCCCTTGAATTCATTGCGTCCCGCCAGCATTCGAGGAGCTGACCTCAGGCAGGCAGGGGCACGACGGATCTCCGGCCCGATCGGGCCCCGGAACCCCACACCGTTTTGCCGGCAGGAATTTGCGTAGTCGGGCTGGTCACACCAGTTATCAGTCGTTATGTTTTTTGTCCTAGTGTCTACTCCTATGAGTGATGTTCTGGAACTGGACTCCGTCAGCGTTGTCCGAGGTAAGAAAACCCTGCTGGACAAGATCGACTGGCAGGTCAACGACGGCGAACGCTGGGTGATCCTCGGGCCGAACGGTGCCGGCAAGACCACACTCCTTCAGATTGCGGCGGCCCGGATGCACCCCAGCAGCGGCACCGCAGGGATCCTCGACGAGATCCTGGGCCGCGTTGACGTCTTTGAGCTCCGCCCCCGGATAGGTCTTTCCTCAGCCGCCCTAGCCACCCAGATTCCCGAACACGAGAACGTCCTCAACGTGGTGGTCACTGCCGCATACGGCGTGACGGGCCGCTGGCGGGAGGGGTACGAGCGCGACGACGAGCGGCGCGCTTTCCGCCTCCTCAACGACTGGGGGATGGGCCCCCTCCTGAACCGGACCTTCGCCACCCTCTCCGAGGGAGAGCGCAAGCGCGTCCAGATCGCCCGCGCCCTGATGACCGATCCTGAACTGCTGCTGCTGGATGAGCCGGCCGCCGGCCTGGACCTCGGCGGCCGTGAGGAACTCGTGCACAAGCTCGGAGAACTGGCCCGTGACGAGGCCGCCCCCGCCATGGTCCTGGTGACGCACCACCTGGAGGAAGTCCCGCCGGGCTTCACCCACGCCATGCTGCTGCGCGACGGCGGAGTGGTGGCCGCAGGGCCCATCACTGAGGTGCTGACGGCGGAGAACCTCAGCGAAACCTTCGGGCTGGACCTCGACGTGACAGAGAACGCCGGCCGGTACACCGCCGTCGCCCGCCGCTAACGCGGCAACGCAGCACCTTGGATCTCCTCAGCAGCATCTTTGTGTCCATCGCCGGCCTCTGGGCCGGCACCATCAACGCCGTGGTGGGCTCCGGCACGCTGGTGACGTTCCCCGTCCTCATCGCCTTGGGCGTCACGCCGGTGGTTGCCTCGATGAGCAACGCCATGGGCCTCGTTTTCGGAACGGCTGCCGGAGCGTTCGGTTACCGGCGGGAACTGAAGGGCCGCGGCCGCCAGTTGATGCGGCTCCTTCCCGCGTCCCTCCTGGGCGGCATATCCGGGGCGTGGCTGCTCCTGCACCTGCCTGAGAAGGTCTTCCACTACGTCGCCCCGGTGCTGCTGGTCCTGGCCCTCCTGATGGTGGTGTTCCAGCCGCGCATGCAGGCCTGGGTCCGCAACCGCGAGGAAAACCCGGAGCACGCCGTCCGGGACAAGCGGCACGCCGTTCTTCTGGTGGTGCTGGTCTACCTCGCCGGGGTGTACGGCGGTTACTTCGTGGCTGCCCAGGGCATCCTGCTGGTGGGGATCCTCGGTATCTTCCTCACCGGAACCATCCAGAACGCGAACGCCATGAAGAACATCCTGGTGCTCGGCGTGAACCTCGTGGCCGCCATCTCCTACCTGCTGTTCGCGTTCGACCGGATCAACTGGCTCGTTGTGCTGCTCATTGCCGTCAGCTCCAGCATCGGCGGACTCCTCGGCGCCAAGGTGGGCCGCCGGCTTTCCCCAACGGTGCTGCGCGGCGTGATCTTTGCCCTCGGGCTGGTGGCGCTCGGATTCATGATCGCCAATCTGCTGAAATAATCAGCCGGTGACAATCCACTACCTCGAATCCGCCGCTGATCCACGCGTGACCGACTACACCCAGCTCACTGACGTGCACCTGCGCAAGCTCCGGGAACCCGCCGAGGGCATGTACATCGCAGAATCTTCACGGGTGCTGCGCCGTGCGCTGGCCGCGGGACACCAGCCCCGGTCGTTCTTCCTGGCGGAAAAATGGCTGGACGATCTCCAGGACATCCTCGGGGCGTACCCGGATGTACCTGCGTTCATCGGCAGCGCGGCCCTGCTGGAGGAGATTACGGGATTCCATCTCCACCGCGGTGCCATGGCGGCCATGCAGCGCCCCGCACCGGTGCCGCTGCCCGAACTGCTCGCCGGGGCGCGCCGGGTAGCCGTCTTGGAGGACATCGTTGACCACACCAATGTGAGTGGTTCCAAAGTACAAGGCTTGAATCACGGTCCTGCTCGAGGACGATCACGGATCGCGGTGCTTGAGAATCTTACCGACCATACGAACGTAGGCGCGATTTTCCGCAGCGCCGCCGCCATCGGCGTCGATGCTGTGCTGGTCTCGCCCCAGTGCGCCGACCCGCTGTACCGGCGCTCCATCCGGGTTTCGATGGGCACGGTATTCCAGGTGCCTTGGACCCGGATCGAGTCGTGGCCTGGAGACCTCGAAGTCCTCAAGGAAGCAGGCTACTTCGTAGCCGGCATGTCGCTCGGTGAAGGGGCTATCACGCTTGATGAGCTGGTAGCGCAGGACCATCAGAACCTGGCGCTGGTCTTCGGCACCGAAGGGGAGGGGCTGAGACCAGAGACTGATCAGGTGCTCGACGCGCGGGTTACAATTCCGATGATGAACGGGGTGGATTCGCTGAATGTTGCGGCGTCATCCGCGGTTGCCTTCTACGCGACGCGGTAGCGTCAGTGGCTACTAGCGCTGAAGCGGAGCTGAGTTCATTCGAACCACAGAAGCCTATTGCCTGAAGTAAACCGCGGTCCGTCGATGTCCGCGTCAAGGCTTCTCCTGACTATGATTGATTCGACGGGGACCAACTTGCAGGGAGGGAACTATGAGAACCTCCACTAAGCAGGAGCTAGCGGCGTTATCTCGGATGTTTTCGCCCGCCGTGATGCGGGAGCTCGGGAAGTCCGGGACCTCACCCCTTCTCGCGCGATTGCTGCGGGAAACAAGGCTGCCAGATGCCGGTGCGGTCTCCTCGGCGGACGCCGGCACGGCGGGAGCGAAGGATCATCGCCCTGCGGCTGAACCGCCGTTGGGGGCCAGCCAGGATCGGTTACCTGCTGGGGATCCACCCCTCCACGGTCCACAAGGTCCTCTCCCGTTACCGTCTGGCGCGCCTGTCCTGGCTGGACCGCGCCACGGGCAGGGTGATCCGCCGCTACGAGCACGAGAAGCCCGGGGACCTGGTCCACGTGGACATCAAGAAGCTCGGCCGCATCCCCGACGGCGGCGGCCATCGTGTCGCCGGCCGGGCTGCGGGCAACCGTAACAAGACCGGCACCGATGCGAACCGGCGGCCAGGGTACGCCTACCTGCACAACGCCGTCGATGACCATTCCCGGTTCGCCTACACCGAGATCCTCACCGATGAGAAGAAGGAAACGGCGGCCGCGTTCTGGGAACGGGCCAACGCTGCTTTCGAGGCCGCCGGGATCACCGTCAGCCGGGTCCTGACGGACAACGGTTCCTGCTACCGCTCATACGCGTTCAAGGACGCTCTGGGCCCGGCGATCAAGCACAAACGCACCCGCCCCTACCGGCCACAAACCAACGGCAGAGTCTGTGACGGTTCAACCGCACCGTGCTCGACGAATGGGCCTACGCCCAGCCCTACACCTCAGAAGCCGAGCGTGTTGCCGCCTTCCCGGCCTGGCTGCATCACTACAATCACACCCGAGGCCACACCTCACTCAAGGGTCAAGCACCCGCCAGCCGCGTCACCAACCTCCGTGGGTAATACACCTAGCGAGGTGGTAGGGCAATGTTGACGTCGATGCGTCGGAGCCCGTAGGCAACATTGGTGGGCGACCCGCCTGGGTGTTCGAAGGCCCCCCAAGAGATCACGACGGTCGGAATATGCGTCCCCTACGACGATGACGTCCGGGACTTGTGGTGGCTATGGACGGTTTCGTGGTTGTTAGACAAAAGTGAACCTCTCAGCGAACCCTCCAGGGGGCTCTGACACTCCGGGCGAGCTGAAGGGAAAATTTGTTGATCTGTTGAGGTCCGGGGTCAGCAACCGATGTTGGCCCGATGACTAGTCGGACTGCCCCCCGAATCGTCCAGGCAAGGTTGGGTACTCCCGCGGTGCGCTACTTCCCCCGAGCCACGTTCGATAAGGCGTGTGTGCACGAGCACAGTCTGGGCACTGCTTCGGTCTCCAGCGATCCTTCGAAAAAGCAGCTGAGCAGCAGTCGTGCCAATGGCGGGAGGGTCCTGAGCCACGACAGTGATCCCTGGTTCGAGGAGGTCGAAGAGCTCGAAGTCGTCGAAGGCTACGTGAGCCGGTCGCGCGGGAGACGCTACGAGCACGCGGAGGGCCGCGAGGGTGTTGAGGCTGTTTCCTGTGAATAGCGCGGTTGGTGGATCTGAAGACCTCTGGGCTCTGGCCAGATGTTCTCGTATCCGATCCTGGTCAGGGTGGCCGAGCACCACCAGCTCGGGGTCGTACGGTATTTCCGCAGCTGCCAGCGCATCCTGATAACCCAAAAGGCGCTCTGAGCCACTAAAGAACGCTTCGCTGCTGCCGACAAACGCGATCCGGCGATGTCCATGTCTCAGGAGATGCTCCACTCCCGTCCTTGCACCTGTCCTGTTGTCGCTAAGGACGGTATCTGCCTCGATGTTGAGGGCCGGCCGGTCGATGAAGACGACCGGAAGTCCGGCTTCCATTTCTTTGGTGACGTATCCGTGGTCGAAGTTCGAAGGAATAATGATCAACCCGTCCACAGGGCGTGACGAGAAGTCCATAGTTAGCTCTCGTTCCCTGTCTGCATCGTCAGATGATGACGCCGTAAAGAGCAAACGCCCGTTTTGCGCCGCAACCCGTTCGACGGCCCGGGCAATCGCCGATTGGAACGGCTCCGAAATATCCTCAACGATAAGCCCTATGCTTCCGGCTTGCCCTTGGCGGAGGCCCGCTGCGCTGGCATTGCGGCGGAAGCCAAGTTCCGCGATCGAGGACCGAACTGCCTCACGGGTCGAGGCTCTCACGCCACTTTCGTCATTGATGACCCTGGAAACCGTCTTAAGTGACACGCCGGCATGAGCCGCGACGTCTTTGATCGTCGCCCGCGCTGGGCGCGGGGTCGACGATCCGGCCCCATCTCCCCCTGATGTCATCCTTCCCTCCTCTGTCATTTCCTGTCAGCGACCCGCGGCCCACCCGGAAATGCACGCGAACGGGCCTTATAAGTTCCGGATGGGATTTGACGGCGACCTGCGGTTCGACTACCTCAGCTCCATGGCCCCAAGCCGGGGGGGAGGGGGGATAATCGGTCCTCCGGCTGAAGGATCGCCTGGTTGGTTGGCGCTCACCGGCAGCCAGTGGCACTTCCGGGGGAAAATGATCGTGTTTGGCGGTGCGGGCGGGCAACTTTCGCCGCAGCCGCCCTATGCTATATAGCGGCAGCACGGTGGCCAGCAGGCCGAGCGCCCAGCCAAGCGCAGGAAGCACCGGCATCCAGATGAGTGGCAGCACCTCTTCGCTACTCATCCGGACGCCAGGGGCAAATGCTCAGTAGGGGAATCAGTGTCGGATCCACGCGGTTGCCTCGCTGGAGAGCATTCCGTTCTCCACCTCTGCGCTGGCGATGAGCACCTCACCTTCGGGCAAAGCCACGGGTACTGTCCCAAAGTTTGTCACAACGTGCCAATCGTCGGGCCGCACGAAATGCAGCACGTTCTCGTCGACCTCGTCCCATTCAAGAGTCTCCGGACCTTGGAGCTCGTGCCGCAGAGCAAGGGCGCGTCGGTAGAAGGACAAGGTCGAGCCTGGATCCTTCTCCTCAACGCTCACAGCGAATTGGGCGAACCATTCCGGCTGAGGCAGGTGTGATCCATTGGTGCCGAAACCGAGCGAGGTCCCGTCCGGCTCCCAGGGAAGGGGAACCCGGCAACCATCACGACCGAAGCCGTTGTAATCGGCGCCGCGGAAGAAACAGGGGTCTTGGCGCTTTTCCGCGGGGATGTCTGCGACCTCGTGCAGGCCCAGTTCCTCGCCTTGATAGAGGTACGCTGCGCCTGGAAGGGCCAGCATGAGCAAGGTGGCGGCTTTGGCCCTACGGATGCCACGTTCGAAGTCGATGTCTTCCGCAGGGCCCCCGGCCTTGACCCATTCGACGCCCTGTTTGACATTCCGCCCGTTCAGCGGGGGCAGGCCGTACCGGGTGGCATGGCGTGTGACGTCGTGATTGGAGAACACCCAAGTGGAGGTTGAACCGGTAAGCCGCACCTGTTCGAGGTTGTCGGTGATGATCTGGTGGAACTGGGCCGCGTCGAAATCAGCTTCGAGCAGGTCGAAGCTGAACGCCTGGCCCAGGCCCTCAGGAGATGCGTACTTGGCGCGCCGTTCGGGAGTTTCGACCCAGGCTTCGGCCACGGCGAAACGCGGCGGGGTGTATTCGTTAAAGACTTTCCGCCACTCGGCGTAGATTTCGTGGACCTCGTCGCGGTCCATGAGCGGGTGGGTGCCGGAGGTGCGGTCCATGGCATCGAGTTCGGCCTGGCCGGGCAGGTCGTCGGGAAGGTCTTTGACCAGCAGGTTGGCAACGTCGACGCGGAAGCCGTCCACACCCCGATCCGCCCAGAAACGCAGGGTGGCCAGGAAGTCTTGGCGTACTTCCGGGTTGTCCCAGTTGAAGTCGGGTTGCTCCGGCGTGAAGGAGTGCAGGTACCACTGCCCGTCACTGATTTGTGTCCAGGCTGGACCGCCGAAGGCTCCCGTCCAGTCCGTTGGCGGCAGCTCACCGTTGGGCCCAAGCCCGTCTCGGAAGATGTAGCGGTCCCGTGCAGGGGAGCCTTTTGGCGCGGCCAGGGCTTGCTGAAACCAGAGGTGGCGGTTGGAGGAGTGGTTGGGCACGATGTCGACGATGAGGCGGATGCCCGCCGCGTGGAGGGCCGCCGCCATCTCGTCAAAGTCGTCCAAGGTACCGAGGCGAGGGTCCACATTGCGGTAGTCGTCCACATCGTAGCCGCCGTCCGCCAGGGCCGAGGGGTAGAAGGGGCTGAGCCAAACAGCGTCGATGCCCAGGGCCTTCAGATACGGAACCCGGGAGGTCACTCCGGGCAGGTCACCAAGTCCGTCACCGTTGGAATCGGCGAAACTGCGCGGATAAATCTGGTAGACGGCGGCCTGCCTCCACCAGTTGGCTGAAAGCGACAATATGGACGGGAACTGCAGGGTTTCGCTCATGGAAGGGGTTTTCTCCTGTACTGGACGGGCCACTGAGGGACGCATTTGCTGTGAAAATATAAGTTGTCAGACGACCGACTTCGACGGCGGTCTGGACCGCTCCCGGTTAACGGCAGCCTGTGTATTGCAAGCCCCCCTATGAGCGGGGCCTTGCAAAGCATGAGCAAGGGAAACGGTTCTGGTGACTCGTCCCGAAACCATTCACCGATTGCTTTCATTAGGGTTTCGATTGCCATTTCCTGATCCACTAGTTGGGCGCCGAGGAAGGGATCTCGGTTTACTAGGTCGCCTTAGAAGGCAAGGTGTTCAGTGTCGTACCCGTCTAAGTTCAGGTCGTAACCCACTCCATGAGGAAGCTGCACTTGAACCCGGCAGCAGATCACTTAGGCTACGGCTGCCAAGTGGGCGATTGCGTTCTGTGGTCGTGCGATCCGTCAGGACGGTGGGGAGGTAGTGGTTCCCGGGGCTTCCGATCTCGGTGGGTCTCTGAAGCCTGTCCAGAAGGAGGGTCGCTGCGAAGGCAGCTTCGTCGGCGACTGGTTGGGCAATCGTCGTTAGACCGAGGACCCTGCTGATTGGATGATCATCAATACCAATCATGGAGATGTCCTCTGGGCAGGCGAGCCCATGGTCCTTCAAGGACATGAGCGCACCGAAGGCAACCTCGTCGCAGCCAGCGAAGACTGCGGTGGGTATGTCCCTATGCTGAATCAGTTCTGACATTGCCTGACGTCCGCCTTCAAGGGTGTAGCCGGCCTCGATCACCCAGTCCGGATGAGCTACCGCATCATGCTCGGCAAGAGCCAACTCGAATCCTTGCCTGCGGTCCGCGGCGACCCTAATCTTGCCGTTGCCGGTCTGGTGACCGGCCAGAAATGCTATATCCCAGTGACCAAGGGACAGCAGCCGGTTGGTGGCTGCCTTTGCCGCAGCGACGTTGTCGATACCCACGTTGTCCCAAGGGACGTTGTGCATGCCTACACTTGCGACTGCTCGGTGGATGGAGGACAGTGCCGCTGTCTGTTGGGGGGTGAGGTCGACGTCGATCATCAGGAAGCCGTCCACTGTTTGGGCTAGTTCCCTTGGGTCATCAAAGAGTCGCGACTGAATGTGTTCCTGTCCGCGCAGGCTAATAAGAACTGGATCCAGACCGGCGTCGGCAATGATCTCCTGGGCCGCCTCGGCAGCATGCGCGAAATACCAGGGTGTGGCCGTTGGAACGACGACTGCCACGGCTCCTCTCCTGTTGTTGCTGCCTCGGGCTGGGGATGGGACGCGGTAGCGGAGCTTCTCTGCTGATTCGTGCGCTTTGGCACACGTGGACTCGGATACGCCCGGCAGGCCTCTGAGGGCCCGTGAAGCAGTACAGATGGAGATTCCCGCCAGCGTTGCGACGTCTTTGATGGTCACTGGGCTAGTTTCGGTCAGCACGGCTCAACCCTTTCTGGAGGTGCGATCGTCAGCTGGGAACAGGCAGGCCTGTGCCCGATCAGGCAGTAATCAGTCGTTTGAGGATGGCAGGCACGGCAATCAGGAAGAGCGGGGGTACCTTGCTGCCGATTGCCGGGTGTGAGCCGCAGGAGATCACTTCGCGAAGGCCACCAGTGGCGTACATGATGCCGTCAACTGCCGGTCAACGAGTTGCTGAGCCGCGGCAGCTGTCGTGCGGTGAGGTCCGGCTGTGGGCGGCACTCAGGCTGCGAGCTGTTCCCATGTGAACATGCTTGCCCGTGAGGTGCGTCGTCCCGTTCGTGAATGCTGCCGTAGGGAACGTCTGCCGTGAGCGCCACTGAGAAATGGCGGAAGTGGTGTCGCGTGACGAGAATGCCTTGTTTTCGGTCCATGGACGCCTTGGACTGGGCTGTGATCAGGGCCCGGTCCAGTTCGTGGTCGCGCTCTTCCACAGTCGCAACAACGAAGTCGGCAATGAGCGTTTCGTTGGTCATGCTAAAACCTTTCTTCTACTTTTGGTGTCCTGTCGAGTGGACGGAGGAGCAGCTTCTGCCTGCGTTGTTGGCACTATCCTTTGAGTGCGGGGGATGGGACAGCTAGGGGTCCCAGTTCCCCGAAGGTGGGCGGGTTCGCGCCGTGCCGGGAGCAGGTGATGGCGGCTGCCTGGTTCGCGTAGTCGGCCAGAAGGTGCAACTGATGCCAGTTAAGTCCGTAAAGGCGTTCCCGTTTGTCCGCCCCCAGTGCACCGATCTGGTGCAGCCCGGAGATCAGCCCGGCCATAAAAGAGTCCCCTGCCCCGACGGTATCTGCGACGGTGACAGCCTTTCCCGGCATGTCCACACAATAGCGGCCGCTGAGCATTACCGGCCCGACCGCGCCCCGTGTCACTGCCACGACAGCCGGTCCCAGGCTCAACCAGGCGTGCGCGGACTCCTCGGCCGTCCTGTCGGGGTAAAGCCAGGTGAGGTCTTCGTCGCTTGCTTTGACGATATCGCTGGCTTTCACGAATTCTTCGGCTTGTTCTCGTGCTTCAGCGCGGTTGGAGCTGATCGCCGGGCGGCAGTTCGGGTCATAGCTGGTGGTTGCCTGCTTTCGTGCTGCTTCCATCAGTCCCCGTACTGTCCTGCTGCCAGGCAGCAGCGCGGTTGCGATGGAGCCGGTGTGTACGTGCAGGGAATTCTGGACTGTTGCCAGCGCGGGGATTGACGCCCCGCTGAGCTCCCAGCTGATGGAGAAGGCGTATTCTGCTAGCCCGTTTGCGTCCAGAGTTGCAACTGCGGTTGAGGTGGGTGACGAGCCTCCAACAATGACCTCGACGTGGTTGTTTGTGAGGTGTTCGTCGATGAGTTGGCCGTAGCGATCCTCCGAATAGTGGGTGATGAAGGTTGCTCCGAGGCCGAGCCGCGCACAGCCGACCGCTACATTGAGGGGGCTTCCCCCCGGGTGAACAGCAGCGGCCTCTCTCGGCTGGTGCTCTTTGTGGATGATATCCACCAGGGCTTCGCCGATGACGGTGATGAGGCTATGGTCGGTCAACTGCTGATGGGCCTCCGCATTGGTTCGCGTGGTCATGGTTGCTTCCTTGCAGTCCAGTGTGCTTGTTGAGGTGAGCCGGCAGGGTTAGCGGCCGGGGTAGACGACGGCTTTGAGTTGGCCGGGCTGCTTGCCGGCGTTGAGCGCGTTCTCGGCTTCTGCCAGGGGGAACTTCCCCGTGACCAGGACGTCGAGGTTGACCTTTCCGTCGGCGAGGAGCTGGATCGCCAAGGGCCAGGTATTGGTGTAGCGGAAGACCCCGGAGAGCCAGATTTCCCGGTTCTGGATATAGGACACCGGGAGATCGACGTCGTCGGCTCCTAGCCCGACCAGGATCACCTTGCCGGCAGGGGCGACGGCTTTGATACCGGAACGGACGGCCTGGGGGGCGCCGGAGGCATCGATGAAGGCATCAACGTCCAGCCCCTCCACGGTGTCGGTGCGCACGTTGAGGGCGTGGGTTGCCCCGTTCTGCAGGGCAAAAGCGAGCCTGTCCTCGGCGATGTCGCTGACATAAATTTCCGTGGCACCGAAGGCACGGGCCGCTTGCGCGGCGATGATTCCGATGGGCCCTGCCCCGGCGATCAGGACGCGGCTACCGGGACGAACACCTGCGCGTTCGCAGGCCCACAGGCCCACGGAGAGCGGTTCGATGAGGGCGGCCGCCTCGTCACTGACGTTGTCGGGGATGTCGAAGGCGAAGTCCGACTGGATGGTGACGTACTCAGTGAAGGCACCGTCGACCGGCGGGGTGGCGTAGAACTCAATATCCGGGCAAAGGTTGTAGCGGCCGGCCTTGCACTGCTCGCACGTACGGCAGGGCCGCTGGGGTTCCACGGCGACGCGCTTGCCGATGCGTGCCGGGTCGACGTTGCTGCCGACGGCGGCGATCCTGCCGGAGAGCTCGTGGCCGAGGATGAGCGGGTGGTCGACGACGCAGTCGCCGATCCTTCCGTGCTCGTAGTAGTGGACGTCGCTGCCGCAGACGCCGACGGCAGCGACCTGGACCAAGACCTGGTCGGCATCGAGCTGGGGCAGGGGCAGGGTTTCCAGAACCATCTCACCCTGGCGTTTGAGAATTGATGCGCGCATATTGGCTGGCAGTTCGTGGATTGCCCGGGTGCTGGGCTGGGTGGCGTGTGCTGTCATTTGAGGTGTCCTTTTTATGGAAATCGGTAAAAGGGGTTACTTGACGGCGCCGAGCGAGAGGCCCTGGACGAGTTTGTCCTGCGCGGCGAACCCGGCGAACAGCACGGGCAGGGAGATGACGACGGCGGCCGCGCAGACCTTGGCGAGGAACAGGCCCTGGCTGGAGACGAAACCGGTCAGGAAGACCGGGGCGGTTCCCGCGACGACGCCGGTGAGTACCCGTGCCAGGAGGAGTTCGTTCCAGCTGAAGATGAAGCAGATCAGTGCGGTCGCGGCGATGCCGGGCATGGCCACCGGGGCGATGATCTTACGCAGGATCAGGAGCAAGCCCGCGCCGTCGATCTGGGCTGCTTCGAGCATTTCTTCGGGTACTTCGGCGAGGAAGGAGCGCATCATCCATACCGCGATGGGCAGGTTCATGGACGTGTACATCAGGATCAGAAACCAGATGTTGTCCAGTGCCCCGGCTGCTTTGGCGAACAGGTAGAGGGGCAGAATCGCGGCGACGACGGGCATCATTTTTGTCGACAGGAAGAAGAACATGACGTCCGTCCACTTATTAACCGGGCGAATGGACAGTGCGTACGCGGCCGGGATGGACAGTGCCAAGACCAGCAGGGTCGAGATGATCGAGGAAGTGGCGGAGTTGATCAGGGGCGGCCAGGGGCTGACGCCCGAGCTCGCACCAAAAAATTCCTTGTAGGCGTCCAGTGTCAGATTCGCTGCCATGGAGGGTGGGTTGGTTGCGGCGTCCGTCTCGGAATGGAACGAGGTCAGTATCATCCAGAGCACGGGCGTTGCGAAAAGCAGGGCGAGCAGCCACGCGGCGACGCCGGCGGCGGTGTTGTTCCGTGTCGGATCCATGCGGCTCTTGCCGCGGCGGCGGGGTGCGCTGTTCCATGCAGTCGGGCCCGGTGCTGTGCTTTGGGGTGCGGCAGGGCTGAGGGTGCTCATCGTGCTGCCTCCTTCTTGAAGAGCGAGAAAACGGTGCGGAGCGCAAAGGTCGCCACGATGATCGTGCCGATGACCACGACGACGCCTGCAGCTGATGCGAGGCCGTATTCGTTGGCGAAGTAGAAGGTCTGGTAGATCGCATACGGCAGGTTCGCCGTTCCCAGGCCGCCTGATGTAAGGGTGAAGACGGCGTCGAAGTTCTGCACGATGTAGATCGCGCCGAGCAGTCCGCCGAGCTCGAGGTACTGGCGCAGGTGCGGCAGCGTCAGGTCCCGGAAGATGACCCAGGGAGTGGCGCCGTCCATCTGGGCGGCCTCGATCGTGTCCATGGGCCGGGACTGCAGACCGGCCAGCAGGATCAGCATCATGAACGGTGTCCACTGCCAGACCAAGGAAAAGATCACTGCCATGAGCGGTGCCTGGGAAAGGAAGTCCGGCTGGGGCGGGTTGTTGCTGCCGAACAGGGACCAGATCCAGGTCAGGGTTCCGTTGATCAGGCCATAGGTCGGGTTCAGCAAAGCGTGTTTCCAGATAAGCGCGGCCGCCACGGGAACGACGAGGAAGGGTGCGATCAGCAGTGTGCGCGCCAGTCCCCGTCCGATGAACTTCTTGTCCAGCAGCAGTGCCAGGCCCAGGCCGATGAGGAGGCTGGCGAGGACCACGGAGACGGTGAGGACGATGGTGGTGACGATGGCCTGGCGGAGGTCGGCGTTGGTCAGGACCTGAACGTAGTTGTCGAATCCGGCGAATCCGGTCTGGTCCGGCCGGAGGCTGTTCCAGTTCATGAAGGAGATGATCAGGGTCACCGCGAAGGGAAGCTGGGTGACGACGATCAGGAAGATCAGGGCCGGCAGCAGCGGCGCACGCCGTGCCCAGGCCAGGGCACGTTCACGGGATTTGACGTTCTTGGAAGGTTTGGTTGCGCTGTGTCCCGGACGGACGATACGCGCTGTTGCGGTACTCATGGTGGTCTCCTGCGGTGCTGTGACCCGCCCGGCGACGGGTCACAGCAGCGTTCGTTTGGTGGTTACTTCTTGTACTTATCGCCGACTTTTTGGGCCGCGTCCTGGCCCTTGGCCAGTGCATCGGCGACAGTGCCCTGTCCGGCGATGGCCGAGCTGACACCTTGGGAGACCGTGGTGCCAAGGTCAGCGAACTCAGGGATACCCACGAACTGAATGCCCACGACGGGGCGTTCCTGGACACCGGGGTTCTTCGGGTCCGCGTTTTCGATGGCGGAGCGCTCGGCGGTGAAGAAAGGCGCGGCCTTCTGGAACTCGGCGTTCTCGTAAGTGGAAATACGCTTACCCGAGGGAACCTTGGCCCAACCCAGCTTCGAGGCGACGAGTTCCTCGTACTTCTTCGAACTGGCCCAGGCGATGAACTTTCCTGCCGCGTCCTGCTTCTTCGATGCGGCCTGGATGCCCCAGGACCAGGTCCACAGCCATCCGGAAGACTTTGTTTCCTTGACCGGGGCCTGGGCGTAGCCAATCTTGCCCTTCACGGGGGAAGAGTCCGCCTCAAGAGCGCCGGCGGCCGACGTGGCGTCGTACCACATGGCAACCTTGCTTTGACCCATGTTGTTCAGGCACTCTGTGAAGCCGGCCTGCGCGGCTCCTGCTTCACCATGCGCCCGGACCAGGTTGACGTAAAAGTCGGTGGCTGCCGTGAACTCGGGGGAGTTGACCTTAGCGTTCCAGTCCTTGTCGAACCACGTCCCGCCAAAGGTGTTCACCACGGTCGTCAGCGGCGCGAACACCTGGCCCCAACCCGGTTGGCCGCGCAGGCAGATGCCCTTCATGCCCGGCTGTGCGCCGTCAACCTTGGCAGCCAGGTCGGCGACCTGGTCCCATGTCGGTTTCTCCGGCATGGTGAGGCCCTTGGCATCGAAAACGTCCTTGCGGTACATCAGGAAGGAGGACTCACCGTAGAAGGGCTCGCCATACAGCTTGCCGTCTTTGCCGGTGAGAGAGGCGGTATAGGCCGGGAGGATGTCCTTCTGATTGAACTCCGGATCCTTTGCCACGTTATCAACCGGGGCCAGCCAGCCGTTCGCCGAGTAGAACGGAATCTCGTAGTTGGACAGTGACGCTACGTCATACTGGCCCGCCTGGCTCGAGAATTCCTGGCTGATCTTTGCCCGGACGTCATTTTCCGGAAGCACGGTGTAGTTGACCTTTATTCCGGTGTCTTTGGTGAAGTTATCTGCCGTGAGCTTCTGCAAATCTTCCATCTGCGGGTTGTTCACCATCAGCACGTTGATGCTGTTCTCGTCTCCCGCTGATGTGCCACCCCCGGCACCGGAGCAGGCTGAGGCAGAAAGAGCGATACAGAGGGCACCTGCGGCCATCGAGGCAGCGCGGAATTTAGGGCGCATTAAGGACTCCTTTGTTCTTCAAGGGGAGCAGGTCCGGTCAGCCGACTGCTGCGTCGGCTACCGGGACCGCTGGGAACGGGACGCCGGAACCGGCATACCCCGCTGATGTTCACCAACGATAGGGGCATGGGCTGGAGCACAACTAGCGTCGTAATTGAAGAATGCTGATACTTATTTGCATGGTCTCACCGCAGCGGGCCGGGAGTTTGGGAGCTGGGTGACACGCGCGTGTCCATTCTGCATGGACGTAGGAGGAGGAGGAACAACCGGTGAGTGCTGTCGACCCTGACGATGAAGCTGCTGCCAGGCTGGCGGAAAGGCTGATGGGGATGCGGGCCAACCGCGAGGTCATTCCACCCGACCCCAATCACTCCGTCCGCTGGCACCAGCATGACTATCCAAGCCCCGTCGCACGCTGGAATTACCACCCGGAGTACGAGATCCATCTCATCCGGAAGGGCAGCGGCCGATTCATCGTGGGGGACTACATCGGTACGTTCGACGCCGGCCATGTCTCAATAGTCGGGGCCGGTCTGCCGCACGACTGGGTAAGCGACCTCGAACCCGGGGAGGTCCTTGAAAAACGGGACGCCGTGATCCAGTTCGACGGAAAATGGGTTGAGCAAACTGCGGCGCTGGTCCCGGAGATTGCCGAGGTGAAGCGCCTTCTTGCTCAGTCGGCGCGCGGCATCGAGTTCCTTGGCCCCTCAGCGGAAGCAGCTGCCATGGCTATCGAAGCGATGGGATCGACCACAGGACTGGAACGATTCCGCCACCTGCTTGACCTATTCGTAGTTCTCACCCGTGCCCCGCAGGAAGAGCGCCGATATCTGGCGGAGGAATGGTTCAGGCCCCAGCTCGATGGCGAGGCGGCGGCCGTGGTGGACATCGCCCTCGAATACGTTTTCAACAACCACGCAGGAAATGTGCGGATGTCTGAGGCGGCAGCGCTGGTGGGCATGCCGGAGGGTACTTTTTCGAAGTCCTTCAAACGTGGTACCGGCCAGAACTTCAGCGATCTGGTCCGCAAGCTCCGGCTCGCTCACGCGCGCCGCCTGCTTGACCACAGCGACAAACCGATTTCCGACATCTGCTACGAGGTGGGGTTCAGCAACCTTTCAAACTTCAATCGTCGCTTCCTTCGGGACATCGGAATCACTCCCAGTGCCTACAGAGCTGCAGGCCAAAAGAGCCAAGGCTCTCGCGGCACTCCCTCGCAGGGTGCCAACAAGCTCGTCCTGGGCCGGCAGGAACCGCATGTGGGGCGCCGCGGCGAGCCACAAGGATGAGGAACCACCCAGTGTTGGAGAATACCCGGAACCGACGCCTAGTCAGATTCGCGATAGCACGCCAAGATGCGCTGTTGAACCTGAAGTTCCCTCCCCAAAATAATGATGTTGCAGAGTTTCATGGCAGCTGAAGCGTAAGCAACGGGGCCAGCTATCGCCACACCTACGGCGGCGAGAGCATAAAAAGTGCGCTCCTGCGGCTCGACCAGCAATCCACAGACATCGAGCGCAAGGCCGGCAGTGGTGACAATTGGCGCAAGCCGGAGAACCAGCCGGTAATGACGACGCCACATTTCCAGCTCTTGGCTCCAGTCGCCGAACAGGCTAGCGAGCGGGAGCCTTCCTGAGCGCAACGCAAATCTAAAGCACGGAAAATGCTCGTCAGTCAACGCCGTACGCACAGACAAGGACGGGGCGATCAGCAGGACAGTCCAGCCGCCGAGCATCAGAATTCCAAACGGGAGATTGTGGGCGTACGTCTCACCAGGAACGTCCTCCGCGAGCCAGCTCAACCACAGCGGAAGGATGAAGACCGCCTCAACCGCCAGGATCAAGAGTAGGAATTTGCAGCGCCTTTGCAGTTCTGAAACTTCGCGTTTTGAACCCTGAAGCCATAACACTCCCTAGCCACCCCTTAAAGAAAGGTTGATGTGTTGTTGGCGAACTTGTGATGCCGACCTGGCCGTTCGCCTCCAGAGCTGATCCGCTCCGTACCTTTAACCGTAAATTTGGTCGCGAACGCACTTCTAGCGCCCCAGAACACGATCACCGGTACTTATTTTCCTTGTTTGTACTTATATAGGCGCCACATCGCGCCTGGTCTGGCACAACGGGATCCCCCTCCTCAAGCGAGGGCCGCGGTACCGTGCGCCCCCATCCCACGCCCTTCCTCACGCCGAGACCATGATCGGAATAATCCACACATCCGATCGAATGACATCAAGAGCCCCGGGGGCGAGGGAGTTCGACGCCATCGGAGTTGGTATCGCGGTCATACGTGATGCGCCAGCGGTCCAGGAGGAGAAGCATTCGAAGCCCTCGCCATTCTTCGACCGACGCCAGACCGTATCCGGCGTCGGCCGCGGCGAGCAGCGCCGTCGCTACGACGAGCGCAAGAATCTGCTCATCCGCGAGAACGGGTTGTGTCTCGTGGTGATCGAGAAGTCCGCGTTCGTCATCAAATCGAAGCGGATCATGCGCGACCTTGGGAGAGACATCGCCGTTGTCCGTCAGCACCTCGACAACTACGCGAACAAGTCCTGAATCAGGTTCCACAAAACTTTCGCGGTGGTGCTTTTCGCTTCACGGGCCCTGCCTGAGCTCGAAGAACCACGGCGGGTGGAATGATGGTCGCTGTGGCCATCACCTTGACAGCGAGCCTCGAGCCAGGCGCAGAATTCCGCGCCGTGGAAGTTCTCCGGCACTACTTTGCGCCTCTTGGCGTGACACGCGGCGGATTCAGTGGCGGCCGCTGGGATACGTTCGACCCGAGTGGGATGCGTTCTGCCTCGACCAACACCTTCACGGCCGATGACCTGGTTGCCTGCTCCCTGCTGTCTGCGCCCATCGGCGGGGGAGCGGCCGTCGGCCTTCTCCAGGGCAGACGCCGCGAGTTTGAGGTGCTCTTGGAGCACATCGGCCCGGATCGCGACTTCATCACTCTGGATACGACGGAAGGGCCCGAGTTCGCGCCGGTCCGAGACCTGTATACGGCGCTGCTTTCGTTGCCTCAGATCGGTCAGACGCGTGCGACAAAGCTCCTGGCCCGCAAGCGGCCACGTCTGGTTCCCATCATCGACCAGGTGATCCTCGCGGCCGTCTTCAACGGAGCATCCCGGCAGTGGCAGCCACTTCACGAGGAGTTCCGCGCCGAAAACAATGCGCTCTGGAATCGACTTATCCGCCTGCGCGAGGACGCCGGGCTCGGGGTCGAGGTGCCCATCCTGCGCGTGTTCGATGTCCTCGCCTGGATGGACGGAAGCGGAAACTCCGAGCGAGCCCTCGGAAACGGTGTGATCGTCGACCCCTTCGACCCAACGGTGTAGCTCCGGATATGGGCAATCGCGGCGGCTGAGCAGGTCCTTGAGTCCGAGTCGACGCTGTCAGGGTGCAGACCGGAACAAGGGGCACGGCACTGGGAGGAGTGCCCACGCGCGGTTTTAGGTTCCGGGAGCCGCGTCGTTCGTGGGCCGAGGGTGGGCTTCATGCGGTCTGCGACCGACCTGGACGGCTGCAGTGTGCCGGGCAAGCAATGATCGGCCCGGAATTGTCAGCCCTGGTAAGTAGGCTTGAATCATGAGTTCAAGTGAGGCGGAGCGGATCGCCAGCACAGCGTTCTTCGAGCAAGTCAATGCTGGCAGCATTCTGGCCGGTCTGTATCAGTCGCCCATCGTTGACATGAGCGCTTTGATGCCGGACCTCAGCAAGATGTTCCCTGACTACGGCAAGATGGCGATTGAACCACTCATGACGACACTTCAAAACAGCATCGTGCCAGCAATGGAGATGGCCTACCCCGTGAACCGTCTGGCCGAATTCCATAAGTTGCTGATCGACTCCTCTGGCATCAACAGCGTTAGTAAGATGCTCGTTGAATCCCACAACCTGATGCTCAAGGATTTGATTCCTTCTTTCAATGCCCTGGGTGACTGGGCAAAGGAGAACCAGTTCCAGACCACACTCCTGACCATGGCGAAGCAAACAGCCTTTACCCTGGATAACCCGGCATTTTCAGGGCTCCTCGCAACTGCCTCCACCTTCAGGGAACGACTGGACGAGCAGCAACTCCAGGGTCTGACCGACGAATTCTTCGAAACCCATCCCGACCTTGCAGCGTCCATCGAGCAGTCACCAGCAGTTCGAACTCTCTCGCTGGCAGATCGGCGCGTCATCGTGTGGACCGTCGGACTCATCGTGATGCTCTACGTCAGTAACACCCTTCTGCATCTTGGAACCGACTGCCCCGAGCTCAAGGCGATAGTTGATGCCCTCGGCCTGGATGCTGGCGGTGGGCTCCCCGCTGGGTATGCAGCAGCCAAACTGACAGGCAAGGCTCTGGAAAAGCTGCCAGAGGCGGACGAAGAATAGGTGCAAATCCAGGTTTCCGCACGCTGTGCGATTTTTCGTGCCCAGCCCCGGCGACGTTTTACCGCCCTTGAGTGCCTTCAACACATTGCAACCACCACCAACGTGGGCGCCATCTTCCGGTCCGCCGCCGCCCTGGAGATCGACGCCGTCCTGGTTTCCCCCCGCTGCGGAGACCCCCTGTACCGCCGGAGTGTCCGCGTGAGCATGGGCACCGTCTTCCAGGTGCCGTGGGCCCGGCTCACCGACTGGCCGCAGGACCTGCACTTACTCAAGGCGCATGGCTTCACTGTGGCCGCCTTGGAGCTGACCGATGATGCGCAGGATGTGGACAAGGTCGCGGCGCGGAACCCGGAGAAACTGGCCCTGGTGCTCGGCACCGAAGGCGCAGGCATGAGCGCAGAGACGCTTGCCGCCGTCGACCTCGCCGTCAAAATCCCCATGCGCAACGGGGTTGACTCCCTCAACGTGGCCGCCGCGTCAGCTGTGGCGTTCTGGGAACTGCGCCCCCGCGACGAGGTCCCCGAGCCAAAGTTCAACCAGGCCTAGCCGCTGTTCGCTGGCAGCTTCCTTATCCGCTATGATTGATAGCTGGCCGTCCCGGGTCTTTCGGCGCGGAACCCGGCCATCCCATTCATACCTGACAGCTGGCAAAATCCAGTTGTGTGAACAAAGGTCCCATTATGAAGTCTGATATCCACCCGAAGTACGAAGCTGTTGTTTTCAACGACCTGGCTTCCGGCGTCAAGTTCCTGACCAAGTCCACCGTGTCTTCCTCAAAGACCATCGAGTGGGAAGACGGCAACACCTACCCGGTTATCGACGTCGAAATCTCCTCCGAGTCCCACCCGTTCTACACGGGCAAGCAGCGCATCATGGACTCCGCCGGCCGCGTCGAGCGCTTCAACGCTCGCTTCAAGGGCTTCGGCGGCAAGAAGTAATCCACCTCGCCCCAAAGCTTCACAGGGAAGCCCGCACCAGCAACGGTGCGGGCTTTTCGCGTTAACGGCCGCGCGTCTGCTGTGCGCCCGGCTTGGCGCCGGACGGGTTTCTGGGCAGGATGGAAGCCATGACTCCCACGCCAGCACCAGCAGCCGATTCCGCGTCCCGCCGGCATGGTGAGTACAAAGTCCCGGGCGGCAAGCTGGTGGTGGTGGACCTGGACGTCGCGGACGGCCGGCTGGCCAACGTCTCCCTCAGCGGGGACTTTTTCCTCGAGCCGGACGAGGCACTGCTGGACATCAACCGCGGGCTCACTGGACTGCCGGAGGGCACGACGGCGTCCGAGCTTGCCGCCGTCGTCCTGGCTTCGCTGCCTCCCGACGCCGCCCTGTTCGGCTTCTCTGCCGACGCGGTGGCCATCGCAGTCCGGCGCGCCCTGGCCAAGGCCACGTCCTGGGCGGACCACCACTGGAACCTCATCGCGCCCACCGTCCTGCCCACCGAAATCAATGTGGCCCTGGATGAGGTGCTTACCGAGGAGGTGGGCGCCGGCCGCCGCAACCCCACCCTCCGGTTCTGGGACTGGCAGGAGCCATCCACCGTCATTGGCAGCTTCCAGTCCTACCGCAACGAGATCGACCCCGATGGCGTGGCGAAGCACGGCATCAAGGTTGTCCGCCGGATCAGCGGCGGCGGAGCGATGTTCATGGAGGCGGGCAACTGCATCACGTACTCCCTGTACCTGCCGCAGACCCTGGTGGATGGCCTGAGCTTCGCCGATTCCTACCCCTTCCTCGACGCGTGGGTGATGGCCGCGCTGGAGAAACTGGGCATCACGGCGTTCTACGTGCCGCTGAACGATATCGCCACCGAGCAGGGCAAAATCGGCGGGGCTGCCCAGAAACGCCTGGCCAACGGGGGAATGCTGCACCACGTCACCATGAGCTACGACATCGACGCAGACAAGATGGTGGAAGTGCTCCGCATCGGCAAGGAAAAGCTCTCGGACAAGGGAACACGCAGCGCCAAGAAAAGGGTGGATCCGCTCCGCCGCCAGACCGGCTTGGCCCGCACCGACATCATCTCCGCCATGATGGAAGTCTTCGCCGAGCGGTATGCCGCCACGCCATCCGAACTGACAGACGCTGAACTGGCCATGGCCCGCGAGCGCGTGGACTCGAAGTTCGGCACGGACGGGTGGCTGCACCGGGTTCCCTGAGTCCCATCCCGTACGTACGTGCGCACTGACCCCCGGTTTCGCTGAGCACGGACTGCCCCTGCGCGCTGGGCCTGGACCTCACCGCGCAGCGCCGTACATGGGGCTGTTACCGCGCGGACTGCGCCGTGAGTGCCCGCAGCAAGTGGCTGCGCTGCTCGATGATGATCCTGCGCAGCGCCGGGGGAGCGTCGGCGTTGGATTCCAGCCACTTGTCGGTCCGCCGCACCACCGGATGACGGGCCGGCTCCGCGCCTTCTGCAAGGTCCTGCGCCAAAGGATACAGGCCCCGGACGATCCGGCCCGCGATCTCGATGCTCCGCCCTTCCCAGACGCTGCGCAGGCAGTCGAAGTACGGCTCCAGATATAGTGCCAGCAGGTCCGGCGGGGAGGTCATGAACCCGCTGATGGTGGCAGTGAGCAGCTGGTTGGACAGTTCATTTCCATGGACCGCCGCGTTCCATGCGGCTGCCTTGACGTCCGGGTCCGGGCGGGCAGCGAGCGCTGTGGCGTGCCCGGCCCGTCCCGAGGCTGTGGTGTCGCGGGCCAGCTCGGCGTCCAGCTCCGCAACCGTTGCCCGGCCGTTCGCCGCCAGGGCATGCCACAGGTGCCAGCGCAGCTCAGGGTCCACCGCCAGGCCTTCCACCGGCGCGGCCCCGTCCAAGAGTCCTTTGAGCCGGGGCAGCATGGCGTCGTCCTGCCTGCTGAGTGTCGCCAGGGTCCGTGCCCAGGCCAGCTGTTGATCGGAGCCCGGCTGTGCCCGGTCCAGTTCAGCGGCTGCGGTGGCCAGGAAGGAAGCGCGGACGGCTGCTCGTTCCTGGACCGTGGTGTAGCGTTCGACGGCGGTGCTTGCGTTGTCGAGGATGTTCAGCAGCACTCCGATTCCGGTTTCAGCCGGACCGAACGCGGCCACTGCCTCCACATAGCGGGACGCCGGGCTCTCGCCATCGCGCGCCGAGTTCCATAATGCCGTCCAGCAGAGGGCTCGGGCCATTGGGTCTGCGATCCGGTCCAGGGAGGCCCGCACTGCTGCTTCGGATGCCGGGTCCAGCCGGACCTTGGCGTAGGTGAGGTCGTCGTCGTTGACGAGCAGGAACGCGGGGCGGGGCCGGCCGGCGAGCTGGGGGAGTTCCGTCCGTGCACCGGCCACGTCTGTTTCGAAACTTCCGGTCCGCACCAGGGCGTTGTCGGCGTCCAAGTCGTAGGAGCCTACCCGCAGCCGGTGCGGCCGGAGCTCCTGCCGTCCCGTCACGGGATCCGTGGCCTCCTGGACGATGACTACCCGGCCCAGGGTGCCGGCGTCGTCCGCAGCCTCGAAGTCCAGCGACAGGGTGGAAATTCCCGAGGTCTGCAGCCAGTGCTGCGCCCAGCCGGCCAGGTCCCGCCCGGAGGCGGCACGGAGCGCCGCCAGCAGGTCGGCCAGGGAGGTGTTGCCGTAGGCGTGCTGGCGGAAGTACTCGCGGGAGCCGGCAATGAAGGCCTCGAAGCCCACGTAGGCCACCAGCTGTTTGAGTACGGACGCGCCCTTGGCGTAGGTGATGCCGTCGAAGTTCTGCTTGGCTGCCTCGAGGTCCGGGATGTCCGCCACAATCGGGTGGGTGGTGGGCAGCTGGTCCTGCACATAGGCCCACGCCTTGCGTTTGTTGGCGAAGTTGACCCAGGCGGTGTCCCAGTCCGTAGCCCGGTCCACGCCCAGCGTGCCCATGTAGTCCGCGAAGGATTCCTTGAGCCACAGGTCGTCCCACCACTGCATGGTCACCAGGTCGCCGAACCACATGTGCGCCATCTCGTGCATCAGCGTATTGGCCCGCGCCTGGTACTGGGCATCGGTGGCGCGGGAGGTGAAGACGTAGCTTTCGGTGAAGGTGACCAGCCCGGGGTTTTCCATGGCGCCGAGGTTGTATTCGGGCACAAACGCCTGGGCGTACTTGCCCCACGGGTACGGGTAGGCGAAGAGCCGGTTGAAGAAGTCCAGCCCCTGCTTGGTCAGCCGGAAGAGCTCGCCGGTGTCGAAGGAATCTGCCATGGAGGCCCGGCAATACAGGGCGAGCGGGACGTCCAGGCCTGTTCCGTCCTCGAGCGTTGCCTGCCAGCGGTCCTCCGCCTTGAAGTAGGGCCCGGCAAGGACGGTGGTGATGTAGGTGGACATCGGCTCGGTGGCGGCGAAGTCCCAGCGGGCCGTGGCGGGATCGCTGGTGAGCAGCGTGCGGTTGACCTCCGCTCCGTTGGAGTCCACCTGCCAGTGAGCCGGCGCCATCACGTGGAAGGTGTAAGCGGCCTTCAGGTCGGGTTGTTCGAAGTTGGCGAAGACCCGGCGTGCGTCCGCCGGCTCGTACTGGGTGTAGAGGTAGCACTGCCCGTCCGCAGGGTCCACGAAGCGGTGCATTCCCTCGCCGGAGCGGCTGTAGAGGGCTGTTCCGGTGACGGTCACCTGGTTCTCCGCCTGAAGGTTGTCCAGCCGGATCCTGGCCCCGTCCACCACGTCCTGCACCCGAAGTCCCTTGCCGTTCAGGAACACGCTGTGCACGCCGCTGCCGATGAAGTCCAGGAAGGTCGAGGCTCCGGGTTGCGCGGTGAAGTCAATGACGCTGCGGGTGGGGTAGCCTGCCACTTCCGGATCCGCTGCCTGCCGCAGGTCCAGTGAAACGTCGTAACTGGTGGTGCTGATCAGGGTTGACCGGGCGGCGGCCTCATCGCGCTGCAGATTTTCATGTGGCACCCAGCTATCTAATCACGGGGCAGGTGTCCAAGATCACGCCGTGATCACCAGGGCGGCACCCAGCCCCAGCAGGGCGATCAGGAGCCAGGATGCAAGGGCTGCCAGGAGCGCCCGGCCACCCGTGTGCAACAGGGTGCGGATGCGCACCGCCGATCCCAGCCCGAACAGGGCCGCGCCCAGCAGGATGTCCTGCAGCGCCGCCCCTGCCTCCAGCCACCCGTCGCTCAGCCAACCGGTGGACCGCAGGCCCACCATGGCCATGAAGCCCAGGACAAACAGCGGAACCACCGGCGGCAGCTTCGCCTGCGCGCCCCCGTCGGCTGCCCTTCCGTTTGTGCCTGCGCCGCCCCGGCCTGCCCACCGCTGGTGCCCGCCGGCTATGGCGGCCACGGGCGCCAGGAGCAGCACGCGGGTAAGTTTTACGACGACGGCGATCCCAAGTGCCGCCGTCCCGGCAGTCTGCGCGGTGGCCACCACCTGGCCGACGTCATGTACCGAAGCGCCGGTCCAGGCGCCGAACGCGGGCGCGGAGAGTTTCAGGGGATGGACGAGCAGGGGCAGGACGCCGATGGCGAGCGTTCCGCACAGGGTCACCAGGGCCACCGGGAGGACTGTTTCCACGTGCCTGATCCGCCGGACGGCGGCCATGGCACCGATCGCCGAGGCGCCACAGATCGAGAACCCTGTGGCCACCAGGAGCGACGTGACCGGCGGCAGCCGGAACAGCCGGGAGATCAGGTAGGTTCCACCGAAGCTGGCCGCCACCACGCCGGCGATCAGGACCAGGGCAAGCCAGCCCAGCCCCAGCACGTCCATGATGCTCACCTTCAGGCCCAGCATGATGATCCCGCCGCGCATCAGGTGCTTCCCGGCAAAGTCCAGCCCCGGCCGGCCCCTCCCCGCGGTCCAGGCGCCGGTGCCCGGCAGGTTGGCGGCCAGGACGCCCAGGACGACGGCCAGGGTCATGGCGGGAAGGACGGGAACCATCCGGTGGACGAGGAAGGCTGCGGCCAGCGCAACGGCTGCCGTGGCGAGGCCCGGGACCAGCCGGTCAGCGCGTTCGGGAACGCCCGGACCCGGAGCTGGGAGGCTTCTGCTGACTGGCACTCACCTACTGTGCCGGATAAGCTGCGGAATCCACGAACCCGGCTGCGTCCGCCAACACGCCAGAATGGATGGCAGTAATGAATTCGAAACAAAAAGATGGTTGGCTTGTGGACATGTCAGACCTATTCCAGGATTACTCCGCGGCCGCCGGCCGGACCGGAGCCTACGACGAGATGTTCGCCCCCGGGCAGCAGGCCCGCGGCTCCTATGAGCAGGTGGCGGACGCTTTGCGCAAGCTCTCGTTGGCCGATGTCAGCGCGCGCGCGGACTCGATGGCCCGCACCTTCCTGGACCGTGGTGTCACCTTTGATTTCGCCGGTGAGGAGCGCCCGTTCCCCCTCGATATCGTCCCCAGGGTGATTCCCGCTGCGGAATGGGATGTGATGGAGCGCGGCGTAGCCCAGCGGGTGCGCGCACTCGAGGCCTTCCTCAACGACGTGTACGACAAGATGACGGTGGTCTCCGACGGCGTGATCCCCCGCCAACTTGTGACCACCAGCGCGCACTTCCACCGCCAGGTGCACGGCTTCGAGCCTGCTGGCGGAGTCCGGGTCCACATCTCCGGCATCGACGTGGTCCGTGATGCCGCCGGCACCTTCCGGGTGCTGGAGGACAACGTGCGCGTCCCGTCCGGCGTGAGCTACGTGCTGGAGAACCGGCGGGCCATGGCCAAGGGCCTGCCCGAAGCCTTCGGCCAGCAGCTCATCCGCCCGGTGGAGGAGTACCCGCGCCGGCTCCTCTCGGCCCTGCGCAAAACCGCGCCCGCGGGCGTCGACGATCCCACCGTCGTCGTCCTCACTCCCGGCGTGTTCAACAGCGCCTACTTCGAGCACACCCTGCTGGCCGGCCTGATGGGCGTTGAACTCGTGGAGGGCCGCGACCTCATCTGCCGCGGCAACCGGGTGTACATGCGCACCACCGCCGGCGAGCAGCGCGTGGACGTCATCTACAAGCGGATCGACGACGACTTCCTTGACCCGCTGCAGTTCCGCGCCGATTCCATGCTGGGCTGCCCCGGACTCGTCAACGCCGCCCGGGCAGGCGGGGTGACCATCGCCAACGCCGTGGGCAATGGCGTGGCCGACGACAAACTGGTCTACAGTTACGTCCCTGACCTGATCCGCTACTACCTCAGCGAGGAGCCCATTATCGCCAACGTGGACACCTACCGCCTCGAGGAGAAGGAAGCGCGCGAGTTCACGCTGGACAACCTCTCCGAGCTGGTGGTCAAGCCCGTAGACGGTTCAGGCGGCAAGGGCCTGGTGATTGGGCCGGACGCCTCGAAGGACGAACTGGATGCCCTCCGCCAGCGGGTCATCGCGGACCCCCGCGGCTGGATTGCACAGCCCGTGCTCCAGCTCTCGACGGTGCCTACCCTGAGCGGCGACAAGTTCGGACCCCGGCATGTGGACCTGCGCCCCTTCGCAGTGAACGACGGCGACAACGTCTGGGTGCTGCCCGGCGGCCTCACCCGCGTGGCCCTGAAAGAAGGCTCGCTGATCGTCAACTCGAGCCAGGGCGGCGGCTCCAAGGACACCTGGGTCCTGGCCGATTCGCCCCAGGTGCCGGTGGAAACCGTGCCGCGGCCCTCCGTCTCCATCCGCGAACGGGTGTCCGTGTGGCCGGTGGAAAGCAACTGGCGCGACCGCCAGTCGGAGCAGCAGCAATGAGGCCCGCTGTCGTCCAGCACATCTCTTTGACAGTTTCGGACCCGCAGGAGGTAACCGCGAATGCTTAGCCGTATTGCCGAGTCCCTTTTCTGGATCGGCCGGTATGTGGAGCGGGCCGACGGCACCGCCCGTATCCTCGACGTACACCTGGAACGCCTGAACCACCTTCCCATGGAGGAACGCAAGAGCGTGGCCCAGGAGCTGCTGGCGGTGATGGGCGCGCGCCCGCAAAGCGAGGACTTCGGCCTGCCGGAGCTGCTGCACGCCCTGGCCTATGACAAGACCAGCGCCACCTCCATCGCGGGATCGCTCGGTGCCGCCCGTGAGAACGCCCGCCGCGCCAGGGAAACTGTTTCGTCCGGTCTGTGGGAGAGCCTGAACACCACGTATTACGGGCTGAGCCAGCACCGCAAGGACGTGGTGGGCACCTACCGCTTCTGCAACTGGACCCTGGAACGCACCGCCATGGTCAGCGGCCTCGCCGACACCACGGTGAGCCATGACGAGAGCTGGCTGTTCCTCGTTCTGGGACGCTCGCTGGAGCGCGCTGACATGACCGCCCGTATGCTCTCCACCCGCGACGTCCTGTCCGCAGGCATGTCCTGGGTCAACATGCTCCGGTGCGCCGGAGCCTACGAGTCCTTCCTGCGCACCCGCCGCGCGGCCTTTGGCGACCAGCACGCGGCCGAGTTCCTGCTGCTGGACCGCCTGTTCCCGCGGTCCATCGTGTATGCCCTGCGCGACGCTGACGAGTGCCTGGCGAAACTTGATCCCTCCGCCCAGCGGGTGGGCTTCATTAATGACGCCCGCAGGATTGTTGGGCAGGCCCGCACCTTCCTTGAGTTCCACCGCACGGACGACCTCATGTCCGAGCTGCCCGAACACATGGAGCGGGTGCAGAAGGCAGTATCCCAGGCCTCGGACGCCATTTCCCGTAAGTACTTCAATCAGGCGGACGAACTGGCCTGGGTGGGAGAAGTTTCATGACCCGGCTGAGCATCGTTCACAAGACGGCTTACAAGTACAACAAGCGCGTCACCCTGTCCTACAACGAGGCCCGGATGACGCCGCTCACCGACTCCCAGCAGGTGGTGCTGGAATCGGTGGTCAAGGTGTCCCCGTCCCAGGCGGCCGTGAGCACCTACCGGGACTACTGGGGGACCAGGGTCACCGCCTTCGACATGCAGATGCCGCATGAGCACCTCGAAGTTGTCTCCAACATCACGGTGGAGGTGCACCGGGCCGAGAAGATCCCATCCGACTCGGACATCGCGGGCTGGGACGTCCTGGCCTCGCCCGAGACGCTCAACACCTTCAGCGACTGGCTGCCCCAGTCCCGGCTGAGCGGCCCCGGGGACGAGGTCCTGGGCATCATTCCCGGGGTCGTGGCCGGGAAGAACCCGCACGAGGCCGCTATGGCGGTCTTTGAGTGGATGCGCGGGGAGATGACGTACATGTCCGGCTCCACCGCCGTTACCACCAATGCCGAGGAGGCCTGGGGCCAGCGCAAGGGTGTGTGCCAGGACCTTGCGCACCTGGCCATCGGCTCGCTGCGCAGCTGCGGCATCCCGGCCCGGTACGTGTCGGGCTACCTGCACCCACGGTCCAGTGCGGGCATTGGCGAGACCGTGTCCGGGCAGTCGCACGCTTGGCTGGAGTGGTGGGACGGTGACTGGCGGAGCTGGGACCCCACCAACCACAAGCCTGCGGGGGATTTCCATGTCACCGTGGCCCGGGGCCGCGACTACCGTGACGTGCCCCCGCTGAAGGGCATCCTGTCCGGCGGCGGCGGATCGGCGCTCAGTGTCAGCGTGGAGATCACCCAGCTCGCCTGACCGCGCGCATTTCGGGGCGGCTTACTCCGGTGAGGATTCGGCTGCGCCGTTGAGCTGGGTCTACCAGGGGCTGGGCTTGTAGTCCTTGAGGAACACCCCGTACTGGTCCTCGCCGTTCTCGCCCATCACGATCGGGTCATAGACGCGGGCGGCTCCGTCCACCAGGTCCAGGGGCGCGTGGAAGCCTTCCTCCATAAGCCGGACCTTGGTGAAGTGCGGACGTTCATCCGTGATCCAGCCGGTATCCACCGCTGTCATCAGGATGCCGTCGGCGTCCAGCATCTCCTGGGCGCTGGTGCGGGTCATCATGTTCAGCGCAGCCTTTGCCATGTTCGTGTGCGGGTGGCCAGGGCCCTTGTAGGCCCGGGAAAACTGGCCTTCCATGGCCGACACGTTCACGATGTACTTCCGCCGCGCCGTGGACAGCTTCATGGCCTGCCGCAGCCGGCTCACCAGCAGGAACGGGGCTGTGACGTTGCAGAGCTGGACCTCGAGCATTTCCAGCGGATCCACCTCGTCCACCACCTGGGTCCAGCTGTTGATGGTGGCCAGGTCCGGCACCAGCCCGCCGGCGTCGATCGCTGTCCCGGAAGCGATCCGCTCCAGTGAAGCCGAACCGGTGGACAGCGCCAGCGAGGTGATGGCGTCACCGGCGAGGACGGGATGCTCGGTGACGCTGCTGGCCAGGGCCAGCGGGTGCTTGTCGTGCGCGTGCCCGAAGGTCACCAGCTCGGGGCCGCCGTTGGCGGGCTCGAGGGCGGCCGGCAGCGGCTCGTCCTCGGCGTCTACCAGGGGCTTGTAGGCATTGCCGGAGCGGCGCACGGTCTGCGCGGCGTTGTTAATGATGATGTCCAGCGGGCCGGCCTCGTTGAGTGAATCAGTCAATGCCATGACCTGGGCGGGGTCACGCAGGTCGATGCCCACGATCCGGAGCCGGTGCAGCCACTCACCGCTGTCCTCCATCGCGGCGAAGCGGCGGGCGGCGTCCTTGGGGAACCGGGTGGTGATGGTGGTGTGGGCGCCGTCGCGCAGCAGCCGGAGTGCGATGTACATACCGATCTTGGCGCGGCCGCCGGTGAGCAGGGCGCGGCGGCCGGTGAGGTCCGTCCGGGCATCACGTTTGGCGTGGTTGAATGCGGCGCATTCGGGGCAGAGCTGGTGGTAGAAAGCGTCCACCTGGGTGTAGTGCTGCTTGCAGATGTAGCAGGGGCGGGACCTAATGAGGTGGCCTGCAACGTTGCCCGTGGTGGATGAAGCAAGTTTGTTCCCGCGGGTTTCATCGTCGATCCGGTCCGGCGCGGCGGTGGCCGTCAGGGCGATGACCGCCCGGTCGGCTTCGGAGATCGAGTCCCGTTTGGTGACCCGCCTGTGCCTCTTGACGGCCTTGAACATCTTGCCGGTGGCGCGGCGCACGGAGACGTAGTCCGGGTGTTCCTCGTCGTAGGCGTGGATGGTGTTGAGGACCTTGAGGCAGGCCTGGATTTCCTCAGGCGTCAGATCGGGGGAGTTCACTGTACTGATTTTACAGCCTGCTCCTCCCCGCAGCCCCCACCGTAAACGGGGGCCGCGGAGGAGTAAACACAAGGAAGGGTTCAGGAAATACGTGCTCCCGGCACGGCCTCCGCTGCTGCCGCAGCATGCGTCTCGGCTACTTTGTCCACGGACTCCCGGACCTCGGGGTAAAGCGCAGCCGCTGCCTTCACAGCGTTGGGCACGAGGTGGAGGTTTGCGGCCGCCAGCCGCCGCTCCTGGTCACCGGGTTCCGGCACCTGCTGGCCCTTGGACAGCACAGTAATGCCGGAATCCGTGACCTTGAAACCGCGGGCACGGTCCAGGTCGGCATCCAGCCCGATCGCCGCACCCGAGGGCACCTTGACGTTCTTATCGAGAATGGCCCGGTGGATGACGGCGCCCTCGCCGACGTACACCTTATCCATCAGGACGGAGTCGACCACGCGGCTGCTGGTTCCCACAAACACGTCGTTGGACAGGACGGAGCCCTCCACCACGGCCCCGGAAATCACCACGCCGCTGGAAACAATCGAGTCCAGGGCGGTACCTACCGTGTTGTTCTGGCCTCGGACGAACTTGGCCGGCGGCGAAATGCTCTGCCGGGTGTAGATGGGCCATTCGGAGTTGTAGAGGTTGAAGACCGGCAGCGGGGAGATCAGGTCCATGTGGGCGTCGTAGAAGGAGTCGATGGTGCCCACATCGCGCCAGTAGGTGCGGTCACGCTCCGTGGAGCCGGGGATGTCGTTCAGCGTGAAGTCGTAGACACCGGCCTCGCCCTGGTTTACGAAGTAGGGGATGATGTCACCGCCCATGTCGTGCTTGGTGTCCAGCCGCTCGGCGTCCACGTGCAGCGCCGCCACCAGGGCGTCGGCGTCGAACACGTAGTTGCCCATGGAGGCCAGGAACTGCGACGGGTCCGCCGCCAGGCCCGGCGTGCTGGACGGTTTTTCCACGAAGGCGGCGATCTTCTGGGGATCGTTCTGGTCCACTTCGATCACGCCGAACTGGTCGGCCATGTGCAGGGGCTGCCGCACGGCGGCGACCGTTGCCTTGGCTCCGCTGTTCACGTGCTGGGCCACCATCTGGGCGAAGTCCATCCGGTAGACGTGGTCGGCGCCGACCACCACAACGATGTCCGGGTTGGCATCGTGGATCAGGTTCAGCGACTGGTAGATGGCGTTGGCACTGCCCAGGAACCAGCTCTTGCCCACGCGCTGCTGGGCCGGTACCGAGGCCACGTAGTTGCCAAGCTGAGTGGACATGCGCCAGGTCTCGGAGATGTGGCGGTCAAGGCTGTGCGACTTGTACTGGGTGAGCACAACGATCTGCAGGTAGCGGGAATTCACCAGGTTGGACAGGGCGAAATCGATCAGCCGGTAACTTCCGGCGAAGGGTACCGCCGGTTTCGCGCGGTCTGCCGTCAGCGGCATCAGCCTGTTTCCCTCGCCGCCGGCGAGGACAATGGCCAGGACTCTTTTGTTCAACGGCATAGTGGTCGCTCCTGTACGCCTTCGTAACTCCCCAAGACAGTCCGGCATGCCCGGACTCCTTCACACTAGAACAGTTATGCGTGAAGGACTACCTTGGGTCTTGTGCGAATAGACATTGTGACTAAAGAGTTTCCGCCGGAAATCTATGGAGGCGCCGGAGTCCACGTAGCCGAATTGAGCAGGGTGCTTAGTAAGCACGTTGACCTGCACGTTCGGGCATTTGGGGCTCCGCGCGACGCCGACTATCATGGGGCGGCGGTGACGTCCTACGCCGTGCCGGAAGACCTTGGCTCAGCCAACGCCGCAGTGCAGACCCTGGGCGTGGACCTGCGCATCGTCCCGGACATCGAAGGCGCGGACCTGGTCCATTCGCACACCTGGTACGCCAACATGGCGGGCCACCTCGCCTCCTTGCTCCACGGCATTCCGCACGTCCTCAGCGCCCACAGCCTCGAGCCGCTGCGCCCTTGGAAGGCCGAACAGCTCGGCGGCGGGTACGCCCTTTCGTCCTGGGTGGAAAAGACCGCCTACGAGGCAGCGGCCGCCATCATCGCGGTCTCGGAGGGCATGCGGCAGGACATCCTGCGCAGCTACCCCAACGTTGATCCAGCCAAGGTACGCGTGGTCCACAACGGCATCGACGTCGAGATGTGGCAACGTGACGAGAATGACGACGCCGTGCGCGCGCTGGGCATCGACCCGGGCAAGCCGAGCGTCGTGTTCGTGGGCCGGAACACCCGCCAGAAGGGCGTCCCCTACCTCCTGCGCGCGGCAGCGAAGCTTCCCGCCGACGTCCAGCTGGTCCTGTGCCTGGGCGCCGCAGACACCCCCGAGCTCGCTGCCGAAACAGCCCGCCTGATTGAAGACCTGCAGCGCGAGCGCACCGGCGTGGTGCTCATCGAGCGCATGCTGCCCCGCCACGAACTGATCCAGGTGCTCAGTCACGCCACCGCCTTCGCCTGCCCGTCCATCTACGAACCGCTGGGCATCGTGAACCTCGAAGCCATGGCTTGCGGTGCCGCCGTGGTGGCCAGCGCCACCGGCGGCATCCCGGAGGTGGTGGAGCACGGCCAGACGGGCCTGCTGGTGGACCTGGAGCAGGTCACCGACGGCACCGGTACACCCCTCGACCCGGAAAAGTTCGTCACGGAGTTTGCTGCCGCCCTCACCGAGGTGGTCTCTGATCCCGACCGCGCCCGCGCCATGGGGCAGGCGGGCCGGGAGCGCGCGGAAAAGCACTTCTCCTGGGAATCCATCACGGAGACCACGCTTGAGGTGTACCGCTCTGTGCTGCCTGCGCAGGGCTAGCCGTACCGCCAAGCATATGACGACGACGGCGCCGCCCACCTTGCGAGGTGGGTGGCGCCGTCGTCGTTAATGCTGTCGGGGACGCTTAGTTCCGGTGGCCGGCGGTACGCGCCAGCAGGACCTTCTCGTCCACCGGTGCCTTGCCGCTCGCCCGCTGGCCACGGAAGTAGGCGCGCGCCTGGTCCTGCCGTTCCTTCTCAGCGCCGGTGGCGATGGCTGCGCGGACGTGCTCTTCGCCGTAGCCAAAGGCGTCCACCAGGTCCAGGGCATGCGGACGGATCTTCACCAGCAGCCTGTTGATGTACTCGCCCACCGTGCGGCCCCGCTGCATCGAGAGGCGGCCGTTCATGAGGTACCAGGACAGGTTCTTCTCGATCAGGGACAGGCCGAACAGGTCCCGCACCCAGGTCAGGACGGCCCTGGTCCCGGGGTCAGCAACATCGCGGAGCGCGTCGGTGAACGCCTCCCACTGGAGCAGTTCGGCATGGGCCTGCGCGGCGTCGATCAGTTCGTTCTGGTGCCGGTTGAACAGGGCCGCACCCTTCCCCTGTGATAACCGCCCTGTGCCTTTCAGAGCCGTGGCGGCCTCGGCCACCATGGTCTGCACCCGGTCGGTGAGCAGCGCGCGCTGGCCTTCCTCGTCGCGCAGGGCCATGGCGGCCTTCTGCACTGATCCGGTGTCAGCGACGAACTGGGCCACCTGCCGCAGCCCGGTGCGGTGGATGGCCGCCCCGGTGGCCTGGCCCACCACGTACCGGGCCAGCACGCCGAAGTCGACGGAGCGGAATTCCTTGGCGTAGTCCGCCAGGAGGCGCTTGGCCACGAGCTGCAGCAAAACGGTGTTGTCACCTTCAAAGGTGGCGTAGACGTCAAGGTCTGCCCGCAGGGACGCGAAGCGGTTCTCAATGAGGAAACCGGCGCCGCCGCAGGCTTCACGGCATTCCTGCAGGGTGTCCAGCGCGTGCCAGGTGCTGAGCGGCTTCAGCGCGGCAGCGAGGGTTTCGAGGTCCTGTCGGTCTTCATCGGTGTCGTGGGCGCCGGAAAAGACGTCGTCGAATTTCTGCAGCAGCTGCTCGTGGGCGAAGCTGGCCGCGTAGGTGGTGGCCAGCCTGGTGAACAGGCGTTTCTGGTGGCGCTGGTAATCCAGCAGCACTTCCTCCTCGGTGTGGGAGGAGGCGTTGAACTGTCGGCGTTCGGTGGCGTATTGAACGGCAGCCTTCAGCGCCACCTTGGAGGCTGCCACGGCAGCGCCGTCCAGGGAGACGCGGCCCTGCACCAGGGTGCCCAGCATGGTGAAGAAGCGGCGGCCCGGGCTGGCGATGGGGGAGCTGTAGGTCCCGTCGGCCTCGACGTTCCCGTAGCGGTTCAACAGGTTTGTCCGGGGGATGCGCACGTTGGTGAAGTGCAGCCGGCCGTTGTCTACCCCGTTGAGCCCGCCCTTGATGCCGTCGTCCTCGCCGCCGATGCCGGGCAGGAACTCCCTGGTCTCCGGGTCGCGAAGGTCTACATAGAACGCGTGGACCCCGTGGTTGACGCCACCGGTAACCAGCTGCGCGAACACTACCGCGCCCAGGCCGTCAATGGCCGCGTTGCCGATGTAGTCCTTCCACGCGGCGCGGAACGGCGTGTGCACCACGAATTCCTCAGTTGCAGGGTCGTACGTGGCGGTGGTGGCGATGCTGGCCACGTCTGATCCGTGTCCGGTTTCGGTCATCGCAAAGCAACCGGGGATGTCCAGGCTCATGATGCCCGGGAGCCACTTCGCATGGTGCCTGTCAGTGCCGAGGTGCATCACGGCGGAACCGAAGAGACCCCACTGGACGCCGGCCTTGATCTGCAGCGAAGGATCCGCCACTACCAGTTCCTCGAAGCCTGCAATGTTTCCGCCGTGGTCATCGGATCCGCCCAGGGACTGGGGGAAGGCGCGGTGCACCGCCTCGTTCTCCACCAGGTACTTCAGCTGCCCGGACACCCGGGCGCGGTGCTCGGTGTGCGTGAGCCCCTCGATCTTGTGCAGCTGGGGGCGTGCGGCAAGCTCCCTCGCCTGGCGCCGGATCGCCGCCCACTTGCCCAGGAGCTGCTCACCCAGCACGTCGACGTCGACGGCGGGCAGTGCTTCAGGTGCCGCGGAGGCAGTAGTTGCCGTTGTGCCGGGGCGCTGCCTTCTTCCGGCGGGACGGTCCACAAGTTCAGTCATGTCGTAGTCCTTTGTTGGTGCTGACAGATGGGTAGTGCTGCGGGTAGTTGCTGCTGCGGTAGAAGTCGGGGGTGCCGGGGAAGCCTCACGTCCGGGCGGACGGCGGCAGTTCGGGGGCGATGCCGACGCACAGCCAGTCGGTGATCTGCCGGGCCATCGCTTCCTGCCCAGGCTTGGCAGGGGAGGCCGGGGTATTGAGCCACTGCTCGCCGGCATTCCTCACCATCCCGATGGCGGCTTTGGGCCAGTACCCAATGACGGCTTCCTTGCCGTCCCCGAGATGGGAGCGCATGGGGGTAGCGATCATTTCGGCGACGGCATCAAAGAAGTGGCCCAGGGCAGCGGATCCTGCTGCCGCGTCCTGGCTGCTGTCCGCGTCGTAGGCCTGGCGGGTGACAAAGGTGTAGACATTCGGGCTTGTGCTGGCCATCTGCAGGTAGGCGGTAACCATCGCCAGGAGTCCTTCACGGGGGGTGTCCGCGCTCTGCGCGGCCTCGCGGATCCGGCGCTGCATCTGGCCGAGGACTACTTCGCCCACCGCCTGCTGCAGCCCGGCTTTGTCTCCGAAGTAGCGGTAGAAAACGGACTTGGAGGTGCCGGCGGCGGCAGCAATGTCTTCCATGGATGCGTCACTCCCCAAAGCATGGACGGCCCGGCGGGCGGACTTGATCAGCTCCCGCCGGCGTTCCTCGCGGTGGCTCTGCCAGCGTGACGAGCGGCCGTCGCCAGGGATGGCGGCGGGCGCGGAAGAGGTGCCGGTCTGCTGGATGTTCACGATACCCAGCGTATCAGGTACGCTGGGTATCGGTAACCGCACGTGACCCGAGGAGACACCCATGTCCATTGACGGACAATCCACTACCGGACCTGACGAATCCCGCACTCCCGCTGGAGGCACCGCCCCCGGATTGCGCCGGGCAGTCATCGTTGGTGGGAACAGGATCCCGTTCGCGCGGGCCGGCGGGGCCTACGCCAAGTCCTCCAACCAGGACATGCTGACGGCGGCGCTGGACGGGCTGATCGCACGCTTTGGCCTGCAGGACGAGCGGCTGGGGGAAGTGGCGGCAGGTGCCGTACTCAAGCACTCCAGGGACTTCAACCTCACCCGCGAAGCGGTCCTGGGCTCCGCCTTGTCACCGGAGACGCCGGCCTATGACCTCCAGCAGGCCTGCGCCACCGGGCTGGAGACCGTTGTGGGCCTGTCCAACAAAATCAAGCTGGGCCAGATCGATTCGGGAATCGCCGGGGGCGTGGACTCCGCCTCTGACGCGCCTGTAGTGGTCAGCGAAGGACTCCGCGAAGTCATCCTTGACCTGAACAGGGCAAAGAGCATTCCGCAACGGCTTCAGATCCTGAGCCGGCTGAGGCCCAAGGACCTCGCTCCGCTGGCCCCCGGCACGTCCGAGCCCCGCACTGGACTCTCCATGGGGGAGCACCAGGCGCTCACTACGTCACAGTGGAAGGTCTCCCGTGAGGCGCAGGACGAACTTGCGTTCAACAGCCACCGGAACCTCGCTGCCGCGTACGACACAGGTTTCTTCGACGACCTCCTGACCCCTTACCGGGGCCTGACCCGTGACGGGAACCTGCGTCCGGACACCTCACTGGAAAAGCTCGCCGGGCTGAAGCCGGTCTTCGGGAAGAACCTGGGCGCGGACGCCACCATGACCGCCGGTAACTCCACTCCGCTGACCGACGGCGCTTCCACCGTCCTGCTGGCCTCGGATGAGTGGGCCGACGCCCGGGTCCTGCCCAAGCTGGCTGCCATCGTAGACGCTGAAGCTGCCGCCGTGGACTTTGTGCACGGCAAGGACGGCCTGCTGATGGCACCGGTCTTCGCGGTCCCGAGGCTGCTCGCCAGGCAGGGACTTACGTTGGCGGACATCGACTTCTTCGAGATCCATGAAGCCTTCGCATCCACCGTCCTCAGTATCCTCGCCGCCTGGGAGGACGAGGACTTTGGCCGTACCCGGCTCGGCCTGGACGGCGCTTTTGGCAGTATTGACCGGTCACGCCTGAACGTACACGGCTCGTCCCTGGCTGCCGGCCATCCGTTCGCCGCCACCGGGGGCAGGATCGTCGCTTCACTGGCCAAGACACTGCACGCTAAGGGCAAAGACGCAGGCCGACCCGCACGCGGCCTCGTCTCGATCTGCGCGGCCGGCGGCCTGGGCGTTGCCGCGATTCTCGAATCACTGTAGGGGCACGAATGACTGACACGTATGCACAACTGGTAAACCACAGTGTGGGCGGGACCGTAGCCAAGAAGCTCGGTTTGCCGCGGCCCGCAGTCCTGCGCCGGTACCAGCCCGGCCAGCCGCTGGTCGCCGGGCCCATCGTGGTCCAGGGCGACACCGAGGGCGCCGACAGCCTGGCGGCCGAGCTGCTGTCCTGGGACCTCGACGTCCGGCGGCATGCAGTACCGCGGGAGAGGCTCGGCGCCATCATCCTGGTCCTGGACGAGGTGGAGCGTCCCGAAGACCTCGGAAAGCCCATCCTCGCCGCTGCCGCGTCCCTCCGGGACCTCGGACCGGGAGGCCGGATCATTACCGTATCCCGGCGGGCCTCAGACGCAGGCTCACCGGCACAGGCAGCCGCACGGCAGGGAGTGGACGGGTTCCTGCGCTCCCTCGCCAAGGAACTGCGGGCCGGCGCCACCGGCAACGGCGTGCTCCTGGCACCGGAGGTAGGGACAACAAGCCCCAGCACCCTGGGGGCAGTCAGGTTCTTCCTCTCCGGCAGGTCCGCCTTCGTGGACGGGCAGTTCCTGACCGTCTCCACCACGGCGGGTGAACTGCCCTCGGACCTCGGAAAACCGTTGGCCGGAAAGGTTGCCGTCGTTACCGGAGCCGCCCGCGGTATTGGTGCTGCAATCGCAAGGACCCTGCACCGTGACGGCGCTGCTCTGGTGCTGGTGGACATCCCTGCCGCGGGCGACCATTTAGCTGAGGTGGCCAATGAGGTCAAAGGCACTGCCCTCCAGCTGGACATCAGCAGGCAGGATGCCGGGCAACGTATCCTGGAGCACACCGTGCAGCGGCACGGACGCCTGGACATCATGGTCCACAACGCCGGCATCACCAGGGACAAACTCCTTGCCAACATGGACCAGTCGCGCTGGGGTTCCGTGATTGACATCAATATCGCTGCACAGCTCCGGATCAACGAGGCGCTCCTCGCGTCCGAGCACTTCCGTCCGTCCCCCCGGATAGTTTCCGTCGCGTCCACCAGCGGCATTGCCGGCAACCGCGGCCAGACGAACTATGCGGCTTCCAAGGCAGGTGTGATGGGAATGGTCCGGGCCACCGCTTCGCTGATCGCTGCCCATGGAGGAACCGTCAACGCCGTAGCGCCGGGGTTCATCGAAACCGAGATGACGGCCCGCATACCCTTTGCGTTGCGGGAGATGGGCCGCCGCCTGAACTCGCTGCAACAGGGCGGGCTGCCAAGCGACGTGGCGGAAACCATTGCGTTCCTGGCCAGTGACGCCGCCGGGGGAATCAACGGCGAAGTGCTGCGGGTCTGCGGGCAGAACCTGGTGGGGGCATGACGCCCGCGCAGCCGGTCATCCTGGGGGAGATGCCGTCGCTTTCCAAGCTGTACGTCAACGCGGCCGCCCAGGCCGCGCGGCGGCGGCTGCTGGGGGCCCATGACGGATCTGCCCTGCCGCAGGAGAGCCACGAGGTGCGCGGGGTGACTGTGGACGTCGGGAACCTGACCGCCTACCAGCACCTCGTCGGCGAAACTGCCAGTGACGTCCTGCCGGCAGGTTTCATTCACGCCCTCGCGTTTCCCCTGGCCATGAGCGTTATGAACCGGGACGACTTTCCGCTTCCCCTGCTCGGGATGATCCACCTTCGGAACAGTGTGGAACAGCGGTCGCCGGTGCTTTTCACCGACGCCCTGGACATTACGGCCCATGTGGAAAACCTGCGCGGACACCGTGCCGGTACCCAAGTGGACGTGGTCAGCCACGTGCGACGGACCGGGTCCGCGGAAACCTGCTGGCGAGGTGTCTCCACCTACCTCGCGAAGGGAGTTTTCCTGCCGGGGATCGACAAACCCTCCCCAGCGCCCGTACGTGCCGGGTTCACTGCGCCGGACCCCACTGCGTTGTGGCAGCTGGGGGTCGATACTGGCAGGGCGTACGCCGCGGTGTCTGGCGACTTCAATCCCATCCACCTCAGTGTGCTTTCAGCAAAGGCGTTGGGAATGCGCCGCTCCATCGCCCATGGAATGTACCTGGCTTCGCGGGCGCTCGCCGACGTCGGTGCTGTCCGTGGTGATTCCTTCACCTGGGATGTGGACTTTGACGCACCCGTGTTCCTGCCCTGTCGCGTGGCCCTTGATATCAACAGCATCCAGGGACCTGCCGGAACGTGGGAGCGGTCCGAGTTCGCCGCGTGGAATCCCCGTTCGGGCCGCCGCCATTTCAGCGGGTCGGTAGCCGTTCTTTAGGCCTTCGTTTACGACGCCGTGGCCTCAGTTCCAGGGCGGACGGTCCGCAGGATCCGGTGCAGGCTGAGGAGGATCGATTCGGACGCAGGTACGGCGTCCGTGTCAACCTCCCGGGTGGCAGTTATCGCCATGCAGGCGTTCACCGCCGACTTGGCGGTGTTGAAGCGCTCAGCCTTTTGTTCCTGATCTTCGTTAGTGAAGGAGCACAGCAGGTCCCCGGTGGCCGTGATGGCGTCGGCGAGCGGAACGTTGTCCTGGATTGGGACGATGTACGGCACTTCGCTTTCCCAGATCACGTCGGACAGAATGTCCGTCATGTCCTGGACGTGGAACGAGACCCTTTCCAGTTGCCGAAGGTTGCGGTAGTCGAGGTCAATGTCGCGCGGGTGGAGTTTGCGGCGGGGATTTGCCCTTCGGCTGGCGTCGGCCTCCTTGACGAGGTGCCGTACAGAGCGCGTGGCCGATGCCAGCTCGTCGGCCCGGCGGGCCCATTCTTCGTGTTCCGGCGGCCACTCTTCCTTTAGGGCCGTACCCATGTCGATCATCTGCCTGCCCAAGGCCAGGCGGAGGTCATCAAGGCTGGCCGCCGCTGCTTTGAGGTGGAGCGGCGGAAAGACCAGGAAATTGACGGCAATGCCCACTGCGACCCCGGCACCCATCTGCACCAGATAGCCGAAGGAAAAGTCGTCGGCGTTGCTTCCGCCCACCAGCAGGACCAGCAGCGCCGCCGTCGGAATCCAATCACTGCCTGAGCCGAGGCCCGGCAAGCCGCCCAGCAGCACGCCTATCCCCATAAAAATCGCCACGGTCAGTGGCGACGGGTCCGCAATGTGCACCAGGAGCACCGCGAGCCCGATGCCCACGGCCAGTCCGGTGAGGGCCTGCACACCCTGCCGGACGGAGCCGGCCACGTTGTGGTACATGGCCACCAAGGCTCCCAGGGGCGCGTAGTAGGCATAGTGTGATGCGCTGCCTGGCATGAGCGGGGCGATGAGGAACGCCAGCCCTGCGGCCAGCGCCGCTTTCGCCGCCAACTGCAACCGCTGGGCAGCGAACGCCGCGGACAGTCCATCCACCGCCTGTTGTAGGAGTTGGGTCCCCCCGGCCCACCGGATTGCCGGTCGTGCTTGAGATTTACCCATCCGACCCACACTAGGGTGCCTGGTCCGCAACCACAAAGGTGCAGGTCAGGCCCACGGGCGGATCGGCTGAAGAGGCCGGTTCAGGAAAAAGCGGCGGCGGAACGGCGCACGGCAGCCGCGAGCCGGTGGGCCTTTCCCGGGGTCCGGCCGTCCTCCGCGCGCCGGGGGATGTAGCCGAAACCGAGGCCATAAGCAGGGTCCGCGAACCCGAGAGCCGCGTTGGCACCTTCATGGCCGAAAGCTCGGTGGCTGCCGAAGTTCCGGGACGGGTGCGGTTTCATAAATACGACGGCGAACGCATTGTCCAGCCCCGAGGACCGGTCCAGGCCCCACACCTGCTCCTGCGACATCAGCTCCAGCGTCTCCGGGTTGAGGAAGCCGTGGGTACCGTCGACCCCGGTGGTGGCCGCTGCATACAGCCTGGCCAGGCCGTCCGCGGAACCCACCCCGCCGGCCGCCGACATGCCAGCGCTCCGGACACTTCGGATGTTCGGCAACTCCATGATGGTGCTGACAGGGGCGTTGCTGTTCAGGCCGTCCAGGCTGAGGGGATCCACCCAGGGCCCTGCCGGATCCGCAGTGTAGAGGACGTTGCGGTAGCGGGGCTCAACTTCGGCAGGCAGGCCAAGGAAGAAGTCGATGCCCAGCACCGTCCGGATCCGGCGGTCATAGATGCGTTGCAGGGTTTCTCCTGCCGTGCGGCGGCAGAGTTCCTCCATGATGATCCCGATGGTCAGGGCGTGATAGCCAAATTGCCGTCCGGGCTGCCAGGAGGGCCTGGCTGCGGCCAACGCCGCAGCAGCGCCCGCAGTGGTGAACCCGTCCAGGGCAAGCCCGCCCTCCACACCCAGCAGGCCGGCCTGGTGGGACAACGCCTCCCGCACCAGGAGCCGCTCCTTGCCGTGCACACCGAACTCGGGCCAATATTTGGCCACGGGGGCGTCGAGGTCAAGCAGGCCGTCCTGGACGAGGAGGGCAATCACCATGGCGGCTACTCCCTTGGAGCAGGAGTAGGCGCCGGTGATCGTGTCAGCGTCCATGTCCGGGCCGCCAACCAGGCGCACCACCTGTGCCCCGTTCCGGTAGGCGGCCACTTGTGCGCTGTACTGCGGGTCTTCGGCAAGGAATGACTGGAACAGCTCCAGTACATTTTCAAAACCAGGCGCTACAAAGCCATATGAAGTCTGCATCCCGCCAGTCTAAACGAGCAAGCGCTTTCCTGAGGGCGTCGCACCGTGGCCGGGAGCAACTTCTTCTCCCGCCTTCACCGGTCCCGGTGCCGTGCCGTCCCCGAACGGCCGCCCGCCCAGGGATTCGCGCCCATGGTCCTCCAGCCACCCGCCCAGGGCGGGGCCTGCGGGAACGATCCCGGTCGGATTTATGTCCTCATGCACGATGTAGTAGTGCTGCTTGATCTGCACGAAGTCGATCGTGTCCCCAAAGCCCGGGGTCTGGAAAAGGTCACGGGCGTACTCCCAGAGCGCCGGCATCTCGCTGAGCTTCTGGCGGTTGCATTTGAAGTGGCCGTGGTAAACGGCGTCGAACCGGACCAGGGTGGTGAACAGCCGTACGTCCGCTTCCGTGATGGTGTCACCTACCAGGTAGCGCTGCCGCGACAGGCGTTCCTCCAGCCAGTCCATGGCGGTCCAGAGCCGTTCGTAGGCTGCGTCATAAGCTTCCTGCGAACCGGCAAAGCCGCAGCGGTAGACCCCATTATTAACCTCGGTGAACACCCGCTTGTTGACCTGGTCAATCTCGTCCCGAAGATGCTCGGGGTAAAGGCGTGGCGCACCGGGCCGGTGGAACTGGGTCCATTCGGTCGAAAAATCGAGCGTGATCTGCGGGAAGTTGTTGGTCACCACTTCGCCGGTGGCTACCTCCACGATCGCCGGAACCGTGATGCCCCGGGGGTAACCCGGGAACCGCTTGAAGTAGGCCTCCTGGAGGCGCTCGATGCCGAGGACCGGATCCACCCCGCCCGGGTCAAGGTCGAAGGTCCAGGACCGGGCGTCGTGGGTAGGGCCAGGCTGGCCGAGGGAAATGGCATCCTCCAGGCCCAGCAGGCGGCGGACGATCACGGTCCTGTTGGCCCAAGGGCAGGCCCTCGCGGCAACGAGGCGGTAGCGTCCAGCCTCGGCAGGCCAGCCCGGCTCTCCGTTGGGACCTGTCCTGCCGTCGGCAGTGATCCTGTCCTCGATGTAGTTGGTGTCGCGGTTGAACTCCGCCCCGCCCGTCACATACGCGCCGCGTGTGCTGTATTCAGTGGGACTGCTGCCTGGCGCCTGCTGTGTGCTTTCCGTTTCCTGCCTCATGAATCCACCCTATGCGCCTACTGCAGGATTGTTGCGATGGGCTGCCAGGCCACCAGCCAGGAGGCTGCCACAAGGAGACTGAACAGGAGAATCCAGACGCCGGAAGGGACCGCTGTCGCCCGGTACAGCAAGTAGGCGTCGGACGTGGCCAGCCTCTCCCTCCGGCGCAGGTGGACATGGGTGAGCTTGCCAAGGTCCCGCACCGCGCCCACCAGGAGTACCAGGCCGAGGGTAACGGCGACGTGGCCCACGAACGGGGCAGGAACCAGTAGCACCAGCGCGAGGCAGCCAAGGATCGCTCCGCCGGTGATAATGAAGCCTGTGGCGTTGCGGAGGAACAGGAACGCCGCGGCCATGGCGAGGGTACTGGACGCAATGGCGGCAGGCCCCCAGCCGTTGAAACCGCACCAGACAAACACGGCACCCACCACGGCAGGTACGGGGTAGCCCCAGAAGCAGGACCACGCGGAGGCAAGCTTGCTCCGGCTGTAGGTTGTAGTGGTTCCCGAATGATCGAACCTCAGCTGGATTCCGGAGAGCCGCTGCCCGCTGGTCACGGCGGCGAAGGCGTGTCCCAGTTCGTGCGTGGCGGTGGCGAGTAAACCCACATACCTCCAGGACCGGCGGGGGATGGACAGGGCCGTCGCTATGGACACCACCAGCAGCAGCTCCGTGATCGTGATGGCCGGGACATCCGTCCGGCTGAACGCATGGATGAAGGCGGCCCACAGGTCCGTGGGGAAGCTCACGGGGTCCGGGCCGGGAATGGGTGGTCAACGTCAGGCATAAGCCCCTACGGTACTAGGGATGGCTGGGAGCGGCCGCAGCTCAGCTGTGCACCGTCTTGGAGCAGGAACAACAGGAACAGAGGAAACGTGTCATCACTGAAAGAACGGCTTCAGGCCGATGTTGTCATCCATATGAAGGAGCGCAACAAGACGGCCCTGACAACGGTCCGGAACGTCCTGGGTGAAATCGAGACCCGGGAGAAGTCGGGCAAGACCCCGGTGCAGCTCGATGACCTGCAGGTGACATCGCTGCTTCAGAAAGAAGCTGCGAAGCGCCGCGAAACGGCGGGAATCTACACGGAAGCGGGTCAACCGGACCGTGCGGCGGCGGAAATCGCCGAGGCGGAAGTCATAGAGTCCTACCTGCCAAAACCGCTGTCCCGGGAGGAAGTTGAAGGAATCGTGGACCGGGTCATTGCCGGGCTCCGCTCCGGAGGCCAGGAATTGTCGCCCCGGCACATGGGCGAGGTTATGAAGCCCGTAACTGCAGAAGTGGCAGGGCGCTTCGACGGAAAAGAAGTCAGCCAGATCGTGCGGCGGAAGCTTGCTTAAAGCGCAGAGGCACGTCTCCGCATGGGACGTGCCTCTTGCTCAGTTGGCGGATTGGCCGTAGCCGCTCCAGGTGACCGCCTGATCAGCCCTCGCACTCGGTGCAGTAGCTGTGGCCATCCTTCTGGCGAGCAATCTGCGAGCGGTGACGCACCAGGAAGCAGGAGTAGCAGGTGAACTCGTCATCCGCCTGCGGAATGACCTGAACCACGAGCTCCTCGGCGACAAATTCGCCGCCAGGTACGCCCGCGCCGTCCAGGCCGTCGGCTTCATCCAGCTCGAGCACAACGCTGCGCGCGTCGGGAGCATTTGCTGACTGGAGCTGCTCGAGTGAGTTGTCCTGCGATTCCTTGACGTCGGAACGCAGTTCATCGTAATCGGTTGCCAATTTAGGTGCTTCTCTTTTCTTTGGTTCGTCTGTCGCGTATGAAACGTACAGCATCATCCCGGTATTCCCCAATAGGCGGAGTATATTGACCGGCGTCTGGGTACAGGTTCAAAGGAAGGCCGTGCCAGGATTCGTCACGTTGTTGCGGCGGCACGGGAAGGGGAGGCCGCGGCAAAAGGAGCGGCCCCGGCTTTAGGTGAAGGGGTATATGTGGAGCAGCTGACGGCAGAATTCGGTGGTGCCGGGCGGGTTGGCACGGGTGTTGGTCCCGTCCTCGAGAAGTTTGACGCGGTAAACAGGATCGCTGTCCTGAGGGGCGGCGGGCTGGGTGACCTGATTTTTGCCATCCCCGCTATGGCCGCGTTGAAGGCGGCATATCCGGAAGCGTCCATAACACTTCTCGGCACTCCGGCGCATAAGGCTCTGATAGCTGCGACACAGGGCCCGGTGGATGAAGTGTGTGTCCTGCCTTTCTCCGAGGGCGTCCGGCCGGGGGAGGAAAACGAGGAGGAGCTGGACAGGTTTTTCCAGGACATGCGGGCCCGCCGCTTTGACCTTGCTGTCCAGCTCCATGGCGGGGGCCGGTACTCGAATCCTTTCCTGCTTCGGCTCGGCGCCCGGCACACCGTGGGAACCCGCACGGCGGATGCAGCCAGCCTGGAGCGGACCGTGCCTTACCTTTACTACCAGCATGAACCGTTGAGGGCATTGGAAGTGGCAGGTTTCGCCGGGGCTTTCCCGGCTGATCTTGAGGCGCGGCTCGCTCCCGCGGAGGACTTGGGCGCCTACGGCGGTACGGACGACGGTGCCCAGCCTTTGGTGGTGATGCATCCCGGCGCGACGGATCCCCGCCGTCGCTGGCCCGCTGAGAGGTTCGCTGAACTCGCCGCTGCCTGCGCTGCAGATGGCTTCCAAGTGGTTGTTGTGGGAGATCAGAGCGAAGAGGAACTCGCATGCCGCATTGTTGAACTGGCAGCCTCGGGACAAGTCAGGTCCGTGGCGGGAGAGCTGGACATGGCAGGTTTGGTGACGCTGTTGGCAGCCGCGGCGGTGGTGGTTGGAAACGACAGCGGACCGCGCCACCTTGCCCAGGCCCTCGGAGTGCCAACAGTGGGGATCTTCTGGGCAGGCAACGTCATCAATGCCGGGGCGCTCGGCCGGAGCCTTCATCGCATCCACGCTTCCTGGGTGACTGCCTGTCCTACATGCGGGATCGATGTCACGCAGGTGGGCTGGACCGCACCCCGGTGCCCCCATGACGATTCGGTGGTGGCAGAAATTGCGGTACGGGATGTCCACGAGGATGTTCGCAGCCTGGCTGCCACTGACTTGAGCGGGCAAAGCGCATGAGCGTTCCGGAGAATGACGTGGCCGTGAAGAGTGACGAGGTTCCTGATGGGAAACCCGAACTCCTGGTCCTTCGGGCGCTTAAGCTCGGGGACATGCTCGTGGCCGTCCCGGCGCTGAAGGCCCTCCGCCGGACTTTCCCTGAGCATCGGCTGCGGTACGCGGCCCAGGGGTGGTTGTCGGAGGCGTTGGGCCTGGTAGGTGGTTACGAACTCTTTCCCACCCATGGCCTGGATGAACCTTTGGCCATGGAGCCCGGCGTCGTGGACGTGGCCGTGAACCTGCACGGCAGCGGGCCGGAGAGCCAGGGCAGGATCGAGGCGCTCCAGGCCCGGCAAACAATAGGGCACCGAAGCCAGTATCGCGACGGTCCGCCCTGGCGCGCGGAACTGCACGAACGGGAACGCTGGGTCAGGCTCCTGGAATGGCATGGCATTGAGGCGGATCCCCTGGATATCCACCTCAACAAACCCCACATGCCAAGCCCCGTTCCCGGTGCCACCGTTTTACATGTAGGTGCCGCCTACGGCAGCCGCCTTTGGCCTGCCGAGCGCTTCGCGGCAGTTGCGTCCGCGCTCGCCGGTGCCGGGCACAACGTGGTCTTTACCGGTGGCGGCGGGGAAAGGGGCCGTGCACTCGATGTCTGCCGCCGGGCCGGCCTTCCGGAGGAAACTGTGTTGGCGGGGCGGCTGGGGCTGGCCGAGTTCGCCGCCGCCATAGCGGCGGCACGCCTGGTCATTTCCGCCGATACGGGAGCCGCGCACCTGGCATCGGCGTATGGAACGCCGTCAGTGGTGTTGTTTGGTCCCGCTCCGCCCGAGATCTGGGGTCCGCCCCCTGGTCCGCACGTGGTCCTGACCCGGTCCGAGCTGCGGCGGGGAGACACTTTCGCCGACCAGCCGGACCCGGCGTTGCTGGCGGTTACAGTGCCGGACGTCCTTGCAGCAGCCCGTGAGCTGGGGGTGATGTAGGACGCTGGTCCAGCCTGCACTGGCGGGGCCGCGGCCTCTTGTTTGAGGCGGTGAAGCACTAAGATGTAGGCATGGGCGCTGAGATTGCAATTGCCTTGGTGTTGACGATGGTGTTCGTCTGGATGGTGGGAACTTTCGCTATCCTGTCCAGGATTGACCGGCTCGAGCGGCGCGCCAGGCGCCGCGAGCGGAGAGCGGCCGCGGCTGAAAATCGAAGGACCAAATTTCGGCCGGCAGTGGCTGGGTCCCGGCTGGTAAAACGTGGGAAGCGTCCGCGCATTCGAAGCCTGCCGCACTGATGCAGTTAACCAACCGGTAGTACAGCGGCGTTTAGGTGCCTGGGTCCGCGGGTGACTTCGGCGCGGCTGAAAGCTCCCGGTACCCGTCGGCAACAACGAGTGAATGCGGGCCGGTGTGGGCGGACCGGACCAGCGTGCCGATGGCTGCCGCGATCTTCCGTCCGCCTTGGGATGACGGTTCGATGGGATTCGCATAGTCCCCGTCTTCATTGCAGATGAGCCGCAGGTCTATCAGCGGCGATCCGTGCAGGAAGGCAGCCCTGGTAATCGAATCGTTGAAAAGGGACAGCGCGGCCTTGATGACCTTCTGGTTCGGCTCTGAGGGGGGCGTGTCGTAGATGGTGCAGACCGCCGTCGGCAATCCCTGTGCCAGGACGGCAGGAAGCATCGTCCGGTAGTCGGCGTCGAACGTGTCCTTGGCGGCGCCCAGCTTCAGCAGTGCCTCGGCCACTGTTGGCGCAGGTTCCTGCAACAGCGGCGCATAACCTAGCGCGTCGTTTCCTCCCGCGCTCACTACCAGGTGGGTCGCGTCCGCGGGGAGGCGGCCAAGCTGGCGGACGACGCCGGTGATAACGTCGCCGTCGATCGCCAGAAGGGAGCATTTCCAGCCCGGCAGCTCCTGCCGCAGTTGGCTGATGACGTCCGGGCCGCCGCCAACGTAGGCGCCGTTGTCGAAGATGGAATCGCCCACCAGGACCACATGGCCCGGCTCTCGGCGGCTGCCTGCTGCAACATTCATGGGGCCATGTTCCATGCTTGCGCCGGCAAGCACCAGCTTAATTGCGGCAGCATGCCCCGGGTGGTGGGTGACGATCGGCCGGTGGCGTTCCCATAGGGGGTACTCCCTAAGCCGAACGGTGGAGTAAAGGGGTAGAAGCCACCCTTATGTGGCTAGGGCGCTGATGGTAACTTCTCCAATGACGGGAGCCGCAACACACTGGCTGGCCCGTGCCGCAGGGATCAGCTGGGATCCCAGTTCATACTCCGCCGAATCTGCCGGTGGTCCAGCTCATCAGATGTCCTGTTCAGGAGACGTAGATGTTCCAACGCATTGCAGCAGTCTGTGCTGCCGTTTTGGTGGCCTTAGTCCTTCATAGCGCGGCCGGTGTACTGGCCGCTCCAAACATGGAGGCAGGCGATGACCTCATCACCTATGCCGACTGCCCACTGGAGCGGATCGGTGACCAGCTCGTGCGTTGCGATAACCTCACCGGTGCCGGAGTAGCGGCACCCTTCTGGATTCCTGAGCAGGGGTAGCCGAAGCTCGAAGAGGCGAACCCGCGGACGAATTGTCCACCGTTGCCGGCCTCTGTCACTGTGGCCCTCCCGACCCTCCATCCGGCGGCACGTTGACGCCCACGGGGCCGAGTCCTAAGCTCCGAACAGAACACCACCTGCCTTTGTGTTTCGGAGTTGAGCGGCCATGATTCTTGTTGTCGGTGGCACCGGCGATCTGGGCAGCCGTGTAACGAGGCGGCTGCGCTTGGGGGAACAGCCGGTCCGCTGCCTTGTCCGGACCAGCAATAACGACGCGGAGTTGCGCGGGATAGGTGCCGAGGCGATGCATGGTGACCTCACCGTACCTGCCGGGCTGCGGGCGCCATGCCACGGAGTCGATACCGTCGTCGCGACTGCAACGGCGATCGGCCGGCGGCTGGCCGGTGCCTCCACTTCCACCATCAGGGAGGTTGACGAGGAAGGCATGGGCTCCTTGGTGGATGCCGCCGAGGCCGCGGGTGTGCAGCGGTTCGTCTACCTCTCCTTCACAGGGGTGGACAAACCCGTCGGCACTCCGCTGGAACACGCCAAGCTCGCGATCGAGAAACGTCTGGCCAGATCCTCCATGCAGGCGGTCATTGTGCGTGCAGATGCTTTCCAGGAGGTCCATCTCGCTCCGATGGCGCGCTTTGACATTGCCAACGGGAAGGCAGCCATTATTGGCAAGGGCAACACCAGGCGACGCTGGGTTGCTACGGAGGATGTCGCCGCCCTGCTCTGCGCCGTAGCCGTTGAGCCTGCCCCGCCGGCACTTATCGAGTTCGGAGGTCCGGAGCCCCTAACCAAGAATCAGGCCGTTGCGGTCGCTCAGGAGCTCACACACCGGCGAATGAGGGTCCAGCACATGCCCCGTACAGTAGCCCGCGTTGCGGTGCGGCTGCTCCGACACCGCAATGATGCCCTGGCTTCCGCCTTTGGCGCCGGGCTGCACCAGGACCTTTACGAGGCTACATGGGATGACGCCCCCCTGCTTCAGCGCGGAATCATTCCAAAGCCAGCCTCGGACTACCTTCGAGAGCAGGCAAGCTGGCTACCCTAGGGTGCCACTGGCCGATGGGTAAAGCTGTGGACAGGTCCAAGGCCGTGGGGCCGGGCTCACGCCTTAGCCGAAGGAAGCCCATATACGGGAAATGGCAGAACCGGCCCCGATAAGTCAGCGGAAAATCATCCAGAAGACACGTGGAGGCAACCTCGCGCCGACACAATTGGGGGCATGGGCAACACCTGGAACAGGCACAGACGGGTCAGGATCGGCGGGGAGCAGTTTCCTGTCGGTTTCCATGATGCGCTCGCACCTGGAGATGCTATCGAAGCGTTTTACAAGAACACCTTGGTCCACCGCGGGCCGGTCACGGAGATCGTCCCGGGCCATGGACTGCTCTGGATTCTCGACACCCTGACGGGCAGCCGCTGCCTTCTGGACAGCTCAGAACTCGAGATCGTGCGCTTGCCGGTGCATTACCGTGAAGTCGCCATCCGGGCGCCTGGTCCATAGCGGACGGCGGGGACCCGGGCGAGAAGCAGCCACCCGCCACCGGGATGATGTGACGGAGTCTGGATTCTTACCCGCGGACTTTCCTGGTGCGCAACCTGCGTAGTCGTTGGGGGGCCTGCCCGGTGAGGGGCCGGACGCGGCGCCAAGGCCTGTGGGGTCGGCTGATGTCCGGTGCAGCGGTCGCTGGAGCAGAGGCCACCAGCGAGGACCCGTTCCTGCGGCGGCGCAGCCGCAGGAGGACGAACACGGTCAACCCAATCCAAACAAACGCAGCACCGAGAATAAGGATCACCGCAGGAATCGTATCCATGGCTTAGTTTAGGGACGAAGCCGTCTGGATATCCTCCTCGGTCCGCAAGGGTTACTAACACGTAATTGCAGCGATGCGGCCGTTACCCATTCATGATCTTCCAAGCGCAGGTCACCGCATCGACTCGTCTTTGGCGGACTCTGAAGGCGTGGTTTCCGTGGTTGACGCCAACAAAGCCTGGACGACGACGAACGCCAGCAGGCGGGACCAACAGCTGTGAGCAGGAGCGTCACGGGTGAAAGATCCTGGGATTCCAGTCCCATCCAGTCGGGAGGGGTTTTGGCCCCCTCCAGGGTGGGCTTATCGGCCATTCCTTGCCGGCTCCTCGTCACGCTTGCGCCGCCGTTCGTCTGCCTGGCCGATGCCGTCGCGGACCCCGGCGCGGATGACCCCGTAGAGGACGTAAAAGAAGATGGCGGCGAAGACCAGATTCAAGATTACGGCGTCCGGATCAAGCATGGCGTGTGCCTCCCACTGGCCAGAACTCCTGAACTCCCGCTGCGGCGTCCCGCATCCGTCCTCCTTCGAGAACGATGGAGCTCTCTTCCATGCCGAAGTCCTTCCACTGGCCAACCATGCGAAGGTCACCTGCTGGAGGCAGCGGCCACAGCCAAAGACTGCCTGTTCCGGCCAGCTCGTCACCGCCACCCCACCGCCGCCGTTGTTTAGGACAAGAGTTGGCGGTCCCGGCTCCTCGTTGCTGCCCATGAACCCGTAGGGGCCCCGCATTCCCGTGCTGGCCTTTGATCCATCAGGAAATTGGACGCCGAACATCAACATGGTCTGCTGATCTTTGCCACGGCGAATACCCATCCCGGGCTGAAAGAACACGGCGTGCTTGTCAGCCCAGACATCCTCATCTTCTCGCCACGACGGAAAACCCAGGACAAACTGAAAGAACAGCCCGTGGAGTAAACCTCAGCACTCTTGATCGCCACCACACTCGTGGGGCTGCGGTGCAGAAACTCACCGACATGGACCACCACCGGCAGCTCATAGGCAGGTGGAGCGGCCCAAGGTGGCGGGACGAACCTGGTGGCCTGAGGCCGCTGCGGGGAAGGTGGTACGGGGAAGTCCTGGAAAAAGGTCACTCAACATCCTCAGGTCCGCTGGTTGCGACTGACCAGCGGAACGCGGCATGGCCGCGCTGGATCCCCCAATCCGTCCTTACCCGGCACAGTCTACGTCCTGGTGTGGGGCCTTGGGCCCGGATTCTTGCGGCAATCTTGCCCCCTCACCTGTATCGCAAACGCCGGACATCTGCGCATGCTTCTCTCTGGCGGCAAGGATTGATGGGGGAGGCAATGAACAAAACGGCGGCAGTACTGGCGGCCACAAGCCTGGCACTGGCACTTACCGGCTGCGGCGAAGGTTCGGGCCCCCTCTACGGCGCCGGGACCCCCAGGATTCCCTTACCAACGGCATCAGGTGCCGACGTCGCAGGTCCAGCCAGCCCCTCACCGTCAGGGCAGGCTGGGGATGCCGATGCCCCGCTAAAGGTTACGGTCATTCCCTTGGGCAAGAATAACGGGGTCGAGGCCAGGTTGCCCATCAACGGCTACTTCGCCGCCCCGGGCATGGAGATCACGTTTGATGCCTCATCGTCCGTGGGGCCGGTGGAGAAATACGAGTGGGACTTCGATGGCGACGGCGTTTTTGATGTGACGACCGCTGGCCCGATCTTCAAACACGCCTACATTGGCGAGTTCGACGGCGAGATGATCCTTCGGGTGTCGAACGTTGTTGGTGGCTCGCACACACTGCGGACCCCGGTCCACGTCAGTACGAAGCCGTTTCGCCAGCGGCTGGCACCGCCACTCAATGTCCAGGTGGAGGTTCTCTCGACGAGTAACGGCATCAGCGAAATCAAAGTGGGTTGGGAGTCAGATGATCCGGCGGCCGATTCCTGGGCTGTTGCCATCAACGGCATGCCGGTCGGCCGGATCGAAAGATCTGCTCGCTCTGTCACGGTCACGGATATTGAACGGAAGGAGCAGGTCCTTGTAGAGGTATTTGGCATAACTGCCGATCTGGCAGTTGGCGACCGTGCGGGGACTACCCTTCCAGCCGCCAAGTAACGGGGCAAGGGAGAACCGGGTCGGCACGATGGCGAAGGCACAAAAAAGCCCCGGAAAATCAATGATTTTCCGGGGCTTCCCTTTGTGCGCGGAGGGGGACTTGAACCCCCACCCCCTTTCGAGGACTAGCACCTCAAGCTAGCGCGTCTGCCATTCCGCCACCCGCGCAGGTGGTAATTCGGAAACCGTTTCCGCCTTTCAGCGTTTCGCGTTTCTCCGAAGCAGCGAGAAAAACTCTAACACGACTTTTCCTGAAACATCGAATCGGGCCAAGTGGGTAGGCTGAGGGCAGTGCGCCAGCGCTGCACCAGCCAGTCATTTCCCAGTGAGGAGCCCTCCATGCCTGACGTCCTGCCCGAGGATGAAGTTGTCCGGATCTGCCAGGAGCTCATCCGGATAGACACCTCGAACTACGGTGACGGGTCAGGGCCGGGGGAGCGGGCCGCCGCCGAGTACGCGGCTGGCCTCATCGAAGAAGTCGGCATGGAGGCCGAGATCTTCGAGTCTGCTCCCGGACGGGCGAACGTGGTAACCCGGATGGCCGGCTCGGACCCTTCCGCAAGCGCCCTGGTGGTGCACGGCCACCTCGACGTGGTGCCGGCGCTGCGGGACCAGTGGTCCGTGGATCCGTTCGGCGCCGAACTGAAGGACGGTCTCATCTGGGGCCGCGGCGCCGTCGACATGAAGGACATGGACGCGATGATCCTTTCCGTCCTGCGAAGCTTTGCCCGCACCGGAAAGAAGCCCAAGCGGGACATCATCTTCGCGTTCTTCGCCGACGAGGAGGCCGGCGGTGCCATGGGCGCCCGGTATGCAGTGGACAACCGGCCGGAGCTCTTCGATGGTGCCACCGAAGCCATCTCCGAGGTGGGAGGCTTCTCGGCCACCATCGGCGGGCAGCGCACCTACCTGCTCCAGACCGCGGAGAAGGGCATCTCCTGGCTGCGCCTGGTGGCGCACGGCAGGGCAGGGCACGGCTCCCAGATCAACACCGACAACGCCGTGACCCGCCTGGCGGCAGCCGTGACGCGCATCGGCGAGTACAAGTGGCCCATCGAACTGACGCCCACCACCAGGCAGTTCCTGGACGGCGTGACCGAACTCACCGGGGTGGAGTTCGACGCCGGCAATCCGGACCTGCTGCTGGACCAGTTGGGAACAGTGGCTCGTTTCGTCGGCGCCACCCTGCAGAACACCACCAACCCCACGCTGCTCAAGGGCGGTTACAAGCACAACGTCATCCCGGAATCCGCTGAGGCACTCATCGACTGCCGCACCCTGCCCGGGCAGCAGGAACACGTCCTGGAGATCGTGCGGGAACTGGCAGGGACGGGAGTGGACGTGAGCTATGTCCACAACGACGTTTCCCTTGAGGTCCCGTTCGCCGGCAACCTGGTGGATTCCATGATCGATGCCTTGCATTCCGAGGACCCCGGCGCCAAAGTGCTGCCCTATACCCTGTCAGGCGGGACGGACAACAAGTCCCTCAGCCGGCTCGGTATCACCGGCTACGGCTTTGCACCCCTTATGCTCCCGGACGAGCTGGACTTCACCGGCATGTTCCATGGCGTGGACGAACGCGTCCCCGCTGATTCGCTCAAATTCGGCGCCAGGGTCCTCAACACCCTGCTCACCAACTACTAGGCAGTTGCGATGACCCCGGAAGATATCCTGCCCGACGAGCTGCTGGAACGGATCCGTGGGCGGGCGGCCCGGTACGACCAGGACAATGCGTTCTTCCATGAGGACCTGCACGAGCTTGTGGAGGCGGGTTACCTGAAGCTTTTTGTCCCCGCGGGCGACGGCGGAAAGGGGCTGGGGCTCGCAGCGGCGGCGCAGTGCCAGCGCAGGTTGGCAACGGCCGCGCCCGCCACCGCTCTGGCCCTGAACATGCATCTGGTATGGACCGGCGTCGCCCACGTCCTTGGCGCACGAGGGGACTCGTCCCTGGATTTTGTGCTGCAGGAAGCGGCCCAAGGAGAAGTCTTCGCCTTCGGCAACTCGGAAGCAGGGAACGATTCCGTCCTCTTCGACTCCCGCACCGTGGCCGAGGCCCAACCTGACGGCGGCTATGCCTTCACCGGGACCAAGATCTTCACCAGCCTGTCGCCGGCATGGACCAGGCTGGGAATCTTTGGCAAAGACGCCGCGGCCAGGGACGGGGACGGTGAGCTCGTCCACGGGTTTATCACCCGGGCAACGCCGGGCTACCGCATTCTTGACGACTGGGACACGCTCGGAATGCGTGCCAGCCAGTCCGGAACCACCGTCCTTGAGGGCGTGCACGTGCCCGCGGACAGGATCTTCCGCAAACTCCCGGTCGGGCCTAGCCGGGATCCGCTGATCTTCGCAATCTTCGCGTGCTTCGAGACGTTGCTGGCAGCCGTCTACACGGGCTTGGGGGAGCGGGCCCTGGCGCTGGGCGTTGAGGCGGTGAAGCGGCGCACGTCCTTCAAGAACGGCGGACGCAGCTACGCGCAGGACCCGGACATCCGCTGGAAGGTGGCCGACGCGGCGATGGCCATGGACAACCTGTACCCGCAGCTGGCATCAGTGACGGCCGACGTCGACAGCCTCGCTGACCACGGCCCGCAATGGTTCCCGAAGCTCGTGGGCCTGAAGGTCAACGCTACGGAAACGGCACGGCGCGTGGTGGACCTGGCTATCCGCGTCAGTGGGGGATCAAGCTACTTCCGGGGTTCGGAACTCGAACGGCTCTACCGGGATGTCCTGGCGGGCATGTTCCACCCGTCCGACGACGAATCGGCGCACAACACCATCGCCACCGCCTGGCTGGGACCCCTCGAGGAGTAACGCGTGGCGGCGCGCCGGGCACGGCCCTGGCCCTCCGCCAGTCGTTTCGCCTAGACGGTCCGCTGGACCTGCATGACCCGGCGGCGGAGCCAAAACCGCCTCCCGCCGCCCAGATACAGCTTGCTGCGCTCAAGCTCCCACTTGCCGTATTCGGAGTGCTCCACCAGGCGGCGCCGTGCCTCGTGCAGTGAATCCACAGGGCTGACCGTCAGTACGAGGTACTCGTACTGCTTCGCATAGTCCCGTTCCCGCTGGACCGAGCTGGTGAGAAATTGTTCCTTCATTTGCTCTCCATTTTCGTCCTTTTCCGGCTAACGTGAAGTCATGAGCATCGATCCGCGTGTCGCGCTTCAGTCCTTGACCACCGCTTTGGAAGAACACCTTATAGCAGCATCGAACCGCCGCGGAGATGGGGATCCCTCCGTCGAGTCGGCGTTTTTCGCCGTTGCAGATGCATTCGAAGTTTATGAGGACGCCCTCTACGAGGCCTACAACGAGGTCACCCCGCTCCAGGTCTTTGATGACGAGGACGAAGAGGATGAAGAAGTCGACGTGGACGACGAGGACCTGGAGATCGTCGAGGAATAGGTCCTCTGAAACTCACCGCCGCACGGTTGGCTTAGCCGGCCGCTGAAGCGTCTTCCAGGGCGCACGCAATTTCAGGCGGCAGTGGTGTCAGCTGCGCATCCAGGATTTCCTTCAGCTGGGCAGGTGTCCGCGGCCCTACAATCGCCGTGGCCACTCCATGCTGTGACAGCAGCCAGCTCAGGGATACATCCTGGGGAGTCCGGCCCAGCCCTTTCGCTGCCATGCACACGGCCTCCACGGTCCTGGAAGCCTGGCCGTCGAGATACGGCTCAACATAACCGGCTGCAGCGGCCGACGCCGCGCGGGAGCCGGTTGGGATGCCGCCGCGGTACTTGCCTGTCAGCACGCCGCGGCCCAGCGGCGCCCATGCCATCAGGCCCAAGCCTGCATCCTCAACGGCCGGGATGAGCTCGGCCTCCGGCGTCCGCTGCAGGAACGAATATTCAGCCTGGGCGGCAACCAGGGGAAAGCCTGCGATAGCCGCAGCCTTCGCCGTCTGCCAGCCGTTGAAGTTCGAAACTCCCGCGTAGCGGGCGCGACCGGTGCGAACCGCAAACTCCAACGCGGACAGCGTCTCGTCCAGCGGCACGTTGCCATCCCACGCCTGCGCGAACCAGATGTCCACATAGTCGGTGCCGAGCCTGGCAAGGCTTGCCTCAAGTCCGCTCAGCATCGCATTGCGTGAGGTGTCCACGCCGCGCCGGCCATCCGGCGTCGTCATTCCCGCCTTGGTGGAAATGGACACCTCCGTCCGGGCCACCACGTCGCCAAGCAGGGACCCGATCATCGCCTCTGAGCGCCCGTCCGCGTAAGACGCCGCAGTGTCAACGTGTCGGCCGCCGCCATTAAGGAAGGTCCGCAGCAGCTCCGAAGCGTCCTGCTCGTCCGTCTCGCCGGCCCAGGACATGGTGCCAAGGGAAAGGGCGGAAACTCGCAATCCACTGTTGCCGACGTAACGCTGCTGCATAGCAGCAAGCTTACGGGCAGAACCCGCACTGCCATGCCGTAGGGTCTTAGCGTGAACTGGTTTGAGGCGGCCCTGCTGGGCCTTGTGCAGGGACTGACCGAATTTCTACCTATTTCATCGAGTGCGCACCTGAGGATTGTGGGGCAGTTCCTGCCCAACGCCGCGGATCCCGGCGCAGCGTTCACCGCCATCACCCAGCTGGGAACCGAAACAGCGGTGCTGATCTATTTCTGGCGGGACATCGTCCGAATCGTTAAGGCGTGGGCAGGTTCCCTCACCGGAAAAGTGTCCCGCCAGGACCCTGACGCCCGGATGGGCTGGCTTGTCATCCTGGGCAGCATCCCCATCATTGTCCTGGGCCTGCTGTTTCAGGACCAGATCGAATCGGTGCTCCGCAGCATGTGGATCGTCGCCACAATGCTGATCGTGTTCGGCCTGATCCTGGCGGTGGCGGACGCAGTGGGTAAGCAGGAACGCGACCTGACCTGCCTCACGTACAAGCACGGCATCCTCTACGGCTTTGCCCAGGCCATGGCGCTGATCCCCGGCGTGTCCCGGTCCGGCGGCACGATTACGGCGGGCCTGCTGATGGGCTATACGCGTGAAGCGGCCGCACGGTACTCCTTCCTGCTGGCAATTCCGGCGGTTTTCGGCAGCGGTCTCTTCCAGCTCTACAAGACCGTGTCCAAGGAAGGCATCACTGGCCCTTATGGCCTGCCGGAGACCGCCCTCGCCACCGTCATCGCCCTGGTGGTGGGTTACATCATCATCGGCTGGTTCCTGAAGTTCGTCTCCACCCGCAGCTACCGCCTCTTCGTCTGGTACCGGATCTTCCTGGGCCTCGCCCTGTACCTGCTTCTCGGTTTCAATGTCATCAGCGCCTAGCACTAGGCTTGGCGTGTGAAATCCTGGATCTCCCGCCCTGTTCCCGACGTGCCCGGCAGCATGCCTGCCATCCGGTTGTTCGACACCGCTGTGGGGCACGAGGTAGCCCTGGAAGCAGACGGGCAGCCGTCGCTGTACGTCTGCGGCATCACCCCTTATGACGCCACCCATATGGGGCACGCTGCCAGCTACGTGGCCTTCGACCTTTTGAACCGGGTCTGGCGGGATGCCGGGCATGATGTGTCCTACGTCCAGAACGTGACGGACGTGGATGATCCGCTGCTGGAACGCGCCACGGCCACGGGGGTGGACTGGCGGGACCTGGCGGCAAGCCAGATCGAGCTTTTCCAGACGGATATGGAAGCGCTGAACGTTCTGGCGCCGGACCACTATGTGGGCGCCGTCGAATCCATCCCGTTGATCGTTCCGGAGGTGGAACGCCTTGTCAGCCTCGGGCTGGCCTACAAGGTGGAGGGCACCAACGGCGAGCCGGACGGCGACGTTTATTATGACGTCGAAGCGGCCGGCAAGCAGTCTGTCTCGCCTGGCGCCTGGACACTGGGTTCCATCTCCGGACTGGGTGAAAGTGAAATGCTCGAGCTTTTCGCCGAACGCGGCGGGGATCCGGGACGGTCCGGCAAGCGGCAGGCCCTGGACCCGTTGTTGTGGCGCGTGAAGCGGGAGGGCGAGCCGGGCTGGCCCGGCGGCAGCCTTGGAGCAGGCCGGCCCGGTTGGCACATTGAGTGCACCGTGATCGCCCAGAAGTACCTGCCCTCGCCCTTTACAGTGCAAGGCGGCGGGTCCGACCTGATTTTCCCGCACCATGAGATGGGGGCGGGCCACGCGTATTCCCTGGCCGGCGTTCCGCTGGCAAAGCACTATGCCCACGCCGGCATGGTAGGCCTGGATGGCGAGAAGATGAGCAAGTCCAAAGGCAACCTGGTACTGGTCTCGAAGCTGCGCGCCGCCGGGGAGGACCCCGCGGCCATCCGCCTGGCCATCCTTGCACACCACTACCGCTCGGACTGGTCCTGGACTGACGAAGGATTCGACGCCGCAAAGTCGGCCCTGGCCGCTTGGCGCCAAGCGCTGCCCCTGGCTCCCGCCGGCTCGGCTTCTGTCCTGATAGCAGAGATGCGTGCAGCCCTGGCCGCCGACCTCAACGCACCCGCCGCCGTTGCCGCCGTCACCCGCTGGGCAGGACAGGCCAACTCAGCAGGAACGCCTGGCAGCCGTGAGGACGAGGCACTCGTTCGGGACGCCGTCGATGCCCTCCTCGGAATCCGTCTCTGACGCCAGCCCCGGGGTCGGTCCCCGGGGGCAGCGCAGGTCCGGTCCCCGGAGAGCTCTCAGGGGCGGTCCTGGCCCCGGCGCTTAAGGTAACGCTCGAACTCCCGGGCGATGGACTCCCCGGTTGCCTCTGGAAGATCGGCGGTGTCCTTTGCCTCCTCAAGCTGCCGGACGTAGGCCGCAATCTCCGGATCCTCAGTGGCCAGTTCGTCCACGCCGCGTTCCCAGGCATCCGCTTCTTCTGCCAGCTCGTGCGTGTCCAGCGGCACCTGGAGCAGCTCTTCGATGCGGTGGAGGAGCGCCAGCTGTGCCTTCGGCGAGGGAGCTTGCGCCACGTAGTGCGGAACGGCGGCCCACAGCGAGACCGTGGGGATGCCCGCCAGCAGCGAAACCTCGGAGAGGACTCCCACAATCCCCACCGGCCCCTCGTATTGTGACGCTTCCAGGTTCATCCGTTCCCGCAGCGGCCCGTCATCAGAGGAGGTGCTCACAGGAATGGGCCGGCTGTGCGGAACATCTGCCAGCAGTGCGCCCACCAGGATGACGTAGTCAACGTTCAGCGCTTCGGCATGCACCAGGAGTTCAGCCGTGTATGCGCGCCATTTATAGGACGGCTCCGTGCCCTGGACAAAGATGACGTCCACGTTGGAGTTGGGTGCGCTGGCCTTGTAGATGCGCGTGGAGGGCCATTTGATCTTGCGCTCACCGGCAGCGTTCCTGCGAACGGTGGGCCGGGTGAACTGGAAGTCGTAGTACTCGTCGGCGTCGATGGACGCCACCTTCTTGCCGCCCCAGAGCTTGTTGAGATACCGCAGCGAGTCGCTTGCGGCCTCGCCGGCGTCATTCCAGCCTTCAAAGGCGGCAAGCATCACTGTCACACGCTGCCCGTCCGGCACAGGCTGCAGGAACCGTTCGCTGGCGGGTCCCGCCACCGGTTCAGTGTTGTCTCCCTCGAAGCTATTCATTTCTTCACCCTACGTCCAAGGAGCGGGGTCATGCATTGAATGAAGCGCCGAAAAATGCGCTGTCCGTGCCGGAAAAGGCGGTAACAGCACCGTATTCGCCGACGGCGTAGCCACAGCCCCCATTCAGGCTGTCCCCGTAGACTGGGGGAATGCGACAACCAGCCCCACCTTCCCTGCTCAAAGCCGTCCTGTGGGACATGGACGGCACCATAGTGGACACGGAGCCCTATTGGATCGCGGCGGAACATGCGCTGGTTGAAGCCCATGGCGGATCCTGGTCGCATGAGCAGGCCATGCAGTTGGTGGGCCAGTCTCTGACGTTCTCCGCCGGGCTCCTCCAGCAGGCCGGGGTGGACCTGGAAGTACGCCAAATCATCGACCACCTCACCGCCGAGGTAGTGGCAAGTGTCCGGCGGCAGGTGCCGTGGCGACCCGGAGCCCGCGAACTGCTCGAAGACCTGCACCAGGCCGGTGTGAGGTGCGCCCTTGTCACCATGTCCGAGGGGCCCCTCGCCCGGGAAGTGGTGGCCAGCCTTCCCCGGCCCTACTTCGAGGTCCTCGTAACCGGGGATACCGTGGCCCAGGGAAAGCCCCACCCGGAGGCCTACCTGACGGCAGTCGAACTGCTCCAGGAATCCGATCCGTACCTTGCCATGGAACATTGTGTTGCCCTCGAAGACTCGACGCCGGGAGTCGCGGCCGCTGTCGCCTCCGGCGTTCCCACCGTTGCGATTCCGCATATCGTCCCGCTGCCGGAGGATGAGCGGTACACACTGTGGGATTCGCTGGCCGGACGGTCGCTGGCCGACCTTGAAGGCCTTGTCCTGGCCCGCTCCGTCCAGGACGGCGCCCCAGATTTCGAGGCGGCGCGGATTGGCTCGGCGCGGTACGAAGGGGCCGGATCGCCCGTGACGTTCCATGACTGAGACAGCCGCTCCCGTCCGCAGGGAGGGCATACCGCTGGGACGGATTGCCGGAGTCCCCGTTGTGCTGGCTTATTCCTGGTTCGTCATCGCCGCGTTCACGGTCATTGTCTACGGGCCGGTCCTCGACCGGAGCAACCCGGCGCTGGGTGCCAGCGCGTACCTGGTCGCCTTCGCCTACGCTGTACTGCTGCTCGTTTCGGTTCTGGTCCACGAACTGGCCCACGCCCTGACGGCCAAAATCTACGGCTGGCCCACGCAGAAAATTGTGCTCAACCTGTGGGGCGGGCACACCCAGTTCGACAGCTTCACGGCCACGCCGTGGCGATCAGTGCTGGTGGCCCTCGCCGGCCCCGCCGCGAACTTTGTCCTGGCCGGCGGCGCATGGCTGTTGCTCAACAGTGCCGCCATGGGCAGTGTCGCAGAAATCCTCACCAACATCTTTATGTGGGCGAACTTCCTCATTGGGGTCTTCAACGTCCTGCCCGGGCTGCCCCTGGACGGCGGCCGGCTGGTCGAATCGGTCGTTTGGAAGGCCACCGGCAGCCAGGCCAAGGGAACGGTGGCGGCCGGATGGGGCGGCCGCGTGATCGTGATCGCGCTGGGTTACTGGTTCCTCCTCCGCCCGCTGCTTGCCGGCGATTCGCCCGAGTTCAGCCTGCTGATGATCACCGTCCTGGTGGGCGGCTTCCTGTGGATGGGAGCGTCAGCGGCGATCCAGCAAGGAACGCTGCGGGGGCGCCTGCACCTTGTCAGTGCGGCAGGACTGTCGACGCCGGCCGTGGGGTTGCCGGCCACGGCGTCAGTCCAGGAGGCCCTCCAAATGGGAGCTCCGTCGTCGGCCGCCGTAGTGGTCTGCGCCGCGGACGGCCGGCCGCAGGGCATCGTGGATCCAGCCGCATTGCAGTCCGTGCCGCCTGCCGCGGCCGGGTCGACTCCACTGAGTGCGGTGTCCTACTCCCTTGCCGCCGGGGCCTACGTGCCCGAATGGTCGAAAGGGCAGGAGCTCCTGCATTTCCTGTCCCAGCTCGAAGGCCGGGACTATGCCGTTGTTGACCACAACGGCAAGGTGACGGGGCTCCTCTCGCAGGACGCCGTGCTGACGGCCATGACCGGCAGGCGGCCAAGGCCGGATGGGCGCCGGCAGGGCAGGAACCGGTAGAGTTACCAGCCGGCAGTGCATTGCCGCCGCCACCGCCTAACGCCATATTGACGTTCACGCGGGCGCGCAACAGTTTTACAGGAGCGAGGAAAATCATGAGCAGCGAAACTGCCGTCAACGAAGCCGCCGCGGCAGCACAACCAGGTGTTGGCCCCGTCGCCTCGCAGCCGGTGGGAGCTGCCCGTCGGCGCGGGCCCTTCCGGGAGGGCGAACGCGTCCAGCTCACTGACGAGCGGGGACGCATGAACACGATCACCCTCGAAAGCGGCGGGGCGTTCCACACCCACCGCGGTTTCCTGAAACACGATGACATCATCGGCAAGGTTGACGGTTCGGTAGTGGTTAACAACGTTGGCCAGCAGTACCAGACGCTGCGCCCGCTGCTCTCCGATTTCGTCCTCTCCATGCCCCGCGGCGCCGCGGTTGTCTATCCCAAGGACGCCGGCCAGATCGTCACCATGGCGGATATTTTTCCGGGTGCGCGCGTGGTGGAGGCGGGGGTAGGTTCCGGCGCCCTGTCCATTTCGCTGCTGCGGGCGGTCGGGGACAACGGCTACCTGCATTCCTTCGAGCGGCGTGAAGAATTCGCCGATATCGCCCGCGGAAATGTCGAGACCATCTTCGGTGGTCCCCACCCTGCCTGGCAGATCACGCTTGGCGACTTCCAGGAGGAAGTTGTCCGGACTGAGGAACCCGGTTCCGTGGACCGCGTGGTCCTGGACATGCTCGCCCCGTGGGAATGCCTGGACGCTGTGGCCACGGTCCTGGCACCCGGCGGTGTCTGGATCAACTACGTCGCCACCGTCACCCAGCTCTCGCGCACCGCCGAGGCCATTCGCGCCGACGGCCGGTTCACTGAACCCGACGCATGGGAGTCCATGGTGCGCGGCTGGCACCTCGAAGGCCTGGCGGTCCGGCCGGACCACCGGATGGTGGCCCACACAGGATTCCTGCTGGTCACCCGCCGGTTGGCCGACGGCGTCACAGGCATCTCCGTCAAGCGCCGCCCCTCCAAAACCGAGTTCAACGAAGAAGATGTGAATGCCTGGACGCCCGGTGCGGTGGGGGAGCGGCTGGTGTCCGACAAGAAGCTCCGACGCGCCGCCAGGGACGCGATTGCAGGCACGAACGTCAAGGACACACCTTAGATCAAGATCTAGTCCATATTTCGGGAGTCTCCCTCCCTACCTGCCATCTTGGGGCTAAGGTCTTTATAGAAGCAGGAAGGGGCTGATACATCATGGAGACGCCAAACCAGGACTCCGGACGTACACCGGCAGAGCAGTCCGCCGCCGACCTCTCGGTTGCGGACCGCCAGGTCAACATCCTTCGGGACAAGCTCAGGCACATTGACCGCCAGTTGGCTGCGGCCACGCAGAACAACACCAAGCTGGTCAGCATGCTCGAGGCCGCGAAGGCTGAGATTCTCCGGCTGAAGAACGCGTTGGACCAGGAAGAACAGCCTCCCTACAGCTTCGGGACCATTCTTCAATTGAACCCGCGGCGGCAACCCTCGCCGGGGAACAGCGGGCAGGCCGCCACGGAAGAATCGGTGGACATCTTCAACGCCGGGCGGAAGATGCGGGTGGGCATCAGCCCGCTGGTGAACATCAACCAGCTCGCGGTGGGCCAGGAAGTGCTCCTGAACGAGGCCCTTCTCGTTGTGGCCGGTCTTGGCTACGAGCGCGCCGGCGAGCTGGCCACACTGAAGGAGATGCTCGGGGCCGACCGCGTCCTCGTTGTGGGACGGGCCGATGAAGAGCGCGTGGTCCGGCTTTCCGGCGCACTCCTGGCCGAAAAGCTCCGGGTGGGTGATGCCCTCTCCATCGACTCCAGGACCGGATACGCGCTGGAGAAAGTCCCCCGGTCCGAGGTAGAGAACCTGGTCCTGGAAGAGGTTCCGGACATCACGTACGAGGACATCGGCGGACTCGGGCCGCAGATCGAACAGATCCGCGACGCCGTCGAACTGCCGTTCCTCCACCCTGACCTCTACCGGGAACACGGCCTGAAGGCACCCAAGGGCATCCTGCTCTACGGCCCGCCCGGCTGCGGCAAGACCCTCATCGCCAAAGCCGTGGCGAACTCGCTTGCGGCCCGCGCTGCAGAGCGTTCCGGGAATGTGGACCTGAAGAGCTACTTCCTGAATATCAAGGGCCCGGAGCTGCTGGACAAGTACGTGGGCGAAACCGAGCGGCACATCCGCCTCATCTTCTCGCGTGCACGGGAGAAGGCATCGGACGGCAGCCCAGTGGTGGTGTTCTTCGACGAAATGGACTCGCTGTTCCGCACCCGCGGCACGGGAATCTCATCCGACGTCGAAACAACCATCGTGCCCCAGCTCCTGAGCGAAATCGACGGCGTGGAGCGCCTGGACAACGTCATCGTCATTGGCGCCTCAAACCGCGAGGACATGATCGACCCCGCCATCCTTCGGCCCGGCCGGCTGGACGTCAAGGTCAAGATTCACCGCCCGGACGCCGAGGCCGCGGCGGACATCTTCAACAAGTACATCACCACGGACCTGCCGTTCCACGAGTCCGACCTCGCCGAGCACAACGGCGACGTTCAGGCCACGGTGGACGCCATGGTCCAGCGCACAGTGGAAGCCATGTACTCAACGGACAAGTCGAATGAGTTCCTGGAAGTCACCTACGCCAACGGTGACACCGAGATGCTGTACTTCAAGGACTTCAATTCCGGCGCCGTGGTCCAGAATGTTGTTGACCGGGCCAAGAAGTACGCCATCAAGGACCTGTTGACCACACACCAGAAGGGGCTCCGGATCGAACACCTGCTCCGGGCTGTGGTGGACGAATTCCGCGAGCACGAGGACATGCCCAACACCACCAATCCGGACGACTGGGCACGCATCTCCGGCAAGAAGGGCGAGCGGATCACGTACATCCGCACCATCGTCCAGGGCAAAGCGGGCCAGGAGCCAGGTAAGTCCATCGAAACGATGCCCACCACAGGGCAGTATCTATGACGGCAGCGCAGGAACCCGCCGTGGGGGGCGCCCTCCCCGTGGGCGGGGCCATGCGTGTCATGGGAGCAGAAACCGAGTACGGCATCCATGCCCCGTCCGCCCCGTCCGCGAACGCGACCATGATGAGCGCCCGTGTGGTGCAGGCCTATGCCCAGGTGACGCGCCAGCGTGCCGCCGGCGGAGCCGAAACCCGGTGGGACTACACGGATGAGGAACCCCTGCACGATGCCCGCGGGTGGACCGTGGACAGGGGCTCCGCGCACCCCAGCCAGCTGACGGACCAGCCACCCGTACTGGATGCGGAGGCGGTGGCACTCGCCTATGGCCGGGAGGAACTGGAGCTCGACGGGCAGGACGAGTCCGGCACCCTGCTGATGAACATGGTCCTCGGCAACGGGGCCAGGCTGTACGTGGACCACGCCCACCCGGAGTACTCAAGCCCTGAAGTCACCAATCCCCGCGATGCAGTCACTTGGGATGCCGCGGGCGACCTCGTCGGCCTCGCCACGGTCCGCCGGCTGGCGGCGGACCCGGACCTGCCGCCGGTGAACCTCTACAAGAACAATACGGACAACAAGTCCGTCTCCTACGGCTCCCACGAGAACTACCTCATGCCGCGGTCGGTGCCGTTTGGTGACATCGTGCGGGGCCTGACCCCTTTCTTCGTCACCCGCCAGGTCCTTTGCGGGTCCGGGCGGGTGGGGATCGGACAGGACGCGTCCACCCCGGGCTACCAGATCAGCCAGCGGGCCGATTTCTTCGAAGCCGAAGTGGGCCTGGAAACCACTATCCGGCGTCCCATCATCAACACCAGGGACGAACCGCACGCAACGGCGGACAAATACCGGCGCCTGCACGTGATTATTGGCGACGCCAACCTGAGCCAGGTCTCCAACTACCTGAAGTTCGGGACCACCGCCTTGGTCCTCAGCCTCATCGAGGCCGGGCTCGCGCCGAAGATTGAGGTCCACGAACCCGTTCCCGCCCTGCAGGCGATCAGCCACGATACCTCCCTTTCTGCCACAGTCAGGCTTCTGGACGGCAGGCGGGTGACAGCCCTTGACGTGCAATGGATGTATCACGAAGCAGCGGCAAAACTGGCCCAGGACACCGGCGTCGGTGATGCAGTGGATGGCGACGGACATACCCATGACGTCCTGGACCGGTGGGCCACCGTCCTCACCCAGCTGGACAACGACCGGCAGGCTGCGGCCAGCTCCGTGGAATGGGTCGCCAAGCTCTCGCTCCTCGAGGGCTACCGCGACCGCGACGGACTTGAGTGGAACGATGCCAGGCTCGGGCTGATCGACCTCCAATGGGCGGACATCAGGCCCGAGAAAGGCCTCTACTACCGTCTCCTCGCCAGGAACCGGATGGACAGGATCGTGGATGACGCCGCGATCGCCGCGGCCGTCGCACAGCCGCCGTCGGACACCCGGGCCTTCTTCCGCGGCAAGTGCATCAGCAGCTTTGGCAAGGACGTGGTGGGGGCCAGTTGGGACTCCGTCATCTTCGACGTTCCAGGCTACGGCAGGCTCCAGCGCGTGCCCACCCGGGAGCCTCTGCGGGGAACCAAATCCTTGACCGGAGCGTTGTTCGAACGCTACCGGGAGGCAGGCCCATTCCTCGCGGAGCTTCTGGGACACCCCACCGCTCCGCCTGCGGCGTAAACCACGCCGGAAGGCCCGCTTCGTGGCAGGATGGGCATATCGGAGGATCCGCCGGATCCGATGACACGAAAGGGAGAGGTAACAATGGCAGGCCAGGAGCAGCAGCAGCCACAATCGCGCGACAGCCAGGTCGACGAGGACATTCCCGAGGCACCCCCGGCGCCGCCCGAGGCACAGGCATCAGCAGCCACTGAAGGCGTTGATGACCTCCTCGATGAAATTGACGGAGTCCTGGAATCCAACGCCGAGGAGTTCGTGCGCGCCTTCGTCCAAAAAGGCGGCCAGTAACCCGGACCGGAGGGTGGCGGAAGCCGCGGCCGGCCGGAATCTGTACCGACGTTGAAGAATTACGTTCAAGGAGTGCATGAGTGCAGGAATCAACCGCCAACCAGGTAGCCGCCAACGCCACCTCGTCCTTTACCGAACATCTGCAACGGGACCGGCCTGAACTCCTGCCCTACAACAGGGGACTCCAAGCCGGGACACCCGGCGCCGCTCCGCTGCAGGTACCGCATGCCACCACCATCGTCGCGATGAGTTACGCCGGCGGTGTGCTGATGGCCGGGGACCGGCGGGCCACCATGGGCAACGTGATTGCCAGCAGGCACATTGAAAAAGTTTTTCCCGCTGACCGCTACTCCGTCCTCGGCATCGCCGGTACCGCGGGCATCGCCATCGACCTCACCCGGCTGTTCCAGGTGGAACTCGAACACTACGAGAAGATCGAGGGCACCCTGCTCAGCCTCGAAGGCAAAGCCAACCGGCTCGGGGCGATGATCCGCGGTAACCTGCCCCTTGCCCTTCAGGGGCTCGCCGTGGTGCCGCTCTTCGCAGGCTTCGATACGAGCGCCGGCGTCGGGAGGCTTTTCTCCTACGACGTCACTGGCGGAAGGTACGAGGAGCACGAACACCACACGGTGGGCTCCGGTTCAGTCTTCGCCCGGGGTGCGCTGAAGAAGCTGTGGCGGCCCAACCTTAGTGCGGCCGAAGCCGTCTCGGTGGCCGTCGAGGCCCTCTACGATGCGGCCGACGACGATTCCGCCACCGGCGGCCCCGACACCGTCCGAAAGCTATGGCCAGTTATTTATACCGTGGACAGGAGCGGTGCCCGCCGCGTGGCTGAGAACGAACTCGCTGCCGCAGCCGGGAACGTCATCGAGGCACGCACCAACGCCGGACGGGAGGCCTGAGATGACCCAGCAGTTTTATGTATCGCCCGAACAGCTGATGAAGGACCGTGCGGATTTCGCACGGAAGGGCATTTCCCGCGGCAGGTCCGTCGCCGTGATCAGCTGCGCGGACGGCATCGCGCTGGTGGCCGAGAACCCGTCGCCGTCCCTGCACAAGATCGGCGAGATCTACGACAAAATCGCGTTCGCCGCGGTCGGAAAATACAACGAATTCGAAAGCCTCCGCCAGGCCGGCGTGCGCTATGCAGACGTCCGGGGCTACTCGTATGACCGCGAAGACGTCACCGCCCGCGGCCTCGCCAGTGTTTATGCCCAAAGCCTGGGTGCCGTGTTCACCGCGGAACAAAAGCCCTTCGAGGTTGAATTGGCGGTGGCCGAAGTAGGTCCAACACAGGCTGAGGACCACCTTTACCGCCTGACGTTTGACGGATCCATCGCCGACGAACACCAGTTCGTGGTGATGGGCGGACAAGCGGACAAGGTCTCGTCAGTCATCGATCAGGGCTGGCGCAGTTCACTGGGCTTCGGGGACGCCCTCAGGCTCGCCATGGCTGCGCTCGTCCCGGCAACGGAAACGGAGGAGCAGCCGAAGGCGCTCCCCGCGGCTGCCCTGGAGGTTGCCGTGCTGGAGAGGCAGTCCGAGAGTACACGCGGCTCGCGGCGCGCATTCCGCCGGCTGGACGACGCGGAAATAACTGCACTGCTGGCCTAGGAGGACCACATGGACAAGAGAATCTTCGGTATCGAAACGGAGTTCGGGATTTCGTATTCCAGCCCCGACTCGAGGCCTCTTGCCCCGGAGGAGGTGGCCCGGTACCTCTTCCGGAAAGTGGTCAGCTGGGGCCGGTCCTCCAACGTTTTCCTGACCAACGGCTCCCGGCTGTACCTGGATGTGGGATCCCACCCCGAATACGCCACCGCGGAATGTGACGACCTCGCCCAGCTCATCGCCCACGACCGGGCCGGTGAACTGATCCTCGATGACCTGGTGGACGAGGCCCAGGCCCGGCTCGCTGCGGAGGGCTTTAACGGCACTGTCTACCTGTTCAAGAACAACACGGATTCGGCAGGGAACTCCTACGGCAGCCACGAGAACTACCTGATTCCCCGGCGTGGGGAGTTTTCCAGGCTCGCTGAGATCCTGATTCCCTTCCTGGTCACCCGGCAGCTTATCGCCGGTGCCGGGAAGATCCTCAAGACCCCCCATGGGGCCACCTTCGCCTTTTCCCAGCGTGCAGACCACATCTGGGAAGGGGTTTCTTCCGCCACCACCAGGTCCCGGCCCATCATCAACACCAGGGACGAGCCGCACGCGGACGCCGAGTTCTACCGGCGGCTGCACGTTATTGTGGGCGACTCGAACATGTCCGAGGCCACCGCCCTGATGAAGGTTGGCACGGTGGACCTGGTCCTGCGCATGATCGAAGCCGGGGTGATCATGCGGGACATGCGGATGGAAAACCCCATCCGCAGCATCCGCGAAATCTCCCACGACCTCAGCGGCCGTGCCCTGGTACGCCTGGCCAACGGGCGCCAGTTGACGGCACTGGAGATCCAGCAGGAGTACCTCAGCAAGGTCACGGCCTTCGTCAAGGAGCACGGCGCACACAACCCGCACGTTCCGCAGATCCTCGACCTGTGGGAGCGGACGCTGAAGGCCATCGAAAGCGGTAACACCCGAAGTATCGACACAGAAATCGACTGGGCCATCAAGAAGAAGCTGATGGACAACTACCGCGAACGCCACGGCCTGGGCCTGGACGCCCCACGGATAGCCCAGCTGGACCTGACCTACCACGACATTTCCCGCAGCCGCGGATTGTTTTACCTGCTGCAGTCCCGCGGGGCAGTACGCCGGATCGTGGACGATACGGTGATCAAGGACGCCGTGGATGCACCGCCGCAAACCACGCGCGCAAAACTCCGCGGTGATTTTGTCCGGCGGGCGCAGGAACTGGGCCGGGACTACACCGTGGACTGGGTGCACCTGAAGCTGAATGACCGGGCCCACCAGACAATCCTGTGCAAGGATCCCTTCCGCAGCGTGGATGACCGGGTGGATGCCCTGCTGGACTCTATGGGCTGACACTCAGGTTGAGGGGCTATTCTGGATAAGGCCTTTTAACAAGGGCCTCGCGGTGCTGCCCGCCCAGTTGCGGATCGCCGATTCCATCCTGCCCCGACGAAAGTTTTCTTACGTGCGCCGACTACTAGCAATCCTTCTTCCCGCTTTGCTGCTGCTGACCGCCTGCGGCGGTTCATCGGCGGAGCCGGAACCCACCAGCAAACCGGCTGGCGAGACTGCGAAGTTCGACTCCCTCAAACTGACTGACAATGGGGACAAAAAGGCCCCTGGCGTGGAATTCGACAAGCCGCTGGAAGTGGCTGACCCCACCATCAAGGTGGTCGCTGAGGGCAGCGGCGATCCTGTGAAGGCCAACCAGGTCGCCAACATTTCCATCGTCGCCCTGAACGGCGCCGACGGGACAACTCTGGAGGACACGTTTCCCCAAGAGCCCGAGCCCCTTGAGCTGAACGAGGAACTGAAGACCGGCAGCGAGGTCATCTACAACGCGTTTGTGGGCGCCAAGGTAGGCTCCAGCCTTGCGCTGGCCGTGCCGGGCCAGCAGGGTACAGCCGCCCCCAGCCCCTCGGACGGTGCCAGCCCGGCCCCGTCCACTCCGGCCCAGCCCACCCAGCTGCTGATCATCAAGATCCTGTCGGCCTCCGACGTGACGCCTGCCTTGGAGAAGCCTGAAGGTGAAACTGTGACCCCGCCTGCCGGGCTGCCCACCGTCACTGAGAAAGACGGCGTCCCCGAGATCTCCACCGAAGGTGTTGCGGCTCCCACAGCCCTCGTTTCCCAGGACCTGATCAAGGGCACCGGCGCCACAGTCAAGGAAACCGACACCCTGACGGTCAACTACGTGGGCGTCACCCTGGCGGGCGCAACCAAGTTTGACTCCAGCTTCGACCGGGGCCAGCCGGCCACCTTCCCGCTCACCGGCGTGATCAAGGGCTGGACCCAGGGCCTGGCCGGGAAAACCGTAGGCTCCCGCGTCCTCCTGGTCATCCCCAAGGACCTGGCATACGGCGACGCCGGCCAGGGCGAGGCCAAGGGCGACCTGGTCTTCGTAGTGGACATCCTCGGAGCCAAGTAGCAACAATGGCAACAGGCCCGGCCTTCGCCGTGGCATCGAACAGCAGCACACCATCTGCCAGACACCTAGGAGCAACCATGTCATTTGGACAGCGGGAATTTGACCGCGAGAAGCCCGAGATCGATTTTCCGGAGGGCGAGGTCCCCACGGAACTCGTGATCACCGACCTCATTGAGGGAGATGGACGTGAAGCCAAGGCCGGGGACACCGTCTCCACTCACTACGTAGGCGTTGCCTGGTCCACCGGCGAAGAATTCGACGCGTCCTGGGGCCGCGGCGCACCGCTGGACTTCCGCGTAGGCGTTGGCCAGGTCATCCAGGGCTGGGACCAGGGACTCCTGGGCATGAAGGTGGGCGGCCGTCGCCGCCTGGAGATCCCCTCTGAGCTGGCGTACGGATCCCGCGGCGCCGGCGGAGCCATCGCCCCGAACGAAGCCCTGATCTTCGTGGTTGACCTCGTAGCGGTGCGCTGACCCAGGCTCCGCCAGCAGCCAGGAGCGCGGCAGTTGCAGGACCCCAATGTCCTGCAACTGCCGCGCTTCCTGCGTTCCGGCCCGGAGTTTAGTAACGTAACCAGAGTGTCCGCATCCCGTACTGAACGCCTCCTCAACCTGCTGATCGCACTGCTCAACACCAGGTACGGACTGCGCCGCAGCGAATTGCGCGAAACTGTCTACCGTGGCGTTCCCGGCACAGAGGCGTCCTTCGGCAGGATGTTCGAGCGGGACAAAGCGGATCTTCGCAATTTCGGCTTTGACGTGGAGACCTTGACCGACCTGGGTTGGAGCGAGGACGATCCCGCCACCACCCGCTACCGGATCGGCAAGGAGTCCAACCGCCTGCCGGACGTGGAACTGGGCCCGGAGGAGTGGACAGTCCTGCTCCTGGCATCCCAGCTCTGGGAGCGGGCCGCGCTCGGCACCGCCGCCCGGAGCGCGCTGAGGAAACTGCAGGCATCGGGTGCGGTGTCCGACGTTCAGCTGCCCCCCGGCGTGCAGCCGCGGATCAAGCCCGCAGGCCAGGCTTTCGATGACCTCGTTGCCGCCATGCATGCCAAGCACCCGGTCACCTTCACCTACCTGGCCGGGAGTTCTGGTGCGGAGGAGCCACGGACCGTGGAGCCTTGGGGTCTCGGCAGCCGCTTCGGCCACTGGTACCTCATGGGCTATGACCGCGGCAGGAAGGCTCCCCGCCACTTCCGGCTCTCCCGCTTCACCAGCGCTGTGGGAACCCTGGAACGGGAGCAATTCACTCCTCCGCGCGACTTCAATATCCGCCAGGAACTGGAACGCCTGCCCGAGTTGCCGCTGCGCACCGCCGTCGTGGACGTCCGTGCGGGACGCCTCCTGGCCCTGCGGCGCCGCGCTGCGGCACCCGACGCCGCGCAGGCGAGCCAACCCTGGCCTCAGCCTGCTGCCGGCTACGAGCGGCTCAGCCTCCCGTTCAGGGACCCCGAGGCCCTCGCCGAAGAGCTCGCCTCATACGGCCCTGACGCCCGCGCCGTGGCTCCCGCCGAACTCGTTGACGCGGTCCGGCGAAGGCTCCATGCCGCTGCCGACTTCAGCCATGCGCCCGTTCCCACGTTCAGTTTTGGCGCTGCGCCGGCCCGGCCTGTCCGTGCCCGCACCTCGGAGGACCAGCTCAAGCGCATGCTTCAACTGGTCCCTTTCCTGGTGCATAACCAGGGCCTGCACATCCAGGATGTCGCCCAGCACTTCGGCATCAGCCGGAAGGAGCTGGAGGACGACCTGCAGATTCTTATCTGCTCCGGACTTCCGGAGGGCTACCCCGATGATCTCCTGGACATCCAGTGGGAAAACGACCACGTCTACATCACGCAGGACCTGGACCTGAAAAGACCCGTCCGTTTCACGGTCGAGGAAGCCTGCGCCCTGCTGACCGGCCTGGAATCACTCAACGGGCTGCCTGGCATAGCGGAGGGCGGCGCCCTGGAATCGGTGACCCTCAAACTGCTGGCGGCCGCCGGCGAGGAAGGGCTGCGGGCGGCTTCATTGGCGGGCCCGGAAATCGCGCCTGCCGACGCCGCTGTCCACGACACCGTGCGGCAGGCCATCGCGTCCCGGTCCCAGTTGCGCCTCACCTACCTGTCCCCGCAGCGGGACACAGTATCTGAGCGGGACGTGGACCCGTTGCGCCTGTATTCACTGGACAACACCTGGTATTTCGAGGCTTACTGCCACTCAGTGTCGGGCTTGAGGAATTTCCGCCTGGACCGGGTACAGGAGGTCCACCCCAACGGCCGTCCGGTGCCGGCTGGAACCATGCCGTCAGAAGGCGCGCCCGCGAAGCTCTTCACACCCACGGACGACGATACTGTGGTCACCGTCCAGCTCACCAGGCAGGGGAGGGGCCTCGCCGATGACTACTACGCGGAGCGCACTGCCGAGCTCGACGACGGCGGGCTGGTGGCCGAGATCCGTTTCGGCAACACCGACTGGCTGCCCATGTTCGTGGCCCAGCACGGCGGTTCCGCACGAATCATTGCTCCCGCGGACCTGGCAGAGGCGGCCCGCACATGGCTCGCTGCATCCCTGGCAAGCTACGGCGGCTAGACTTCTCAGCATGCCTTGGTGGTCCTGGATCCTGATATGGGTGGCGCTCGTTGCGCTCTCGCTGCTCTTCTATGTCCTGCTGGGCATCCGGCTGTTCCGCCAGTTCATGGCGACCGTCAAGGATCTCAGCGCGGCAGGCGAAAAACTCGGTCAACTCCGCCCCGTTGAACAAGAGGATGCTCCGCACACCACGGGGCCCCAGCCGGGCTCAGCAGTTTTTGCCTCGCCCGCCCTCATGAGACATGATTACGAGGCATCCAAGTGGTCCCGCCGGGAACAACGCCGCCTTCGGCGGGTGCAGCGCAAGACAGACCGGGGCCAACCGCAGGCGCTCGGCGATCTCGACTTCACATAGAAGTAGGATGTACGTAGAGGAAAGGATTTCCCGTGGGAAGACTCTTTGAGGGCCCTTGGCCCATCGTTATTATCATCATCGTCGCTTTGCTTCTCTTTGCCGCACCCAAGCTTCCGGCCATGGCGCGCAGCCTTGGACAGTCCATGCGGATCATCAAATCCGAGGTCAAGGAAATGAAGAACGACGGCAAGACCGACACCACCACCAACGCCTCAGGACCGGTGGAAGGCACCATCGTCAACCACCCCCAGGCGAAGCCCGGTGAGCCGACAGACGGCACTGACGTCCCGCCGTCGAACCGCGCCTGACCCCCAGTGGCACTGTCGCGGTCCCGTAAAGCCAACCCCGAAGGGCGGATGGCTCTTTGGGACCACCTCAAAGAGCTGAAAAACCGGCTGATTAAGTCGGCTATCGGCGTCGTCATTGGCGGCATCGGAGGCTGGATACTTTACGACCCGCTGCTGAAGGCACTGGCCGAGCCGGTCAACCGCATCTCGGAGCAGACCGGCGGGCTAGCCGCAATCAACTTCGGGAGCATCGCGTCCCCGTTCGATTTCAAGCTCCAGATGTCGCTCCTCATAGGCGTGGTCATTTCCAGCCCCATCTGGATCTACCAGCTCTGGGCGTTCATCACGCCGGGCCTGACGTCCAAGGAGCGCCGCTACACGCTGGGTTACATGGCCGCTGCTGTTCCGTTGTTCCTTGCCGGAATCTGGGCAGGCTGGCTCGTGGTGCCCCAGGTTGTCCACGCCCTGACCCAGTTCACACCGGAGGGCTCCTCCAGCGTCATCGACGCCAGGACGTACATTGAGTTCGTCACACGCATGGTGCTGGTGCTGGGCCTCGCCTTCCTGGTGCCCGTGGTGCTGGTGGGCATTAACATGGCGGGCATCGTCTCCGGCCGCACCATCCTCAAGGCCTGGCGCATCACCGTGTTCCTGGTGTTTGTGCTCGCCGCCATCGCCGCTCCCGGGGCGGATGCCATCTCGATGTTTATGTTGGCCGGCCCCCTGTTGGTGCTCTTTTTCGCCGCCATTGGCATCTGCCTGATGAATGACAAGCGCCGCGACCGCCGCCAGGCGAAGCGGATGGCCGAGACCGAGGCAACAGCGGATATCGCCACCCCGGGCAGTGAGCTGAAGAACCTCTAGCCGCCCGTTAGGCTTGGTATATGTCCTCCAATGCCGGGCCGTTCTCTTCTGGCCCATTCTCCGCCGGACCCAGCGATCCCGAGGAGCTCTCTCCCGCCGAGAGATACCGGGCCAGCGCGGAACGAAGGGCAGAAGCAGCCACCTACCTTGGTTCCTTTATCCGGACCCTGGACTTCGAGCTGGATGACTTCCAGCGGCAGGCCTGCAAATCACTGCAGGAGGGCAGGGGAGTCCTGGTGGCAGCGCCCACCGGGGCCGGCAAAACCATCGTGGGCGAGTTCGCCATCTACCTTGCGCTGCAGCGCGGCCTCAAGGCTTTCTACACCACGCCCATCAAGGCACTCAGCAACCAGAAGTTCACTGAGCTCACCGAAAAGTACGGCGCCGGCAAGGTAGGCCTGCTCACCGGGGATACCAGCATCAACGGTGACGCTCCAGTGGTGGTTATGACCACCGAAGTCCTGCGCAACATGCTCTACGCTGATTCGGCCACCCTGGACGACCTGGGCTACGTGGTCATGGACGAGGTGCACTACCTCGCGGACCGCTTCCGGGGCGCCGTCTGGGAGGAAGTCATCATCCACCTGCCCAGCGAGGTACAGGTGGCCTCGCTCAGCGCCACCGTCTCCAACGCCGAAGAGTTCGGGGCGTGGCTGGACACCGTCCGCGGCGACACGGACATCATCGTTTCGGAGCACCGGCCCGTACCGCTGTGGCAGCACGTTATGGTTGGGCGGCAGATCATGGACCTCTTCGCCGGGGAAACCACTTTCGATGAGATCGCTCCGCCGGTCGGCGCCGAACCAGGGGAAGTACCGGCCAGGGACGGCAGGAAAGACAACGCCAAGGGGCGCGGCTTCGATGTCAACCCGGACCTCCTGACGGTGGCAAGAAGCGAAAGCATGGAGGGTTTCCGGGCCGGGTCCGGCCCCGGCGGCCGCGGGCAGCGGGGCAGGCGCGGCAATGACCGGCCCGGCCGGGGCGGCGAGGAGCGCGGCGTGCGCCGCGCCAGCCGGCCCCAGGTGATCGCGAGCCTTGACAAGATGGACCTCCTGCCCGCCATCACCTTCATCTTCTCCCGTGCCGGCTGCGACGCCGCCGTGGCCCAGTGCGTGGGCTCCGGGCTGTGGCTGACCACGGAGAAGGAGCAAAGGATCATCGCGCAGAGGGTGGACGAGGCCGGCCACGACATTCCGCCGGATGACCTGGATGTGCTGGGTTTCTGGACCTGGCGTGACGGACTGCTCAGGGGTTTCGCCGCCCACCATGCCGGCATGCTGCCCACGTTCAAGGAAGTGGTGGAAAAGCTCTTCGCGGACGGTCTGGTCAAGGCAGTCTTCGCCACCGAAACGTTGGCCCTGGGCGTCAACATGCCCGCACGCTCGGTGGTGCTGGAGAAGCTGGACAAGTTCAACGGTGAAGCCCACGTGGACATCACTGCCGGCGAGTACACCCAGCTGACCGGACGCGCCGGCCGGCGTGGCATCGACGTCGAAGGCCACGCCGTGGTGCTGTGGCAGCCTGGTACGGACCCGACGGCGGTGGCGGGCCTCGCGTCCCGGCGCACCTACCCGCTGAACTCAAGTTTCCGGCCCACCTACAACATGAGCATCAACCTGCTGGCCCAGTTCGGCCGTGCCAGGGCCCGCGAAATCCTGGAATCCTCCTTTGCCCAGTTCCAGGCGGACCGTTCCGTGGTGGGCCTGGCAAAGCAGGTCCGCAGCCGGGAGGAATCGCTGGCCGGATACGCCAAGTCGATGACCTGCCACCTCGGCGACTTCACCGAGTACGCCCGGCTCCGCCGTGAATTGTCCGATGCCGAAAACATGACGTCCCGGACCAAGTCGCGGGCCCGCAAGTCGCTTAACGATGATTCGCTGGCCCGTTTGCTTCCCGGCGACGTGGTAAACGTGCCCGGCGGAAGGGCGCCCGGACCGGCCATCGTACTCAGTTCGGACCACAGCAGCCGGGAGCCGCGGCCTGCTGTGCTGACACTGGACAACCAGCTGCGCCGGATCGGAAACGATGACCTGGAAGGGCCCATCTCGCCGGTCACGCGCATCCGCATCCCCAAGTCCTTCAACGCCAAAGTCCCCAAGTCGCGGCGGGACCTGGCGTCCTCGGCCCGGAACGCGCTGCGGGAGAACCGGCCTCCTGCGCCGGGCAACAACCGCAACAATGATTTTGGCCTCGCAACTGCCCTGCCCAACCAGGAAAAGCGCATCGCGGACCTCCGCCGTGCCCTCCGCGCCCACCCCTGCCACGGGTGCAGCGAACGGGAAGACCACGCCCGCTGGTCCGAACGCTGGTGGAAGCTTCGGCGCGAAACCGATGGCCTGGTCCGGCAGATCCAGGGCCGAACCAACACCATCGCAAAGACCTTTGACCGCGTCTGTGACGTGTTGTCCTCCTACGGCTATCTGGAGCCCGCGGGCGACGGCAGGTTGACCATCAGTCGGGACGGCCACCGGTTGCGCCGCATCTACGGCGAAAAGGACCTGCTGATTTCCCAGTCCCTGCGGCTGGGCGCCTTTGATGACCTGGACGCCGCTGAAATTGCTGCCCTTGCCAGCGTCCTGGTTTACCAGGCCAAGCGCGAGGACCGCGGGCTCAGGCCGCGGATGCCCAGCATTTCGCTGGAGACCTCAGTGGACATCGTGGTCAGGGAGTGGTCAGCCCTGGAGGATGTGGAAGAGGAAAACAAGCTGCCGCTGACCGGGGAGCCCGAACTGGGCCTCGTGTGGCCGCTTTACAAGTGGGCCCGCGGCCGGCACCTGCAGGATGTCCTGAGCGGCACCGACCTCGCCGCAGGGGATTTTGTCAGGTGGGTGAAGCAGGTGGTTGACCTGCTGGACCAGCTCGCCAAGATTCCGGGCCTTGATCCGCGCCTGGCGCGCCTGTGCTCCGAGGCCATCTCGCTGATCCGCCGCGGCGTCGTGGCCTATTCCTCCGTCCTCTGACATCCCCGCCGGCCGCCCGCCGGCACCAACCCCAGGAGTTTGCCTTCCATGCCCAGCCCTGCGCCGCTGTCCGGAGCCCCTTCCGCATCCCGCCGCCCCGTCCTTTACCGCAACGGATCGGTCTACACCGCAGCAGACCCCTTTGCCACGGCCATGCTGGTGGACGGCGACACTGTGGCCTGGGTGGGATCGGAACAGGCGGCCTCTTCCATCGCTGACGGCTCCATGGAAATCATCGATCTGCGCGGCGCCCTGGTTGCGCCGGGCTTCGTTGACTCCCACGCCCACCTGACAGAAACCGGCATTGCCTTGGATTCCCTGGCACTGCAGGCCGTTTCCTCGGCCAGGGAACTGCTGGATGCTGTGGCCGCAGCGCCCGGTGACGGTCCGGTCATCGGGCACGGCTGGGACGAGACCAGCTGGAGTGACTCAACGCTGCCGGCCGCGGAGGAACTGGAACGCGCGTCGCGCGGACGGCCTGTGTACCTCTCGCGCGTCGACGTGCACTCCGCACTGGTTTCCCCGATGCTGGCAGACGCCGCAGCTCTTCGCGGCCTGGAGGGGTTCGACGGCGGCGCCAGGGTCACGCGGGCAGCGCATGCAGCTGCCCGGCATGAAGCCCGCAGGTTGCCGGAAGCAGTACTCCGCCGCCACCAGGGCCGTGCGCTGGCCGAAGCCGCCTCCCACGGCTACGTGGCACTGGTGGAGATGGGGGCCCCGCACATCGGCGGGGCCGAGGACCTCAGCGTGGCGCAAACCTGGAACAACAGCACCGGCGAGGGCACCCCAACGCCTGAAGTTCTGCCGTACTGGGGTGAGCTGGCAACGTCCGAAGAGCACGCCCGCAGGATCCTTGGCGGGCTGGGCCCTGGCGTCCGGGGGCTGGCAGGAGACCTGAACATCGATGGCTCCATCGGATCCCGGACGGCAGCCCTGAGATCCGGCTACACCGACGCAGCCGACGAAACCGGCAGCCTCTACCTCAGCGTGGATGAGGCGGCGGCCCACTTGGCAGCCTGCTCGATGGCCGGTGTCCAAGGCGGCTTCCACATTATCGGAGATGCCGGCCTGGATGCCGCCCTGCAGGCTTTGAAGCGTGCCGCTGCCGAGGTAGGTGAGCAGCGGATCCGGGCTGCCGGCCACCGGTTTGAACATGTCGAGATAGTGGACGCCGCTGCCGTTGAAGCACTGGCCCGATACTCCGTCACCGTCAGTGCCCAGCCTGCTTTTGATGCTGCCTGGGGTGGCCCCGGCGGTCTCTACGAGAAGCGGCTGGGGGAGCGGAGCAGGTCCATGAACCCTTTCGCGAGCCTTTACTCGGCGGGTGTTCCTGTCTGCTTTGGCAGTGACAGCCCCGTGACGCCGCTGCGGCCCTGGTCCAGTGTCCGCGCGTGCCTGGAGCACCACAATGAGGATGAACGGATTTCGGCGCGCGCAGCATTCCTCGGACACACCCGGGCGGGGTGGCGGGCAGCCAGGTACGCCAACCCGATGGCGGGGCAGCTGGTACCGGGCGCGCCTGCCAGCTTCGCCGTTTGGGAGGTTGAAGAACTGATGGTCCAGGTGGCCGACGGCCGGGTCCAGTCCTGGAGCACCGACCCCCGGGCCCGCACACCCCTGCTGCCGGCGCTGGACACCGGGGCGGACCCGGTCTGCCTCCAGACGGTCAGGGACGGCCTGGAGCTGTTCGCCAGTGCTGCCTTGCGTTCCTGACCCCCATACCCGGCGCCCTATAATGGGTAGCTGCGCCCGCCGGCGGTTTCGCTGGCCAGCGGGTGCACCGACTGCTCCCTCCCAGGAAGGCTCTCTGTGCGCGTCCTTACCATCATCCCTACCTACAACGAGCTGGAGTCGCTGCCCATAACGCTTCAGCGGCTCCGTGCAGCAGTTCCGGACTCGGACGTGCTGGTAGTGGATGACAACAGCCCCGACGGCACCGGCCAACTCGCCGACGGGTTCGCCGCGGAGGACGCCCAGGTCCACGTGCTGCACCGCAAGGGCAAGGAAGGACTGGGCGCCGCCTACATCGCGGGCTTCAAGTGGGGCCTGGATGCCGGCTACGACGTCCTGGTGGAAATGGACGCCGACGGTTCCCACCAGCCCGAACAGCTTCCCCAACTCCTCGAGGCCATCGACCAGGGCGCCGACCTTGCCATGGGCTCGCGCTGGGTCCCCGGCGGAAGCGTAGTGAACTGGCCGCTCTACCGTCAGGCGATCTCCCGGGTCGGCAGCACGTACGCGCGGCTGATGCTGGGCCTGAAGATCAAGGACGTCACCGGCGGCTACCGTGCCTTCCGCCGTACCACGCTGGAAAAGCTGAACCTGGACCAGGTGGACTCAGTGGGCTACGGCTTCCAGGTGGACCTGGCCTGGCGGGTGTCCCGGATGGGGCTGCGGATCGAGGAACGGCCCATCACCTTCGTGGAACGCGAACTCGGCGCCTCCAAAATGAGCGGCAACATTGTGGTGGAAGCAATGATCAACGTCACCAAGTGGGGACTCCAGGCACGCTGGAAAACCCTCACCCGCAGGAAACCAGCCGGCCAGCCGTAAATCCCCCGCCCGACCGGCACCGGCAGGGCCACCACCTCAGGGCCAACACAGCAAATAGGCCGTCCCGCACAGTGTGCGGGACGGCCTGTTTGCTGTTATTCGATGTGTTACGCGGAGCGGCGCTCTCCGCGGCGTTCGCGCAGGATGGTGAGGCGGTCCTCGAGGATCTGCTCCAGCTCCGGCAGGGAGCGGCGTTCCAGCAGCATGTCCCAGTGGGTGCGGACAGCTTTATCGTTGCTGGTGTCCGGGCGTTCGCCGTCAACCAGGAGCGCTTCCTTGCCGGTCTTGGAAACCCATACCGGCGGGATCTCCGCTTCGGAGGAGAAGGTGACAAAGACCTGCTCGCCGTCTTCGCACCGGTACTCGACGCGCTGGCGCGGGGCCGGCTCGACTCCGGACTCGGTCTCCATGCTCTGCGCGCCAAGGCGCATGCCCCGCAGGCTGCGATCGCTCATGATTTCTCCCTCTGGTCGGTTCGCGGTGTAAAACCCGCGCTAGCCGGTGGCGCAAGCGCCTCCGGACTACTCTGTGCACTGTGCTGCATCTTTAGATTCAACGCGTTGCGAAGCTTGGTTGTTCCAGCGGATCTACTCCTGCCGGACAAATACCCAATCATACGCGTGCTATGCCATGTCGGCCAAAATGGAAGGGATCCGCAGCGGCTGCGGATCCCTTCCACGTCTGGCGGCGGCCCTGCTCAGGGCTCGGAGGGCCGGGCTCCCGCCTCATCGGCTCCGACACGCTCGAACAGCCCGGCCACACCGGTTTCCTGGGTGGTGCCTCCCAGGGCATTGCCGATTCCTTTGAGGGCCTCGCCGACTTCACTGGGGATGATCCACAGCTTGTTGGAGGAACCTTCAGCGAGTTTGGGGAGCGTCTGCAGGTATTGGTATGCCAGCAGTTTCTGGTCCGGATTGCCCTTGTGGATGGCATCGAAGACCTTCTGGATGGCCTGTGCCTCGCCGTCTGCCCGGAGGATTGCCGCCTTGGCATCACCTTCGGCAGCCAGGATGGACGCCTGCCGCTGGCCCTCGGCGGTCAGGATGGCTGACTGCTTGGTGCCTTCGGCCGTCAGGATGGCCGCACGCCGGTCCCGTTCGGCGCGCATCTGCTTCTCCATGGAGTCCTGGATGGAGTGGGGCGGGTCAATGGCCTTGAGCTCCACCCGGGAAACACGGATGCCCCAGCGGCCGGTGGCCTCATCCAGCACGCCGCGGAGCTGGCCGTTGATCTGGTCGCGGGAGGTCAGGGCCTCTTCGAGGTTCAGCCCGCCCACCACGTTGCGCAAGGTGGTGGTGGTCAGCTGCTCCACTGCCTGGATGTAGTTGGCAATTTCGTACGTGGCAGCCCGTGGATCGGTGACCTGGAAGTAGACCACGGTGTCGATCGAGACCACCAGGTTGTCCTCGGTGATGACCGGCTGCGGAGGGAAGGACACCACCTGCTCGCGGAGGTCCAGCAGCGGCAGGAGCCGGTCCACGAACGGAATCAGGATTGTCAGGCCCGGGTTGAGGGTGCGCTGGTACTTGCCCAGCCGCTCCACGACGCCGGCGCGCGCCTGCGGGATGATCCGCACCGAACGGACCAGGACAATAATCACAAATACGATCAGGACCAGCAGCACAATAGCCAAGGCAGTTCCTCCGGCGTTATCCATACATCTCCTTGTTCCCCAATTGATCAGGCTGTCTCAGGACGGGCCTGCAGCTTCAGTGGGGGCCGACACCACTGCGGTGGCCCCGTCGATCGCGGACACTACGACCCGTTGCCCGGCCGGGAGGACTCCACCGGCAGAACGGGCAGTCCAGATGTCGCCGCCGATTTTGACCAGTCCGCTGTCGGATGTCACCGGCTCCATGACCACGGCTTGTTCCCCGATCAGCCGGTCCACGTTAGTCCGCTGGTCTGACGGACCTTTCTTCAGGTGGCCCAGGGCGACGGGGCGGACAAAGGCGATCATCAGCAGTGACACCACGCAGAAAACCACGATCTGCAGCCAAAGGTCTGCGCCCGCGAAGTCGGCCACCAGTGCGGCCAGGGTTCCTCCGCCGAGCATGATGAAAAAGAGGTCAAGCGTGATCATCTCGACCACTGCAAACGCCAGGAAAGCGGTGAGCCACAGCGCCCACCAGTTTTCACCCAGCCATTCGAACACGTTCTCCCCCTTCGCTACGGGGAGCTGCGCAACGCGCCTCCGCCAGTAACTGTCCTTCAATCTTAGTGCGGCCCCGTCAGCTGCGGGCAGGCTCACGCATGCAGCGGGTGGATAGTGGCCAACTCGTTACGTGCGGGTCCGCGCCCGGGGACGGAAGACCATCACCTGGAATTTGGCTTCTGCCATGATCGGCCCGGGCAGTGCCTCCAGCCGGGCGGAAACGGCGTCCCGGTCCAGGTGGTGCCCTGCCGGTCCCATCAGTGCCAGGTCCGCGGCCTGCTGCCGGTTCAGCCGCAACGGGACGTCGACGGCGGAGGTGCTTTCGGCGTCGAAATGGCCTCTCATCGCTTCTGCCAGACGCGCCTCCTTGCCCTCCTCGATGCCCAGCATGCCGGCCATGGCGGCCAGGGATGCCAGATGCCCCGTGCGGGGCGTGACTACCACCAGCCGTCCGGATGGCCGGAGCACGCGGGCAAACTCTGCCGCATTGCGCGGCGCAAAGATCACGGTGACGGCGTCCACGGAGTCGTCGGCCAGCGGCAGCGGCTGCCAGATGTCACATACCAGGTTGACAGCGTCCGGATTGAGCCGCGCGGCACGGCGGAGGGCGAACTTGGAAATGTCCAGGCCAACGGCAGCCACCTGCCGGCCGTCCCTTGCCGCAGCATCGAGCAGGACCCGAAGGTAATGGCCGGTTCCCGTCCCCGAGTCCAGCACGGCACCGCCGCCTTCCGGGAGGAACGGTACGACGGCGGCTGCCACCGCGTCTGCAAGGGGCCGGTAATGGCCTTCCCCCAGAAAGTTGGAACGGGCCTGGACCATGGCGGCAGAGTCGGACTCGAACGCGGTTCCCTTACCCACCAGGAGGTTGAAATACCCCTGCCGGGCGGCATCGAAACTGTGGCCGGAAGGGCAGGCCAGGCGGCTCTGGTCCGCGGCCGTCACCAGAAGGTCCAGCGGATTCGAGCACACCGGGCACAGCAACGGAAGGTCCGTGGACGAGGGCATGGAACCATCCTATGGGGGCGCAATCCATTGGTGCACAGTCCCATGGGTGCACAGTCCCATGGGTGCACGGTCCCATGGGTGCACAGGGCCACGTGCCGCGCGCGGGCTGCGGCGCGCGGTCATATGCGGCTGATGCCCGCAGGACCGCCGTCGAAACCCAGCCCCTGCCGGGCCTTGCTGATGCCTGCCTCGGCCCAGTGCGCCGCATATTCGGCATTGCTGCTCAAGGACCGCAGCTGTGCCCGGTCCACATAGAGCACGCCGTTCAGGTGGTCCGTCTCATGCTGCACAATCCGGGCCTGCCACCCGGAGAAATCCCGCTGCACTGCCACTCCCTCTAAGGTCTGGAATTCGAGGAGGACCTCTTCGTGGCGGGCAACCACTGCCTGCAAGCCATTCAGGGAGAGGCAGCCCTCGTAGAACGAGGCAAACCCTGGGCCCACCGGCGTGTACCGGGGGTTCACGATGGCAAGGAACTCCAGCGGACTTCGGTTCCGCAAGGCAGCGGCTTCGGGATCGACATCGTACTGGTCCTCGAGCACGGCCAGCTGCAGCGGTATTCCGAGTTGCGGTGCTGCGAGGCCCACGCCGGGTGCCTCGTGCATCACCTCACGCATGAGGTTGATCAACCGGTCCAGCAGCTCGCCGGACAGCTGCCCGTCGAATGCGGCGGCGCGCTGGCGGAGGGCCGGGTGGCCTGCCTGCACGATGGGCGGAAGGGTCCCGGCCGCGAGGATCCGCTCCACGGTTTCGCTGATCTGTTCTGCTGTGAGGTCTGTCCCGGGCGCGCTCTGGCTCATGACGAAAGCCTAGCTGCACTGGCGCGGGCGCCCCGCGCCCGCAGGCCCGGCTAGGGTCTATGTCATGCCTGACTCTTCCCCGCCCCACCTGGCACCGGATACGCCACCACTGGATGCCGCACCGCTGGACTGCGTCCTGCGGTTCATCCGCGCCCTTGAGGCAGGCGGGGGAGCGGCCCGGCTCCGGCCTTTCCTCGCTGACTCTTTCGTCCTCGTGGAAGCCCCGCACCTCCTGGCGCCGGAGGGCTCCACCCGGACGCTGGCCGAAGTCCTGGCAGGAGCGGACCAAAGCACGGACGTGGTCTCGGACCAGAAGTTCGTCATCCGCCGGACCACGTGCGAGGGCGGCCGCGTGGCTGTCGAGGCTGATTGGTCGGCGACGGTACGGATGGATCTTCGCTACTGGGACCGGGGCGACGTGATCCGGGCCCGGACCTCGTCCGTGTTTGAAGTGCAGGCGGGGTTGATCGTCAGCCAGGACAGTTACGACTGCTATTACCAGTAGGAGCAGCCCATCAGGCGGCGGACCTGCCCGGCCGGGGCTGCCGGTTACTGCATGGTGAAGCGCCTGGCCACCCAGCGGTTGACTGCCGGGGCGGCGGCAGCGGCTCTGATGCCCAGGTTCCGTGCAGCCAGCAGGGGCGCCGGCAGCGGGCGTCCCAGCATCATGTTGATTTCGGACTGGCGCCTGGCTACCGTCGCCGCCCGCTGCCGGCCTGCCTCGAACTCTCTGAACCGCCGGTCCGCCCGAAGCTCGCGGCTTCCCCCCAACGCCGCGCGGATAACAGGGGAGAGGGCCTGCGCATCCAGCCAGCCGAGGTTCATGCCCTGGCCGCCGATGGGGCTGATCTCGTGCGCCGCGTCTCCTGCCAATACAACCCGTCCGGCCCCCAGTTGCCGGGCCAGGGTGGACCGGACGCTGAAGGCGCTCATCATGGTGTTGGTGCGGGCGTCCGGAAGGATCCCGGTCCGTTCCAGCACCAGGCCGGCGAGCTGGTCCGGTCCGGCATTGCCGGCGGGCCGGTCCAACCGCACTACCCACCGCCGCACGCCGCCCGGCAGTGGGAATGATTCAACGATTCCGCCGAGCTCAAGGAAGAGGACGGCACTGTCACCGTGGGAGCCCGGGTCCTGGAAATCGCCCATGAGGTAGTGGTCCGGGTAGTTCCTGCTGTCCACAGCCATACCCAGGAGGTTGCGCACGGGGGACCGGGCGCCGTCGGCCGCCACCACCAGAGACGCCGTGAACTCCACTTTGCGGCACGGGGCGTCCCCGGTGAGTTCCCCGGCGACGGTGACGCGGCCGCCGTCGTCCTTCACTTCGCACGCCCGCACGCCGCGGACGACGGCGCAGGCATCGAGCGTGCGAACGCGCTCCTCCAGGAGCTGCTCCGTGCGGAACTGGGGCAGGGCCAGCACGAACGGGAAAGCGTCGGAGACCCCGGCAAAGGACATGGTGCCCACGGTCTTTCCACCGCTGACGGCCATACCGTCCCGGATGTGGACCCCGTCACGGACTGCTGGGGAGGCAACGTGCACCTTGTCCAGCGCCTCCAGAGCAGGTGGATGGATACCGATAGCGCGGGTGTGCAGGTTCCTCGTTTGCCGTTGTTCCAGAACCCTGACGCTGACGCCATCCTGGAGAAGCAACGCGGCAAGGTACAGGCCTACCGGGCCTCCGCCGATGATAAGGACGTCCGTTTCCACGTCAGTTCCTGCGGAACGCCAGAACCTGGTGGAACGCTGCGCCACGTTCCACTGTCCACCCCGGGGGAGCGAGTGCGAGTAATTCCGTGCGGGTGTAGCTCCTGCGGATGGAGGTCAGGCCGTCAACCCGGATATAGGAGTGCCGGAGTGGCAGGGCGGCCACGGAAAAAAGGGCGTACGCCGCCGGGCTGCGCCGGAGGTCGTTATGGAGGGCCTTCCCGGTGGCCAGAACGGCGGAGTCCGCCAGGAGCTGTTGCAGCTCAGTGGCGGAAAGATGGTGCAGCACGTGGTTCGAGATGACAAAGTCGAAACTCGCGCCCTCCCGGACCAGGTCTGTGCTGTGCGCTTGCCGGAACCGGACGTCCGGCTGTGCTGGACGTCGCCGGGCGAAAGCGGCCGCACGAGGGTCCGGGTCGATGCCGGTGATCTGCAGCGGCAGGCGGTCGCGGCGGGCCCAGCTTGCCAGCAGGCAGGCGAGGTCACCGCCGCCGGAGCCAATGTCCAGGAGCGTGGCCGGGGCAGCGTTCTTCACCAGCGTTGGCCGGATTTCCCGTACGTACAGCGTCCGCCAGCCGGACAACACTCTGTTGACCAGACCAAACTGGCGGTAGGTGTTGTCCAGGAGGCGGGCATCGCAGTCCGGCCGGTCCATCAGCTCCACGGCGTCTGCGGCGCGGTGCCGCATCAGTGGGTCCACGGGCTTCAGGAAACCGGCACTTCGGCCGCTTCTTCTGCGGGCACCTTGCTCAGCAGGCCCCCGCCCCCGGCCTGCCGCAGCCTGGTGAACAGTCCTGTCTCAACGGTGAGGCCAGGGCCGAATGCCATGGAGCAAATCCGTTCGTCACCGTCTTGGGGAGCCTGTTCCAGAATGTGCTTGAGGACAAAAAGGACTGTGGAGCTGCTCATGTTCCCGTAGTTGCGCAGCGTCTCGCGGGCCGGGACCAGCTGCTCGTCGGTGAGGCCGAGGCGGGACTGCACTTTGTCCAGGATGCTGCGGCCGCCCGGATGGATGGCCCAGTGGCTGATCGAGGTGTAGGGGAGCGCCGCCAGTTCCGGTTCCCGCGCCAGGAGTGGCTGGAGGGCGCCGACAATATGGTCATCGATGATGTGCGGAACGTAGTTCCCCAGCACCATCTCAAACCCGTGGTCGCCGATGTTCCAGGCCATGGAGTCTTCGCCCACCGGTGTGAGGACGGTTTCGAAGTGGTCCAGCTGGAGCAGGGATTGTTCCTCGGCACCGCTGCGTGCTGTGACGACGGCGGCCGCCGCACCATCGGCGAACAGCGCCGAACCCATGATGGTGTCCGGGTCATTGGACGTGCGCACGTGGAGGGAGCAGAGTTCGGCGCACACCACCAGCACCACGGCATTCGGGTCCGCCTCGCAGAAAAGCTTGGCTGCACGAAGGGCAGGAAAGGCCGCGTAGCAGCCCATAAACCCGAGGTGGTACCGCTGTACAGCCGGGTCCAGGCCGAGCTCACGGACGATTTTGTAGTCCGGTCCGGGGTTGAAGAATCCAGTGCAGGACACGGTGATGAGATGAGTTATGTCAAGTAAATCGAATTCACGGGCGGCTGAGAGAGCAGCGCGGGCGGCCTCCACAAACAGCTTGGTGGCTTCACGGGCGAAAATCTCATTGCGGACCTTGGTGCTGGGATTCAACAGCAGGCCGGTTGCGGGATCGTAGAACTGCGGGTTGTCGGAGCGGAAATCGTTGGTGAGTTCCTCAACGGCGGTAAAACGGGTGTCGATGGCGGCCGAATCAAAACAGGTACTGACCAGCCGTGAACCCAGCCTGGTCAAGCCGGGTTGGGCCGCAAACACGTCACGGGCTTCTGTCTGGATCAGCATCGTTTTCGGGACAGCAGTTTCAAGTGATCGCACATAGACCGTCATTGACTCATTCTTAACGAGCACTCCGGATAAAACAATGCTGACCAGCGGATTCGTCTGCTGCAACGGTGCGCGCAGTCAGCTGAACCAAGGGACAACCAGTGCCGGCCGCTGCGCCACTTCCGAGCCCTTCCTGAAACGCCGATAATCTACATTATGTCAAGTAATGCGCTTCCTGCCTCTGAGGGGCTGGACGGGTTCGGTGGATTTGCGGCGAAGCTGCCCTACCCAGCTGGTCCGCGACGGGAAGGCCTTCTCTGCAGGGCTAGTGCCGCTGGCCGATGCCGGCGCCCACCACCGCGCCGAGGCCCAGTCCCAAGGCTAAACCGACGAACGGGCTGTCAAAGATGGCCAGCCCCATGGCAATTCCAACGGCGGCGCCCACAAGGCAGCAGATCCACAGCGGTTTGTTCATCGGGACTGATGCTACCTGCCCCGCCCGGCCGGCACCGACCGTGGTTTCGCGGCGTCCGCCTGTAAACCGGCGTCAGCCGTCATAGGCCTTCTGCAGCGCCGCGATGTCCAGCTTCCGCATTCCAAGCATCGCCTGCATCGCCCGCTGGGAACCAAGGGGGTCGGGGCCGGCAATCAGCGAGCTGAGCACCGACGGAACGATCTGCCAGGACACGCCGAACCGGTCCTTGAGCCAGCCGCACTGACTTTCGCTGCCGCCGTCGGTCAATGCCGTCCAGTAGCGATCCACCGCATCCTGGTCCTCGCAGTCCACAACAAACGAAACTGCCTCGGTGAAGACCGCCCCGCGTGCACCGTTCAGTGCCGTGAAGGCGCGGCCCTCCAGCTCAAACTCGACGGCGACAGCCTGCCCTTCCGGGCCGGGCGTACCTTCAAAACGCGAGATGTTCAGGATCCTGGAGTCCTCGAAGACCGAGGTGTAGAACTCGGCGGCCTGCTCCGCCTCGTTCTCGAACCAGAGACAGGTTCCGATGGTGCGTGGCATAGGTTGCTCCCTTCCGGCTCGAGCCTAGTGGCGGTCCCCGGAGGGCACAACGGTCTCAGATGCCGTCCGGGTCCTAAGGTTCAGGCCGTACGGACAACTGGCTGACAAGCCCCAGCGTGTTGCCCTCGCTGTCCCTGATGAAGGCCATCCACTCGTCCGTACCTGCCGGTCCGAGTAGACCATCGGTGTGGCTGAAGATGACGTGGGGTTCTTCAAGGACCTCCACTCCCCTGTCCTTGAGCTCCTCCACGGACTTCCGAACATCGGGTACTTCGAGGTAGAGAAGGGCCCGCGGCGCTCCCGGTTCCAGCAGCAGCCGCAGGCCGTCCACATCGAAGAACAGCAGGCCGGGTGGGTCAAACACTGCCGTGGGCTGCATGGCCAGCAACTGTGAATAGAACGCCGCCGCCCGTTGGAGATCGGCCGCATACTGAGCTACCTGGATTAACCGCATGGCCCCGCCTTCCCGGATTGCCCCGATTTGTCAATCCTGCTCATTCGCGGCAGCAGGGACAAGGGCAAGCCCCCGCTTGCTAGGCTCGAATCCATGACGCCTTCACTTCAGCGGCCCACGCCTGCCCTCTCCGGGCGGCGCATAGCAGCCGCAGCGATCACGGACGCCATCCTGATTCTCGTATTTGCCGCAGTGGGCCGGGACGCGCACCAACGGGGCGACGTGGTGGCCGGCGTGTTCCTCACAGCGTGGCCGTTCCTGGCGGGCGCTGCCGTGGGCTGGTTGGCCTCGAAGGCTTGGGGGGATCCGCTTTCCGTGCGCCGGACCGGCCTGGCCGTCTGGCTCGGGGCCTTGGCCGGCGGCATGGTGCTCCGCCTGCTCACGAACCAGACCGTGGTGCTGCCGTTCATCATTGTTGCCTTGCTGAGCCTGGGGCTGCTGCTGGTGGGCTGGCGGCTGGCCTGGGCAGGAGTGCGGCGGCTCCGCACGACCTGACAGGGCTTGGAGAGTCCGGCCGGCCTGGGACGCGGATGTAATAGGCTGGCAGCACTGAGAAGCCTGCCGGGCCGTGCCCCGGCGCAACAGATCCGAAAGGATTAAACGTGATCACCGCATTCGTTCTGGTCAAGACCGACGCTGCCCGCATTCCTGAAACCGCCGAGGAGATCTCAGCCATCGAGGGCATCAGCGAGGTCTACTCCGTGACGGGTGAGTGGGACCTGATTGCGGTGGCACGGGTACGGCGGCACGAGGACCTCGCCGACGTGATCGCGGACCGGCTCTCCAAGGTGCCTGCCGTGGTGCACACCACGACGCATATCGCCTTCCGTGCCTACTCACAGCACGATCTGGACGCGGCATTCGCACTCGGCTTCGAGTAGCAGGCTGAGCCGTCAGGGATGGGTGAGCGAGACCCACTTTTCCAGGACCGCCGCAGCGGCGCCTGAGCCAATGGATTCAGCTGCCCGGGAATAGGCTGCGCGCATCCGTTCAAGGAACGGGCCTTCTGCGGCGGCGTCGAAAGCCACCAGCCCGGCAGCCGCGTTGAGGAGGACGGCGTCCCGGGCGGGACCTTCCTTGCCGGCCAGCACTTCACGGACCACGGCCGCATTGGCCTGGGCGTCTCCGCCGCGGAGCTGCTCAACAGTTGCCAGCCTGATGCCCAGATCCTGCGGGGAGAACGACTGCTCCGCCACAGTGCCGTTGCGGATCTCCCACACGGTCGAGGGACCGGTAGTGGTGAGTTCGTCCAAGCCGTCGTTGCCGCGGAACACCAGGCCACGGCTCCCCCGCTGGGCCAGGACGCCCGCCACCAGGGGCGCCATCCTGGCGTTGGCGACGCCGACGGCAGAAGCCTGCACGCGCGCAGGGTTGGTCAGTGGTCCCAGGAAGTTGAAGGCAGTAGGGATGGCCAGTTCCTTCCGCGGCACGGCAGTGTGGCGGAAGGAAGGATGGAAAACTTGCGCGAAGCAGAAGGTGATTCCGGCTTCTTCTGCGTTGCGGGCCACCTGGTCGATGGTCAGGTCCAGCCTGACGCCGAGGGCCTCCAGCACATCTGCGGAACCGGATGACGACGACGCCGCCCGGTTGCCGTGCTTGACCACCTTGGCGCCGGCGCCGGCCGCAACCAGTGCGGCCATAGTGGAGATATTCACGGTGTTGAGTTGGTCACCACCAGTGCCAACGATGTCCAGCTTTTCCCCGGAGATCGATACGGGGTTGGCATGCTCCAGCATGGCATCCACCAGGCCGGAAAGTTCTTCAACGGTTTCACCTTTGGCACTGAGGGCAACCAGGAATCCTGCGATCTGGGCCGGTGTCGCTTCCCCGGACATGATGGTGTCCATGGCCCACGCCGTACTGTCCGCCGTCAGGTCCTTGCCGTTGATCAGTGCCGAAATCAGCCGCGGCCACGTGTTGCCCGCCGGTGCTGCAGATGCCTGTGAAGTCACCTGCTGATGCTACCGAGGGATGGCAGGGGCTGACCAATGTGAACGGGCACGGAAACTTTTCCGGCCGATTTCGCGTCTTTGTAGAAAAAGTCCCCCGAAAAGCCGGTTTGCGTTGGGCAGCACGGAGTTTTACAGACATAATGTCTATGTGACATCTGCGACCCATGCCCCCAGTACCCCGGCGCACCCCACGCTGAACCGCCCCAATATGGTTTCCGTTGGAACCGTTGTGTGGCTCTCCAGCGAGTTGATGTTCTTCGCCGGTCTCTTTGCCATGTACTTCACGCTGCGCTCCACGAGCGGCGAGATGTGGGCCGAAGAGACAGCCAAGCTCAACTTCCCCTTTGCGCTCGTCAACACGATCGTCCTTGTGGCCAGTTCCTTTACGTGCCAGATGGGCGTCTTCGCCGCCGAGCGGCTGCAGCCGCGCAAAACAGGGGGTGCCTTCCAGTTTGCCCGCTGGGGAATGAACGAATGGTTCACCCTCACGTTCCTGATGGGCGCGTTCTTCGTCGCCGGCCAGGCCACTGAATACGCAATGTTGGTTTCCGAGCACGTCTCGCTCTCCTCCAACGCTTACGGTTCGGCCTTCTACATGACCACCGGTTTCCACGGCCTCCACGTGATCGGCGGACTGGTTGCCTTCCTCCTGATCATGGGCCGCTCCTTTGCAGCGAAGAAATTCGGGCACTTCGAAGCAACGTCTGCGATCGTCACCTCGTACTACTGGCACTTCGTGGACGTCGTCTGGATCGGCCTCTTCCTGGTCATCTACGTCCTCCAGTAGCCAGCTTTGATTCTTTTTCTACAAGAGGCAGAATTTCAGGTAGCGGCTCCCGGAGACCGCCCAGGATCGAATAAAGGAACCACCACGTGAAGGCACTCTCGCAAAAGCGGCGACACCCACTGGCAGCAATTGCCCTGCTCTTGATGGGACTCCTCATCACTGGCGGGCTCTACGCCGTGGCCACCACCGTCAACGAGGCCAAGGCTTCCACCACCACGTACAGCACAAGTGACGTCGAGGAAGGCGGAAAGCTCTTCGCCGCCAACTGCGCCACCTGCCACGGCATGGGTGCCAGCGGTTCCCAGGATGGTCCGTCCCTCGTGGGCGTCGGCGCTGCTGCTGTTGACTTCCAGGTTGGAACCGGCCGCATGCCCATGCAGATGAACGGCCCCCAGGCGATGAAGAAGCCTGTGCAGTTCAACGACGAACAGACCCACCAGCTTGCAGCCTATGTTGCTTCCCTGGGTGCCGGCCCGGCACTTCCTGAAGAAGGCCTGCTGGACGAAAAGGGCGACGCCGCAGCCGGCGGCGAGCTCTTCCGCACCAACTGCGCCATGTGCCACAACGCTGCTGCCGCCGGCGGTGCACTCACCCGCGGCAAGTTCGCACCTGCCCTGGCTGATGTTTCCGGCAAGCACATCTACGAGGCCATGGTTACCGGACCGCAGAACATGCCCGTGTTCAGTGACTCGAACATCACGCCTGAAGGAAAGCGCGACATCATCACCTTCCTGAAGCAGATCGAAACCACCGGCTCCCCCGGCGGCGCTGACCTCGGCTCGCTCGGCCCTGTGGCAGAAGGCCTCTTCGTCTGGGTCGCAGGCCTCGGCGTCATCATCGCCTTCACCATTTGGCTGACGTCCCGGACGTCCTAGCGCTGCGCGGGCACCAAAACTTCTGCTGGGGAGCCAGCAGCTTGATATTAGAAACTAACCCGGCACCCGCCGGGACGAGAGAAGGATGAGGCGAATTATGGGCAACCATAGTGACGGCAGTCCGAACCACTCGGGCACCGTAGCTACGGCTGGTCAGAATGAGGTGGAGAAGTTCCAGGACCCTGGACTTCCTCCGCACCGTTTGCGCCTGGCTGACACGGACCCGAAGGCCGCAAAGCGGGCAGAACGGCAGGTCGCCTTACTATTTGGCATCTCTGTTGTTGGCACCCTGATCTTCCTGGTGGCGTACTTCGCCATCGATCTGGGAGAAGACTCGGCAATTGCCACCATCCGGCTGCAGAACATGCTGCTGGGCATTGGTACCGCATTTGCGATGCTGGGCATCGGTACCGGCATCGTGCACTGGGCCAAGGCCCTGATGCCGGACCACGAAGTATCCGAAGAGCGCCACGCAATCCGCTATGAGGAAGACCGCCAGGCGGCTGTCCGGATCGTCGACGACATCGTGGAAGAGACGGGCATCAAGCGCCGTCCGTTGATCCGTAACACCCTGCTGGGTGCGGTGGCTTTGGCGCCGCTGCCGGCAGTTGCCATTTTCGGTGACCTCGGCCCGCGTCCGGACAACAAGCTCGCGCACACCATGTGGGCTCCCCAGGACGGCCAGCTCAAGCGCCTCGCCCGTGACCCTGACGGAACCCCCATCAAAGCGTCGGACGTCACCATCGGTTCTGCTTTCCACGTCATTCCGGAAGGCCTGAACGAACTCCACGAGGGCAAGCTCAACGAAAAGGCCAAGGCCGTTGTGCTGCTCATGCGCCTCGATCCCGCTTCCCTCAACCCTTCCGAGGGCCGCGAGGACTGGGGTTACAACGGCATCGTTGCCTACTCCAAGATCTGCACCCACGTCGGTTGCCCCGTTGCTCTCTACGAGCAGCAGACGCACCACCTGCTGTGCCCGTGCCACCAGTCCACCTTTGACCTCACGCAAGAGTGCAAGGTGATCTTCGGCCCCGCCAGCCGGCCGCTCCCCCAACTGCCCATCGCAGTTGATGACGAGGGCTACCTGGTCGCCACCAGCGACTTCAAAGAACCTGTAGGACCAAGTTACTGGGAGCGTGATATGCATGAGCGCAGCATCAACAGCTGAGCCCGCTTTCGTCGCCAAAACCAAGACAGGCCGGTTTACCGACTTCGTTGATCAGCGTGTTGGCGGTTCCGGGATCCTCCGCGAATTCGGCCGCAAAGTCTTCCCCGACCACTGGTCCTTTATGTTCGGTGAAGTGGCGCTGTACTCCTTCGTCATCCTGCTGCTCTCCGGCACGTTCCTGACATTCTTCTTCGATCCGTCCATGGCGGAGACCCACTACGACGGCTCATACGTGCCGCTCAAGGGCGTTGAGATGTCGGTGGCCTACAGCTCGTCGCTGGACATCTCCTTCGACATCCGTGGCGGCCTCTTCATGCGCCAGGTCCACCACTGGGCTGCACTGCTGTTCGTGGCATCCATCGCCGTGCACATGCTGCGCGTCTTCTTCACCGGCGCCTTCCGCAAGCCACGTGAGATGAACTGGGTGGTGGGCAGCGTGCTGCTCATCCTCGCGATGGCCGCAGGCTTCACCGGCTACTCCCTCCCCGATGACCTGCTCTCCGGAAACGGCCTGCGCATCATTGACGGCGTGATCAAGTCCATCCCGGTGATTGGTACCTACACCTCGTTCTTCCTCTTCGGCGGAGAGTTCCCCGGTACGGCCATCATCAGCCGCCTGTACATGCTGCACATCCTGCTGGTCCCGGCGCTGATCCTGCTGATGATCGTCCTGCACCTCTTTATGGTGGTCGTCCACAAGCACACCCAGTACCCCGGCCCGGGACGAAACGACAACAACGTTGTGGGTTACCCCCTCGGCCCGGTCTACGCAGCCAAGGCCGGTGGCTTCTTCTTCATCGTCTTCGGTGTGCTGGCGCTCATGGCCGGTTTCTTCACGATCAACCCGATCTGGAACTACGGTCCGTACGACCCCTCCCCCGTGTCCGCCGGCACCCAGCCTGACTGGTACATCGGCTTTGTTGACGGTGCCCTGCGCCTGATGCCCGGAACCTTCGGCGATTGGCATGTTGAGCAGACCTGGCTCGGATTCGTCTTCACGTTCAACGTCCTGCTCCCCGCCCTGGTGCCTGCCGGAATCCTGTTCACGGTGATGTTCATGTACCCGTGGATCGAGCGTTGGATTACCAAGGACGACCGTGAGCACCACGTCCTGGACCGTCCACGCAACGCCCCCACCCGTACGGCCATCGGCATGGCCGGTTTCGTCTGGTACTGCGTGATGTGGGCTGCGGCCGGTTCCGACCTCATCGCCACCCACTTCCATGTGTCGCTCAACGACGTGACCTACTGGCTGCGGGCGCTGTTCTTCGTGGGACCGATCATCGCTTTCATCGTCACCAAGCGCGTGGCCCTGGCCTTGCAGCGCAAGGACCGGGAAATCGCCCTCCATGGCCGCGAAACCGGACGCATCGTCCGCCTCCCGCACGGAGAATTCATCGAGGTGCACGCACCTTTGGACGAGTACAAGCGCTACCGGCTGGTCGGCTTCGAATCGCCGCAGGTACTCCCCGCCGTGCCTAACGAACACGGTGTGGTCACCCGCAAGGAGAAGCGCCGGGCGTTCCTCTCCCGGTGGTTCTTTGAAGACCGCGTTGCGCCGGCAACCCCGGCTGAACTCGAAGCCGCCCATGGCCATGGCCATGCAGCGGTCGAAGCACCCGAGGAAGCCAGGAGCCTGACGCACTAGGCAGTCCATGACGCAAAAGAAGGCCCGGTCCGCAAGGACCGGGCCTTCTTTGCGTTCACGCGTCAACTGCACGGCAGTGCGGCTGCAGGTGAGTCGGCGCCCCGCAATCGAGCGCAGTGCAGGGAGCCGCTAGTGGCTTCGGGTCCGTCGCGCGCCCGGGCGCTGCAGCGGAACCCAGAGCTTGTACCTGTCGGCCCGGTAGTAGGAAACAGAGTAGTCCACCATGGTCCGGGCCACGAAGGCGTGGCGCTGGATCTTCAGCAGGGGTGCGCCGACTTCGACGTTCAGCAGCCGGGCTGTGGAGGGCGACGCCGCCGTAGCTTCAATCATGTCCTCGCCCCACTCCATGACCAGGCCGTACTGTTCGCTGAGGACGTTGTAGAGCGAAGTGGGCGGCTCGCCGTCCAGCAGCCCGGGGACCCGGTGTGCCGGGATGAAGTTCTCGTCGACGCTCATGGGCTCGCCATCTGCGAGCAGCAGCCGGCGGAACCGGACCAAGGGCGTTCCCTCGTCCAGCTGAAGCTCACGGGCGAGGAAGGCGCTTGCGCCTATCTGTTCGAAACTCAGGACTTTGGCGGCCGGGACCATGCCGCGGCGCTGCATCTCTTCGCTGTACGAGGTCAGCTTGACCTGGAGGTCCAGCTTCGGCCTGCGGACGAAGGTGCCAAGTCCCACAACGCGCTCAATCACTTCCTCACCCACCAGCGCATCGATGGCCTGCCGGACGGTCATCCTGGCGAGGCCGAACCGTTCGGCCAGGTCACGTTCCGAAGGCAACGCCGACCCCGGCCGGCAGGACTCCACGATGTATGTCCGCAGGATCTCCCGCAGCTGTACGTAGATGGCGGTCCCGCTGGTCCGGTCGATTTCTCCGGCGATGGCCGCCGCGCTACCGGCCACGCCGCACCGCCCGTTGGTTGAGGTTCACCTAGCTATTTTAGGTCAGGTCTAGACCACTACGTGCCATGGGCTGGGAGCATTTCGTTCGGTAAGGAGCCGGGCAGCTATATTGGACAGGAAAATTTCAATAAGCGACGGATGGGGCCGTCATGAGCAAGGAGTCCCATTGCCAACTCAGAAGGCCGTGGTCACAGCCTCGATCGGACTGCATGCCCGTCCGGCCGCCGTGTTTGTCAGGGCAGTCACAGAAACCGGGTTCCCGGTGACCATCACCAAGGAGGGCTTCAGCAACGTTGATGCCCGATCGCTGCTGCAGGTGATGACAGCTGACTTCCATCATGGGTGTGAAGTGGAACTGGGGGTCGCGGACTCGGCCCTGGAAGGCCCGCAGAGCCATGAAAAGGCAGCAGCAGCCCTCCGCACCCTCGGGCAGCTGCTGGAGTCGCAGGGCGCGAATTAGAGACCTTGGGGTTGGGTCTGGCAAGAGGCCGTGGCCCCAGCCAGCACCTCTCGCTTCGAAACCCGTACAACAACGACGGCGGGCCTCACCTTTTCAGGTGAGGCCCGCCGTCGTTATGTAAAGCTTTTTCCTAGTGGGCGTGGTCGCCGCGGCTGTATTCGTAGACCCAGCCGATCAGTGCCACGAGAGCCAGACCCGCGGCGATGAAGACGATCCAGAAGCCGACTGCCAGGCCCAGGAACCCGGTTGCGCACGCGATTCCCAGGACCAGGGGCCACCAGCTCCAGGGGCTGAAGTGCCCCTGCTCACCGGCGCCCTCGTGGATCTCAGCGTCGCTGCGGTCCTCCGGACGCATGCCAACCCGTTTGCCGGTGAAACCAAGGTATCCGCCGATCATGCCGGCGAGGCCACCGACCAGGAGGATGCCGAGGATACCAACCCACTCACCCCAACCGGTGAGGAACCCGTAGACCAGCGAAACCGGTACGAAGAAGAAGACTCCGGAACCAAAGATCCATGATTCGATTTTCACTGTGCGGTGTCCTTCTGGTCGGCGTTACCGAGTACCTGGGCTGCCGCGGCAGGTGACTCGACGGTGTGGACCTGGCGAAGCTCAGGGTGGTGCAGGTCCAGGGCGGGACGCTCTGAACGGATCCGCGGCAGGGACGTGAAGTTGTGCCGCGGCGGCGGGCAGGACGTGGCCCACTCAAGTGAGGCACCGAAGCCCCAGGGGTCGTCCACCTGGACCCGCTCGGCGCTGCGCCAGGTGATGTAGACGTTCCAGAAGAACGGGATCAGGGAAGCACCCAGGACAAAGGAAGCCACGGTGGAGAACTGGTTCATCCAGGTGAAGTTGTCCTCCACCAGGTAGTCCGCGTACCGGCGTGGCATGCCCTCGACGCCCAGCCAGTGCTGGATGAGGAAGGTGCCGTGGAAGCCGAGGAACAGGAGCCAGAAGTGGATCTTGCCCAGGCGCTCGTTGAGCATCTTGCCGGTCCACTTGGGCCACCAGAAGTAGAACCCTGCGAACATGGCGAACACGACGGTGCCGAACACCACGTAGTGGAAGTGCGCCACCACGAAGTAGGAGTCTGACACGTGGAAGTCCAGTGGCGGGGAAGCCAGGATAATGCCGGTGAGGCCGCCAAAGAGGAACGTGATCAGGAAGCCGATGCTCCAGAGCATGGGGGTTTCGAAGGTCAGCGAACCGCGCCACATGGTGCCGATCCAGTTGAAGAACTTCACGCCGGTAGGAACCGCGATGAGCATGGTCATGAAGGCGAAGAACGGCAGCAGCACCGCGCCGGTGACGTACATATGGTGCGCCCACACCGTCACTGACAGGGCGGCGATGGCGATCGTCGCATAGACCAGGCCCTTATAGCCGAAGATCGGTTTGCGGCTGAAGACCGGGAAAATCTCGGAGACAATGCCGAAGAACGGCAGCGCGATGATGTACACCTCGGGGTGGCCGAAGAACCAGAACAGGTGCTGCCAGAGGACGGCACCGCCATTTTCGGGATCGAAGATGTGTGCTCCGAAGCGGCGGTCAGCACCGAGCGCGAACAGCGCGGCGGCCAGCGGCGGGAACGCCATGAGCACCAGGATGGCGGTGACCAGGGTGTTCCAGGTGAAGATCGGCATCCGCCACATGGTCATGCCCGGTGCGCGCATGCAGATGATGGTGGTGATGAAGTTGACCGCGCCCAGGATGGTTCCAAAGCCGGACAGCGCCAGGCCGAACACCCACAGGTCGCCGCCGATGCCGGGGCTGAAGGTGGTGTTGGACAGCGGGGCGTAGGCGAACCAGCCAAAGGAGGCGGCACCCTGCGGGGTGATGAAGCCGGAGACCGCAATGGTGGAGCCGAACAGGAAGAACCAGAAAGCCAGCGCGTTCAGCCGCGGGAACGCCACGTCCGGCGCACCGATCTGCAGCGGCATGATCACGTTCGCGAAACCCGCGAAGAGCGGGGTGGCGAACATCAGCAGCATCACGGTGCCGTGCATCGTGAACAGCTGGTTGTACTGCTCTTTGGTCTGCAGGATCTGCATGCCTGGTTCGAACAGTTCGGCCCGGATCAGCAGCGCCATGACGCCACCGAGGCAGAAGAACACGAAGGACGCGATCAGGTACATGTACCCAATGGTCTTGTGGTCGGTGGAGGTGATCCAGTTGACGACGATGCGCCCCTTGGATTTGGGAACCACGGGAGCGGTGAGCGCTCCGGTGGGTGCGGATTGAGTGTACGTAGCCACGTCGCTCCCCTTACTTAATTTCGTTCAGGTTCGGGTTGCGGTCGTACTCCACACCGAGGAGGCCCGTATTGCCGGATGCCTTGAGCTCGTCCATGTGTGCCTGGAATTCAGTTTCAGACACCACCTTGACGCGGAACAGCATCTCGGAGTGGTACTCGCCGCAGAGTTCTGCGCACTTGCCGTCGTAAGTGCCCTCTTTAGTGGGGGTAAACCGGATGTAATTGGTCTTGCCGGGGATCATGTCGCGCTTCTGCAGGAAGGCGGGAACCCAGAAGGAGTGGATCACGTCGCGAGCGTTGAGCTCGAGGTCAACTGACTTGTTGACGGGCAGGTACAGCGTGGGGAGCTGTTCCTTGTCGATCGTGTTACCGGTGAGGTGCGCCTGGACGCCGGCCTCGTGGACGTCTTCTTCGATGACGTCGCCGGACTTGTAGTTGAAGTCCCAGGCCCACTGCTTGCCGCGGACGTCAACAACGACGTCGGCGGGCTGCGACCGGTCATCAATCGCCTGCTGGTCGCGGTCGGTGAAGTAGAAGAACACCAGGACCATAAACAGCGGGATGGTCAGGTAAAAGACTTCCAGGGGCAGGTTGAAGCTGGTCTGCCGCGGGAAGCCCACGGTTCCCTTGCGGCGCCGGTACGCGACGAGGCACCAGACGATCAAGCCCCAGGTAATGATGCCCACAGCCAGGGCGGCAATCCATGAGTTGACCCAGAGGTCCATGATGCGGTCGCCGTTGTTGGTGGTGCCACGTTCTGTGGGCAACCACCCCTTCTCTACCTCTGGCGAACATCCGGTCAAAACCAACGCGCCGGCAATTGCCAAGCTTGTGATCGTGGTGATCGTTGTGCGTCGGCTGCCGGTTCGGTTCTGCGAACTCACAGACGGCCCTTCCTACTTGTTGCTGTTGTCCGGGCAGCCATCGGCGCCGCGGGCACACTGAAAGTTTTACTACTCGGTGTAGAGCTTACCGCTCCCCCGGGCGTTTCGCCCACATGTCGGCGCCGTGCCTCCCGCAGTCATTGACTGCGGGAGGCCACGGCGCCGGCACCAGGCGAAAAAACCGGTTTTAGTGGAAGGAATCTCCACAGGCGCAGGAGCCACCGGCGTTCGGGTTGTCGATGGTGAAGCCCTGTTTCGAAATGGTGTCTTCGAAGTCGATGCTGGCGCCGCTGAGGTACGGAACGCTCATCTTGTCCACCACTACTTCAACACCGTCGTAGTCGCGGACGGCATCCCCGTCCAAAAGGCGCTCGTCGAAGTAGAGCTGGTAGATCAGCCCTGAACAGCCGCCCGGCTGCACGGCCACGCGGAGTCGGAGGTCCGTGCGGCCTTCCTGTTCAAGGAGGCTGCGGACCTTGCCTGCGGCGACGTCGGTCAGGTTGACCTCGTGGACGGGCAGCTCATCGGTGGCAGCGCTGGTGGACTCGGTGCTGTTCTCATTGGTTGCGGTGCTCATTGGCCTACCTTCTTAGGACGGTCTGGCGGCCCCGGGCTAACGGTGCCTGCCCCTACGGACTCGGTATGGGCTATAGCTACATGCTACGCGCGGCGCACCTGTAGCTCTAACTCCTGACGTAACCATGGGAGAGCCTCTGTTGTTCCCGCAGAACGTGCCCGGAACACCTGATTCCCTAAAGTCCGCCGCTGTTCAACCGCGCCAGCAGCAGCGCTTCGGCGAGGATGGCTTTCCGGAAATCGCCAAGGTGCAGGGACTCGTTGGCGCTGTGTGCTCGCGAGTCCGGGTCCTCCACGCCCGTCACCAGGATCTGGACTTCGGGGTACAGCTCGGTGAGGTCCGCGATGAACGGAATGGAACCGCCGATTCCCGTCTCCACGGCGGGGACGCCCCACGCCTCGCCCAGGGCCCATAACGCCAAGGCAGCGGCAGCTGAGGAAGTATTTGTCTGGAAGGGGTTGCCGCTCTCCCCCGGCGTGAAGATGACTTTCGCGCCGAACGGGGCGTTGGCTTCGACGTGCGCGCGGACTGCCTCCATCGCTGCTTCGGGCGCCTGGCCCGGCGCCAGCCGGAGGCTGAACTTGGCACGCGCCCTGGGCAGCAGCGTATTGGAGGCCACGTTTACGGCGGGAGCGTCAAAACCGATGATGGACAACGCTGGTTTGGTCCACAGCCGCGAGGCTATGCTGCCTGTGCCGGCGAGGCGGACGCCGTCGAGCACGGAGGCGTCGGCCCGGTAGTCGGCCTCGGGGAAGTCCACAGAGGTGGTATCGGTGGCAACCAGCCCAGGGATGGCGACGTTGCCGTCGTCGTCATGAAGGGTGGCAATCAGGCGCGCCAGCAGCGTGGGGGCATCCAGCACCGGGCCACCGAACATTCCCGAGTGCACGGCGTGCTCCAGGACCTGGACTTCGATGGTTCCGTCCACCAGCCCCCGAAGGCTTGTTGTCAGGGCCGGTACGCCCACCTTCCAGTTGCTGGAATCCGCGACGACGATGACGTCGGCGCGGAGCGCTTCCCGGTTTGCCTCCAGGAAAGGCCTGAAGGTGGGAGAGCCTGCCTCCTCTTCACCCTCGATGAAGAAGGTAACGCCGAGGCCGAGCTCCGCACCGAGGACCTCGGAGACGGCAGCATAGGCGGCGATGTGGGCCATGATGCCGGCTTTGTCGTCCGCGGCGCCGCGGCCGTAGAGCCGGCCGTCCTTCTCAACGGCGGTGAAAGGTTCCGTTTCCCACAATGCTTCGTCGCCTGCGGGCTGGACGTCATGGTGAGCGTACAGCAGGATGGTCGGCTTGCCCTCGGCGGCAGGACGGCGGGCGACGACGGCGGGACCGCCGGGGGTGCCGTCCGGCTTGTCACAGCCCAGGATCCGGACGTCTTCGAGGCCGCAGCCGCGCAGCAGCTCCGCCACGGCTTCAGCGCTGCGTTCCAGGGGCGACCTGTCAAAGCTGGGCCAGGCGATGCCCGGAATCGTGACGAGTTCCTTAAGGCGCGCAAGGGTCTGGTCGAAAGCGCTGTTGATGGCGGCCCGGAGATCGTCCGTGCCTGGGCCTGCGGCGGAGCCGGCGGCTGGTGCTCCGCTGATGCTGTCCGGGGTTGCCGGTGAGGGTGAAGTCATGGAAAAGAGATTACCCTCGTCACATAGTGCCCCACTGCAGGCAGGCGCACGGTCAGCAAGCCGGCCCCCTCCCGCAAGGTATTCTGTTCAGGTGTTCGGACGTAAAAAGGAAGCGCCCTCGGCGCAGGAAATAGTTGACCAGCAGGTTGCGGACGCTGCGGCGCGGCAGGGCGGCATAGCAGGCAAGGGCGCCCCCACCCCAACGCGGAAAGCGCAGGAAGCGGCCCGCAGGCGCCCGCTGGTGCCGGAGGACCGCAAGGCCTCGAAGGCTGCCGAGCGCCAGGCCGTCCAGGACCAGCGGCTCAAGATGCGCCAGGCCTTGGACACCGGGGATGAAAAGTTCCTGCCGCTGCGGGACAAGGGTCCCCAGAAGCGGTTCGCCCGTGACTACGTCGATGCACGGTTCAGCCTCGGCGAGTACCTGATGTTCGGGGCCTTGGTGTTTGTCCTGGTGTCCTTGGTGGTTCCGGCCTCGAGCGACATGATGATCTACGTCCTGGGCGGTTTCTGGGTGATGTTCCTGGCCGTCTTCGTGGACGTTTTTATCCTTTCCCGCAAGCTGCGCAAGCGGCTGGCCGAAAAATTTGGCGAGGTGGAGCGCGGCACCGTCTGGTACGGCTCCATGCGCTCCCTGCAGTTCCGCAAGCTGCGCCTGCCCAAGCCCCAGGTCAAGCGCGGGCAGTACCCGGCCTGACCCTGGCGCGGACAAGGGCCGCACAAAGAGACAACCCCGGCGGGATGACCTGCCGGGGTTGTCTCTTTAACCGTCAAGGTGCCTGGGAACTCTCAGGGCCGGCGGTTCTTCGCCAGCTGGCGGTTGATGCGGGCGGCCCAGAACGGTCCTTCATAGAGGAAGGCGGTGTAGCCCTGCACCAGGGTGGCTCCGGCGTCGAGCCTGTCCTGGACATCCTGCGCCGTCTCCACGCCGCCAACTGCCACCAGGGTCAGGGAATCACCCGTGACCTTTTTGAGCCGCCGCAGTACTTCAAGTGAGCGCTGCTTCAGCGGTGCACCTGAGAGCCCGCCCGCGCCGCATTTTTCCACCTGCCCGGCGGGGGACGCCAGGCCCGTCCGGGCAATGGTGGTGTTGGTGGCGATGATGCCGTCCAGCTTCAGGTCCAGCGCAAGGCGGGCGACGTCGTCGATATCCTCGTCGCTCAGGTCCGGGGCGATCTTCACCAGCAAGGGAACGTGCCGGCCTGCGGCCCGGTCAGCTTCTTCGCCGACGGCGGTAAGCAGCGGACGGAGGCTTTCCACGTCCTGCAGGAGCCGCAGCCCGGGCGTGTTGGGCGAACTGACATTGACCACGAGGTAGTCGGCGGCGGGTGCGAGGCTGCGCGCGCTCACCAGGTAGTCCTCCACGGCATCCGCCAGTTCCACCGCCTTGGTTTTGCCGATGTTGACGCCGATGACGGGGCGCACTGAAGGATGGCGGCGCTGAAGTGCGGCCCGCGCAGCGGCCAGCCGCGGGGCCACGGCGGTGGCGCCGTCGTTATTGAATCCCATCCGGTTGATCACGGCACGGTCCTCAATCAGGCGGAACAGGCGCGGCTTGTCGTTTCCTGGCTGGGCCTGGCCGGTGATCGTTCCCACCTCGACGTGGCCGAAGCCAAGTTCAGTGAGGGCTTCGATGCCGTGGCCTTCCTTATCGAAGCCCGCGGCGAGGCCGAAGGGTGACGGGAAGGTGATGCCAAACGCCGCGGTCTGAAGTGAGGGTGCAGGCGCTGTCAGTTTCGCCAGGATCCTTCCGGCGCCGGAGCTGTGCGCCAGCCTGATGCCTTTGAATCCGATTTTGTGGGCGCGCTCGGCGTCCATCCATGAAAAGGCCAGCCTGAAGAATGTGGGGTAAACGCGCATGCTTCCTAGTTTTCCGTCTTGGCGGCGCCACGCCAAAACGGGCCCGCCAAGATCGCGGGCCAAAACCATGCCCGGGCGGGCCAGCGATGCCAGGCCGTGGCGCGGATTAGCATAAAGCCATGGAATGGCAGCGGGACATCCTGGGCGAGGAGTTCGAGTCCTTCGCCTTCTCCGCTGCCGGGAAAGACGGTGTGGAACGGGAAGCCACCCTGGTCCGGTTCCGGCCGGCGGCGCAGGAGTCAGGACCACAGGAGTCAGGACCACAGGAAGCGGGGCGGCTGGACTCCGGGCGGCAGGAGTCCGCCCGGAAATCCGCCCCCGCCGGCAGCCACCGGAGGGCTGTCCTTTTCCTGCACGGCTGGAGCGACTATTTCTTTAACGTAGACCTTGCACGGTTCTGGTCCTCCGCGGGCTACGACTTTTACGCCCTGGACATGCACAACCACGGCCGGAGCCTCCGTCCCGGGTCACCCGGCGGCTATGTGGCGGATCTGGCCGATTATGACGCCGAAATCGAGGCGGCCTCCCGAGTCATCAGCCAGGAGGGTTCGGTGCTGCCGCTGACCCTGATGGGACATTCAACGGGCGGCCTGGTGGCGGCATTGTGGGCAAGCCGGCATCCGGGAGGCGTCTCACAGCTGGTCCTTAACAGCCCGTGGCTGGAGATGCACGGGAGCGCCCTGGTGCGGCGGGCGGCTTCGGGCGTGGTGGGGCCGATGGCGCGTTTCAGGCCGGAGGCAGTGCTGCGGCTGCCGCCGCGCGGTTTCTACTGGCGCACCATCAGCAGCGCAGCTGACGGGGAATGGGCCCTGGACGACCAGTTCCGGCCGCCCATGGCGTTTCCCGTCCGTGCTGGGTGGCTGAGTGCTGTGCTGGCCGGCCATGCGAAAGTGGCGCACGGATTGAACATCGAGGTTCCCGTCCTGGTGCTGCTGTCCCGCGGGAGCGCCAACGGCCTCTTTTGGTCCGAAGAGATGCGCCGGACGGACGCGGTGCTTGACGTCAACATCATCGCCGCCCGCGCGCTCACCCTGGGCCGGACTGTCACCGTCGAAAGGATCGACGGCGCCCTCCACGATGTGTTCCTCTCCCCTGCCGGGGTCCGCGCCGACGCCTACGGGCGGCTGGCGCGCTGGCTTCGGGCCTACGGGGGCCCGGCCTGACGGGAGGACGGAAGCCGTCAGCCGGCGCGGCCCGGGGCAGGGCTTACTGCGAGGAGTCGCCTGCCGGCCGCGCGGCGTCAACGGCGCCGCCATACCGCCGGTCCCGGCGGGCGTACTCCTCCACGGCGGCCCACAGGGTGCGGCGGTCAACGTCCGGCCAAAGGGTGTCCATGAAGACGAATTCGGCGTAGGCGGACTGCCACAGCAGGAAGTTGGACAGCCGCTGCTCCCCCGAGCTGCGCAGAAAAAGGTCCACGTCCGGCAGGTCCGGCTCGTCAAGGTATTTTTGGATGGTCCGCTCGGTGATGGCTCCGGGCTTGAGCCTGCCCGCTGCAACATCCGCCGCGATGGCGGAGACGGCGTCGGTGATCTCCGCCCGTCCGCCGTAATTAACACACATGGTCAACGTACAGGTGCTGTTGCCCGCCGTAAACTGCTCTGCCTCTTCGAGTTCGCGGATCACCGAACCCCACAGCCGGGGCCGACGGCCGGACCAGCGGACCCGGACACCCCATTCGTCGAGCTGGTTACGCTGCCTCCTTAGCACGTCCTTGTTAAATCCCATGAGGAAGCGTACTTCTTCAGGGGAACGCCGCCAGTTCTCGGTGGAAAAAGCGTAGACGCTGACGTACTCAATGCCCAGTTCGATAGCCCCTGCCATCACGTCCAGCAGTGCGGGTTCCCCGGCTTTGTGCCCTTCGATCCTTGGCAGCCCCCGCTGGTTGGCCCAGCGGCCGTTGCCGTCCATCACGATGGCCACATGGCGGGGAATAAATTCCGCTGGAATGGGCGGCGCCACGGCTCCCGAGGGGTGCGGATCGGGAGCCACCACGGGGTGCTTCCGCTGAGGGGCTGTGTTGTTCTTTTTTCCCAAGGCCACTGTCAGCTGCGCTCCACATGTTTGAGGGACTTCAGTACTCGTTCAAGATGCCACTGCAGATACGCTGCCACCAGGCCGGCCGCCTCCTTGCGGTGCACGGGCAGCGAAGCGTCAGCCATTGCCCAGTCCCCGGTTAACAGCGCGGCCAGCAACAGCACGGTTTCCGCCGCCGGCGCCGGCGAGCCCGGCGGCCTGCAGCCGGCACAGACCATCCCGCCAAGGGGCGCGGAAAAAGCATTGTGCGGGCCCGGCAACCCGCAGCGGGCGCAGTCTGTAAAGCTCGGCGCCCAGCCGCCGGTGGCGAGTGCCCGGAGCAGGTAGGAGTCCAGGATCAGCCCGGCGGCGTGTTCATCCCGGCTCAGCGAGGCAAGCGCACCGACCAGCAGGTTGTACTGCGCGGTTCCCGATTCGCCGTCAACATCGGTGAGCTTCTCGGCCGTTTCTGTCATGGCGGCGGCTACGGTGTACCGCCCATAGTCTGCGGCGATGCTCCCACCGTAGGCACCTTTGGCCACTGCCTGGGTGACGATGTCCAGTGTCTTGCCGGACACCAGCTGCAGGTCCGCCACCATGAAGGGTTCAAGGCGGGCACCAAACCTGCTGCTGGTCCGCCGGACACCCTTGGCAACGGCCCGGACCTGGCCGTGATGTTTAGTCAGGAGCGTGATGATGCGGTCCGCTTCGCCGAGTTTGTGGGTACGGAGGACGACGGCGTCGTCCCGGTACGCGCGGGAGGCGAAAGAATGTTGGGCCACGCCTAATCTTCCCATCCTTTGCGGGCACGCCCCGCCAGTGCGGGGCGGGCGGCAGCTGGGTCCCCTGGCGTGGGGGGGGGGGGGGGGGGGGGGGGGGGGGGGGGGGGGGGGGGGGGGGGGGGGGGGGGGGGGGGGGGGGGGGGGGGGGGGGGGGGGGGGGGGGGGGGGGGGGGGGGGGGGGGGGGGGGGGGGGGGGGGGGGGGGGGGGGGGGGGGGGGGGGGGGGGGGGGGGGGGGGGGGGGGGGGGGGGGGGGG
>NZ_JBNHGX010000004.1:0-420936 GCF_059091705.1 Arthrobacter sp. Ha26
GCGGCTGCTGCAGCGAGGTCGGGGCTGGTGGTTTCGCCGGTCCCTGTTGTGGTGCCGAGGTCCACTGCTACGTCTGCTGCGGCGGCGAGGTCGGCGGTTGCGGTGTCGGTTCCGTTGGCGATGGTGGTGCCGAGGCCGAGGTCCACAGCTGCTGCTGCAGCGAGGTCGGGGCTGATGGTCCCACCGGTACCTGTCGTGGTGCCGAGATTAACCGCGGCATCCACTACGGCGGCGACGGCCGTTGTGTCCGACGGCGTTGGGCCACCCAGCAGGTCCAACGATGCCGAGTCAACGGACGCCGCCGCCGAGACGAGGGCGGATGCGGATAGGTCCGATCCGCTGGTAGTGTCCGCGGCATTTGCCGCGGTGCAGCTGAGGGCTAAAAGCCCGCCGGCAAAGAGGGTGCCGAGCATCCCCCTGCGAAGGTTGGAACTCATGGTGATATCTCCTGAGAAAGTTGAGTAGGGGCGCTTGTCAGCAACCCGGATGGCCTCGTTCTGCCGCAAGAGGGCAGACGGGTCTCAACTAGTCGGGAGAAGAACCGGGGTCGAATGACACCGGCGCAGGGGCATGTTCAGGGGATTCAACGGCGCGGACAGCACCGGAAAGGGGAAGGTCAAAGGTGAAGGGGCTCAGCCATGCAGCCGAACCTGGGGAGCCTGCGGGGGCGGTTCCGCTTCCCGTGCCGGAGCCAGGGACAGCAGGAGCCTGGGCAGGGGCGGGCGAAGGATCTGCCTCGCTTGGCCGCTCATCGCTGAAGTCAGAGACGTGGGGTGCCGCCCAAAGAGGCCCAGAAGTTACCGCGAGGACACCGGAACTATCCGGGGAAGTGGCCGGATTCGGCGTATCGCCAAGGGATGGTCCGGAGGGTTCCAAAGTCTCCGCCGGAGCAGTTTCGACGTTGGCGGAAGCCTCCGCGAGGACATCGGCGACAGGTGCCGGAACGTCTTCATCGGCCGCCGCGAGGGGCAGTTCGGGAAGCCCATCCGGCAGCGGTGCGGTGCCTGTCACCAGATCTGAAACGGGTTCCAGGACTGGTTCAAGCACCGGGAGGGACTCGGCAATCGGTGGCACCACAACGTCTACAACTGCTGCAGTTGCTCCATCCGCAATCTCGGCGACCGGAGCAACGACAGCCGTCACGCTACCGACAGGAACCACCTGGTTCACTACCGGGACGGCCGAAACGATGTTGTCGGCCGAGCTAGAAACATGGCCCACTACGGGCTGAAGCAGGCCGACGGGCGGCGCGGCAGCGGGATGTGGAGCAGGAACAGCTGATGCAGGGCTGGCAAGGGCGTCCGTCACGGAAGACAAAGAGCTGGTCACGCCGCCAAGCAGGGACGATGTGTCCGGCAGGGGGTCAGCGGAAGCGGCCGGCGACGAGAACGTCAGCCAAGTGAGGGTTGCCGCGCCGGCGAGGAATACCGGCCGCAGGGCACGCCATGGAGAACGAGCGTTAGCCATGCGTACCACCCCCAGTGCCGTTGCAATCGACGATGCCTATAGCGTAAGACGGATTTTTTCAGGAGTCTAGGCGATTCAGCAAAGAAATTGACTAATGGAGGGGGATTTTCCTTTGCACCATCACGTGGTCCGGGAAGACTGTCATGGCTTTGACGTACTGCTGCTGTTATTTACAGCCGTGTCAGCGGACTGGCCGTTCGTCGTTGAGGTAGCTGACCCCGAGCTGGGCCCGCACCCCATCGAAAAGCCGCATGGTGTTCAAGGTGTCTTCCAACGGCATTACAGGGCTCTCGGTGAGACCCTGCTGAATGCAACGGGTCACTTCGCGCAGCTCGTACGTATATCCACGTCCCACAACGTCGAAGGACTCTATACGTCGTTCGTCCCATCCGGATCCAACTACCAGTTCACGCGGATTATTGATCGAACCGATGCTTTGCAGGAAGCCCTTGCTGCCGGCAACGGTGGCCGTCCGCGGACCATGTGCGAGCAAAGAAGATGTCAGCTGAGCCTGTGCACCGTGGTTGTATCCGAGCGTCATGGCATTTTGGGCGTCCACGCCGTCGTCATTGACAAATCCCGTGGCGCTGACCTTTTGCGGGAATCCAAGGGTTCCGAGTGCCCAGAGCAGAGGATAGACCGAAAGATCCAGCAGTGCGCCGCCGCCGTCCTGCCTCGCCCAAAGCCGCGCAGTGGGTGAGTACGGAGCCGGAAACCCGAGGTCGGCGGTGACCCAGTGGACCTCACCGATTTCTCCGGAAGCAGCGATCTCGAACGCCCTCTGCATGCCCGGCAGGAACCGTGCCCAGACAGCCTCCATGAGGAAGAGCTTGCGGTTCCTGGCGAGGTCGACGAGCTCAGCGGCCTCCCGTGCGTTGATGGTGAAGGCCTTTTCGCAAAGGACGTGTTTGCCCGCGTTAAGCGCCGCCAGGACGATTTCGTAATGCTGCGCGTGGGGCGTTGCCACATAGACGACGTCCACCGCCTCATCGGCGAGCAGCCGCTCGTAGCCGGGCACACCGCCGTCGTCCCCGTAGGCCTTGGCAAAATCGTAGGCCACGGCAAAGGCGTCAGCGGTGTCCTGTGCCCGGGAACTGACGGCGTAAAGCTCCGCGTCACCCAGCAGCGCAAGGTCTTGCGAGACCGAACGCGCTATCCCGCCGGTTGCGATGATCCCCCAGCGGAGGGGCTTTCCTGTCGCGGACCGGGGGTCTGGGTCGGATTGGTTGGACAGCCACGGCTTGGCGATAGGCGCGCTCATGGAGCAATCCTGTCACAGGCGTGAGCCTCGGTTGGCGGATTGACGGCCACTAGTGAGCCCGGGTTGGGGGGGATGGGCGGCCGCTGGTGAGCGGGTGTGTGGGGGAGGCGCCGGCCGGGGGCGGAAGGAGGCCTCCGGCCGGCGGTTCAGTGCACGCCGTTAGGCGGAGGCGGCTGCCACCGGCCTGCGCACCGGTTCCTCGGTCAGCTTGCCCTGCTGGAGGCGGAACCGTCGGTCCGTTTTGTTGGCCAGGGCGCGATCGTGCGTGACCACGAGGATAGTGGTGTTGTGGTCCCGGCTGAGCGAGCTGAGGAGTTCGATGATGTGATCGCCGGTCTGCTCGTCGAGGTTTCCCGTGGGTTCGTCGGCGAGGATGAGCTTGGGCTCGTTCGCCAGTGCCCGGGCGATGGCCACGCGCTGCTGCTCGCCGCCGGAGAGCCGGTTGATCCGCCGGTCATGCTTCTCCGGATCCAGCTGGACCTGCACCAGCAGGTCCTTGGCGCGCTGCAGCCGGGCGGCTTTACGCATGCCCGCGAACTCCATCGGCAGCATCACGTTATCCACTGCCGAGAGGTTGGGGATCAGGTTGAATTGCTGAAACACAAATCCGATGTCGCGCCGCCGGTACTCGGTGAGCCTCGCATCGGGCATGCGGGCGAGGCTGACTCCATTGACCACGACGTCCCCGCTGGTGGGTTTGTCCAAGGCACCGAGGAGGGACAACAGGGTGCTTTTGCCGCTGCCGCTCTTTCCGACGATGGAGGCGAGGGTGCCCTGCTCCAGTTCGAAGCTGACGTCGTTGACCGGTTTGATGGTGCGGTCGCCGGAGTTGAAAGTGCGGACCAGGTTCTTGACTTCAATCATGGCTATTCTCCTCGCAGGACTTCGATGGGACGGATGCGCGCAGTGAGCAGCGCCGGGACCAGCGCGCCGATGATGGCGACGCCGAAGACAGCGCCAACGCCCGCCGCGATCACGCCGGGGGATGCGCTGGCCGTGACGGAGGTGACGAGCTGGGCTGCCCCGCCGAAGGGTCCTCCCTGGCCGCCTGGTAAACCGCCGCCTGGTAAGCCGGCGCCTCCGGCAGCCCCGGCCATGGCGGCCCCGCGGCCCGTGGTGGGAGTCGCGGTCGTGCTGGTGCTGCTGCTGCTGATCAGGGCCGAAGCGATCCCGCCGCTGGCAAAGGAGGCGATGGCCGCGCCCAAGGCACTGCCCAGGGCGGCGAGGACCAGGGCTTCGAGGACGAACTGCAGGCCGATGGTGCGGTTGGGGGCGCCGATGGCTTTCAGGACACCGATTTCGCGGCGGCGTTCGCGGACCAGCATCACCATGATCAGCAGGATGATCAGCCCGGCCGTGCCGAGGGCTGCAATGAAGGCGATTAACGAAATGTTCTTGACGCTAACCAGCGAGCTCAATGCGGTCTCAAGGTTTTGCCCCTGGGTCACGTCGGCCTTGTCCGTGCCGAGCGCCGTTTCGAGGGCAGCCTTGGCGGATGCAACGTTTTCCAGCGAGTCCACCGTCACGATCATGCTGGCCAGCTCGCCCGGAAGTCCGGCGAGGGTCTGGGCCGTGGGGAGCGTGACGTAAACAGCGTTGTTGCCGAACGTGGTTCCGGCGTCGAACAGGCCGGCCACCGTGTAGGTCTGGTCGTTGATGGTGAAGGCGGACCCGACGGTGAGGCTGTTCTTCTCGGCCAGCGTGGTGCCGAGCAGGGCACTTGTGGACTCGGCGGTGTAGTCACCGAGTCCCGTGCCGTCGGTGATGGCCAGTGCCTTGCCGGTAGTGTCCACCTCCGCGCCGATGCCCGTGGCGGTGATGGGCAGTGACCGGACGGGCTGGGTGGTGGTGCCTGTGCTTCCCGTGGTGCCGTTGGCCGCCTGGTTGCGTCCGCCGAGCGTTCCGGCGTCGACGGCGGCGGTGAGGCTGGTGGTGAGAGTGGCCGAGGCCTGGCCGCCGGGACCGCCCTGCCCGCCGCCCGGGCCGGCCCCGGTTCCGGAGGCAGCCTGTGCAGCAGCTTCGGTGGCGTTCCGGAGGCGGAGGGACTGGGTTCCGACGACGGCGCTGACGTTGGGAACGGCGGCGGCGGCGGCAGCCTGCTCGGCTGTAAGGGGTTCGCCGCCGCCCTCAAAGCCCTGCCCGCCCGCGGGGTTGACGGTCAGGACGGTTCCGACAGAGGCGTTGAGCTCCTGGACTTTGGCTGCGACGGCCTGGTTGGCCACCAGCATGGCCAAAGCCAGGCCAATCGCAACCGCCAGCACGGCAACAACTGCCGCCGTGCGGATTTTGTTTCTGAAGGCATTGCCTACACTGCGGGCAAGGACGCTCACGTTACTCCTATGGTTCCGGTTCCGGCCGAAAGGCTGGCTTCGGGTCCACTGTCGTCCGGCATCCTGTGCGCGCGAGCGGCCAAAGCTGTGCTTGAGCTGTGAATAACCCTTGACAGCTTTGTCACGGGCGCAGTAGGAAGTGCCGTGCCGGCTACGGGCGGGCGGAATGCACTTCAGTTCACCGGTCCCGGTGTACTGACTGTCAAGCGGTAGGAGCGCAATCAGCAGGCATGGAACAGCCCGGTCCCCGTGGTGGGGGACCGGGCTGTTGCTCAGATCGCTTAAATGGCGATCAAACTACTCGATGATCAGTTACTTCGTGATCGGGCCGAGTACCGGATCGTCGGTGTAGGCGGTCTTTACATTGGCGGCGGTAACGATGACCGGCTCCAGCAGGTAGGCCGGAACGGTCTTGACGCCGTTCTTGTAGGAGTCCTTGTCGTTGATTTCAGGCGTCTTGCCGGCCTGGAGGTCCTTCACCATGGTGATGGCGTGCTCAACGAGCTTGCGGGTGTCCTTGTTGATGGTGGAGTACTGCTCGCCGGCCATGATGGATTTGACGGACTCAACCTCGGAGTCCTGCCCGGTGACGACGGGAAGCGGCTTGCCGGCGGCCTTGACGGAGGTCAGGACTGCACGGGCCAGGGTGTCGTTCGGGGAGAGGACGCCGTCCAGGGAAGCACTGGTGTAGCTGCCGGTCAGCAGGGTATCTGCGCGGCGCTGGGCGTTTTCAGCCTTCCAGCCCTGGGTTACTGCCTGTTCGAAACCGGTCTGGCCGGAGAGGACCTTCAGCGTGCCGTCGTCGATCTTGGGCTTCAGGACGCTCATGGCGCCGTCGAAGAAGACCTTGGCGTTGGCATCGTCGGGGGAACCGGCGAACAGCTCGATGTTGTACGGGCCGCTGGGCTTCTTGGCTTTGAGGCCTTCCAGCAGCGCCTGGCCCTGGAGTTCGCCCACCTTGAAGTTGTCGTAGGCCACGTAGTAGTCCACGTTCTCGGTGTTCAGCAGCAGGCGGTCGTAGGCGATGATGGTGGCGCCGGAGTCCTTGGCCTGCTTGAGCTGGGTGCCCAGCTGCGAGCCGTCGATGGCGCCGACGATGATGACCTTGGCGCCCTTGGTGACCATGGCGCTGATCTGGTTCTGCTGCTCGGACACGCCACCGTTGGCGAACTGTACGTCAGCCTTGAAGCCGGCACCGTTGAGGCCGTCATTGAACAGCTTCTCAGCCAGAACCCAGTTTTCACTGGTCTTCTGTGGGAGTGCGACGCCGATGGAGGAGTTCTGTTCGAATCCTCCTGCTTCTCCGCTGGCGCCGCCCGAGGGGGTTTCCGAGCGGCCGCAGCCCGTCAGCGCCAGTGCTGCGATGGCAGCTACCGCTGCGGCCTTTCCTGCTTTACCAATCATTCGCATTGTTGGTTCTCTTTCTATTTAGTGGTGTAACGCTATTCAGGCTGCAAGCTCAGGCTTCCCTGGCGATAGCTTCCTTGGTGGAGGTGGTCTCGTCGGGCTGGAGCGGATTGCTGGGGCCGCCCGGGGAGGGACGGTTGAAGTTCTGGGTCAGCAGGCCGATGATCGACCTCTTGCCCTGGCTCTTGTTGTAGACGTCGAAGGCGACGGCGATCAGGAGCACCAGGCCCTTGATGATCTGGGTCAGGTCGGCACCGACGCCGAGGAGCTGCAGGCCGTTGTTCAGCACTGCCATCACCAGGCCACCGATAATGGAGCCGACAACCGTGCCCACACCGCCGGTAACCGCGGCGCCGCCGATGAAGACAGCCGCGATGGCGTCAAGCTCCCAGCCCACGCCGTCGAACGGGCCTGAGGCGGTGGAACGGCCCACGAAGATCATGCCCGCCAGGCCGGCCAGGATGGACATGTTCATCATGACCAGGAAGTTGACCTTCTTGGACTGCACACCGGAAAGTTCGGCTGCGTGCCGGTTGCCACCCACGGCGTATACGTGCCGGCCGAGGATGGTACGGGAGGAGATGAAGCCGTAGATCAGAACGAGCACGGCAAGGATCAGGCCCGGCATCGGGAAGGACGTGCCGGGGCGGCCCGTGGCGAACAGGTAGGTCGCGTAGAGGATGGCGCCGCAGATCAGGACCAGCTTCAGCGCCGTGACCCACATTTCCGGCACTTCAGCACCAAGGGCTTTGGCGCGTGCCCGGGAGCGCAGCTCGCCCCACACAACGAACGCAGCGGCGGCAATGCCCAGCAGCAGGGTGAGGTTGTTGAAGCCGGTGTTGGGACCTACTTCGGGGAGGTAACCAGCACCGAGGTACTGGAAGTCGTTGGGGACCGGGATGGTGTTGGACTTGCCCACGAACTGGTTGAAGCCGCGGAACAGCAGCATGCCCGCCAGGGTGACAATGAAGGCGGGTATCCCGACGTACGCTGTCCACCAGCCCTGCCATGCGCCGATTAGTGCGCCGAGCAGCAGGCCAAGGAGCACACCGGCGTACCACGGGATTCCCCAGTCGCGGATGGCCAGGGCCACGGTAACCCCAACGAACGCGGCCACTGATCCGACGGAGAGGTCGATGTGCCCGGCGATGATCACCAGCACCATGCCGATGGCCAGGATCAGGATGTAGGAGTTGCCGTTGAAGAGGTTGATGACGTTGCCGGGAGTGAGGGTCCGGCCGCTGGTGGCGATCTGGAAGAAGACGATCAGGGCCACCAGGGCAAAGATCATGCCGAATTGGCGGGTATTTCCGCCAAATAGCTTCTTGAGGGCGTTCATTGTGTCAGTCCTTGTGTCCGGAAGGTTCTGGGATGATCCAGAGGGTCAGGCGGCTTCTGCTTTGCGGGCGGAGGTCATCAGTTTCATCAGGCTTTCCTGGCTGGCCTCTTCTTTTGTCAGGACACCGGTGATGGCGCCTTCGAAGATGGTGTAGATACGGTCGGACAGGCCCAGGAGTTCGGGGAGCTCCGAGGAAATGACGATCACTCCCTTGCCCTGGTTGGCCAGCTGCTGGATGATGCCGTAGATCTCGTATTTGGCGCCGACGTCAATGCCTCGGGTCGGTTCGTCCAGGATCAGCAGGTCCGGGTCGGTGAACATCCACTTGGCGAGGACCACCTTCTGCTGGTTGCCGCCGGAGAGCTTGGCAACGCCTTCCTCCACCGACGGGGTCTTGGTGCGCAGCGACTTGCGGTATTGCTCTGCCACGGTGAATTCCTGGTTCGGGTCCACCACTGAGTTGCGGCTGATCTTCCGCAGGTTTGCCGCGACAGTGGTGGTCTTGATGTCATCAAGCAGGTTGAGGCCCAACGACTTGCGGTCCTCGGTGACGTAGCCCAGGCCGGCATCGATGGCCTGGCGAACGTTTTTCAGGACCACTTCCTTGCCGTCCTTGTAAATGTGGCCACTGATGAACCGACCATAGGAGCGGCCGAAAACGGACCTGGCCAGTTCGGTACGGCCGGCGCCCATCAGCCCCGCGAAACCAACGATCTCGCCGCGGCGGACGAAGAAGCTGGAGTTCTTGCAGACCAGCCGGTCCTGGACCTGCGGATGGCCCACAGTCCAGTCCTTGACCTCGAAAAGGACCTCGCCGATCTTCGGTGTGTGGTCCGGGAACCGGGATTCCAGGGTCCGGCCCACCATGCCCTTGATGATGCGGTCCTCGTCCACGCCGTCAGCCTTGACGTCCAGGGTCTCAATGGACTTGCCGTCGCGGATGATGGTGATGGAGTCGGCGATCTGTTCGATTTCGTTGAGCTTGTGCGAAATGATGATGCACGTGATGCCCTTGGCCTTCAGGCCGAGCATCAGGTCCAGCAGGTGCTGGGAATCGGATTCGTTCAGGGCCGCAGTGGGTTCGTCCAGGATGAGGATCTTCACGGACTTGTTCAGTGCCTTGGCGATTTCCACCAGCTGCTGCTTGCCGACGCCGATTTCCTTGATGGGCGTATCCGGGTCATCGCGCAGGCCCACCCGGGCCAGCAGGTCCAGGGACCGCAGCCGGGCTTCAGCCCAGTCAATGACGCCGCGCTTGGTGGGCTCGTTGCCCAGGAAGATGTTCTCCATGATGGAGAGCTCCGGAATCAACGCCAGTTCCTGGTGGATGATCACAATGCCCGCGTGCTCGCTGGCCCGGATATCCCTGAACTGCTGGACCTGGCCCTGGTAGACGATGTCGCCGTCGTAGCTTCCATACGGGTAGACGCCCGAGAGAACCTTCATCAGGGTGGACTTGCCGGCGCCGTTCTCGCCGCAGATGGCGTGGATCTCGCCTGCCTTGACCCGGAGGCTCACGTTATCCAACGCTTTAACGCCGGGGAATTCCTTGGTGATGGACCGCATCTCAAGGATGATCGGGTCCGTCTGCGTGGTCTGGGACGTCATATTGCCCTAACCCTCCAATGCAATGACTTCTTTGTCCGGCCGGCAAAGCGCAGGGCCGTCTGATGAAAAAGTAAACTGGATCACTCCGGTTGTCGTCAAGTCTTTAACGCAAATGCCGGATAACAAAACGGTCTAGGTCTTACGGATTCCGGCGTGCTGGAACACCAATGCGGCCGCTCCCAGCGCCTCGGCACGGTCCCCCAGGGAGGACATCGTGATGGTGGTGGTCTCTCCGATGACGGGGACGGCATGGCGCACCAGCCCTCGCTTGATGGGGTCCAGGAAGAGGTCGCCCAGGCCCGCCAGTGGCCCGCCCACCACGATGACCTCGGGGTTGATCAGGTTGGCAACGTTGCCCAGGGCGCGCCCCACGGCCAGCCCTGCATCATCGAGCACCCGGAGTGTCGCAGAGTCACGGGCCAGGGCCTTCCGGACAATATCCGCAGGGCTGAGCGGCCGGTCTTCGCCACGGCTCAGGAGCTCGATCATGGTAGTGGTGGATGCGATGGTTTCCAGGCAGCCCCGGTTGCCGCAGCGGCACACCAGCCCTTGTTCATGAATGGTGGCATGGCCGATCTCGCCCGTGATTCCCACGTTGCCGTAATAGGGCGCGCCGTTCAGAATGAGGCCCGCCCCGATGCCGGAGCCGATCTTCAAAAACAGCAGGTTGCTCACCCCGGTGTGCTGGCCCCACGTCACTTCGGACCACGCCCCCAGATTGGCGTCGTTGTCAACAAAGACGGGGATTTGCAGCCGTTCTTCCAGGTGCTGGAGGATGTTGATGCCCACCCACTCCGGCAGGATGGCGCCTTGAGCAACGGTGCCTGTACGCCTGTCGATGGGGCCGGGAATTCCCACGCCGGCACCGACCACTGCACTGCGGGCAACACCGCTTTCCTGCAGGAGTTTCTCGAGCAGGATCACGGCGGCCTGGATGCCTTCCTCGGCCTGGTGGCCAAGGGGCAGGGCGACTGATTCCTCTGCGATGACGTGATAGCTCAGTGAGGCCAGGACCACCCGGAGGTGCCGGCGGCCGAAGTCGATTCCTACCGCCACCGCCCCATTGCTGTTGAGCCTGACATTGAGTGCCCGCCGGCCCGAACTGGTGATGGGCTCGGTTGATGCGAGCCCCGAATCGAGCATGATTTTGACGATGTTGGAGACCGTGGCTGTGGACAATCCGGTCTGCCGTGCGAGTTCAGCCTGAGTGGACGGGCCGCCCATCAACGATTCGATGATGCGTTGCTGGTTCAGTTGCCTAAGGGCGGACTGGGAGCCGGGATTTTTAGGCTTGCTCCTCGTTGAGCGCGAAGTTGCGGGCATGCTTGCAAGATTGCCCCATTCGGACTCTTGTAGTCAAGAAGTTAACGCAATGGGCCTTTGCAATCCCCAAATGGAGGACAGGACGATGTGCCCGCTGTGAGAGAAGCAGCGGTGCAAATGGCCCTCGGGACCGGCGCGCAGGTGTAGCTAGTCTGATGTCAGGCCTTCTCGCATGTAGGCCGTTACTTCGAGGGAAGGTGGCTGCAGTGTTGCTGGCACTCCTGCAGGCAAGAGCTGTTGTGATGGACACGGATGCCAACTGTGCCGCCATTGAAGCAGCCGCAGAGGCGGCTGCCGCGGCAGGGGCGGACGTCCTGCTGACTCCCGAACTCTTTCCCACCGGCTACGCTCCCGGACGCGTCCGCGCCGAACTGGACCCCGCCGTCCTGCCCGGGCTCCACGCCAGGCTGGCCGGCATCGCCCGGCACCACCGGATCGGCCTGGTGTACAGCCTTCCGCGGGTTACCGGTCAGGGCGAGTGGCACATCAGTGCAACCCTTCTCGAGGCTGACGGAACCAGCGTGCTCACCTACGACAAAGTGCACCTCTTTGGCCCCGATGAACGGGCGGCGTTCAGCCCCGCAGCCCAGCCTCCCGCCGTCGTACGTTTCAAAGGGATTCCCACCTCCATGGTGATTTGCTACGACGTCGAATTTCCTGAGGCGGTGCGCGCCGCTGCCGTGGCCGGTGCAGAACTGCTCCTGGTTCCCACGGCGCTGGCACACGGATTCGACGACGTCCCCCAGGTGTTGCTGCGGGCACGGGCGCTGGAAAGCCAGCTGACCATCGCCTACGCCAACCACTCCGGCGTGGAAGAGGGATGCAGGTTCCTCGGCGGCAGCGTCATCGCCGGGCCTGACGGCGCATTGCTGGGGGCAGCCGGCGAGGAACCGGAGCTGATCTACGCTGAGGTTGACCCCGATGCTGCCGCCCGTGCCCGCAATAAGGTGCCCTACCTTGCCGAACGGCGGCCGGAACTTTACCGCTCCTGGAACTCCTGAGCGTCCCCGGCGGGCAGGAGCTCCTCGTACTGCAGCGCAATCCACAGCTCGGCGCGGGTCTGGGCCTGGCCAAGGTCCATATCCAGCAGTTCGGCGATGGCAGTGATCTGCCGGCGAACGCTGTTCCGGTGCAGGCCCAGCTCTTTAGCTGTGGCGTCCCAACTCCCATTCGCGGCCAGCCAGGACCGCAGGACGCGGAGCTGTCCGTGGCGGCGCTCGGGCTCCAGCTCAAGCAACGGCGCCAGGAGCCTGGCTGCCAGCATGGTGCCGGCTTCCCTGCCAAGCAGGCCGGTCACGGACCACGTCACTTCCTCGACGCGAAGACTTCTGCCCGTGGCCACAACCCGGGTCCGCAGCGATGAAACGCGTCGGTAGGCCTCCGGAAGGCCGGACAGTTCCGCCGGCCCACCTACTACCAGGCGCCACCCCAGCTGTTCCACCTCGGCCACCAGTTGGTCATCGACCTTCAGCCGCGTGACTGCCGTGAAGCCGTAGTCGGTCAGTTCCACCATTTTGCTGTCGAACAGCCGCCGCCACTGCAGCAGTTCCCGGACCGGCCCATCATCGGCGGCAGGCGCATCCGGCGCCCGCACTCCCTGCACCACGCGGACCTGGCTGGATCGTGTTCCTGCCACGCTCTGCGCCAACAGGTCCTTCAGCCCGTTCAGCTGGCGGGTGTTGCCCCCGGCCAGCGTCTCGGGATGGAGCAGCAGGGCGGTGGCGAGCTGGCTTGGGGCCAGGGATCCGCTGGTGCGCTGGCGGACCAGCAGTTCCAGGAGTCCCACGACGGAGGAGACCACGCTGTTCTGCGCAGGGGTCAATGATCTATCCGCGCCGAGAACCAGGCTCCCCAAGGTTGCGTCCCTGCTGCTGCGCAGGGGATGGCCGAACACCATCGCTGAGCCAGGGGCATCGAAGGTTTCAGTTTCCACCCGCGGTCCGCTCCCGGTGAGGAGCTTCTTGAGGAGGGGCTGAAGTTGGGCAGGTTCGACGGCGGCACCCGCCCGGGCGCGCACGCGTCCGTCCGCGCCAAAAAGGACCGCCCACACCGGCACGCGCTGTGTCAGTGCCGCCAGCAGTTCGTGCTCCGGCCGTGCCGAGAGGACCGCACGCATCAGGTGCCGGTTGGTCTCCGCAAGCTGCCTGAAAACCTGGGCGTTGCCGGATTCCAGCAGTTTGGAGAACTCCAGGCCCAGGGCGGCGAACGGCACACTGGCCGGGACCTCCACCAGGGTGAGCCCGTGCTGCCGGCACGCTGCCTGCACGTGCCCGGGCACGGCGTCGTAATAGGGCTGCAGGCCGAAACCCAGCGCAGCCACACCCGCATCCACCAGCCGGCGGACATACTCCTCAGCCCGTGACGCACTGCCGCTGACGTCCGTGCCTCCAGGTCCCGCGCCCTTCCCGTCGACCCGGAACGGCAGGCCCGATGTGAGGACAAATTCGCCGTCGAGCAGGTATGGAGTGGGGTCCTCCAACTCGCTCGGCTCCACCCAACGCAGGGGCACATGGCGGTTGCCGGCGTCGTACACCACCGAGACCCCAGCCGGCAGCGCATCCAGGAACTGTCCAAGTGTGACGGCGTCGAATTGATCCGGGACCGCATCCGGCGCTGGTGCATTACGTCTCATGAATGATCACTATAGGTCACTTTGCACCGTGTGAGATGCGGCTCACAGCCCTACTGTGAATGAGGGGAAACCAGTTCAAGCAGCCAACGATAAGAACGGACGTCAACGATGACTGTGCCTACACTCTCCGGCCGGACCCAGGCCGGGCCGGCCGCCCGGCCCGGCCTGGGCGCCCAACTCCTGCGCCGCAAGCCCATCGCGCAGATGGTCAGCGAGGCGGAAACCGCCAACGGCGGCCCCCGCCTGGTCCGAAGCTTCGGTGTCCTCCAACTGACCATGATCTCCGTGGGCGCCACCCTGGGCACCGGCATCCTGGTGATCCTGGGCGAATCCGTACCGCTGGCCGGACCAGCCATCTGGATCTCCTTCGCCATCGCCGGCCTGGCCGCACTCCTGTCCGCTGTGTCCTACGCGGAAATGGCAGGGCTGGTGCCCGTGGCCGGCTCCAGCTACTCCTACACGTACGCCACCATGGGCGAAGGCATGGCGTGGATCTGCGGCTGGTGCCTGGTGCTGGAGTATGCGGTGTCCGTGGCCGCAGTCGCGGTAGGGGCGGGGCAGTACGTCAACGAAGCCCTCGCAGTGTTCGGCGCAGTCCTTCCCGACGCCATGTCGCAACCGCCCGGCGACGGCGGGCTAGTGAACATTCCTGCAGTGGTCATCGTGGTGCTCGCCACCGTCCTCCTGGTCCGCGGCGCCAAGGAAAGCGCCTGGATCAACACGGCGATCGTGGTGGTGAAGGTGGGCATCCTGTTGTTCTTCTGCGCCGTGGCCCTCACCGCATTCAACGCCGGCAACTTCGAACCGCTGCTGCCGATGGGTGCCGCCGGTGTCTCGGCCGCCGCCTCCCGGGTGTTTTTCTCCTACATCGGCTTCGATGCCGCCTCCACCGCAGGTGAAGAAGCACGCAACCCCAAGCGCGACCTGCCCAAAGCCATCATGTTGTCCATGCTGATCGTCACCACCATCTACGTGCTGGTTGCGGTAGCCGCCATCGGTGCCCGGCCGTGGGGATGGTTCGATGGAACCGAGGCCGCCCTCGTGAAAATACTCGAGGAAATCACCGGCCAGCCGTGGATTGCCCTGGTCTTCGCCGTGGGTGCCGTGCTGGCCATCGCCAGCATCGTCCTCACGGTGCTCTACGGGCAGACCCGCATCCTGCTGTCCATGGCCCGTGACGGGCTCATTCCCCAGGTGTTCGGCCGCGTCTCCCGCCGCACCGGCACCCCCGTGGCAGGCACGCTCCTGGTGGGATCCGCCGTGGCCCTCACCGCCGGACTGGTGCCGCTGGGCGCCCTCGCGGACGCCACCAGCATCGGCACGCTCTTTGCGTTCGCCCTGGTGAACCTCGCTGTGATCTACCTCCGCCGCACCCGCCCGGAGCTGGAACGGACGTTCCGGGTGCCCCTGTTCCCGCTCACCCCCATCCTCGGCGCCGCGATGTGCGCCTACCTGATGGCCAACCTCGGGGCTGAGACCTGGGTGGTCTTCGCGCTCTGGATGTTGGTGGGCGTGGGCGCGTACTTTGGCTATGGACGCCGCAACTCCCGGGTGGCCGCCCTGAGCAACGACGAATACCGTGAGCTGTCCGGACCGACACTTCCCACCACGCAAAACCCCGAACCGACGAAGGCAGAACTTCCATGACCATCGCCACCGAACTGCCGGCCTCCGATCCGTCCAGCACCTCAGCAGCCCCCTCCGCCGCACCGGCTGCCGGGGGAGCCGCCCCCGGTCCCATCACCATGCTGAACCCGGACTTCCCGTTCAGCTACGACCACTACCTGGCCCATCCCGATGGCCTGGGGTCGGTGCCGCCCGAACTGCTGGGTACCGAGGTGGCCGTCATCGGGGCGGGCCTTTCGGGCCTGGTTACTGCCTACGAGCTGATGAAACTGGGGCTGCGGCCCGTAGTGTACGAGGCCGACCGGATTGGCGGCCGGCTCCGCACCGCCTCCTTCCCGGCCGCGCCCGGCGTGGTGGCTGACCTCGGCGGCATGCGCTTCCCGGAATCCGGCAAGGCGTTCTACCACTATGTGGACCTGGTGGGCCTGGAAACCGAGGAGTTTCCCAACCCGCTCTCCCCGGCGACCTCCAGCACGGTGATCGAGCTGGCAGGGCAGAAGCACTACGCGGAGAAACCCAGCGACCTGCCACCGTTCTTCCGGGAAGTGGCGGACGCCTGGAAGGCTGCGGTAAATGACGGGGCCAAATTTGCGGAAATGCAGCAGGCCATCCGAGCCCGGGACACCGCCAGGATCAAGGAACTGTGGAACGAGCTGCTGCCTCTCATGGATGAGCAGACGTTCTACGGCTTCATCGCCGCCAGCGACTCCTTCAAGAAGGCGGGCTTTGCCCACCGCGAAGCCTTCGGCCAGGTGGGTTTCGGCACCGGCGGCTGGGACACCGACTTCCCCAACTCCATCCTCGAAATCCTTCGCGTGGTGTACACGGACGCTGATGACCAGCACCGGCTCATCCGCGGGGGAGCGCAGCGCCTGCCCGAGGCACTCTGGCAGCACGCGCCGTCGGGTATGGCCCACTGGCCGGAAGGGACTTCGCTGGCGTCACTGCACTCCGGCTCGCCGCGCGGCGCCGTGGGCCGGATCAGCCGCGACCCCGACGGCAACCTGCGGATCCGCGAACGCTGGGGCCGCGAGGCCAGCTACCCGGCAGTGGTGACCACCTGCCAGTCCTGGCTCCTGTCCACCCGGATCCACACCGAGGAGGCCCTGTTCCCGGCGGAGCTGTGGACCGCCATCGAGCGCTCGCACTACATGCAGTCCTCCAAGACGTTTGTGATGGTGGACCGGCCGTTCTGGAAGGACATCGACCCGGACACCGGCAACGAGGTGCTCTCGATGACGCTGACCGACCGCCTCAACCGCGCCACCTACCTGCTGGACAACGGCCCGGACCAGCCCGCCGTCATCCTGCTCTCCTACACCTGGAACGACGACGCACTGAAGTGGCTCGCGCTGGACGCGGACGAACGCGTGGAACTGATGCTGCATTCGCTCGAGCAGATCTACCCCGGAGTGGACATCGCCGGGCATATCGTGGGCCAGCCCATCACCGTCTCCTGGGAGGCCGACCCCAATTTCATGGGCGCCTTCAAGGCCAACCTGCCCGGGCACTACCGCTATCAGCAGCGGCTGTTCACCCACTTCAAGCAGGACAAACTGCCCGAATCCCAGCGCGGCATCTTCCTGGCCGGCGACGACGTTTCGTTCACCGCCGGTTGGGCCGAAGGTGCCGTCACCACAGGCCTGAACGCCGTGTGGGGAGTGCTGAACCACCTCGGCGGCGCCTCGGCTCCTTCCAACCCCGGACCGGGCGAACTGCTGGACGAAATGGGACCGATCAGCCTCGACTAGCGTGCAACTCCCGGTGTGCTGCGGCCAACTCGACGTAGCGCGCCGCGTTGGCCCGGACGCCGTCGTACTCCTCTTCGGTGAGTTCGCGGCGGACCTTGCCCGGGACGCCTGCCACCAGCGAGCGGGGCGGGACGACGGTGCCCTCAAGCACCACGGCGCCGGCCGCCACGAGCGAGCCGGCGCCGATCACCGCGCCGTTAAGTACTGTCGCCCCCATACCGATCAGGCAGTCGTCCTCCACTGTGCAGCCATGGACGACGGCGGCGTGCCCCACGCTGACCCGTTCGCCCACTGTGCAGGGGAAGCCGGGGTCCGCGTGCAGCACCACGTTGTCCTGCAGGTTGCTGCCGGCGCCCACCGAGATGGCAGCGGTATCAGCGCGGACGGAGACGCCGTAGAAGGCGCTGGAGTCCGCGGCGAGGGTGGCGTTGCCGATGATGGACGCGGTGGGGGCAACAAAAGCGGAATCATGGACGGCCGGGGTGCCCCCGGCGAAAGTGTAAAGAGGGGCCATGGGCCAAGCCTAGGCCATCCTTCCCCGGCCCAACTGGGTAATGCCAAGTGTCAGTGTGGAGCTTCAAAGTGGCAGTTAGCGCCACCTAGTGGGGCTTGGGGGTGCGAAGGAGCAGGAACTGGTAGTGCTGGGTCCAGTGCCCGGCTCCTGGTCCGGACTCGGCGCCGGTTCCCTCGGGCCACGTCACAAAGTCTTCAATGGCTCCATGCCGGCCAAAGACTTCCCGGACCGTTGCGTCGCTGCGCCTGCTGAAGAAGCGGGGTTCGACGTCGTCCTCCGGGTTCAGTACCTCTTCGTCGTCTCCGGACCACAGGCCGACGGCGACCGGCGCGCCGGGAGCGGCCACGCGGACCAGCTCGGCCAGCACCGCATCGATATCACTGGCGGGAACGTGCAGCAGTGTGCTCATCGACCACAGCGCCGGGAACGAGCCGTCCGGGAAGGGCAGCCGCCGGGTGCTGGCCACTGAGACATCCAGGCCGCGGCTCCGCGCCCGCCGGACCTGGCCTTCCGCGATGTCCACGCCCGTGTAACGGATGCCGGCCTGCACAAATCCCAGCCCGTCCAGGCCGGTTCCCGAGCCAATCTCCAGGACGGAACGGCGCCCCTCGGATTTGAGGAGCGTGATGAATCGTTCGCGTTGCTCCCTGCGGGGGCGCGACGGCGGGTGGTCGGCTCCGGAGGCGGCACGAAGGTTGTAGAAGTCGGCAAGGCGCCGCTCGCCGTCGTCCGGTTCCATCACACCTCCCCGAGGCCGGTGACACCCGTTGTTGAAACGCCCTGGTAAAAGCCCTTAGTTGAAGACGACTGTCCGGTTGCCGTCCAGCAGCACCCGGTGCTCGGCGTGCCACTGCACTGCCTGGACCAGGGTGCGGCCCTCCACGTCCCGGCCCATCTGGACGAATTGTTCCGGGGTGCGGGCGTGGTCCACGCGGATGACCTCCTGCTCGATGATGGGGCCCTCGTCCAGGGCCGCCGTCACGTAGTGGGCCGTGGCGCCGATCAGCTTCACGCCGCGCGCATGCGCCTGGTGGTACGGCTTGGCGCCTTTGAAGGAGGGCAGGAAGGAGTGGTGGATGTTGATGGCTTTTCCGGTGAGTTCGGTGCAGAGCTCGTCCGACAGGATCTGCATGTACCGGGCCAGGACCGTCAGCTCAACATCGTGCTCGGCGATGATGCCGCGGAGCTTGTCCTCCGCCTGGACTTTGGTGTCCCTGGTGACCGGGATGTGGTGGAACGGGATGCCATAGAACTCGGCCAGCCCCGCAAGGTCCTGGTGGTTGGACACGATGGCAGGGATCTCAATGGGGAGGGTCCCGGAACGCTGCTGGAACAACAGGTCGTTGAGGCAGTGGGCGGAGGTGCTGGCCATCACCAGGGTGCGGACCTTCTGTCCCACGGCGTTCAGGCTCCACTGCATGCCGAACGCGCCGGCCACCGGCTCCAGGGCTGCCCGCAACTCGGAGGCCGGGACCGGGGTGGTCACCTCCACACGCATAAAGAAGTTGCCCGTGGCCGGGCTGCCGTACTGCTGCGAATCCGTAATATTGCACCCCGCCGCCAGCAGGGCGCCGGCCACCGCATGGACGATTCCCGGGCGGTCCGGGCAGGACAGGGTTACTACGTACGCTTGGTTCAGCTGCTCTTCATTCACGCGTACAAGCCTACCCGCGCAGGGCCGCGCGGGTTTGGTAGGCTGGGGAGGTCGCAACTGGCGTTGGGTGGCTAACCACCAGGGAGCGGCAATCACGAAGACCACGGATCGTACGCCTGGGCCGAGGGTCATGTCTTGCCGGATTTGGGGCTGCACTCGCGTCAGTACTGCAGCGCCATGCCTGCGTCTATTCCGCCCTGTCACAAGGCAGTGCGGGTGTACGCCAGCCGGTAGCCTGACCTAAGCAGTGCCCGTATCCCAGCCAGGAGTTCTTCGTGACTACTACAGCCACCTCAACCACCGCCGTCAGCAACCAGCCGCTGGCTGAGCTTGACCCGGAAATCGCCGCAGTCCTGGACCAGGAGCTCGGCCGCCAGCGCGGCACCCTGGAAATGATTGCTTCCGAAAACTTCGCCCCCCGCGCCGTGATGGAGGCCCAGGGGTCCGTCCTCACCAACAAGTACGCCGAGGGTTACCCGGGACGCCGCTACTACGGCGGCTGCGAATACGTTGACGTTGCCGAGCAGCTGGCCATCGACAGGGTCAAGGCCCTTTTCGGTGCAGAATACGCCAACGTCCAGCCGCACTCCGGTGCACAGGCCAATGCCGCAGCGCTGTCCGCCATGATCACCCCGGGCGACAAGATCCTCGGCCTGTCCCTGGCCCACGGCGGCCACCTGACCCACGGCATGAAGCTGAACTTCTCCGGCAAGCTGTACAACGTGGCTGCCTACCAGGTGGAGGAAGACAACTTCCGCGTCGACATGGACAAGCTCCGCGAGCAGGCCATCGCCGAGAAGCCGCAGGTCATCATCGCCGGCTGGTCCGCCTACCCGCGCCACCTGGACTTCGCCGCCTTCCGCTCCATCGCCGATGAGGTCGGCGCACTGCTGTGGACCGACATGGCACACTTCGCCGGCCTGGTTGCCGCCGGACTGCACCCGAGCCCGGTGCCGCATTCCGACGTGGTCACCTCCACGGTGCACAAGACCCTCGCCGGTCCGCGCTCGGGTGTGATCCTGGCCAAGCAGGAGTGGGCCAAGAAGCTGAACTCCAACGTGTTCCCGGGCCAGCAGGGCGGCCCGCTCATGCACGTCATCGCAGCGAAGGCCGTGGCCTTCAAGATCGCCGGGACCCAGGAATTCAAGGAGCGCCAGGAGCGCGTCCTCGAAGGCGCGAAGATCATCGCTGACCGCCTCAACCAGGCCGACGTTGCAGAAGCCGGCGTCTCCGTCCTCACCGGCGGAACCGATGTGCACCTGGTCCTGGTTGACCTCCGTAACTCGCAGCTGGACGGCCAGCAGGCCGAGGACCTCCTGCACTCCGTGGGCATTACGGTCAACCGCAACGCGGTCCCGTTCGACCCCCGCCCGCCGATGGTCACCTCGGGCCTGCGGATCGGCACCCCGGCCCTGGCCACCCGCGGCTTCGGCGCTGCCGAATTCACCGAAGTGGCAGAGATCATCGCCACCGCCTTGAAGGCCGGCACCAGCGCCGACGTGGAGGCCCTGCAGGCCCGCGTGGACAAGCTCGCTGCCGACTTCCCGCTGTACCCGCAGCATGAGCAGTGGTAATCCATGAGTGAAACCAAGACTGCGCGGATCCTTGACGGCAAGGCAGCAGCCGCCGCCATCAAGTCCGAACTGGCAGAGCGGGTCGCGGCCCTGAAGGCACGTGGCATCATTCCCGGCATTGCCACTGTGCTGGTGGGTGCGGACCCGGCTTCACAGCTGTATGTGTCCATGAAGCACAGGCAGTCCGAGGAGATCGGGATGAACTCGATCCAGCGTGAGCTTCCGGCGGATGCCACCCAGGCCCAGGTTGAGGACCTCATTGACGAACTCAATGCGGACCCTGCCTGCCATGGGTACATCGTGCAGCTGCCGCTGCCCAAGCACCTGGACACCGACGCCATCCTCGAGCGCATCGACCCCGCCAAGGACGCTGACGGGCTGCACCCGACCAACCTTGGGCGCCTGGTGCTCAACGTCAACGGCGAGATCACCTCGCCGCTGCCGTGCACTCCCCGGGGCGTCATCGAGCTCCTGGAGCGCAACGGCTACAGCCTCGCCGGCAAGCATGTTGTCGTGGTGGGGCGCGGCGTCACCATCGGCCGGTCAATCGGGCTGCTGCTGACGCGGCGGGCCGTGAACGCCACCGTAACCCTGACCCACACCGGAACCGCGAACCTTTCGGAGCTGCTGCGGCAGGCGGACGTCATTGTGGGCGCAGCGGGTGCCAAGCACATCGTCAAGGCCGCCGACGTGAAGCCCGGCGCCGCCGTGCTGGACGTCGGGGTAACCCGCGAAACCGACCCCGAGACGGGCAAGAGCAAGGTCCACGGCGACATCGATCCTGCCGCCGCAGAGGTAGCGGGCTGGATCTCGCCGAACCCGGGCGGAGTCGGTCCCATGACGGTGGCGCTGCTGATGACCAACGTGGTGGAAGCCGCGGAGCGCCAGGCGGCACAGCCGTAAAGACCCGGCCCTCGAGGCAACGGCAGGGCGCGTACTCCAGCCGGAGTACGCGCCCTGCCGTTTTAAGCAGCCTTTAAGCCGACGACCGTATGGCCGCCCGCGGCTAGGCTCAAACCATGCAGCGCCGTTTCCGGGGACCGCCCACCGCCTTCATTGTGGTCGCCGTGGCCGTCTTCCAGGTTGGCCGGACATCCGGATGCGGACTGCGACGGCGTGGAGGCGACCAGGCAGATCATGGCCGCTAAGGAGCTGGCAGGAACCTGGGTGCTCCACTAGTCTGCTGAAGTGCACAATGAAGCCATCCTGTCCTCCAGCGCGTCAGCCGGCAGCCCGATGAAGCAGCAGACAGTGATAGCGGCGGAGGGCCTGACCAAAATGTACGGCGACGTCGCAGCAGTGGACGGAATTTCGTTCAGTGTCCCGGCGGGGGAGTCCTTTGGCCTGCTGGGGCCTAACGGTGCAGGCAAGTCCACCACCATGAAGATGATCGGCGGTGTCACCAGCCGCACCGCCGGCAGCCTCCAGATCATGGGCCTGGACCCGGACGTGCACGGGCCGGAGGTGCGCGCCCACCTCGGAGTGGTGCCGCAGCAGGACAACCTGGACGAGGAACTCAGGGTCCGCGACAACCTCCTGGTGTATGGCAGGTACTTCGGCCTGCCCCTGAGTTACCTGAAGCCAAAGGCGGACGAGCTGCTGGAGTTTGCGCAGCTGACGGACAAGGCGAAGTCCAAGGTGGATGCGCTGTCCGGCGGCATGAAGCGGCGGCTGACCATCGCGCGCTCGCTGATCAACGAACCACGCATTCTGCTGCTGGACGAACCCACCACCGGCCTGGACCCGCAGGCCCGTCACATCCTCTGGGACCGCCTGTTCCGGCTCAAGGAGCAGGGCGTCACGCTGATCCTCACCACCCACTACATGGACGAGGCCGAGCAGCTCTGCGACCGGCTCATCGTGGTGGACAAGGGGCGCATCATGGCCGAAGGCTCACCCGCGGAGTTGATCCGCGAGCACTCCACCCGGGAGGTGGTGGAGCTGCGCTTCGGTTCCGAGCGGAACACAACCATCTCCTCGGAACTGGACGGCATCGGGGAGCGGCTGGAGGTCCTGCCGGACCGGGTGCTGATTTACGCGCACGACGGCGAGTCCGCCCTTGAGCAGGTGGCGTCCCGCGGCCTGAGGCCGCTGACGTCGCTGGTCCGCAGGTCCTCGCTGGAAGACGTGTTCCTTCGGCTGACAGGCAGGAGCCTTGTTGATTGAGAAGGCAGGCGTGACCGGTGCGCCTTCCCCAACGCGCGGCCTTCCCGTCCCGCATGGTCCTGCCGCAGCAGCGGCAAAGGCCCGGCGCTGGGGTGCTTTCTACTACATGGAGCATGTGCTCCGGGTGATGAAGGGGTACAGCTGGTCCCTCGTGATGTACAGCGTGGGCCATCCGGTGGCCTACCTGTTCGCCATGGGCGTTGGGCTGGCCACCTTGGTTGATGCCCGGGGCGCGGGGGCCTTCGGGGGAGTGGGGTACGTGACGTTTGTGGCGCCGGCGTTGCTGGTTTCCGCCGCGGTGATGACGGCTGCCAATGAATTCACTTTCCCGGTGATGGGCGGCTTCAAGTGGCGCCGGACCTACTACGGGCCGCATGCCTCGCCGCTGACGCCCCAACAAATCGCCGCCGGCCACATCATGGCCGTGACCCTTCGGTTCCTGCTGCAGTCGGTTGTGTATTTCGCAGCTGTTGCCTTGTTTGGTGCCGCACCCGGCGGATGGGGATGGGTGAGCATCCTGGTGGCCACGCTGGCGGCTCTTTCCTTTGGCTTGCCGCTGATGGCCTATTCAGCGTCGATCACTGAGGACAAAGGCCAGTTCGCCCTGGTGATGCGCTTCATCGTGATGCCGCTGTTCCTGTTCTCCGGGACGTTCTTTCCGTTGGACTCCCTGCCGCTGGCGGTGCGGTGGATTGGCTGGATTTCGCCGATCTGGCACGGAACGGAGCTGGGCCGCGTTTTTACTTACGGATACCGGGAACCGCCGTTGCTGACCCTCCTGCATGCCGTGGTCCTCATAGGCCTTGCGGTGGCTGGCTGGTTCCTCACGCGGCGGCAGTTTGCCCTGAGGATGGGCCGATGAGCACTGGAGTGCCGGTCAGGAACGCCGCGGACGAGGCCCGCAACAGGACCTTCGGGACGCTTTATTCGCGCAACGCCAGGGCCGTGGTTTCGCGCGGGCTCCTTGCCACCAGGAGCACCAACTGGCTGGTGATGCTCTCCGGATTCTTTGAACCTGTCCTGTTCCTGGTCTCCATGGGAGTGGGGCTCGGTGCCATCGTGGGGTCTGTCCAGGGCCCGGGCGGAGGGGAGATCAGCTACGCCGCCTACATCGCCCCTGCACTGCTGGCCGTCTCCGCCATGAACGGTGCAATCTACGACTCCACGTGGAACGTGTTCTTCAAGATGAACTTCGCCAAGCTGTACCAGGGCATGCTGTACACGTCGCTTGGCCCCCTGGACGTGGCATTGGGCGAGATCTTCCTCGCCCTGCTCCGCGGCCTTCTCTATGCACTGGGTTTCACCGCAGTAATGGGTGTTCTGGGCCTGATCACCACACCCTGGGCCCTGCTGATGGTTCCCGCTTCGGTGCTGATCGCGTTTGGGTTCGCCAGCATCGGGATGGGCATCACCAGTTTCCTGAAGACGTTCCAGCAGATGGACTGGATTAATTTCCTCCTGCTTCCCATGTTCCTGTTCAGCGCCACGTTCTATCCGCTGAGCGTGTACCCGGAGGCCATCCAGTGGCTCATCCAGGCGATGCCGCTGTGGCACGGGGTGGAACTGCTGCGCCAGATCAGCGTTGGCACCTTCACGGCGGCCACACCCATCCACATCGGCTACTACCTGGCGATGACCGCCGCCGGCATGCTGCTCACCACCCTTCGGCTGCGCCAGCTGTTCCTCAAGTAACCGCGCCCAACTGGCTGGCAGGTATCGCATTCAAAACGCGATTTGGGAGCGTTAAGTGCGAGCTGGTCGGGTGTTCGCCGGGGGTGGAAGGCGGCCGGAGCATCCCCGGGCATTTGAGAGAATAGGTGCATGCAATCTCTGGGCAGCTCCAAGTCATCCTCCAAACCCGCCATGGGCGGATTCTCGATGTTCCGCATCAGCGGGCCGGGTCTGATGGTCCTCGTCACCGCATTCGTGGTGGCTGTCATCTTCGCAGCCAACCAGAACGACGTCGTGGGCTGGGTAGTTGCCATTATCGCCTTCTTCTGGCTGGCCCTTGCGTCCTTTGTGGTCTTCAGCATCCAGAAGGCCGCCAAGAAAGCCGGAGCGAAGCTGACCGAAGCCCAGAATGCCTTCAGCACCGCGGCGGGGCGTGGGCCGTACGCCGGGGCGGACCAGGGCGGCACCCGGGTTGTTGCCGAACGCGGCCAGGCGGAGGAGGTCCGCGACCTCAAGCTGGACCACTCCTTCAAGATCGTGCAGGTGCAGGTGCGGGTGGTGGAAGAAGAACGCGCCAAGGGCGCTGCCGCCAACCAGGACACCATTAACAGGGCCTTGGAAACCATCGAAATCACCGCCACGAACGCCCGGGACATGATCAAGTCCTCCGGGAGCGGAGAGCCGGTCACCGGAACCATCATCGACTAGAGTGGAGCGGGTGAGCTCGGCATTGAAGAAGGACCACCTTCGCATCGCATCCGTTAATGTCAACGGCCTCCGGGCTGCCTTCAAGAACGGTATGGCGGCGTGGCTGGAACCGCGTGCGGTGGACATCCTCTGCCTGCAGGAGGTCCGCGCTCCTGACGCCATCGTCCGGCAGCTGCTGGGCGACGGCTGGCACATCCTGCACGCCGAGGCCGAAGCCAAGGGGCGGGCCGGCGTGGCCATTGCTTCACGCGAAGAACCCCTCGCAACGCGGAACGGCATCGGGGACGATTACTTCGCCACCGCAGGCCGCTGGGTGGAGGCCGATTTCCGCTTCGCCGACGCTGCCGGACATCCCGTCCAGCTCACAGTGGCCAGCGCCTACGTCCACTCCGGCGAGGTGGGCACCGCCAAGCAGGTTGACAAGTTCCGGTTTCTGGATGCGATGGGCAACCGCCTGCCGGAACTGACCAAGCACAGCGACCATGCCTTGGTAGTCGGTGACCTCAATGTGGCCCACACACCCCGGGACATCCGGAACTCCAAGGCCAACATCAAGAAGGCGGGCCACCTTCCGGAGGAACGGGCGTACTTCGACCGGTTCTTCGGCGAGGAGATCGGCTGGCAGGACGTCCACCGCAACCTTGCCGGTGACGTTGACGGCCCGTACACCTGGTGGTCGCAGCGCGGCAAGGCGTTCGACAATGACACGGGCTGGCGGATCGACTACCACCTGGCCACCCCGGAACTGGCGTCCTCCGCCATCTCGGCCGTTGTTGACCGGGCAGCCTCGTGGGACACCCGATTCTCCGACCATGCCCCGCTCGTAGTGGACTACCAGCTCTAAGCCCCGAAGGTTTCCTCGCCATGACTAGCCAGACTCCCCTTGCCTCCAAGAAGCGCATCCTCTCCGGTGCGAAGCCCACTGCGGACTCCCTGCACCTGGGCAACTACATCGGCGCCGTCCGCAACTGGGTAGACATGCAGGCCGAGTACGACGCCGTGTTCTTCATTCCGGATCTTCACGCCATCACCGTGGACTTTGATCCAGCCGAACTGGCCAAGCGCACGCGCGTCGTTGCGGCCCAGTACATCGCTGCCGGCATCGACCCGGACAAGAGCATCTTCTTCGTCCAGTCCCACGTGCCCGAACACGCCCAGCTTGCCTGGGCGCTGAACTGCATCACGGGTTTTGGGGAAGCATCCCGAATGACCCAATTCAAGGACAAGACCCAAAAGTCCGGCGCCGACGCCGCCACCCTGGGATTGTTCGCATATCCCACCTTGATGGCGGCGGACATCCTGCTGTACCAGTCCGACCTGGTTCCCGTGGGAGAGGACCAGCGCCAGCACCTGGAACTCACCCGGAACCTGGCGCAACGGTTCAATACGAAGTTCGGAGCCACCTTCACCGTTCCCGAAGCCACCATCGTGAAGGAACGCGCCAAGATCTACGACCTCCAGAATCCCAGCGCCAAGATGTCCAAGACCGGGGAGTCACCCAATGGTGCCATCCAGCTGCTCGAGGACCCCAAGGTCGCGGCCAAGCGCATCAAGTCCGCGGTGACCGATGCCGGCACGGACATCCGGTTCGACCCCGAGGAAAAGCCCGGGATCTCCAACCTGCTGACCATCTATTCCTCCCTCACCGGCAGGTCCATTGCCGAGCTCGAAGCCGAGTACCAGGGCAAGATGTACGGCCACCTCAAAGTTGACCTGGCGGAGGTAGTGGTGGAGTTCGTCACGCCGCTGCGCGACCGCACCAACGAGTTGATGTCGGACCCGGCGGAACTTGACCGGCTGCTGGCCCACGGCGCTGAGCGTGCCCGCGAAATCGCGTCGGTTACCCTTGGCCAGGTGTACGAGCGCATGGGCTTCCTCCCGTCCTTCTCCCTCGCAGGAGTCCGCTAGCGCCATGCCATCCAGCAAAGTCACCGCAAGGGGAGGCTCCCGCTCCAAACAGGCACCGGGAAGCCCCGGTAACCCCCAAGGCGACCCAGCGGAGGACACCGGCGCGGCCAGGCGGAGGCCATCCCGGACGGAAGACATCAGCGTGGGGGTCATCCTGGGCTTCCCGCCGGAGGTGGCTGAGGAACTCCAGCGCTGGCGGGCTTCTTTCGGGGACCCGCTCGCGGAGGTGGTGCCTGCACACATCACCCTGGTGACCACTACGCCTACCCGCGACTGGGAAGCCACCCGGGAGCATGTGCGGGAGGTGGCGCGCCGCCAGAGCCCCTTTATGGTCACCATCGCCGGTACGGGGACGTTCCGCCCTGTTTCCCCGGTGGTCTTCATCAACGTGGAGGAAGGCTTCGAGGCATGCGTGGACCTGCACGAAAAGCTCCAGCAGGGTCCGCTCCAGCGGGATCTGCCCTTCGCATACCACCCGCACGTCACTATCGCCCACGACGTCGCCCCCGAAAGCCTCGATGAAGCCGAAACGGTACTGAAGAGCTATAGAGCCACCTTCCCCGTGGTTAGCATGGGACTTTACGAGCACGATGCGGACGGCATCTGGCAGCTACGGGAAGAGCTGGACTTTGGGACCGAAACTGACAGCGACGCCGGCACCCGATTCACGGACACCGCCGCGGACACGGCAGCAGAAGCAGGCTGAACAACAGCCGCTTCCAACGGAACGGGCGCAGTTGAAGCTTGCCGTCATCCAGAAGCGGATGGAGTTGGGGAAAGCGCGCCGTTCGGCCGGCGGAAGCTTCTTCGCCACAGTGCTGGCCACGTTCCAGTGGCTGCTGGCGCGCCTTAACTCGTTACGCCCCCTGCGGGCTTTCCGGCACTACAACCTCCAGCACGGCCCGCTCATGAGCGCCGGCATGGGTTTTAATATGTTCTTCTCCATCACGGGCCTGCTCACCACGGGATTCTCCGTTGCCGGGCTGGTGCTGCGGGGACAACCTGCGCTGCTGGACACGATCATCAGCAGCGTAGCGGCAAGCGCGCCCGGCCTCCTGAAGGTGAACGGCGGCGAGGGCCTGGTCGACCCGCAGGACATGTTGAACCCGGACGGGCTGGGTTGGACTGCAGCCATCGCGGCCGCAGTAACAGTCTTTACGTCCTTGCGCTGGATTGCGAGTCTGCGGGACGGGCTGCGGGGCGTGATGCAGTTGCCTCCCTTAGTAGTCAATCCCGTCCTGCTGAAGCTGCGCGATGCCGGCACCCTGCTCCTGCTGGGCACCGCCCTGGTCATCAGCGCCGGCGCCTCGCTGGTTTTTGGCACTGCCGCCGGCTGGGTCACCGACTTCCTGCGGCTCGACGACATTGTGGCGGGCCCGCTGACCACCTCAGTCAAGATCGCGGTCCCGCTGGTGCTGAGCTGGGTCACGGCCCTGATTATGTATCGGCTGGCGGCCGGGCTGAAGCTGTCCCGCCGCGCGCTGCTGGAAGGCACCATTTTTGCGGCTCTCGGCACCACCGTCCTGCAGGTCTTCAGTACCGAGCTGCTGGCCGGCGCCGGCCGCAATCCCATCCTGGCGCCGTTCGCGATCATCATCGGCCTGCTGATCTGGTTCAACCTGGTCAGCCAGGTCTACCTCATCTCGGCCGGCTGGGCCGCCGTCCGCGAGGCCGACCTGCATTCAGGAGAAACTCCGGGCAAGAAGATCCTCGGAGCACGCCGGCCTACGCCCCAGACGTGAGCGGAATTCCACGGCTCGTGGCTGCCCGCCCGCAGGAGCGGGAGCCGGTCAGGCGGCTACTGGGCGGCGTCCAGGTACTGGTCAGCCCAGGCAGCGATGATCTTGGCGGCCCGTGCCGCCTGGCCCTTCCCGGTCAGGAGATGGTCGCTGCCTTCAAGGGACACGAAGTTCCGCGGATGCCGCGCGGTCTGGAAAATGGTGCTCGCGTTCTCGATGCCCACCGTGTTGTCCGTGGGGGAGTGCAGCACCATCAGGGGCTTGTGCAGCTGCTTGATGCAGTCGGTCAGGTCGGCGTTTTCGAGGTCCTCCACGAAATGCTTGCGGATCTCCACCCGCTTCCCGCCGAGGTCAACTTCCGCGCTGCCTTCGCTCAGGATCTTGTCCAGGGCGGCGTCGAAGACGTGTGCCACGTGCTTCGGTGAGAAGGGCGCCCCAACGGTAGCGACGGCGTCGAGCTCGGGGATCTCCCGGGCGGCTGCCAGCACTGCCGCACCGCCGAATGAGTGGCCCACCAGCAGGGAAATTTCCTTCCCTTCGCCGCGCATGAACTCGGCAGCCTTCACCGTGTCCGCCACCTTATGGCTGAACGAGCCGGCCGACCATTCCCCGGCGGAACCGCCCAGGCCAAGGTTGTCGAACCGCAGCATCCCGATGCCGCTGTCCGCCAGGGCCTTGCACATCCGTGAAGCCGACGGGCTGTCCTTGCCGAGAGTGAAGCCGTGCGAGAACACTCCCCAGCCCTTCACCGGCCCCTCAGGTACATCGATGAGGCCGGAGAGTACCTCGCCGGTGGAACCGGCGAAGGAGACTTTTTCAGAGCGGGACATGGTGTCCCCTTTCATTTGTTGCGGATGCCCTATCGGTTTTGGTCGCCAAACCAGCGCTTTGGAGACCGGATCTGATAGCACAACTCGAGGTGCCAACCGGGGAAACGGCGACGGCGCCGCTCACTGTACGTTCCCCGTACGTGGTGAGCGACGCCGTCGTCCGCTTGATCCTTTGGTCAGATCTTGCGGGAGAGAATGGCCTGCTTGACCTCTTGGATGGCCTGGGTCACCTGGATGCCGCGGGGGCATGCTTCGGAGCAGTTGAAGGTGGTGCGGCAGCGCCACACGCCTTCCTTGTCGTTCAGGATCTCCAGGCGCATGTCGCCGGCATCATCGCGTGAATCGAAGATGAAGCGGTGCGCGTTGACGATCGCTGCCGGGCCGAAGTACTGGCCGTCGGTCCAGAACACGGGGCAGGACGACGTGCAGGCCGCGCAGAGGATGCACTTGGTGGTGTCGTCAAAACGCTCACGGTCCTCGGCGGACTGCAGTCGCTCCCGGGTGGGTTCGTGGCCCTTGTTGATCAGGAACGGCATGACTTCGCGGTAGGACTGGAAAAACGGTTCCATGTCCACGATCAGGTCCTTCTCCACCGGCAGGCCCTTGATGGGTTCCACCGTGATGGGCTTGGACGTGTCCAGGTCCTTCAGGAGGGTCTTGCAGGCGAGGCGGTTGCGGCCGTTGATGCGCATGGCATCGGAGCCGCAGACGCCGTGGGCGCAGGAGCGGCGGAAGGACAGGCTGCCGTCGATTTCCCACTTGACCTTGTGCAGGGCATCCAGGACACGGTCCGTGCCGTACATGGTCAGGTGGTAGTCATCCCAGGTGGCCTCGCCGGACACCTCGGGGTTGTACCGGCGGACGCGCATGTGCACATCGAACGTGGGGATTTCGCCGCCACCGCCGACGCCGGCAGGCAGTTCAATCTTTGAGGCTGGCTCAGCGATTTCAGCGGTCATCTTAGTACTTCCTCACCATCGGCTCGTAGCGGGTAAAGACAACCGGCTTCGTGGCCAGGCGGATTCCGGCAATTGCTTCTGCGGATCCGTCTGCCGGCGCGTGGTCATCCTTGTACGCCATGGAGTGCTTCATGAATTTCTCGTCGTCGCGTTCCGGGAAGTCCTCGCGGAAGTGTCCGCCGCGGGATTCTTCACGGTGCAGGGCCGCCACGGTCATGACCTTGGCCAGCTCCAGCAGGAAGCCGAGCTCAACGGCTTCGAGCAGGTCAAGGTTGAAGCGCTTCCCCTTGTCCTGGACGTTGATGCGCTTGTACCGCTCCTCGAAGGAGGCGATGTCCCGCAGGACCTGGTTCAGGGTATCCGCAGTGCGGAACACCTGCATGTTGGCGTCCATGGTGTCCTGCAGTTCCTTGCGGATCTGCGCCACCTTTTCGTCGCCGGTGCCGTTGCGCGCAATGTCCAGCAGCTCGGTGGTGTATGCCAGCGGGTTCTCCGGCAGTTCCACGTAGTCGGCCGTCTTGGCGTACTCGGCTGCGGCAATGCCGGCGCGCTTGCCGAACACGTTGATGTCCAGCAGCGAGTTGGTGCCCAGGCGGTTGGAGCCGTGCACCGAAACGCAGGCTACTTCCCCGGCTGCATACAGGCCGGGGACCACGGTGTCGTTGTCCTGCAGGACCTCGGTGGTGATGTTGGTGGGGATGCCGCCCATGGCGTAGTGAGCGGTGGGGAACACGGGAACTGGTTCCGTGTATGGCTCCACGCCCAGGTACGTGCGGGCGAACTCGGTGATGTCCGGCAGCTTGGCATCGATGTGAGCCGGCTCCAGGTGCGTGAGGTCCAGGAGGACGTAGTCCTTGTTCGGGCCGCAGCCACGGCCTTCACGGACCTCGTTGGCCATGGAACGGGCCACGATGTCACGCGGCGCCAGGTCCTTGATGGTGGGGGCGTAGCGCTCCATGAAGCGCTCACCCTCCGAGTTGCGCAGGATGGCGCCTTCGCCACGGGCGGCCTCCGAGAGGAGAATGCCCAGGCCGGCGAGGCCGGTGGGGTGGAACTGGAAGAACTCCATGTCCTCCAGCGGAATACCGCGGCGGAACGCGATGCCCATGCCGTCACCGGTGAGGGTGTGTGCGTTGGAGGTGGTCTTGAAGACCTTGCCGGCGCCGCCGGAGGCGAACACCACGGACTTGGCCTGGAATACGTGCAGCTCGCCGGATGCGAGGTCGTAGGAGACCACGCCGGCGACGCGCTTTTGCTTGTACGGCGTGCCGTCCTCGCGCACGGCGTCCTCTTCGACCGTCAGCAGGTCCAGGACGTAGTACTCGTTGTAGAACTCAACGTTGTGCTTGACGCAGTTTTGGTACAGCGTCTGCAGGATCATGTGGCCGGTGCGGTCTGCGGCGTAGCAGGCGCGGCGCACGGGGGCCTTGCCGTGGTCGCGGGTGTGGCCGCCGAATCGGCGCTGGTCAATCCGCCCCTCGGGCGTGCGGTTGAACGGCAGGCCCATCTTTTCAAGATCGAGCACGGCGTCGATGGCTTCCTTCGCCATGACCTCGGCGGCATCCTGGTCCACCAGGTAGTCGCCGCCCTTGACGGTGTCGAAGGTGTGCCACTCCCAGTTGTCTTCCTCGACGTTGGCAAGGGCTGCACACATGCCACCCTGCGCCGCACCGGTGTGCGAGCGGGTGGGGTAGAGCTTGGTCAGTACTGCTGTGCGGGCGCGTTGACCGGATTCGATCGCCGCGCGCATGCCAGCGCCACCGGCACCGACGATGACGACGTCGTACTTATGGACCTGCATACCAGACGCTCTTTCTCTCAAAATTCGCAATAAAACAACGGGCGGGCGTAGCCTGCTCCGCAAAACAAGGCCCGCGGTTGTACCCGCGGGCCCGGGATGGTGCCGGTGCTAGGCAGGGCAGAATCCGCCAGGCAGGGGCACGCCGTCGACGACGGGGCAAGGGTTGAAGGTGAAGATCACCAGGGTGCCCAGGACAATGATGACCACGGTGGCTGAGTACAGGACGGTCTTGAGCCAGCGGCGGCTCGAGTCCTTCTCGGCGTAGTCGTTGATGATGGTGCGCACGCCGTTGGTGCCGTGCAGCATGGCCAGCCACAGCATGGCGAGGTCCCAGAACTGCCAGAACGGATCTGCCCACTTGCCGGCCACAAAACCGAAGTCGATGGCGTGGATGCCTTCGCCTACCATGAGGTTCACAAAGAGGTGGCCGAAGATCAGGACCACCAGAACTACGCCGGAGAGCCGCATGAACAGCCAGGCGATCATTTCGAAGTTGCCCCGGCTTCCGCCGTTGCGGCGGTACTGCGGTGCGATCCGCCCGCTGCGCGGGCTCTCAATGGTTGCAGACATGGCTTAGTGACCTCCGAGCGCAAGGGACAGGTGGCGGATGGAGAAGGCGACCATGGTGACAACCCAGAGACCCAGGACGGCCCAGAGCATCTGGCGCTGGTACTTGGCACCCTTCTTCCAGAAGTCCACCGCAATGATGCGCAGGCCGTTGAAGGCGTGGAAGACGATGGCGGCAACAAGGCCCGTCTCGCCCAGGGCCATAAGGGGGTTCTTGTAAGCACCGATCACCGCGGTGTAGGCCTCGGGAGAGACACGCACCAAGGAGGTGTCCAGGACGTGGACCAACAAGAAGAAAAAGATCACTACACCGGTAATCCGGTGTCCTACCCAGGACCACATGCCTTCACGGCCGCGGTACAAGGTGCCAGCTGGTTTTGTCGGCACTGATAAACCTCCCTGCAACACAGCGGCGCTGGCATGAGATCCACGCGGGGGGAACGCCTGCTGCGAGAGCACTCGTAGCTCAGGCCTAAATCTAGGCTCCGCTCACAGCTTATTCAATTTAGGAACTCCTTGGTGCCCAGCAGTAGCAAGGATTTGGGAGATTAATGAGATAAACGCCACAATCGCGCGCCCTTATGAAGTCCCGGCTGCTCTGCCAGGGGCCGGATACCGGGGTCCGGAAGGGGCCACGGCAGGCGGTCGGCTAAAGTAGGCGTTGATGAGTACAGACAAAGTGACAAGCCCGGTTTCACCCCTTGACCGCTTCATTGCGGTGATCCCGGCCGGCGGTGTGGGGACCCGCCTTTGGCCCCTGTCGCGAGCCGCAGCTCCCAAGTTCCTTCACGACCTCACCGGCTCGGGCAGTACTTTGCTGCGCGCCACCTATGACCGGCTGCACCCGCTGGCCGGCACCCGGATGCTGGTGGTCACGGGACGGGCCCACCGCGAGGCAGTATGCCGTCAGCTTCCGGAAGTCCAGGACGGGGACCTGGTCCTCGAGTCCGAGCCCAAGGATTCCGGCGCGGCCATCGGACTCGCTGCCGCCATCCTGCACGAACGCGATCCGGACACCATCATGGGTTCCTTCGCCGCGGACCAGGTGATCAGCCCGGACAACCTCTTCCAGCAGGCCGTCAAGGAAGCTATTTACACCGCCGCCGCCGGCAAGATCGTCACCATCGGCATCAAGCCCACCCACCCCTCCACCGGGTTCGGGTACATCCGTTCCGGCCAGGACCTGCACATCGACGGCGCCCCCAGTGCCCTGGACGTGGTGGAGTTTGTCGAAAAGCCGGACGAGGAAGTGGCCCAGCAGTACGTGGACAGCGGCAACTACGTGTGGAACGCCGGCATGTTCGTGGCCCCCGTAGCACTCCTGCTTAAGCACCTTGAGGCCAACCAGCCGGCGCTGTTCCAGGGCCTGCAGGAAATCGCCCGCGCCTGGGACACCCCCCACCGCGACGAGGTCACGGCCCGCGTCTGGCCCACCCTGCCCAAGATCGCCATCGACTATGCCGTGGCCGAACCTGCCGCCGAAGCCGGGGACGTCGCCGTCGTGCCCGGTTCCTTCCGCTGGGACGACGTCGGTGACTTCGCCTCCGTGGGCCGGCTCAACAGTGCCAAGGAAGTGGATGATGTCACCGTGCTCGGCGAGGGCGCGCGCGTGTTCACCGAGAACTCCAGCGGCGTGGTGGTTACCGACACCAAGCGCGTGATCGCCCTGATCGGGATCCAGGACGTTGTCATCGTGGATACCCCCGATGCCCTGCTGGTAACCACCATGGCCAATTCGCAAAGGGTCAAGGCCGCCGTCGATGCATTGAAGGCCAGCGGGGACACCGACGTTCTCTAGGCCTTCCCTGCTTTCAGGCCGCCGCGGCCCCGCGGATGTAACGCGGGGACCGCGATGGCCCGTAATCCGGTGACCCTCGCTAGAGTGAATTCGTGCGCAACTACACTACGGAAGCCGAGCCCACCGCGCTGGTGGCACCCTGGCTTGAGCCGCTCCTGCCGGAACTGATCGATTTCCGCCGGGACCTGCATGCGCATCCGGAACTGTCCTTCAAGGAATTCCGCACCACGGACAAGCTCGCCGAGCGGCTGGAAGCTGCCGGACTTAGCCCCCGCCGGCTGGACGGCACCGGGCTCACCGTGGATGTGGGGGAGGGGCCCATTGCCACTGCCCTGCGCGGAGACATCGATGCGTTGCCCATTATCGAGGAGACGGGCCTGCCCTTCGCCTCGAAAAACCACGGTGTGACGCACGCCTGCGGCCACGACGTCCACACCACCACCATGTTGGGCATCGCCCTGGTACTGCACCGCATGCACCAGGAAGTACCGCTCGGCGCCACGGTCCGGATCATCTTCCAGCCGGCCGAGGAAACCATGCCAGGCGGCGCGCACTCCTGCATTGAGCAGGGCGTGCTGGACGGGGTTCCCCGCATCCTGGCCCTGCATTGCGATCCGCGCATTGACGTGGGCAGGATCGGGACGCGCATCGGCGCCATCACCTCCGCCTCGGACACTATCCGGATCGAGCTTTCCGGCCGCGGCGGCCACACCTCCCGGCCGCACCTGACCGAGGACCTGGTGTTCGCCCTGGCGCAAATCGCCGTGAATGTGCCCGCTGTCCTGTCCCGCAGGGTGGATGTCCGGAGCGGGGTCTCCGTGGTGTGGGGCCAGATCTCTGCAGGCTCGGCTCCCAACGCCATTCCCGGCACCGGCTACATGGCCGGAACCATGCGGTGCCTGGACCGTGAGGCGTGGCACGCGGCGGGCGAACTGCTGGACGAAGTGGTGCACCAGGTGGCCGCCCCGTACGGCGTTGACGTTCGCCTGGAGCACACCAGGGGAGTGCCCCCGGTAGTGAACTCCGAGCACGAGACGGCAATTATCGAGGCGTCGGCACGGGCCGAAATCGGCGAAAGCGCCGTGGTGTTGACCCCGCAGTCCATGGGCGGGGAGGACTTCGCCTGGTTCCTCGCGGAGCTGCCCGGCGCCATGATGCGGCTCGGTACCAAGACTCCGGGCGGCGAGGAATACGATCTCCACCGCGGCGATTACATCCTGGACGAACGGGCCCTGGGCCTTGGCATCCGCGTGCTCACCGCTGCGGCGCTGCGCACCATCCGCGACCTTTAAGACCGGCCGGCCGCCCGTCGTCGTACTTCTCGGAACAAGCGCCCTGTCCTTAATTAACCGTCCCATATAAGTTGTGCACAATCTAGTTGTGCGCTATATTTACTCCATGACCGATGCTCCCCGCTTGAACCGCCAGGTGTGCTTTGCGCTCTACTCCGCATCGCGTGCCGCCACTGCCGTGTACCGGCCGGTCCTCGAAGACCTGGGCCTCACGTACCCGCAATACCTGGTGATGCTGGTGCTGTGGGAAAACGAACCGCGCGGCGTGAAGGAGCTGGGTGAAGAGCTCGGCCTTGACTCCGGCACCCTCTCGCCCCTGCTGAAGCGCCTGGAGTCCCTGGGCCTGGTGGAACGCCGCCGGTCCGGCGAGGACGAGCGCCGGGTTGCCATCCACCTGACCCCTGCCGGACGGGAGCTGGGCGGGAAGGCAGGCGCCATTCCGGCGCGGCTCGCTGAAGCGGCGGGCCTTACAGCCGAAGAACTTGATCAACTGCGCAACACCCTGGGCCGGCTGACAGCTGCCCTGCACAACGCAGTCTGACAGCACAGATTTCAACCCCACAACAGGACGGAAACACCGTGAAACCTCTTTACACTGCCCAGGCGCTTGCCTCCGGCGAAGGCCGCGACGGCACCGCACGCACCAACGACGGCAAGCTGGACGTAACCCTCTCCAGCCCCGTGGAGCTGGGCGGAACCGGCCAGGGCACCAACCCGGAGCAGCTCTTCGCGGCCGGCTATGCCGCCTGTTTCCACTCCGCCCTGCGCCTGGTGGGCCGCAAAGAACGGGCCGACCTGACGGATTCCGCAGTGGCCGCCAAGGTCCATCTCGGGCAGCTGGATACCGCGGGCTTCGGGCTGGCCGCGGAACTGGAGATCGCACTGCCGGCGCTGGACCTTGCCACCGCGGAGGCACTGGTGGCCAAAGCCCACGAGATCTGCCCCTACTCCAACGCCACCCGCGGCAACATCGCCGTGGACATCAAGATCCTGGAGTACGCCGCATGAGCGCCGCCCTTCCCGATACCACCCGCGAAATCCAGCTGGCGGCCCGGCCCAAGGGCCGCCCCGTCCCGGAGAACTTCCGGCTTGCCGAGTCCCGCCTGCCGGAACTCCAGGATGGCCAGATCCTGGTACGCAACCTCTTTATGTCCGTGGATCCCTATATGCGGGGGCGCATGAATGACGTCAAATCGTATTCCGCGCCGTTTGCCATTGATAAAGCGCTCGACGGCGGCGCTGTGGGCGAGGTGATCGCGTCCCGTTCGGAGCGGCATCAGCAAGGCGACGTGGTGGTGCACGCCCTGGGCTGGCGCGAACATGCGGTGGTGGATGCTGCCGCGGCGACGCCTGCGCGCACCGACCTCGCCCCAGCGTCGGCTTTCCTGGGCGCGCTGGGCATGACAGGGCTGACTGCCTATGCCGGCCTGCTCAAGGTTGCGGAGTTCAAGGCCGGCGACGCCGTGTTCGTCTCCGGGGCAGCGGGTGCCGTGGGCTCACTGGCGGGCCAGATTGCCAAGGCCATGGGTGCGTCCCGCGTGATCGGATCCGCCGGCACGCCTGCCAAAGTGGCGCGGCTGCTTGAACTGGGCTTCGACGCGGCCTTCGACTACCACGACGGGCCCGTGCGCGAGCAGCTGCAGAAGGCAGCCGGCCCTGGGGGAATCGACGTCTACTTCGACAATGTGGGCGGTGAGCACCTCGAGGCGGCGCTTGCCACGCTCAAGGTGGGCGGCCGCGTGGCGATGTGCGGCGCCATTGCGCAGTACAACTCCACCGAGCCGACGCCCGCGCCCCATAACCTGATGCTGGCCATCGGCAAACAGCTCACCCTCAAGGGCTTCCTGGTGGGCGGCCAGACCCAGCATGCAGCAGAGTTCGCCGAAAAGATGGCAGGCTGGCTCGCCAACGGCACCGTGCGCTACGACGAGACCATCATGGACGGGCTCGAGAATGCTCCCCAGGCTTTTATGGACCTGCTCGACGGTGCCAACACAGGCAAAATGCTGGTCCGCCTCTGACTTTTCTTTCGTCGGATGGAGAAGGGCAGGGGCGGCGCTATGGCGCCGCCCCTACTCATTGGTAACAACTTGTAAACAATCTCCGCAATGGAGTCCCGGTATGCTACGGCCACGTGGCGCAGGCCACTAAAGTAGGTGCCATCAGTGCGCTCCGGCGCAGTGCTGCTGGCTGTCAGTGAAAACAGAATTTCAGTGCAGAAACGGACACTCATTGAATTCGAGCCGTAGCGCCACTCTCTTCATCCTGGAGGAAAATTGAAGACATCACTGCGTGCCCAATTCAAGCGCGGTTCCATGGCCGGGCTGGCGACTGTCAGCGCTTCGGCCCTTCTGTTGACCGCCTGCGGCGCGGCCCCCGAAGCCGGAAGCACCTCCTCCGCCGGGGCCAGCGACTACACCGGCTGCATCGTCTCCGACTCCGGCGGGTTCGACGACCAGTCCTTCAACCAGTCCTCCTACGAGGGCCTGAAGAAGGCCGAGTCCGACCTCGGTATCAAGGTCAACCAGGTGGAATCCAAGACGAACAACGACTTCGAGCCGAACCTGCGCGCCATGGTCACCGCCGGCTGCGACCTCACTGTCACCGTGGGCTTCCTGCTTGGTGACGCCACCAAAGCGCAGGCAACGGCCAACCCGGACAGCCACTTCGCCATCATCGACTTCGGCTACGCCACCCCGATCGCCAACGTCAAGCCGATCATCTATGACACTGCCCAGGCAGCCTTCCTGGCCGGCTACCTCGCCGCCGGCACCACCAAGACCGGAACAGTGGCTACCTTCGGCGGTATCAAGATCCCCACCGTGACCATCTTTATGGACGGTTATGCCGACGGCGTCAAGTACTACAACGAGCAAAAGGGCAAGGACGTCAAGCTCCTTGGCTGGAACAAGGAAGCCCAGGACGGCAGCTTCACCGGCGACTTCGAGAAGCAGGATGTGGGCAAGCAGCTCACCCAGAACTTCCTGGACCAGGGCGCCGATATCGTGATGCCCGTGGCCGGCCCGGTGGGCAAGGGCGCAGGTGCAGCGCTGAAGGAAGCCAAGGCAGCAGGCAAGGACGTCAAGCTGATCTGGGTTGACTCCGACGGCTACCTCACCGCCCCGGACTACAAAGACATCATGCTCTCCTCTGTCATGAAGCAGATGGGCGATGCCGTGGAGACCGTGGTCAAGGAGGACAAGGACGGCAAGTTCAGCAATACCCCGTACGTCGGCACCCTGGCCAACGACGGCGTGCAGCTGGCCCCGTTCCATGACCTCGAGTCCCAGGTCCCCGCGGAACTGAAGTCTGACCTGGAGAAGATCAAGAAGGACATCGTGGACGGCAAGCTGAAGGTCGAGTCGGCAGCCAGCCCCAAGTCCTGACCCCTTGCAGGGAGCGCCACCTCCGGCTGGTCGATGACCGCCGGCGGTGGCGCTTTTTGCTGTTGCCTGCCGCTTTCCGGGCCACCGCCCGCTCATCCCAGGACTGCAACCACTAGGCTGGTGCTGCAGCCACATATCCCGTCCGGTCGATCACCGGACGCTTCGAGATTGGTCAGAGTTTTGAAACTTGAACTCAGAGGGATCACTAAACGCTTCGGAACCCTGCTCGCCAACGATCACATCGATGTGGTGGTTGAACCCGGACAAATCCACTGCCTGCTGGGTGAGAACGGGGCCGGAAAATCCACCCTGATGAATGTGCTGTACGGCCTGTATGAGCCCTCTGAGGGTGAAATCCTCATCGATGGCAAGGCCGTTTCCTTCCGTGGCCCGGGCGACGCCATGACAGCCGGGATCGGCATGGTGCACCAGCACTTTATGCTGGTTCCCGTCTTCACCGTTGCCGAGAATGTGGCCCTCGGGGCCGAACCCACCAAGGCCGCAGGCTTCCTCAACCTCGATGAGACACGCCGCCGGATCAAGGAGATCTCGGACCAGTACGGCTTCGACGTCGATCCTGACGCCCTGGTGGAGGACCTGCCCGTGGGGGTCCAGCAACGCGTGGAAATCATCAAGGCGCTGGTCCGGAACGCCAAGGTCCTGATCCTCGATGAACCCACCGCGGTGCTGACACCACAGGAAACGGACGAACTGCTGGACATCATGCGCCAGCTCAAGTCCGGCGGAACCTCCATCGTCTTTATCTCCCACAAGCTGCGTGAAGTGAAGGAAGTTTCGGACACCATCACGGTGATCAGGCGGGGAAAGGTGGTGGGCACGGCCGATCCCGCCGCCCCCACAACAGAGCTCGCCTCCATGATGGTGGGCCGCGCCGTCAGCCTGAACCTGGACAAGGCGCCCGCACAGCCGAAGGAGAAGACCTTCGAGGTCCGCGACCTTACCGTCATTGCCCCCAACGGCCACCACGTGGTGGACGGCCTCAGCTTCGACATTGCCCGCGGCGAAATCCTGGCAGTGGCCGGAGTGCAGGGCAACGGCCAGACGGAACTGACCGAAGCCATCCTGGGGCTCCAGGAGCGGGCATCCGGGTCTGTCACACTGGACGGCAAGGAGCTGCTGGGCCGGTCCGTCAAGGAAGTCCTCCAGGCCGGCGTCGGATTCGTTCCCGAGGACCGGAAAGTGGACGGTCTGGTAGGAACCTTCTCGGTGGCCGAAAACCTTATCCTGGACCTCTACGACAAGCCGCCCTTTGCCAGAGGCATCAGCATGAACCCGGCGAAGGTCCTGGAGAACGCCAAGGCGCGGATCGGGGAGTTCGACGTGCGGACCCCGTCCGCCGTCGCCGCCGCCGGCACGCTTTCCGGCGGCAACCAGCAGAAAGTGGTGATGGCGCGCGAGCTCTCCCGCCCGCTGCGGCTGTTCATCGCCTCCCAGCCCACCCGCGGCGTGGACGTGGGATCCATCGAGTTCCTGCACCGCCGGATCGTGGCCGAACGGGACCAGGGCACCCCGGTCATGATCATCTCCACGGAGCTTGACGAGGTCATGGAACTGGCCGACCGCATAGCAGTGCTGTACAAGGGCAAGCTCGTGGGCATAGTTCCGGCCGGCACCGGGCGCGACGTCCTGGGCCTCATGATGGCGGGAATCCCGCCGGAGGAACATGTCCCCACGCCCGCGCAGGGCAGGGGACAGGCCTCCGCCGCTTCCGCCACGGCCTCCACTTCCGACGCCGAAGGAGGCGACCATGTCTGAGAAACATCCCCCCAAGCACGCGGCAGGCGAACCCGGCTCCGAAACCCGGGAAGCACCCCCCGCGGAAGACCTGACGGCCGCCGTCGTCTCCGTTGACACCGCCGGCGGCGCCATGGAGCCCTCAGCCGTTCCCGCCACCGCCCAGAGCGGGCAACTCCCGGGCGGGCCAGAGACGATGCTCCGCAGGATCTTCACCGGCAGCGGCATGGTCTCGGTCCTCGCCGTACTGCTTGCGCTCATCATCGGCGGGCTCCTGATTGCCAGCACGGACAAGCAGGTGGCCACCACCTCCACCTACCTCTTCGCCCGTCCCACAGACTTCCTCACCGCGGTCTGGAACGCCGCCACCCGCTCCTACGTGGCACTGTTCCAGGGCTCGGTCTTCAACCCCCGCGGGAACAGCCTGGCCGCCCAGGTGGCGCCCTTCATGGAAACGCTCACCATCGCCACGCCGCTCATCACGGCAGGCCTCGGCGTCGCGCTGGCTTTCCGCGCCGGACTCTTCAACATCGGCGCCCAGGGCCAGATCATCGTGGCCGGCATCCTGGCCGCCTGGGTGGGCTTCGCGCTCCACCTGCCCCTGGGGCTGCACCTGCTGCTGGTCCTGGTGGCCGGCATCATCGGGGGCGCCTTCTGGGGCGGACTCGTCGGCGTCCTCAAGGCGCGGACAGGCGCCCACGAGGTCATCCTCACCATCATGTTCAACTACATCGCGCTGTACTTCCTGCGGTTCCTGCTGAATACGCCGGCCTTCCAGCGGCCGGGGGAGACCAACCCCATCTCGCCCATCCTGGATCCCAGCGCCGTGTATCCGCAGATCTTCGGCAGCCAGTACCGCCTGCACCTTGGTTTCCTCCTGGCCATCGCCGCCACCGTCCTGGTGTGGTGGCTGCTGAACCGCTCCACCGTGGGCTTCGAGTTCCGGGCCGTCGGCGCCAACCCCAAGGCTGCCCAAACCGCGGGCATCAACGTCTCCCGCTCCACCATCCTGGTGATGGCCATCGCCGGCGGGCTGGCCGGCATGTCCGGCGTAGCGCAGGTGGCGGGAACCGAGAAAGTCCTGACCGACGGTGTGGCGGCCACTTACGGCTTCGACGCCATCACCGTTGCCCTCCTGGGACGTTCGACGCCGTGGGGCACCTTCGCAGCGGGCCTCCTGTTCGGCGCCTTCCGCGCCGGAGCGGTCCAGATGCAGATCCAGACCGGCACCCCCATCGATATCGTCCTGGTAGTCCAGTCCCTGATCGTGCTCTTCATCGCGGCGCCGCCACTGGTCAGGGCCCTCTTCGGCCTGAACCCGCGGCGCAAGAAGCAGGCCCGCACCGCCAAATCCCGCACCGCAGCAACCACCGGAGGTGCAGCATGAGCACAACAGTTTCGTCGCCCCGGCCGGGAAAACCGCAGCCGGACAACGCACCCGCAGACGCCCGTCAAGCCGCCGTTACCACCAGGCCAGTCACCTGGAGGACTCCGGTCCTGCTGACCGCCTTCGGACTGATCGCCCTGGTCTTTTTCGGACTGCTGGCGCCCCACCAGACGGCCAGCTTCGGGATCTCCACAGGGGAGGACTTTTTCCAGCTGCCGGCCCTTCAGGTGAACGCCTTTGCCGGCGGCCTGTTTCTCTCCATCCTCCTGCTGGGACTCGCGGCCTATGCCGGCTACCTCAAAACCAAGGGAAGGCCGGCTCCCGGCTGGCTGACGGTGACGTTCATCGTCCTGTTCGTGGCCGCGTTCCTCATCTGGGTGGTGGGCGGCGCCCGGACCCCGAACATTTCACTGGCCGGGCTCATCGCCGGTTCCGTTACGCTGGCCGTCCCGCTGGTGTTCGGCTCACTGTCCGGCGTCCTCTGTGAGCGGGTGGGCGTGGTTAACATCGCCATTGAGGGCCAGCTCCTGGGCGGCGCCTTCACCGCCGCCATCGTGGCCAGCATGACGCATAACCCGTTCATCGGCCTGGTGGCCGCTGCGGTGGCGGGAGCCGTGGTGTCCATGGTGCTGGCCCTGTTCAGCATCAAGTACCTCGTCAACCAGATCATCGTGGGTGTGGTGCTGAACGTCCTGGTCTCAGGCGTCACAGGCTTCCTCTTCAGCACCGTAATGCAGGCCAACAAGGCACAGTTCAATTCACCTCCCGGCCTGGACGTCATCGAGATTCCGGTGCTGTCCAGCATCCCGATCATCGGGCCCATCCTGTTCCGCCAGTCGCTGGTGGGATACCTGATGTACATCGCGGTCCTGGTGGTCTGGGTAGGCCTCTTCAAAACCCGCTGGGGCCTTCGGGTGCGGGCCGTGGGCGAACACCCGCAGGCTGCCGATACCCTCGGCATCAACGTCAACGCCACCCGGTTCTGGAACGTCACCCTGGGTGGGGCAGTGGCCGGGATCGGCGGGTCCTTCTTCACCCTTGTGGCGATCGACAGCTTCACCAAGGAGATCTCCGGCGGACGCGGCTTTATTGCCCTGGCCGCCCTGATCTTCGGCCGGTGGAACCCCATTGGCGCGTTCTTCGCCGCGCTGCTGTTCGGCTTCGCAGACAACCTGCAGAGCATCGTAACCATCATCGGAACACCGGTGCCCAGCCAGTTCATGGCCATGCTGCCCTACCTGGTCACAGTCCTTGCGGTGGCCGGGCTGGTGGGCAAATCCCGGGGCCCGGCAGCCAGCGGCATCCCCTATGTCAAGGGTTGACGCGGTGCGCGGCCCGAAGGACCCCGACTGGCCAGCGCTCGAGGCAGCCGCCGTCGCAGCCATGCAGAACGCCTACGTGCCCTACTCGAAGTTCCCGGTTGGGGCGGCGGCCCTCACCGAGGACGGCCGGATCGTCAGCGGCTGCAACGTGGAAAACGCCAGTTACGGGCTGACGCTCTGCGCCGAATGTGCACTGGTGGGCAACCTGCACATGACCGGCGGCGGGCTGCTCCGGGCGTTCTACTGCGTGGACGGCAACGGCAATGTCCTGATGCCATGTGGGCGTTGCCGGCAACTGCTGTACGAATTCCGGGCGCCCGGAATGGAACTCATGACCACCAAAGGGATCAAAACCATGGACCAGGTGCTGCCCGATGCCTTCGGTCCCCAACACCTGGAGGAAACCCGGTGACAGACACCCGCGCAGGGAACAAGGCCGAAGCATTCGACGCCGTGGACATCATCCGCGTCAAGCGGGACAAAGGCACCCTCACCCCGGAACAGATCGACTGGACCATCGATGCCTATACCAGGGGCGTCATCGCGGACGAGCAGATGGCCGCCCTGAACATGGCCATCCTGCTCAACGGCATGGACCGTACCGAGATTGCCCGGTGGACGGCCGCGATGATCGCTTCCGGCGAGCGGATGGACTTTTCCAGCCTCCGCCGTCCCGACGGCGGCCTGAAGTACACCACGGACAAGCACTCCACGGGCGGCGTGGGGGACAAGATCACCCTGCCGCTCGCGCCGCTGGTGGCCGTCTTCGGAGTTGCTGTTCCGCAGCTCTCCGGCCGGGGGCTGGGGCACACCGGCGGCACCCTGGACAAGCTGGAGGCCATCCCCGGCTGGCGCGCCTCCCTCACGAACGAGGAGATGCTCGCCCAACTCCAGGATGTGGGGGCCGTCATCTGCGCCGCAGGAGCCGGGCTGGCTCCCGCGGACAAAAAGCTGTACGCGCTCCGTGACGTCACCGGCACTGTAGAGGCGATTCCGCTGATCGCCTCCTCCATCATGAGCAAAAAGATCGCTGAAGGGACCGGCTCCCTGGTCCTGGACGTCAAGGTGGGCAGCGGTGCATTCATGAAGGATGAGGCCAAGGCCCGCGAACTCGCCGAGACCATGGTGGCCCTGGGGAAGGACGCCGGCGTCAACACCGTGGCCCTCCTGACCAACATGGACACCCCGCTCGGGCTCACTGCCGGCAACGCCATCGAGGTGGAGGAGTCCGTGGAGGTTCTGGCCGGCGGCGGACCGGACGACGTCGTTGAGTTGACCGTACGGCTCGCCCAGGAAATGCTGGCCGCCGCAGGAGTGCACGACGCGGACCCTGCCGCCGCACTCAAGGACGGCCGCGCCATGGATGTCTGGAACCGCATGATCGAGGCCCAGGGCGGCGACCCGCGGGCCAAACTGCCGGTGGCCCGCGAATCCGAAGTGGTCTACGCGCCGGCAGACGGAGTGCTGGTGGAACTGGACGCCCTGGCCGTAGGCGTGGCCGCCTGGCGGCTCGGCGCCGGACGCGCGCGTAAGGAGGACGTGGTCCAGGCGGGCGCCGGCGTAAGGATGCACGCCAAGCCCGGCGCCATGGTGCGGGCGGGCGAACCCCTGATGACCCTGCTGACCGACACCCCGGAGCGGTTTGCCCGGGCAAAGGAAGCGTTGGAGCATGCGGTGGTTGTTGCTCCGGAGGGATCGCGGCCGGGTCAGCGCCTGATTATCGACCGCATCGCGTAGGGTCCCATGCAGGCCATCAATGACTTCATCCTCGCCGCAGCCGGTCAGCCCTGGGTGCTGTTCCTGGTCCTTGCCTGCTGCATCATTGACGGCTTCTTTCCACCCATCCCCAGCGAGTCGGTGGTGGTGGGCCTCTCGGCCGTGGCCGCCACCGCCGATGTTCCCAACCCCTGGCTCCTGATGCTCGTGGCCGCGTTCGGGGCCTTCTCCGGGGACAACATCGCGTACCTCATCGGGCGGCGGGTGGGCACCCAACGCTGGGGCTGGATGCGGGGGCCCCGGATGCAGAGCGCCTTCCGTTGGGCAGGACGGGAACTCCGCAAGCGCCCGGCCTCGCTCATCCTGGTGGCGCGGTTTGTTCCCATCGGCCGGGTGGCCGTGAACCTCACCGCCGGCGTGACGCATTACCCGCACCTGCGCTTCGTGGGCTTGACCGTCCTTTCGGCCACGCTGTGGGCAGGCTACTCCGTGGGAATCGGGCTGTTTTTTGGCCAATGGTTTGAGGACAACCATTTGCTCGGTGCCGCCATCGCCATCGTGTGCGCCGTAGCACTTGGGGTGGTGGTGGACCTCGTCATCAACCGGGTCCGGCGCAAGCCTCCCATGGTGGAGCGGATGAAGGAACCAGAACCGTAGTTGAACCGTTGTTCGGGCAGGTTGGGGCGTAGCTAATTGCGCCGTGGCCGTGGGACACTTAGGAACGATTTCCGCTTTGGCTGTGCCGCCTAGGCCCGTGCCATTTTGCATAGGAGCAAGACCCGCGTGGAGTTTATTAATGAGGCCGTGCTCCATGCAGCGGGCCAGTGGTGGATCTACCCCGTCCTGCTGTTGTTTTTCTTTGTGGACGGCTTCGCCATGGTGGTCCCCAGCGAGACCCTCATCGTTGCCCTCGCGGCGTTCTCGCGGCACAGCGGCGAACCCAATCTCTGGATCCTCGGGCTCACAGCGCTGGTGGGCGCCATCGCCGGCGACAATATGGCGTTTATGCTCGGACGCCGGATCGGCCTGCACCGGTGGAAGTGGATGCGCCGGCCCAAGGTCCAGAAGGCTTTTGGCTGGGCCCGCTACGAACTGGACAAGCGCGGCGCCGTGTTGATCTTCACCGCCCGCTACATCCCCTGGGGCCGGGTGGCCGTCAACTACGTGGCCGGCAGCACCGGTTTCTCCCACCGCCGCTTTTTTGTGCTGGACGCCGTTGCCTGCCTCACCTGGGTGGGGTATTCCATCGGCATCGGAGTACTGGCCAGTTCCTTCCCGTGGCTGCACCACAACCCCTTGCTCAGTGCGGGCATCGCGGTGGTGTTCGCCATCGTGCTCGGGGTCCTCATCGACCACCTGCTCAGGTTGTGGCACAAGCATCTTGCCCGCAACGATGCCCAAAAAGTGGACGAGTGGCTTGACGGGGGCCCGTCCGGTGCAACGAAGCCGGATTCGGGCAGCATGGACATGCGCGCTCCGGCGGCAGGGGACGGCGAGCAAGTGGCCACGAAGCGGCTGGCATAGATCCCCTGCCCACCCTAAGGTTGGAACGTGACTGAGCCTATTGTTGACGCTGCCCCTGCCATCGATTTTGACCTGAAGAGCCTGCCCAAGGTATCCCTTCACGACCACCTGGACGGAGGACTCCGTCCGGCAACCATCATCGAGCTGGCCGAGGCCGTCGGCCACACGCTTCCGTCAACCGACCCCGTGGCGCTGGGCCAGTGGTTCCGTGAGTCCGCCGATTCGGGTTCGCTGGTCCGCTACCTTGAAACGTTCGACCACACCGTCGCCGTCATGCAGACCGCCGAGGGCCTGTTCCGCGTCGCCAAGGAATTTGTTGAGGACCTCGCCGATGACGGCGTGGTGTACGGCGAAGTGCGGTGGGCACCCGAGCAGCACCTCCAGAAGGGCCTCACACTTGATGACGCCGTGGAAGCTGTACAGGACGGCCTGGAAGCCGGCGTTGAATCCGTGGGCGAGAGCGGACGCGAAATCCAGGTGGGCCAGCTCATCACCGCCATGCGCCACGCCGACCGCGGCCAGGAGATCGCGGAACTCGCCGTGCGCCACCGGAACAAGGGCGCAGTGGGCTTTGACATCGCCGGAGCCGAAGATGGCTTCCTGCCCTCCCGCTTCCGGGACGCCTTCACCTACCTGGCGCAGCACAACTTCCCGGCCACCGTACATGCCGGCGAGGCCGCCGGGCTGGACAGCATCCAGTCCGCCCTGGTGGACGGCCGCGCCCTGCGACTCGGACACGGTGTCCGGATCGCCGAAGACATCATGGTGGAGTTCGACGACGATGAGGACAGCGAGGACACCATCGGTCTGGTAACCCTGGGTGATCTCTCCAGCTGGGTCCGGGACCGCGGCATCGCCCTGGAAGTCTGCCCGTCCTCGAACCTCCAGACTGGTGCGATTGCCGGGTTCGGTGAGGGGATCGAAAGCCACCCGCTGGACATGCTGTACCAGCTGGGCTTCAACGTCACCATCAACACCGACAACAGGCTGATGAGCGGCGTTACCCTGACCGATGAGCTTGAACTGCTCGTGGAAACCTTCGACTACGACCTCGATGACCTCCTGGAGCTGACGTTGAACGCCGCCGAGGCATCCTTCCTCCCCTTGGAGGAGAAGGAAGCGCTCGTCGAGTACATCAACGACGCCTACGCGAACCTTGGCTAACAAGCAGGACGCCGCCGGCTCCCCGGCAGGGGAGCTGGCGGGTGGGGCCACAGCATCAGGGGAGTTGCTGGAAACGATCGCCGCGCTGCGTGAGCACTGCCCTTGGATGGGTGCGCTCACGCATGAGTCCCTGGTGGAGTACCTCCTCGAGGAGGCCTACGAAGTGGCCGAGACCATCGAGGCAGGAACGGCGGGGGAGGAGCACTTCGACGCCGAACTGCTGGGGGAGTTGGGCGACGTCCTGCTCCAGGTCGTGCTCCATGCCCGCCTCGCTGAGGAGCGCGGCGCGTTTAAGTTCGACGACGTCGCGCGCGGCCTGAGTGCCAAAATGGTGCGGCGCAACCCCCACGTGTTCCGCCCGGACGGCTCGCTGCAGGACAGCTTTCCGGCCACTGTTGATGAAATCGTGCAGAAGTGGGACGCGGTGAAGCGGGCCGAGCGGCCGGAGCGGCAGGACCCGTTCGTTGGGATCCCGCTGGCCCTGCCGGCGCTGGCGCGGGCGCAGAAGTCCATCGACCGCGCGGCGAGGGCCGGCGTCGAGCTGCCTGCCCGGGCTCCCATTCCGGAAACGGAAGAAGAACTCGGCGCGTTGCTGCTCGCCGTCGTACGTTCCGCCCACACCCGCGGCTTCGACGCCGAACGTGCCCTCCGCGGGGCGGTCCGGAACTATCAGCAGCACGCAGCGCAGCATCCCCAACAGAGGTAACCGCACCATCATGACGTCCGGGGGCTGGATCGGTTTCCGTAACCCGGACCACTCTCGACTACGCTGGTCCGTGACGAGTACGTCGAGTTTTCAGCTGTATTTCCCCCGTTAATCGCCCATAAGGAGCAAATTCATGGCGCTTATCGATGCCATCCACGCCCGCGAGATCCTCGATTCCCGCGGCAACCCGACCGTAGAAGTTGAAGTTCTGCTCTCTGACGGCCAGATCGGCCGCGCGGCAGTTCCTTCCGGTGCTTCCACCGGTGAGCACGAAGCCGTTGAGCTGCGCGACGGCGACAAGGGCCGTTACCTCGGCAAGGGCGTCCAGAAGGCCGTTGACGCGATCATCGACCAGATCGCTCCTGCGCTGACCGGCTTCGACGCCACGGACCAGCGCAGCATCGACCAGGCCATGCTGGACCTGGACGGCACCCCGAACAAGGGCAAGCTGGGCGCCAACGCCATCCTCGGCGTTTCCCTGGCCGTTGCCAACGCCGCCGCCGCCTCCGCCGACCTGCCGCTGTACAAGTACCTGGGCGGCCCGAACGCCCACGTCCTGCCGGTCCCGCTGATGAACATCCTCAATGGCGGTTCACACGCCGATTCAGACGTTGACATCCAGGAATTCATGATCGCCCCGATCGGTGCCGAGACCTTCTCCGAAGGCCTGCGCTGGGGCGTTGAGGTGTACCACAACCTCAAGTCCGTGCTCAAGGAAAAGGGCCTGTCCACCGGCCTCGGTGACGAGGGCGGCTTCGCCCCGAACCTGCCGTCAAACCGTGCAGCCCTGGACCTCATCCAGGAAGCCATTAAGAACGCCGGCTACGTCCCGGGCAAGGACATCGCACTGGCCCTGGACGTTGCCTCCTCCGAGTTCTTCAAGGACGGCGCCTACCAGTTCGAAGGCAAGTCACTGTCCGCCAGCGAAATGAGCGCCTACTACGCCGAGCTCGTGGCCGACTACCCGTTGGTGTCCATCGAGGACCCGCTGGACGAAAACGACTGGGAAGGCTGGAAGACCCTCACCGATTCCATCGGCGACAAGGTCCAGCTGGTGGGTGACGACCTCTTCGTCACCAACCCCTCCATCCTGCAGCGCGGCATCGAGACCGGGACCGCCAACTCCCTGCTGGTCAAGGTGAACCAGATCGGCTCCCTCACCGAGACCCTGGACGCAGTCAGCCTCGCCCAGCGCGCCGGCTACACCACCATCACCTCGCACCGCTCCGGCGAAACCGAGGACACCACCATCGCAGACATCTCGGTGGCCACCAACGCCGGCCAGATCAAGACCGGCGCCCCGGCCCGCTCCGAGCGCGTTGCCAAGTACAACCAGCTGCTGCGCATCGAAGAGGAACTCGACGACGCCGCACGCTACGCCGGCCGCAGCGCGTTCCCGCGTTTCAAGGGCTAGTAGCCGCGTAAACCAATAAACGGTGGCTATGGTTGAAAGACCATAGCCACCGTTGTTGTTTCGGCATTGTTCCAGCCCAAAAAAGTGGCGGCCCCAGGCAGGCTGCGCGTTTCAGGAGTGTCATGGCTACCCGCCGTCCCAAAGTCCCCAAGGTCGCCTCGCCCCGTACGGGCACAACCCAGGCAGCCCATGAGACCGACGACGGCGCGGACGTTATCCGGGCTGATTTTCGTTCGGGCAAGGCAAAACCGGGCGCAGGCACTGCCAACCATCAGACCGCGGCGCCGAAAGCGGGCACCGCGAGGGATGGACACCACGCCGCGGGAGCGGGCAAGGCCCCTGGGCAACAGCGGGCCAAGGGCCCACACCAGGCAAAAGGGCCGGACGACGGCGGGAAAGGCAGCGGCGCCCAGGGCACCTCCGCGACGGCCCGCCCAGGCAGGGACGATGAGCAGCAGCCGGTACCGGCCAAGGCCTTCTCGGGACGCATGCTTGCACTGGCCGTGGTGATGATTGCCATCACCATCATGCTGGCGCCAACGGTCAAGATCTTCTTCGACAAGCGGGCCGAAATAGCGGCCCTGAACGCCGATATCGCTGCCCGTGAGGCAGAAGGCAACAGCCTGCGCCAGCAAGTGTCCCGCTGGCAGGACCCCAACTACGTGAAACAGCAGGCCCGGGACCGCATTAACATGGTTATGCCGGGTGAAACCGGCTACTGGGTCTTCGGCAGCGATCTGCCGGCTGGAGAAACCAGCAGCCAGGCCGGTGCAGCAGCACAAGACCCCGCCGATCTGCCGTGGGTGGATTCCCTGTGGGATTCCATCACGCGCGCGGCCACAGACTGAACCGCAACAGGAAGGACGGCCAGCGACAGTGGAAACCTACACGGCAGCCGCCCGGGACGAATCCCGCCAACCATCACCGCACGACCTTGAAGTACTGAGCCGCCAACTGGGACGGCCGGTGCGTGACGTGGTGGAAATTCCTGCACGCTGCGTCTGCGGCAACCCCCTGGTAGCGGCCACGGCGCCGCGCCTGGGCAACGGAACACCGTTCCCCACCACCTTCTACCTGACGCACCCTGTCATCACCTCGGCCGTCTCCCGGCTCGAAGCTGCTGGAGTGATGAACGAAATGAATGAGCAGCTCGCCGGGAATGAGGAACTCGCCGCCGCCTACCGCTCGGCGCACGAGGCCTACCTTGTGGCCCGCGCCGCCATCGGTGAACGCTCCGGCATCGGAGCCGTCCCCGAAATCGACGGGATTTCTGCGGGCGGCATGCCCACCCGCGTCAAATGCCTGCACGTCCTGGTGGGCCATTCGCTGGCCGCCGGCCCCGGCGTCAACCCGCTGGGGGACCAGGCCATCGCGGCCATCAGTGAGTGGTGGACCGCGGACAGGTGCTACTGCGAGGGCGCGTGGGACACGGCCGGGCAGGCCCCGTCAAAGGACCTGAGCCGGCACGGGCCGCAGGGGCTGCCGGACATCGTAGGCCGGCCGGCCCCCATCCGCAGGACCTCCGGCACGCCAGGGGGAGCGAAGTGACGCGCGTCGCCGCCATCGACTGCGGCACCAACTCCATCCGCCTCCTCATCGCTGACATCCAGCGCAGCAACGGGACCACCACCCTCACGGACGTGGTCCGGGAAATGCGGGTGGTCCGGCTGGGCCAGGGAGTGGACGCCACCGGTGAACTCGCCCCGGAGGCCCTGGAACGCACCTTCGCAGCCACCGCCGATTACGCCCGGCTCATCGAGGAACACGAAGCGGTCAAGACACGCTTCGTGGCCACCTCGGCCAGCCGCGACGCCCGGAACCGGGACGTCTTCGTGGACGGTATCCGGACCCTGCTCGGTGTGGAGCCTGAGGTTATTTCCGGCGACGAGGAAGCCGCCCTGTCCTTCGCCGGGGCCAGCAGCGTCCTGCCCATCCTGGACGGCCAGGAAGTGCTGGTGGTGGACCTCGGCGGCGGAAGCACGGAGTTCGTCCTCGGCACCGCGGCCGGGGTGACGGCGGCCAAGTCCGTGGACATCGGGTGCGTCCGGCTCACCGAACGCCACCTCCGCCAGGACCCGCCCACCCCGGACCAGGTCGCGGCCGCCCAAGCGGACGTCGACCAGGCGATCGCCCGCGCACACCAGGACGTTCCGCTGGAACGCGCCACCGCCGTCGTCGGCGTTGCCGGTTCCATCACCACCATCACCGCGCACGCCCTCCGCCTGCCGGAGTATTCGCCGGATGCCATCCACGGCACGGAGCTGCCGCTCGACACTGTCCGTGCCGCCGCCGCGGACCTCCTGGCCATGGACCGTTCCGGCCGCGCCGCTCTGCCCTACATGCACCCGGGCCGGGTAGACGTGATCGGCGCCGGTGGACTGGTCTGGGGCAGGATCCTCGAACGGCTGGCCGAACTCACAGGCGGACGCATCACCGCCGCCACCGCCAGCGAACACGACATTCTCGACGGCATCGCCCTGAGCATCGGCTGAGCGCCCATGCAGAAACAGACAACCCGGAAAACACCACCCCCCGGGCGGGCCGGCGCAGCCCTGCTGGCACTGCTCCTGGCCGCCTGCTCCCTCGCAACAGGCCTCTTCGGCGCGCCCGCGGCCCACGCGGACGAGTGGCGGGACAAACAGTACTGGCTGGCTGAGTCCGGCATTACGAAGGCCTGGGAGGTCTCCAAGGGGGCCGGCGTTAAAGTTGCCGTAATCGACAGCGGCGTTGATGCCAAGCACCCGGACCTCAAGGGTGTCGTGGCAGGCGGCTACGACGCCTCGGGCTCCGGGCAACGGGACGGCCAGAAAGTAGTGGGCTCCAAGACCGAACACGGAACCCTGGTGGCCACCATGCTCGCCGGGCGCGGCCACCAGCCTTCCGGTGCCACAGCCAGTCCGTCGCCCGGGCCCGGAGCCCTTCCTCCTGACGGGATCGTGGGTGTGGCACCGGAAGCACAGATCCTCTCCGTCTCCACCTGGCTGGGTTCGACCAACCCCTCCGGCAAAAGCGACCAGGACCAGATTCCCGAGGCCGTCCGCTGGGCAGTGGACAACGGTGCCAAGGTCATCAACATCTCGCTCGGCAGCACCACTCCCCAGTGGCCGCAAAGCTGGGACGCTGCCTTCCTCTATGCCGAACAAAAAGACGTGGTGATTGTGGCCGCCGCCGGCAACCGGGTGGGCGGCAACATCCAGGTGGGCGCCCCCGCCACCATTCCGGGTGTCCTCACCGTCGCCGGCGTGGACCGCAAGGGAACCGCCAGTGTTGATGCATCCTCGCAGGGAATCACCATTGGTGTCGCGGCACCCGCCGAGAACCTGCTGGGCGGTATTCCCGGCGGCAGCTACGCGGAATGGGCGGGAACCTCCGGCTCCACCCCCATCGTTGCCGGCGTCGCCGCACTGATCCGGTCCAAGTGGCCGGACATGAGCGCAAAGCAGGTCATCAACAGGATCGTCGCCACGGCCAAGGACGCCGGTGCGCCCGGCAAGGACCCCTTGTACGGTTTTGGGGTATTGAACGCGGAGGCTGCCCTCAAGGCGGACATTCCCGAAGTTTCCGCCAACCCACTGGGCTCTATCGCGGAATGGATCCGGGTCCACCGCCGCGGAAACCTGGCGACGCCTGCGCCGCTTCCCACTGCAGAAGCTCCCAGCCAGGAGCCCACCCTGCCCGAGGCCACCGTACCCGCCGCCAAGGCTCCGTCCCAGCGGGACAGTGCCCTTGGCGCCGCCGTCGTGATCGGTTTTGGCCTGCTGTTTGCCGCCATCATCGCCGCAGCGGCCATCCAGCTGAGGCGGGCAGCCCGGAACCCGGCCGAACTGCCCGAGGAGCCGGATACCGGCGTGGTGGACAGGGTGGATTCAGGGCGTAAAACCTAGGATTGGCAGCCCTCACGCCAGTTAGTGAAGATTTTCACAAACTGCTGTATCCTTGAAACTATGGCAACCACCCCAGAGCTCCAGGACCGTCCCCGGGTACTCGTCGTCGGCGGCGGGTACGTCGGCCTGTACGTAGCACTCAAACTGCAGAAGAAGATCGCGAATGCAGGTGGCATCGTCACCCTCGTGGATCCACTGCCCTACATGACCTACCAGCCGTTCCTGCCCGAGGTGGCCGGCGGCAACATCGAGGCACGCCATGCAGTGGTCTCCCACCGCAAGCACCTCCAGCAGACCGAACTGATCCAGGGCCGCGTCACCGGGATCGACCACGCCAACCGCACCGCCGTGGTGGCTCCTTCCGACGGCGGGGCTCCTTTCGAAGTTCCGTACTTCGACGTCGTCCTGGCTGCCGGCGCCATCACCCGCACCTTCCCCATCAAGGGCCTTGCGGACAAGGGCATTGGCCTGAAGACCATCGAGGAAGCTGTTGCCCTCCGCAACCAGCTCCTGGAGCGCATCGAACTGGCCTCCACCATGACCGATCCCGCCGCACGTGCCAAGGCCCTCACCTTCGTGGTGGTGGGTGGCGGTTTTGCCGGCATCGAGTGCATCACCGAGATGGAGGACCTCGCCCGGGCCGCCGTCCGCAACAACCCGCGCATCAAGCAGGAGGAAGTCCGCTTCGTCCTCGTGGAAGCCATGGGCCGCATCATGCCTGAAGTTACCGCCAAGCAAGCCGAATGGGTTGTGGAGCACCTCCGCAGCCGCGGCATCGAGGTACTGCTGAACACCTCCCTGGACAGCGCTGAAGGCACCCTCAAACTCATCAACCTCCCGGACAAGACCCCTGCCCAGGAATTCGAAGCGGACACCCTCGTATGGACCGCCGGCGTGCAGGCCAACCCGATGGTCCGCTCCACCGACTTCCCGCTCGAGCCGCGCGGCCGCGTCCGCGTCCTGCCGGACCTGCGCATCGGCGGCGACGAAGGCATCGTCGACAACGCCTGGGCTGCGGGCGACATCGCCGCTGTCCCCGACCTCACGGGCAAGGGCCTGCCGGACGGCACCTGCGTCCCCAACGCCCAGCACGCGCTGCGCCAGGCCAAGCGCCTCGCGAAGAACCTGTGGGCCTCCCGCTGGGACAAGCCGCTCAAGGACTACAAGCACAAGAACCTTGGCGCTGTGGCGGGCTTCGGCGAGTGGAAGGGTGTTGCCAACATCAACCTCGTCGGCAGCATCGGCCTCAAGGGCGGACTGGCCTGGCTTGCCCACCGCGGCTACCACGGGCTGGCCATGCCCACCTTCGAGCGCAAGTTCCGCGTCATCTTCAACTGGATCCTTAGCTTCTTCGCGGGCCGGGACACCACGCAGCTGCTGGACCTGGACAACCCGCGCGGCGCCTTCGTGGCAGCAGCCACCCCGGCTCCCAAGCCTGCCGCCGCACCCGCTGCGGACGCCGCCCCGCCGGCCGGGGGTGCAGGCTCCGCCGAAAAGACGAAGGTCGATCCGAAGGAATCGGTGACGGCCAACGCCAAGTAGAACCGGTCCTGCCTGAGGCACGGTTGTCAACGCTGTGCCTTGACGCACGACGGCGGCTGTCCCCTTCCGGGGGACGGCCGCCTTTTGCGTTGGTAGGGTCAGGCCGCCGGCGGTGCTGCCACGGCCCTTCGGACGCCCTGCCACCATTCCCGCGTCCCGCCGTCGTGCCCTGCGCCTCCTAGACTGGCCGCATGACTGGCGAGAAAAACCTCCAGGCCCTGCTTGCGGGGATGCACCCGGTGCAGCGTCCTGGTGAATACGTCTACGTACTGTGGCCGCACGGGCGGCCGCTGGTGCCCGGCATCGAGGCGGCGGTCCGCGAAGCCGAGGGCCTAACGGTGGTGCTGCCCCGCGCCGAGGCGGATAAGGAGGGGCTGTCCTACGACTTTGTGGGTGCCTGGATCACCCTGCAGATCCATTCTGCGCTTGAGGCCGTGGGACTGACAGCAGCGGTGAGCAGAGCCCTCACCGATGCCAGGATCAGCTGCAATGTGCTGGCAGGCTTCCATCATGACCACCTCCTGGTACCGGTCGCTGACGCGCCAAGGGCCCTTGAGGTGCTGGCCGAGCTCTCCGCACAAGCCGGGTTGCGGCCGGGGCCCGGCAACCTTCAGGACAACGCCCCGCTCCAAGGCAGCGGACGGCCGCTCGATGAGGCGCACTCGCCCGTACTGCAGCTGCGCGATGAGACTCCGGCCGACCGGGATGCGATCCTCGCGCTTACGGCGGATGCATTCGCCGTCTCGCCGCCTACCGGCCGTCGCGCCGAGGGTGAGCCGGTGGAAGTGAAGGTTCTCCGTGAGTTGTTTGAGGCCAAGGAGTACCTTCCTGCCTTCAGTGTGGTGGCCGTGCTGGACGGGGAGGTGGTGGGCCACGTCATCAGCACGCGCGGATGGGCGGGCGGCCACGAACTGCTTGGCCTGGGCCCTATCGGGGTGGTGCCGCGGCTCCAGCGAAAAGGCATCGGGTCTGCTTTGATGAAGGAGACTATCGACCGGGCCAACGCCGCTGGGGAGATCGGCATCGCACTCCTGGGCAGCACGGACTACTATCCACGGTTCGGCTTTGTCCCGGCCACCACGCTGGGCGTCCTCCCGCCGGACCAGGCCTGGGGCGATCATTTCCAGCTCCTGCCGCTCGCTCTCTGGCCCGGCGGCATCCACGGCGTCTTCCGGTATGCCGAACCATTCACCCGCCTCTGACGGGATACCATGGAGCCGTTGCCCCAGTAGCCCAATTGGCAGAGGCAGCGGACTTAAAATCCGCGTGTTGTGGGTTCGAGTCCCACCTGGGGTACAAACGCAGAGCCGGCCACGGCGCCGGAAAGCATGGAAGCCGCCCGCATTGCGGGTGGCTTCCTCCGTTTGATTTCGCATATGCAACGACTGTTATATAGATGTGACCTCAGTCACTTATCTTCGCTGGGGATATGCATTAGCTTGAAGCTAACTCAGGAACACCTGATCCTCGGCGCAGCTGCGCCGGCACGTTCGCATCCCCGTCATCCAAGGGCCTGTTTCGGAAGGCAAGTTTATGTACCGAAAGAAAGTCTTCACCTCGTTTGCAACAGCGGCTGCACTCAGCCTGCTGCTGTCCTCCTGCGCCAATCAGGCAGGTCCGAACACAAACGAGACTTCGTCAGCCGGAGGCAAGGTTGACGTACCTGCCATTTCCAAGGTGGACGTTCCATCGGCAGCCGTCCTTCCCAAGGGAGACGGAAAAGCCACCTGCCCAGCCACCACCACACTGGCTTATGCGGGTGCGCAAACGGGTCCCAACGCCCAGTTGGGCGTGAACATCTTTAACGGCATCCAGTTGGCCATCAACGAGCACAACGAGGCGAACCCGGGCTGCCAGGTCCAGTTCAAGAAGTTCGACACCGAAGGTGATCCGAACAAGGCTACGGGCCCCGTAACCCAGCTGGTCAGTGAAGAGGCAATCGTGGGCGTCATCGGCCTACCGTTCTCCGGCGAGTCCAAGGCGACCGGCAATATTTTCGAACAGCGTGGCCTGGTCCACATCACCCCGTCAGCTACAAACCCGTCATTGACTGAAAACGGTTGGAGCACGTTCTTCCGTGGCCTGGGCAACGACGCCGTGCAGGGGCCGGCCGCAGCCAAGTTCCTGACCGGGAAGCTGGGCGCCAAGAAGGTCTACCTGGTCCAGGACGATTCCGACTACGGCATCGGTCTGGCTACGTCCACCACCAAGGGACTTGGGGACGCCCTGGCTGGCTCCGACAAGGTGACCACCGGGCAGAAGGACTTCTCGGCAGTCATCTCGAAGATCATCAACGCCAAGGCGGACGCCGTTTTCTACTCCGGCTACTACGCTGAGGGCGCTCCGTTCATCCAGCAGCTCGCCGGCAAGGGCTTTACCGGCACCTTCGTGGCTCCTGACGGCGTCAAGGACGAGCAGTTCATCAAGCAGGCCGGCGACGCTTCCAACGGGGCATTCTTCACCTGCCCCTGCATCCCCGGTGAGCTGATTCCGGACTTCGCTTCGGCCTACAAGGAAGTCTCGAAGGGCGTTGAGCCCGGCACGTACTCCATTGAGGGCTACGACGCGGCAACCGTACTGCTGTCCGGGATCGATGCGGGCAAGCAGTCCCGGCCGGACCTGCTGGCCTGGGTCAAGTCCTACGACAAGGACGGGCTGAGCAAGCACTACAAGTGGGATGCCAAGGGTGAACTCCAGGCGCCTACGGTCTACGGCTACAAGGTAGAGAACGCCAAGATCGTTCCAGTCGGCCCGATCGGCGAGTAGCAACTCCATGAAAATCGGCTGTGGGGCCAGCAGATGCGGCCCCACAGCCTTTTCGTGATTCGGCGACAAAGAGACCATACCCATCACCGCCGGGCCGACGGCCGCGTGCTATTGGATCAGGATGTTCCCCATGCTTCCCCTGCTTGTCCACTTACCCCCCCTCGAAAATGACTGGATAACTTTTGATATCCCGTCTCTCCAACAAAACTTCTGGAGCGCCACGTTTGACGGTCTGACCTTCGGAGCAATTTACGCTCTCGTCGCGCTGGGCTACACGCTGGTGTACGGCGTCCTGAACCTGATCAACTTCGCCCACTCCGAAGTATTCATCGTCGGCTGTTATGCCGTTTTCTTCACCCTCAGCAACCTTGGTTTCGGACCTTCCGTTCCCCGCCTTGGCTTCCTGGCGATCGTGCTCAACCTACTGCTCGCGCTGGTGGTCGCGATGGCCGCCTCGGCGGTGACAGCCTTCCTGCTGGAAAGGATCGCCTATAAACCGCTGCGGAAGCGCAACGCCCCGCGACTGGTGTTCCTGATCACCGCCATCGGCGCTTCCTTCACCATCCAGTACCTGATCTACCTCTGGCGTGGACCAAGCCCCGAGCTTGCGCTGACCATGTTCCGGCCCACGCCCATCTTCGACATCTTCGGAACGATCGTGGATTCGCAGCAGCTGCTCATCATCATCGCTGCCGTCATCATGATGGTGGGTATTGAGCGCTTCATCAGCAAGTCACGTACCGGCCGCGGCATCCGGGCCGTGGCGCAGGATCCGGATACGGCGACGTTGATGGGCGTGAACAAAGAGCGGATCATTATTACCACCTTCGTTATCGGTGGTCTGTTGGCGGGAGCCGCAGCCTTGTTCTACGTCATGAAAATTCCGTCCGGTGTCCAGTACAGCGGCGGATTCATATTGGGGATCAAAGCCTTTGCTGCCGCGGTGCTGGGTGGCATCGGCAACGTCCGCGGCGCACTACTGGGCGGACTGCTCCTGGGCCTTATCGGCAACTGGGGGCAGATCCTGCTGGGTAATTCGCAATGGACCGATGTTGTGGCATTTGTGGTCCTCGTCCTGGTGCTGCTGCTGCGACCGCAAGGCATCCTGGGTACTTCCCTTGGAAGGAGCAAAGCATGAGCATGACCGACGGGCCCACGCCTCTTGAAACAGTCGCGGCCAAGCAGGCCGCCGTGGACCGTGAGGCTGCCGAAACCAGCCCGGGGAGAAGCGTCACCCCCAGGGGCGGCCGCGGCCGCAAGCCCGGAGCGCTGTCCGAACGCTGGAATGCCCTTTCACGCCAGCAACAGTGGGCTTTCCTGATCATCGTTGTGGTGCTGGCCTACCTGTTGCCCCTGTTGAACCCACCCATCATCACCACTGAGCCCGGCAACAACTTTGCCCTGGCCTGCTTTGACATGGCCCGCTTCGCGCTGGTCGCAGTTGGGCTCAACGTGGTGGTCGGATACGCGGGCCTGCTGGACTTGGGCTACGTGGCGTTCTTCGCTGTGGGTTCCTATTGCGCGGCAATGCTCACAAGCCCTGACTCGCCCTTCCTGCATATTCCGTACCTGTGGACCATCCCGGTGGCAATGGCTGTGACGATGTTTTTCGGCGTGGTACTCGGTGTGCCCACGCTACGGCTGCGCGGTGACTACCTTGCCATCGTGACCCTCGGTTTCGGCGAAATCGTGCGCATTCTTGCCACGATCATTCCCGCCATGAAGGGCCAGGTGGGTTTCCAGAATGTGGGCCATCCGCCAGGAACGGCAGCGGACGGGGCTCCGATCTTTTCCAATTCCAACGGTGTGCCCTGGTATTGGCTGACCCTGACCATCATCATCATCATCACGCTCCTGGTGGGCAACCTTGAACGCAGCAGGGTGGGACGGGCTTGGATCGCCATCCGGGAGGACGAGGACGCGGCTGAAATAATGGGCGTGCCTACCTTCAAGTACAAGGTGTGGGCCTTCGCCATCGGCGCCGCGGTAGGCGGCCTCTCCGGTGCGCTGTTTGCCGGCCAGGTGGGGTTCGTCAACAACCAGAAGTTCGATGTCACCACGTCCATCCTGTTCTTGGCAGCGGTGGTGCTGGGCGGGGCGGGCAACAAGGTGGGCGCCATCCTGGGCGGGGCCCTGGTGAGCTATATCCCCTTGAGGTTTACGGCCATCGCTGAGTACAAGTACCTGATCTTCGGTATCGCACTGGTCCTTATCATGATCTTCCGCTCGCAGGGGCTGCTCCCGGCCCGCCAGCGGTTGCTCGCCTACGGCCGGACCGCCTTCAACAAGGCTTCCGGCAGGGACGGCAAGGAGCCGACGGCGGGCGGCGGCGGGCCTTCCGCTGCCGGGACACCGGCGGGCGGCCAGAGGGGAGCGGAAGCATGAGCGCGGAAAAGGCGGCCACCGGTTCCAGTGCAGTCCCGGAACACACCAACACGGAGCCGTCGGTTTCCGTGGTACACGGGATGGACATTGAGGCCCTGGCAGAGGCAGGTGTGGACCAGGACCTGGCGGAGAAGGTTGCCCCGGACCGCGACATAGCGGTGGAGGTTGGGGACAACATCGTTGAGGTTCAAAACCTGACCATCAAGTTCGGTGGCCTGGTGGCCTTGGACAACATCAGTTTCAACATCAAACGTGGTGAGATCCTCGGCCTCATCGGTCCCAACGGGGCGGGCAAGACCACCTGCTTTAATGCCATGACCGGCGTCTACAAGCCCAGCAGCGGAAAGATATTGCTGGAAGGACAGGCCCTGAACGGCCTTAAACAACACAAAATCACGCGGCTGGGCCTCTCCCGGACGTTCCAGAACATCAGGCTGTTTGGCGAAATGACGGCGCTGGAGAACGTGGTGGTGGGCCTGGACGCCCGCCACCGGACCAGTGTGGGCGGAGCATTGCTGCGCCTGCCTACCCATACCAGGGAAGAAAAGTCGGCGATCGAACGGGGGATGGCGCTCCTGGACTTCGTCGGCATTGCCGACCACGCCCACTTCCTGTCCCGCCACCTGCCCTACGGTTACCAACGCAGGCTCGAAATCGCCAGGGCTTTGGCCACCGACCCGAAGGTTTTGTGCCTGGACGAACCCGCCGCAGGGTTCAACCCGGCGGAAAAAGAAGAACTCATGGCGCTGATCCGGACCATCAGGGATGAGGGGTATACCGTTCTCCTGATCGAACATGACATGAAGCTGGTCATGGGAGTGACGGACAGGATTGTTGTACTGGAATTCGGCAAGAAAATTGCTGACGGACTGCCGCACGAAATCCGCGAAGACCCGCGAGTAATTGCGGCTTACCTGGGAGAGCCTGAAGATGACCTTGCTTGAAGTCGAAGGGGTTTCGGTCTACTACGGACGGATCCAGGCGATCCGCGACATGTCCTTTACGGTCAATGAGGGCGAGGTGGTGGCACTTATTGGCGCCAACGGTGCCGGCAAGACCACCACCATGCGGACCATCTCAGGCCTGCTCAACTGCGCCGGCGGGAAGATCAGGTTCGCCGGTGAGGACATCACGAAAATGAAAGCCCACCTCCGGGTGGTGCAGGGGATCTCCCAGGCTCCCGAAGGGCGCGGCATCTTTCCCGGCATGACGGTCAGGGAGAACCTGGACATGGGAACGTTTGGCCGGAAGGACAGGAGCGGGGTTTCCCAAGACCTGGACCGCGTGTTTGACCTGTTCCCCCGGTTGAAAGAGCGGGAAAAACAGCTCGGCGGCACCATGTCCGGCGGTGAGCAGCAGATGCTGGCCATCGGCAGGGCACTGATGTCCAGTCCAAAGCTGTTGCTGCTGGATGAACCCTCCATGGGGCTGGCCCCGCAATTCATCCGCCAGATCTTCAAAATCATCAGGGAGATCAACAACCAGGGCACCACTGTCCTGATGGTGGAGCAGAACGCAAACCAGGCCCTTGCAGGAGCGCATCGTGCGTTCGTCCTGGAAACAGGGGAGATTACCCATAGCGGGACGGGCAAGGAGCTCCTGGCTAATCCGTCCGTCAAGGAGGCCTACCTGGGCGTCGGATAGAGGGGAACAGGCGCCGTGCCGGTTACGGTTGGGTTGCACAGCGGCTCCTGCGGGAACTTTTCGCGGTGCCGCCACGTGAAAATTGGTAGCGTGAACCACAAGGAACACAAAAAACCATCACATGGAGGAATCCCGCAATGGCACTAGGCGGCAACCCGATCTTCAACGGAAAGAACTTCCGTGGAGCCACCCAGGCACCGCCTGTCCCGCAGGCTCCTTACGGCCAGGCTCCCTACGGCCAGGTTCCTTACGGCCAGCCCTTCGGCCAGCAGGGTTATGGCCGGCAGCCGTACGGCCAGGCTCCTTATGGCCAGCAGGGCTACGGCCAGCAGCCCATGACCGACGAGCAGCTGCAGCAGATGTACAACCAGCCTGCGGCGGGCCCGGCGGACACCGGCCGGATGACGTTCGACGACGTCATCGTCAAGACAGCTGCCTGCCTCGGCGTTGTTGTGGCGGGCGCTGCTGTCACCATGTTCGTCAGTATGGGGCTGGCGTCGCTGCTGATGATTGTCGGTGCGCTCGGCGGTTTCGTTCTGGCCCTGGTCAACACCTTCAAGAAGCAGCCTTCACCGGCGCTGATCCTCGCTTACGCGGGACTGGAGGGATTGTTCCTCGGAGGCCTGACCCGCATCCTAGATGCGCAGTTCCCGGGCGTTGGCCTGCAGGCTGTCATCGGCACCCTGTCTGTGTTCGCGGTAACCCTGGTCCTGTTCAAGAGCGGCAAGGTCCGGGCCACGCCCAAGGCCATGCGGTTCTTCATGATTGCCCTCATTGGTTACGCGGTATTCGCGCTGATTAACATGGTGATGATCTGGACGGGCGCCGTGACGGAGCCTTTCGGCCTGCGCACGCAGGTCGAGATCTTCGGCATCCCGCTGGGCGTTTTCATCGGACTGCTGGCCATTGGCCTGGCCGCGTTCTCACTGATCATGGATTTCACCAGCATCGAGGCCGGCGTCCGGAGCGGAGCGCCGCAGCGCTTCTCCTGGACCGCAGCCTTCGGCCTTACGGTCACCCTGGTGTGGCTGTACGTGGAAATCATCCGCCTGCTGGCCATCCTGCGCGGGGACGACTAGCCCTAGCGGCGTCCCGCCGTCGAACGCCCGCAAGGGCACTTGCAGAAAAGGCTGTGGGCCGCACCGGAAGGTGGGGCCCACAGCCTTTTGTGCGTAACCAGGCGTTCAGTGTAAATAGCCCCCCTGGACAAACTAGGCGATGCGCATGGCACCTGCCGCAGGAGTCACGGTGAAGATCTCCGGCTTAGCGAATCCCGCCCCGGCAAAGGCCTTGACGACGGCGTCACGCACCTTCTGTTCTGACCGGGTGGGCGTCAGGGCGATGGCTGCCCCGCCGAAACCACCACCGGTCATGCGGGCGCCGATGGCACCGTTGGCACGCGATGCCTCCACGGCCAGGTCCAGTTCAGGGCAGGAGATTTCAAAGTCATCGCGCATGGACACGTGGCTGGCGTCCAACAATGCGCCGATCGACGCCGGCCCCTCGGCCGCGAGCAGCTCCACCGTCTGCAGGACCCTGTCATTCTCGGTGACCACGTGCCGCACCCGCCGGAACGTCACTTCGTCCAGGAGGCCGGAGGCCTCCTCGAGGTCGCCTACCTGGACGTCCCGCAGTGCTTTGACGCCAAGCACCTCGGCACCCAGCTCACAGGACGCGCGCCGCGACGCGTAACCGCCGTCGGCATGGGAGTGCGAAACCTTGGTGTCGATCACCAGCATCACCAAGTCCGCAGGTTCCGTTTCAAAGGGAACCAGGCGGACGTCCTGGTTCCGGCAATCCAGGAACACTGCATGTCCTTTAGACCCCCGCAACGATGCGGACTGGTCCATGATTCCCGTGGGCGCACCGACAAAGTCGTTCTCGGCGTGCTGCGTGGCCAGGACCATCTCATCTGCCGTCAGCCCGGCGCCAGTCAGTTCATTCAAGGCCGAAATGACCGCGCACTCGATGGCGTGGGATGAGGAGAGACCCGCTCCAAGCGGAACATCTGACTCCAGCAGCAGGTCAATGCCGGGAACGTCGACGCCCCGCTGCCGGAGCACCCACATGACGCCCAGCGGGTACTTCGTCCAGCCTTTTGCCGAACCGGGCTGCAGGGAATCCAGCGAAGTGGTCACCACGCCCTGGTCCCCGTAGGTGGAAAGCAGCCGCACTGTTGAATCGGGACGGACGGCGATGGCCACCCGGGCAGTCCGGTCAATGGCGAAGGGCAGCACAAACCCCTCGTTGTAGTCGGTGTGCTCTCCGATCAGGTTGACCCGGCCCGGTGCCTGCCAGATGCCGGCGGGGACGCCGCCGAACTCATGGGTGAACCGGCTGCCGAGATCATTCGAACCTGCCGGTCCGGGCGTGGTGGAAGAATCACGGACGGCGCTCACGCGGTTGCTCCTTCAGCCAGGGCTGCCTGGAGGGCAGCAGCGGATGGGGTGGATGCCGGAACGGTGACGTTGCGCAGCCGCTCGGCCACACTTTCCGGGGTGGTGTCGTTGATGAAGGCACCCATGGCTGCCTCCGATCCTGCCAGGAATTTCAGCTTATCTGCAGCCCGGCGCGGCGAGGTCAGCTGGAGGTGGAGGTAGCTGGCGGGGCGCAGCAGGGAATCAAGCGGTGCCTGGTGCCAGGCCGAGATGTACGGCGTGGGCGTGGGGTAGAGGGCGTCCAGGCGCTTGAGGAGGTCCAGGTAAACGTGGGCGAGTTCGTCCTTTTCCTCCCCGTTCAGTGCTGCCAGGTCCGGAACCTGGCGGTGGGGAACGAGGTGGATCTCGAGGGGCCAGCGGGCGGCGAAGGGGACGTACGCGCTGAAGTTTTTGCCCTCGAGAATCATCCGGGCACCGTCCTCGCGTTCGGAGCGCAGCAATGAGCCCGTGAGCGTCTCCTTGCCGTCCGCCGCTTCATGGAATTTGCGGGCTGCTGCACCCAGGACCCCGGCCCGCGGGGTCACGTAGGGGTAGGCGTAGATCTGGCCGTGCGGGTGGTGGAGGGTGACGCCGATATCGGCGCCGCGGTTTTCAAACGGAAACACCTGCTTGATGCCGGGAAGCGCGCTCAGGGCTTCGGTGCGCTGGGCCCATGCCTCGATGACGGTGCGCGAACGGGTTTCACTCAATCCGCTGAAGGACCCGGTGTGTTCAGGAGTGAAGGCCACCACCTCGCAGCGGCCGTAGGCGGGGCCCTTGGTTCCCCAGCCGGCCTCAGCGGGGACCGTACCAAGCACCGGCCCCAGTGACGGGAAGCGGTTTTCGAACACCACCACGTCGTAGTCGTCAGCGGGAATTTCCGACGGGTTGCCGGCCGTGGTGGGGCAGATGGGACACTGGTCCGCCGGGGGAAGGTGCGTGCGGCTCTGGCGGTGGGCAGCGACAGCGACCCACTCACCGGTGAGGGCATCAAAACGGACTTCTCCCGGTTCGCCCCGCGTCGGCAGCCCTCTGTGATCGGCGGTGTTCTCCGCGGTTCGTTCCTTGGCCGCATCCACGTCATCGAAATAGATCAATTCCCGGCCGTCGGAGAGCCTGGTGGTGGTGATTCCGGTCATGAATCCTGTCCTTTGGTGATGCAGCAACGTAGGAATATTGTGCCATACGCCGCTCAAAAAAGAATAGAATCAAACAAAAAGTAACACACGCAGTGACGCCAAGGCCGGGCTGTGGGGCTGTACGGTATTGCTCATGACTTCCGATTCGTCCCTCGAGAACAGCGCTGCCTCCGGTTACCGGGCCTACGCTACTGGCCGGCAGTACGAGCTCCGGCGCGGAGATGCCCTGGCTGTTGTCACTGAACTGGCCGCCGGGCTCCGCCTGTACAGCAGGGGAGGAGTGCAGCTGACGGAGACCTACGCCGACGACCAGATTCCGCCCGGCGGGTGCGGCATCACCCTGGCTCCCTGGGCCAACAGGGTTGAAGACGGACAGTGGCTCCTGGACGGCAAGAAGCAGCAGCTGGACATTACCGAGGTTGCGCGAAACAACGCCAGCCATGGCCTCCTCCGGAACGCGTCCTACGTGCTGGTTGACGAGTCGGAGCACTCAGTCACGCTGGAGGCCACCATCTTTCCCCAGCACGGCTACCCGTTCCTGGCCCGCCACCGCGTGCAGTACCTCCTCGCGGAAGACCTTGGACTGGTTGTCCGCGAGACGCTGGCCAATGACGCCAAGTCAAGGGCACCCTTTGTCCTGGGCGCCCACCCGTACCTGCGCCTCGGTGATACGCCGCTTGAAGACCTGGTGCTGACTGTTTCCGCTGATACCCGGCTGGTCGCCGACGAACGCCTCATCCCGCGCAGCAGCGCACAGGTGCAGGGGGACACCGACTTCCGGGCGGGGCTGCACATCGCACCGCTGAGCGTGGACGTTGCCCTGACGGGCCTCCGGTTCGACAGCGGCAAGGCCCGCCACACCCTTGCCGCACCGGACGGCCGGCGGGTCAGCCTGTGGCAGGACGAGTGCTGCCCGTACGTCCATGTTTTCGTCAGCACGCAATACCCTGGCCGCAGCCGTGCGGTGGCAGTCGAACCCATGACCGGGCCGGCGAATGCCTTCAACTCCGGGGAGGGCCTGCGCTGGCTGGAGCCCGGGGAATCGTTCAGCATCTCATGGGGAATCGACTACAGCCCCGGTGCCGCGGGGTAGCGGTTTCCCATTACGCCACCGCTGCGGAAGTATTAGGCTATGACGCCAGCCGAGGATCCCATAGCATCCGACCCTCAAACGCCCGTACGGCAGCCATCAGCCCACGGAAGTCCGCCGCTGCGGGTCCTGACGGACCGCGAACTGGACAAGGATATTCCGTACGGGGTGCGCATAGCCGCGTCCTGGGCGTGGCGGCTGGGACTCATCCTCCTGGTGGGCGGCGCGCTGGTCTGGCTGTTGCGGCAAATCAGTTTCCTGATCATCCCGGTGATGGTGGCCGCACTCCTCGCCGGCCTCCTCAGCCCGGTCACCGTCTGGTTGCGGCGCCGGGGGCTTCCCGGTGGTTTGGCCGTGGCCATAACAGTCCTCGGCTTCATTGGCCTGATCGCCGGATCGCTGGCATTGGTGGGCAGGCAGCTGCTGATCGGATTCGGCGAGCTCTGGTCGCAGGCGCTGGAAGGCGTGAAACAGGTCCAGGACTGGCTTTCGGCCGGGCCCCTGCACCTGACCGCGGCCCAAATCGACCAGTACGTGAAAGAGGCTACCGATGCGCTGCAGAACAACAGCAGCAGCATCCTCAGCGGTGCCCTCTCCTTTGGCAGCACTGCAGGCCACTTCGCCGCGGGCATGCTCCTGGCGTTGTTTATCCTGATTTTTTTCCTGCTCGAAGGCGACCGCATCTGGGCGTTCCTGGTCCGGCTGCTGCCCAGGAAAGCGCGGGCCGCCACATTCGGTGCAGGGCGGAAGGGCTGGTCCTCAATGGTCAGCTACGCCCGCATCCAGATGTTCGTCGCGCTGGTTGACGCTGTGGGCATTGGTGTTGGTGCCGCCATCATTGGCGTGCCGCTGGCCCTGCCTCTGGGTGTACTGGTGTTTATCGGCTCCTTTATACCGGTGGTGGGCGCCCTGGTGACGGGAGTCATCGCCGTCCTGCTGGCCCTGGTGGCCAACGGGCCGGTGAACGCCCTGATCATGCTCGGAATCGTGTTGCTCGTCCAGCAACTCGAGAGCCACATCCTCCAGCCCCTGGTGATGGGCAAGGCAGTGGCCTTGCATCCGGTGGCGGTGATCCTTTCCGTTGCCGCCGGCTCCTACCTGGCCGGGATCCCCGGTGCGCTGTTCTCCGTGCCCATCCTCGCTGTCGCAAATTCGGCCATTCGCTACATTGCCGCCAGAACGTGGGAACATGAACAGGTGCCGGCAGCGCCTGGCGGCCTTTTGGTTGCCGGCGCCGGCCCGGACAACGCCATTAGGCATGTTGACCCGCCGGCTGCTCCCAAGGACGGCGCCGGAGCCGGCACAAACGCAGAACATCCTGACGCCCGTACCAACGGTGGGGCACAGGGGCCCAAATCCAGAGGAGATTAGTCCGTGAACATCCTTGAAACCCTTCCCGTCACGCTGGACGATGTCCTGGAGGCGCAGAAGCTGCTCGACGGGATTATTGCGCGGACCCCGGTGGAATCATCACGTGCACTGGGAAAACTCGTGGGCGGCGACGTCTACTTCAAATGCGAGAACCTGCAGCGTGCGGGATCGTTCAAGGTCCGCGGCGCCTACGTCCGGATGGCGCGCCTGTCGCCGGAAGAAAAGAAGCGCGGTGTGGTGGCCGCGTCTGCAGGCAACCACGCCCAGGGTGTTGCCGTGGCCGCCAAGAGCCTGGGGATCAAAGCCCGCATCTACATGCCGCTCGGGGTGGCCCTGCCCAAGCTGGCGGCCACCCGCAGCCACGGCGCCGAAGTTATTTTGCATGGCCACAACGTGGACGAGGCCCTGGCTGAAGCGCAGCGCTACAGCAATGAAACCGGGATGGTCTTTGTCCACCCCTTCGACAACGTGGACGTTGTTGCCGGCCAGGGGACGCTGGGACTGGAAATCCTTGAACAGGTGCCCAACGTGGACACTGTCCTGATGGGCGTTGGCGGGGGCGGGCTCCTGGCGGGGGTCGCCGTCGCCATCAAAGCGCGGGCCAAGGAGCTGGGCCGGGAGATCCGCATCATCGGCGTGCAGGCGGAAAACGCAGCAGCTTACCCGCCCTCCCTCGCCGCTGACGCCCTGGTGCCCTTGAAGAGGGTATCCACCATGGCCGACGGCATTGCCGTGGGCCGGCCAGGCCAGCTGCCCTTCAGCATCATCCGCGAGCTGGTGGACGACGTCGTGACGGTGAGTGAAGACTCCCTGGCGCGGGCACTGATCTTCCTGCTGGAACGGGCCAAGATGGTGGTTGAGCCGGCCGGCGCGGTGGGGGTGGCCGCCTTGATGGATGGCAAGATCGAGAACCCCGGAACTACCGCAGTGGTCCTCTCCGGCGGCAACATCGACCCCATGCTGATGCTGAAAGTCATCCAGCGCGGCCTCTCGGCGGCCGGGCGCTACATGACGGTCCGCATGATGCTCGATGACCGCCCCGGCTCGCTGGCCACCATCGCCAGGATCATTGCCGAGAACGATGCCAACGTTACAGGCCTGGACCACACCCGCGTCGGCGGCTCGATCAGCATGGGCGACGTTTCCATCACGGTGAACCTGGAAACCAAGGGCCACCAGCACGGCGAGCAGGTACTCAGCGCGCTTCGGGCCGAGGGTTTCCAGCCCATTGTGGTGCACTAAGGAGGCTTGATGGCCGGACTGACAGGCTACAAAGGCTTCGGCGACCGGCGGACCGTTGCCGCCCGGGCAAAGGGCGGCCTGCTGGTGCTGGGCGGCTTTGTGGCCCTGCTCTTCGTCATCGAGCTGTTCAATGCCCTGATGCTGCGCTCGCTCAACCGGACCTTTGGCCTGCGCCCCCGGAGTGCCGACGGGCTGTTGGACATCTTCACCTTCCCGCTCCTGCACGCCAGCCTGAACCACCTCCTGTCCAACAGCCTGCCGCTGATCATTTTCGGCTTCCTCGTGTTCCTGTCCGGGCTTCGCGTATTCCTGACGGCGTTGGCCTTCAGCTGGCTTGGCTCGGGACTGACCGTATGGCTCATCGGGAACGGCGGGGTCACCGTGGGTTCCTCCGGCCTGGTGTTCGGGCTGTTCGCCTTCCTGCTGGTCCGCGGGTTCTTCAACCGCAGCTGGCGGCAGATCCTCCTGGCGGTGGTGCTGTTCATGGGTTACGGAGGCATCCTGCTGGGTGTACTGCCCTTTGTTGCCGGCGGTTACATCTCCTGGCAGGCCCACCTGGGAGGTGCTGCGGGGGGAGTGGTGGCCGCGTTGCTCCTTCGCCCCCGCCAGGCCGGGCCGGGCAACGGCTCCTGAACCCCAGCCGTTTCTGGGCAGAAGCAAAAACGCCGGCCACCCCTTGGGGTGGCCGGCGTTTTGAGGTGTGCTGTTGCTGCTACGCGGCGTACGGCTTGGCGGAAAGGATCTCTACTTTGATGTCCTTGCCGTTGGGCGCGGTGTAGCTGACCGTGTCGCCTTCCTTGTGCCCAAGGATGGCACCGCCGAGCGGGGACTTCTCGCTGAACACGTCGATATCGGAATCGCCGGCAATTTCACGGGAACCGAGCAGGAAAGTCTCTTCGTCGCCGGCGATCTTGGCAACCACAATCATGCCGGGTTCCACGATTCCGTCATCGGCCGGTGCCTCACCCACGTGGGCATCGCGGAGCAGCGCTGTCAGCTGGCGGATGCGGGCTTCGATCTTGCCCTGCTCCTCCTTGGCTGCGTGGTAGCCGCCGTTTTCCTTCAGGTCGCCCTCCTGGCGGGCCTGATCAATCTTCTGGACGATTTCCGCGCGGCCAGGGCCGGAAAGGTGGTCCAGCTCTGCCTTCAGGCGGTCAAAAGCTTCCTGGGTGAGCCAGGCTGCAGCTGCGCTGTTGGTGGTAGACACGGACTTCTCCTCTAATGGTCCTACATGCAAAAGACCCCGCCACGGTGGCCACTTGTGGAACAGTAACCAGCTCAGCGGGGTAAAGGTATTGCTTCATTGTAGTCAATCCCGTGGATAAAACCCAACGTGGGAGCGGCACGGATCACATCTTTTGGCCTGAGCCGCCCGGAATCCAGCAGCTGTCCACCACGCCGGATACGGAAAGCGACTCCGTGCGGACGGAGACCCGCTGCGAAACTGTCCTGCCGCCGTCGGCGGTGTCCTCGGCCTCGGACGGGGGAATGTCCACGACCTTCCAGCCCACCACCGCGAATTTGGAATCCAGCGCCTTGATGGCGCACTGGACGGCGGTTCCCGGCTCCCGTGTCACCTGGAAATCCACCTCGGCCAGGGTGGCGTCCGTGGTGGAATAGCCGATGTCTTTGAAGCTCACCGTGGAGAGGGAATTGGAGGTGGAGACCCACGCCATGAATCCGATGCCTGCTGCCAGCGCAACACCACCAATGGCCCGCCTGGCGGTGGGGGAGAGCCTGCGCTTTTTAGCGCCATAACGATTGGCTAGGCTAGTGTTCGCGGGCTCGGATAGGGCCGGCTGGTCCGGGGAAGTCACCAGACCAGTTTAGTGCCCCTCCGCGGGGGCCTTCCCGTCCGGCGGCGCGCCGGACATGAGCGTCCGCCCGTTCAGCGATACATTCAGCAGCCACAAGCCGCGATATGAAAATAAGGAGCAGTCCTTCGATGACAGCGTCCAGTACCTCCCAGGCGCCGCTCCGGCTGCTCGCCGTCCACGCCCACCCGGATGATGAGTCCAGCAAGGGTGCCGCGACCATGGCGAAATACGCGGCCTCAGGGGTGGAAGTCATGGTGGCCACCTGCACCGACGGGTCGCGGGGGGATATCCAGAACCCCGCAGTGGAGGACGAACCGCATCCCAAACGGGACATGGCAGGGGCGCGGCGCCTGGAAATGGAGCGGGCGGCCAGCATACTGGGCATCAAGCAGCGGTGGCTGGGCTTCGTGGACTCGGGCCTGCCCGAGGGGGACCCGCTGCCACCCTTGCCGGCGGGCTCGTTTGCCACACTGCCGCTGCACCAGGCTGCCGCCCCGCTGGTGCGCCTTGTCCGGTCCTTCAAGCCGCACGTGATCCTGAGCTATGACGAAAACGGCGGCTACCCCCACCCCGACCACATTATGGCCCACCGCGTTGCCGTCGAGGCTTTCGAGGCTGCGGGTGATCCCGCGCGCTACCCGGAGGCGGGGGAACCCTGGGAGCCCAGCAAGCTGTACTACGACCGGGCCTTCAGTCCCGAGCGGTTCCGCGCGCTGCATTTCGCACTGGAGGAGGCAGGCCTTCAATCGCCGTATGCCGAGCGGCTCGCGGCGTGGCTGGAGGCCGACGCCGAGGGCCACACTCCGCCGCCGGCCCCGCACCCCACCACCACCCAGGTGGACTGCGGCGACTACTTTGAAGTGCGCGACGACGCCCTGCGCGCCCACAGGACACAGGTGGACCCGCTGGGGTTCTTCTTTGCGGTTTCCCCGGAGATGCAGCGCCGGGCCTGGCCCTGGGAGGATTACTCGCTGATCAGCTCGCGGGTACCCTCGGAGCTGCCGGAGAAGGACCTCTTCGCGGGGCTAAGATAGGACTGCAGGCAATTTCTATGCCGCGTAGAAGAAGTGCCCCGAGGCGGGGCCGCTGTATCCGCTGCCTGCTGACACCCGTTCCATAGAAGGTATCCAACGTGCACCGTCTGCTCCTCAGCCTGGCCACCACGCCCACACCACAGCCCACGCCGTCGCTGCGCGAGGGGATTACGCAGGACCAGGTGACGCCGGGACTCCTCGGCTTCATCATGACCGCCTTTTTTGTAGTGGCCACGGCATTGCTCATAGTGGACATGGTGCGCCGGATACGGCGCGTCCGCTACCGCGCCCAGGTGGAGGAAGAGCGCATCGCGGCTGCTTCTGCTGCTGACATCGACGCGGCAGAGGCTGCCGAAGCGGAATCCGCTGCTGCGGGGCCCGCGGGAGGTCCGGCGGCAGGTCCGGCAGCCGGCCCGGCGGCCGGCGATTCCTTCGAGGAACCGTCCGACGGCGGCACGGACGCAGGTCCCGGCAGCCGCCGCCACTAGCAGCTAGCTAAGTACGGCCAGGGCGATCGCAGCGAAGTGGGCCGCGAAGGCGACCACGGTCAGTGCATGGAACAGTTCGTGGAAGCCGAAGTGGTGGTAGCTGAAGTTCGGCTTCTTCAGTGCGTAGAAGACCGCCCCGGTGATGTAGAGAACTCCGCCCACGCAGATGAGGACGGCGGCAGGAACGCTGGCTTGGAAGAACTGCGGGAGATAGAACAGGGATCCGCAGCCCAGGGCGATGTAGATCGGAACGTAGAGCCAGCGCGGCGCATCAGTCCACAGCAGCCGGAACAGCACGCCCAGGATGGCGCCGGACCAGATGACCCAGAGCAGCAGCACCGCCTGCGGCCGTTCCAGCAGCGTCCACGCCAGCGGGGTGTAGCTCCCCGCAATCACCAGCATGATGTTGGTGTGGTCCAGCCGTTTAAGGACCATCTTCACCTTCGGAGACCAGTTTCCGCGGTGGTACACGGCGCTGATGCCGAACAGCATGACTCCCGTGGCCGCATAGACCGCTGACGTGACCTTGCGGTCCAGCGTCGGCGCCAAGACAATGAGGACAATACCCGCCGCCAGGGCCAGTGGAGCGGTGGCTGTATGGATCCAGCCACGCCATTTGGGCTTGATCATCAGAAGCTCGGCAAGCCGGACGGCTGCCTCGTCCACCGCGTTCGCCTCCGGGCCCCTTCCGGCGCTTGCAGTGCCGTCTGGTTGCGGCGACCGGGGAACGTCCGGGGTGTCGCTGTTCATTGCTTCAGAATAACTTACGCCGCAGTAAGTTACCGACGGGTAATACGGCGGCGTGCGGGTGATTCCGGTCAGGCCGGGACGGCGGTGCCGCTGCGGACGGTAGCCTAGGATGTGCAAGGCGGAACGTACAGCAAGGAAGTCAGGTGAGAGAGCGCGTGGAGTTGCCCGGGTTCCTCTACGGCTTTTATGAGCGCAGGCTGCTGAAGGACCTTGCCAGTGACCGCATTCCACGGCACATCGGCGTGATGGTGGACGGCAACCGGCGCTGGGCCAAGCAGTTCAATGCCCCCACCAGCCAAGGACACCAGGCCGGCGCGGACAAGATCCACGAGTTCCTTGGCTGGTGCCAGGAACTCGGGGTCAAGGTGGTCACTCTGTACATGCTGTCCACGGACAACATGAACAGGTCCAGCGAAGAACTCGACCTGCTGATGGGCATCATCGCCAATACCCTGGACCGGCTGGACGAGGACGCCAACATTTCCGTCCACGCCATGGGTGCCCCCGAATTGCTGCCGGACTACCTGGCTGAACGGCTCAACAAACTCACGGCCCGCACACCGGTCCGGGAAAAAATCCATGTCAACGTGGCCGTGGGGTACGGCGGCCGCCGGGAGATTGTTGATGCGGTACGCGAACTGCTGCACGATGCCGTGGCCAAAGGCAAGGACATCGGCGAACTCGCGGACGAACTTTGTGTCGATGACATCTCCCGGTTCCTCTACACCCGGGGCCAGCCCGATCCCGACCTGGTGATCCGCACCTCCGGTGAACAGCGCCTCTCCGGGTTCCTGATGTGGCAGAGCGCCTACAGCGAGTTCTACTTCTGTGAGGCGCTGTGGCCCGCTTTCCGGAAGGTGGATTTCCTGCGCGCCCTCCGTGACTACGCCGGCAGGCAGCGGCGCTTCGGAGCCTGACCTTCCCGATTAACCGCCGGTTCACATCCCCGCAACAAGAATCGCCGCGTAATGGTTGCGGAAATTACTTCCGATGGATTTACGTTATATCCATCAGCAGGCAAAACCGCCGGCTGATCGGGGAGGCCAGTACATGGAGCGAGACATCGCACCGGTTGTATGGGAGGCCGGACCCGGCCTCTTGGCCGATCCGGCTCACCACTAACACATCCGGGCTTGCGCCCGGGGCTGGAGTCGATGTGGCTACTTCTGAACAACTGCCCGCGGTCCTTTCGAACCAGGGACAGAAAGCTACCTCTCGCGCCACGCGAGCCACCTTGGAAACCGGTGCAGCGGAAGAACCCGCGGCCGGTTTTGCTGTTTCTGGAAGGGAAGCCACCATCCATACCTTCGTGATCGACACCTCCGTCCTGCTCTCCGATCCCCGCGCACTGCTGCGCTTCGCCGAACACGAAGTCATCGTCCCGATTGTGGTCATCACTGAGCTTGAGGCCAAGCGGCACGACCCCGAACTTGGCTACTTTGCCCGCACAGCACTCCGGCTCCTCGATGACCTGCGGGTCAAACACGGCGGCCTGAACCAGCCCATTCCCATCGGCGACGACGGTGGCAGCCTGATGGTGGAACTGAACCACATTTCCGCCGAGGTGCTGCCGCTGGGCTTCCGCAGCGGTGACAACGACAGCCGGATCCTCGCCGTCGCGAAGAACCTCGCGAACGAGGGCCGGAACGTCACGGTGGTGTCCAAAGACCTGCCGATGCGCGTCAAAGCCTCAGCGATGGGGCTCACCGCGGACGAATACCGCAATGAACTGGTGAAGGACTCCGGCTGGACCGGGGTGGCAGAAGTGGAAGCCGGCGACCAGGAGATCAACACGCTTTACGGCCACGAACCGGTCTTTATCCCGGCAGCCGCTGAACTGCCGGTCAACACCGGGCTGGTCCTGCTGTCCAGCCGGGGCTCGGCACTCGGCCGCGTGGGCCCGGACAAGCAGGTCCGGCTGGTGAAAGGCGACCGCGACGTCTTTGGCCTGCACGGGCGGTCCGCGGAACAGCGCTTGGCCATCGACATGCTGATGGACCCGGCCGTCGGGATTGTGTCTATCGGCGGCCGGGCGGGAACCGGCAAGTCGGCACTGGCACTGTGCGCCGGCCTGGAAGCGGTGCTGGAGCGCCGCGAACACCGCAAGGTAATCGTGTTCCGGCCGCTCTACGCGGTGGGCGGGCAGGAACTGGGCTACCTGCCCGGCTCCGAATCCGAAAAGATGAACCCTTGGGCGCAGGCTGTTTTCGACACCCTTGGCGCACTGGTCAGCCAGGAAGTAGTGGAAGAGGTCATGGACCGGGGCATGCTCGAGGTTATGCCCCTCACCCACATCCGTGGCCGCTCCCTCCACGACGCCTACGTGATCGTGGACGAGGCCCAGTCGCTGGAGAAGAACGTCCTGCTCACGGTGATGAGCCGGATGGGCCAGAACTCCAAGATCGTCCTCACCCACGACGTCGCCCAGCGCGACAACCTCCGGGTTGGACGCCATGACGGCATCGCCGCCGTCGTCGAAACCCTGAAAGGACACCCGCTCTTCGGCCACATCACCCTGACCCGCTCGGAACGCTCGCCGATAGCAGCCCTGGTGACGGAACTGCTCGAAGGCTAGCCCTATTCACCAAGGGCCGTGGCCGGTTTCGCCGGGCCGCGGCCCTTCTCCGTCGCTTAGACACAACGCATAGGGCCGTCTTCGGTCGCTGGGCGACCTCCGGCGGCCGATGCGTCGCGATGCGCTCCTACGAGAAGGACCGCGGCCCGTCGTGTGCTCCTGCCACCTTCAGGAACTTCGCTGCTTCTTCGTGGCCTTTTACCTGGAGGGTCCAGTCCGGGCGCTTGAAGGTCCCGGGGGTGAGGCGGACGTGTTGGATTGTTTCGACCTTGGGGCCCCACGCTTTCCGGGTGGTGCCGTTCAATTCGTAGCCCAGGGAACGGGAGACGCCGAGGGAGGCTTCGTTCCAGAGGGCGGCTTCGGATTCGGCTACTTCTGCGCCGAGCCAGTCGAAGGCGTACAGGGCGACGGCGGCGCGCATCTCCTTGCCGAAGCCCCGGCCCTGGACGGACTGCTTCAGCCACGACCCTGTACTGACTGTCTTGAGTGCGGCGAAGTCCTTGGCGCCGACATCCTGGCAGCCGATGAACTGGCCGTCGTGCCAGATGCCGAGCAGAAGTGTCCAGGCTTCCGGCGAGAACTCGGCCCGGCATCGCCAGTACCACCGGGCCATATTGGGCCCGAGCTCGTCCGCCGGAAGTTCGGTCCAGGGGGTGCTGAATGGGTTCCGGCCGGCTTCGTGGATCCCGCTGCGGGCCGCTTCCACGGCTGCCGCGATGTCCTGGTCCTGGATGGGGCGGAGTTCAAGGCGGGGAGTGGCCAGCCGGAGGCCAAAAAGGGGCCAGACGTCGCTCAGTGGGGTCATCAGCGAATCCTAATACGGAAACAGGGGCTGTGAAGCCGGGCCGACGCTTGTGGCAGTCAGGCCGGAACATCCCAGCTGATGTGCTGCCGCACGTCGGTGAGGCTCATCGACTGCGCGACGAACAGGTCATCCAGCATGTACTCGTCCACGGCAATGATGCGCAGCCAGTGGCCGTATCCTTCCGTCTCCGGCTCCAGGGACTGGCTGGCCACGCACACACCAGTGCCCACATCCACCCGGATGCGCGACCTTCCCGGCAGGCACAGCGGTGCCGCGGGATGGACCGGGTGATAGGCGGCGGTGGGTGCCACCACTGCTTCCAGGACCGGACGGCCTTCATGCTCCCCGTGGCGGACCTCGTGCACTTCTACGCTGTTGCTGCCGGGGAATTCGATGGGCACAGGGGCGTTGCCGGCAAGTTCCACCGGGTCCAGGGCTGCCGAAAACCGCCCGTTGCCGAATCCGGGTTCGCCGTAGGCGGCTTCCGGGCGGCGCCGCACCAGGCCCTGGTCGTCGTAGACGGGCGTCACCAGATGCGGCGGCAGGAGCCAGGACTTCCGGGTGGCGCTGACGTACAGGTTGTCCCTGGAATCGTTGATTCCGGTGGTGCTGTGCAGGACAAGTCCATCCGCGGTTTCGAGCCGGAGTGCGCCCGGGCGGCGCAGCCAAGCCCGCACCAGGGGCGCGGCCGGGCTGGGTGCCTCGGCGAAGGGCTCATCCCAGTATTCAAACCGCAGGGATTGCCACTTCCAGGGTGAGGACCTGCAGAGATTCCGGAACAGGGCAGGAGCCGGGACGGCTGAGCTGCTGTCCGGATCTGTCCGGTGCCGGGAGTCCCAGGTCGCCATATCCACAGTTTACGCGCGGCCGCTGCGTGGAGGCAGCGGAAATCCAGTAGCATCCGAGGGTGATCCAACGACTGGGCGAACTGTGGCAGCAGACTCCGCCGGCCTTCTGGCTGGTGCTCGCTGCCTGCGCCTATTTTGCGGTGATGGCGGTCCGGCTCACCGTGATTGACGTCCGGCATCACCTCCTGCCCAACCGGATCGTCTTCCCGTCCTACGCCGTTGCGGGTGTCCTGCTGCTCGCGGCTGCAGTCTTCGCGGACGCCGGTGCCGGTGCGGCTGGCGGCCCTGCCGGTCAGGCAAGCGGCGTGATGGCCCTGCCAGCAATCCGGGTTGTGGCCGGAGCCGCAATCCTGTGGGTCTTCTACTTCCTCCTCCGGTTTGCCTACCCGGCCGGGATGGGTTTCGGCGACGTTAAACTGGCCGGCGTCCTGGGACTGTATCTTGGCTATCTTGGCTGGGGCCACCTGTTCGCCGGTACCTTCCTGGCATTCCTGCTGGGCGGCCTGTGGTCCATTGCGTTGCTGGCTGCCCGCCGGGGGACCCTCAAATCGTCCATTCCGTTCGGGCCGTTCATGCTCGCGGGGGCGGCTGCCGCGATGCTGCTTCCGGCCTGATTCCCGGTGGCGAGGCAGTGCCACGGATTGCCAGGCAGCAGTTCGGTAGGCTGGCTGAGTGCCTGCACCTGACTACATCCTGAAACTCCGCAAGAAAATCGGCAACGATCCCCTCTGGGTCCCCGGCGTACGGGGCGTGGTGGTTGATGACTCCGGCCGCGTTCTGCTGGCCCAGCGGGCTGACAACAGGCAGTGGGCCCTGATCAGTGGAATGCTTGACCCGGGGGAGCAGCCCGCGCGCGGCCTGGTGCGGGAGATCTTCGAAGAAACAGCGGTGGTGGCCGAACCCGAACGCGTTGTCTCCGTAGGAGCGGTGGGTCCCATCACCTATCCCAACGGCGACGTCTGCGAGTTCCTGGACGTTGTGTTCCTTTGCCGCTACGTCTCCGGAACGGCCCGGGTGAATGACGACGAGTCCATTGCCGTGGGCTGGTTCGGGGTGGATGAACTTCCCGACCTCATGGCCGGGCACCTCACCAGCATCCACCGTGCCCTCGCCATGGCCGAAGCTGCCCACTTCGAACCCTGACAGTACGACGGCGGCCGCCCCGGGAAGGTGGGCGGCCGCCGTCGTACTTTATAGCGCTGGGGACCTTAGGCCTTGTGGGCCGGAGCCGTCATGGTGGTGACGTCCAGGGCCTTGTCGAGGTCGGCCTCGGAAACCTTGCCTTCGCCCTCCCCGACGAAGCCGAGCTTCTCGGTGGCCTGGCGGACGGTGAGGCCCTCAGCGACAGCCGTCTTGGCGATCTTGGCGGCGTTCTCGTAACCGATGTACTTGTTCAACGGGGTCACGATGGACGGTGACGCCTCGGCCAGGAACCGGGCGCGCTCCACGTTGGCGGTGATGCCGTCGATCATCTTGTCTGCCATCACCCGGCTGGTGTTGGCCAGCAGGCGGATTGACTCGAGCAGGTTTGAGGCCATGACCGGGATGCCGACGTTCAGTTCGAAGGCGCCGTTGGTTCCGGACCATGCGATGGCGGTGTCGTTGCCGATCACTTGGGCCGCGACCATGATGGACGCTTCGCAGATGACCGGGTTGACCTTGCCGGGCATGATCGAGGAGCCGGGCTGCAGGTCCGGGATGGCAATCTCGCCCAGGCCCGTGTTGGGGCCGGAACCCATCCAGCGCAGGTCGTTGTTGATCTTCATGAAGGAGATGGCGATGTTGCGCAGCTGGCTCGACGCTTCGATGAGGCCGTCGCGGTTGGCCTGGGCCTCGAAGTGGTCGCGGGCCTCGGTGAGGGGGAGCCCGGTGTCGGTGGCCAGCAGCTCGATAACCCGCTCCGGGAAACCGGCCGGAGTGTTGATGCCGGTGCCCACGGCGGTACCGCCGAGCGGAACCTCGGCAACCCGGGGGAGGGAGGCGTTGATGCGCTCGATGCCGTAACGGACCTGTGCGGCGTAGCCGCCGAACTCCTGGCCGAGGGTCACCGGGGTGGCGTCCATGAGGTGGGTGCGGCCGGACTTGACGACGTCCTTGAACTCCACGGCCTTGCGCTCCAGCGACTCGGCCAGGTAACCGAGGGCGGGAATGAGGTCGTTGATCAGCGCCGAGGTGGCTGCAACGTGCACCGACGTGGGGAACACGTCATTGGAGGACTGCGAGGCGTTGACGTGGTCGTTCGGGTGGACAACCTTGTCGCTGCCGGCCGCCTTCAGGGCACGCGAGGCGAGCTCGGCGATGACCTCGTTCGTGTTCATGTTCGAGGACGTGCCGGAGCCGGTCTGGAAGACATCGATGGGGAAGTCGCCGTCGTACTTCCCGGCGGCCACCTCATCCGCCGCGTCTGCGATGGCCTTGGCAAGCTCGCCGTCGAGCACACCCAGTTCAGCGTTGGCCTGGGCAGCCGCCTTCTTGACCCGGGCCAGTGCTTCAATGTGGGCACGTTCCAGGGTTTTGCCGGAAATAGGGAAGTTCTCCACTGCCCGCTGCGTCTGCGCGCGGTACAGTGCGTTCACGGGGACGCGGACTTCGCCCATCGTGTCATGTTCAATGCGGAACTCTTCAGTGGAAGTCATGGGGCTAGCTTAGGGCGATCCGGCACCCCACCGAAAACCGTGAAGAGCATGCTACGGGCGGTTTTTTACCCCCGCCCTAGAGCTCACCGATCCCGGAAACAACGTTGGCGCGCCCCTCGGCCAGGCTGTAGGAGAGGCCGATGACCGCGGTGCGCCCGCTTTCAATTGCGTCCGAAATCACACGCGAACTGTCCACCAGCCGTTTGGACGTCTGCTTGACGTGCTCCACCACCATGTCATTGACCTCGTGCTTGTCCTCGCGCATGGAGGTGAGGACCGACGGCGTGATGCGCTCCACCAGATCACGGATGAAGCCGGCAGGCATCTCGCCGGTGTCCACTGCTGCCTTGGTGGCGCTGACGGCGCCGCAGCTGTCATGGCCGAGGATGGCGATCAGCGGCACCCCTAGCACGCCCACGCTGTACTCGAGTGAGCCAAGGACGGCGTCGTCAATAACCTGGCCTGCGGTGCGTACCACGAAGACGTCACCGAGCCCGACGTCGAAAATTATTTCTGCAGCGAGCCGGGAGTCAGAGCAGCCGAAAATCACGGCGAACGGGTGCTGGTTCTCCACCAGCGAGGACCGGCGCGAGGAGTCCTGGTTCGGGTGAGACGACTGGCCGGCGACGAAACGTTCATTTCCTTCGCGCATCCGGCGCCAGGCAAGGGCAGGAGTCAGATAGGTAGTCACCCTGCTTACTTTAGGGGGCAGTAGTGGCCGCAGGTGAAACTGTGACGGCGGGGTTGCTCTCCATGGACTTGACGACGGCGTCAGCCAGGGCGGCGAATTCGTCCAGTTGGGCGGCGCCGGCGAGGATGACGGTAGTCCCGCGGTACTCGAGCACCATTGACTTTTCGCCCTTGCCGGTATCGCGGAGTTCCCATTCCTGCCCACCGGCATTGCGCGATCCGGTGACCGGTGCATTTTGTGTCTGCTGCAGGAGCCAGGTGGGGTTGGCAGCGCGGGTCTGGATGAGTCCAATGAAGGACTCCTTGGGCGTAATGTAGCCGACCTCCCACGCGGGCACGCCGCTTCCCGTGCCGGCTTCCCACCTGGCGTAGTTCGGCCGGAAGGCGCCTCCGGTGTCCGGCGCTGCGGGTGTGAATCCGGCCACATCTGTTGCGTTGCGGGCGGCGGCACTGACGTCGATGTCCGGGCGGTAGCCGTCATTCTTGGGGGAGGGATTCATCAGGACGATGGGCAGGAAGGCCGCGATGCTGACCACCAGGGCGATGATCATGCCGATCACCGAGGCGTTGGCCCGTTTGGCCGCCGCCGCCGGAATCACAGGCTTTACCGGCCCCGGCGCTTCGGCTGCGCCGGTGTTTCCGGATGGGGCCGGTTCGGGGGTGGGATTGGTCTTTTCCTGCATTTCGCTCACCCCTCCATAGTCCCTTATGCCGGTGCACAACTCACACTCGCGGATGCGGCCGTGGGCTTCGGCCGTCCAGAGGTCCGGCGGTACATTGCGCCACCGCGTCATGCCGCCGCCCGAAGGCGGTGCCGCGACTATGATCGATACCAGAGGAATCACCGCTCGGCTGTTCCGGCGGAGCGGGTTCAATGATCGCCACTCGAAGAAGAGGTTCACGTGTCACCAGCGTCCATGACCCAGAAGTACTCCACCATCTCCCCGTCCTTGGCCGTAGGCAACGATGAGCCGGATCGCAACCTCGCCCTTGAGCTTGTCCGCGTTACCGAGGCGGCAGCAATCGCCGGCGGGCACTGGGTTGGCTTCGGTGACAAAAACACGGCCGACGGCGCTGCCGTTGACGCCATGCGCTCCTTCCTGCAGACAGTCCACTTCAACGGCGTTGTGGTCATCGGCGAAGGCGAAAAAGACGAAGCGCCCATGCTGTTCAACGGTGAACGCGTCGGTGACGGCACCGGTCCCGAGTGCGATGTCGCCGTTGACCCTATCGACGGAACCCGGCTGACGGCACTGGGCATCAACAACGCCCTCGCGGTGCTGGCGGTGGCCGAGCGCGGCTCCATGTTCGACCCCTCCGCGGTGTTCTACATGGAGAAGCTTGTCACCGGTCCGGAAGCTGCGGACATGGTGGACCTGCGCCTGCCGGTGAAGCAGAACCTGCACCTGATCGCCAAGGCCAAGGGCGTCAAGGTCAACCAGCTCAACGTGATGATCCTTGACCGCGACCGGCACCGCCCGCTCGTGGAGGAAATCCGGGAAGCCGGAGCCCGCACCAAGTTCATCATGGACGGTGACGTTGCCGGGGCCATCGCCGCAGCACGTTCCGGCACCGGCGTGGACGCGCTGATGGGCATCGGCGGCACCCCCGAAGGCATCGTAGCGGCCTGCGCCATCAAGTCCCTCGGCGGCGTGATCCAGGGCCGTCTCTGGCCCACCAGCGATGAGGAGAAGCAGAAGGCGATCGACGCCGGCCACGATCTTGAGCGGGTCCTCTCCACCAATGACCTCGTCTCCAGCGACAACTGCTACTTCGCGGCCACCGGCATCACCGACGGCGACCTGCTCAAGGGCGTCCGGTACTCCAAGGACAAGGTCCTTACCCAGTCCATCGTGATGCGTTCCAAGTCCGGCACCATCCGCTTCGTCGACGGCGAGCACCAGGCCAGCAAGTGGGAAGGGTACGCCCGCAAGAGCTGACCCCCTAACTGCCTGCCGCAGATCCCCGGAACACCTCCACGGTGGTCCGGGGATCTGCCGTTTGAGGCCTTGGTATAGGGTTGAAGCCATGATTCCTGCTGTTGTGCCCTGTACTGACCGCGCCCTCTGGGACGAACATGTCGACCGCTTTCAGGGCCATCCGCAGCAGCTCTGGGGCTGGGGCGAGACCAAGGCCATGCACGGCTGGTCCGTGGACCGGGTGCTGGTCAATGAGGGAGACAAGACCGTGGGCTGTGCCCAGCTGCTGGTCCGGCGGCTCCCGTTCCCCTTCCGCGCCCTGGTGTACATCCCGCGCGGCCCGATGTGTTCGGTGCAGGACGCTCCGGCGGTCCTGGCCAGCCTGGCGGACCATGCCGCCATCCGCCACCGCGGCGTGGCGCTGAGCATAGAACCGGATTGGGACCAGGATTCGGCTTTCGCCGGCGCCGTCGCTTCCGCCGGCTTCCGGTCAACCACCAACACCGTACTCATCCCGCGGACGCTGATCCTGGACCTCACCAGGACCGACGATGAGCTGATGGCGGAAATGTCCAAGTCCACCCGCGCGAACATCCGCAAGGCAATTCGCAGCGACGTGGAGTTCCGCAAGGTCAAGAACGACGCCGAGCTTGAACAGGTCCTCGCGATCTACCACGAGACGGCCGAACGCGCAGGCTTCGGCATCCATGAGGACCAGTACTACCGCGACATCTTCACGAACATGGGAGACGGGTCACCGGTCATCGCAGCGTTCGACGGCGAGCAGATGCTGGCTTTCGTCTGGCTGGCGCGGAGTGGATCCACAGCCTTCGAACTGTACGGCGGGGTCTCTGCCGAAGGCCAGAAGCAGCGCGTGAACTACGGCGTGAAATGGGCCGCCCTGCAGGCGATGCGGGACGACGGATGCTCCCGCTACGACTTCAACGGCCTCCTCAACGACGGCATCTCGGACTTCAAGAAGCAGTTCGCCAAGCACGAAAACATGCTCCTGGGCACCTGGGAAAAACCGCTCTCACCGTTCTACCCCGCCTACGCGCAGGCCATGCCCCTGGCCCGCCGCGGCCTGCAACAGGGGCGGCGGCTCCTGAAGTCCGCAGCCGGGCGTGTCCGGCCACTGATCCGGAAGCTGCGCCCGGGCAGCTAGCAGCACGAAAAGAAAGGGCGACGACGGCACCAGCCCGGGTGCCGTCGTCGCCCCTTACTTTTGTTGGCTGCGGACAGTTTAACCGCGGGCAGTTACCCGCGAGCCGCGGCGTGTGACAAGCCTGTGGTCACGGCGAACGCCAGCGCAGGTTCGGTGCTGCCGGCCACGGGATGAACGTTGACGGGCGCTTCAGCCGCAGCCAGGAAGGCGCTGCCGCCGCGGGAGAGCTGCAGGTCTCCCTTGGGGGAATCCAGGTAGATGTCTCCGGCCACCACGATGACCACCGCGGCGCCGGCCTGTGCCAGCGGAACGGGGCCCGCATCCGGGGCGAGCTCGATCCGCTGGAGCTGGAATTCCTCGAAGGGCGGCCGGTACAGCTCCTGGTCCATCACGGTCCGTTCGGCCGGCAGCATCGGCACGGCAACGGGCTGGAAGTCGATGGTCCGCAGCAGTTCCGGGACGTCAACGAATTTGGGCGTGAGACCGCCGCGCAACACGTTGTCCGAGGACGCCATGACCTCGACGCCAAGTCCGTGCAGGTAGGCGTGGACGTTTCCGGCGGGCAGGAAGACCGCCTCACCCGGCTCCAGCGATATGCGGTTGAGCAGCAGCGAGATCAGGACTCCGGGGTCGCCGGGGTACTTCTCGTTGAGGCTGATGACCGTTGCCAGCTCAGTTTCGTAAGGGGCCAGCGGTGCTCCGGACAACAGTGCGGCCACCACGATAGCTGTGCCCTCAGCCACTGACTCGCCGCCTGTGATCAGCCGCTCGAAGGCTGCCCGGAGGCCGGCACTTTCGTCGTCCGCCCCGAGGTCCTCCAGCAGGGAACTGATGAGCCGGGGCGCCTCGCCTTCCACTGCATCGAAGGACTCCGCCACATGCTGCAGAATGTCCCGCGTCTGTGCTGCCGGGCGGAAACCGCAGAGCGCCTCAAACGGCGTGAGCGCGAAAATCATCTCTGGCTTGTGGTTGTCGTCCCGGTAGTTCCGGTTGGGCGCGTCCGGGGCAAGGCCCTCGGCATTTTCCCGGGCGAAGCCGGCCCGCGCCTGCTCAAGGCTCGGATGAACCTGCAGTGACAGCGGCTGGGCGGCGGCGAGGACCTTGGCCAGGAACGGCAGTCGGGGGCCGAAACGGGCCACCGAATCGGCGCCGAGGAAATGTTCGGGCTCGCGTGCGATCAAGGCGTCCAGGGCGGTGGCCGAACCGTCCTCTGGAACCCGTGCCACTGACGGTGAGTCAGGATGCGCACCGATCCACAGCTCCGCCTCGGGCCGGCCGGACTCAGCGCGCCCCAGCAAGGCAGCTATCGCCGTCGTTGATCCCCAGGCATAGTCCCGGAGGACGTTCTCAATCTCGTACAAAGCGGTATCCGTTTCCTAGGTCTGGAGGGAATGGGGGCCTATAGGGGGGCGCACTGGCCGTTGGTGGCTACCAGTTCCCGGATGGCCTGCTCGTTCCCCTCGCTCTTGAGCTCATTGAGCATGGCTTCCGTGATGGGCTCGCCATCAGGGGTGGTGGTCACGGGCGTGAAGTCCGACGGCGCCGGAGACTTCTGCGTCCGGATGCCGCCGGCTGCCGGCAAGGCGGCAGGGGCTGGTGCAGCCTGAAGGTGTCCTGCGGCAGCGGGAGGGGCCACCAGGGTGTCATCGGGGGCTCCCGCCGACTGGGCTTCCGAGGCCGAGGCCAGCAGCTGGTCGACGCGCTCGCGGATCTCGTCAAAGTCCGGAACCGTGGAGAAGGAGGCGTCAAAGTCTGGCGGGCCAATGGTGAGCCGTTTGGCTTCCTTGCCTTTTGCCTTGATCGCCAGGTCCAAAAAGCTGCCCAGCTGGGAGGAAGAGATGTTGGAGTCCACTACTTTGGTTCCGGCGTTGGCAATGTCCTCGAACTTGGCGAGCAGGGTCCCTGGATCCAGCTGTTTGAGCATCGCCTGCTGGACACATTGCTGGCGCGCAATCCTGGCGTAATCGTCTACGAATTCACGCGAGCGACCGTACCAGAGGGCGTGGTAGCCATCGAGCGTGTTGTCACCGGCCGGGATCCAGCCCAGCGGCATCCCGTGGATACCGTTGGCCTCATCGATGGTTTCCCCGCTGATGGGAACCCAGCCGCCGGCCTTGATGCGGATGCCGCCCATGGCATCGATGAGCTTGGAAAAGCCGTCCATGTCCACCAGGACATAGGCCTGGATGTCCATTCCCAGCGTCCCGGACACGGCCTCAAGGGTGGCCTGCGCACCGGGGTCGGCCACCCCGGGATAGAGGTCGGTGTGTTCGTTGGTGACTTCGGTGTTGATGGCGTTGATCAAGCACTCGTCGCCGCAGTTGTACCCGTCGGGGTAGATGGCCCGCATGGGGGAGTCCGCGCTGAACTGGGCGTTCTGGAAGTTCCGGGGGATGGAGATAATGGCCGTCTGGCCGGTCTTGGCATCCACGCTCAGCACCGAGAGGCTGTCCGGGCGCCTGCCGGTCCGGTCATCACCGGCATCGCCCCCCATCAGCAGGAAGTTATACCGGCCGTCCGCCGGTTCGATGGCCGGTCCGGCCGAGAAGATGCTGCCGATGGCATTCCGGCCCACGTTCAGCAGGTACGCGGCGTAGCCGAGTGAGCCGCTGCCCAGGACCATCGCCAGCACCAGGGCAACAGCGACGGCGGGCCTGACCGGGGGTGCCAGCAGCACCGGGCGGATGAGCCGCAGCGTGTTGATGAACAGGATGGCCCAGCCCGCAGCCAGTGCCACCATCACGATGATGATGGCGAGCGAGGCGAAAGGATTGGTGATGATGTTGATGAGCAGGGACCGGTTGGCCAGCAGCAGGATCACGGCCAGCACCAATGCCGCCCAGACACCGAGCGTCACCCGCAGCGCGGCCCGGCCCAGCCTACGGTCGCCGGCTACGAGCTGGGCGCTCCCGGGAACAAGGAGGGTCATCAGGACAAGCACAAAAGCGCGCTTGGTCCGGACCTGGGGGGAGGCGCTGACCGGGTAGCGGACCGGGTCGGTCAGCGAAGGGTCCGGGGGCGACTGCTGCATCTTGCTGCTGGACATGGCGGGCTTCCTAACGGCTGCCCCGGAGCGTGCCGTTGCCTTCCGCGAAGACCTCGCTCACCTTCTGCCGGAGGTTTGCCCCCTTGCGGGTGGCTACGGCGTTAAGGTCTGCGGCGAACTCGATAAGGTCCGCCCGCAGGGAAGCGGCAAGTTCGTCAGTGCCTGCTGCCAGCATCCGGACCGCAAGGAGTCCGGCGTTGCGGGCTCCCGCGATGGAAACGGTGGCCACGGGAACGCCTGCCGGCATCTGCACGATGGAGAGCAGGGAATCCATCCCGTCCAGGGTCTTCAGCGGTACGGGCACGCCGATCACGGGGAGCGGCGTGACGCTCGCCAGCATTCCGGGCAGGTGGGCGGCACCCCCGGCACCGGCGATGATGACCCTGAGCCCGCGCTCGTGGGCAGTCTGGCCGTAGCGGATCATCTCCGTGGGCATGCGGTGGGCAGAGACAACATCTGCCTCGAACGGAATGCCGAACTCCGCCAGGGCGTCGGCTGCTGCTTCCATGACGGGCCAGTCGGAGTCCGACCCCATCACCAGGCCCACCAGGGGGCTGGTGGCGGAACCGCGGGCCGGGGTAGCTTCGGCGCTCATGCGTTCTCCTCAAGGATTGCTGCGGGTTCTTCTGCCGGCACGCGTCCGTCCCGGATGATGCCTGCCACCACTGCGGCCCGCCGCCGGACGTCGTCAACGTCCGCCGTGGATGTGCCTGTGAGGTTGACGTGGCCGATCTTCCGGCCGGGGCGCACGGACTTGCCGTAGCAGTGCACCTTGGCTGCCGGTTCGCTGGCAAGGGCCAGCGGGAAAGCGGAAAACAGGTCCTGGTTGTCGCCGCCCAGGAAGTTCTTCATCACCACAACCGGGGCCAGGGCATCAGTGGCGCCCAGTGGCAGATTCAGGACAGCCCGAAGATGCTGCTCAAACTGGCTTGTCACTGAGCCGTCCTGCGTCCAGTGCCCCGTGTTGTGCGGCCGCATTGCAAGTTCGTTGATCAGGAAGCCGGCCCCTGTTCCGGGCGTCTCGAACAGTTCCACGGCCAGGACGCCTGTCACCCCCAGTTCATTGGCGATCCGCAGGGCGGCATCCTCTGCTGCTGCGGCGACCTCCACTGGGATATCCAGGGCGGGGGCGATCACTTCATCGCAGACACCGTCAACCTGGACGGTGTGCACCACGGGCCACGCGCGTGCTTCGCCGTCTGGCGTGCGTGCCACCAGTGCGGACAGCTCGCGCGTAAATTCCACTTTAGCTTCCGCAAGGAGGGGGCTCATGGCATCGAACCAGTCGCTGGTTTCGGCTGCCTCTTGCGGTGAGGAGATGATCCGCACGCCCTTGCCGTCGTAGCCGCCGCGCGGCGTTTTCAGGACTACAGGCCAGCCGGTCTGCTCGCCGAAGGCGACGAGTGCGGCCACGTCGGAAACGGAAGCCCACACAGGGTTCGGCAGTTCCAGGCGGTCGATGGCTGCCCGCATCACGAGCTTGTCCTGGGCATGGACCAGGGCGTCCGGCCCGGGCTGGACATTGACCCCCGCTTCCTGCAGGGCCCGGAGGTGGGCTGTGGGGACATGCTCGTGGTCGAACGTCATCACATCCAGGCCCTTGGAGAACTCCAGCAGGGCCTGCAGGTCCTTGTAGTCGCCTACCGGTGAGGAAGGCACCGCCGAGACGGCGGAAACGTCCTCACTCTCGGCAAGGACGCGGAGTTCGAAGCCGAGTGCTGTTGCTGCTGGGGCCATCATTCGCGCAAGCTGGCCGCCGCCAACCACACCTATTACTGGAAAAGTCACATGGGCCAGCCTACCGAAAACCACCGGGTATCCCGCCTTCGGGACGCCGCGGAGTGGAAGTTTTCGGTGCGCCGGACTCGAGGGAAAGCAAGTTAGGGGCCTGGCTTACAGCTTCGGGGGCTAAAATGGGCCTCTGGCCGTGTGGCCCATCTTTTCAACGGCCATGGAGGGTCATGTACAGCGCACTTGCAGATCGCATCCGGGGGCTCGCTTCGCTTTTTTGGCGCGAGGTAGCCAAGTTTGGTGCCGTGGGTGGTGTGGCATTCGTCATCGATAACGGCATGACGTACTACCTGATGCACGGCCCGATGTCCGACAGTGAGGCCAAGGCCAGGTTTGTGGGTGCATCCGTGGCTACCATCTTTTCCTGGATTGCCAACCGCCTCTGGACCTTCCGGCACCGCCGGCAGGCGAATGTGCTGCGCGAGTTCCTGATGTTCATCCTGATTAACGGCATTGGAATCGGGATCTCCACCGGGTTCACCGCCCTTGCCAAGTACGGGCTCGGTGTCACGGACAAGAACCTGCTGTTCTCCGCCGGCGTTGCAGGCATCCTGGTGGCAACAGTGGTCCGGTTCTTCGCCTACCGGTTCCTCGTGTTCAACCAGGAACTGGACCAGGAACCCGAGTTCTCGCATGACCACGAGCTCATTGAGCTCCACCATGCCAAAGGTTCCGGTACCAGCAATGAGATGGCGGAGCCCGAGCCTTTCACCGGAGACCCCGCGCAACCCAAGAACTAGGGCTGCAACCCAAGAACTAGGGCTGCAACCCAAGAACTAGGGCTGCAGCCGTAAGGCAGCCAGGAAAAGCGGCAGTCAGCTGCCGTGGATCCGTTCTGCGGCAAGTAGCTTGCCGACGTCCGCTACGTCAGGGTGCGTAAGCACTACTGAACCTCCGCTGCGCCAGGCGCCCAAGGCGCCGGCCAGGGCAGCCTCCAGCCCGTCCCCGGCCGGAACGTGCAGGCGGACGCCCTCTTCATGCGGCACAGCGAAGCCGTCCAAAAGGTCCTGGTGCAGGTGCCGGCGGCCGTCAGAAGTGACGATGGCGCATGCCGAAGGATCCGGGTCGGCATGCTGCATAAAGACATCCCCGTGGGAGCGCACTTCCGCAGCGTAGTCGAGGCAGCCGGCCGGGAGCTCCCCGTCCCACCGCATGGCGAGGGCCGGCAGCGCAACTGCCACCACGGCGTCGTACTTTCCGGCAGCCGTGTCAGGTGCGGCGGTGGCCAGGAAGTCCGCCCCATTTCCGTCAAGGACAGTCTCCAGGCCGAGCTGCCAGGCGGCCAATGCCCAGACCATCGCCTTCCAATGGGCCGGGAGGTCCAGCGCCAGCCGCATGCCGGGCCCGGCGTCCAGTTCGTCCTGGAGGAGATTGCTGGTCTTCGCGACCCAGTTGTCCAGGACCTTTCCGGACAATTCCACCCGCTCAGCATCTGGCCCGTACCAGGTGAGCCGCGGGGCTGTGGAGTTTCCGGAACGAAGGCGTGTCATCAGATCGATTGCGGGGGTAGTCATGGCTCAATCCTGCCATTGAGCCCTGCCAGGGTCACGGCCCGGCAGTATGGCCCATGCAATTTGGTTTACGTGTGATGTTTGTCTCAAGAAGGGGTTGGTAACGCGCCCTGCCGCTTAGCGCTCCCGCGGATTCCCGCGATTCTGGTCCGGATGAAGTGCATAAATCCGACACGGCTGGGTATGAGGCAAAACTTGCGGGCGTGGCGTGCAGCATATTTGGCGGCTTTGGTGATTATTATCCGGACAGCGGCTTGACTCACCCTAGTTACACACGTGTAATTAGATATCTAAAGGCAACTGCGTAAATACCGGCACACAACCGAGTGTCCACGTATCCAGGCAGTGGCTGCAACGTCAGGAGGGTCGCCATGGGGCAAGCAGAGCGTATCCAGGAAGATGCCGTCGTCGCCGGACAGGCAACGGCGAAATACCGTGCCCGGGGGGTGCCGAGCGATTGGTACGTTGACCCGGCGGATCCCGATGCGGCGGAGCGTTATAACCGCAACAACAAAGACCTCCTACAGGACCAGGCCACGGCATTCCTCGCCGCACATGAAGCCCTCCTGGACGGCGGCGGAGACCCCGAGGACGAGCTTGACCCGCCCATGGAGCTGGCGGCAGGCGGAGCCTCCCAGCCGGTCTGGATTGGCCTGCCTTTTCACCAGGACTTTGACGACGAAGGTGAGCTCGGCTGGCAGACGGACGCCCTGTGCGCCCAAACCGATCCCGAGGCGTTTTTCCCGGAAAAGGGCGGCTCCACCCGCGATGCGAAAAAAGTCTGCGGTGCCTGCAACGTCCGGTCGCAGTGCCTTGAGTACGCACTGGCAAACGACGAACGGTTCGGCATCTGGGGTGGCCTCTCCGAGCGTGAGCGCCGGCGGCTAAGGAAGCGAGCAATCTAATTCATCAGGATGTCCACGTCACTGCCGTTGTGGTTGCCCACAACGGCAGTGCCTATCTCCCCAGAACCTTGGCAGCACTGGCGCACCAGACCCGGCCCGCGGACTACGTCATCGGAGTCGATGCTGGCTCCCGCGATGATTCGGAAGCCCTCCTCCGCCAGGCCCTGGGTGCGGCAAACGTTGTCAGCCACCGGGGAAAGACCGGCATGGGTGCAGCCGTATCCGCGGGCCTCGCCCAACTTGCACCCTGGCACAGCGGCGCCGGCGGGGGCAGTTCGGAGTGGATCTGGCTGCTCCATGACGATGCCGCGCCTGCCCCGGAGGCCTTGGCTGAACTCCTCGCCGCCGTTGAACGGGCCCCATCCGTCACCGTCGCCGGCTGCAAGCAGTTGGATTGGCACGCCGAACGCCACCTGGTGGACGTCGGCCTGTCAACGAGCCGCTGGGCTGAACGCCTGACCCTGATCGACGCTGACGAACTCGACCAGGGGCAATACGACGGCCGCACCGATACATTCGCCGTGAATTCGGCCGGCATGCTGGTGCGCCGCGACATCTGGGAGCAGCTGGGAGGTTTCGATCCCGCATTGCCGGGCAGCGGTGACGACGTCGACTTCTGCTGGCGAAACCGGCTGGCCGGACACCGGGTGGTTGTTGTCCCCGCCGCCAGGATGTTCCACGTTGCGCATCGGCCCCATGCCCTGGGAAACGCTGCTGCGGCCCGGAAAGCACAGGTCCATCTGCGCCTGAAACATTCTCCGCTGTGGATGGTGCCGGTCCATGCGGCGGCAGCCCTGCTGGGCAGTATCTTCAAATTCGTGCTGAGCGTCGCTGTGAAGGATCCCGGGCACGGCATCACGCAACTCTTTGCCACGTTCGCTGCGCTGGGCCGGCCCCGGGCAGTGGCAAAGGCCAGGGCGGCCGCGCGGAGAACCCGCCGGATCCGCCGCTCGGTAATCCGTAAATTGCAGACACCACGGCGCGAGGTCTGGAGCCACCGTCGCTCCCTCATGGAAGCCCTGGGTTCAGACAACGCTGCGGACGACCTCGAGCAGGACCCTTTCGCACATCAGCCCAGCGGGGATGCCGCTGACGACTTCGCGGCGCTGGCCACGAGCAAACGCGGCTGGGTGGGTAACGGCGCGCTGGCCGCGGTCATTATCGCCTCGATCACGTCACTGCTGGGACTGACGGGAATCTTCGGGGCGCCCGCGGTGTCCGGAGGTGCGCTGATTCCCATCGCCAGCGGGCTGGGGGACATCTGGCACCATGCGTCAAGCTGGTGGATTTCCCTCGGCGCCGGACTTCCGGGCCGTGGCGACCCCTTCGGCTATATCCTGTGGATCCTGGGAGTATTGGGCGGCGGTGATGCCAATGCCGCCATGGCCTGGCTGCTCCTGCTCAGCATGCCTCTGTCCGGCCTGACAGCGTGGTTTGCCGCCGGCGGACTGACTATCCGGCGCCGGCTGCGCCTGGTGGCAGCGCTTTTCTGGGCCGCTGCTCCCGCCCTGCAGGTTGCCCTGAACCAGGGCCGGGCCGGGGCCCTCGTCGCCCACATCATGATTCCCCTGGTGGTTCTTGCCCTGCTGCGCGCCACCGGCTCAGCGGTAGGCCAGGGGCGTTTTGAGGCGCCCGCCACCGGCGAACGCCGCCTCACCGATAAGGTGCCCGCCAAGCCCGGGATCAATGGAATGCCGTCGTGGACTGCGGCGGCAGCGGCCGGCCTGGCCATGGCCGCAGTCACGGCTTCCGCGCCTTCCCTGCTGGTTCCGGCCACGCTGGTGACAGTCCTCACCGGGCTCATCCTGGGACGCCGCGGCCGCACTGTCTGGTGGGCCCTGTTGCCCACGGCAGCACTGTTCATTCCCTTCGGACTATCCACCCTCGACAGGCCCCGGGCCTTGCTGGCCGATCCCGGCGTGCCGCTGGCGTTCGATGCCGCTCCGTTGTGGCAGCAGCTCCTCGGCCAGCCCCTGGAGTTCAGCCAGGGCGGCGGCCTTTCCGGACTTCCGTACTTCGCCGAGGGCGGCATGCCATGGGCAGCCTTCCTCGCTTTCCTGGTAGCCGTTCCTGTGCTGCTCCTGGCCGTGGCAGGGATCCTGCTGCCGGGGCAGCGGGCAGGAGTTGCCAGGTGGATGTGGGCCGCTGCCAGTATTGCCTTGGCGGGGAGCTGGCTCGCTGGGCACGTTGCCACCGGCCTGAACGCCAACACCATGGTTACTCCCTTCCCCGGCCCGGCAGTTTCTGCCGCCGGCTTTGCCCTTCTCGGCGCCGGCCTCCTGGGGGCCGAACAGCTCCTTCGGCGCGCGGACAAGGCGGTAGCAGACGGCGTGAAGCACAAGCTGGTGCTGCAGTCCGCCGCAGCACTGGGCATGGTGCTGCTCATCGTTGGACCCCTGGCCGGGATGGCGACGTGGTCGGCGCAGAATCTCCTTCGTACGCCGGGGGTGACGGCCCAAACGCCCGCGGACTCAGGCGGGCCGCTCGGCACGCCCCGCCTGGTTGAGGCCACGGGCCAGCGCATCCTCCCGGCAACGGCTATCGACCGTGGGACCGGGACCGAACAGACGCGCACGCTGCTGATCAGCACCCGCGACGACGGGACCTATGACGCTTCGCTGATGCGGGGTGCGGGCACCACGCTGGACAGCTTGTCCACCGTTGCGTCGGCGCGAAACATCCTGGGCGCCCCGGGCTCCGAGACGGTCCGCGACGACGATGAGGTCACTGCCACAGTCCGCCGCGTGGTGGCCACACTGGTAGCAGGCCAGGGCGTGGACCCCAGGACGGACCTGGAACAGTTGGGCGCAGGCTTTGTGGTGCTTCGGGCTGCGGACACCGCCGCGCAGTTGACAGCCAGCCGGATGGACGCCGTGCCCGGGCTTATCGCAGTGGGGCAGACGGATGTGGGCTGGCTCTGGCGCATCACCCCGCTCAACCAGCCTGCCCTGCAGCCTGCGGACATCACGCACCGGGTGCGGATTGTGGACGGCAGCGGTGCGGCTATTGGCCTGGTGCCTTCGGGCTACGACGACGTCGATGCTGCCATTCCGGCGGGCCCCGAGGGCCGCCTCGTGGTGCTCGCAGAACGGGCGGATCCGGGGTGGACTGCCTGGATGGACGGCCGGAAGCTGACTGCCACCACATCAGGTTGGTCCCAGGCCTTCACCCTTCCGCCCTCCGCGGGCCACCTCACAGTGCGGTATGAAAACCCGTGGGCAGTCTGGGCTGGGATCGGCCAGGTTGCGGTCATCGGGCTCACAGTGATGCTTGCCATCCCCATCCCGGCAAGACGACGGCGAACCGGCCTCTCACGGGACGAAGGCTCCCTGCGTAAGGAACACCAGAATGCATAAGAACTCCGTGTCTCCGGACGAACAGCAGGCCGTCCCTGGCCGCGGGGAGGGGACCCAGGAAAGCCCGGCGCCCATGAAGCGTCCTGGCAGCGGGCGGAAAGCGCTTGTGGCCGGCTTGGCATCAGCTGCAGTCATCATGGCCGGGGCGGGAGCCGTGGTTGCCGCGGGTTCCCTCCTTCCGCCGGCCCAGTCCAGCCGAAGCATGGCCGCGGGCGTGGCCGCAGTTCCGGCCGGGACCAGCGTGGGGGTCTGTCCCGGTCCCGCGCGCCTCTTGGAAGGCACGGAAGCAGGCACTGACCCGCAGTTCAGTCCGGAGTCGGCGACCGCCGCGACTTCAGTCACCGGGGCCGTCCTGAGCGCAGCCGGCGTCCTGCCTGCAAGTCGACTGGCGGAACTTAACGGCAGGACCGCCGTCGAAATCGCCAAAGAGCCAGGCCAGTCCGCTGCCCCAGGTGCTCCGCAGGAACTGCTGGCAGGGGTAGTGGCGGCCCGGTCTGTGGACCGGGTCAGCGTGCTCAGCGCCGATGCCGCAGCCGGCCAGAAGGCGTCAGCGGCGGCTGCCATGAAATTCACCGCTACGGACGGCGACTTGCAGGGAACTGCGGCCGCGAACTGCCAGCAGCCCTCCAACGACCAGTGGCTCGCCGGTGCCAGCACCACGGTGGGCAGGACATCCGTGCTGATGCTCACCAACGCTTCAACCACCCCCGCCACCGTGAGCCTGGAGCTGTTTGGGTCCAAAGGACAAATCCAGGCGCCCGGAAGCCGGGGCCTGCTGGTGGCCCCCGGAACGTCAAGGCCGGTGGTGCTCGCCGGCCTCGCCCCGGCTGAACCGCAGCTGAGCGTGCACGTGCGCAGTGCGGGTGGACCCGTGGCAGCGGCGATACAGCAGAGTGTCCTGCGGGGGCTCACCCCGGGTGGTGTTGACTTCATCGCTCCCGGCGCAGCCCCGGCAGTCCGGCAGGTGATGACGGGCGTTGATATCCAGGACCCGGCACAGGTCGCGTCGCTGACGGAAAAGTCGGGATACGAGGACGCCGGCCCGGCCCTGCAGTTGACCGTGCCCGGCCCTTCGGACGCTGTTGTGGAGGTCAAGCTTTACGGACGGGATGGCCAGAAAGCCCTGCCTTCGGGCGGCGTCATCACGGCCAAGGCCGGTGCGGTCACGGAAGTCTCACTTGCAGGCGTCCCTGCCGGCCACTACACCGTGGCAGCATCATCCGATGTCACGTTCGTCGCAGCCGCCCGGGTTACCCGTGGCGTCCAGGACAGCAAAGCGGTGGACGTTGCCTGGGCGGCATCCGGGGTCAGGCTGGGCAGCCAGCACGTGGTGCCGGTTCCACAAGGCGGCCAGCGCAGCCTGGTTTTTGGTGCCTTGGAAAACCGGGCCACCATCACCTACTCGGCCATCACCGCGGACGGGAAAGTCCGGGCGCCGTCCACGGCCGACATCGCCGGCGGGACCACTGCCTCCATCTCCGTCCCGGAAAAGGTTGAGGATTCCGACGTCGTTGGCTACGTTGTCTCAGCGTCAGGGGACGCTGCCTATGGCGCACTGCTTCTGCAGCAGGAGGGCAGGGACGACGTCTCGACGCTGGCTTTCCTGCCGGCCGCTGCCGGGCAGGAAACCGTCCCGGTGACGCTGAGCTACTGACGCCTCAGCTGCTGATGACACGGCTGCTGATGGCTCAGTACCTGCGCCGGTAAACGGGGTCCAGGGTTTCAGGGGCAACACCGAGCATTTCAGCGGTGTGCTCCACCACCACATCATGGACCAGGTCCTGAAGGTCTTCGGCGCCTCCGCAGGCCTGCTCAACCACCCGCCGGTACACCGTGATCGTAGGGCCGTCCTCATCCGTGGCAGGGATGTAGGCGCCCATGGGGGCGGGGGCCGAATTGGCCGCAAGCTGTTCAAGGTCGGGCGGAATTTCATCCACGCCGAACCGCACGCCGTCGAGGGTTTTGCCCCAGATATCGTGGAGCCGCTGCGCGGAGTCCAGCACCATGTCATCAAACCGGTCTGACCGCGTGCGGTAACCCGGATGGGTGGGGAGCATCACCTCACCGCGAAGCCCGCGTCCATGCCGGTTGCGGCGGCGGGCCATAAAACTCTTGCCGGGCGCTGCGGTGCCCGGGGCCTGGCGGGCATCCGGGTCAGCCAACCGGACCGTAAAACCTGATTCATGGTTCGATGACTGCATACATCGACTGTAAACCCGGGCGAACAATTACGCGACACATTGTCTCCGCCTTCACACGCGTCGACCCGAAGCCGCAATGCGCTGTTTTGCAGCGGACAGCGAGTAGTCTGGGATGTCGTGGGAGCTATCCGTCAGTGTTCAAGATCTGCGTGCCGCCAGTCAGCGGTGGCTACCCTGACGTACGTCTATGCCGACTCCACCGCTGTCCTCGGTCCGCTGGCCACCTACGCCGAGCCCCATTGTTACGACCTGTGCGGGCAGCACGCAGACTCCCTGACCGTCCCGCGGGGCTGGGAAGTGCTGCGCCTTGCCATGCCCAGCACCCCGCAACAGCCGGGCCCCGATGACCTGCTGGCATTAGCCAACGCCGTGCGCGACGCGGCTGCCTTGCCGGCCCAGCCGCCGCAGGGCACTGCCAACCGTGGACCGCACACCGCCCTGGAAGCTCCGGCGGGAGCGGAAGGAACTCGGAGGGGCCACCTGCGCGTCCTGCGGGAACCGTCCTGACCGCATCTGGCGGTACGCTGGAAGCTGCAATTCCGTCCGCTACCGGCGCCAGCGCGCCCGCCAGGGAGCATGTACCAATGCCAAAGATCAGTCCTGAACTGCTGTCCGTCCTGCGTTGCCCCGTGACGGGTTCACACCTGGTGCAGGAAGGCGAGGAACTTGTGGCGACCGCAGAGGACGCGTCCGGCGTGAAGCCCCGCTACGCCATTGAGGATGGGATTCCGCTGCTGCTTCCGCCCGAACTGCTGGCAGCCGCCGCCTCCGCCGGTTCAGACCAGCATGACGCGTCCGCTGCCGCGCCACCGGCAGAGTAGACCCTCGCCCAGACGTCCACCCGAACCACACCCGGAGCAAGTGCCCCGGTGCCGCAATTCCCGGAACAGCACCGGCCACACCGCCGGACCACGTAAAGGATTTACCCATGGCTTTTGATTACAAGGTTGCCGATATCTCGCTCGCAGAAGCCGGCCGGCACCAGATCCGCCTCGCCGAGCACGAGATGCCCGGCCTGATGTCCCTGCGGGAGGAGTTCGGCCCGAGCCAGCCGCTCAAAGGTGCCCGGATCGCCGGTTCCTTGCACATGACCGTGCAGACCGCCGTGCTGATCGAAACGCTGACTGCCCTCGGCGCGGAGGTCCGGTGGGCTTCCTGCAACATCTTCTCCACCCAGGATGAGGCTGCTGCGGCCGTGGTGGTGGGCAAGGGCACGGTCGAGGACCCGCAGGGGGTGCCCGTGTTCGCCTGGAAGGGCGAAACTCTTGAGGAATACTGGTGGACCGCCGAGCAGATCCTCACCTGGCCCGGTGCGGAGTCCAACCCGGAGCTCGGACCCAATATGATCCTGGACGACGGCGGCGACGCCACCATGCTGGTGCACAAGGGCGTGGAGTTCGAAGCAGTGGGCAACGTTCCCTCCGCCGATCCCACCGATTCGGAAGAATACGGGATCTTCCTGGAAGTCCTCCGCCGCTCCCTCGCGGCCGACCCGAAGAAGTGGACCCGGGCGGCCGGCACCATCAAGGGCGTCAGCGAGGAAACCACCACCGGCGTGCACCGCCTGTACCAGCTGGCTGAGCAGGGCAAGCTGCTGTTCCCCGCGATCAACGTCAACGACTCCGTCACCAAGAGCAAGTTCGACAACAAGTACGGAATCCGGCACTCCCTTCCGGACGGTATCAACCGCGCCACCGATGTTCTCATGGGCGGCAAGGTCGCCGTCGTCTGCGGTTACGGCGACGTCGGCAAGGGCGCAGCGGAGGCCCTGCGCGGCCAGGGCTCCCGCGTCATCGTCACCGAGATCGACCCCATCTGCGCACTGCAGGCGGCGATGGACGGCTACCAGGTGGCAAAACTTGAATCCGTGCTGGCCCAGGGAGACATCTTCATCACCACCACGGGCAACAAGGACGTCATTATGGCCGAGCACATGGCGGGCATGAAGAACAAGGCGATCGTGGGCAATATCGGCCACTTCGACAACGAGATCGACATGGCCGGGCTCGCGAAGGTCCCGGGCATCAAGAAGGTGGAGATCAAGCCGCAGGTCCACGAATGGGTCTTTGACGAGGGAACCGCCGCCGAGCGATCCATCATCGTCCTCTCGGAAGGCCGGCTGCTGAACCTGGGCAACGCCACGGGACACCCGTCCTTCGTGATGAGCAACTCGTTCGCCAACCAGACCATCGCCCAGATCGAGCTGTGGACCAAGAAGGACCAGCCCGAGGGAGAACGCGAGTACGAAAACCAGGTCTACGTCCTGCCCAAGGTTCTGGACGAAAAGGTGGCACGCCTGCATCTTGATGCCCTGGGCGTGGAGCTCACCGAGCTGACCAAGGACCAGGCCGAGTACCTGGACCTCGATGTGGCAGGTCCCTACAAGCCCGAGCACTATCGTTACTAAGAAGTAAAGTGCCCGGGTGCCGCGCGCACCCGGGCTGTTACTTTCTGCGCCTAGGATCAAAATATGGAGCCTGAAGTCAAGCGTCGCCGTGCCGGCGGAGCCAAAAAAATTCTTTTGGTGGTGGCAGTATGCCTCCTCGCCGCCATGGGCGGCGTGTTCGCCGCTGTAGCCCCGGGAGCAGCCCGCGGCGCCATCGAATCCGAGGCAGGCTCCGCCGTCCGCACATCTCCAGGTGCCGCGTTGCCGGTGATCGCGCCCGTGAAACTGGACGCCGCCCCCGCCAACGGTGCCAAGCAGGTCAACCCTGCCGCGCCCGTTTCGCTGAAAGTGACCAACGGGACCATCGAACGCGTCACGCTCACCAGCACCGCCGGCGAGACCGTGGAAGGCAGCATCGACGCCGGCGGCACCGGCTGGACGGCGGCAGGAGCATTGAAGTTCAACACGGACTACAGCTACACCTACGTGGTCAAGGACAGTGCCGGACGGGAAACCAGCACCACGCAAACGTTCAGCACCGTCTCCAGCTCCCATGAAGCGGATGCTGCCGTCTACCCCTTGGACGGCATGAAGGTGGGTGTGGGGCAGCCGCTGCAGATCATCTTCAGCGAACCCGTCACCAACCGTGACGCCGTGGAGAAGGCCATCACCATTTCCAGCAGCGCAGGCCAGACGGGCGCTTTCCACTGGTACAGCGACACCATGGTCCGGTACCGGGCAGAAAACTTCTGGGCGGCAAATTCCACCCTCACCATGGACATGAAGCTGTTCGGTGTGGATTTGGGCAACGGCCAGATCGCCAACTTCAACAAAAAGGTGAACGTCTCCATTGGTGACAAGAAGGTGGCGGTGGCGGACGCTTCTGCCCATACCTTCACGCTGAGCGTCAACGACCAGGTGGTCAAAACGCTCCCGGTCAGCATGGGGGACAAGCGCTTCCCGTCGGCACGGGGGTATGGCGTATTGATGGAGAAGAAGCGCTATGACCACTTCCGGGCCTCGAGCATCGGACTGAAGCCGGACGACCCCGCCTATTACGGCGACGTGGACGTCGAGTACACCATCCGGCTGACCCTCAGCGGCGCCTACATCCACCAGGCCCTGCCGTCCGCGTTCCCGTTCATCGGCAACACGAACGTCTCGCATGGCTGCATCGGATTCGCTCCCGACGGCGCTGCCTGGGTCTTCGACAACATGGGCACCGGCGACGTGGTCCAGATCGTCAACACCGAGGGCGACTACGCCGCCCACACGGACGGCTTCGGCGACTGGAACATCCCTTGGGCTGAATACGACAACTAGCGCACGGAGGCGGGGGCTAACTGCTGAACGGCAGCCGCTGCAGCCGCTCGCCCGTCTCAGCGCTCCGTCGTCGTGCAGTGCCCAGCCTGGCCAGCTCCCTGCTCCGCCGTTCAGCGACGACGGCGGCAAGGTAGTCATCAGGGCTGGTTCCTGGCGGCGGGGGAGGTGCCACATGGGCCGCGAGCTCAGTGGCGATTGATGCAGCCATTCCGGCCCGGGACAACGGTGCCATCCGGCCGGCCTGCCGGATGAACTGGGATGCCCGCCGCGCCGTCGCATCCGGGATCCTGCCGATATCCGCCGCAGCAGCCCATGGCTGCAGCCTGGGCGGAACGAACACCGCCGTGGCTGGTTCCACAGGCACCCGGCTGCGGATGGCATAGGTCCCGGCCATCAGGTCGCCCAGCCGCCGCGACCTGTCGTTGAAGAGGGCCACGGCAATGGCAAGGCCACCGAAGGTCAAGTAGATTTCGAGGAAGCCGGTCAGGCCGCGGATCAGGGCATGGCGGAAACGGATGGCGCCGCCGTCTTCCCTGACCACCCGCAGGCCGGCTGCAAGTTTACCCAGCGAGAGTCCGCGGCTCAGGGTCTCGATCGCCACCGGAACGATCACTAGGCAGAAGACCACACTGGCAAGGACCAGCGCACGCAAGGCGGCTTCGTCCAGGTCCTCCCCGGCGGCCGACAGCCCTATCAGGATCACCACCAGCAGCGCGATGCTCAACGCCATGTCCAGGAGCAGGCCCAGCGCGCGGGCCGCGAAGGAGGCCGGACGCAATTCCAGGACAACTGCCTCGCCCGTGACGATTGAACTCACTCTGGTTCCTGTTCCTCGCAGCCGTCGTTGCAGTCGCAATTCTAGTGCCGGGCGCTAGGCTGATGCCGTGGATATGGACGCGTTCTCCGCCGTTAATGCGGACAAGTGGTCCCGGCTGCACGAACTCGCCTACAAGGCAAGGCTCACCGGGGCAGAAGCTGACGAACTGCTGGGCCTGTACCAGTCCACATCCGCGCACCTGTCCCTCATCCGGTCCGTGGCTCCCGAAAGCGGTCTTTCGGCGTCCCTCTCGGCCACGCTTGCGCAGGCGAGGACCCGTTTCACGGGGGCGCGGTCCAACGTGATGGCGGACCTGGCGCGGTTCTTCGTAGTTGCCCTTCCTGCTGCGTTCTACCGGCTCACGTGGCTTACTCTGGCCTGCGGTGCCGCCTTTGTCCTCATCGCGACAGCCTATGCGCTGTGGATCGGCGGAAGCCCTGAGGCGTTGCGGGCGGTGGCATCCGAAGCGGCGGCCCGGCAGTATGTCGAGGACGACTTCATCAACTATTACTCGGAAAACCCTGCCGCCTCCTTTGCCGGCGCCGTCTGGACCAACAACGCCTGGATCAGCGCGCAGGCCGTGGCCCTGGGAATCACGGGTGTCTGGGTCCCGATGATCCTGTTTGCCAACGCCCAAGGGGTAGGGATTGCCGCCGGCATCTTCGCCGCAGCCGGCAAAACAGATGTCTTCTTCAGCTATATCCTGCCGCACGGCCTCATGGAGCTCACGGCAGTATTTATTGCGTGCGCCGCGGGCCTGCGGATTTTCTGGGCCATGGTTTCCCCGGGCGCGCGCACCCGGGGAAGGGCGGTGGCCGAGGAAGGCCGGTCCCTGATCACCGTGGCCCTGGGCCTGGTAATGGTGCTGTTCGTCTCCGGCCTCGTGGAAGGGTTCGTGACACCCAGCCCGCTGCCGGTCTGGGCCAAGATCGCTATCGGGGCCTGCGTGCTGGCCGGGTACTGGCTCTACGTTATGGTGTGTGGCCGGCCCGCCTACCTGGCAGGGGAACGCGGTGACTTGCGCCGGGAGGATGCAGGCGATTCCGAAATCGCTGCCTGAATCGTTGTAATCCGTCCGGGGTGGTTCCTCGCCCAGCCGGAATCCCGGACGGTAGGCTCGTCAACAGAGAAAGCGCGCCGGCGGACCCGGAACCTGGCGCGAAGAGCCAACGGAAGTGGACGCTGCTGTGAAAGACGAAACTCCTGCCCGCGCCCGGCGCGCCGAGCCGCAGCCGGACCCGATCCTGGACACGGCCGGTGATTCCGACGAGCCGGCATTCTCCTGGATGACCGGCGGCACTGCGGCACCCGAAAGCCGGTCAGAGAAGGCCGCGAAGGACGACGCCGATTCCGCCCGCCGCAGCACCGCGGAGCCTGACGCTTTTGCCACCTCCCACGGCTCAACGGAGGCGCAGGCTCCCGTCGCCACAGGCCCGGCTGCCCCGGGCACCGCCGGCCCGGCGGCCGCACGCGCAGGCAAGGCGGGTCAGCCGGAAAGCCGTGCTGACCGCAAAGCCGCCGAGGCCGCCGTCGAAGAGCCCGGATCCACCTCGGGCCACGGAAGCTCACCTGTTTTCCGGGAGCAACTTCCCACCTCAGCCCTGCAGGTCCGTCCGCCACAGGAAGAGGTGGAGCGCCGCAATGCCCAGCGGGAGAGCGCTGCCAACGCCAAGCCGGTGGCTCCACGGGTGATGCAGGTCCTGCTGGCCATCTTCTTCCCGCTGGTTCTGCTGATCGTCGCCGTCCGGGCGGTGACCACTCCGTTGTTCCTGTGGGTGGAATACAACCGGCCCGGATTTCCCGGCGACGGCTATGGGTTCAGCACCGACGACAGGATGACCTACGGCTCCTACGCCGTGGATTACCTGACGAACTGGGCCGGCCCGCGCTACCTCGGAGACCTGGTGCACCGCAGCGGCGACAAGCTGTTCAAGGACGGCGAAGTCAGCCATATGGCGGACGTCAAGCTGGTGATCCTTTCCACCTTCGGTGCGGGTGTGCTGCTGGTGCTGGTTAGCCTGATCGCCATCCTGTACCTGCGCAAGCGCAGTTCCGGGGGTGTCAGGAGGGGCCTGTTTGCGGGGTCCATCATCACTCTGGTGCTGATTCTGGGCCTGGGGGCATTGGCAGTGGTGGGATGGCAGCAGTTCTTCACGGAGTTCCACCGGATCTTCTTCGCAGAGGGCTCCTGGACGTTCAGCCTCGACGACACCCTGATCCGGCTGTTCCCCGGCCAGTTCTGGATTGACGCCGGAATGGTGATCGCGGCGCTGGTACTGCTCACCGCTCTCGTGACGCTGATCCTCACCTGGCCAACCCGCCGGCGGCGGGGCCTGGTGAAGGATGAGCCTGCAGCGGCAGGGGAGCAGAGCGCCGATCAGGCGTAAAGTTTGCCGATTTCTGCCTGGAAATCGCGCACCACGGCGTTGCGCTTGACCTTGAGCGAGGGCGTGAGGTGACCTGAGTCCACCGTGAATTCGGTATCCAGTATGGCGACCCTGCGGATGGACTCCGCCTTGGACACCAGCAGGTTCGCCTGGTCCACCGCTTCCTGCACTGCGGCCACTACCTGCGGATCGCCGGCCGCCTCGCGGATGGACCGGGATGGCAGGCCGCGTTCCGAGTGCCAGTCTTGCAGGCCCTCCGGATCGAGGGTCACCAAGGCTGAGACAAATGGCTTGCCGTCACCCACCACCACGGCGTGGCCCACCAGTTGGTGTGTTCGAATCTTCTCCTCAAGTGGTCCGGGTGCCACGTTTTTGCCGCCGGCCGTGACCAGCATTTCCTTCTTTCGCCCTGTAACGGTGAGGAAGCCTTCGGGGTCCAGGTGGCCAAGGTCACCGGTGCGGAAGAACCCGTCCACAAACGCCTCGGCATTTGCGGCCTGGTTGGCGTGATAGCCCCGGAAAACGCCGATCCCCTTCACCAGGATTTCGCCGTCTTCGGCCACCCGGACGGTAGTGCCCGGAATAGGGATTCCCACAGATCCCACCTTGGTGCGCGACGGGGCATTTACCGTGCAGGGCGCCGTGGTTTCTGTCAGGCCGTACCCTTCGAGTACCGGGATGCCCGCCCCGCGGAAGAAATGCGCGTCCTCAAGGTTCAGCGGGCTGGCGCCGGAAACGGTGTACCCCACGTGCCCGCCCATCGCCTGGCGAAGCCGCGGATAAAGCAGCCTGTCGAAAATCCCGTGGCGGATGCGGCACAACAAGCCGGGGCCGCCGCCCTCGCCGCGGGCTCGACGGTCCTCCGCCCTGGAGTATTCAATGGCCGTGGCAGCGGCGGCGCTGAACAGCCGGGCTTTGCCCCCTGCGGCAGCCTTGTGCGCCGCAGTGGCACGTACCTTTTCGAAGATCCGCGGAACCACCAGCAGGAAGGTGGGCCGGAAGGAGCCCAGGTCTTCCAGCAGCCCGGCCGCGCCTGGCGAGTGCCCCACGGTGGCTCCCGCTGTCAGGCAGACTATCTGCACCGCACGGGCCAGCACGTGGGCGAGGGGCAGGAACATCAGAGTCCGGGCCTGTTCCTGGAGAAGCAGTTCGGGAAGGAAAGCAACAATGTTCTTGGCCACCAGGGCGAAGTTGCCATGGGTGATTTCGCAACCCTTGGGCTTGCCCGTGGTTCCGGAGGTGTAGACCAGGGAGGCAACGTCGTCCAGCCCGGCCCGGCTCCTGTGCCGTTCCAGCTCTGCATCCGTGACACCCGTTCCGGCGGCGGCGAGGCTGGCGAGATTGGGGGCAGCGCCGTCGGACTCCATCCGGACCACGTTGACCAGGCGGTCCCGCAGCAGGGGTGAACCGGCCAGGACGCCTGCCGCCAGCTCCGCCTTGGCGCGGTCTTCCGCGAACACGCGCCGGACGCCGGCGTCGTGCAGGATCCATTCCACCTGGCTGGCGGAGGATGTTTCGTAGATGGGAACGGTCACGCCGCCGGCAAACCAGATGGCGAAATCCACGAGCGTCCACTCGTAGGAGGTGGCCGACATAACGGCCACGGTGTCACCGGGCTCGAGGCCGCCGGCGATAAGGCCCTTGGCCAGGGCACTGACGTCCTGCAGGAATTTCTGCGCGGGCACGTCCACCCAGCCGTTGCGCCCCTTGCGCCGGTACAAGGCGTGGGCCGGGTTCGCGGCCTGCTGTTCCAGCAGCAGGTCCGTAACGTTGCTGGCGGCGTCAAGCTCAACCAGCAGTTCGGTGCTCGCTTCTCTCACAGCAGGTCTCCGTTCCGCTGCCACGCCGCGGCAGCGGCTCGTTCCAAGGTCTTTTGACATCCTGCCCTAGATCCAGGACGGCATCCACATTCGAAGTCTCCACTCCTGGTACGGGATGATTTCGGCTGCCCACACCGGATAGAAGAAGGCTGACAACATCATTGCCGCCGCCACAAACAGGACCACCAGGTACAGCCCGGACCGGCGGCGCCACGGGGGATCGGTGGTCTTCCCCAGGACCAGCCCCAGGCAATAGACCAGCGCCAGCACCAGGAACGGCTCGAAGGACACGGCGTAAAAGAAGAACATGGTCCGTTCGGGGTACATGAACCAGGGCAGGTACCCGGCAGCGACGCCTGCCAGCACGGCCCCGGCACGCCAGTCGCGGCGTCCGGCCCACCAGAACAGAAGGACCACCAGCGAAACGGCTGCCGTCCACCAGATCAGCGGGTTCCCCACCGACAGGATGGCAGAGGTGCACCTGTCGAAGTCGCAGCCCGGGGTGCCGCGTTCGGGGGATTCATAAAAGAACGACGTCGGCCGGCCCATTACCAGCCAGCTCCAGGCGCTGGCCTCGTAGGGATGCTCCGAGCCCAGGCCCTGGTGGAATTTGTACGCCTCCAGGTGGTAGTGGGCCAGGGACCGGACCGAATCGGGCAGCCATCCCCACTCGGCTGAGGGGTTGCTTTGCGCCCAACGGCGGAAGTAGGCGTCACTCGAACGGAACCAGCCCGTCCAGCTCGCGGCGTACACCAGGGCGGCAACCGGAACCACGCCCAGGAACGCCGGGAGACCGTCCTTGATGATGCCACCGCTGATCCAGCCGCGGATGCCCGCCACCCGCCGCGCGTTGAGGTCCCACAGCACGGTGAGAATGCCGAACCCGGCCAGGAAGAACAGTCCGGACCACTTGGTCCCCACGGCGAGCCCCAGGCAGGCGCCTGCCGCTATCCGCCACCAGCGGATCCCCAGCCACGGGCCCGACATGAGCTGTGCCGGAGTGGGACGGCCTCCACCGAGCTCCGCCACCCTGCCCAGCCGGGCCGCCAGCCGGCGTCGTCCGTCATCCCGGTCCAGCAGCAAGGCGCCGAACGCGGCAAGGACCCAGAACATCAGGAAGATGTCCAGCAGCGATGTCCGGGACATTACCAGGTGGTGGCCGTCCACGGCCAGCAGGAGGCCGGCCGCTCCCGCCAGGGGAAGGGACCCGAAGAGCTTCAGTGCGATCAGCGACAGGAGCAGGATGGACAGGGTTCCGGTCAAGGCGGCCGAGAAGCGCCAGCCGAAGGAGCTGTCCGCGCCGAAGAGCCACATTCCGGCGGCGATCATCCACTTTCCCACCGGCGGATGGACCACGTATTCGGGCGAATCCAGGAGCACGCCGGGGTTGCCGGCGTTGAAGAAATCGTTCGCCTTGTCCGGCCAGGCACGTTCATAGCCGCTCACCAGGTACGAGTAGGCGTCCTTGACGTAATAGGTTTCGTCGAAGACCAGCTTGTGCGGCGCGTCCAGCCGGATGAAGCGGAGGACCCCGCCTGCGGCGGCCGTCAGGACAGGCACCAGCACGAACCACAGCCGCAGCGACAATGGGTACCCTCGCCAGGGCTGCCCGCCCAGCAGCCGGGTGCGGAGGGCTTCGGCAGTGAACGCTTCGGCCGGCCGGCTGATCCAGGGCCGTGCCGGACCGTTTCCGGGCCGGCCCGCAGGGGTGGTACTGCTGGACGCCCCGGCGGCGTGTCCGGGTCCGGCTGGCCGCGTCGAGGTCTGCGTCACGAGCCCCATGCTACCTTTTGCGGCTGGCAGCGCCCGCAGCAGTAGGCTGGTGGCGTGGACCCTAACCCCAGCACTTTCCCCGATTCCGGCCCTGCAACCCCCGGCTGGGCGGGTGGAGAGCCTGCCGCGGATGCGGGAGCTGTTGCCGCTCCAGGGCAGGGAGCCGGGAGGATCGTGCTCGCCGCTACGCCCATCGGCAACACCGGCGATGCCTCGGCCCGCCTCGTGGACCTGCTGGCGACGGCGGACATCGTTGCGGCCGAGGACACCCGCCGGCTGCACCGCCTGGTGCAGAGCCTGGGGGTCACGGTGGCAGGCCGCGTCATCAGCTACCACGAGCACAACGAGGCCACCAAGACCGCTGAGCTCCTCGATCAGGTGAGGGCGGGCAAGACCCTGGTCATGGTCACCGACGCGGGAATGCCCGCGGTTTCGGATCCCGGCTTTCGCTTGGTGGAGGGCGCCGTGGCCGCCGGCATTACCGTCACTGCCGTTCCCGGGCCGTCCGCGGTGCTGACAGCCTTGGCGCTGTCCGGCCTGCCCACCGACCGTTTCTGTTTTGAAGGATTCCTGCCGCGGAAGGCCGGTGAACGGGCATCGCGGCTGGCGGACCTGTCAGCGGAGCGGCGCACCATGGTGTTCTTCGAGGCGCCGCACCGGCTCGAAGCGATGCTGCGGGCCCTGCGGGAGCGCTTCGGCCCTGACCGCCGTGTCGCGGTGTGCCGCGAACTGACCAAAACGTACGAAGAAGTGATTCGCGGCTCCCTTTCCGAACTCCTGCAGTGGGCTGAGGGCACGGAGGTCCGCGGTGAGATTGCCGTGGTCCTGGCCGGCGCCCCCGAACAGGCCGCCGGGACGCCCGAGGACCACGTGGCTGCCGTTAATGAGCTGGTGGCGCAGGGGATCCGGCTCAAGGAAGCCGTGGCAGCGGTCGCGGAGGACGTCCGCGTGAGCAAACGGGAGCTTTATTCGGCGGTTTTGGCTGCCCGCTGAGCACCCTTGGCGCCCTCCACCGTGCTGTGCAGGTGCACAGCATCCTCGTTTGGAGGTAGTGCGTAAAGGCGTAGACCGGCCGCTTGCCCGGCAGTAGTCTGGCAACTAATCAGCCCGTACCGCCGCGGCTATTCCGGCCGCCTGCCGGCGGGCTGCAACAACCCTACTGACGAGGGAGTCATCGTGACTGTCATTGCACAGCCGGCCGTTTCCGCAGAGCGCGAAAGCGCCCTTCTGGCCTCTGTTCCCACCGGCCTGCTGATCAACGGTGAGTGGCGGGACGCCGCTTCCGGCAAGACGTTCGACGTCGAGGATCCGGCCACGGGCAAGGTGCTGTTGAGCATTGCCGACGCCGGTCCTGAGGATGGTGCCGCGGCCCTGGATGCCGCTGCTGCCGCGCAGGAGTCCTGGGCGAAGGTCCCGCCGCGGGAGCGCGGCGAGATCCTGCGCCGTGCCTTTGACCTGGTCACCGAGCGGGCCGAGGACTTCGCGCTGCTGATGACCATGGAGATGGGCAAGCCCCTGGCCGAAGCCCGCGGTGAGGTGACCTATGGGGCCGAGTTCCTGCGCTGGTTCTCCGAAGAGGCTGTCCGTGCTTTCGGCCGTTACTCCGTCTCCCCGGACGGCAAGTCCCGGCTGCTGGTGACCAAGAAACCGGTGGGCCCCTGCCTGCTGATCACCCCGTGGAACTTCCCGCTGGCCATGGCCACGCGCAAGATTGCCCCGGCCGTCGCCGCCGGCTGCACCATGGTGCTGAAGTCCGCAAACCTGACGCCGCTGACTTCCCAGCTGTTCGCCGCTGTCATGCAGGAGGCCGGCCTGCCCGCCGGCGTCCTGAACGTCATCCCCACCTCCACGGCCGGCGCCACCACGGGCCCGCTGATCAAGGACTCCCGGCTCCGCAAGCTCTCCTTCACCGGCTCCACCGAGGTGGGCCGCCGGCTGCTGTCCGACGCCTCCGAAACTGTGCTGCGGACCTCCATGGAACTTGGTGGCAACGCCCCGTTCGTGGTCTTTGAGGACGCCGACCTGGACGCCGCCGTCGCCGGCGCCATGCTTGCCAAGCTGCGGAACATGGGCGAGGCCTGCACCGCTGCCAACCGGTTCATCGTGCACGAATCAGTTGCTGCGGAGTTCGCCGAGAAGTTCGCGGCGAAGATGCGGGAGATGACCACGGCCCGGGGCACCGAGCCGGAGTCCAAGGTGGGTCCGCTGATCGATGCCAAGAGCCGGGACAAGGTCCACGAACTGGTGTCCGACGCCGTTGCCTCCGGCGCGAAGGCAGTAGTGGGCGGCGCTCCGGTTGACGGGCCTGGCTACTTCTACCAGCCCACCATCCTGTCCGGCGTCACCGAAGGCACCCGCATCCTGTCCGAGGAAATCTTCGGCCCCGTCGCCCCCATCACCACCTTCAGCAGCGAAGATGACGCGGTGCGCCTGGCCAACAACACCGAATACGGGCTGGTCGCCTACGTCTTCACCAAGGACCTCAACCGTGGCATCCGGATGGGCGAAAAACTCGAAACCGGAATGCTCGGCCTGAACGCCGGCGTCATTTCCAACGCCGCCGCGCCGTTCGGCGGCGTGAAGCAGTCCGGCCTGGGCCGCGAAGGCGGCCTCGAAGGCATCGAGGAATACCTCTACACCCAGTACATCGGCATCGCCGACCCCTACGCCGGCTAGTACCTTACCCTGCCGGCGAAAGCCGCCGCCCGCCCTGGACCCCCAACGACTGGATCCGGAACACCTGTATCAGGAGTGTCCGGACCAGCGTGCCGGCCAGGTGCGCGCGGCGGCTTTCGCTGCTTTGCCCGCCGCAGCCCCTGCCGCCTTGAAGGGCGCCGCCAGCAGGCTTCCCAACCGTCCCACCAACGACGGCGGCAACCACACCGCGCGAAACCGCCGCAGGGTGGAGGCATTGGCGTGCAACGCAGACTCGAGAGCCGCTATACGAGCGGCGGTCACGGCGTTGTGCGGGGGGAGGCCCGGTCTCGTTCCGGCCTCCCCTGCGGCCTCCTGGACGCTGACCAACGGGGGCCCGTACTTCTGGCGTTCGAAGTCGGCAGTCAGCGCCGCTGCGGCCTGGTGGGCTGCCTCGTCCATCCCGCCCGGTTCGCCCATCAGGGCGGAGCCCCGAAGCCGGGCGGAGTAACCGCGCGGGGTTTCGCTTGGCTCGGGCGGCAGGCCGTAGTCGGTGCCCAGATCAACCATTTCCTTCCAGGCCAGCGGCACGGCCGAGCCCTGGTCGGGAGCCCGGAGCCGCCGTGCCCGGATGCCTGTCCGGACCAGCCTGGGGGAGGCCGCAAGCAGGGCGGCTCCGAACAGTACGCCGGCGCCGAGCAGCCAGGGCAGCAGCTGGCTCCCGGTGTCCGTGGTTCCACCGGCACCCGAACCGGGCAGCGGGACGGCACTCGGTGCCGGAGACGGAGCAGGCGTGCTGTCCGGGATCAGGTCGTCGTTGTTGTCCGTCGAGTCCGGAATTGAGGAAGCGGAGCTCTCGGTGGCATAGTCCGGCACCACACCGCGGGACGGGGTGGGCTCGAACGGCACCCAGCCAAGGCCCTGGAAGTAGAGCTCCGGCCAGGCGTGCGCGTCCCGGGCATCCACCTCGTACTCCGGCAGCGCACCCTGGCCGGCAACGGATACGGTGGCGCCGGTCAGCCTGCCCGGGGCGTAGCCCACGGCGATCCGGCTGGGGATGCCCTCAAGCCTGGCCATCACGGCCATGGCGGAAGCGTAGTGGATGCAATAGCCGCTCTTCCGGTTCAGGAAATCGGCAAGGACCGAGAGGCCGTTTCCGTCGTAGCCGCCCTGCACAGGAGACTGCAGCGAGTAGGTGAACTGCGCTGACCGAAGGTACTTCTGGATGGCCATCGCTTTGTCGTAGGACGTGGGGCTGGAACCGGCCACGGTGTTCGCCGTGGTCCGGACGATGTCCGGAACGTTGCCCGGAATCCTGCTGAAGTCCTCCGCGATGCCCTGCACGGGTGCCGAAGACCTGGCCAGCACCCCGGCCGTCAGCTTGGGAACAGTGGACGTGACCAGGTATTCCTGCCGGCGTGACGTGGTGTCCGTTCCCTTGATGCTCAGTGTGGCAGGGTCCCAGGTCCACCGCCCCTCGAGGCCGCGCACCGATTCCGGCGCGTAGGGAACCGGCAGGTACGGGCTGGTGAACGTTCCGGTGTCTATGGCGGTGACCAGTTGCTGCTCCTCGGACACCGCGTAGCCCGGTTCGATCTGGTTCCCCAAGGGGCGGCGGGAAGCGTTGCGGTCATCGGGGCCCCAGGAGTCGCCGTCGAAATTGTCCACGGTGACGGAGCGCAGGTACAGCGGGGCAGGGGAGTTGGTGGCGTAGGTGATCCGGCCGCTCCCGGCAGGGGTCCGCAAGCTGTTGCCCAGCGTGATCATGGGGTTCAGCCCGGTGGAGGTGCCCCAGGGATTGATGCGGGAGCCTTGCGGGAAAGTGCCCTGGTCGAATCCGGGAATGGCCAGCGGCAGCACCAGGGTGGCGGCCACCGCGACGACGCCGGTCAGGACTGCCCTTCGCCCCTGGCCGGGGCTTCGCACGGAGTCCGTCTGGGTTCGCGCGTCCGGAACGTACCACTGGCTGCATGCCAGGATCATCAGATACCCGGCAACAGCGGCAGTGAAACCCCAAAAGCCCACGCTCTGGGGCTTGATCATCGCGGGCACCACCAAGATGGCCAGCAGCCCCATTCCGGTGGCGGCAGGCATGCCCAGCGGCACGGCCAGGGCGTCCACCAGGATGACGGCCAGGCCCAGCACGGCGCAGATCACCATCACGATGCCAACGTTGGGGGCCACGGGCGAAGTTTCAGAGAGCACGGTTTCACTGGCGCGGCGTATCAGCCGGTCCAGCTCGGCCAGGCTGGCTCCGGTGGGGACGATGCCCGCGAAACTGGTGCTCCGGAAGAACGTCAGTGTCAGGATGGCGGCCAGGGAGAGGAATCCGCCGGCTGTGACCACCACAGGTTGTGCCCTGACCGAACGCAACGCAGCAAGGGTAAGGCTGATCACCAGCACCGTGGTAAAGACCGGCCAGTACCACGCCCAGCCACGCAATACCCCGTTCAGTGACAGAGCGGCGCCTGCTACGGCGAAGGCAATGGAGCCCGCCATCACCCACGGGTAGCCGCCCACGCGGCGGCCTGCCATGGTTGCGGTGGGCGGAGGCTGTTGCCGGCCGGTCCCGGGATTTCTCGCTGGTGCAATGGTCATCATGCCACCCCTGCTCCGCGCCGGACCTCCGTCGCCGGGGGTTCCGGCACGGCGAGGTCCTGGTCGAACTGGTTCCACGCGGCTGCCACGGATACCTGTGGTGCCACTGCCGCTGCCCGCCAGCCTCCCTGCCGCAGCTTCTCGAGGGCGTCCTCACATTCCGCGGGCCGCTCTGTCACCAGGATGGCGAAGGCATTGGTACCGTAGCCCGCGGCCGGGGCCAGCGACAGGGCTTCCAGTGCCGGGATCCTGCCCAGGACAGCAATGACCGGTCCGCGCATGCGGTGGGCGGAGAGCTTGTCCATGAGCTGATCATCAAAAGGCGGGGGCCCCGCCTCCTGATGGCCGCGCGAGTCCATGGCGCCGAAGAAGTCCCTGCGTGCACCGTCACCGCGCAGGTGGTGGGGCCCCGTGAGCTGGATGGCCGCCAGGCTTTCTCCGATGGACTGGAGCCCGGAAGCCCCGCTGTACTCCTCCAGCTCGGGCTCCGGAGCCGACGGCGACCGCAGGAATGCCGGTTCACCGCGCACATCCAGCAGGCGCAGGCCATAATTGCGCTCGGCAAGGTGGGCGCTGATGGACATGGCGGCAACCACGGCCCACTCGAACGTCTCGCTGCTGATCATCGGGTGGCCGTCCTGGGCCGCATGTGCTGCCGGAAGTGTCCCCGGGCTCCCGGAAAACGCTGCGAACCGGTGGTCCAGGATAATGGTGGCCTCGGGTGTGGTGACGGATTCCTCCTGCCGCACCATCAGTTCGCCATGGCGCGCCGTCGCGGCCCAGTGGACCCGGCGCATCGGATCCCCATGGCGGTACTCCCTAGTCATCACGTCATCGTCGCTGGGGTTGGCCCGGATCCTCGTGGCCGTGACGCCGTCGTTACCCCGGGCGCCGGCCAGGCCGGTCAAGGGAAGGACGACGGCGGCGGGCGTCACCGTGAGCGTGTCGCCGTCGTCAATTGCCTGCCGATGCAGCGATAACCCGAACGGGTCGGTGAACTCCGCGGTCACGGGTCCGATCAGGAACTGGCCGCGCTGGGCCGAGGACAGGTGGTACTCGTACCGGCTGGTGCCGCCGGTGGCTGAGCGGGAAGGGAACCGGAAGGCGGGCGACTCGCCGAACCTCGGCGGCAGCCGTTCTTCCATGGTGGCCCGGCCGCCTGATGCTCCGGTCCGTGCCACTGCGAGCCGGACAGTGGTGGGCGCGGCCGTTTCCACCGGGGAGGGATTGAATTCCCGGTAAACCTGGAAGCGGGGTTTGACCAGCCGGATCCCGGCGAGGGAAACCAGCGGGAGGACGAAGAGGAGCACAGCCAGGCTCAACAGATCCCTGCGGCCCATGACGTGGGCAGCCGCGAGTGCTGCGGCGCCTGCGGCCAGCATTCCCCAGCCGCGCGGGGTGAAGAGGTGTCGGGGCAGTCGGTCCAGCAGCGCCATGGAAGGTCCGCCTAGTGGTTCCTGCTCAAGCCTGCCACGGGGGCGTTCCGTCCGGTTGCGGAAGGCCTGGCCGCGGCATCCGACGGCTTTTGCGTGACAGGCAGCCGGGACAGAATGCCGCGCAGGACGCTATGCGCGGTTTCCCCTGCCCCCGCTGCTTTGCGGTCCAGGATGATCCGGTGCGCCAGGACTGCTTCGGCAACGTCAACCACATCATCAGGAAGGACAAAGTCGCGGCCGTCCAGCGCGGCAGTGGCCTTCGCGGCGCGCAGCAGCTGCAGCATGGACCGGGGGCTTGCGCCCAGGCGGAGCAGCGGGCTTTCACGGGTGGCCCGGCCCACGGACACCGTGTATTCCTTAACGGCCTGCGAGACGTAGACCTGCTGGACGGTGGCGATCATCGCCGCCACCTCAGCCGTGGTCACCACCGGGGACACCTTGGCCAGCGGTGACGCCGACTGGTGGGTCTCCAGCATCTCGATCTCGGATTCCTTGTCCGGGTAGCCCATAGAGATCCGCGCCATAAAACGGTCCCGCTGGGCCTCCGGCAAGGGATAGGTGCCCTCCATTTCGATGGGGTTTTGCGTTGCCACCACCATGAACGGCTCGTCAAGGCGGTAGGAATGGCCGTCCACCGTCACCTGGTGCTCTTCCATGCATTCGAGCAGCGCCGACTGGGTCTTCGCTGACGCCCGGTTGATTTCATCGCCGATGACGATGTTCGCGAAGACTGCACCGGGCCGGAACTCGAAAAGCCTGGAGGACTGGTTGTAAATGGAGACGCCTGTTACATCGGAGGGGAGAAGGTCCGGAGTGAACTGGATCCGGTTGACCGTGCAGTCGATGGTCCTGGCGAGCGTTTTGGCCAGGAGCGTCTTGCCCACACCCGGCACATCCTCGAGCAGCAGGTGGCCCTGGGCGAGCAAGACCGTCAATGCGAGCTTCGCGGCGTCCGATTTACCGTCGATCACCGTGTTCACGGTGCCCAGGATCCTCTGGCTTGCCTCATGGAAAGGCCCAGCGGCCATGGCAACGGGCCGGTGACCGTTCAGGTGGCTCACCGGCTCCGCGATTCCCGCGAGATTCCCGTTCGCAGCGCTCACATCGTTGGCAATGCGTCGGTGGGATTCCATCGGCAACCTTTCAGCCCGGGGTTCTCCTGGACGGGACAGCTGGCCCTGCCTTCGCCCATCGGTGGGCGTCCGCACGTCTTCGTACCAGACTACTAACACAACTGCCCCGGCAGACAGAGAGTTCCAACAAATATGGGGCATCCTGTCGGTCTAGGCTTGATGGATGTGCAATCCGCTGATCCCTGCCGCTTACCGTGCTCCCGTTGACGGCGGCGCACCGGAATCCGGAAGTTCCCGGCAGCGGGAGTTCCCTCCTGCTCCTGAACCACTGCCGGTGCCGGTCATGGACAATCACACCCACCTTGATTTTCCGGATGGAGAAGCGCCGGTAGGGGTCAAGGAAGCGCTCGATGCCGCTGAGGCCGTAGGCGTCCAGGGCGCCGTGCAGGTGGGCTGCGACCTGGAATCATCCCGGTTCACCGTCCGGGCGGTGGATCTGGATGCGCGGCTGCTGGGGGCAGTGGCGCTGCACCCCAACGACGCTCCACGGTACGCGGCGCGGGGCCAGCTGGAAGATGCGCTGGCGGAAATCGAGCAACTGGCTGCCCATCCCAGGATCCGTGCCATTGGCGAAACCGGGCTCGATTTCTTCCGGACCGAGGGCGAGGGGCTGGCCCACCAGCGGTACTCTTTCCGCCGCCACATCGACATTGCCAAACGGCTGGACCTGACCCTGCAGATTCATGACCGTGATGCGCACGCTGACGTGGTGCAGGTACTCAAGGAAGAAGGAGCCCCGGAACGGGTGGTTTTCCACTGCTTTTCCGGTGACGAGGAGCTGGCAGCAACATGCAACCGGGAAGGCTGGTGGATGTCCTTTGCCGGGACGCTGACTTTCAAGAACGCGGCCAACCTGCGGGCCGCGCTCGCCGTTGCGGATCCCGAACTCCTGCTGGTGGAAACCGACGCTCCCTTCCTGACTCCGCATCCCCACCGGGGGCGGCCAAACGCAAGCTACATGGTCCCGTACACCGTGCGTGCCATGGCCGAATTGACAAACCGGGACCTCGCCGGGCTCTGTGTCGACATCAACGGGAATACCGTACGGGCTTACGGAGCCTGGGATTAAGATCACGTCGCCCCTCACGGCCCAGATGAATACGTGGTATGCAAATTTCTTGGCCGCTTTATAACGCTACGGTTACAGTGGGAAACTACTAGCCGGGGTCGGGGAAGGCCACCGGGTAAGTTCGCTCCCTTTCCAGCAGGATCTGCCAGGCTGTTCCCGCCTGCCTGCTGTGGGGAGTATGGCGGCGCAAAGGTGCCCGGACTACCCCTCCAAGGGGAACGTACCGGGCATTTTATTGTGCTCTCCCCGTGCCCGGACGGAGCTAAAGTTACGGGCAATCGTGGTCAAGTTCTTCACAACGGACGGCAAGTTCAGCTTTTTCAAGGTGGGAACCCAGCTTCTGGTGCTTTGCGCGCTGGTGGTGGGGCTCGTAGCCTTCGTGGGCAATAACAAAACCATCACGCTCAACGTTGATGGCAAGGTGACTTCCGTTCAAACCTTCGGTGGCACAGTGGGACAGGTTGTCAAAAGCGCCAACCTCGAACTGAAGCCGGCGGACCGGGTTTCCCCGGCCATCGACTCCACCGTCCGGAACGGCACGGTTATCAACGTCAACCAGGCCAAGGAAGTCAAGGTAAGCCTCGACGGCTCCGAAAAAACGGTGAACACCACAGCACAGGACGTTGCCGGGCTGGTGACCGAACTCGGCGTGGCAAGCGCCTCCTCGGTCTCGGTCCCCAAGGACGCGCAGCTTTCGGTGGCAGGATCCTTCGTTTCCATTTCCACCCCCAAATCCGTGAGCATTGTTGCCGACGGCAAGGTGGACACCGCAACCACCACCGCCGCCACCGTGGGCAAGGTCCTGGAAGATGCCGGCCTGACCCTCGGGGCCAGCGACCGGTCCTCGCAGCCCGCCAACGCCCACGTGGTCAACAACATGGTGATCAAAGTCTCCCGCGTGGACACAGGCCAGACCGCAGTGACCACCGAGGACGTCCCCTTCAAAACCGAAACCGTCGAAAGTGCGGAGCTTTTGAAGGGTGAAAAGGAAGTCACCCAGGCAGGTTCGGCCGGCAAGCTGGAGAAGACTTTCAAGCTGGTGCTCGTTGACGGCCGCGAGGCGTCGCGCACCCTGGTCACCGAGTCCGTCACCGCGGAGCCCGTGACCGAAAAGATCACCGTGGGAACCAAGGCCAAGCCCGTGCCCCAGGCCGCTCCCGCAGCCAGCGCCAGCACCGCCGCTAATTCCGGAGCCGCGGCGCCCGCGATGATGAACGAGGCCATGTGGGACAAAATCGCCCAGTGTGAATCGAGCGGAAACTGGGCCGCCAACACCGGCAACGGCTATTACGGCGGCCTCCAGTTCGACATCCGGACCTGGATCGGATCCGGCGGCGGCGCGTACGCCCCGAACGCCAGCCTCGCCACCAAGGCCCAGCAGATCGACATCGCCAACCGTGTCTACGCACAGCGCGGCCTGCAGCCGTGGGGCTGCGGCTGGGCTGCCAGTCGCTGACACAAGGTGTGACTGCACGGTCTCGCGCAGCGGCCGGGTCCGGGTCTTCCGGGCCCGGCCGCGGCATTTAACCCGGGCAGCCGGAACCGGCATGCGGGATAGGATACCTAGGTGACTGAACCCATCCCCGCCGCGCCCGCACCGCTGTTTGGTGCTTCCGACATACGCCGGCTGGCGGAAGAGATCGGTGTCCGTCCTACCAAGACCCTGGGCCAGAACTTTGTGATCGACGGCAACACCATCCGCCGGATCGTGTCCGCTGCCGGCGTTGGAGCGGACGAAACAGTGCTTGAAGTGGGCCCTGGCCTCGGATCATTGACTTTGGGCCTGCTGGACGCAGCCGCCGCGGTGGTGGCAGTGGAGATCGACCCCGTACTCGCCGCCAAGCTCCCGGAAACCGTCCGGGAATGGCGCCCCGGCGCCGTCGGAAGCTTCCACCTGGTCCAGGCCGACGCCATGAAAGTCACCGAACTCCCTGTCCGGCCAACTGCGTTGGTGGCGAACCTGCCGTACAACGTGGCCGTGCCCGTTGTACTGCACCTGCTGCAGCATTTCCCCAGCCTCCAGCACGGCCTCGTGATGGTCCAGGACGAGGTGGCCGACCGGCTCGCCGCGGTGCCCGGATCAAAGATCTACGGCGTACCGTCCGTAAAAGCCGCCTGGTACAGCCACATGCGCAAGGCCGGCGTCATTGGAATGAACGTCTTCTGGCCGGCACCCAAGATCCATTCCGGGCTGGTGTCCTTCACCCGCCATGAGCCTCCCGCCACCACCGCCACGCGCGAGCAGGTTTTCGCTGTGGTGGACGCCGCGTTCGCGCAGCGCCGCAAGACCCTCCGCGCCGCCCTTGCGGGCTGGGCCGGCAGTGCACCGGAAGCGGAACGCTGCCTCGTTGCCGCCGGCGTCGACCCCACGGCACGCGGGGAAGTCATAGACATTGCAGCCTTCGCCAGGATCGCCGAAGCGCGTGAGGCCCGTCCATGAACGCCATCCCGGGACGCTTTGCCGCCAGGACCGTCCGGGCCAAGGCGCCGGGCAAGGTCAACGTCTCCCTGGACGTGGGTCCGCTGCGGCCGGACGGTTACCACTCGGTGGCCAGCGTCTACCTCGCCGTCTCCCTGTATGAGGAGGTCGCGGCCACCAGCACCGCAACGCCGGGCATCACCGTCAGCCTCAGCCCGGACAGTACCCTGGACCTGGACGCCGTCCACATCCCGCTGGACCAGGACAACCTCGCCTACAAGGCCGCAGCCATCATGGCCGACGTCTCCGAGCAAGCAACGGGCGTCCACCTGGAGATCACAAAACGCGTGCCCGTGGCGGGCGGCATGGGCGGCGGCTCAGCGGATGCCGCCGCAACCCTCCTGGCCTGCGACGCACTCTGGAACAGCGGCCTGTCCCGGGAGGAACTCACCCACCTCGCTGCCGAGCTCGGCGCTGACGTGCCTTTTTCCCTGCTGGGCGGAACCGCCGTCGGCCTGGGGCTGGGTGACGAACTTTCCCCGGCCCTGGCCAAGGCGCAGACGGATTGGGTCCTGGTCACCGCTGACTACGGCCTCCCGACGCCCCAGGTCTACAGGACGCTGGACCGGCTGAGGGCTGCGGAAGGCATTGACGTTGACGAGCCCACCGGTGTGGACCCGCAGATCCTCACCGCCCTCCGTGGCGGGGATGCGGAGGCGCTGAGCCGGGTCCTGGTCAACGACCTTCAGCGGGCCGCCTTCGAACTGGCGCCTGCACTGCGCGATACGCTGGGCATCGGCGAAACGCACGGTGCCATCGCAGGCATCGTCTCGGGCTCAGGGCCCACGGTGGCGCTGTTGGCCGACGACCCGGTCGCTGCCGAAGGCCTGGCGGGAAACCTGCGGCGCTACGGATTGACGGCCCTCGCCGTCCACGGCCCCGTTCCCGGGGCGCGCATCATCTCCGACACACTCCTCTAAGACGTACCGTTCCGGCAGCAGAAAGCAGTTCCCTTTGGCACACCTTCTTGGCGGCGAGAACCTCACCGTCTCCTACGCGACCCGCACCGTCCTGGACGGCATCACCCTCGGGCTTGAAGAGGGCGACCGGATTGGCATGGTGGGACGGAACGGCGACGGAAAGTCCACCCTGATGCGCCTGCTGGCGCTGCGCTCCACCCCCGATTCCGGCCGCGTCACCAAGCGCGGGGACGTCAACGTGGGGTACCTGGACCAAAGCGACGTACTCGACGGCGACCTCACAGTGGGTGCCGCGATCGTGGGGGACCAGGCGGACTATGAATGGGCGCGGAACCCCCAGATCCGCGAGGTCATGGGCGGGCTGGTGTCCGACGTCGACTGGCACGCCAACGTGCACGCCCTGTCCGGCGGGCAGAAACGGCGCGTGGCACTGGCGAAGCTCCTCATTGAGGACCACGACGTCATCATGCTGGACGAACCCACCAACCACCTGGACGTGGAGGGTGTGGCGTGGCTGTCCAAGCACCTGAAGAGCCGCTGGCGCGCCAACCAGGGTGCATTCCTGGTGGTCACCCACGACCGCTGGTTCCTGGACGAGGTCTGCAACAAGACCTGGGAAGTCCACGACGGGATCGTGGACCCCTTCGAGGGCGGCTACGCGGCGTACGTGCTGGCCCGTGCGGAGCGGGACCGGATGGCATCCGTGGTTGAAGGCAAACGCCAGCAACTGGTGAAAAAGGAACTCGCGTGGCTGCGGCGCGGCGCTCCGGCGCGCACCGCGAAGCCGAAGTTCCGGATCGAGGCGGCCAATGCCCTGATCGCCGACGTACCCGAGCCCCGGGATTCCATGGCATTGAGCAAAATGGCCACCGCGCGCCAGGGCAAGGACGTGCTGGACCTTGAGAACGTTTCCCTGGACTTCAAGGGTGGCGACGACGGGCGGAAGCTCTTCGACAACATCACCCTCCGCCTGGCCCCCGGTGAGCGCCTGGGCCTGGTGGGCGTCAACGGTGCAGGCAAGACCACCCTCCTGAAGCTCCTCAATGGTGAAATCACCCCCGACGCCGGCAAGGTCAAGCGCGGCAAGACGGTGGTTACCGCCGTGCTCACCCAGGAGGTCAAGGAGCTCGACGACGTCTCCGACCTGCGCGTCATTGAGGTCATCGAGCGGGAGAAGCGGTCCTTCAACGTGGGCGGCAAGGAATTCAGCGCCGGCCAACTGGTGGAGCAGCTTGGCTTCACCAATGAAAAGCAGTGGACGCCCGTCAGGGACCTTTCCGGTGGCGAGCGGCGCCGCCTGCAGCTGCTGCGGCTGCTGGTGGGCGAGCCCAACGTGCTGATGCTCGATGAGCCCACCAACGACCTCGACACCGATACCCTCGCCGCCGTTGAGGACGTATTGGACGGCTGGCCCGGGACCCTGGTGGTGGTCAGCCACGACCGGTACCTCCTGGAGCGTGTCACCGACCACCAGATGGCACTCCTTGGGGACGGTAAAATCCGCGGCCTGCCCGGTGGCGTGGACCAGTACCTGGAGCTGCGCGAGGCCGCGCTGGCCGGATCCACCATTACGGGCGGCGGCAACCCCGTCACCGGTGCAGCATCCGGTACAGCCGCTGCAGCTACGGCACCCGCAGGCCCTTCCGAAGCCGAAAAGCGCGAGGCCCGCAAGGCCCTCAACAGGATCGAGCGCCAACTCAAGAAACTTGAGCAGCAGGAGAAAAAGCTCCACGACCAGATGGTGAAAAGCACCGGGGAGTCCGACTTTGACGCCCTCGCCGAGCAAAACAGGCAGCTCAAGGACCTGGCCGACGAAAAGGACGCCCTCGAACTCGAATGGCTGGAAGCCTCCGAGGTCCTGGGCAACTAATTGTGCTGCCCTTCCGGCATCACGCAGCCGGGAACAACGGCGGGATCAACGGCGGGAACACCGCGGCAACAACGGCGGAGGACGGGGCAGGAACAGGTGGTAGGCGGGGGAGCAGCGCCCCGTGTCGCGCAGCGCCCCGAACCCATGGCAAAATAGGGACTTGTGCCCGGGCCTTCGAGCCCGGCACGGTCCGCTCTGGTGTAATGGCAGCACCCCGGCCTTTGGAGCCGTGGAGTATAGGTTCGAGTCCTATGGGCGGAACTGCTGTGCGGGGGATGTTCAGTAGCATGACAACCGGTGCCGCCCCAGCGTGGCCCGGACACCGCAAACGCCAGCGTAACCAAGCAAGGAGAGCCCGTACGTGATCCCCGAGAATACCGGTCCGGCCGCAGTCATCGTCCTGGCGGCAGGCGCCGGTACCCGGATGAAATCGCGTACCCCCAAGATCCTGCATGAGATCGGCGGGCGGTCCATGGTGGGCCACGCCCTCCTGGCGGCACGCAGCATCAACCCTCGCAGGCTTGCCGTGGTGGTCCGCCACGAACGCGACCTGGTGGCCCGCCACCTCGCCGACGTCGATGCCGCCGCCCTGATCGTGGACCAGGACGACGTCCCCGGCACCGGCCGTGCGGTGGAGGTGGCCCTGCAGGCCCTCGACGCCGAACAGGACGTCGCCGGAACCGTCGTAGTGACCTACGGCGATGTGCCCCTTCTCTCGGGCGCACTGCTGGCCGAGCTTGTGGCCACCCACGAACGCGACGGCAACGCGGTCACCGTCCTCACCGCGGTCCTGGACGACGCCACCGGATACGGACGGATCCTGCGCGGCGAAGACGGCACCGTCACCGGGATCCGGGAACACAAGGACGCCTCCGATGCCGAGCGGCTCATCCGTGAAGTGAATTCCGGCATCTACGCCTTCGACGCCGCGGTCCTCCGCAGTGCCCTGGCCCACGTCACCACCGACAACTCGCAGGGCGAGAAGTACCTCACCGACGTGCTCGCTTTGGCCAGGCAGGCAGGCGGGCGCGTGGCCGCCGTCGTCACCACCGACCGCTGGCAGGTGGAAGGCGCGAACGACCGCGTCCAGCTGGCCGCCCTCGGCGCTGAACTGAACCGCCGCACCGTGGAGGCCTGGATGCGGGCGGGCGTCACCGTGGTGGATCCGTCCACCACGTGGATCGATTCCTCGGTGACCCTGGATGAGGACGTCCGGCTCCTGCCCAACACCCAGCTGCACGGCGCCACGAGTGTAGCGCGTGACGCCGTCGTTGGACCCGATACCACCCTGACGGACGTCACTGTCGGTGAAGGCGCCAAGGTGGTCCGTACCCACGGTTCCGGCGCGGTCATCGGCCCGGACGCCGCCGTCGGCCCCTTTACTTACCTCCGCCCCGGCACCGTCCTGGGCGAGAGCGGCAAGATCGGCGCCTTCTACGAGACGAAGAACGTCACCATCGGGCGCGGCTCCAAGCTCTCCCACCTTGGTTACGCCGGTGACGCCGAGATCGGTGAGGACACCAACATCGGCTGCGGAAACATCACGGCCAATTACGACGGCGAGAAGAAGCACCGCACGGTCATCGGCTCGGGCGTGCGGACAGGCTCCAATACCGTCTTTGTAGCCCCGGTCACCGTGGGGGACGGTGCCTACAGCGGCGCCGGCACGGTGATCCGCAAGGACGTCCCGGCAGGCGCGCTCGCCCTGACTGTTGCTGCACAGCGCAACACCGAAGGCTGGGTGGAGGCCAACCGGCCCGGAACCCGCTCCGCCGAACTGGCCCATGCAGCCACCACAGATTCCTCAAGTACCCCGGCATCTACAGAAGAGGGCAAGCAATAATGAGCGAAATTACGGCGCGCGGCGAAAAGAAGCTGGTGCTGGCCACCGGCCGTGCCCACCCCGAGCTGGCCCGGGAGATCGCCAAGGAGCTGGGCACTGAACTGCTGCCGGTGGACGCCTATGACTTCGCCAACGGTGAGATCTACGTGCGTGCCGGCGAAAGCGTCCGCGGAACCGATGCCTTCGTGATCCAGGCGCACCCGGCCCCGCTGAACAACTGGCTGATGGAACAGCTGATCATGATCGATTCGCTGAAGCGGGCCTCCGCCAAGCGCATCACCGTTGTTTCGCCCTTCTACCCCTACGCCCGCCAGGACAAGAAGGGCCGTGGCCGCGAGCCCATCTCGGCGCGCCTCGTTGCAGACCTTTACAAAACCGCCGGCGCCGACCGCATCATGAGCGTGGACCTGCACACCTCCCAGATCCAGGGCTTCTTCGACGGTCCGGTGGACCACCTGATGGCCATCCCCCTGCTGGCGGACTACATCCGGACCCGCGTGGACGCCGAAAACATCACCGTGGTTTCCCCGGACACCGGCCGCGTCCGCGTCGCGGAGCAGTGGGCCGAACGGTTGGGCGGCGCCCCGCTGGCCTTCGTGCACAAGAGCCGGGACCTGACCGTTCCCAACCAGGCCGTGTCAAAGACTGTGGTGGGCCAGATCGAAGGCCGCACCTGTGTCCTGATTGACGACATGATCGACACCGGCGGAACCATCTCCGGCGCCGTCAACGTGCTGAAGAATGCCGGGGCCAAGGACGTCATCATCGCCGCAACGCATGCTGTCTTCTCCGAACCCGCCGCCCAGCGCCTCTCGGAATCAGGCGCCCGTGAGGTAGTGGTCACCAACACCCTCCCGCTCTCCTCGGCCCAGCGCTTCCCGCAGCTGACCGTGCTGTCCATCGCTCCGCTGATCGCACGCGCCGTCCGCGAAGTGTTCGACGACGGCTCCGTCACCAGCCTCTTCGACGGCAAGGCCTGACCGCAACCACCGGCGCCGGCCCGTTTTCAGTAATCGGGTCCGGCGCTGGTAAGATTTTCACCGATACCTTGGCGAGGGAGAGCGCCGGTCACCGTCTCACGGTAACCGGTCCGCAGTCTCCGTTATCGACTGGGTCTGAATCTCCCTTCGAAGTGGGTCCGGCAGAAGCCGCCCGGCGTTGAAGGTCGCAACAGACCTCCGCCCTTGCTGAACACCGATTAGTTTCAAGGAGATTTCCATGTCTGAGCAGAAGCTCGCAGCAGAACTGCGCACCGAATTCGGCAAGGGCTACGCCCGCCGCGCCCGGATGGCCAATCTGATCCCCGCCGTCATCTACGGTCACGGCGCAGAGCCCATCCACGTCACCCTCCCCGCCAAGGCCACCACCCTGGCCGTCCGCACCGCCAACGCCCTGCTGTCCCTGGACATCAACGGCGAAGGCCACCTTGCCCTGGTCAAGGACGTGCAGCGCGACCCGATCAAGCAGATCATCGAGCACATCGACCTCCTGACCGTCCGCCAGGGCGAGAAGGTCACCGTTGACGTCCCCGTCCACGTCGTCGGTGAACTTGCTCCGGGCAACGTCTTCAACCAGGAACTCACCGTCATCTCCCTCGAGGCCGAGGCAACGCACCTGCCCGAGGCCGTCGAGGTGAGCATCGAAGGCCGCACCGCCGGCGAGCACATCCACGCTTCGGACCTGGTCCTGCCCAAGGGCGCAGTCCTGCTGGCCGACGCCGATGCCCTCGTGGTGAACATCTCCGAGGCTACCGAGTCCGCCGAGGAAGGCACCGAGGAAGCCGCTGAAGGCTCTTCCGAGGCAGCAGCCGAGTAATTCCGCATAATTGCAGTGGCCGGATCCCCGTGGGGTCCGGCCACTGGCATGTCAGCAGCGCATTGCCAGCGCCACCTCCGCAACAACCCGCCACCTTAGGATTGACCCATGACTGACACCTGGCTGATCATTGGACTCGGAAACCCCGGGCTGCAGTACCAGGGCAACAGGCACAATATCGGGCAGATGGTGCTCGATGAACTCGCAGGCCGGATGGGGGCGGGTTTCAAGACACACAAGGCACGTGCCCAGGTAGTCGAAGGGCGGCTGGGTATCGGTGGTCCCCGCGTGGTGCTGGCCAAACCCATGAGCTACATGAACGTCTCCGGTGGACCCGTCTCGGCCCTGGCCAACTTCTACGGCATCGAACCGGACCACGTTGTGGCCGTGCACGACGAAATCGATATTCCTTTTAACACGGTGAAGCTGAAGCTGGGCGGAGGAGAAGGCGGCCACAACGGACTGCGCGACATCTCCAAGGCGCTCGGGACCAAGGACTACCTCCGCGTCCGGGTGGGGGTGGGCAGGCCTCCGGGCCGGATGGACACCGCGGACTTCGTCCTGCGCGATTTCGGTACCGCCGAGCTCAAGGAACTGCCCTTTCTCCTGGATGAGGGGGCCGATGCGGTGGAGTTGCTGGTGCGGGACGGGCTGGTGGCTGCGCAGCAGAAGTTCCATCCTGCGAAGTCTGAGCGATAACATAAAAACTTAAAGTCGCCCGCACCTGTTTCCTCGTCTCCACCGCGGGTACTCTTTCTCCTATGCGGGGGAGCAATGGGGCTACATCCCGCTATCGCGGGACGTAGGGGAAAAGTTCATGTCAATCGAGCCACTCAGCTGGGGACGTGGGTCAACACCTCACCACGTTGGGCTGCAGACCGAAACCTCCGGAGCGCCGGAAGGGCAAAATTGGTCTGCCCCTGCCCGCAGCGCAAATCTTGAGTCCGTCCGGGCAGCTCTGACAAGTGAAAATTCCCTGGGCGTTGTGATCACCGGCGGCCGCGGTGTGGGAAAATCATCCCTTGCCCGGGCTGCCATTACGGACCTTGGCCCTGATGTCTGGTCCCTGCAACTCCGGAGCGGCCCGGCCGGCTCCAACACCCCCTACGGCTGCCTTTCCTTCCTGCTGGCCCGCCTTCCGCAGGCCTACATGGGTTCGCCCACCGCCATCCTGCGGGGCATCACATCCCTGATCCGGAGCGATGCCGCCGGCCGCCCCTGCGTCATCACCCTGGATACATCCGGAAGCATCGATGACATGAGTGCCGGGGTGCTCCTGAACGTACTCCTGACCGGCACCGCGAGAATCATCGCCGTAGCACCGAAGATCAGTGATCTTCCCCCCGACTTCCATTGGCTGCTCACGGACCGGCGCCTCACGGAGGTCCGGCTCAGCAACCTCAATGAGCTGCAGACCCGCCAGGTGCTGCTGTCCCTGCTGGGGCACCGGGTCTCTGCCTCCTTGGTCAACACCTACCACCACATGGTGGGCGGCAACCCGCTGCTGCTGAAGGCACTGGTCACCGAACAAAAGCTCTCCGGAAACCTCGTACTGTCCGACTCTGTCTGGACTCTCCGCGACAAAGTGGTGCTCGACGGCGCGGCGAGCCTTGATGACATTGTCCGGTCCCGGTGGTCACGGGAGAGGCCGGAAACCCGGGAAGTCATCGAAATGCTCTCCTGCGCCCGGCGCGTGGAATTGTCCAGGCTCACCGCCATTTACAGTGCCGATGTGGTGGCGGACATGGAGGACGCCGGACTGCTGGAGATTGATGACTCCGACCACCGCTGGGTGTCGCTGCGGGAGAAGTACATCGGTGACGTCGTTCGCTCCTGGTTGAGCATTGCCCGGCGCCGCCAACTGCGCAGCGAGCTCCTTCAGGGAACGGAACCGGAGCCGGCAGACATGACGGTGGACGAGCTTATGGATTTCGCGGCGTGGACGCATGAGTGCGAGGCAGAACTCAGCCCCGCTCTGGCGCTCGCCGCCGCCGAATCCGCTGTGCAGCTTTTCGACCCCCGCTTTGCCCTGGCCTACGCGGACATGCTCAAGCGCACGGACCGGGAGTGGGTGCCGGCCCAGCGGCACAAGGCCGCTGCCTATCTGCAGCTGGACCTCCCCGTCCAGGCCCTGGCCGCCCTTGACGATATTTCGCAGCCCGAGCTGGACGGCGTGGGCGTGGAAGAGTACGCCCGCGTTATAGCCGCCAAGGCGCAGGTGATGATGTGGCTGCCGGAACAGGCGGACAGGGTTCCGGCCCTTCTTGCCCAGGCAGGAGAAAGGCTGGACGCTGCCCGGAACCGGGCCGCCTGGCCACACCCGGCAGCAACTGCTGCCAACCGGGTGGCGCTAAGCGGGTTCGAATACCGTGCCTTCGCCGGCGACTTTGCTGCCATGATTCCCGAGCTTGAGGCGGCAGCGGATCCCGCCCTCAACCCGGACACGTCTTACCGGATGCAGGCCTCCGTCATACTGATGACCGCTCTCTCCCAGACGGGGCGGGAAATGGACGCGCTGAGCCTGATGCGGCGGCTTGGCGGCCAGATCACCGATGCCTCACATGTGGTGGGACTCCGCGAGCAGTACACCCGGGAGTCTTTCGTGGTGCTGCTGACGGCAGGGCAGTGGCGGCGCTGCATCGATCTCGTGGCTCCGCAGGTGGTCGGGGAATCAGGCCATATGCCCTACCGGAGCGCTGCAACTGAGCTGGCCACCGGGCTGGCCTTCGTATTTTCCGGCCGCGGCGGTGCTGCCCTGGATCCCTTAATTTCGGCTGTGGCCCAGTTGGAGCTCCAGCCGGCCCAGATCGCCCTTCGCTCGGCATACGCCGCAACAGCCCTGGCGTATGCGCAGACGGGCAACGCCCACCAGGCGCGAAAGTATCTGGGCAGACTTCAAAGGACGCCCGGGAAATCCAGTTGTACGGCCGAGAACATCATTGAGTTCTGCGGCCTCGTGGCCGGGCGCTGGCTGGGCGATTCCGAGGCCGTGGCCGGATTGAAGCAGTCTGCCCGGCGGAACCTCGAAGCGGGCCTGTACACCATGGCAGGCATCAGCCTGCTCGCCGCCACGGTCAACGGCAGCGACTCCGACTTCCGCCTCCTGGAGGAGATCGCCGGGCACCGGCAGGGCCCCCTGGCAGAGGTCTCCCGACTCATCGCAGTGGGCACCAGGACCAAGGACGCCAAAACCCTCCTCGCCGCCGGCGAACTGGCAGCCACGCTGGAGCTGGACGCGGTGGAGGCCCGCTGCATGGCGCTCGCCGTGGACTTCGCCAGGCAGGACGGGGACTCAGTGTCAGCCCGGACCGCCCAGGCCCGGCTGGACATCCTGGCCGCGACCGTGGCGAATCTTCCCATCGTTCCCAGCAGCGGCAGCCCACTGCTCACCGCCCGGGAGCGCCAGATCGCGCGACTCGCCGGCCGGGGCGCCTCAAACCGTGATATTGCCCTGGAAATGGGAGTATCAGTCCGAACAGTCGAAGGCCACCTGTACCAGGTCTTCACTAAGCTCGGAGTAACTTCCAGGGGTGATCTGACTGGACTCGTCTAACGGCCATAAACCGGCAACGGCGCACCGTGCCCTGACGGGACGGCGCGAGCCGCTGCAACGGATCTGCAACATCATCCGGAACGGCTCCAGCCAGGCAGTGTTCCTGATGGCAGGGCCCGGCATCGGCAAAACGTCCCTGACCGAAGCGATCGCCGAGCGCCTCGCGGCCGAGATGAACATCCTGCAGATCCACGGAAGCTCCGCCCTGGCGGCCGTGCCATTCGGGGTCCTGACTCCCTACACGGGAGACCTGACCGCTGAAGAGTCCGTCTCACCCGTAGCAGTCCTGCGGTCCATGTGGACCTACTTTGAAAAGCTGAAGGCAGGACGGGGCGCGCAGGTCCTGCTGGTGGTGGATGACGCGCACCACCTGGACGAGGCCTCCGCCGGCGTGCTGGCGGACCTGATCTCGGCGGGGTGGGCCACGGTGGTGGCTGCGGCCAGGCCCAGGCCCGGGCTCCCGCAGCCGTTGGACCAGCTCTGGTACGACGGCCTTGCCGAGCGGGTGGACCTCCGGCCCCTGAACCGGGAACAGATCGAAGAGGTGCTGGCCCACGTCCTCGATGGCACCGTCCCGCCTGCCACCGTTGATTCCATCTGGCATGCCTCCGGCGGCAACCCGCGGGTCCTTGACGCAGTGTTGCACGATGCCGCCGAAACGGGAATCCTGGCCAAGCGGAACGGGATCTGGATACTGCTGGGCCCCTTGCCAGCCAACGGCCCCCAGCTCACCGCCGTGGTCACCAAGGACCACCTCCGGCGCGGGCCCGAGGAACAGGAAGCACTCAAGCTCATCGCCCTTGCCGGCCCGGTGGGCCGGAAGGTGATCGAGGACATCAGCGGAGCTGCCGTGGTCCGCTCCCTCCTGGACCAGCAGATGATTTCCGAGAATTCCGGAGTGCCGGCAGAACTTTCCATGTGGAACGCTCTCTTCGCTAAAGCCATCAGGAACACGCTCTCGGTGTCGCGCAGCCTGCAGCTGCTGGAAAAGATCCGTGCCCACCGGGATGGCAGTGCCCTGCAGGGTGAGGGCATGCTGAGGTCCGTCGAATGGGCCTTTGAGGTTGGCCTGCGGGTCCCTGACCAGGAGATGCTCCAGGCGGCCCGTGAAGCGTTGAAGAGGTTCCGCAACGACAGCGCCCGGATCATCGCGGCCAAAATCCACGATCCAGCACTGGTGCCCATGGCCCAGGCCATCCAGGCGCGGGCACTCTACAACGAGGGCAGGTACGTCGCGGCCGCCGGCCTCCTGGACGCCTGCTGGCGGCAACTGTCCGGCACTGCCGAGGGTGCCGCCGTCGTCCTGCTCCGGGCAGCCGCCCACCAGGCCACAGGAACACCGCTCAGGGTCCTGACCGAGGACATGCGCGAAGTGGCACACCAACCGGTGGACGGGGACCGGCCGGCGCACCACCAGCTCCTGCGCGTCCTGCGCCTTCTGGAGTTGGGCGCGGAAGTGGATGCCGACGCGCTGGCCGCTGAGGTCCGGGAGATCAGGACCAGCACTTCTCCAGAGGCAGGCGGCGAACCGGTCAGGGCCCTTGCGGAGGCGCTCCTGGCGCACGCACTTGCTGCTGCCGGCCGCAGCTCCGAAGGGCTCGATTCGGCGCTCCTTGCCGCGTCCGAGTTGCCCGCGCTGGAGGACAGCCTGTTCTTCTACACAGAGTTTGTCCTGGGCCGGCTGGTGGCCGATTACCTGGCCATGGGGGAATGGGAGTCCGCCGAGCGTGAGCTCAACAATTACGCCGCCAGCCATATGCCCGGGTCCACGACCTTCCACGGCAGTCTCCAAGTGCTGCGCGGGTACTCGCTCCTGCGGCAAGGCCGGATGGAGCGTGCGTACCAGGTACTGTTGCCGGCCGTGGAGGCACTTCGGCTCAACGATCCGCTGCAGCTGTTCCGCTTCGGTTCGGCGTTGGGATTTTACGTCGCCGCGAGGCTGGGGGACACCGCCCAGGCACAGCGGCTCGAGCAGGACTACAGCGATGCTGTAACTGGCGGCCCGGCCCACGAGCTGCTCGCCGCTGCCTACAGTGCCGCCGCGGCAGAATACCTGGCCCGGGACGGCAAGGGCCTTGCCGCGCTGCATACCCTGGCCACCACACCGGACGCCACCGCGAGGACCGGAACCCTGCTCGAACTCCTGGCCATCTGCTGGGATCTGGGCGACCCCTCAGTCATCCCCATGGTGCAAACAGCCGCCCAGGCAGTGGAGGGCCGGTGGGCGAAGGCGATGTTGACCGTGGCTGCCCGCTGGGAAGAAGCTGACGGGGACGCCATGATGGAAACCGCCTCCGAACTCGAGGACGCGGGGTTCGTCAATCTGGCACGGGAGGCCTACGCCCGTGCCAGCACCCTCCTGGACCAGGCAGGGGAACGCCGGCGCTCGCGGCAGGCCGTGGCCCTGCGCGAGAAATGCGACCACGAACTGGGGGAGAGGTTCCGGGAAGGCCGCTTTATTGCCGCCGCCCCCGCCGTGCATCTCACCAGGCGCGAACAGGACATTGTGGGCCTTGCCGTTCAAGGCCTCACGGACCGCGAAATTGCCCAGCGGCTCATGGTGTCCGTCCGCACGGTGGAGGGCCACCTGTACCGCACGTACGTCAAGCTTGGCGTACGCAGCCGGGATGAGCTGGAGTCCGCCCTGCCAAAGTAGGCCGCGGCGTCGTCACGTGCCCCCGCATGACTGCCCTTAAGGGCCAGCGCCCTCTGTCCATGACGCCTGCCTGCATGCACTGGCGGCGCCTCCGGAACACTTCCGAAGCCTTCCGCGTATCAGCGGGTCGTAGGTAGTCGCAGGCAGGAGAATTCGAGTACACCCTACTCGTGTGCAGGATGGCGCCGGAGTATTTACTTATGGAAGCAAAGCGAACGGCACGCAGGAAGCCGCAGCTTCGAGAACAAAAGAAGGCCTTGTATCCAACAAACTTCCGGTCCCCAGGGACCGGGCTGGACGGGGCCGGCGACGTCAGAGTCTTCTGAGACCGAGACTCTCCCCCCAGCCGTCGCCGGCCCTCCACTCCGCGGGCTGAAGCCCGGAACGACTGTGGCGGCTGCCCCCTCGGGCGGCCGCCACAGCCGTGCTGTGGGACAATTGAGTGTCATCCGTTGGCATTTCAAGGAGTTTGTTTTGGCCGTAGTATCAACGCCAGCCACACTGGAACGTGCCGTGCCGGTCATGGACAACGCCGAGGTCCAGCGCATCCGCAACGACTTCCCCGTCCTGGACCAACTGGTCAACGGACGCCCGCTGGTCTACCTGGACTCCGGAGCCACATCGCAGAATCCGCTCAGCGTCATCGAAGCCGAGCAGGAATTTTATGAACAGCGCAACGCGGCAGTGCACCGCGGCGCCCACCACCTTGCGGTGGAGGCCACTGAAGCCTTCGAGGACGCCCGGGAGACCGTTGCCGGTTTCGTCGGCGCTGACTACTCAGAGATCATTTGGACGTCCAATGCCACCGAAGGCCTGAACCTCCTCAGCTACGCCCTGTCCAACGCCGGCCTGTGGGCTGCCCAGGGCCGCGGCGACGCCCGGCTCAAGGATCTCGCCCTGAATCCCGGCGATGAAATCGTGGTGACCGAGATGGAGCACCACGCCAACCTCATCCCCTGGCAGGAACTTGCGTTCCGCACCGGGGCAACCCTGCGGTTCATCCCCGTCGAGGACGACGGCCGCCTCCGCATGGACCTGGCGCGGGAGACCGTGAACAGCCGGACAAAAGTCCTGGCCTTCACCCACGCCTCCAACGTCCTGGGCACCATCAACCCGGTCCGTGAACTCGCGGCCCTCGGCCGGGAAGCCGGAGCCCTGGTGGTCCTTGACGCCTGCCAGTCCGCCCCGCATATGCCGCTGGACGTCAAAGCCCTGGATGTGGACTTCGCCGTGTTCTCCGGGCATAAAATGCTCGCCCCCACCGGGATCGGCGTGCTTTACGGGAAGCAGGACATCCTGGACGTCCTGCCCCCGTTCCTGACGGGCGGTTCCATGATCACCACGGTGACCATGGAGCGGGCCGAGTACCTGCCGGCCCCCCAGCGGTTCGAGGCCGGCACCCAGCGCATCTCGCAGGCGGTGGCCTTGGCCGCCGCCGTGAACTACCTGACCGAAACCGGGCTTGACCGGATACACCGGTGGGAGGCTGAGCTTGGCCAGCGGATGGTCACCGGGCTGGAATCCATCCCCGGTATCCGGGTACTGGGGCCCGCGGCGGGGCAGGACCGTATAGGGCTCGCCGCGTTCGACGTGGACGGTGTGCACGCCCATGATGTGGGGCAGTTCCTTGATTCACGGGGAATCGCAGTGCGGGTAGGGCACCACTGCGCCCAGCCGCTGCACCGCCGGCTCGGCCTGACGGCCACCACCAGGGCGAGCGCCTACCTCTACAACACCACCGACGACGTCGACCAGTTCCTGGATGCCGTCGCCGGCGTGCGGGCCTACTTCCGCGCCTAAGACACCACATACCCCGAAGGTAAAAACGATGAGCCTCGACCAGCTGTACCAGCAGATCATCCTCGACCATTCCAAGGCGCGGCACGGCAGCGGACTGGCCGGCACCGAGGCACCCGAGGGCGCCACCACCGGCCAATCGCACCAGCTCAACCCGGTGTGCGGCGACGAAGTGACCCTGCGCCTGGCTGTCACGGACGGCAAAGTGGCGCAGATTGCCTGGGACGGCGCGGGCTGCTCGATCTCCATGGCGTCCGCCTCTGTCCTGACCGACCTTGCGGAGGGAATGACGGTGGCGGAGCTCCGCGAGGTGATTGACAGCTTCCGTGAGGTCCTCAGGTCGCGGGGAAAGATCCACGCGGACGCGGAGTTGCTGGGCGATGCGGCAGCGTTTGAGGGAGTGGCCCGGTACGCGGCACGGGTCAAGTGCGCCATGATCTCCTGGGTCGCCGCCGAGGACGCGCTCAACCAGGCCGCCTGACAAGGCAACCTCAGCCAGGCGCCTGACAACGCAAAAATGTCCGGTCCCCCTCCCCAGCGGGAGGGGGACCGGACATTCTTATGTCGGGGCGAAGGGTGCGCCGGCTTAGCTCGCGAGCCCCATAATTCCGATCACGGCCGTCGCGGCGCCAAGCACCATCGAGATGCTGACCAGCACCACGTGGACGGTGAGGAACTTGGTGGCCTTGCCGGCGGCGTCCCGGGCGCGTGGATCCTTCATCACGCGGCGCAGGAACTGCGGCCAGACCACCAGCGACCAGATGCCGGCGATGATCAGGACGAGTGCGGCAAAGACGGGCAGTTCCACGGGCCTAGTGGCTTTCCAGCCAGGCCTGTGCCTGCTGGGCCTGCAGGTTCAGGGCCTTGGCGACCATGGGCTCGGCGGCGTCGGCGATCTTTCCGCCCAGGAACGGCACCGAGGACTTAACGGCGCCTTCAAGCTCAACCCGCGTACCGCCGTCGGCCGCTACCAGCCGCTGGACGGCGGTGACATCGACGGGGGCGCCGGCGATCTTCAGGGAGATGTTGCTCTGCCGGGAACCGTCCGCGGCGGGAGCGTCCCAGTTTTCCACCTGCGTCACTTTCAGGTGCTCGCCCACGAACTTGCGGGCGAATTCGGGGAGCCGGTTGGTGGGCAGGGTCCGCACGGACGTGGCGCTGAACGCACCGGCAACGTCGCCGTCGACGGTGAAGGATTCAAGGCTGCCGCCCACGAGCTGGCTGACGTGGCGCTGGAAATCCTCGTTCACCAGGACAGCTGCAACGCTGGGGACGGAGTGCGGAAGGGTGGTGGTTGCGCTCAGGGCCATGGGTCCTCCTGGGACGTGGGGGGTCGAATAGGCTCCAAACATCCTACGGGGTCCGGGCGGAGTGCTCCGCATCCACCAGCTTCCGCGCCGCCCCCGTGATGTTCCTGGCCATGGCCGGGAAGATGAGGCTGTGGAACGGCAGGACAGCGAGCCAGTACAGCCGTCCGCTCAGGCCCTTCGGGAAGAAGATGGCCCGCTGGCGGTAGCGGCTGCCGCTTCCGTCCGGCTCCACGGACAACTCCAGCCAGGCACGTCCCGGGGCCCGCATTTCGGCCCGGAGCCGCAGCAGTTTCCCGTGCTCGATCCGTTCCACCCGCCACCAGTCCACCACTTCGCCGGCGGCCAGGGTGTGCGGATGCCGGCGTCCCCGCAGCAGCCCGGCACCGCCGGTCAGCTTGTCCAGCCAGCCGCGCACCTGCCAGGCCAGCGGCAGCGAGTACCAGCCATTCCGCCCGCCGATGCCCTCGATGACCGTCCACACGTGGGCCGGATCGACGTCGCCATGGAAGGTGCGTTCGTCGATGTACACCGTATGCCCGGCCCAGTCCGGGTCACTGGGCAGGGGATCGGCGGCAACCCCGGCGTTCGCCCACGTGGTTTCCACCTGGCCGTCGCGTTCCTTCCCCAGGGCAAGGGCGACGGCGGTGCGATAGGCGGCCAGCCCGCCAACGGGCTGGGGGATGTACTGGTCAATATCGTGCTCGTCAGAAACGGCGTCGTGCTGCAGGGACTGGACCAGCGGCATGGCCATGGACAGCGGGATGGGAGTTGTCAGGGCCACCCACATGCCGGCCAGCTTGGGTGCCGGCACGGGCAACGCCAACACCGCCCGGTACGGGAGGCCGGCTTCCGCAGCGTACTCCTGCATCATGCCCGCGTAGGTGAGGACCTGGCGGCAGCCGACGTCGAAGGTGCGGTTGAGCGGGCCGTCCAGGGATGCGGCGGAGACGAGGTAGTACAGGACATCACGCACGGCGATGGCCTCGATCCGGTTGCGGACCCAGCTCGGTGCCGGCATCAGCGGGAGCGTGTCGGCGAGGTGCCGGATCATCTCGAAGGAGGCCGAACCCGAGCCAATCACCACCCCGGCCTGGAAGACGATGGCGTCCACCGGGCTGTCCAGGAACACCTGCCCCACAGTCTCCCGGGAGCGCATGTGGGTGGAAAGCTGCACACCCTGGGGATGGAGCCCGCCCAGGTAGACGATCCTGTCCACGCCGGCCGCGGCCGCGGCATCGGCAGCGGTCCGCGCCATGGCCTGTTCCTTGGCCTGAAACCCGGCCCCGGCCGCCATGGAGTGCACCAGGTAGTAGAAGACGCCGACGCCTGCCAGCGCCTCCCGCAAAACAATGCCGTCGTCGAGGGTTCCCTCCACCACCTCCACCTTGTCCCGCCACGGGACGCCCGCGATCTTTCCGGGGGAGCGCACCAGGACTTTGACCCTGTGCCCCTCGTCGAGGAGCCTGGGCACCAGCCGGCCCCCGATGTACCCGGTGGCGCCGGTCACCAGGACCGTTGTGGCTGATGTCCCGGTCCTACTGGTTCCGTTCATGCCGTTCCTCTCGTCCTGCTTCGTTCACCTGTGGTTCGCCTGCAAGGGGTTCGGAGCCGCCGCAGTTGTGGACGGCTGGGATGTCTTCGGCTGGGGGTAGGCTGGGATGACCCGGGATTCGCAGCGAATTTCGGGTTTTCGCGTTGCCTGCTTTTCGTTGAACACCACAGGAGCTTCCGCCATGAGCCTTCCCGGCCCGTCCACCGCCGGCACCACCAGCACGGGCAAGACCCGCACCGGCACCTCCAGCGTAGGGCCTTCGCTGGACGGACTGCGCCGTGCCCTTGCTGCGGACCAGACCTTCGCCCGGGTCCGCGCTGAGGCTGCCCGCGGCTTCGCCGTCCGGGGACAGGACTACCAGATCAGTGCGCCGGCCGGTCTGCGGCCGGTGCTGCTGGCTGAGATGGCCGAGGGCGTCGTGGCCGCCGCAGGAGGGAACGGCGACGCCCGGCCGGGCATCGTGCTGGCCGTCACCGCCACGGGGCGCGAAGCCGAGGACCTTACCGCCGCGCTGCGTGCATACCTGCCGGCCGATTCGGTGGCCGAGTTTCCCAGCTGGGAAACGCTCCCGCACGAGCGCCTTTCGCCGCGCTCGGACACGGTAGGGCGCCGGCTGTCCGTGCTGCGCCGGTTGGCGCACCCGGAAAGTTCGACGGCGGGACCCCTCCGTGTGGTGGTGGCGCCGGTCCGCGCCGTGGTCCAGCCCGTAGTGGCCGGTTTGGGTGAGCTGATCCCGGTCACCCTTAAAGTGGGCCAGGAGAAGCCGTTCACCGACGTGGTGCGCAGCCTCGCCGACGCAGCCTACGCCCGCGTGGACATGGTGACCCACCGCGGCGAATTCGCCGTCCGCGGCGGGATCATCGATGTCTTCCCGCCCACCGAAGACCACCCCATCCGGGTGGAATTCTTCGGCGACGAAGTGGACCAGATGCGCTGGTTCGCCGTCGCTGACCAGCGCTCGCTGTCCTCGCCTGGGCTGCACCATCCCACCGAGCTGCATGCTCCGCCCTGCCGGGAGATCCTCATTACCCCGTCGGTGATGTCCCGCGCTGCCACGCTCAAATCCCAGCTTCCGGCGGCAGCAGACATGCTGGAAAAAATTGCCGGCGGCATCGCGGTGGAGGGCATGGAATCCTTGGCCCCGGTGCTGGTGGACGCCATGGTCCCGTTTGTTGAGCAGCTGCCTGCCGGTTCCATCTCCGTGATCATCGAACCGGAGAAAGTCCGCACGCGTGCACACGATCTCGCTGCCACCAACGAGGAGTTCCTGGAAGCAGCCTGGTCCACGGCTTCCGACGGCGGGACGGCCCCGCTGGACCTGAGCTCACAGGCAAGCGCCGCACTGCATTCGGCCAGTTTCCGGTCACTGACCGAAACCCGCACCTCCTCCCTTGACCATGGGGTCTCCTGGTGGTCCATCACCTCGCTGGCCCAGGACGAGGAACTGCTGCCCGAGATCGATGTCCTGAACCTGCACGCGCGCGAACCACGCGGCTACCAGGGCGACGTAGCGGAGATGATGGAGTTCATCGGGTCCCATGTGCGCGACCAGTGGCGGATCGTCGTCGCCACCGAAGGCCCCGGGCCGGCCCAGCGCCTCGCTGAGCTGTTCCATGACGCGGACATCCCCTGCGCCAGGGTGGACAGCCTGGACCACGAGCCGCAGGCGGGCATCATCGAGGTGACCACAGCCGTCGTCGGACGCGGTTTTGTCCTTGACGGCCTCAAGCTCGGCCTGCTCACCGAAGCCGACCTGCTGGGACGCACCTCGGCTGGCTCCACCAAGGACATGCGCCGCATGCCCTCCAAGCGCCGCAACGCGGTGGACCCGCTGCAGCTCGTGGCGGGCGACCATGTGGTGCACGAACAGCACGGCATCGGACGCTTCGTGGAACTGATCCAGCGCAAGGTGGCCGGTGGCGGCGACGGCGTCCGGGAGTACCTGGTGCTGGAATACGCCCCCTCCAAACGTGGCGCCCCGGGCGACCGGCTGTTTGTCCCCACGGACCAGCTGGACCAGGTGACGCGGTACGTCGGCGGCGATACCCCGGTGCTAAGCAAGATGGGCGGCGCGGACTGGGCCAGCACCAAGTCCAAGGCCCGGAAGGCTGTCAAGGAGATCGCGGGCGAGCTGATCCGGCTGTATTCGGCCCGGATGGCCTCCCGCGGCCACGCCTTCGCCCCGGACACCCCATGGCAGCGCGAGCTCGAGGAAGCCTTCCCGTACGTGGAGACGCCGGACCAGCTGACAACCATCAACGAGGTCAAGGCGGACATGGAGCGGGAGATCCCCATGGACCGGCTGGTATCCGGCGATGTGGGCTACGGCAAGACGGAGATCGCAGTCCGGGCAGCCTTCAAGGCGGTCCAGGACGGCAAGCAGGTGGCAGTGCTGGTGCCCACCACCCTGCTGGCCCAGCAGCACTATGAAACGTTCACCGAGCGGTTCTCCGGGTTCCCGCTGCGGGTCAAGGCCCTGTCCCGGTTCCAGGGGACCAAGGAAACCAAGGAGACGGTGGAAGGCGTCAAGAGCGGGTCCGTGGACGTGGTGATCGGCACGCACCGCCTGCTGTCCAAGGACTTCGAGTTCAAGGACCTGGGCCTGGTGATCGTGGACGAGGAACAGCGTTTCGGCGTGGAGCACAAGGAAGCGCTGAAGAAGATGCGGACCAACGTGGACGTGCTGGCCATGAGTGCCACGCCGATTCCCCGCACCCTGGAAATGTCCTTGACCGGAATCCGGGAAACCTCGACCCTGGCCACCCCGCCGGAGGAGCGGCACCCGGTCCTGACGTACGTGGGGCCGTACACGGACAAGCAGACCTCGGCGGCCATCCGGCGGGAGCTGATGCGCGAAGGCCAGGTGTTCCTGGTCCACAACCGGGTGTCCACCATTGAGCGGACCGCCGCCAAGATCCGCGAACTGGTCCCCGAAGCCAGGGTGGAGGTGGCCCACGGGCAGATGTCCGAGAGCCGCCTGGAGCAGATCATCGTGGACTTCTGGGAAAAGCGCTTCGACGTGCTGGTTTGCACCACCATCATCGAAACCGGCCTCGACATCTCCAACGCCAACACCCTGATTGTGGACGGGGCGGACAAGTACGGCCTGTCCCAGCTCCACCAGCTCCGCGGGCGTGTGGGGCGCGGGCGTGAGCGCGCCTACGCCTACTTCCTCTACCCGTCCGAGAAACCGCTGGGCGAAGTGGCACTGGAGCGGCTCAAAGCGGTGGCCACGCACAATGAACTGGGCGCCGGCATGCAGCTGGCCATGAAGGACCTCGAGATCCGCGGCGCGGGAAACCTGCTGGGCGGCGAACAGTCCGGCCACATCCAGGGCGTAGGCTTCGACCTTTACATCCGCCTGGTGGGCGAGGCGGTAGCCGACTTCCGCGGCGAGGCCGAGGAGAAGGCCGCCGAGATGAAGATCGAGCTGCCCGTCAACGCCCACCTCCCGCACGACTACGTGCCGGGGGAGAGGCTGCGCCTCGAGGCCTACCGGAAGCTGGCGGCCGCCCTCACCAACGAGGCCATCGACGAAGTCCTGGCTGAGCTGGTGGACCGGTACGGTGAGCCGCCGTTGCCCGCCCAGAACCTGGTGGCGGTGGCCCGCTTCCGGGTGGGAGCGCGGGAGGCCGGCCTGTCCGATGTGGCGCTGCAGGGCAATTTCATCAAGTTCTCGCCGGCCACCCTGCCGGAGTCCAAGGTAATGCGGCTGAACCGCATGTACCCGGGATCCCAGTCCAAGCCGGCCCTGGACGCCGTCCTGATCCCCAAACCCAAGACGGCGAAAATCGGCGGCCGGGACCTGCAGGACGCCGAGATTCTCGACTGGGCCAACGGCGTCATCCGGAATATCTTCTCGGACGCACCGCTGGCGGTGGGTTAGGACTTGATGGGAGGACATCACGCCGCGTCGGGAGCCGCGGCGTGGGTAGCTATTGCCTCAACAGGGCCGTACACCCTTGGCTGGTTTCCGCTGGACGCCACCGGGATCCTGATCGGCGGGATGGCGACGGCGGGCACCGCCCTGGTATGCGACTGGGACCACCGGCACAGCACTGTAGCCAATTGCCTGCCGCCGCTGTCCAACGTGATCGCCGTCGGGATCGAGAATGCCAGCGGCGGGCACCGGCAGGGCACGCACTCGGTTCTGGGGGCCGCATTCTTTGTGCTGCTGGCCACCCTGGCCGGGCAGGTCCAGTTGCAGACCGAGTGGGGACTGTTGTCCGTAGGTGCTGGACTGCTGTGCATGTTCATGATCAACATCGCGGCCAAGGCGCTCAAGCTTTTCCCGAAGGCAGGATTCGTCACCAACTGGATCTTCGGACTGGTCATGGCCGGACTCGTCACCTGGTTCGCGCCGGACCAGTGGACCTGGCTGCCCGTCTCGATGCTGACGGGCGTAGTGGTCCACATCGTGGGGGACCTGGTGACCACCGGCGGCGTGCCCCTGCTGTGGCCACTGGTGATCCGCCCGCCCAAGGTGCTGCGCCGGCTGCCGCTGCTGCGCAACGTATGGCGGCCCAACGGCGCGCTGTCCCTGCCGCTGCTGGGCCGGGCGGGATCGAAGCGCGAATGGCTGGTCCTGATTCCCATCAGCGCCTACGCCATGGTGGGGCTGTGCGTGGCGGGTTGGTCCATCGCCCGGACCCATTGGACCAGTGTGGCGGCCGCCGCCGAAGCCTGGACCCGCGTCTGGTTCTGAGCCTGCGGCGGCTGCAGCTTCGCGCCCACCCCGGAATGTGCACGCAACGCACGAGACCCCCTGGACATGGTCCAGGGGGTCTCGTGTGAGTTGTGGGATCAGTGCTCCCCGGCGGAATCCGAGCGGCCCAGGATGGTCTGCGGGATCCAGTATGCCAGGGCGAACAGCACCAGGCAGGCGGCCATGGGCCAGGGGTTGCCGAGCGTCAGGAAGGACAGCGAGTAGATGGCGCCCAGGAACAGGGCCATGCAGACCACGAAGAGGATGATGCTTGTGCCGAGCTTGTTCTCGTTCTGGGGGGTCCGGAGAGCTCCCTCGTGGGACGCCGGTCCGTGGCTGGAAGCCGTGATCTTGCTGGACATTCATTCCTCCTTGGCCGCGGGGGCCTCAATCTGTGGCGGCTCCGGCTTGCCGTCAGTAGGAGGATGAACCCTGTTCACCCTTGACGATGGCGATGCCGGAGCTGGCACCAATACGTGTTGCACCTGCTGCAATCATAGCCTGCGCGTCCTCGAGGGAACGCACGCCGCCGGAGGCCTTGACGCCGAGGCCGGGGCCCACGGTGCGGCGCATCAGGGCAATGTCCTCAGCCGTGGCACCGCCGCCGTTGAAGCCCGTTGAGGTCTTGACGAAATCGGCGCCGGCCTCCACCGCGGCCTCGCAGGCCAAGACTTTTTGGCTGTCACTGAGCAACGCCGTTTCGATAATGACCTTCAGGATGGCTCCGCTGGCATGGACGGCCTCGGCCACCGAGGAAATGTCCTCGACCAGCGCACCCTTGTCCCCGGCGCGGGCCGCCGCGATGTTGATCACCATGTCCACCTCGTCAGCGCCGTCCAGCACGGCACCGCGGGCCTCGAACGTCTTGACGTCCGAGGGCGTGGCGCCCAGCGGGAAGCCGACCACAGAGCAGGTGAGGACGCCGGAACCCTTGAGGGCTTTCTTGACGGTCTTGACCCAGATGGGGTTAACGCACACCGACTTGAAGTGGTATTCGGCCGCCTCCGCACAGACCTTCAGGACGTCAGCCTCACCCGCTTCGGGCTTCAACAGCGTGTGGTCGATGAATGACGCAATGCTGCCGGAACCCGGGGCGCCGGCGGCGGCTGTTTGAACGGAAGGGGTGGCTTCGTTGCTCATGGTGGTCCTCTCCAGGGGGCCTGTGGGCCGGGGCGTTGTGACGCCCGTGACTCGTTTCGGAACCATCTTGCCACAGCGGAGGCGACGCTATGCCGGACACCTCAAGGGCGCCCCGCGAGGGATCATCAGGCGGCCGCCAGGAGGGGAGAAGGAGCTGACGCCGCGGTCAGGAGCTCAGTGGCGCAGGCGCCTGCCGCGGAAGCCGCGGCCACCAGCAGGCCCAGCCGGACGCCGTCGAACGCTGCTGCGTCACCGATGGCCCAGATTCCGGGGACGGAGGTGCGGAAGTCCTTGCTGATGACGATCCCGCCGGTGGCGGCGGTCTGCAGGCCTGCGCTGGCGGCCAGGCCGTCCCGGGAGACCCGTTCCTCGGCCAGGACCACCAGGTCGCCGTTCATGCTGCTGCCGTCCTCGAAAACAACGCCGGAGGCGGCCAGGCCTGAAGCGGAAGTACCTGGGACGACGGCGGCCGGCCGGGCCGTGGTGCGGATGGGCCGCACGCCCCTGGCACGGAGCACTGCCTCAGCCTGTCCGGCTGCGGCGCCTGTGCCCACGAGGATGCCCAGGGGCCGCCGGCCCAATTCCTTGGTGACTTCGCTGACTGCCTCGGCGATCCGGTCGGCGTCATCGATCGTAGAGTAGCTCAGGCAACGGCCGGCGCCCTCCACCGGGCTGGCCACCGGTGCAGATCCGGTGGCAATGACCAGCTGGTCGTAGCTGAATTCCATGCCGTCCGCCGTCGCCACCGTCCGGTTCTCCGGATCGATGTGGCTGGCCGGCTGGCCGAACCGGACGGAGACCTGGGGGAGCAGCGCCAGCTCCAGCAGCTCCTCGGGGGTGTCGTCCCGGTTGCTCAGCACCGTGATGGTGCCGGTGAACCGGGCGCTGTCGAGCTGGCTGACCAGGGCCTGGGCAGCAGGCCCCGCCCCGGCGATGACGATGCGGGTGGCGGGGGACGGGGAGGGTGCCGGAGCGGACATGTGCTGGCCCTTTCGCTGGCGGCCGGTAGACGGCCGGAACTTCGTGATGGACCCAGCGTAGGACCTTGCTTTTTCCGCAGTGTTTCCCCTCAGTTGCCGTTTGGCGGGGCCGTGTTCGCCAGTATTTACCGGCCGGTAACAGAACCCGTGACCTGGCTCTCATCCAGCCGCGGCCTGACACAATCGGGGCTGCCCGGCACATTCAAAGCGGGCTTGGCACATTCAAACCGGCCGGACAACCCTAGACGCGGATGCGGTACCCGCGCTTCACCACTGTTTCCACCAGGCGGCCGTCCGGCAGCGAGGAACGCAGCCGGCTCACGGTCATGTCCAGCGCGTGGACCGAACCGCGGAGTTCCAGCAGGTCGGACAGCGATTCGCGGGACAGGACCGCGCCGCCTGCGCCCAGCAGCGCACGGAGCAGCAGCAGCGGGGCCGGGGCCAGTTCCACCGGCTGGCCGTTGATGCGCAGGCTCCTGCCGCGCAACTCGATGTTGCCGGACCTGGTGTCCAGCCGCCGGACATGGTTCAGGGCGAGGTGCTCGCACACCAGCCGGATCAGGGCGCCCATCCGGAAGCGTTCCGGGATCAGGGGCGTTATGCCGGCGTCCAGCAGAGGCTGTGCCGTGACGGGGCCCACCACGGCCGTAGTGACGTTCGTCTTGAGGCTTTCGATCAGCTGTTTGTAGACGCCCATTTCGTGCGCGGTGCTCCACAGGGCGTCGACGGCGGGTGCGCTGGTAAAGGTGAGCACGTCCAGGTTTCCGCTGCACACCGCCTCAATCAGGCGCGGAAGCCGGTCCTCGCCGTCGGGCTTCACCCAGCGGTACGGGGTGACGGTGAGGACGGTGGCACCGGACATGCGCAGGCGCTCCAGCTGCCGCACATCGGTGTAGCCGTGCAGCTGCACGGCGACGGTTTTGCCGCGGACGCCCTCGGCGAGCAGCATGTCCACGAGTGTGGCGGTGGTTTCGTCGCTGCTGATGCCGACGTCGGTAAGTCCGGCAGCGCGAACGGCGCCACGGGCCTTGGGGCCGCGGACGAACATCCGGCACGCGCTGAGGATTTCCAGCAGCTCATCCCCGATGCCGAAGGAATCTGCGGCCTCGCACCAGCGGCGCATACCGTAGGCGGTGGTGGCGATGCAGAGGTCCGGTTTGGCGGCAATGATGGCCCGCGTGTCCTCGATGAGGCGCATGTCCTCCTGCACCGGGGCGATTTTCAGGGCCGGGGCGTGCAGCACTTCAGCGCCGCGGCGCTCGAGGGCCTCGATCAGGTCCTGGGACCGCCGGTCCGAGGTCACACCGATGCGGAAACCTTCCAGCGGCGCTTCCGCTGCCTCCGGCGTTTCTTCGGCCAGCGGTGTTTCGGCCGGTGCAAGTGCATTCATGGAGGTCAATCCTTTCACGAGCCCAGCAGCGAGGCCGCCAGCCTGTCCAGGTCGGCGGCGGCCTCAGCATGTCCGCGGTTGGCTTCCGCCACCCGAACCACCTCACCAATGACCAGTACAGCCGGGTTGCTGCAGCCGGCGGCTGCGGTGGTGATGGTGCCGAGGTCCGCGATGGTGGTGCGCTGCCCGGGCCGGTAGCCGCGTTCGACAACGGCCATCGGCATGTCCGCTCTCATTCCGGCCCTGCGAAGGCCGGCGGCGAGCTGGTGCAGGGTGCCGATGCCCATGAGCACAACGATCGTGCCGCCCAGGCCGGCGAGGTGCTGGTGCTCCTTTTCCGTCAGCGGGGCGTGGCCGGAGACCACCGTGAACATGTGGCTGACTTCCCGGTGCGTCACCGGGATGCCTGCGGCTGCAGGGACGGAGATGGCGCTGGTGACGCCCGAGATGACGCGGACCGGGACGCCGGCGGCTACGCAGGAGGCAACTTCCTCGCCGCCGCGGCCAAAGACGTATGGATCGCCGCCCTTGAGGCGCACCACGTTGTTGCCGGCGAGGGCGCTTTCCACCATGAGTTTTTCGATGTCGGCCTGGCTGACCTTGTGGTGCCCGGGCTTCTTTCCCACGTCCACCAGTTCGGCGGACGTTAGAAGCGGCAGGTCCTGGCAAGGGGCCAGCCGGTCATAGAAGACGACGTCGGCATCGCGCAGCGCGTTGACGGCACCGACGGTGAGGAGCTCGGTTGTCCCGGGGCCGCCGCCCACCAGGGTTACCTGGCCCACCGGCCCGGCGGCCGGTTCCATGGCCACCGGGATGCCGGCTGCCCGGCACCTGTCCAGCAGTGCTTCCCACCCGGGCTGGCCGTCATCCACGGCTGCAACCAGGAAGGGACGCTCGGGCAGGGGACCGTCATGGCGGGCACCCTGGGGAGTGCTGAGCCGGTAGACGACGGCGCCCGCGGCCTGGTAGCGGCGGACCGCCTGCCGTGCTGCCTGGTCCGAGCCGGCCACCAGGACGTCGCGTCCGGTGAGGTCGATGGTGAGCTGCATGGTTATGCCTCGTTCCCGTTGCTGGGGCGGATCGGGATGGAGGCCCCGATCAGGACTTTCCCCTTCTCCTCCGGGGTGGCGGGGCGCATCTGGCCGCGCTCGTCCGGAACGAAGGTGATGGAGTCGTCCTTCTGGTCCGGGGCGTTGACGAAGGAGCGGAACCGGCGCAGGCGCTCGGGGTCCTTGAGGGTGTCTGCCCATTCGTCGATGTAGGTGTCCACGTGCTTGGCCATGGCGGCCTCGAGGTCGGCGGCGATGCCCAGGGTGTCCTTGACCACCACGTCCTCAACGTGCTTGATGCCGCCGTCGAGCTCCTCCTGCCAGCGGGCTGTGCGCTGCAGGCGGTCTGCGGTGCGGATGTAGTACATGAAGTAGCGGTCGATGTACTTGATCAGCGTTTCGTCGTCGAGGTCCTTGGCCAGGAGCTGGGCGTGGGCGGGGGTGGCGCCGCCGTTGCCGCCGACGTACAGGTTCCAGCCGTCGGCGGTGGCAATCACACCCACGTCCTTGCCGCGGGCCTCCGCGCATTCGCGGGCGCAGCCGGAAACACCCATTTTGAGCTTGTGCGGGCTGCGCAGGCCGCGGTACCGCAGTTCCAGCTGGATGGCCATGGCCACGGAGTCCTGCACACCGAACCGGCACCAGGTGGAACCGACACAGGACTTCACCGTGCGAAGGCTCTTGCCGTACGCCTGGCCCGACTCGAAGCCGGCATCCACCAGCTCCTTCCAGATCTCCGGGAGCTGTTCCAGCCGGGCGCCGAACATGTCGATCCGCTGGCCGCCGGTGATCTTGGTGTAGAGGTTGTACTTCTCGGCCACGGCCGCGATGACGCCCAGCTTCTTGGGGGTGATTTCGCCGCCGGCAATGCGGGGGACCACCGAGTAGGTGCCGTCCTTCTGCATGTTGGCCAGGGCGCGGTCGTTGGTGTCCTGCAGGGTGCCGCGGCCGGCGTCCAGGACGTAGGCGCTGTTCTGGCTGGCCAGGATGTTGGCAATGGTGGGCTTGCAGATATCGCAGCCGGCGCCGGTGCCGTACTTGGCCATGATCTCTTCGAAGGAGGTCAGTTCCAGGACGCGTATGGCGTCGAACAGTTCCTGGCGGGACAATTCGATGTGCTCGCACAGGGCCTTGGAAACCTCGACGCCGGACTTGGTCAGCTCGGTCTCGAGCAGCTTCTTCAGCATGGGTACGCAGGAACCGCACTGGGTGCCGGCGCGGGTGCAGCCCTTCAGCTCGCCGAGCTCCTGGACGGGAGCGTTGCCTTCACAGGCGCCGCAGCCATTGATGGCGTCGCGGATGCTGCCGGCGGTGACGTTGTTGCAGGAGCAGAGGGTGGCGTCGTCCGGCAGTTCGGTCTCGGGGGCCTCGCCGCCGCCGGCCGCGCTGAGGAATGCGCCCGGTTCGGCGGGAAGCTCACGGCCCAGCAGCGGCCGCAGGCTCATGTACGGTGAGGCGTCGCCTACGAAGATGCCGCCGAGCAGTGTCTTGGCATCGTCGGTGGTGACGATCTTCTGGTACACGCCGCGGGCGGGGTCGGCGTAGACGATTTCGAGGGCGTGTTCGGTCTTGGCGAAGGCGTCACCGAAGCTGGCTACATCCACGCCGGAAAGCTTGAGCTTGGTGGCCGTGTCAAAGCCGGGGAACGTGGCGTCTCCGCCGTTCAGGCGGTCGGCAACAATTTCCGCCATGGTGTTGGCGGGGGCAACCAGGCCAAGGCACATGCCGCCGAAGTTGGCCACTTCACCGATGGCCCAGATGTTGGGTACCTCGGTGGCGCAGTAGTCGTTGATGACCACGCCGCCACGCTGGCCCAGGCTGAACAGCTGCTCTTCGCCCTCGGCGGCGCGGAACAGTTCATCGCGGGGCCGGACGCCGATCGCCACGATCACCAGGTCCGCATCGATGATCCGGCCGTCGGCCATGAGGACGCCGGTGACCTGGCCGTCGTCGTCCGCAAGAACTTCGGAGGGGAAGACGCCTCCGTGGACTTCGAAGCCCTTGGCCTTGATGAGCCGGCCCATGGCCTGGCCCGCGCCTTCATCCAGCTGGGTGGCCATCAGCCACTGGGAACCGTCGATGACGATCGGGTTGGCGCCCAGCTGCTCCGTGCCGGCGGCCGACTCGAGCCCGAGCAAGCCACCACCGATGGTGACTGCGTTGACCTTGCGGCCCAGCTTCTTGGTGAGCCCGGTGATGGCCTCATTGATGGCCCAGACGTCTTCGAGCGTGCGGTAGACGTGGGTGTGCTCAGCGCCGGGGATGGGCAGGCGGGCCGCGTTCGAACCCGTGGCCACTACCAGTTCGTCGTATTCGAAGATGCTGCCGGCAGCGGTTTCCACCGTCTTGGCTTCGGCATTGATCTTGACTACGCGCTCACCGGTCTTCAAGTCCAGGGAAGGGTGGTCCCACATCGAAGCGGTGCCCAAGGTGAGGTCCACGTGTTTTTCGGTGAGGGCCTTGGACAGCGCCACACGGTCGTAAGGGAGGTGGGCTTCTTCAGTGAGGACCGTGACATGCCAGCCATCGAGGCCGCGGGCATGCATCGCGTCCGCAAAACGGTGGGCCGCTGGGCCGCCGCCGGCGACGACGATGCGGCGCGGAGTCTCGGTGTTTGAAGTCTGTTCGGTCACTGTGGGCCTTTCGCATGGGCCGCAGTGTTTCCTGCAGCCTTCTGGTGACGAGTGTCCATCCAGACTAGGGAGACGCAGTTTCGCTTCAGTTTCCCAATTGTTTCGTCAACTTAACTTCTGCATCACGAACGCATTTCCGGCCGCGTGAGGTGTCTTTTACGCGCTGGACACATTCACTGCACCCCTCTGAAACACCGGCGGCCTAGCGTGGAACACGGCCGCAGAGGCAGCCAAATGCACGGAAAACACGCACAGGAAGAGGAGCCGACATGACGGCAACACTGGAAGTTGGGGCACTCGCAGCCGGCACCGATGAGGCCGTACCCGGCATCACCACCGGTTGGCACCGCGTCTGCCTGGTGGACGACCTCGAACCGGCCTGGGGTGAAGCGGCCCTCGTGGCAGGGCGCCAGATTGCGCTTTTCCGCACCGGCCCGAGCGAGGTTTTCGCCGTGGCCCACGAGGACCCCGCCACCGGAGCGCACGTGATGGCCCGGGGAATCTTGGGATCACGCGGGACGCGCCCCACCATCGCTTCCCCTTTGCACAAAGAGGTCTACGACCTGGAAACCGGCGAATGCTTCAGCACCCCGGGCCTGAGCATCGCAGCGTTCAGCACCCGCGTGGTGGACGGCTTCGTCGAAATCGAGCTGTAGGAACGCCCAGTAGCAATCCAGGACTGAAGTTCCACCACACGGCAAAAGGGCGCCCGGCCGGGCGCCCTTTTCGGGTTGTTGGGGGTCCTGCTACAGCCCCAGTGCCTCGCTGACGTCCCGGAGTACTGCGTCCAGCGCGGCCCGCACTGCCTGCCTGGCATCCGGCAGTTCGGCTGCGGATCCCACGTGGTGGATCACCTCGAGGTAGCACTTGAGCTTGGGCTCGGTGCCGCTGGGCCTGATGATGACCCGGGTGAGATTGCGCGTGAGGTACAGGAGCCCGTCCGTGGGCGGCAGCTTGTCTGTGCCTTCGGACAGGTCCGTGAAGACTTCCACGGCCGATGACCCGAAGGATTCGGGAGGGCTGACCCGGAGCCGGTTCATCATGGCATCCAGCAGGCCCAGGTCGGCCACCCTGATGCTGAGCTGGTCGCTGGCGTGCAGGCCGTGCTGCAGGTACAGCTCGTCCAGGGTGTCGAAGACGGTTTTCCCGTCAGCCTTCGCGGTGGCAGCGAGTTCCGCGATCAGCACCGCTGCCGAGATGCCGTCCTTGTCCTTCACCAGTTCCGGCGCGACGCAGTATCCGAGCGCCTCCTCATAGCCATACAGCAGCCCCGGGACGCGGGAGATCCATTTGAAGCCGGTCAGCGTTTCCTCATGCGCATAACCCGCCGCCGCCGCGATCCGGGCCAGCAGCCGCGAGGAGACGATCGAGTTCGCGAACACCCCCTCGCTGCCGCCGGCGGCACTGCCGCCGCCCGCCTTTTCGTCCGCCGCAGCCAGCCGCGCCACCACGTGGGCGCCGAGCAAAGCACCCACGTCGTCCCCCCGGAGCATGCGCCAGGCGCCCGTATCCGGGTCCTTCGCCGCAACGGCGGCCCGGTCGGCGTCGGGATCGTTGGCGATCACGATGTCGGCATCCAGCCGCTCAGCCGTTTCCAACGCGAGGTCCAGAGCTCCGGGTTCCTCCGGGTTGGGGAAACTGACGGTGGGAAAGTCCGGATCCGGCAGGGCCTGTTCCGCCACCAGCGTGACGTCCGCGAAGCCGGCGGCGTGGAGCACCGCCAGGGCCGTTTCGCCGCCGACGCCGTGCATCGGGGTGAGGACGATGCGCAGATCCCGGGCGGGAAAGTACTCAGGCAGGGCCAGTGCGGCGGTTGCCTGTTGGTATCCCGCCGCCACGGAGCCGTCGAGCACGGTCCACCCGCCGGGCGCAAGGGCAATGGTTTCGAGCGGGCCCACAGCGTTGATCCGCGCCGCGATCCCAGCGTCATAGGGTGCCACTATCTGTGCGCCGTTTCCGCTGTCCGTCACGGCATGGCGGCCCAGGTAGACCTTGTAGCCGTTGTCCCGCGGCGGGTTGTGGCTGGCGGTGACCATCACGCCGCCGTCGCATTCCAGCGCCCGGACTGCATACGCCAGCAGGGGAGTGGGCAGTGCGGAGGGCATCAGGAAAGTTTCGATTCCCGCTGCCGTGAAGATCGCCGCGGTTTCTGCGGCGAAGATGTCTGAGTTGTACCGGGCGTCATAGCCGACGACGGCGCGCGGCCGGGTTCCCGGCGACGCCTCGGCCACCGCACGGACCAGGAAGTCCGCCAGGCCGGCAGCGGCGCGCCTCACTACTACGCGGTTCATCCGGTTGGGGCCCGGGCCCAGGGCAGCGCGCAGTCCTGCAGTGCCGAACTGCAGTGTTCCGCGGAAGCTGTCCTCGAGTTCCTGCCGGGCTGCCGGCGAACCGTCTTCCACCAGCCTGGCCAGCTCAAGGAGGGAAGCCGATGTTTCGGGGTCCGGGTCTTGGGCGGCCCATTCGCGGGCTTCATTGAGCAGCCGGGAACCGGCATCGGAGGACGTCATGGGCACAACGCTATCGTCATTGGCCCCCGAACTCCCGCCGTCCACTGCCTGTGCCTCAGAGCCGGGCGATGATTTCGGCGAGCAGCTTGGAGATCCGGGGGCCTGCTGCCTGACCTGACTCGAGGACTTCCTCATGGCTGAGCGGCTGGGGGCTGATGCCCGCGGCAAGGTTGGTGACCAGGGAAATGCCGAAGACTTCCATTCCTGCGTGACGTCCCGCAATGGCCTCCAGGGCGGTGGACATGCCCACGAGGTCGGCGCCGATGCGCTTGGCGTACTGCACCTCTGCAGGAGTCTCGTAGTGCGGGCCGGGGAACTGGGCGTAAACACCTTCGTCCAGGCTGGAATCCACCTCACGGGCGATCCCGCGGATCCGCGCAGAGTACAGATCTGTCAGGTCAACGAAGGTGGCGCCCTCCAGCGGGGAGGCGGCGGTGAGGTTGATGTGATCCCGTATCAGCACCGGAGTGCCCGGCGCCCAGTTTTCGTTGAGCCCTCCGCAGCCGTTGGTGAGGACCAGGGTGCTGCAGCCCGCTGCCGCCGCGGCCCTGATGCCGTGGACCACGGCGCGCACGCCCTTGCCCTCGTAGTAGTGGGTCCGGGCGCCGAGTACCAAGGCACGCTTGCCCTCCTTGGTCAGCACGGAACGGATGGTGCCAACATGGCCCACCACTGCCGGGGCGTGGAAACCGGGGACTTCCTCGGCGGACAGGGTGGCGGTGGTTTCGCCGATGAGGTCGGCGGCTTCAGCCCAGCCGGAGCCGAGCACCAGGGCGGTATCGTGGCTGTCCACGCCGGTTTCTTCGGCGATGTAGTCGGCGGCGGCGCGTGCGGCAGCAAAGGGGTCCGTGTTCAGGAAGTCTGTTGTACTCACTGGTACAAGTTATCCTGCCGGTCCTGTTGGGCCCACCCTTTCGCGGTTTTCCGCCAGAGAACGGTTTCTTTGGTGGTCCGGAGGACGATGCAGGAGAATGGGCTTTTGTGACTACGCATCCAGATTTCAGTTCGCCCCGGATCGCAATCCTGGGAGGTGGTCCCGGTGGTTATGAGGCCGCCATGGTGGCCGCCTCGCTCGGGGGGCAGGTCACCATCATCGAGCGTGCCGGCCTCGGCGGCTCCGCCGTGCTGACCGACGTCGTTCCTTCCAAGACCCTGATCGCGACCGCGGACCTGATGACCCGGGTGGCCGAGGCGGGGGAGCTGGGAGTGAAGTTCGACGTCGACGGCGGCGACTTTGTGCCGGTGATGCGCGCGGACCTCAAGCACATCAACGACCGCCTCCTGAACCTGGCCCGGAGCCAGTCAAAGGACATCCACGACGGCCTGGCGCAGCAGGGCGTGCGCATCCTCGCCGGATCGGGCCGGCTCCTGAACGATCGCACCATTGAAGTGGTTACTGTTGACGGCACGGAGACCGTGGAAGCGGACACCATCCTGCTGGCGGTCGGCGCGCACCCGCGGGAACTGCCCACGGCCCGCCCTGACGGCGAGCGGATCCTGAACTGGACCCAGATCTACAACCTGGACGAACTTCCCGAGGACCTGATCGTGGTGGGTTCCGGTGTAACCGGAGCGGAATTCGCATCCGCCTACAACGGCCTGGGCTCCAAGGTCACCCTGATTTCCAGCCGCGACCGTGTGCTTCCCGGCTCGGACGTTGATGCGGCCGTGGTACTGGAGGAAGTGTTCGAACGCCGGGGCGTCCGGGTCCTGTCACGCTCCCGCGCGGAGCAGGTGGAGCGCACGGACGACGGCGTAGTGGTCACCCTGAGCGACGGGTCCAAGGTAACGGGCAGCCACTGCCTGCTGTGCCTGGGCTCCATCCCCAACACCGCGGGCATTGGACTGGAAGAGGCCGGGGTTGCTGTGAGCGAGAGCGGCCACATCAAGGTGGACGGCGTGTCCCGGACCTCCGCCCCGAACATCTACGCTGCGGGTGACTGCACCGGCGTGCTGCCGCTCGCCTCGGTTGCAGCAATGCAGGGCCGGATTGCCGTTGCCCACTTCATGGGGGACATGGTGACCCCGCTCAAGCTGCACCAGGTGGCGTCCAACATTTTCACGTCCCCGGAAATCGCGAACGTGGGTGTTTCCGAGGCCGACATCGACTCCGGCAAGTACCAGGGCGATGTCATCAAGCTTTCGCTGCGCAGCAACGCCCGCGCCAAGATGCGCAACGCCAAGGATGGCTTCGTGAAGATCTTCGCCCGGAAGGGGTCCGGAACGGTGATCGGCGGGGTGGTTGTGGGCCCCAATGCCTCAGAGTTGATCTTCCCCATCTCCATTGCGGTCAAGCAAAAGCTGCACGTGGATGATGTGGCCAGCACCTTCACGGTGTATCCGTCGCTTACCGGCTCCATTTCGGAAGCCGCGCGCCGGTTGCACGTGCACCTGTAATAGCGGAGCGGCACGAAAGGCCTGGATCGTCAGCGTTTAGTACTTTCGCCACGCTCTACTCAGGCGGCGGAGACCGCCTGGGGCCACGGCCGCCGGGTTCCCTGGCCGGGCTTGCGAGGTTAGGGGGCGACTGGGGAGAAGTGTTTTTCGATGAGCCCCTTGATGTCCTCGTGGCAGCCGCCGCAGCCGGTGCCTGCCCGGGTGGCCTTGGAAACCTCCGGCACGGTGGCGCAGCCTTCCTCCACGGCCTTCTGAATGGTTGCCCCGCTGACTCCGGCGCACCGGCAAACGGTGCCCTGCGGGTCCGCGGCCGCAGTCGGCAGTTGGTCCGGCCCGTCCAGCCTCAACAGCAGCGACCTGTCCGCCGGAAGCTCGGCGCCGCGCTCAAAAAGCCCCACGAGCTCGGCAGCGGTCCGCGGCATGCCCACTGCCACCAGGCCCTCAAGGACGCCGCCCCTGGTGGTCATCTTGACGTACCGGCCATGCTCCGGGTCGGCCCATTGGGCGATCTGCAGCCGGGCACGGCCGTTCACCGCGCCGGCCGTGAGGATCTCCTCGTCCCAGGGCTCTGCTGCGTTGTCTCCGGCCACCGCCATGTTCATGCCGCGGGCCTTGAGGACTACCACCCCGGCCTGCTCAGCCGGCAGTTCCGGCAGTACTTCGGCTTCCGCCGGTGCCCCGGATGCGAGCAGCGTCAGGTATTCGGCCAGCCATTCGGCCTGCCGCCAGCCCGGACCGACCAGCCCGGACGGGCCTTTCGCGTTCCGGCACCGGGCGCAGTCAGGCTCAGGGCAGCGCACCTCTGCGCAGTCACCGATGGCGAAGATGTGCGGTTCATGGTGTGCCCGCAGCCGGTGGTCCACCAGGATCCCGTTGGCAGCGGGGAGCCCGCAGCCCTCGGCCAGTTCCGTGCGGGGGCGGACTCCGCACGAGATGACCAGGAGGTCCCCGTCGATCGCGGATCCGTCGTCGAGCAGCAGGGCCGAGAACCCGCCGTCGGGCGCATTGTGCTCCACGCCGGTGGACCGTGCGTTGCCGGCGATGCGGACGCCGCAACGGCGCAGGCTTGCGGCCAGGACTGCGCCGCCGCCGCGGTCGATATTACGGCCCAGCGGGTGCGGTCCGTTATGGACCACCGTCACCGTGGCGCCTTCTTCAGCTGCGGCCAGGGCCGTCTCCAGGCCCAGGACGCCGCCGCCCAGGACCACCACCCGCTTACCGCCGGCCACCGCCTGGCGCAGCACCTCGGCGTCCCGCAGGTCGCGCAGGGCTGTGACACCGGCAGGCAGCACCGGTGACGTGGGATCGGGGTTGATGCCGGTCAGGTTGGGAATCACCGGACGGGATCCGGTAGCGAACACCAGGCGGTCATAATGGGCCGCCGAACCGTCGGACAGCAGGACCTGCTGGCGCGCCCGGTCCACGCGGCGCACCCGGATGCCAAGGCGCACGTCCACGCCCTCGGCGGCCAGGGCATCGGCGTCCGAAAGCGCCAGGGCCTCGGCCGTCGTCCGCCCCACGCCGAGGTCAGCGACCAGTACCCGGTTGTAGGCGGCCTCCGCTTCCGCCCCCACCACCGTCAGGTTCACGTGGCCCTCGCGGACGGCAGGCAGGAGCTCATCAACCAGCCGGGCGGCCACCGGGCCGAATCCCACAATGACAATTTGCTCGCTCATGAGGCCTCCGTCGTTTGCAGCACGTTGGTTGAAAGAGGTGCGGCAGCCGGGCTGACCCACACCTTGTTGAACTTGAACTCCGGCATCCCGGACGTAGGGTCCGTCGCGGCCTCAGTGAGCCGGTTGGCGCTCTCGAGTCCAGGAAAATGGAAGGGCAGGAACACTGTGTCCGGGCGGATCGCCGTGCTCAGCTCGGCCCGGCACACCACTTCGCCGCGTTCGTTGGCCACCGAAACCAGTGACCCTTCGGCAATGCCCATGGATCCCGCGGCGGCCGGATGGAGCTGCAGCTTCGCCTCCGGACGTGTTTCCAGGAGCTCCGCCACCCGGCGGGTCTGGGCGCCGGACTGGTAGTGCTCCAGCAGCCGGCCGGTGATCAGCGTCATGGTTGTGGCCCTCGGGACTGTGCCATCCCCTGCAGGGGGCGCAGCAGGAGCACGACGGCGGCGGGGCGCCACCGGGACCATCACGGCTTTGCCGTCTGCGTGCGCGAACCTGTCCCGGAACAGGCGCGGCGTTCCGGTACTGCCCTTGGGGTAGGGCCAGTAGGCGGCTTCGCCGCGGTCCAGCATGGCGTAGTCGATGCCGGAGTAGTCCGCCAGCCCGCCTGCCGAAGCCAGGCGGAGTTCCTCGAAGACGGTTTCGGGGTCCTCGCTGTAGGTCGATGGGGCCTCCAGGGCCTCGGCCAGCCGTGCCATGATCCAGAGTTCACTGCGGGCGCCGGCCGGCGGCGTCAGGGCCTGGCGGCGGCGCAGCACCCGCCCTTCAAGGTTGGTGAGCGTGCCTTCCTCCTCGGCCCACTGCAGTACTGGAAGAACGAGGTCCGCCTCAGCCGCGGTCTCCGACATAAAGAAATCGCAGACCACCAGGAAGTCCAGGCTGCGCAGGCCGCTGATCACGGCGTTGGCGTCGGGCGAGGCCACCGCAATGTTGGAGGCGTGGACGAAAAGGCAACGGACGCCGTCGGGCTTTCCCAGCGACTGAAGCAGTTGCACGGCCGGCAGGCCGGGGCCGGGAATCAGGCTCTCCGGGACACCCCAGACCTTGGCGACGTGCTCGCGGGCGGCGGGATCGGTGATCTTGCGGTAGCCGGGGAGCTGGTCGGCCTTCTGGCCGTGCTCGCGGCCGCCCTGGCCGTTGCCCTGGCCGGTGAGGGTGCCGTAGCCGCTGCTGGCCGATCCAGGCAGTCCGAGCAGGAGGCTGAGGTTGATGGCTGCGGTGGCGGTATCCGTGCCGTCCACATGTTGCTCCACGCCACGGCCGGTGAGGATGTAGCTGCCGCCCTTGCGTGCGCCTTCCGCGAGCCGGCGTGCGGTCTCCCGGATGAGTTCCGCCGGGACGCCGGTGATGGACTGCACCCGTTCAGGCCAGAAGGAGTTCACGCTGCGGACCACGGCGCTGTAGCCCGAGGTGCGTTCCTCGATGTAGGGGGTGTCCACCAGGTTTTCGTGGATGACCACGTGGGAGATGCCCAGCAGGAGGGCAAGGTCGGTGCCCGGCAGGGGCTGGAGGTGCAGGCCGCCGCCGTCGGCCGTAAAGGCCGCCGTGGCTGAACGGCGGGGATCCACCACGATCAGCCCGCCGGCGTCGCGCGTTCCCTTCAGGTGCTGCACGAAGGGCGGCATGGTTTCGGCCACGTTGGAACCAAGCATCAGGATGGTGCTGGCGGTGTCCAGGGCTTCGAGCGGGAACGGCAGGCCGCGGTCCACGCCGAAGGCCCGCATCCCTGCGGCCGCAGCGGAGGACATGCAGAAACGGCCGTTGTAATCGATCCGGGAGGTCCCCAAGGCGAGCCGGGCAAACTTTCCCAGCATGTAGGCCTTCTCGTTGGTGAGGCCGCCGCCGCCGAACACGCCCACCGAGTCCCGGCCGTAGCGGGCGCGGGCGTCTTTCACTGCGCCCGCGGCCAGGGCCAGGGCCTGGTCCCAGCCAATGGGGCGGTGGACGCCGTCCGGGCCCCTCAGCAGCGGTTCGGTGATCCTGCCCGGATGGTTCAGGAGTGTCGCGGAGGTCCAGCCTTTGCGGCACAGGCCACCACGGTTGGTGGGAAAGTCGCGTCCGCTGACGTCAAGGAGTGCCTTGGATGCGGGCCGTTCCCCAACGGCCGGTATGGACACGGGGACTGGCCCCGGCTGTGCAGCCGGGACCAGTTCCGCTGGAGACGTGAGCGTCATGGCGCACTGCAAAGCGCAGTAAGGGCAGTGCGTGTCGGCGCTTTTGGTCATGTTAGACGTGTCCCATCGCATTTCGGTTGGCGTTGCGGATGTAGCAGAACCAGCAGACCGTGAGCATCAGGGCGTACGCTCCGACGAAGCCGTAGAAGGCCGGGGTGTAGGAGCCGCTGGCAGTGTTGGAGGCATTCAGCACCTGCGGGATCACGAACCCGCCGTAGGCGCCGATGGCCGAGATCAGGCCAAGCGCCGAGGAAGCCAGGCGCTGGGTTGCCACCGTGCTTGCCCCGTTGCGGGCCGCGCGACTGGAGGTGGCGAAGATGACGGGGATCATGCGGTACGTGGCGCCGTTTCCGAAGCCGCTGGCAGTGAAGAGCATGAGGAACAGGACCAGGAACAGCCAGAAGTTCTTCAGCGGCAGGGTCCAGATCATGGTGAGCGTGATGACGGCCATGGAGGCGAAGGCACTGACGGTCATCCGGGCGCCGCCCATGCGGTCCGCCATGCGTCCGCCGTAAGGCCGGGCCAGGGAACCCACCAGCGGGCCGAGGAAGGCCAGGGACAGTGCCACTGTGCCGACTCCGATGGAGGAGAAAGCGGGGAAATAGTCCTTGATCAGCTTCGGGAACACACCGGCAAAACCGATGAAGGAGCCGAAGGTGCCGATGTAGAGCAGGGCCATGATCCACAGGTGCGGTTCCTTCAGCGCCGCCACTGAACCGGCGATGTCGCCCTTGGCGCTGGTGAGGTTGTTCATGTACTTGAAGGCGCCAAAGGCTGCCAGCAGGATGAACGGGACCCACATCCAACCGGCCATGGGCAGGTTGACAGTGCCCGCGGCGAGCAGGGTGATGACGATCGGAACGGCAAGCTGGGCGATGGCGGCACCAAGGTTTCCACCGGCGGCGTTCAGGCCCAGCGCCCAGCCCTTTTCACGGGCAGGGTAGAAGAACGTGATGTTGGCCATGGAGCTGGCGAAGTTGCCGCCGCCGAAGCCCGCCAAGGCAGCGACGAGCAGCATCACGCCGAACGGCGTTTCCGGGTTGGAGACGCAGAGGGCCAGCCCGATGGAGGGGATCAGGAGCAGCAGGGCGGACACGATGGTCCAGTTGCGGCCGCCGAAGCGCGGAACCATAAAGGTGTAGGGGATGCGCAGTGTGGCACCCACCAGGCTGGGCATGGAGATCAGCCAGAAGATTTCCGAGGTGGAGAAGGTGAAGCCTGCGGCGGGCAGCTGGACCACCACGATGGACCAGAGCTGCCACACAACGAAGCCGAGGAATTCGGCGAAGATTGACCAGTTGAGGTTGCGGCGGGCGATGGAGCGGCCGGCAGATTCCCACTGTTCCTTGTTCTCGGCATCCCAGTTCGCGATCCAGCGGCCGGGGCGGAATTCAAGGGCGGGGGCAGTGCGGGTAGAGCCGGGCTGTGCGCTGGCGGATGCGTTTCCGGGCCTTGCAGTGTTGTCAAGATCAACGGAATTGCCGGGGCCGGCATCAGCGGTGCGGTCAACAGTCACGGGGTACCTCCTTTGGGGGATGTTGTTCCTCCACGGTAGGTAAGGCGCGTTTCACGGACCGACGCCGTGTGTTAACGGGTTGTGACATTTGCCTATCGGCGGCTTTTTGCTGCCGTTAGGCAGGGGTTAGGGCGGCAAAAATGAGACGGACGGCACATGTCCGGATCGTGGACCTTTCGTCCATTCAATGGACCATGGGAACTAAGATCGAACTCTAACTATTTCGAGCCGGACCCCTACGCGGGGTCCGGCGGGTCCTCATGAAAGCGTTGCCTATGTCTTCCACCGATACCTCCACGGTGCCCGGATCCCCGCAGCCGGTGAACTCACGCGGCCGCGTGATCGTTGCCAGCCTGATCGGCACCACGGTTGAGTTTTACGACTTCTACGTTTATGCGACTGCTGCCGTCCTGGTGTTCCCGCAGCTGTTCTTCCCCAGCCAGAACGAAACAACCCAGCTGTTGAGCTCTTTCGCAGTGTTCGGCGTTGCCTTTGTGGCCCGCCCGCTGGGCTCCATCATCTTTGGGCATTTCGGCGACAAGTTCGGCCGCAAGGGCACCCTGGTGGCGTCGCTGCTGACCATGGGCATCGCCACGTTCCTCATCGGCTGCCTGCCTACCGCGCTGGTGCCAGGCTGGGAGTTCCTGGCTCCTGCCCTGCTCGTGGTGATGCGGTTCGCCCAGGGCCTCGCGCTTGGCGGCGAGTGGAGCGGCGCGGCGCTGTTGGCTACGGAGAACGCTCCGGCCAACAAGCGCGCGGTTTACGGGACCTTCCCGCAACTGGGTGCACCGATCGGCTTCATCATCGCCAACGTGATCTTCCTGGTGTTCAGCTACGCCCTCAGTCCCGCTGATTTCCAGGCCTGGGGCTGGCGCGTGCCGTTCCTGCTGAGCGCCGTCATGGTGATCATCGGCCTCTACGTCCGCCTCAAGCTGATTGAAACGCCCGCGTTCACCAAGGTGCTGGAGTCCAACGAGGTAGCCAAGCTGCCCCTGGGCCGTGTCTTCAAGACCAGCTGGCGCCAGTTGATCCTGGGCACGTTCATCATGCTGGCCACTTACGTGCTCTTCTACCTGATGACCACGTTCACCCTCACCTTCGGCACCCGCCCCTCCAGCCTCGAGGCTGCCAGGGCCGCGGCCGAAAAGGCCGGCAAACCGATGAGCGATGCGGCGGCCGCGGCGTTCGTGCCCGGCCTGGGCTTCACCCGCAACGACTTCCTTTGGATGCTGATTGCCGGCGTCGTATTCTTCGGCATCTTCACGCTGGTGTCCGGACCCCTGGCTGAAAAGTACGGCCGGCGCAAGATGCTGATTGCCGTGACCGCCGGGATCTTCGTCTTCGGCCTGCTGTTCGTGCCGCTGTTCAGCGGCGGATTCGTCGGCACCATGGCCCTGCTCGTCATCGGCTTCTCCCTGATGGGCCTGACGTTCGGACCGATGGGTGCGCTGTTGCCTGAGCTGTTCCCCACCAACGTCCGCTACACAGGGTCTGCCGTGAGCTACAACTTCTCCAGCATCCTCGGTGCTGCCGTTGCCCCGTTCATCGCCGTGGCTCTCTGGGAACTCGCAGACGGCAGCCCGGTGCTGGTGGGTGTGTACCTGACCGCCATGTCCGTGTTGACGCTCATCGCGCTGTTCCTCAGCAAGGAAACCCGCGACCTGGACTACGAAAACAACGTGGCCTGACACTTCGCCTGTGCCTTCCAGCCCGGTCAGTGGCTGCGGTGCCCGGCGCGTTCCCCGTGATTCAGGGGAATGCGCCGGGCATTTCGTCTTTCCGGGGGCGGTAACCGGGCAGGAGGGTACGACGGCGGGCTGCCGCGGCTCAGCTGGCGTAGCGGGCCACGAAGTTCTTCAGGATGTTCATGGGCTCGGCCACCGTGAACCGCCGGGCGTTGTCCATCAGCTCTTCGGCGGACTCGGGCGGAAAATAGCCGGCGTGCCGGTAGATGTCGATGCGGGTGCAGAGGCCTTCCGCGTCCAGTTCGGGGTGGAACTGGGTGGCATACAGGTTTTGCCGGATGCGGAACATCTGGACCGGGCAGGCCGCGGACCGTGCCAGGAGCACTGCATGTGCGGGCAGGACGGTGCAGGCCTCCTTGTGACCTGTGAAGGCGGTGAACCGGCGTGGCATTCCCCGAAGTACGGGATCCTCCAGTCCGGCGTCAGTGAGCTCGATCTCCGCGGCACCCAGCGGTTCACCGTAAGTCCTGTCGATGACGGCACCCTGGTGGGTGCCCAGGGTTCCAACGCCATAGCAGGCGCCCAGGAACGGGAAGTCCTCTGCCACCAGCTTGTCCAGGAGCCCGGACAGCTCGCGTTCCACGCGGTGCTGGGCAGGGGTCTTCTGCTCCGGCGGGTCGCTGGAGGTGAACGGGCTGCCGCCCACGATCACTCCCGAAAACCGGGACAGATCGAGTTCGGGCAGGGGAGCCGATTCCAGCCTGATGCGCCGCAGCTCCGAGGGCTCGAGCCCGCCGTACCTGAGGTAGGCAGCGTATTCATCCTCGGCTGCGGCGTCCTCGGCCCGTGACGCCAGGAGCAGGAAAGGCAACATGAGCTAAGTGTGCCTTTTCCACCCCGGCCTGTCAGCCTTTTGGCTCCCGTCCCGCAAGCTTGTCAGCTGGTGGCGGGCTGGCTCAGGGACCGGCGGGACTGGGGGCGGGCTGCCGGGTCTGCGTGGCGGTGTACCAGCTTCCAGTACCCTTCCTCGCGCCGGAAGACGCTGGTCACGCGGAGCGCGAATTCCTCGGCGAGGGCGGCACCGTCCAGGCGGGCACGGAAATGTTCCGTTTCCACCAGGAAGGCGGTGTCCCGGGCCGTGTAGGAGGTGATGGTGTCAAAACCCAGCATCTCGCCGTCCTGGAACTGCCGTGCCGCCTGGTCCAGCCGGGCTTCCACCTGCGCCCACCCGCGGGCAATGCCGCCGAACGGGTTGGCGAGCGTCACGTCGTCGAGCCGCGAGTACAGCTCCTTGACGGGTTCAGGGTTGCCCCGGGTGATTTCGGGGACGGCGAGGTGGTAACGGTCAACTTCTTCTTCAAAACTGGGTGCAAGCACGAGGGGGCCTTCCGGGGCGCTAGTCTTCGATTGTGGCGATGACGGCGCCTGCTGCCACCGTCTCGCCGGAGGCTGCAGTGAGGCCGGTGATGGTTCCGGAGCGGTGCGCGGTCAGCGGCTGCTCCATCTTCATCGCCTCGAGGACCACCACAAGATCGCCCTCCGCCACCATGTCGCCATTGGCAACGGCAACCTTGACGATGGTGCCCTGCATGGGTGAGGTCAGGGCGTTGCCGGTGGCCGCGGCCGTGCCGCCCGAGCGGGAGCGCTTCTTCGACTTGGACTGCTTGCCGGCGGCCCCGGCCGGACCGGCGCTCACGGAACCGAGTGATGCCGGAAGCACCACCTCGAGCCGCTTGCCGCCCACCTCAACCACCACGCGCTGCCGGTCGTCGGCGGAGCTCTCGATACCGGCGACGCCGTCGGGAGTCCACGCCGGAAGGTCGTTGACGAACTCGGTCTCAATCCAGCGGGTGTGGACCCGGAACGGGCCTTCTGCCGGCGCAAACGCGGGATCGGTCACCACTGCAAGGTCGAACGGGATGACGGTGGGAATGCCTTCGACCACCATCTCCTCCAGGGCGCGGCGGGCGCGCTGCAGGGCCTGAGGGCGGCTGGCGCCGGTGACGATGAGCTTGGAGAGCATGGAGTCGAAGTTGCCGCTGATGACATCGCCCTGTTCCACGCCCGAGTCGATGCGGACGCCGGGGCCGGTGGGGTTCTTCAGGACGCGGAGGGTGCCGGGGGCGGGCAGGAAGTTCCGGCCCGGGTCTTCACCGGTGATGCGGAATTCGAAGGAGTGCCCGCGTACCTCGGGATCGTCGTAGCCGAGCTTCTCGCCCCGGGCCAGCCGGAACTGTTCGCGGACCAGGTCAATGCCGGTGACTTCCTCGGAAACGCAGTGCTCCACCTGCAGGCGGGTGTTGACCTCAAGGAAGGAGATGGTGCCGTCCTGGCCTACGAGGAATTCACAGGTGCCGGCGCCGAGGTAGCCGGCTTCTTTCAGGATGGCTTTGGAGGATTCGTAGAGGCGGCGGTTCTGGTCTTCGCTGAGGAAGGGGGCGGGGGCTTCTTCCACCAGTTTCTGGTTGCGGCGCTGCAGTGAGCAGTCCCTGGTGGAGACCACCACAACGTTGCCGTACGCGTCGGCCAGGCACTGGGTCTCCACGTGCCGGGGCGCATCGAGGAACCGCTCGATGAAGCATTCGCCGCGGCCGAAGGCGGCGGTGGCTTCACGGACTGCAGATTCGAAGAGTTCGGGAATCTCGTCGCGGGTGCGGGCCACCTTGATGCCGCGTCCGCCGCCGCCAAAGGCCGCCTTGATGGCCACGGGCAGCCCGTGCTGGTCCACGAAGTCGAGGATTTCGGCGGCGGATTCCACCGGATCAGCGGTGCCGGGAACCAGCGGTGCGCCGACTTTTTCTGCGATGTGCCGGGCCTGGACCTTGTCGCCCAAGGCGGAGATGGCTTCCGGCGAGGGGCCGATCCAGGTGATGCCGGCTTCAATGACGCGGGCCGCGAACTGGGCGTTTTCGGCCAGGAACCCGTAGCCGGGGTGGATGGCGTCGGCGCCGGACCGGCGGGCGGCGTCGATGATCTTGTCCATCACCAGGTAGGACTCGGCGGCCGTGTTCCCGCCCAGTGCGTAGGCTTCGTCAGCAAGGCGGACATGCAGGGCGTCCCGGTCCGCGTCCGCGTAGACAGCCACCGAGGCAATGCCTTCGTCACGGGCGGCGCGGATGATGCGCACGGCGATTTCACCGCGGTTGGCGATCAGCACCTTTGTGAGGGTCGACTGCGTGGGATGTGCGGACTGCTCCAAATTTGCTGACAAGGCGTCTCCTTCTTTCCTTCAGGGAGCCTAGCGCGGTTTTGAGGGTTCCGCCGATATTACTTGCGGATTCCGCGTGTAAACCGCCAAGGCTTTGTAGGGAAGCTACAAGACTCGCCGAAATCGTGTCCTCACGGGGCCCGCCAGAGTTCGGTGATGCGCACGTTCGCGGAAGCGAGCAGGCCGCGCAGCGTGGACACGGACAGTCCAACGACGGTGTGCGGGTCGCCGTCGACCTTCCGGATGAAGGCACCGCCCAGGCCGTCGATGGTGAAGGAGCCGGCGCAGTGCAGCGGCTCACCGGTGGCGATGTAGGCGTCTATCTCCGCCGGATCCATCTCCAGGAAGGACACTGCCGCCGAGGCCACGGTTCCCAAGGTGGCGCCGCTTCCAGGTGCGGCATCGCCGTCGGGTTCGGTATCGCGGCAGTCCACCAGCCAGTGCCCGGTGTACAGCACGCCGGTGTTGCCGCTCATCCGCACCATGCGTTCCCGGGCGACGGCGGCGGTGTACGGCTTTCCGTGCGCCTCGCCGTCGAACTCAAAAACGGAGTCGCACCCGAGTACCAGCGCGCCGTCGGCTTCCGGCAGCGCCGCGACAGCCTCTGCCTTGGCACGTGCCAGCAGCAGGGCGGTGTCGTGCGGATCGGTGACCCCGTACCGGGCCTGGACGGCGTCTTCGTCAACGTCCGATACTAGGACCGAATGCCGGATGCCGGCCTCGGTGAGGAGCTTGGTGCGGGCGGGGGACTGGGAGGCAAGAATCAGGCGGACCACGGCTCCAGCCTAATTGACCGAGCCGGCCTAGTGGACGAGTGCTTCCGGCGCTTTGGCTGCTGCCGGCTGGTTCAGCTGGGCGCCTTCCACGTCGACGTCCGGCAGGATCCGGTCCAGCCAGCGCGGCAGCCACCACGACTTCTCACCCAGCAGGTACATCACGGCCGGAACAATGGTCATGCGGACCACAAAGGCGTCGAGCAGCACACCGAACGCCATCGCGAAGCCCAGCGGCCGCACCATGGTGAGGTGGCTGAAGATGAACCCGGCGAAGACGCTGACCATGATGATCGCTGCGGCAGTCACCACGGCGGCGGCGTGCCGGAAGCCCACCCGGACCGCCTGCTTCGCGGTGGAGCCGTGCATGTAGGCTTCGCGCATTCCGGAGGCGATAAACACCTGGTAGTCCATGGCCAGCCCGAAGAGGACGCCGATGAGGATAATCGGCAGGAAGCTGAGGACGGCGCCGGGGTTGGCGACGTCGAACACGCCACCCAGCCAGCCCCACTGGTACACGGCCACCACGGCACCGAACGCCGCGGCGAGGGACAGCAGGAAACCGCCGGTGGCGAGCAGCGGCACCACGATGGAGCGGAATACCAGCAGCAGCAGGATCAGGGAAAGTCCGACGACGATGGCCAGATAGGGCGGCAGCGCGTCACCGAGCTTCGTGGAGACATCAACGTTGCCGGCTGTCTGCCCCGTGAGGCCCATGGCCACCCCGTATTCGGACTGGATCTCATTGTTCAGGCCCCGGAGTTCGGCTACCACCCGGACGGTGCTGGCGCTGGCCGGGCCCTCCTTGGGGATGACCTGGAACACGGCTGTGCGCCGGTCCTCGCTGAGGGCGACGGGCACGGCGGCCACCACGTTGTCCACGGCGCGCAGCTTGTCCGCGACGTCGAACTGCAGTGCCTGGGCCTGGGCCTCGTCCAGGTTTGCCGGGAATTCGCCCACGGCCACAATCGGGCCGGTGACGCCTTCGCCGAAGCTCCGCGCGGTGAGGTCGTACGCTCGGTAGGCCTCTGACTCGACAGGTTCCGAGCCGCCGTCGGGCAGTGCCAGCTGCAGCTGGGTGGCAGGGAGTGCGAGTGTCCCCAGCAGGAGGACACCGGCCAGGAGTGCCAGCACCGGGTGCCGGGTGACCAGTCCGCCCCAGCCGCGGGTGCTGCGCTCACGGTCCTGCGCTTCGTCAGCTGCTTCGTGGCCGGGTTCGGCGTTGTGTGCCTCGGCTTTGGCCCAGGCGCGTTTCGAGATGATGCGGCGGCCGATCAGGGACAGCATGGCCGGGGTCAGGGTGATGGCCACCAGCACGGCTACGGCCACGGTGCCGGCAGCGGCCAGGCCCATGACGGCGAGGAAGGGCAGGCCCGGCACCACCAGGGCGGCGAGGGCAATGATGACCGTAAGGCCCGCGAAGACCACGGCGTTGCCCGAGGTGCCGGTTGCCCTGGCCACGGACTCCTCCAGGCTCATTCCGGCCAGCAGCTGGGTGCGGTGCCGGTTCACGATGAACAGTGAGTAGTCGATGCCGACGGCGAGGCCCAGCATCAGGGCAAGCATGGGGGAGATGGAGCTCATGTCGAACAGTCCGGAAAGGGCGAAGGTGATTCCCACGCCTACGCCAACACCGATAATCGCCATCAGCAGCGGCAGTCCCGCGGCAATAAGGGTGCCCAGCATGATGATCAGTACCAGGGCGGCCACGGCGATGCCGATGATTTCGGCGGCACCGAAGAGCTCGGAGATGTCCTCGGTGATCTCCTTGCTGGCGTAGGCTGTAACGCCGGCTGCTGACGTTTCGTGGGCGATGTCCTGGACCTGCTGCCGGACTTCCGGGCTCAGGCCGTTGATGGTGGTGTTGAACTGCACCTGCGCCACGGCAGCGCGCCCGTCCTCCGAGACAAAACGGATGGCCGAGGACGCTTCAGCCTGGCGCTTGCCCAGCTCCAGCTTGGCCTTGCCGGCTTCGAGTTCCCGGGTACCGGCGTCGAGCTTGGCCTGACCTTCGGCCAGGGCGGCCTTCTGCTGGCCAAGCTGCGCTTCGATGAGGGCCGCCGGGGCGCCGGCGGCTGCCAGCTGCTGTTCAGCGGCGGCGAGCTGGGCTGTGCCGGCCTCCAGCTGGGCGCGCGAGGCGTCCAGCTGCGCCTGGCCTGCGGCGAGCTGCTGTTCGCCGTCGGAAATGGCCTGACCGCCCTGGTCCACCTGCGCCTGGGTGGCGAAGGGATCCACGGTGCCGCGGACGTTTGGCACGCTCTCAAGCTTCTTTAGCGCGTCGGTGACGGCGGCGCGGCTCCCGGCGGTAAAACCGCCGTCGGGCGCTTCAAAAACGATCGTTGCGGTGCCCCCGGACGCTGCGGGAAGCTCCTTTTTCAGCTTGTCCGCGATCCGCTGCGTCTCCGTGCCTGGAATCTGGAAATTGTTGGACAGTGTGCCGTGGAAAGCGGCAGCTGAACCGCCAACAGCCAGCAGGACAGCCAGCCACAGTGAGATGACCAGCCAGCGCCGGCGGTAGGAAAAGGTGCCCAGGCGGTAAAGGAACAGTGCCATAACAGGTAGCCGATCTGGTCAGGAGGAAACGGATGCGGATGAGGCGGAACGCGCGGGAGCAGGCCTGCCGCCTGCGGTGAAACCCGAACCCAGCAGCGCCATGGCGTCGATGAGCAGTTGGCGGAGCTCTGCGAGGGAGTCGGGTGCCAGGTCCGGGCCTCGGCGGCTGAACCAGACCTCCATGGCGGCCTTGCCGCAGGAAATGATGGAGCCCGCCAGGGCGTGGATGTACAGCTCGTCCGCCTCGCCCGGGGTACCGGCGAGCCGCTCTCGGGCGACGGTGAAGACCTGTGCCCGGCAGTGGTCCCACGCCTCGAGTTCGGGGTGTGACATGAGCGGGCTCTGCTGGGTCAATGTGAACAGTTCCGCGAGCGGGGCAACCGCTGTGGGATCCGCAAGGGCCATCAGTGCGGCCTGGGCGGAGTCCAGCATGGGCTCGTCCGCCGGCCGGAGGCGCAGCTGTTGGATGGCGTTGTCCAGGAAGCCGTGGACGATGGAGGCCAGGGCGGCGTCGGTGCTGCTGAAGTAGTTGAAGAAGGTGCGGCGCGAGATTCCCGCCGCGTCGGCGATGTCTTCCACGGTGAAGTTTCCCGGGCCCTTGCTGCGGAGCAGGCCAAGGGCGGCGTCCGTGATGGCCTGGCGCGTAGCCGCCTTGTTCAGCTCTCGGCGGGAAGGCGCCCCTGTCAATTCTGGATTGCTGCCGCTGACCGTATTCACGCGCTTACACTACGTGCAAGTTTGCACGATGAGCAAGTTGCCGCACGTCCGCATCAACATTCACAGGAAGATGAAAGGTTCCGAACAGCTGTTCCAGAACCTGTTCCCCGATGCTTGAAAAGTCCCGGGAGGGATGAACCAACAGCAGCCGTCACTGACGGCAGATCCAGGAGACAAAAGAATGTCACGCACAAAGAAGATGACCGTAGGCCTGTCAGCCACGGCGCTGGCCCTCGGTGCCGGAATCGGTGTTGCCGGCATGGCCTCCGCCACCACCACACCAACCCCCACGCCCAGCGCCAGCTCGAGCGCCTCCGCGGACGGAAGCACCAGCACGGCCCCCGGCGGCATGGGCAGGCATGGCGGCCCTGGCGGTGAGCGGGGGGCGGCCCAGGCATCAGCGCTCGCGGAAAAGCTGGGCGTGGACGAGGCGAAGGTATCGGAGGCGCTCCAGGCGTTTCGCGAGGCCAACAGGCCCAGCACCCCGCCGGCCGAGGGCACCAAGCCGGACCCGACGGCCCGCGATGCTGCCCTGGCCAAGTCCCTGGCTGAATCGCTCGGGATTGAGGAGTCCAAGGTCACCGCCGCGCTCGAAGAGCTTCGCAGCGAGAAGCAGGCGGAGAAGGCCGCAGGATTGAAAACGCGGCTTGACCAGGCCGTCACGGACGGGAAGCTGACACAGGCCGAAGCTGACGCCGTCACCAAGGCCGTGCAGAACGGGATCATCGGCGGCGGCCGCTGACCCGGCAGGCTAAAGACAAAGAAGTCCCCGGGACAGTTCCCGGGGACTTCCTTGTACTGCTGAGGGGTGAGCAGGGACCCGTTAGGCCTTCGCGTCCGCCAGCTCACGTGACGTTGTGTCCGTGGAGGTTCCATCGGACGGAGCGGCAGCAGCGCTGTCCACACTGTCGTCCACGAAAGGCGTGCCGTTGCGGGGTGCGTTGTACAGCTTCTCGTCCAGGATGCCCTGGCGCTTGGCCACGATGGTGGGCACCAGCGCCTGGCCGGCCACGTTCACAGCGGTGCGGCCCATGTCCAGGATGGGATCGATGGCCAGCAGGAGGCCGACGCCGGCCAGCGGCAGTCCCAGCGTGGAGAGCGTCAGCGTCAGCATGACCACGGCGCCGGTGGTTCCGGCCGTTGCCGCGGAGCCCAGGACAGACACCAGTGCAATCAGCAGGTACTGGGTAAAGTCGAGCTGGATGCCGAAGAACTGGGCCACGAAGATCGCGGAGATTGCGGGGTAGATGGCCGCGCAGCCGTCCATCTTGGTGGTGGCGCCCAACGGCACGGCGAAGGAGGCGTAGGCGCGGGGGACACCAAGGTTGCGCTCAGCCACACGCTGGGTCAGCGGCAGGGTGCCCACCGATGAGCGGGACACGAAGGCCAGCTGGACGGCCGGCCACACGCCGGAGAAGTACTGCCTGACGGACAGGCCGTGGCTGCGGACCAGGATCGGGTAGACCGCGAAGATGACCAGGGCCAGGCCCACGTAGATGGCGAAGGTGAACTTGCCCAGGGAGCCGATGGTGTCCCAGCCGTAGACTGCGACGGCGTTGCCGATGAGGCCGACTGTGCCGAGCGGGGCGATCCGGATGATCCACCACAGGACCTTCTGGATGACGGCCAGCGCGGAGGCGTTCAGGGTCAGGAACGGCTCGGCAGCCTTGCCCACCTTGAGGGCGGCAACACCGACGGCGATGGCGATCACCAGGATCTGGAGCACGTTGAAGCTCACGGAGGTGGTGACTGCGCCTGATTCGGCAACGGTGGAGCTGGCGCCCAGGCCAAGGAAGTTCTTGGGGAACAGTCCGATGAGGAAGGACCACCAGTCACCGGATTTGCCGGAGTACTTGGCCTCCTCGGTGATGCCGGTGTTGGCGCCCGGCTGCAGCAGGACGCCCAGGCCGATGCCGATCAGCACGGCGATCAGGGACGTGATGGCGAACCACAGCAGTGTGTTCCATGCGAGCTTGGCGGCGTTGGACACCTGGCGCAGGTTGGAGATGGAGCTGACCACTGCGGTGAAAATCAGGGGAACGACGGCGGTCTGCAGCAACGACACATAGCTCGAGCCGATGGTCTGCAGCGTGGCGCCGAGTCCGTTGGGGCTGGTCTTGGTGCTGCCGGTGTACTTGGCCAGCAGGCCGAGGCCCAACCCCACGATGAGGGCGGCAATGATCTGGAAGCCGAACGAGCCAGCCCACTTGGGAAGCTGGAAGCCGGTCTTAGCGGATTCTGGGGGAGGGGTTTGAGTGCTCACCCGAATACGCTAGAGCCACAGCCCATATCACGACGAAAGCATGTTGAGAAATATTACGCGCAAAAACTCGCCGCGTGTTCGTGGAATCCCCGTGACTTCAAGGCTTTTCGCTGCATTTGTTACTTATTCCCGGGTCATGTGTGCTTAATGTCTCGCGCATTCGACAGGCCCGGTCGCCGAGACGGAAGGCCCGGGGTTGCTTTTGCCTTCTGGCGGAGCACCGCGGAGCTGTGGCAGCCGGTGGAGCGGGCACGTACGATCCGCAGGACAGCAGCAAAACAGGAAAAACGCGGCCGAAGCGTGTGCCATTTTGTCTGGCGGCGGCGATGCCGGCGTTGACCCGCTCGACCATGAGCTCGCGCTCATACTCGGCGAGGGATGGGAGCATGTTCAACATCGGCCGGTCCGTCGAGGTTGCCGGGTCGATGCCATCGGAGATGGGCCGGACGTGGACACCACAGCCGCGCAGAAGGGCCACGGTGTTCAGCACGTCGATCAGCGGCCGGTCCAGCTGGTCGACCCGCCAGACACCAACGATGTCGCCCTCCTCGGCGTACTCGAGGAGCCTTCTTATTCCGGGCCGCTCGATAGCCGTCTTGCTCCCGGAAGTCACATCGGCGAAGACGTCGCGTTTCTCCATACCGGCGGCGACCAGCGCATCCAGCTGGAGTTTGGCATCCTGGCAGGTGGGCGGGCGTCGCCCGGAGCTGATTGGGGCGAGGCGCGGAAGCAAACAGATTGCATAGTTCCGTTGGCTAGCGTCTTGAAAAACAACAGCTTTTCGAGACGTGCCATCGAGCATATCCGGAGCCGCGCGAGTGGGCGGAAACATCGGGCTGCCCGTGTGTCGTAATGCGGAACATGCTGGGGCTTTTCGAGTCAGAATTGCTTTGTGAGGCTGCTGGTTATACCCGCGTGAGTGCCTCCGGCCAGGGCGCTCCTGTCATTTCGGGGTTGCATGAGTCGAATCTGGTCTCCGTGCAGCTCTTCATTGTCACGGGTTCTGAGCCGGAGGAGACTTGAAGCGACGGCCTCCCATCTCGGGCCGCCCGCGGGGCCACCCGGCTGCGGGGCCTCACAGCACCCTGCAGCGGCTTGGTGGATCGATGAGGTCCATAACACCCCTCGAAGAGGCCGCTGCTCAGCGGTCGCTCCAACTCTTGCCCCTGGTCGCTATCGCACTGATTGGCTGTCTCGGCGGGTGCCAGTATGAGCCCGATAACGTCCCTCTCCCGCCCGCCAGTTCTCCGACTACGGAGGCTCGCACGGCCCCGCCACTGCCGGACGGAGGCGGCACCCGCACGGTCCCGCCGCTGCCGGAGAGTGGCGATATCGACGCCGGCACATACCTCGTCCCCGTCGCCGGCTACACGGAGCCTTTCGAAATCACCGTCCCAGACGGCTGGTTTGCTCTCGACAGCAAAAGCCTGGGCAAGGGCGACCCGGATCACCCGGCTGAATGGGCCGTCTACGTGACTCTTTGGCCCGCCAACTATGTGTCGATGGACGCATGCACCTGGATGGGCGCCCTTGCCGATGTCGGTCCGTCGGTCGAGGCCTTCATTAGGGCCATGGCGGCGCAGCCGTCAACGGCAAGCAGTCCTCCCGCCAAGATCATGGTAGGCAATTACTCCGGCTTCGAGTTCGACCACTCCGTCGAGGGCGATGTGGACATCAACGCCTGCGACGCCGACAGGTTATGTATCTACTCAGAAAATAGATACACCTGCACACACGGGTACTCGACTCGGGGCGAACGCGACACCTACCGGGTGGTCGACCTGAACGGCCAGCGCGCTGTGATCGGGGTGAGCGAACTTCACGAATCAATCAATCCTGAACTGAGAAGAGAGGCACGCGCCGTCTTCGACTCGATCGTGTTCAAGTCCGACCAAGCCGGCTGATGCGATCTCATCCCTCCCTCGGGCGCCGGCTCCTTCTCTGAAACCCACCTGCATGTCTCATAACCGAGGCGCCTCAAAACGCTAGGGATTTGAGACAGTAGAGCGTTGAAGCGGGCACTTCCCCGGTGATCCATTGAGGAAAGTAGGCAGTTCGGACCACTTTGACGAATTGCGAGCCCGTCGGGGGCTAGGGAGCCGGCCGAGACCAGGGCGGAGGGTTGTCCGCGATAATCTGCTCGGTCAGAATTATGCCGCCGAAGTCAGCGCGTGCCTTTGCCAGTGTTTCCGGTTCGGGGTCGATAGTGACATACCAGGGCTGCAGATCTTTGGCCTGCACTAGATGCTTTCCCCAACCAAGGTCGGTGATGTTCCAGTCGGAGAGGTCGTTGGCGTGTTCTAAGTGTGCGTCGGTGAGGAGCTGGATTCCTTGGGCGTCGGGGATGTACTGGGCGTTCAGGTGCCTGTTGTAACGGACATGATGTTCATCGACGTGGGGAAGAGCCGGTCTGGCACCGGCGAGGTCACTCCAGGAGATGGTGAGTGCTTTGCTGTGTCGTATGAATGCCAGATCCGTGTCCCTTGGGAACGCGGTCATGGCCCGGGTGACCTGGGCCAACCTGTCCTGCCAAAAGATCGTGTCGTCCATAACCCCGTAAGTGACCCGGCCGAGGGGGCTCATCGAAGCTGATGTGAAGCGGCGCGGCTTGGACCGCAGGTAGGTCACGCCGGCCATGGCGAATTTGATCGCCCCGGCAGCCATCGCGGGCCCAACGTCAGGGTTCTTGGAGCGGATCTGATGGATGTTGCGGTAAAGGTAGACGTCGGCTCCATCGAAGCGGCCCCACGCCGTGGCGGCGTCGGAAATCTGTGCTGTGAGGGCTTCCGGGACGTGCCAAGTGCGGCGTTCTTCTTCGGCGTCCAGTAGGGTCAGATCCTTGGTCTCGTAGGACACGAACGCGGTCAGCTGCTGCGGGAGCTGTCCGCCGCCTAACCATTCCGGGAAAAACGCCTCCGGAGCCGCGGCGACTCGTCCGGATTTCCCGAGCGTCTGCAAATGTTGGGCGAAAGCAGCCAACCAGGAGCGCACTCCTTCCTCGCGCCCTGCCCGGCTCATCAGCGCCACCGGACCGGCGTCCGAATCCGAGACTCCTCCTGTGAACACGTCATCCCAGCCGGCGTCCATGACGGCCTGGTTCGCCACCTGGACCGCAGCCTCAACTGCCTCAAAGACATCCTTCGAGCCACGGGGCCGGAACTGCAGCCACAGTTCTTCGTACTGGGCCTTCCGCCACGCCTTTGACAACGAAGTCCAGACAACGTCAACCTCGGCGTCCGGCATCCGATCCCCCATCCGCAGTTTTTCCCCAAGCCTCCCGCGAACCTACCCGATTCCTGTGAGTGAGGACAGCCCGGTAGCTTTACATACGTGCGGGTGTTGCATAACCTCAGCGCCTCGAATCCCAAGGGTTACGAGACAAATTTGTGTGTAGCGTTTAGCGCACCTTCACCGGGCATTTTTGCGGGCGGGGTATACGGGACACCCTGAACATCAGCTTCGCGAAGCCGCAGGTCAGCACCGGGTTGTCCCGATAGAGGACCGGCTTACGGGCGCTTCTTTAAACTGCGGCAGGGCGTGAAAGACTCCAGTCATGGTGACCGCTGTCCATTACTTCGCGACTCTTGAAGATCAAATGATGTTGCTCGACTACCTGGGCGAGCCCGCAAAGGTGACCTTGCATCCATGGCCACTCATCAAAACGCCACTCACGGCATTGAGCCGGGAAGATGCGCTTGGGCAATCACGCGTGATGGTGGCTAATCACCAGCTCGGCTTACCCGTTCCAGTACGTCCAGGTGATGCAGCCATGCAAGGCGGCTCTGTCCACGCCGTATTCAATAGATTGAACTGGGAGAAGTTAGGTCCTGCAGAGGATGAAGCCTTGACGGATGCCAATGCTTCGCCCACCATCTTGTGGTCTCCTGCTCGTCTGTATGTAGAAGCGATCTTTCCCAGCTCGCTTGGCTCGCAAGCAGATTCGGTGGCGGAAATATCCAAGGACTAGGAAAGATGGGTCAATCGCAGCATGTCATGGATTCGGCGCCACGGAACCCGCGTTTGGGGGCTGGAAGGTCGCCAGATGCGGCCAGACTTAGACATCGACCTCAGCTTCGTAAGCGCAGTCTTTGCACTCCCAGGCGCCTTGCAGGCGCTGGAAGCCGGCACACCCGGCCGCGACTCTGAATCAAAGTGAGCTAAAGCAGCGACCGGAACTGGATGACCCACGAGGACTGGAGTTTCCTCTCGGTGTGGGATCCTTCAAAGGACGCGCAGGTGTCACCCGCCAGGCAGCGTTTTTCGAGTGTAGTCACGGCTAGGCTGGCGTGTTGTTCCGATCGTGTCGAGTCAGTACAGAGCCCAGCCGGGGGCAGCGGGGTTCATCGTTCTCGCCATTTCCACAAAAGCCTCATCATTGGCGTCTAAGTACCCTGCGGGGTGAAGGAAATAAATCTGTCGGTCATATGCCGCTGCAAAAGCGGCGAAAATGGCAGCGATCGAGAGGTACTCGAGAGGATGTTCCGTCTCGTCCAGCATGAAGTGATGAACGTGACCTTGGGTGGCTACATTGTCTGAGCAATCAACGGCATAAAAATCGCCTCCTCCATTTGCCAACAAGGGGAACCAGCCTTCCCTCCATCGGGGATCCGATTTGAACGTGGCGTAGTTGGTGAGCGCCTCATCAAGGTCAGGGAAGTAGAAGCCCGGCACTATGTGGATGTCATCGAGCTTTGCGCCAGGGTAGTCCAAGGTTCCGTTATGCCATTCATAGAGTGTTGCCAGACCGGCCGGAGCCGCCAAGCCGGCTGTGCTTAGTTGTCGGCGAACTTCAGATCCGGCAATGCCCCTTTGCAGTACTTGAAGTACCGGGCGCTGCATATCGGACAGATGTCTGGCGATAATCTGCAGGGACTTGTTTAGGCTTTCGCTCATGGTAGGAACCTAACAGTTCAGCGACTATGCGTCCGGTGAGGGATCCCCTTATAAGTGGTCGAGCCCGCGGCAAGAGTAGGCCCTGGCAGGCGAAATGATATGTCCAACTAAAATGATGTGGCTAACTAGACAGGAGAAGACGATGAACGTCACCGTCCATGCACCGCTGCCTAACGCGGTCTTTCTCGTGCTGGGTTCTCAGGAAGCGACGCTTCCAGATGTCACCGCAGAGGGGCTCGTTTGGGCAAGCGAAGACGCTCTAATCATCGGTGGAACTAACGACATGGACGGTGACACCACGATTCACGTGTCTGAACAGGAGCCCGCGCAGGAACTCATCCCGCTCGCATCGCAAGTGATTATGTGCTCCACAGGAGAATTGACCCTGGAGACGGTATATGGCGAGAAACTGTCGCAATATGAGGTTCCAGCTGGCACAGCGAGGATTGACATCTGGGTAGATGATCTTCGGGAACCAGGCAATGTGCACCTGCAGGTGGTGAGCACCTAAATCACTGACAAGCCAGCCTGCAATGCTTGTCCCCTGTAAGCCACGGTTCGCCGCCCGTTCAAGGATCCCTTGCCGGCCGCCTCCTTTCGGGTCCGGATGGCAGGACAATGCGCCAACGGCAGCTTTTGCCACCCCTGAAGGGGCAGGTCCCGACGTGATTCACTAACCTCGCCTTTGGCGGGTCCGCCCGCGGCCGAGGAGCCAGCTGCCCACCCAAAGCAGCACAACAAGAATCAGGATCTCGGTGCCATTGGGATCCAAACTGAACACTGCTAGAACGTACGGGAGTACGAAGATGATGATGGCCGTCCCGGCGACCGCGATGAGCCACGCCCGCGCGCTCATTCCCGTTCTCCGCTAATTAGCTTGATACGTGCCTTCTCCCGCTGCTCGTCGGCTTGGAGGATGCCATCCCGGACAGCGGCGCGGATGATGCCATAGAGGACGTAGAAGAAGACTGCCGCGAAGACCACGAGCAGGACTGGGTTGTTGAGTGGATTCATCCCTGCATGTCTTCCTCGGGCCAGTACTTCTGGACTCCAGCAGCGGCATCTTGAAGCTGAAGGCCGTCGAGGGAAATCGAGCTTTCGGGCATGCCCATGTCCGTCCATTGCGCTACCAATCGCAGGTCCCCGGCCGGCGGCAGCGGCCAGAGCCAGAGTGCGGCGTGTGCTGACATGTCATCTTCCCCACCGTTTCCGCCCTTGGGCCGGTATTCGAAGACCGGGCCATCAGGTTCCTGGTCAAGCGGCCTGTGCCCATACATCGCCAGGGATGAGCTGCTGGCCTTCGTGCCGTCCGGGAACTGGATTCCGAGCAGGAGGATGGAGTCGGCAGATATGCCCCCATCGCGTACTTGCGGTGCCGGCCGGTGAAAAACGGCATTGATCTCCGCCCACTTTCGGTCCTCCTGGTCAGCGCGGCGCAGCATCCAGTTGACGTCAATGATGCATCCGGTGGAGTAGACCTTCACGGCTTCAATGGCCATCACAAAGGTCGGAGACTTGTGGACGAACCGACCCACCGGGACGAGGGCGGGCAGTTCGTAGCGGGGTGGTGCCACCCAGGGAGGCGGTGTGAACTGCGGCGTCCGTGGGCGGGGAGGTGGCGCCGGGATCGAGTAGTCCTGGAAGAAGGTCACGGTCGTTCCTACTCATTCGTTGGCTGCGACCGACCAGCGGAACAGCGGCGTGCGCCGCCTTGGATCCCCCAATCCGTCCTTACCGGCCCCAGTCTAGCCTCGGACCACAGTCCTAGGGATCGTGGTGCTGGCGCGACGGCACGAGCTACCCGCAAACCGTGGATCATCGAACACTCCGGTGTCCGTTCAGGGATCCTTTACCGGACGTCGGGTGAGATCTCCAGGGGGCAGTGGCTAGACGATGGCTCCGTTGTTGAGCTGTGGGCGCTTGGAGCGGCGGGAGCCCGCGGGCCCAGAATGCGATCATGAGCCCGGCTGTCGCGGCCCCTCCAGCGTGAACCCAAGGTGACGACCAGGCACCTTCCGGAGTGGGGATCGTGAAGGCGACCACGACTACCGCGAGCCCCAGCAGAACCTCCACGCCGGCTTGCAACGGACGGGCGCGGTAGTCGGGGTAGGCCAGCCGAACCAAGGGGATGCTCGGCAGCAGGAACAGACCCAGGCTGAAGAACGGGAAGATGCCGTTAAACATGAAGATAACCAGGCCCAACACCAGCAGGCCGAAGAACTTCAGGACCTTCAGAACGGGAACCCGGCTCTCCGGCGTCCATCGACTCAGCAGGAGGCCCCAGGCCGGAAGACCGAGCAGCCAGCCGCCGGCCCAGAAGCCTAGGTTCAGCAGCGCCAGGACGACGAGCAGGGCTCCGGGCAGCAGGAACCCTCCGACCTGTCGCAGCGAAGGGAGCTTCCCTGTCGGGACGAAGATACACGCCCCTACCAGCAGATAAGCGGCCACATACCAAGGCAGCAGCTGGTCCGCCGGCACCTGGGACAGTCCAACCACCAGCAGCGCCAGCGAGGCGACCATCACGCACACCGCAGCGAACGTCCACGGTCGGCGGCCTACGCTCAGTGTGGCATCCCCCAATGTCATAAATCGCACTCTACCGGGCTTCGACGTTCTCGAAGCCGGCCCATATGACAGCTGAGGTGCAATTAGCGGCGTCCGGTAAAGGATCGGCTTATGGTCGGTGCACCTCGTAGTAACGGGGCAGAATGTAGGTCATGGGGAATGACGGCGGGGTGCCAGGACTGGTTCAGCTGGGGAATTGGGACGTTGAGCTTTCGCTGCTGGAAGGGGCGGGTGCTGCTTGGGACGAAATCGTCTCCGCTTGGTTGCCTGCGGAGAAAAGGCTTCCACCGAGAGCTCCGGATGACTTTCCGTCGAATGGCTGGAGAATCGTTCACACCTTCCATCCGGAGTGGGCCCACGAGGCCATGATCTTAGCTGCCCCATCACAGGTGGAACCAGATAGATGGGTGCTCGTTCAGCTGTCCCAAGACGACAACGGTTGGCAGTTCGCCATGCCGCTCTCCAGCTGTGGGCCGATTCCCACCCGAGAGGAACGCCGGGCTGGCCTGCGTTTGGACTGGGCAAAAACAGCCTATTCAATGCCGACGGGATCTATGCCTGAGATCAACGTCGTTCTCGTCAACGAATCATCGCAGGAGTGGACGCCCACTGAGGAAGACACTTCCCATGTCCAAGGGCTTGTGCTGACTCAACACGGCGAGCAAATCGGAAACGGCTGGTACGTCACGGGAAGCACCCCATGGTTACCAAGTCTCCAACCAGGGCACCGAACAATGCTTCCAGTGTTTCGCAATAATCCGGAGCTCAAGAACCTGCCTGCCGGGGATTACCAGCTGGTGGCTTTTCTGGCCGCATTGAACCTTCGGACAGTCATCCCTGCAAAGCTCACCATCGAGTAATCCATGGACCGCAACCCTCATGGTGAGAGCGTCCGCTAAGGGATCCTCTACCGGGACCGTCCCGTCTCATAGATCAGCGATTCTTGGTCCTCTTGCTGTTGGAGGAAGGCAGCAGCCGCCGCTGCCATAGATTCGTCTGCGCAGTCCACTGCCAGCAGCTGCGATGAATACCATTCAGTCAGTGCCCCGAGGCCGGTGAGTTCCTGGGCAGTAGCACTGGCCCGGAGTCCTTCGTGTGGGAAGTGGACTCGAAAGACGTACCGGCCAGATTGCTTCACTACCCTGCGGATGGAGTAGTCAACACGAGTTTCGACTACATCTCCCAAGGCCAGGTCGTAAGCGAAAAAGGGTATGCAGCAAATTTCGAACAATTGCTGGTCCAATTTGCGGGCCAAGTTGCTCTGAGTCAACGTCCTGCCCCGAGGCTTCTATCGATGTACCGATTATAAAGTCGGCCCGTTGCCGCCATGCAGGTGAACCATGAACAACTTCCAACAAACCGATCCTTTCGTATTGGAATCAGAACGGTGCCTTTCACTTTCACCCACATTGATCCTGTGTACGGGCTCCTTGGCAACGACACTACTTGAAGGGCCAGCCTTCCAAGGCGGCAACCCTTCTGGTGGAATTGATCGCTCCGCGACGCCGGGCTGCTGGGGTCCTTCGTTCACCAGCGCCCACAAGCGGATCCCCAATCGGCCAGACGGATGTTCGTGTGGCATCGGTTGCGCTTCCCGTTGTTGCCCGTCTAGGCCCTGTGCAGCCGCCTACATACCTACGGCCAAGTACCTGAATCTCGCTATCCACATGCCCAGTCGAAAGTATCGGATTCCAGATCGAATTGCGCGTTACCGCCACCGCCGAAGTTCAGTCCTGAAATCTCTTCCAGTTCGAGGTACCAAGGAGTAAGACCTTCGGGCATCGCCTGGATGGGGAAGGCCGTTCCGCCCAAGTGGCTCGTGGCGAATAGAGGTTCTGCCCAGTCCGCAAGTCTGCCCCCGGCTACTAAGGGACGGACATACCCATCGGCGTTGACCTCGTCCCCCCAGAGTTCGACGGGTGTCTTGCCGGCATTCGGATCGACTCGCGGAATCAACCAAACGTCGGTGGTCGGTTCGACGTTGTCCCAGGCATTCGTACCCTGTGACTCGTCGACATACTGACCCTCGACACGAAGATCCGGGCGTGGTGCGGTCGGGCCAGCAGCAAGCTCATCATGCGTTAGCCAGAGGATCGCGAACTCTCCGTCGATCAGGTCCCTGCGCCTAAGCAGACCGGGGTGGTTCTCAGCCGCTGCGAGGTCGCGGAGGAACGGATCGGTTGATTCAGCGCTCGGGGTGGAAGGATCATCTTCCACTGCGAATTGGCCCTCACCAGCAAAAATGGCAATCCCCGGAAACTGGGGACCGCGCCTTTGGAAATCTGCGGGTAGCCAGAGAGTAAGCACATGCATCATAGGCAAACCAGTGTTGAGGCTTCGTGGCCAGTGTTCCCAACGAACGCCGGGCCCATGACTTCCAGTCCACCCTGAGCGCGGATGGCTTGGCAGGGCAGCGTCGGCAATTCGTCCTGGAGCTTTGCCCAGGCCGTTGCCACAACGAAAGGCCAGGTTCCAAGCGATCATCTCGGTCATGGCACCACCATATGGGCTGATTGATCCGATCAAGACCAACCGAGCTCAAGGTGCGCGGTAAGGGATCCTCAAAACGGGCGCGTGAGCGCCGGCTGGTTCAGGGGCTTATTCAGGCACCTCGCGTTCGCCCCGATCCGGCTCGGGTGTCGGTGGTAGGTTCGGGTTCATGACTGACGAGGACGCTGCGCTTCCGCCTGGGTGTTACGTTACGGACTGGCCCCTTCCTGACATGCCGAGAAAGTCGTTACCTTCCGGTTGGTCGGTCAAGGGCTTCGAGGATGATCTTTGCTGGCTTGGCGATGACGTCGTACTAAATCCGGAGACCGCGGTCCTCCCTCCTGGTTGTGAGGACAGTGTCTGGATTCTCCATAACCAGTACGTTTGCCCTCCAGACGTTAACCCGGGCCCATTAGCTGACGAAGAAAACCCCGACCCAAACCCCTATCCTGTCGCCCCGCCTCCCGAGTTTGTGCGGGTCAGGTGGAGCGAGGTAGCCGAAATCAAAGGGGTTCCCCTGCGGGGTGCGTTCTGGGATGGACTAGAAGTGCCCCCTTGCTTCCGGTGGGATGCGTTCCTGGGTTGGAGTGAGGCGTCTCTTGTATTGCCGGGTGCGGAGTACGTATATCAGCCCAGGGATGCGACCATCGGGCAGGTGGAGCTGGAAGCACTCCTGCCGCTTCTCAGGGCTGCCACCACAACGGACCGGATTGAAGCAATGTTTGCTTTCGGCGACCCATTCGAAGACTTCACCCTTGGGCACGTTATGGACGTGTCCAGTGTCGTGCATCGCCGGGTTTTTTCCTTCAAGCTCGGAAACCTCCTGCCCTCAATGCTGCGACCCGGCCTGCCTGATGTGACACCGGAGTTTTGGTGGCCGGAGGACCGGGCGTGGGTGGTGTGGACTGATTGGGACCTGGTTGGATCGAAGGTTTTTGGCAGCAAAGAACTCATTGAGGAGCTACGTCTCCACCCGGATCTGGAAACTCTTGACTGGTTCCCGGTCCGAGTGCACCCGCCGGCACCACCCGGCCCTCCCGGCCGCTTTGAGATCCGGAAACAGGAGTTGCTCGAGAAACAGCGTCAGGCTGCAGAGGAGCGGCTTAGGCAGCAAGCCACCGTGACGGGCGACTGTCACGAAGTGCCCTGAATAGTCACCGAATTACCTCTTCCGGGAGCGTCCGGTAAGGGATCCCTCAGTGGGAAGCGTGTTGACTCCGCCCGGGAGATGGCTTGGTCAGCTTGTTGGCACGCAGTAGCGTTCTTCAGGTGAATGAGGAAGCTGAAGAGCTTACAGGCGGAAACGCCTCAGAGAGTGTCCTTCGTGTCGGCGACACGGTCCGCAAACCTTGGCTGGAAAACTCTGCCACTGTCCAGAAGTATCTGAAAGCCCTCGGAGTAGCTGGCCTCGACGTTCCCAACCCCCTGGGTAAAGATCACGCTGGGCGGCATGTCACCGAGTACGTCGAGGGTGTTTCTGCGCTTGACCAGTTGCCGCTAGCAAAGCATGACCTCCTGCGGGTCGGCCGTTTGATTCGTCAGATTCACGATGCCAGCGAAGGATTTGAACTCCCGGATACGACCGGATGGAACGTTTTGCTGTCTGCCGAGAATCCGAACCTGATGTGCCACAACGACCTCGCTCCGTGGAACCTCATTATGGGAGAACGGTGGGTGTTCATCGATTGGGACGCGGCGGGCCCGAGTACGCGCCTTTGGGACCTTTCATATGCGGCTCAGTCCTTTGGATGTCTCTTTGACGGCCAACCGGTTCCAGAGGCAGCTGCGAGACTGCGCGCTGTTATCGACGGTTATGGGGCGGACGAGCTGCTACGAAAAGCTTTACCCGAGGCCCTAGGAAAGAGGACGGCGGCCATGCACGAGCTGTTGAAATCCTCACATGAGACCGGATTCCAGCCTTGGGCCGATATGTATATCAACGGACACGGCGCGCACTGGCAAGCTGCAGCCGAATATGTCCTACGCAATCAAGACGCCTGGGAACGGGCCCTGATCTAGATTGTTGCCGGGGTGTAGCGTCCGGTAAAGGATCCTTCACCGGACGCCTCAGCTGTAGTTGGCGGTAACTGTTTTGTTGATTCCGTCGAGACGGATCAGTCCACCGTGGGGAAGGATCCATTGGGGGCGGGTGTGGCCAAAGGGAACTCCGACGCAGATGACCGCGTCCGGGTTGTACGCGCTGACCTGTTCGATGATCACTTCGCGCTGTTCTGCCCTTAGCCGGGCTCGTTCCTCAACTGCCGGAACAGGTTCCCCGAGTCGGCTGACTGGTGGGCGGGCAACCAGCACGCCGGCGGCGGCTCCAAGGATTCCCCTCTCGCCCAGGGCTCGAACCCATCTCTTCACTTCGTCTGCGGCAGGCAGCACCTCGCTAGTTTCGAAGAGCAGGATCGCCCCGTCGATGTCGCCGACACCTGGCATCCGGTCAGCCATCGCGATCTGGTCAATTACCTCCAGGCAGCCGCCCCACGACCGTCCTTCCACGACCGTGCTCGGACCGGACCAGACCCATGGCTCTGTCGCCTCGCGGGCACCAAGCTGCGTAAGAGCGCGGGGGTCTGTCCAAGGGATGCCGTAGTCTTCTGACTCTCCCGGATCGGTAAGCTCAATGGTTCCGCCTTCGATTAGTGCGGCGCGAAGCGAGACCAGGTGCACGTCATCAATACGAGGACCTGCTCCCAGGTGCACCTGAGTGGAACCGCCGTAGTAACTGGGGATCCGGAGGCCCCACAAGAAGTTGTGCAGGTTTGTGTTGTCGCTGTAGCCCAGGAACGGCTTCCGGTTGTCGGCGATGACATCGGCGTCGAGGTGCTTGATGACGGTGATCTGGTCGTCACCACCGATCGTCGCAAGTACGGCTCGGACCGTGCGGTCAGCGAAAGCGGCGGTGACGTCAGCAGCCCGAGCTTTCGCGCTTGCGCCGAGCTGCCGTGTAGTTGGGTACTCGACCGGAATCAATCCGGTGGTTTCAGTCAATCGCTTCATAGCCTGCTCGTGAACAGCTTCCGAGACGGCTGGTGCCGCAAATGCTGGAGAGAGGATCGCAACCCGATCGCCAGCACGGGCCTTCGCAGGCGGGTTCAGTTTCTGTGACGTCATCAAATCATTAGAGCAGTCAGACATGCAATCTCATGGCCTCCACGCGGGCCGCGTGACAGCAGCGTAGTTGCGTAGGATCACTTGATGGATCAAACACGTCGCGTCGTCCGCACAGCTGATGAGGTTAACATCAGCTATGCCGTCATTGACGGGAGTGAGCCGGCCGTTGTGATCCTCCACGGCCTGGCCGGGAGCGGACAGGAGTTTGTCTCCACTGCCCGTGCGCTGCCTGGTCGGAAGGTCATCCTGGTCGACCAGCGGGGTCACGGTCTGAGCACGCGATTGCCTTCGGACACCTCGCGTGAGGCATTCGTTAGGGACGTTGTCGCGGTCATTCGTGGTGAGGCCTCCAACCCGGTTCATCTGGTCGGGCACTCCATGGGGGGCCCACACCGCGATGCTCACCGCTGCTGCCCGCCCAGACCTCGTCCGGACCCTTGTGCTCCTGGAATGCGGCGCCGGCAGCGGCAGCGATCAAGAACATGCGGCCCTCGGTGAATACTTCCGGTCCTGGCGCACTCCATTTCCTGACCGTTCCGCAGCGGCCAGACCCCTGGGGGACGGCCCGCTGCAGCGCGCCTGAGTGCAGGACATGGACCGCCGAAAGGACGGACTACATCCCCGCTTTGACCCGGAGGTGATGGTCGCGACGCTTGCCCCTCTCGCGGAACCTCGCTGGGCGGAATGGTCCAGCGTGCGGGCGCCCACGCTTGCCATCTACGCCCCCGACGGGATGTTTACAGAGGAGCAAAAGGCACAATTTACGGAACGGGGTAACGACGTCACACGCATCGACCTTGCCCGAGGATCACACGACGCCCATCTGGACGCGTTCGAACAGTGGATAGAGGCGTTAACAGGATTTTTGGACGTCCGGTGAAGGATCCCTTACGGGCAATCGTGGGCGCAGGCACTTCCACACTCCGCGTGCGATGGGAATCATGATTCCTGGCCATGACGGTCTAACTTGCTACTACTTCAACGCCTAGGCTGTCGCTATCTATACTGCCGGCCTGTCGGCAGTATGCAGCGTTCCCAGCCGCCGAAGTAGCGAAAGGTGTCAAATGAACCCGGAAACCATCGTGCTACTTTTCCTCATACCTGTTATCGCAATCCCAGTTATTGGGTATTTCATCCTTCGGGACTTCTTCAGAAAGAGGAAGTAGCCCGTAGCGACTTTGGGGGTGTCATGTACTTCGTACTCGGCTGTGTAGTGACCCTTGTCGGCATACTCGGCATGATCTTCCGGCGCCCACTTGGGGGCTTGGCGGCACGGATGTTCTCTGCAAGCGGCATCGGAGTAGAGGAGTTCCGTAGGCCAGCAATAGAACGCGTCTACGCCCTGGGAGGCATCTTCATGGTACTTGCCGGGTTGGCGACCATCGTGTTTGCGCTAGTTACAGGAGCCTAAACGGGTTCATCGCTGGAGGCTCTGCTGGTGTTTATCGCACACGCGCCGCGCCGAGAGGCCTCTTCTTGGCGCCTCACGGAAGGGTGCCCCAACCTCAGTTTCAGGGATGCGATGGCGCCCGTAAGCCGGTGGCTCAACGGACGTCGCTACGTCCGATTGGGGATCCTCAACCGGGCGCCGCTTCACTGCAGTCCAGCTCTCTTGTATGTCTAAGCCTTCGCGGCATGGAGGTCATTATCGGTGCGGTCAGCGTGTGGCAATCACAATGTTCTTGTGGATGGGATTCCATCCGTCTCCGATGAGCCTGTTGACGTCGAAAGCGTCGGACACGAGGACAGTCTCGGCGACTCCTGTGCCGCTTATATGAACGATCTCCCGGTCATCCCTCAGGTCTGAACAACCGGCAATCCAGGCGGCGTTCCTGTCCTCTGGTAATGCAGCGACGCAAGCCCGTCTGCCGTCAGCGCTCCTGGCCCCGAAGTACCTGATTTCGTTGTGCTCGACCAAGAACCTCACGCTGCTGGCGGGGATGTCATCCTCCGGCCAAATGGTGACTCCAGCAGGAAGCTGGTCCTGTTCCTTGGCTGCGTTGTCCAGCGCGTTGATCTTCGGTGCTGAGGTGCATCCGCTCAGCAGGAGTGCCGCGGCGAGTGTCACGGCAAAGAACAGGTGTTTCATAGCGCTGCCCCCTCAGGCTTTGTGTCCAGCGAGCATACAGGCAGCGGTAGGACTCCCGCTCTGCAATCGTCGCGGCACTGTCGCATGAGCCCGTGCGCGCTGGCGGCTCGAAGACCCTACGTCTGTACTCACTTTTGGTTCGGCAATACATGCGATGGGACAGGGGATCGACTGTCCGGTAGGGGATCCTCCAGTGAACGTGAGGAGTGTATCCTTCGCAGGTAGGCTTCGGGGAGCCTGGGTAATCACGATAATGGGGGAACCAATGCTTGGCCGGAGCCGATTCGGATGGAAATGCGGAACGTGCGGACAGCGGCATCGAGGGCTCGCTAGGGTTTTCGGACCCCAGGCTCCGGATGTATGGGTTCATGCGAACGAAACCGAACGGGAGGCCGGCGAACTAACGGACGACATGTGCGTGCTTGAAGTCGGAGGGGAACGGCATTACTTCCTTAGAGGACACATTGAAATGCCTCTTGTTGATGTACCCGGTGAAGTCTTTAGTTGGTCTGCCTGGGTCTCACTCAGCCAAGAAAGCGTCCAGAAATTCGCAGCCCACTGGGATGATCCCGCGCGAGCCTCGATGCCCCCTGTGTTCGGCTGGCTATGCAACGAGCTGCCCTACGACCAGCCCACAACGTCCCTAGCAACGCACCTACACAACAGGGAACCAGGAGTGGTTCCCTACATTGAACTCGACCCGTCCATCGACCACCCTTTGGTTAGAGAACAACAGACGGGAATCTCGCTGCATCGGCTGGCCCAAATAAATCAAGCGTTAATGGGCTAGGTTTCAACAACAATACGGCCGCTGGGAGCCCATGAGGCGTCCGGTAAAGGATCCCTACTGGGCGCCGCGAGGTCAATCTAGCTATCCCGACGGCGCAGTACGTCTTTCACTGGTTCCATAATCAAAGTATGGACAGAGTGGCTCAAACAACCCCCGACCGGCCCAAAGCACTCTCCGTCGGAGTCATCGTCGGCGGCGTAACTGCCCAGAGTAAGGTCTGGCGAGAGGCACTCACGCGATTGTCCAAGAACCTGTCAGGCATAGCGGGCCAGCTTCAGTCAGATTTCAGAATCAACGTCGAGTTCCAAATTCCAGGGCACATTGCCGGTCCTGACTTCCAAGGAGTTCGCACCGGCACGTTCCGCAAGGCCGATCGCCACCTAAAGATTCAGATAGCGGTACCGAATGACCCCCCGGCTGATCCGTATGCATACTGCGTCCGCGCTATCGGGGATGCCCTGGACGCAGCCGAAGCCTGGTCCGTGCGTCGGCGTATCGCATTTGACGCCGCACCATTCCGGGCCGGACTCGCCCTATTGGACGATAATCCTCCCCAGGCGCAGCAGAGTCGCTCAGATTGAGCGACGCCCGGCAACTTTCCTTGGCCCTTTCCTTCTGTTTTTTTGGCTTCAAACAGAGGGTCCCAACCCCGTGAGCCGAACAAAGATGTACCTAGATGTACGTAAGCCGATCCGCTTGCGGGTCACAGCCCGCCACGGTGTTCTCCTGGGATGCTCAGGACTGAGGCCGCCGAGCCCTAGGTAGACTCAGCTTGAATGACATCAGCTTGGGGGACAAATGGTTTTTGGCAAGAAGCGGAATTGCGGGATGTGTGGGGAAGCTCTGGCGGCGCATGACAGGGATGTCCGATTCCGTCTCCCGGACCCTGTGCTGAACAGCCCTGAGCAGCATCATGCCGAAGGCAGCTGGTTGAGCGAACCGGATCCGACCAAGGCCACACTCATGCAGATCCCAAAAATCAGCCCGTTCGTCCGCGCCCTGCTGCCCGTCAAACTGCAGGGCGGGCACGAGTTCCGGTTCGGGGTTTGGATCGCCATCCATCCGGATGACCTGCAGCATGCCTGCAGGGTTTGGAACGCTCCTGAATATGGCGACCTGAAACTCACCGGCTACTTGGCTAACAAGATCCAGCCCTGGGGTCTGTTCGCCGTGCCAGTAAACCTGGCCGTGCTGAACACGGAGCAAACACCTTACTGCGTGTCCAGCTCGAATGAGGAACTGAACGACGTGCTGACCAGGGAGTGGCCGCACGACATCTTGGCTTCTCTGCCCTCCTGACATCCGAACCGCCTACCGCCATGGGGACGTTCGCCGCGGTGTGCGTCATGGACCTCGCCCGGAAAGCGCTCTAGGCGCCACCCGTTAGCCGGTGGCTCAGCGGAGGCGCTGGTGCCCGGTGGGGATGCCCTGCGGACAGTAGAGCACCTCTTCAGACCCGGCTCCCGGACAGACAAGCCGGTTCCTGGTTCCCGCCGATGATCACGGGGTGATTGAATCGTTTGATGGCCGCACCGCTGTTTGAGGACCCCATGTTTCTACGTGCATTTCCAGAATCAGTGCGGGCCGACGCCGAAGTGACGATGAGGTCGCTCAGCCGACCCCTGCAGCCGACTCCAAGCACGCTAATCCAAGACACTAATCAACAGCCTCGGGATTCTACCCAGCAATCTATGTCCACGGGGAGCTCCTACAGGTCCCGTATCGGCATTACTACGAGTGGCCGGGTAAAGATCGCACGAAGGACCTGACTGCCATGCAGCAACCTATTCTTGCCTGTTGGATGTCACGGAACCACGACGGGCGAGTCCGCCAACGGGCGCTGTCTTTTGTCCTCCCGTCGGACGCATCGTGGACCATTCTCTTCGTCATCCAGCTCTGCCGTGAGTACGTCATAGTGCGCTTTGCTCATCGCATCCTCCGGTTCAGTTGGTATGACTGTAAACCTGCCCGGACCAGGCTGGACAGCCCTTTGAATTGTTTTCTTACCAATTCAGAGTTTCGAACATCTCGTCCCGGATCGGGAGCCATAGACGATTCGGACTGCATCGGTGTGGCGCCCGGTTGAGGATCCTTTAGAGGGCGCTCCGGAACTTAGGCATGGCCCCATTGAAGGGCGTTTACGGTCGTGCTTGTGCCACGGGAGTGACCATGACACAAGTTCTGGCCACGGCCGTCAGCCTCATTATGGGGGCAATTGTTTGCGCGAGCATTCTTGCGATGACCCTAGGAACGGCAAACAGCATGTTCTGGCCGGCCCTGGTTGCCACAATGATAATTGTGGCGATCGTCGCGGTACTGACTCAAAAGCCCCGGAAGAGGCAATGACAGCCAACCCATATCGGAATTCACGGTCTTCCCGGACGCTCCCCTGGTGAGGGCAGCAACTGCCCGTAAGACGATCCTTCAATGGACCCTTGAGCTTCTCGGCGACTTACGAGGGCTTCCAACTCAACACGGCATCGCGGAGTTCCGCTACCGGCACCTCGCTGCCCAGACGCAGAACCGGACGATCAAGTTGGTCAAGCCATGCCTCATGACCGGCACGGCTTCTGCCGTCGAACGCCGGATTGTCGTAACCTTTTGCCCAGTCCAGGAAGTCGGACAACGCCTCCTCATCGAAGTCCTGGCGGGCCCGGCGATGGATCTCGCGGGCCTCGAGGCGCCGCAATCGCTCACGAGGGTCGAGAGTCAAAAAGACCACGGCGTCGCACTCTGCAACGATGCTCTCCCCCCAGCCGATCATCGACCCGGACAAGACCCATGCCTCCCGCGGGACGAAAACGTCGCGCATCAGAGCCCGCCTAGCGATCTCCGGACGCTTCTTGACGTAAGGCGGGACGGTCGGCATCCAGAAATAGTCGTCGGCGTCCGCGTGAGGAACCGACCAATAGTCAGCCAACGCCCGGCCGAGCGTCGTCGTACCGCTACCGCTCGCCCCCACCACATGGACCCTCGCACGCTGCATGACTCAATTATCGGTTGTGGGAATGGCAAGAATGCATGCGGCGCGCGTTTCTCCTAGGCAGCAGGCTGTCGCGTTAGCCGATCGGCTTACGGGAAAGCTAAATTCCTGTGTCTCATAACCTCAGCGTCTCGAAACACTAGGGTTATGCGGCGGAGGCTTCCGGCCTTTCGTCGGAACTTTGCGGTATCTGTGCCGTGAAGGGTTCGGTGGCGGTCTCTTATTCGCGGCGTTCTTCTCTCACGGGTTTGAGGTGTTCGGGGATTTCATCGTCTTGGAGGCCTGGATAGGTGCATGTGAACTCGCCGCGGTAGCCGAAGAGAAACCCGAGGATAGGGTTCCGGACCTGCATCTGGCTCGTGAACACGCCTCGGTCATCATCAAAGCTCTCGTAGAGGTCTGCCGTGCCTGTGCAGACGCCGGGAAACTCGAATGCCGCGAAGCCTTCGTAGAACCGCTGTGCCGCTGATTGCAGATGTAGTGATCCGTCGGCCATGACCTCCAAAGCCAGGTCAGTAGCAACGTGCTGGTGGGTGCCGAGGTAGTCGACAATGCCGCCAGTATCGTTGCTGTGCACCATGGTGGCGTCGAAGCGGCGACGTTTGGAGTTGGTTAGTTCCAGAGTCCTGACGAAGGTGACGGAAGGCCGGCAAATCCATCGATGTATGGGTAGTTCTCGATCGTGAAAGGGATGTTCTTTCCCTGGTCGGGAAAGAGGATGTTGCGGTAGGCCCCGAGCTGCAGAAACGGGACTGTCCACCACGCCCCGCGGCGGACTTCGGAGAAGGTCCCGCGTCCCACGCACGCGTAGCCTGCTTCCGTATCAACACCGAAGCGCTTCTGCAGCATTGGGTGCAGATGGTGGAAGTCATCGCCGGGTGCTAACTCAAAAATTGACGCCACGGTTATTCCTGCCCTCCCGGGTTGGCGCTCAGACCACGTGTGGCTGGTTCAGGCAGATCAGCAAGTGCTGACGGGGCACGCCCGGACCGTGAGTCGGGCGCCTGCCGCCGGCACCGTCTTGCCCGGGGAACGGTCCAGTGGGGCGGCAGCATCAACGAGGCCACCCCTACTGTCAGGCCCAGCGCCGCGGGGCCGGCTGTTCGTCCCGCCAGGGCGCGGCGGAACAGGACGCAGGCGGTTAGAACGCCGCATGACCTGGCTGCGGCATCGATCAACCAGTGGTTGCGGGAGTCCCTGGGCTCAACTTCAGACTCCGCCCACATTCTCAGGCGGTCAAAGCTTATTGCCGTCGCCCACCCCAAGGCGGGGCGGAAGACCCAGGAGTCCAGGGCCCTTCCGAGAGCACCCATTCCCGGCTGATAGTTGTACCCCGTGATGAACCGCAGACCGTCCTCTGTTGGGATATAGCGCCAATAACCGGAGCCATGCCCGATGGGGTGACACAGGGTCAGCAGTGTCGAATTTCAAAACCGAGGTGGCCTGCCCATCGGGCCGGAACCGGTGCCCTAGGGATGTACCCGTTCCTTGGATGACATATAGGGGAAGGCGGAACGCATAACGGAAATGAAGAAGTCCCTGGTCGTCTTGCTCAACCGGGTGATTCGGGAGAACCGCAAATCCCATCGAGGGTGCAATTCCGGGTCCTGGCTAAGCTTCCACACCCGATCCATTGCGGCCCGAATGGCAACCTCAACGTAAATCGGCCTACGTGACACAGAAACTGTCCGGCGCATTTTTCCCCCCACTGCAGCATCATAAAGGGCAGCACGCGCACGACCACTAAGGCCTCCACAACGCACAAGTTCTTATCGCCAGCACGATCTGAATGCCAACAAGACCAACCGTCCCGTAGACGGTTCCCATTAAGGTCGGTGTCTCGAAACCTATCCGTGTCGAAACACTAGCGTTTCGAGACGGGTAGCTGGCGTGGTTGGCGGACTGCCATTGCATCCGGGGTGGACTTTCCGAGCCGCGACATCGAGAGCCCCGCCGCACTAACAACACCGCACCGGCGCCGATGGCCCGCGTTCGGCTGGCTGGCTCACAAACCGGTGCTCCGGCAGTGTTAGCCGCTTACACTCGGAAAACCTTCTTCACCTCAGGAGTTGCGATGCGGTATAAAGATCCGTCGTGGTGGCAAATAGGGCTGCTTTTCCTTATCTGCACAACAATCTTTCTGCCCGTGCTGCTGACGAAGCGTGTGATTGTGGGGTTCGACTGTATTGCCATCGCGACTGCGCTCACGATCGTCAAAATCATCCGTGGACGCTCGTCTACTAGACCGCCTGGCCCCGCCTCATTCGCAAGCCGCTAATCCGATCCGGGAGGTGTTTACCGGTTTCTTGTGACTGAGCCGGGAGTCCGGAGATCACGGCAGGTCAAGTCAGCGCGACGGTGAACAAGCATTGTGTCCTCTCGACCCGGCCCAGTCCGGTACCTAGACTTGAAGCGCTGGGACTTATGCGCCGGCAAATCCTTGACCGGGGGCGGCGTAGTTTGCGGTCCCCTGCATCCTATTCATCGTCATCTGGTGGCGTCATGAATACGTCCTTAATAGCCTTACTTAGTGCACTAGCCACCGCTGCACTGGCCCTGACCGGGTGCACCTACTCAGAGCCCGCGCCCCCGCCGCCAACTTATGGCACCGCGCCGCCGCCTACCAAGTCAATCGACAACACCATGCGCACTTTTATCGATCAGGGTTCTGTGGCCGTGGTGGCGGAAGTCAGATGGCCGGGAGGAACGTGGTCTCAAGCCTATGGCGTCCGGAACCTGGAGTCAGAGGAAGCAGCGACTCCGGTCGATCAAGTGTTTGTCGCCAGCGTCACCAAGTCCATGACTGCCGTGTCGGTCATGAAGATGGTGGAAGACGGCCTGATCGGTCTGGACGATCCGGTAAACGGCATCCTGGACAGTTTCACTACTGTCCTCAAGCCGCCTGGCCCGATCACAGTCCGTCAACTGCTGGGGCACACCTCGGGCATGCACTCCTTCCAAGAGATCAACGAGAACACCGCTGACGACGTTCCACGCGTTGTCACCGAAGACCTCACCACAGAACGAGCCCTGGAACTGACGGCGCAACTGCCTTGGGATGCAAGGGACGTGGGGTTCTTCCGCTATTCCGATTCCAACTACATGGCGCTCGGCCAACTGATTGAGAAGCTACGCGGACGGCCGTACACCCAGGTGCTGGGCGAGGACGTCATTACTCCGCTGAAACTGGAGGACACGTCCCTTGATCAGGCGGCAACTGCTGGCTCAAGAGTAATTCACGGCTACATCACCTACGCCGGTGAACGCCTCGACATCACCGAAGCGCCAGGAGGACTCGGATCGCCTGCCTTCGGAGTCCTATCCACCATGTCGGACATCAACGACTTCTTCGCCGCCCTGTTCCGCGGAGACTTGGTGTCCAAAAACTCACTCCAGGAAATGACCAAGACCGAGGCCATCCCCCTCTACGGTCTGGGGCTCCGAAAGTGGAACCAAGGCTGCGACGATAACCACCGATTCGGCCATACGGGCGGATTCTGGACCTATCGGACAGCCTCGGTCGCCAGCACCGATGGCCGATACCAAGCAACCATCACACTGATCCCGCCACCAATGCCCACACCCCTCGAAGATCCCGAAACTGACGACAAAATCAGCCTATGGGATGACCAGATGGCTTCAGCCCTGCAAGAGACCCTGGACAGGCTCTGCCCTTGAAATGGTAAAAACAGGGCGGCCGTCGTGGCGCTGACAAGCAACGTGGCCCGAGGAAGACGCGATAGCTTTAGGAGGAGACCCGCTGGTTGGAGCCGTCCGGTCCTGTGGCTGAATGGGGTACACGCCTATACTCGTTGTACCGACAATCACTGCAGTGCAGGGACGGTATGTGGGAAGGTCGCGGTCAGCCGTGGTCAGTAATCCATTCAAGAATCCCCACCGTGCGCATGGTGACGGGGCGAAACCGGATGTTCACCGCTCGTCGTGGCTTAAGCGCCAAGACGCTGCTATCGCCCACGGCCACAGCAGCCTCTTCTTTCTGGCGCATGACACTCCGCCCCCTCCATCTGCTACCTGCCTCCAGGGCCACGACCTCCTGCCAGGAGAAACGACCTGCAGCCAGGGTCATTCGAGCGGTTGACCATCGCCGCACCCCCCGTTAAGGACTCGTTGGGAGAGCAGCCGATTTCCGTCGGCGTCGATCACAAAGTAGTGGTGATGGGCTTTGCCGGCGTCGACGCCGGCCCAAGGAAGGCAGCCTCGCCGGGCCGGGTGACTACCGGGTGCAGTCAGGAGAGCAGCGCGCGCCTTAGCGTGTCCAGTCCAACGGAGCCGATGTTGAGGGCACGGGTGTGGAACTCTTTGAGGTCGAATCCGGGCCGTGATTCGAGCTCGGCGCGGATCTGTTCCCACAGGCGCTGCCCCACTTTGTAGGAGGGTGCCTGCCCCGGCCAGCCGAGGTAGCGGGTGAATTCGAAGTTGAGCTGGCCTTCGCTGATGGGCAGGTTCTGCTTCAGGAAGTCGTAGCCCTTGTCCGCGGTCCAGGTTCCCGAGCCCCAGCGTTCGGGAACCGTTAGTTCGAGGTGGACACCGATGTCGAACACCACACGGGCGGCCCGCATGCGCTGCATGTCGAGCATGCCCATGTGGTCCCCGGGATCGTTGAGGTAGCCGAGTTCCTGCATGAGTTTCTCGGCGTAAAGGGCCCAGCCTTCGCCGTGGCCGGAGGTCCAGCAGACGTTCCGGCGCCATTTGTTCAACAGTTCGCGGCGGTACGTTGCGGTTGCGACCTGGAGGTGGTGGCCGGGGACACCTTCGTGGAAGACCGTGGTGGTTTCCGCCCAGGTGGTGAAAGTGTCCTCGCCTGCTGGCACGGACCACCACATGCGGCCTGGCCGGCTGAAGTCGTCGGAGGGGCCGGTGTAGTAGATGCCCCCTTCATCAGTGGGCGCGATGAGGCACTCGAGTTTCTTCATGACGTCCGGGATCTCAAAGTGCACGCCGGCGAGCTCTGCCACGGCCTTGTCCGAAAGCTCCTGCATCCACTCCCGCAGCGCCTCCTTGCCCTTCAACTGGCGGGCGGGATCGTTGTTGAGGATTTCCTTGGCTTCGCCGATGCTGGCCCCGGCTTTGATGGTGTTGGCCACCTGTTCCTGCTCGGCGATCAGGCGGTCCAGCTCTTCCATACCCCAGGCGTAGGTTTCCTCGAGGTCCACGGCGGCACCGAGGAAGGATCGGGAGGCCAGGGCATAGCGGGCGCGTCCAACCGCATCCTTTTCAGGTGCGGCGGGCAGCAGTTCAAGCCGGAGGAAGTCCGCCAACCCGGCGTAGGCGCTGCGGGCGGCGGCAGCACCGGCGTCGAGCTCTTCCTGGAGGGAGGCAGGCGGGCGGCCGGCGGCAGTTGAGGCGTCAGCGGCGAGCTTCGCGAAGAATCCGTCATCCGCCGCATATTTGGTGACCTGCTCAATAACAATCCTGACCTGCCGCGCGGCGGCCACCCGGTCGGCGTCCCGGGCCTGCCGGAGCGACTCCATGTAGCCGGCGATTGCGCCCGGGACGTTGCTTGCCCGGCCGGCGATGTGCTGCCAGTGCTGCTCCGTCTCCGTGGGCATCAGGTCGAAAATGGCGCGGATGTCCTGGGCTGGGGAGGCGATGTTGTTCAGGTCCGCGTACTCCCACCCGGAGGCATGGATCAGCAGTTGCAGGCCCAGCCGCTCCCGCATGGCGTCAAGGGTGACGGCGTCCACGTCGTCCTCGGGCTCGAGGCCCTCAAGTTCTTCCAGCGTGTGCCGCGCGGCCTCGGCGAATTCGGCGATGCCGGCGGGGGAGAAGTCCTGGTATTCGGTTTCATGCCCGGGCAGGCCAAGGGTGGTGGCGAATGACGGATTAAGCCTGATCAGCGTGTCCGTGTACTTGTCCGCGACGGCATCGATGCGGGTTGTTGGGCGGGTGGCAGGTGCGGTGTCTGTAGTCACCCCACGAGACTAACGGCGCCCCGCAGCTTCCGGAAGGAGGCTGGAGATCAGCCGCGGCTCCGCTTCCATGCCCCGGGGCCGGGCGTGGGGGCGAGCCGCAGCTGCTGCCGGCGCACCCAGTGCCGGACGGACGGCTTGTTTTCGGGGGCCGGCTCGCCGCCGCCGAGGGAAAGGACGACGGCGGTCAGTGCCGCCAGTTCCTCGGCCGTCGGATGGCCCTTGGCGACAGACAGCAGCGGTGCGGCGGGTGCCCCGGCAGCATCAACCACCGGATCAGGGCCCACGCCGGCGAGGGCCCCGGCTTGAGCTTGCGAAGGCTGGGAGCCGGTGGGGCCTTGCGAAGTTAGGGGGCGGCGTGTGGGGATCACAGCGGGATGTTCCCATGCTTCTTGGTGGGCAGGCTGGCACGTTTGTCGCGGAGCGCGCGCAGGCCCTTGATGATCTGGGTCCTGGTTTCGGAGGGCGCGATGACGGCATCAACATAGCCAAGCTGCGCTGCCTGGTACGGGTTCAGCAACTCTTCCTCGTACTGGCGGATGACTTCAGCGCGGCGGGCCTCGACGTCGCCGCCAGCATCGGCAACTGCGGCGAGGTCGCGGCGGTAGAGGATGTTGACCGCTCCCTGTGCCCCCATGACGCCGATCTGCGCGGTGGGCCAGGCGAGGTTCAAGTCCGCACCGAGCTTTTTGGACCCCATCACGATGTAGGCCCCGCCGTACGCCTTGCGCGTGATCACGGTGAGTTTGGGAACCGTGGCCTCGGCGTAGGCGTACAGGAGTTTGGCGCCGCGGCGGATGATGCCCTGGAATTCCTGGTCCTTGCCGGGCAGGAAGCCGGGAACATCCACCAGGGTGATGATGGGGATGTTGAAGGCGTCGCAGTGGCGGACAAAACGGGCAGCCTTCTCGGAGGCGGCAATATCCAGCGTCCCCGCGAACTGCAGGGGCTGGTTGGCCACGATGCCCACCGTGTGGCCCTCCACCCGGCCGTACCCGATCATCACGTTGGGCGCGTACAGGGCCTGCATTTCGAGGAAATGGCCGTCATCCACGATCTGCTCAACAACAGTGCGCATGTCATAGGGCTGGTTGGCGGAATCCGGGATGAGCGTGTCCAGGGCGAGGTCGTCGTCGTCGATCTCCAGCTCCTGCTGGTGCTCCAGCACAGGCGCCTCGGAAAGGTTGTTGGACGGCAGGAAGTCCAGCAGCTCGCGGACAAACTCGATGGCGTCGGCCTCGTCTGCGGCAAGGTATGTGGACGTGCCGGTGGTGGCGTTGTGCTGGCGGGCACCGCCGAGCGTTTCCATGTCCACGTCCTCACCGGTGACCGTTTTGATCACGTCCGGGCCGGTGATGAACATGTGCGAGGTCTTGTCCACCATCACCACGTAGTCGGTAAGTGCGGGGGAGTAGGCGGCGCCGCCCGCGGAGGGGCCCATGATCAGGGAAATTTGCGGCACAACGCCTGACGCGTGGACGTTGTTGCGGAAGATGTCCGCGAACATGGCCAGGGATGCGACGCCTTCCTGGATGCGGGCTCCGCCGCCGTCCAGGATGCCCACCACCGGGCAGCCGTTCCGGAGTGCGAATTCCTGGACCTTGACGATCTTTTCGCCGTTGACTTGGCTCAACGAGCCGCCGTAGACGGAGAAATCCTGGCTGTAGACCGCCACGGGGCGCCCGTCCACGGTGCCGTAACCGGAGACCAGGCCGTCGCCCAGCGGCTTCTTCTTCTCCATACCGAACGCGGTGGAGCGGTGCACTGCCAGGGCGTCGAACTCAACGAAGGAGTCGTCATCGAGCAGGAGGTCGATGCGTTCCCGGGCGGTGTTCTTGCCGCGGGCGTGCTGCTTTTCGATCGCTTCGGGACCGGAGGGTTGTTCGGCACGGGCCTGGCGGTCGCGGAAATCGGCGATCTTTCCCGCTGTCGTTGTCAGATCGTGGCTCATCAAGTATCTCCGGCTCTGTAGCAGATTGGTCCAGTGGCGCTGTTGTGGCTGGCAGGTCTGATGCGGGAGTTAAGTAGCATCCACACAAAAAACGAACCCTGCTGGCTAGTCTAGTGACGCTTCTGGCGGCGGCTGCTGTAGAAAACCTACAATTTTCCGCCGTGCCGCAGCGCGATGCTGAAAGTTACTTGCCGGTAACATAACTGGGTTAGAGTTGCTGCATGACTTTGAGCAACGACGCTTCGGGCGCACCTGCAAGCCCCTACCAGGCCACTGGTTCCCTTCAGGGACGCACCCTTTTGATCTCCGGCGGAAGCCGCGGAATCGGGCTCGCCATCGCACTGCGCGCGGCGCAGGACGGCGCCAATATCGTGCTGATGGCCAAGACCGGCGAACCGCACCCCAAGCTGGCCGGCACGGTCCACACGGCGGCCGAGCAGTTGGTGGCGGCGGGCGGCCAGGCACTTCCCCTGGTGGGTGATGTCCGGAATGACGACGACGTGGCGGGCGCCGTCGCAGCTGCTCTGGACCGCTTTGGAGGCATCGACGTCGTTATCAACAACGCCTCTGCCATCGACCTGTCCCGGACCGACGCCGTGGATATGAAAAGGTACGACCTCATGCAGGACATCAATGTCCGGGGGACGTTCCTGCTGTCCAAGCTCGCACTGCCCGCGTTACGCGCATCCGCTGCCGGACAGATCCTGACCCTCTCACCCCCGCTGAACCTTGACCCGCACTGGGCCGGGAAGCACCTGGCCTACACCATGGCCAAATACGGGATGAGCCTGACCACCCTGGGACTGGCCGAAGAGTTGAAAGCTGACGGAATCCGCGTCAACTCCCTGTGGCCCTGCACCCTGATCGATACGGCAGCCATCCGGAACATGCCGCACGGGGAGCAGATGGTCCAGGCCGCGCGCGGGCCGCAGATCATGGCTGACGCTGCCCACGCCGTCCTCACCGGCGCCAACCTTGAAGGCGGCGGTACGGCGAGCGGCAATTTCTACACCGACGAGGAAGTCCTGGCCGCGGCAGGAGTGGAGGACTTCCGTCCCTACAGCCTGGGCGCCCCGGAGGACCGACTCGTTCCGGACATTTTCCTGTAGATCCGGCCTCCCGCAGGCGGCGCGCACCGGGACGGGCAGCCCGGGCTGGCTGCCCGTGTCGGTAGGATTTAGCTATGGATGACGCACACACCCCCGGTACGCCCCTGAACCGGAGGGACTTGGCGGACGAACGCTTCCTGTCCGCCACTGGCATCCCCCGGATCGATGTGGTGGACTCCACCGGCTCCACCAACGCCGACCTCCTCCGGTCGGTCACCGTGGAGCCCGCGGCCTGGCCGGACCTGTCCGTGCTCACCGCCGAGTACCAGACCGCGGCACGGGGACGGCTGGACAGGCACTGGGAAGCACCGCCGCTGAGCTCAATCTCGGTATCGATTGTCCTGCGTCCTGCCAACGCCGAGGGGCGGCCGCTGCCCACGCAGAGCTACTCCTGGCTCTCACTGATCGCAGCACTGGCGCTGCGTGAAACGCTCCATGAAACGGCCGGCCTCCCCGCGGAACTGAAGTGGCCCAACGATGTCCTGGTCCGCGGGAAGAAGATTGCCGGCATCCTGGCCCAGTTGGGTCCCATGGTGGACGGCTCGGTGCCCCCGGTCATCCTGGGTACCGGCCTGAACGTGACCCTCACGGCGAGTGAGCTGCCTGTTCCCACGGCCACCTCCGTGGTGCTGGAAGGCGCCGGGACGGCGGACCGGACTGTGCTCCTGAAAAGCTACCTTTCAAACTTTTCCGTGCTGTACCGCAGCTTCTGCAATGCCGACGGCGACCCGGCGGCAGGGATGGCGGGCGGTCCTTCCCTGCATAAACGGGTGGAGGCAGTCATGGTCACCTTGGGCAAGCAGGTCCGGGCCCAGCTTCCGGGGGACCACGAGATCATCGGCCACGCGTCCCGGCTTGATGAATACGGTTCGCTGCTGGTGGTGGACCGGGATTCCCGCGAACATGTGGTCACCGCCGGGGACGTGGTGCACCTTCGGCCATGGACCGCCCCGGACGCCTCCGGCCAAGGCGGTTATGCGTAAAGACCTCCTGCCGGGCGAACAGGTCATTGTTACTACCCGCCCGCAGCCGCGGCGGCTCGCCGGCGCCGCCGTCGCTTTTGTCCTCGCACCGGCGGTCGCCGCTTTTTGTTCCGCCTGGCTGATCCGCGGCGGGGCCACCCGTGCTGTTCCCGCGCTCACGGGCCGCTGGACCCCGTGGCTGGTGGGCGGTTGCGTCCTGGCCGTTGCCGCGGTATGGCTGGGCTTCTGCCTGCCACGGCTGCTGCGCTGGCAAAGTACCCGGTACACGCTCACCAGCAGGAGGCTGGTGGCCAGGTCCGGAATGTGGAAGCGGCGCGACCAGCAGGTGAACCTGGCCTCGGTCCGCAACCTCGCTGTCCATGAATCGATCCTGCAACGCCTCTTCCGCTCCGGGAATATATCCTTGGAAACCGGATATCAGTCAGTGGTGATGTTCCCGGACGTGCCGGAGGTGGCCAGGTTCCGGGACTTCATCCTGGACGCCATTGAGGACCTGCCGGATGAGCAGGATCTCCAGCCGGGCGGGTCAACGGATAATGCCGCCGGAGCGTTGCCGTGGGAAATGAGAGAAGGTGGACGGGATGAACGATGAGGACCAGCAGGAACGCGTCGGATCCGTCGCGCCTGCTCCGGACGCAAACGCCCACCCTGCCACCGGCACCATGTCCGCCGAGCGGCTTGCCATGAAGGCACTTGAGGCCCGGCTGCTGGGCGGGGAACGCAAGCTGCGGCGCCGTGAAGTCGCTGCCGGCGCAGGCCTGTCCCTGCTCTCTGCCCGCAAACTCTGGCGCGCCCTGGGCTTCCCCAACTTCGGCGACGAGGATGTTGCCTTCACCGAACGTGACCAGGCGGCGCTCTCCACCGTGGTGGACCTGGTGCGTTCCGGCAAGTTGACCGAGGAAGCAGCCATCTCGGTCACGCGCTCCATCGGGCAGATGACGGACCGGATGGTGGTCTGGCAGATCGAGGCGTTGGTGGAGGATATGGTGCACGAGCAGGGCGTCAGCGACGCCGTTGCCCGCAAGCGCCTGGTCAACGAACTTCCCGCCCTGGTGGATGCCCTCGAGGAAGTCCTTGTCTACTCCTGGCGTCGGCAGCTTAACGCCGGCATCCAGCGGCTGGCGGTCCGGGCCGAGGCCGGCCTGCAGGCAAGCGAAGAAGGCCGCGACGGCGATGAGGACGACGCCCCGCTGCCGCTGGCGCGCGCGGTGGGCTTCGCGGACCTGGTTTCCTACACCAGCCTGTCCCGGCGGATGAACGAAAAAACGCTGGCCCGCCTGGTCCAACGCTTCGAAAATAAGTGCGCGGAAATCATTTCCGTGGGCGGCGGCCGGCTGGTGAAAACCGTGGGGGACGAAGTCCTCTACATCGCCGAGACACCCGCTGCCGGGGCGGAAATTTCGCTGGCGCTGGCGCAGGCCTTCACCGAGGACGAGATCCTCCCCGAAGCCAGGGTGGCCATGGTCTGGGGCAGGATCCTGTCCCGGCTCGGGGATATCTACGGGCCAACCGTCAACCTGGCGGCACGGCTGACGACGCTCGCGGATCCGGGAACGGTGCTGGTGGACTCCATGACGGCGTCCGCCCTGGAACACGATGAACGCTTTGTGATGGTGCCGCAGCCTCCCGAGAACGTCCGCGGCTTCGGTGAGATCAAGCCCGTCCGCCTCACCCGCGGCCTGGGCAGGGGACTCGTCCTCGACTGACCGGCGGCCGCAAGAGGCACGCCTGGTTTTATCCATTTGATGGTGAACGCCGTTATAGTCGGAATACACCCGGCCACTGCATGCCGGAAACCGGCCCTGCCGGAGCCTTACTGGGGGAAACAACACCGTGAAAATTCGCAGACCCGCGCGCTCAAACGGGCCGGCAACGCCGGGCGGACCACTCCGTTCACGACGACTCCTTAGTACTGCTTCCTTTGGTGCTGCTGTTGTGGTGGTGGTGACGGGTGCTGTGTTGTATCCGGGGTTTAAGACCACTGAGGTGGATTTGAATGATGGTGGCGTGTGGGTGGTGTCGAAGTCCAAGAATGCGGTGGGGCGGCTGAATTATCCGTCGCGTGTTTTGGATGGTGCGGTGACGCCGGCGTCGACGACGTTTGACATCCTGCAGGACGCGGGGGAGGTGTTTGTTGATGATGAGTCCGGTTCGACGTTGAATCAGGTGTCGCCGGCGAATATGCGCCTGGGCGGGGATAAGCAGTTGCCGGGGGCGGCGGATGTGAGTTTTGGTTCGTCGGTGATTTCGGTGACGGATGCTGCATCGGGCAAGGTGTGGGCGGTGTCGCCGTCGACGGTGAATGGTTTTGATGAGGAGGCCACCGAGCCGGTGTTGGTGGGTTCGGAGGGTACGGTGTCGGCGGTGGGGGCTGATGACCGGGTTTATTCGGCGGATCCGAAATCCGGTGTGGTGACGGTGACGGGTGTTGATGCCAACGGTGAAGTCACGTCGTCGGAGTCGGAGGCGTGGGGTGGGTTGAAGGGCGCCGGGGATCTGCAGATCACGGTGGTGGGGGATAAGCCGGTGTTGCTGGATGCGGCGGCTGGGGAGTTGTTCCTGCCGGGGGGTAAGCGGTTGGAGTTGGAGAATGCGCGGGATGCGAGGTTGCAGCAGACCGGTCCGGGCAGTGACTTTGTGGCGATCGCTACGCAGAGGGCGTTGTTGAAGCAGCCCCTGGACGGCGGCACGGCGACGGCGGTGGCGTTCGGCGGTGAGGGTGTTCCGGCGGCACCGGTGCAGTTGGGCGGGTGTGTGCATGCGGCGTGGTCGGGGGCGAACAAGTACGTCCGGGACTGTGTGAACGATGCTGATGATAAGAACGTTGAGGTGCCGAAGGCGAGTGCGTCGCCGTCGTATGTTTTCCGGGTGAACCGGGACCTGGTGGTCCTGAATGATGTGAATTCCGGGAATGTGTGGCTGGTCAACCAGAACATGCAGCTGGTCAACAACTGGGACGACGTCATTCCGCCCCAGCAGACCTCGGACGACGCCGACAAGGACTCCGCCGATGAGGTGCAGCAGACCGTCCTGCCTGACCGCACCAAACCCAACAGCGCGCCCGTGGCCAAACCGGACGCCTTCGGGGTGCGTGCCGGAAAAACCACCATCCTCCCCGTCCTGGACAACGACTCCGACCCCGACGGCGACATCCTCACCGTCCGGACCCCCGAGCCGCTGCAGTCGGGCCTGCTCGCGCCTATCTACGGCGCCACAGGGTTCCAGGTCAGCATTGGCGCTGACAAAACCGGCGCGGAGGCATTCAAGTACACCGTGGACGACGGCCGCGGCCTCTCCGGCTCCGCTGACGTCACACTCAACATCATCCCGCCAGGTGAGAACTCCGCCCCGCGGCAAAAACCCAACCGGAACACCACCCTGGTGGTCCAGGCCGGCAAGGTGGTCAGCCAGAACGTCCTTCCCGACTGGATCGATCCGGACGGCGACGACCTCTTTGTTGTCGGCGCCTCCGGCAGCGACCCACGCGACCAGGTGAAGATCCGGCCCGACGGGCTGCTCAGCTTCCAGGACTCCGGGTCCGACCCCGGGCGCAAGACCGTCACCGTCACTGTCTCGGACGGACGGTCCACCACGGAGGGCAAAGTCACCGTGGACGTACGACCGGCCGGCGCACTGCCGCCGATCGCCAACGCGGACCATGTGGTGGCTGTTGCCGGGGTGGACACCGTGATCGCCCCGCTGAAAAACGATTCGGACCCCCAAGGCGGCGCCCTGCGACTGGCGCAGACCACCCCGGACGGCAACTCCACCGCCGTTATGGGCGCCGACCAGCAAACTTTCACGTTCAGCGCCACCGCACCGGGCGCCCACTACATCACCTACCTTGTCACCAACGGACCCGCCAGCGCCCAGCAGCTGGTGCGCGTCGACGTCGTGCCCGGCGGCGGTGACGCCGCCCCGGTGGCAGTCCGTGACCCCGCACTGCTGCCCAGCGGCGGCAGCGTCCTGGTGGACGTGTTGGGCAACGACTCCGACCCCTCAGGCGGTGTGCTGGTGGTCCAGTCGGTGACGGCCGCGGACGGGCTGCCGCTGAGCGTCGCCGTCCTGGACCACTCGGTGGTGCGGATTACCGACCTCCGCGCCCAGGGCCAGCTCAGCGTGAAGTACACAATCTCCAACGGCAAGTCCTCCGCCACCGGGGAAATCTCCGTGCTGGTGGTGCCCGCCCCCGCGAAGCTTCAGGCGCCGCAGGCCAAACCGGACGAAGCCAGCGTCCGCGCCGGGGACGTGGTCACCATTCCGGTGCTGGACAATGACACGGACCCCAACGGCGGCAAGCTCACCCTTGAACCCGTCCTGGCGCAGACACCGGACCCGGCAGACGGCCGCATCTTCACCTCCGGGAACTCGGTGCGTTTCATCGCCGGTGACGTGCCCAAAACGGTGTACGCCATCTATAAGGTCACCAACGAATCCGGGCAGTCAGACTCCCAGCAGGTGACCATCCGGATCCGCGCCAGGGACGATCAACTCAACACCCGGCCCGAGCCCCGGAACCTCACCGCCCGTGTTGTGGCAGGCATGACGGTCCGCATCCCGGTGCCGTTGGACGGCGTGGACACCGACGGTGACTCCGTCCAGCTGACCGGCGTGGATAAAGCCCCCGCGATGGGAACAGCGGTGGTCAAGGACGGCTACCTCGAATTCACGGCGGCCGGCAACGCCGCCGGCACGGACACTTTCACCTACCGCGTCCGGGACCGCATCGGGGCCGAGAATACGGGCACGGTGATCGTTGGCATCGCGCCGCAGGAGGCCAACAACCAGAAACCGATCGCCATCGACGACGCCGTGGATGTCCGCCCCGGCCGGAAGATCGCCGTCGACGCACTCAGCAACGATTCGGACCCCGACGGTGACCCGATCAGCCTGGTATCCAACGGCTTCGAAGCCCGCCCCGAGCTTGCCGTCGAAGCAGCCGACGGCGGCAAAGTACTGCTCACGGCGCCGGCCGCCGCAGGCAACGAAAGCGTCAGTTACAAAATCCAGGATGACAAGAAAGCCCAGGCGGGCGCCGTAATCCGGGTCCGGGTCAGCCCCGATGCCGAACTGAAGATTCCGCTGGCCAAGGATGATGTGGTCACCCAGGCCGAGACGCTGGGCAAGGCGGCGGTGGATGTTCCGGTGCTGAAGAACGACTCCGATCCCGACGGCGTTGCCTCCGAGCTGAAGATCAGCCTCCCTGAGGGAAACCCCAACGCCCGCGCTACCGGTGACGGCTCCGTTCAGGTCACGCTCGCGCCGGAGGACCAGCTGGTGCCCTACACCGTCACCGATGTTGACGGCCAAAGCGCCACGGCGGTCATCTGGGTTCCCGGGCAGGGGGAACAGCACCCCACCCTTGCCAGGACCGACGTCGTGGAGGTGATGTCCGGCAAGGAGGTCACCCTTGACCTGGCCGACTACGTCCGGGTCCGCGACGGCCGCGCACCCCTCATCACCCAGGTGGACAAGGTCCGCGTCCAGGGTGCGGAGCCGGATGACGTGGTGGCCGGGAACGGCGGCGCCCTCCGTTACGCCGCCCTCAAGGACTATGTAGGTCCGGGGTCCCTCACTTTCGAAGTGACTGACGGTACCGGACCGGATGATCCCGCTGGCCTCAAGTCCACCCTCAGCATCATCACCAAGGTGATTCCGGATCCGAACGCCAACCACGCGCCTACCTTCAGCGGTGCCGACCTCGACGTACCAAAGGGCGAATCCGCCACGCTGGAGCTGGGAAACCTTGCCAAGGACGTGGACGCTGGAGACCAGGAGAAATTGAGGTTCGAACTCGATGGCGCCCTGCCCGACGGCTTCACCGCCAGCGTGGACAAAACCACCCTGAAGGTGACCCCGGACGCGGGTAAAGATGCAGGCTGGAAGGGAAGCATCCCGCTCAAGGTCATCGACGGCCGGGCCGAGCCGGCCCATGCCGCCGTTACCGCCACCGTTGTTGCCTCGAACCGGCCGCTGCCCGTCGCCAACGAGGACGTGGTGGACAAGGCCGACGCCGGTAAATCCGAGACCGTCAACGTGCTCGGAAATGACTTCAACCCGTTCCCGGAAACCCCGCTGCGGATGACGTCCGCCACCGTGGAAACCGGCTCCGCCGGCGGGCCGCCGGCTGTGGCAGGCGACTCCATCACCGTGACCCCTGCCACCGGGTTCAAGGGTGTGATGGTGGTGCGGTACACCGTCATGGACAAGACCGAGGACATCTCCCGGCAGACCGACGGCCGGATCCGCATCACCGTCCGTGACCGGCCCGACGCCCCGTCCGCCCCCACGGCAACGGATGTCCGCAGCAGGACCGCCGTGCTCAAGTGGACACCGCCGTCGGACAACGGCGCGGCCATCACCAAGTACACAGTCCGCTCCGGAAACGGCTTCACCCAGGACTGCCCCACCACCACCTGCACACTGACAGGTCTGACAAACGACGTGAAGTACGTCTTCACCGTCACGGCCACCAACGAAGTGCGGGAATCCGATCCTTCGCCGGTGTCCAACGAGATCCGGCCGGATGAAAAACCCTCACCGCCGGACGCTCCCGCGGTCAAGGCCGGCGACAAAAACATGGAGATCAACTGGACCCCGGCCAAAACCGAGGGCTCCGCAGTAAAGACCTACAACCTGGAAATCTCCCCTCCGCCGGCCAACGGGATCGCCGTCAAGAACGGCGTGACGGGACTCAGTTATAACTGGCCGGGCCTGACCAACGGTGTGCGCTACAAGGTGCGCGCCCAGGCGGTCAACGAGCTCGGCCCGTCCGACTGGGGCCAGTACTCCGCTGAGGACAACCCGGCGGGCGTCCCCGCTGCTCCGGCGGCGCCCACGTCCTCCGTGGCATCCTCGGTGGGTACGTCCAACCAGCTCAAGGTTGATTGGAGCGAGCCGAACACCAACGGTGATGCCATCAGGAATTATTACGTCACCATGAGCGGCGGCGGAGGTGCGGCGCAGACGCAGGTGGTGGCGGGCACTGTCCGGACCGCGAACTTCACAGCCAACAACTCGGAGGCTTCGTACACCTTTACCGTCCAGGCCGAGAACAAGGCAGGGAAAGGCGCAGTCAGTGCAGCGTCGGCCCCGCGGCGGGCCACCGGAAAGCTTGCCCAACCCACCGGGGTGTCCGCGGCCGAAGCCAACACCGGAGGCGCCGGCCGTTCGGTCACCATCAACTTCCGCGAGCTCACCGCCGCGGAACGCAACGGCTCGTCGTACGCCGAAGTCAGCTACACCTATCGCGCCAGCACGGGCCAGTCCGGGCCCATCAAGCCCGGGCAGACAGTGGGCGGCTTCACCAACGGGGACACCACGGCCATCACGGTGATCGCCAACTCCGCCGTCGCGCCGAGCTCCGATGCCAGCGCCCCGGCCACGGTGAACCCTTATGGCTGGCCCGGTACGCCGTCGGCCTCCGGGACGGATGGCGCTGAAAACCAGAAGAACCTGACCTTGAGCTGGGCCTCGCCTCCCGCTGGCAGCTGGGACATCGCCTACACCCAGGTCAGGATCGACGGCGGCGCCTGGGAACGGGTGGCGGCCTCGGGAAGCCGCGCGATCAACACCGGCGGCTTCAGCGAGCGGCACTTCATCGAGGTCCAGACCGTCAACTCGCGCGGCACCGGCGGGCCGCTGGCCTCCGCGTCCGCACAATCAGGTGCTGCCAAGACCCGGTGGACCACACGGCTTAACTCCGGTATGTACCGCAGTTGCACTGACCTGCCCGGTGCAACCTCCTACGACAACAGCCAGCCGGGGAATTTCACGTGCGACGGACAGGGCGGCACCGACCGCCCCTGGATGGGTGCTGCAGATGTCTTCGACATCATGTGCTGGAAGCCGCACGGCACCTACTACAGCGGAGACGGCCAGTGGTACTACATCATGCGCGGCTCACCGAATGCGACCCGCTGGATCGATTCGAGGCACACGACGATAGGTACGCCGGCGCAGAGCGGAGTACCGCTGTGCACCTTCCCGGTAGGAGCCACACCATAGCCGGGAGGCACCGGGCCAGGGGCAGGCGCTGGGGAGGGCTCCCCATCGCGGGGCCTGTAAGGGTTCGGTAGGCTTGCGCCGGGGAAAAGAGGGTCTCATGCCAGTACGCGAACGCGCTGCCGTACGGCCACACAAATTGGGGGAAACGTAACGCTGTGACAAGTCTGCTGGGGAAGCTTGGGCTCAAAACGCGACATAAGAAGGTCGCGAGCGGTACTGCGTTTGGTGCTGCTGTTGTGGTGGTGGTGACGGGTGCTGTGTTGTATCCGGGGTTTAAGACCACTGAGGTGGATTTGAATGATGGTGGCGTGTGGGTGGTGTCGAAGTCCAAGAATGCGGTGGGGCGGCTGAATTATCCGTCGCGTGTTTTGGATGGTGCGGTGACGCCGGCGTCGACGACGTTTGACATCCTGCAGGACGCGGGGGAGGTGTTTGTTGATGATGAGTCCGGTTCGACGTTGAATCAGGTGTCGCCGTCGAATATGCGCCTGGGTGGGGATAAGCAGTTGCCGGGGGCGGCGGATGTGAGTTTTGGTTCGTCGGTGATTTCGGTGACGGATGCTGCGTCGGGCAAGGTGTGGGCGGTGTCGCCGTCGACGGTGAATGGTTTTGATGAGGAGGCCACCGAGCCGGTGTTGGTGGGTTCGGAGGGTACGGTGTCGGCGGTGGGGGCCGATGACCGGGTTTATTCGGCGGATCCGAAGTCCGGTGTGGTGACGGTGACGGGTGTTGATGCCAACGGTGAAGTCACGTCGTCGGAGTCTGAGACGTGGGGTGGGTTGAAGGGGTCGGGGAATCTGCAGATCACGGTGGTGGGGGATAAGCCTGTGTTGCTGGATGCGGCGGCTGGGGAGCTGTTCCTGCCGGGTGGTAAGCGGTTGGAGTTGGAGAACGCGCGGGATGCGAGGTTGCAGCAGACCGGTCCGGGCAGTGACTTTGTGGCAATTTCGACGCAGAAGGCGTTGTTGAAGCAGCCCTTGGACGGCGGCACGGCGAAGGCGGTGGCGTTTGGTGGTGAGGGTGTTCCGGCGGCGCCGGTGCAGTTGGGCGGGTGTGTGCATGCGGCGTGGTCCGGTGCGAACAAGTATGTCCGGGACTGTGTGAATGATGCTGATGATAAGAACGTTGAGGTGCCGAAGGCGAGTGCGTCGCCGTCGTATGTTTTCCGGGTGAACCGGGACCTGGTGGTCCTGAATGATGTGAATTCCGGCAATGTGTGGCTGGTTAACCAGAACATGCAGCTGGTCAACAACTGGGACGACGTTGTGCCGCCCAAAAACGAATCCGACGAACAGGACCAGGAATCGGCGGACAACAACACCATCAACGTCCTGCCGGACCGAACCAAACCCAACCGTCCGCCCGAAACCAAGCCCGACGCCGTCGGCGTCCGGCCGGGCCGGACCACCATACTCAGCGTCCTGGACAATGACTCGGACCCCGACGGCGACGTCCTCACCGCAGCCGTCGCGGCCTCCGGTCCGCAGGCAGGCACGCTGGAAAACATCTACGGCGGGACCGCGTTCCAGGTCTCCGTCCCGGCCGGCGCAAATCCCGGGACGGAGACGTTCAGCTACAACGCCTCGGACGGCCGCGGCCTCTCCGCCGCCGGCCAGGTCACCCTGACAGTGATGGCGCCCGAGGAGAACAAGCCGCCGCAGTTCAAGCGCGGCGACAACACCACCATGCTGGTGGAACAGGGCAAAACTGTCAGCCAGAACATCCTGACCGACTGGATCGATCCCGACGGCGATGACCTGGTCCTGTTGGACGCCAAGGCAGACAACGACCAGGACCAGGTCAAGGTCCGCCGCGACGGCCTGCTCACGTTCCAGGACTCCGGTGCCACTGCCGGGAAAAAGAACGTAGAGGTCACCATCTGGGACGGCCGCGCCACGGTGACCGGAAAAGTGGTGGTCAACGTCCGGCCGCCCGGAGCCCTGGCTCCGGTGGTCAACGCCGACCATGTCACAGCCGTGGTGGGCCAGGATCTGGTCATCTCCCCGCTGAAGAACGACGTCGATCCCAACGGTGGTGCCCTCCGCCTGGCCCAGGTGGAAGCCAACGGCCCTGCCGAGCTGGGCCCTGTCACCGACGGCGGCACGTTTACCTTCCGCAGCACCACCCCCGGGCCCGTCTACCTCACCTATATCGCCAGCAACGGGCCGCAAAGCAGCCAGGGACTCATCCGGGCGGATGTTGAATCCGGGGACGACACCGGCAACCCCGTGGCCGTCCACGACGTCGCGCTGATGCCCACGGGCGGAAGCGTGCTGCTGGACCCGCTGGCCAACGACTCCGATCCGTCCGGCGGCGTCCTGGTGCTGCAGTCCGTGAAGCTCCCGGAGAATTCCACTGCGTCGGTCAGCGTGATCAACCACGGCGTCCTGCGCATCACGGACATCCTGGGGACCAAGGACCCCATCCTCTTCGAATACACCATGTCCAACGGGAGAAAGCCGGCCACCGGCAGCGTCTCGGTGGTCCCGGTCCCGGCGCCCGCCGTCGTGGAAGCTCCCCAGCCCAAGCCGGACGAGGTGAATGTCCGGGTGAACGACGTCGTCACCATCCCTGTACTGGACAACGACACCCACCCGCAGGGCCAGGAACTGGCCGTGGACCCCGTCCTGCCGCAGGGCGTGGACCCGGCGGACGGGAAAAGCTTCGTCTCGGAGAACGCCCTCCGTTTTATTGCCGGCAGCCAGCCCAAGACGGTCCGGGCCATCTACAACGCCGTGGACCCGCAGGGCCAAAAGAGCGCCGCCGCAGTAACCATCCACATCCTGCCGCTGGAAGGCGCCGAGAACTCGCGTCCCCAGCCGCGCAATCTGACGGCCAGGGTGGTTGCCGGCGGCACCGTACGGATTCCTGTCCCGCTGGACGGCATCGATCCCGACGGCGACTCGGTCCAGTTGACCGGCATCGACAGCACCCCGGCCATGGGTACCGCCACGGTGGGCAGCAACTTCATCGACTTCACGGCGGCGGGCGACGGCGCCGGTACGGACACGTTCCGCTACAAGGTGGTGGACCGGCAGGGCGCGGTCAACACCGGCACGGTGACCGTCGGGATGGCCCCGCGCGGCGAGGTCAACCAGAAACCAACTCCCGTGGACGACGAGGTGCGGGTCCGGCCCGGCCGGCAGATCGCCGTCGACGCCACCGGAAACGACACCGACCCCGACGGTGACCTCATCCGTATCCTGACTGACGGTATCGAAGCTGATCCCGCACTTCAGGCCACGGTGAGCAAGGCCAGCGGCAGGATCATCCTGCTGGCGCCGGGCGAAGCGGGCACCGTCAACGTGCGCTACACCATTGCCGATGACCGGGACGCCTCGGCGCAGGCCGCCATCCGCGTGGTGGTGGACAACGAGGTGCCGCTCAAGGCGCCCATCGCGCGGGACGACAGGGTGACGTCAGCCCAGACCCTGGGTAAAACCGCGGTTGACGTCCCTGTACTGAAAAACGACGAGGACCCCGACGGCGTGGGCGAAAACCTCAAGATCAGCACCGAGGCCACCACGGCCCGGCCCGGCACCGAGGGCAACATGGTGGTGGACCTTACCGAGCAGCCGCAGCTCATCCCGTACACCGTGGAGGACGTGGACGGGCAGCAGTCGACGGCCGTGATCTGGGTCCCGGGCCTGGGGCAGCAGCTCCCAACACTGGCCAAGGATGAAGTCATCGACGTCATCGCCGGCCAGTCCGTGGACGTTGACCTGGACGAGTGGGTGAAAGTCCGCGAGGGCCGTTCCCCGCGGCTGACCCAGGCGGACCGGATCAAACTGATCGGCGCCGACGGCGGCGATCCCGTCACCGGGAACGGCACCGGACTCAAGTACACCGCAGGCGCCGACTACGTGGGCCCGGGCTCGCTGACCTTCGAAGTGACCGACGGTACCGGCCCGGATGATCCGGCCGGCCTGAAGTCCACGCTCAGCATCCGCACCAAGGTGCTGCCTGATCCCAACAAAAACAACCCGCCCGAGCTCCTGGGTGCCAGTGTGGACGTCCCGAAGGGGGACTCCGCCAGCACCGACCTGGGGAAGCTGACCTCGGACCCGGACCGGGACGACGTCGAAAAGATGAAGTACGAACTGGTGGGCGGATCACCGGCCGGCTTCAACGCCAGCATCGACGGCAAGGCCCTGAAGGTCTCCGCCGCGGATTCCAGTGGCACGGGAACCACCGCCGCTATCCAGGTCAAGGCACGGGATCCCCGCGGGCTCGAAGCCACCGCCACCTACCAGTTGGCCGTCACCGCCTCGAACCGGCCCAAGCCGGTGGCGAACGACGACGTGGAGCCCAACGCCGCCGCCGGAAAGCCGGTGACGGTCAACGTGCTGGCCAACGACGCCAACCCCTTCCCGGAGACGGCCTTGAAGATCATCGCGGCCGCGACGGAAACCGGCAGCGGCAACGTGGAGGTCAGCGGAGATTCCGTGACGGTGACTCCCGCACCAGGTTTCACCGGAACCCTGGTGGTGTCCTACACGGTGGCCGACAAGACGGGGGATTCCTCCCGGCAGGCCACCGCCCGCATCCGCCTGACCGTCAAGGACAAACCGCAGGCGCCCACCACGCCGCAGGCCCAGAGCGTGGGGGACCGGACCGCGCTGCTGAGCTGGACGGCGCCTGCGGACCGCGGCTCTCCCATCACCAAGTACACCGTGTACGGCGAGGCCGGGTTCCAGCAGGACTGCCCCGCCAACACCTGCACCCTCAACGGGCTGGTGAACAACACCATGTACCACTTCCAGGTGACGGCCACCAACGAGTTCGGCGAGTCTGACCGGTCGCCCGCCTCCGCGGAGGTGCGTCCGGACGTCAAACCCGATACCCCCCTGGCGCCGTCTATGAAGTTCGGCGACAAGGAGCTGTCCATCAACTGGACCGCCCCGGCCAGCAAGGGATCCCCGGTGAAGTCCTACGACCTGGAAATCTCGCCGCCGCCGCCCGGGCAGAACGCCCAGATCCAGAACCTGACCGCTGTCAGTTACGTCTGGAAAGGGCTGCAGAACGGGGTGTCCTACAAGGTCCGGGTCCTGGCACGAAACGATGCCAAGGAACCGTCGGAGTGGAGCCCGTACTCGGCTGCGGAGGTTCCTGCCGGTGTCCCGGCAACTCCCACCGCGCCCACGGCCTCAGACGGAGGTTCGGTTGGTTCCCAAAGCCAACTGAAAGTCACGTGGGCTGCACCCAACAACAACGGTGACGCCGTCTCGGCCTATACCCTGACCACCCTCCGGGGCGGGGCAGTGGTGTCCAGCCAGCAGGTTGCCGGCACCACCCAGAACGTGACGGTGGACAACTCGGAAACCAACTACACGTTCACGGTTTCCGCCACCAACAAGGCAGGAACCAGCGGGACCAGCCCCCAGTCGGCTGCAATCCGGGCGGTGGGCAAGCCAGGCATGGTGGGCACACCGACTGCAACGCTCTACGACACCGGCGGCAGTGGCGGGAAGATTGACGTTCGGTTCCCAGTACTGACGGACGCCCAGCGCAATGGGTCGACCGCACAGGAGATCACGTATAGGTACAGCCTGACGTCAGGCGGCGGCAGCGGCACTATCGCGGCCGGAGGCGAAATCATTCCGGCAGCCAATGGCACTCCGACGTCCGTGGTGGTCTGGGCCGTCTCGTCCCGCAGCTCCACCGCGGGGGACGCGAGCCCAGCGTCCAACCAGGTTAATCCCTATGGTCTCGCCTTTGCGCCCACCGTGACCGGCAGCAAGAGCAGCGGCGTCGGGGACAAGACAGTGTCCTGGACCTGGAACCAGCCAAACGGCAACGGCCGCGCTGTGACCGGCTACCAGTACCGGCTGGATGGCGGCGGCGGGTGGCAGGACACCCAGCAGCGGTCCTTCTCAAAGAGCGTCGGGTTCGGAGAAGTCCATACGCTTGAGGTCCGCGCCATCAGCGCCGGACAGCCCGGCCGCATCGGCAGCGATACGTCCCGCAGCGGGGCAGAGCCTCCACCGCCTGTACCCACGTCGTGGAGCATCACGGCCACGCCGGTTCGCAGCTGCACCGAACCCCGCAGGGGAACGGACAGCTACGTTGCCGGGAACCCGTCGCAGTGCAACGGCGAGGGCAAGTGGCTGGATGCCGGGGCCGCTTCCCAGACCGACCGGTACCAGGTCTGGTACAAGACCTCGAACAACCCCAGCGGTATCTGGTACCACCTGACCTCCGGCATGGCGGCCGGCAACTGGATCCGCTGCGATACCAGCAGCCTCGGCTGCAACCCGCCCAACGGAATGCCCAACCGCTAGCCCGGCACTGCCGGCGCACCAGCGGGACCGGCACCGGCGGGCCCCACAACACAACCTGACCATTACCGAAGGAAGAGCAAACCCCATGACCATGACCACCGAGCAGGCCGCCTGGTTTGCTGAAACCTTCGAAAAGCTCGTCGCCAACGTGGGGCAGGCCGTCCTGGGCAAGGAGCACGTCATCCGGCTGACCTTCACCGCCATGCTGGCGGAGGGGCATGTCCTGTTCGAGGACGCGCCCGGTACCGGCAAGACCTCCCTGGCCCGTGCACTGGCTGCCACGGTGCAGGGATCCAACAACCGCATCCAGTTCACCCCGGACCTGCTGCCCTCGGACGTCACCGGCGTCACCATCTATGACCAGAAGACGCAGAAGTTCGAGTTCCACAAGGGCCCGATCTTCAACAACATCGTCCTCGCGGACGAAATCAACCGCGCCTCGCCCAAGACCCAGTCGGCCCTGCTCGAGGTCATGGAGGAATCCCGCGTCACAGTGGACGGCGTCACCTACGCTGCCGGACGCCCCTTTATGGTGATGGCCACTCAGAACCCCATCGAACAGGCCGGCACCTACCGGCTGCCGGAAGCACAGCTTGACCGTTTCCTGATCAAGACGTCCATCGGGTACCCGGACCATGCATCCACGGTGCGGCTCCTGGGCGGATCGAACCTGAAGGACCGCTCCCAGGAACTCTCCGCCGTCATCACCACGCAGGCCGTAGCGGACATGGCCGACCTTGCCGCCACCGCCCATGTGGACACCGCAGTCCTCGAATACATCTCCCGGCTCTGCGAGGAAACCCGCACCGCCGCTGAGACCCGGCTCGGCGTCTCGGTGCGCGGTGCGCTGGCCATGGTGCGTGCAGCCAAGGTCTGGGCGGCCTCCCAGGGCCGGAACTTCGTCCTCCCGGACGACGTAAAGGAACTGGCCCCGGTGGTGTGGACGCACCGCTTTGTGATGGACCCGGAAGCGGAGTTCTCCGGCGCCACCCCCGAAGCAGTGCTGACCCGCATCCTGGCCGACGTGGCCGCCCCGCAGCAGCGCACCAACGCCTGACCGCCGCAGCCCAACGGCAAGAAGCCCACTCCGTCCATCACCACAACAAAGGCTCACATATGTCCACCGGCACCCCGTTGACCCGGATCGCCGAGCGCCTCAGGCAACCGTTCCAACGGAACGGCCAGCCAACGCGCCTGCATCCGTCCGCCGTCTGGGCCGAGGCCAGCAGCACTGCCGGACTTGCCCTGGCACCCGCCTGGCGAACAGTCAAAGAAGCATGGCTCAAGCACGTTTGGCCTGTCCTCTCGGTGATCAGCGTGCTGGGCTGGTCCGTGCTGGCCGCCGCCATCCTCCTTTGGAGCGCGGGGCAGGCCTACGGCTGGCAGGAAGCAAAGGCCGCCGCCGTGGCAGCCTTTGTGATGTTCGTGATCGCCGTTGGCTTCATCCTCGGGCGCTCCACCTACGGGGTTGTCCTGGACCTTGCCCGGACCCGGGTTGCCGTGGGGGACAGCGCCGTGGGCAGCATCGCCGTCACCAACACCTCCAGCCGGCCCCTGCTGCCCGCCGCCGTCGAACTGCCGGTCGGCGGTGTAACCGCGGTCTTCCACCTGCCCCGGATGAAACCGCAGCAGGTCCACGAGGACCTCTTCACCATCCCCACGGCCCGGCGTGCCGTGATCGTCGTCGGGCCGGTGCGCTCGGTCCGCGCCGACCCCCTGCACCTGTTGCGCCGCCAGGTCCTGTGGACCGAGCCCGAAGACCTCTTCGTCCACCCCCGCACGGTGGCCCTGGCCGGATCGGCTGCCGGCTTCATCCGCGACCTTGAAGGCATGCCCACCACTGACCTGTCCAGCGCCGACGTTTCCTTCCACGCCCTGCGGGACTATGTCCCGGGGGATGACCGGCGGCACATCCACTGGAAAACCACGGCGCGGACCAACAAGCTGATGGTCCGCCAGTTCGAGGAAACCCGCCGCGCCCACCTCGCCGTTTCCCTGTCCATCAACACGGACGAATACGCCTCGGAAGAGGAATTCGAGATGGCGATTTCCGCAGCCGCCTCCATCGGGCGGCAGGCCATCCGCGAGCAGCGCGAACTGAACGTCCTCACCCAGAAGGGGCCGCTGCGCTGCGAAACCGGCCGCAACATGCTCGATGACATGACCCGGATCGTGGGCGCCCCCATGCGCCGCACCGCCGTCGACCTCGCCAGGACGCTGGCCGACACCGTCCCCAACGCCTCCGTGGTGTTCTTTGTGGTGGGCAGCAACGTCAGCGCCACCCAGCTCCGGTCCGCCGCCGGCTCCATCCCGCCCGGAGTGCGCAGCCTTGCCGTCCGCGTGGAAGCGGGCGCCACGTCCAGCAGGTCGAACATCGCGGACCTGACCGTGCTCACCCTTGGCGACCTCGCCGACCTCGGCATCGTCCTCCGGAAGGCGGCAGCATGACCTCCGCACCAGGGCTGCGTCCGCGCACCACATCCGCCCGGCAGCAGGCCCGCAGCGGCCAGCAGTCCGGCTTTGCCGACGGCCAGCCCCTGTGGCATTTCCTGCTCGACGCCGGCGCCCTGACCGTACTCCTGGGGCTGGGCCTGCTCGGCTTCGGGCTCAGCTTCGGCGGCGACCCCTACTACCTCCTGTCCGGTTTCGGCGGGATCATCCTGGGCCTGGCCATCGGCGTCCTTAACGCCCACCTCCGCCTGGGACTGCTCATCACCTCGGCCCTGGCCTTGGGGGCCTACCTCGGGTTCGGGACACTGCTGGCGGTGCCCGATTCGGCCATCGCCGGCTTCGTGCTTACCCTGGACTCCTTGCGGATCCTCCTCCTGGGCATCGTGTTCGCCTGGAAGGACATGCTGACCGTCGGGGTCCCGGTGGGTACTGCCGGCGGCGTGCTCATCGTGCCGTTCCTGAGCTCGCTGATCACGGCTTTGGTGGCAGCAGTCCTGACCTGGCGGGCCAGGGCCCCGTACCTGCCGCTGATCCCGATACTGGTTCTTTTCATCACGGGTATCGCTTTCAGCACCAACGCTGCCTTCCTCACCCTCGAACGCGGGATCGGCCTGACGGTGCTCGGCATCGCCTGGGCAACGTTCCGCCGCGATGCCCTCCGGCGGAGCAGCAGCCGGAAGGTGGCGGTCAACAACCCGCAGATTGACTCCGCCACCGCGCGGCGGGCCAGTATCCGCAGGCTGGGCATGGCGGCGGGGGTCATTGCCGCCAGCGTGGCCGTCACTGCCGTATCGGCCCCGCTGGTCACCGCCGGGGGAGACCGGAAGGTCCTCCGGAACGTTGTGGTGCCGCCGTTCGATCCCAAGGACTACATCACACCGCTGGCGAGTTTCCGCACCTTCGTCAAGGATAAAAAAGACGACACCCTGTTCGTGGTCAAGGGGCTGCCGCGGGACGGCCGGGTGCGCCTCGGTGCCCTGGACGCCTTCAACGGCACCAACTACACCATGGATCCCAACGGCTCGGGCAACTTCAGCAAGGTCGGCGACACCGAGTCCATCAACACCCTGGCCGACACGTCGGGTGTAGTCCCCACCAACGACTACTCCATCAATATCAGCATCGAGGACTACCAGGGATTCTTTGTTCCCGGCGGCCGTAAAACCACCGGCATCAGCTTTGACCAGACCGCCTCGGCCGCGGCGTCCGGCCTCTATTTCAACTCGGGCACCGATACCGCTGTCACCACCAACGGTCTCTCAAAAGGCGATTCCTACAGCGTCCAGGTGTCCGATCCGGTCAAGCTGGAACACGGGCAGCTGACCCAGTACGACTTCGCCCAGGTGTCCCTGCCGGACCCGGCGGAGGTGCCGCCGGTGGTGGGATCGCAGGCGAACGGCCTCGCTGATGCCCCCACCGCCATCGACCGGGTACGCCAGATCGAAGCGCACTTCCAAAAAACCGGGGCCTTCAGCAACGGCCTGGTCAGCGAAGGGCAGTTGCCCAGCGTCTCCGGCCACGGATCCGCGCGCATCAGGAACCTGCTGACCGCAAAGCAGATGCTGGGCGACGACGAGCAGTACGCGGTGGCAATGTCCCTGATGCTGCGCCACCTCGGTATCCCCGCCCGCGTGGTGATGGGCTTCTACCCCGAGCCGACCAGCCCGGAAAACGGGGCAGGCGAAGTGAAAATCACGGGCAAGGATGTCCACGCCTGGGTGGAGGTAGCGTTCGAGCGGGTGGGCTGGGTCAGTTTCGACCCCACCCCGCCCAAGGACAACGTCCCCATTCCGCCGGATCCGGAGAACAAGTCCAAGCCCAAGCCCCAGGTCCTGCAGCCGCCGCCCCCGCCGCAGGAACCCGCGGACCTGCCGCCGGACTCTTCGCCGGACGCCCTGGACGCGGACCAGAAGAAGAACAACCCCTGGCTGTTCTGGGGCGCGCTGCTGGGCGCCCTGGGCGTTGCGCTGATCCCGCTGTCCATCCTCGCGTTACCGCTGCTGCTGGTTGCGTTGCTGAAATCACGACGACGGAAGTCCCGTTTCCGGGACGGTGACCCTGCGCAGCGGGTGGGCGGAGGCTGGAGTGAAGTGGTGAGCCTCGCCACCGACATGGGGGCCGCCGTGGACCCCCGTTCCACGCGCCGCGAAAGCGCGGCCGTGCTGGCTGAGGCGTTCCCAGGCCACGGCAGCACCACCACCATGCTGGCCAGGCGCGCAGACGCATCGATCTTTGGTGCAGGGCAGCCCAGTGAGGACGAGGTCCGGGAGTACTGGACCATCGTTGACGGTTCGCTGAAGGAAATGACCTCCACCGTGGGATTCTGGCGCCGACAGCAGGCGAGGTTCTCGCCGCGCTCCCTGCTCGCCGACGCGCGCACCCTCCTCGACCGCCGCGGCGCCGGCCGGGCACTGCCCGTGCTTCCGACCCTCAAGGGGAGCGGCCACCGTCGTCCTGCCCGTCCCGAAGCGGCTGCACGGCCCGCCGGGCCGGACGCAGCGGTTGCCGACGCAACAACCCCCGACACACCAATGCAAGGACCCGGTACCCCGTGACGGACGACGCCGGGCGCTGCCCGCACTGCCGGCAACTGATCCGCGCCGGGGCTGCTTTCTGCCCCGCCTGCGGAGCGCCCTTGCCCAACCGGTCGGCGCGCACCAGCCGCCAGCCCCACCTGGCGGCTGGGCCGCACGCCGGTACCCCCGCCGCGCACCCGCCCCGGATTCCCGGTACTATCCCGGTAGTAGAAAGGCCGCAGGCATTTCCAGCGGCGGGCATCAACGCGGGCACAGGCCGGGGGAGCGCCGGCGGGTCCACCCTGCAGGTGGGTGCCGGTCCAGGGGGAGGAACGGGAATGGCAGTGAATCTTCAGCTTGTTCCAGCCACGGCGGGCACGCGCCTTGGTGCTGCCGTGATTGACTGGCTCCCGCCCCTGGCTGTCCTCGTGGTGACCTTTGCCCTCGGTTTCGCCGGCATCACGCGGACGCGCAGCGGCGGCTTCATCATCTACGACACTGCCTCCTTGGTGCTGTTCGGCGGGATCGGCCTCGGGCTGACCCTCGTGTACCTGGTGGTGGTGATGGGCTGGGAAGCCCGGACAGGCAAGACCCTCGGCAACCTGTTGATGGGAATCCGCAGTGCAGACAATGACGGCTACGCGCCTGGCGCCGGTCCCGTCTTCCTGCGCGGCCTGATTACCGGGGCGGGCATCCTGCTGGCGCTGCTCGCGGCCATCCTTGTGGTGGTCTTCCAGTGGTTCGCCATTGCCTTTTTTGTCCTCGGACCGCTGGTGCTGGCGGGAATGGCGTGGGCTGTGCTGGTGGTGGTCTCGAACACCTGGGACAAAAACGGCCGGCTCCGCGGCTGGCACGACACTGCCGCGAAGACCCTCGCCTTCGACGTCAAGGGGGGCCGCAACCCCGTCACCACCGGAGGCATCCAAGGGCCCTACAGCTTCGCCCCGCTGGATCTGCCCCCGGTGCAGCAAGTGATGTCCCCGGTGGCCGGCGCCAATGTACCCAAAGTGACCGACGCCCGGCCGTCCGCGGCGAACTCCGCGCAGCAGGCCGCCGGCTCCGCTGCTCCTGCCGGGTCCGCTTTTGGCGCCCCTTCCGCCGGGGCTGCTCCTGCCGGGTCCGCTCCGTTCGGCGGCCCTCAGGTCCACGCCCCCGTTTTTTCTGCTCCCGCTCCGGATGTCCACCAGCGGCATCCGGACGACGACGTGGACCGCACCCAGGCCCGGCCCGGATCGGCCGCACCGGCACCAGTGGCGGTCCTGCGGATCCGCCTGGACGACGGCCGGGACTTCCAGCTGGACCGGAGCGTGCTGGTGGGCAGGAACCCCGTAGGCCAGGCGGGAGAACAGCAGGCCCAGCTGCTCGCCGTCGACGACCCCGGCCGGTCCATTTCCAAAACCCATCTGCATCTGCTCACTGATGGAGCCGGCATCTGGGTAACGGACCGGAACTCCACCAACGGCAGCGCCGTGAGCACCCCAGACGGCCACCGCACGCCCCTCCAGCCGGGAGTGCCCGCATTTGTCACCCCGGGATCCAGTGTCCATTTTGGAGACCGCACCTTTTACCTAGGACAGGCATGAACCAACAGCCCGCAAGCGTTCCCTCCAGCACTGAAACGGCGGCAGGGCTCAGCCTCAGCGTCGGCCACGGGACGGACCGGGGACTCCGCCGCGAGCTGAACGAGGATTCGTACATTGCCTCCGATCCCGTGTTTGCCGTTGCGGACGGCATGGGCGGCCACGAAGCCGGTGAGGTTGCCAGCGGTATGTGTGTCCGTGCCCTTGCCGGGATACCCCAACTCACCACGGGGGAACGCACTGTCACGGCTGCCGTCCTCCAGCAGTACCTGGTGCAGGCAGACAACTCAATCCGGGAGGCCACCGGCGCCCGGGCCGGCACCACGTTGACGGGTGCTGTCATCGTGGAACAGATGGGCATGCCCTACTGGCTGGTGATGAACATCGGCGACTCCCGGACCTACCGCCTGAGCCAGGGCAGGTTCGAACAGGTCAGCGTGGACCACTCCGAGGTCCAGGAACTCGTTGACGCCGGGGAGATCACCGCCGAGCAGGCAACGATCCACCCGCGCCGGCATGTGGTGACGCGGGCGCTGGGCACCGGAGACGAGACAGAAGCCGACTACTGGCTGCTGCCCGTGGAGGAGGGGGACCGGGTCCTCGTCTGTTCTGACGGGCTCACCGGCGAGCTGACGGACGAACACATCCACCGCATCCTCAGCACCGTCGGCCATCCCCAGGACGCGGCCGATGCACTGATCCAGGCGGCACTGCGCAGTGGGGGCAGGGACAACGTCACGGTCATCGTGGTGGACGTCCGGAACGTCCTGAACGACGCCGGTGCCGCCACCACGGCACCGCGCCCCGAATCGCCGGAAGACGAAGTAACACTGCCCCGCACCGGCTCGGTGGAACAGGACCCGGCGGAGCCGGGCGTGGGGGAAGCAGCTTCGGCGGAGCCGGGCGTGGCTGAGCGTGCTGTGGCTGAACCTGCTTCGGCGGTGCCGGCCTCGGCTGACGAAAGCGGGGAACCGGGCGATGACCGCCGTTAGTTACATCCCGGGGACCTGGCTGGGAATCATCCGCTCACACACAGCTGTCCTCCTGGGGCCAGGCACACGGCCGGAGCTCATCGCCGAACTCTGGGACCTGATGGAAACGCGGCCGGAAGTGCATGAGGTCCTCCATGCTGTGACCAGCAGTTCCGGGGGATCCCTGGCCAACATCCCGTCCTTCGGCATCCTCGATTTCCAAGGACCCCTGCGTGTCTTCCTGCGCGGCAACCTTGACGTTTCTGTCCAGTGTCCCGGCGGCCCGGTGGAGCTGAATGGCCGGGACGTCACCACTTGGAGCGAGCGGCGCCTCGTGGAACCCGGGTTGTGCCGATTGGTCATTGCGGACGCGGGCAGCAGCCTTGACCACCTCCCGGCGCCCGCCCTGCCGGAACTGGCGCTGGGCGAAGGCGTGGTGCTGCTGCAGTCCCTGGTGCTCGCGCCCGGCTCCGGGACCGATGCTGCCAGCCGGCCTGACGCCGCAGCCGGAAGCGCCGCAGCCCAGAGTGCCGCAGCCCAAAGTGCCGCAGCCCAAACCGTCGCAGTCCATGCGGCCCAAACCGCTGCGGCCCAAACCGCCGTGGCCATGGAGCCGGCTGCAGCCGCAGCCGCGCCGGTTATCCAAGCTCCCACGCAGGCACCCGACCTTGCGGAGATCACTGTTGCCCCCGAGCATGGGGCATCCGCCGAGACTGTCTATGCGGTCATCGATGAAGACTTCGACGCCGGCGGGACCGCCGGGACTGACACTGATTCAGGGATGCGCGCTGCGGAGACGCAGCGTGGTCCGGAAACGTACCCTGGTCCTGAGACGGACGCTGATGCGGGAACTGGTCCTGATTCGGGAATTGACGCCGATCCAGGACGTGCCGGAGATCCAGGGCGTGAGGGAGAGGCCGACGCCGGGACAGCCGTCGTTGCGGAAAGCGAGATGACCAGTTCCTACGACCACCTGTGGGAGCGCACAGTGGTGCGCCGGATCGAAGATGCTGCGGTCCGTGAAGACCCGGAATCAGATGATGACCGGGGAGCAGGCAAGGAGACTGCAGGCAACGAGGATGCTGCCACTGGGGACGCCGGCAAAGAGGAAGCCGGTGAAGGGGAATCCGCAGGTCCGGAATCGGCAGTGGCGGCGCCTTCCGCCGGTTCACCGGGCCGGGCACCTGTCCTAACGGCACCCGGAGGCCTCATCGACTCTGTTCCGTGGCGGACGGCGGACGCAGGCAGCGGACCTGTGGCCCCCCCTGCGGTGCTCCCGCCCATGCTGTCGGGGGTGCCGGCCGCAGCCGCCGGCGCCCTGGACCCGCCCGGGCCGGAAACAGCCCACGGGGACGCAACCCACAGGGAAGCAGCCTCCGAGGAGTTCGACGGCGACCATGACGGCCAGACGGTCATGAAGGGAAGCCTGGGAAGGATGGCCGCGCAGCCTATCCCAAAGGCGGCAGGGGTTTCGGCGGCGGCAGGACCGCTGGTGCTGGCCCGGCTCTGCCCCCAGGACCACGCCAACCCGCCCACCAGCGCCACGTGTGCCACCTGTGGTGCAGGATTGCTTCCCGACGCAGTCCAAGTGGCCCGTCCGCGCCTGGGACGGATGCGCATCTCCACCGGAGAACTCGTGGACCTTGACCAGTCACTGGTGATCGGCAGGCAACCCTCGGTATCGCGGGTGCAGGGTGGAGTGATGCCGCGGCTGGTGCAGGTGGCAAGTCCGGGCGGGGACATCTCCCGCTCCCATGTCGAAGTCCGGCTGGAGGGCTGGCACGTGATGCTCTGCGACCTCAAAGCCACCAACGGCACGGTCCTGGTCCGTGAAGGCCAGCCTCCCCGCCGCCTGGCGCAGAACGAGATGGCAATCCTGCTCGACGGGGACATCGCGGAACTGGGCGATAACATCTCCCTGCGTTTTGAGGAGATTCTTTGAGTTCCAAACGGCCGCCCGCGCCGCCGCCGCACATCCCGGGCTTCACCTACATCAGCCTGCTCGGTTCCGGCGGGTTCTCCGACGTCTACTTATACGAACAGGACAGGCCGCGGCGGAAAGTGGCCGTCAAGGTGTTGCTCTCAGACCTGAAGACCGAGGGTGCCCGGCGCCGGTTTGAATCCGAGGCCAACCTGATGGCCCAGCTGTCCTCGCACCCGTACATCGTGACCATTTTCGAGGCGGAGGTCACCGACGCCGGGCATTCCTACCTGGCCATGGAGTACTGCTCACGGCCCAGCCTCGACGTCAGGTACCGCCGGCAGCGGTTCAGCGTTGACGAGGTGCTGGCTGTGGGCATCCAGGTGGCGTCCGCCGTCGAGACCGCCCACCGCGCCGGCATCGCCCACCGGGACATCAAACCCGCCAACATCCTGGTGACCGACTACAACCGACCCGCCCTGACGGACTTCGGTATCTCCGGAACCCTGGCCGGTGACGGGGACGAGGACTCCGGCATGTCCATCCCGTGGTCCCCTCCCGAACAGTTCACCGACGGCAGCGTCGACGGCGTGATGGTGGACGTCTGGGCGCTCGGCGCCACGCTCTACACGCTGCTGGCAGGCCGGTCGCCTTTCGTGATGCCCGGCGCTGACAACTCACAGCGCGAGCTGATCAACCGGATCAGCAACATGCCCGTGCCCCAGCTGGGCCGCGCCGACGTCCCGGAATCACTGGAACTGGCCCTGTCCACGGCCATGGCCAAGTCCCCGCAATCCCGGTACTCCTCCGCCCACGCCTTCGCCCTTGCCCTGCAGCGCATCCAGGCCGAACTCAACCTCTCGGTCACGCCCTTCGAAGTCCTCGAAGAACCGCACCAGGAAGACAGCCACCCGGACGACGGCGCCGAGGAAACCCGGGTGCGCAGCATCGCCGCCATCGATCCCGAGCGGACCGGCAGCGCTCCCACGTTCCCGGCCCGCACCCGGCCGCAGGTCCCCCCAGCGGAGGCCCCGCCGTCGCGCTTTACCCCAACGGCGGCTCCAACCCACCCCGGGCACGTATCCCCGCCCCACGGCCCGGCCCAGGCCCACGATCAAGCCCATGACCACGGCCACGCCACCGTGCTCCGCGGCACCGCCGGCAGCGCGCAGGCTGCCCCCGGCCCTCTCCCGGGCAATGGGTTGCAGGGCAGCGGGTTGCCCGACGGCGGGCTTGCCGGCGGCGGCGACGTCGCTGACACCACCGTCCACCGTCCGGCGACGGTGGACGAACCTGCGGAAGCCACCACCTCCGGCGCGGACCACAGCAAACGCAACCTCTGGCTGGCCATCTCCGGCGGCACCCTGCTGGCGCTCGCCGCGGTGGTGGGCGTCGTCATCGCCAACGCCGCACCCGAAAGGCCCCGGGCCACGCAAAGCCAGGAAGCCAGCAAACCGCCCGCCGATGCCCTCGACAACGGCACCGTGCCGGACGTCGAAGGGCTGGCCGGAACGCTGACGCCGGGCGGCGAGGCTTCCTTCACCTGGAACAATCCGCAGCCCAAGCCGGGTGACAAATACAAGTGGCGGGTCTACACCATCGGGGGCGGCGGCGAATACCAGTCGATCGACCAGCCGCCCGTCCAGGTGAAGGCAAACCCCTCCGGGCAGACCTGCGTCCAGGTGATGATTGTCCGCTCAGACGGCGCCTTCTCGCCGCTGGAAGAAGCGTCCATCGCCTGCACCGGCCCATGAGCGGCCCAGGGCTCCACAACAGCACTCCACGCAACAGCACAACAACACTGCATCAACTTCCGTCCGATAAGGAGGCACAGAAAATGGGGGATCTGGCAATAGATTTCTGTGGTGAATGGTACGAGCCCTCTAACGAGGATGTCTTCAACATCGGGCGCGAAGGCGACCTTGAGGTGGACGACAACCCGTACCTGCACCGGCAGTTCCTGCAGGTGGCGCGCTATGACGGCATCTGGTGGCTCAGCAACGTGGGCAGCATGCTCTCCGCCACGGTGGCGGATGCCTCGGGCGGCATGCAGGCCTGGCTCTCGCCCGGTGCCCGGATTCCGTTGGTGTTCGGCCACACCAACATCATTTTTACGGCCGGACCCACCACCTACGAATTCGCGGTGCACCTGAAGACACCCTCATTCCGGCAGGAGTCGCGGGAAGAGGACAGCAACGGGGACACCACCATTGGCCCAGTGGTGTTCACCGACTCACAGAAGGCGCTGATCGTAGCGCTCGCCGAGCCGATGCTCCGACGCGAAGGTACCGGATTCAGCGCCATCCCGTCCTCCGCTGCTGCCGCCAAGACATTGGGCTGGGCGCTCACCCGCTTCAACCGCAAGCTGGACAACGTGTGCGACAAGCTGGACCGCGTGGGTGTGGTGGGACTTCGCGGCGGCGGCGGCAAACTCGCCACCAACCGCCGCGCCCGGCTGGTAGAGCACGCCGTTACCTCGCACCTTGTCACGGCTGATGACCTGTACCTGCTCGAGAAGATGAGGGGCGTGGACGAAGGATGAGGATCCGGCTGACACTCCGCCGGGACCCTGCCGAGGCCAAGGACCTCGCCGTCACCGTGGACGGCCTCGCCACGGTTGCCGATGTGGCAACCACGTTGTGGGCGGCCGACCCTGCGCGCAAGGGCACGCCCGCCCCGGACAACCTCTCGTTGAAGATCGACGAGGCGTTCGTGGGCGGCGGCATGCGCGGCAACGTCCTGTCGCGGGAGGACAACCTCCTCGAATCCGGGCTGCGGCCCGGCTCGGTGGTGTCCCTGGCCGAGGTCAGTGCGCAGTTCGGTGAGCCCGGTGCCAGCCGGGGCCCGGCGGCCGCCACCCTCCGCGTACTGTCAGGGCCCGACGTCGGCCGCGAATTTTCGCTGCCCTCCGGCACCAGCTACATCGGCCGGGACCGGGACGTGGACATCCGGCTCACCGACCCGCTGACGTCCAAGCGCCATGCCCGCATCACCGTGGGGGAGGGCGTGGACATCGTGGACACGAACTCCGCGAACGGGCTCTTGATGGACGGCCTGCCGGTCACCCGGGCCACGCTGAACTCCTCGGACACCGTCACCCTGGGCGACACCACCATCACCGTGGTTCCCCTGGGCCACAACCAGGCAGCCGCGCCCACGTCGCCCCTGGTGGACTTCAACCGCTCGCCGCGGGTGGTTCCCCGGTTTGAGGAACCGAAGCGCGTCCTGCCCGCAGGACCCAAACGCCCGGAGGACCATCCTTTCCCGTACATCATGCTGGTGGTCCCGCTGCTGATGGGGACGGTGATTTTTGCCGTCAGCAACAACCCCCTCTCTGCCTTGTTCATCCTGATGATGCCGCTGTTCATCGTTGGACACTACGTGGACCAGAAGCTGCGGGCCCGGCGCCAGCAGAAGGACCAGCTCAAGCATTTCCGCGCCTCCATGGCCGCCTTCCGCGAGGACATCACCGGGCTCCAGCATGTGGAGCGGTCCGTCCGGCTGCAGGAGGCACCCTCCGTCAGCGATACGGTCGATGCCATCTACAAACTGGGACCGCTGCTGTGGACCCACCGCCCCGAGCACGGCGGGTTCCTGGGCCTGCGGTTCGGCCTGGGCACCGTGCCGTCACGGGTGCTCCTGGAGGAACCGTCGAGCAACGATACCGAGGTGGAGTACGCCCGCGAGATCCAGGACTGCATCAAGCAGTTCCGGGACATCGAAGGGGTCCCGGTGGTGTCCCAGTTCCGGACCGCAGGTTCGCTGGGCATTGCCGGCGCCCGCGGGCTGGTGGATGACGTGGCCCGCGGCATGGTGCTCCAGCTGGCCGGGCTGCACTCGCCGGCCGAAGTGGTCCTTACCGCCGTCACCTCAGCCCAGTCCCGGGAACGGTGGAACTGGCTCCAATGGCTGCCGCACGTGGGGTCCGGGCACAGCCCCCTTTCCGGTGACCACCTTGCCGCCGGCTCCGCCGGCGGCGCATCCCTGGTGGCCCGCCTCGAAGACCTCGTGGAGGCCAGGGAAGCAGCTGCCAAGCGCTCCGGCCCGGACCTTCGCCCGGGGCTGGATCCCGCCAAGCACGAGATGGAGGAACCGGTGGTACCGGCCGTGCTGGTGATCGTGGAGGACGACGCCCCCGTGGACCGGGGACGCCTCACCCGGCTCGCCGAACGCGGCCCGGATGCCGGCGTGCACGTGCTCTGGATAGCCACCGATGTCCAGTCCCTGCCCGCTGCCTGCCGTGACTTCATGGTGGTAGACGGCGAGCACGGCACCACCACAGGTCAGGTCCGGTTGGGCCGCCACACCTACCCTGTCAGCTGTGAAAGCGTGGACGCTGAGCTCGCCGCCCAGCTGGCCAGGATGCTCACGCCCGTGGTGGACGTGGGCAAACCCGTCACCGACGATTCCGACCTCCCGCGCGCCGTTTCCTATGCCACCTTGATCGGCAAGGATTTCCTGGACCACCCCGACGCCGTCGCTGAACGGTGGACGGAAAACAACTCGGTGCACGGCAGCGCCGTGGCCAACCGCAAGGACAACGGCACCCTCCGCGCCCTGGTGGGCTCCAAAGGCGTCGAGCCGCTGTACCTGGACCTGAAGAACGAGGGCCCGCATGCCCTGGTGGGCGGAACCACCGGTGCCGGCAAGTCCGAATTCCTGCAGTCCTGGGTGATGGGCATGGCCGCGGCGTACAGCCCGGACCGGGTCAGCTTCCTTTTCGTCGACTACAAGGGCGGGGCCGCGTTCGCGGACTGCATCAACCTCCCGCACACCGTGGGACTGGTGACGGACCTTTCACCCCACCTGGTGCGGCGCGCCCTGACCTCGCTCCGCGCCGAGCTGCACTACCGGGAGCAGCTGCTGAACCGGAAGAAAGCCAAGGACCTGCTGGCGCTCCAGCGGGAAGCGGACCCGGAGGCGCCGCCCTACCTGGTCATCATCGTGGACGAGTTTGCCGCGCTCGCCAGCGAGGTTCCGGAGTTCGTGGACGGCGTGGTGGATGTTGCTGCCCGCGGGCGCTCACTGGGCCTGCACCTCATCCTGGCTACTCAACGCCCGGCCGGCGTGATCAAGGACAGCCTGCGCGCCAACACCAACCTCAGGGTGGCGCTGCGGATGGCCGACGAGGACGACGCCACGGACATCCTGGGCGTCCCGGACGCTGCCTACTTCGACCCTTCCATTCCGGGCCGGGGTGCGGCCAAGACCGGTCCCGGCCGGATCCAGGGCTTCCAAACCGGCTACGCGGGCGGCTGGACCACGGACAAACCCCAACGTCCGCAGATCGACGTGGTGGAAATGGCCTTCGGCTCCGGCCCCAGCTGGGAGTCTCCTGCCCCGGAAAAGCCGGTCGTGGAAGCGCCGGCGGGCCCGAATGACATCGCGAGGATGACGGCCACCATCGTCCGTGCCGCAGGTTCCCTGGGCATCCGGCCCCCGCGCAAACCGTGGCTGGACGAACTGCCTAAAACCTACGATTTCTCCAGGCTGCCCAACCCCCGCACCGACGAGCAACTGCTCCTCGGTGTTGCCGATGATCCCGCCCGCCAGGCTCAGCCCACGGCGTTCTACCAGCCGGACAAAGACGGCAACATGGCCATCTATGGCACGGGCGGTTCAGGAAAGTCCGCGGCCCTGCGCAGCATCGCCATAGCTGCCGCCGTCACGCCCCGCGGCGGCCCCGTGCACGTTTACGGCATAGACTGCGGGTCCTCCGGGCTGCGGATGCTCGAGGAGCTTCCGCACGTTGGCGAGATCATCAACGGCGACGACGTGGAACGGGTGGGGCGCCTGCTGCGTCTGCTGCGGGACATTGCCGAGCAGCGGTCCGCCGCGTTCGCCGAAGTGCGTGCCTCCACCATCGTTGAGTACCGGAAGCTCGCCAACCGGCCGGACGAGAAGCGGATCATTGTCCTGGTGGACGGGATGTCGGCATTCCGCGAGGCCTACGAACACAGCAGGTTGTCCGGGCTGTGGGACATTTTCCTCCAGTTGGCCACCGACGGCCGTACGCTCGGCATCCACCTGGTGGTCACCGGGGACCGGCCCACCTCCGTTCCGGCCTCGTTGCTGGCCTCCATCCAGCGGCGCCTGGTGCTCCGGCTCTCCTCAGAAGACGACTACATTTCCCTGGATGTACCGCGGGATGTGCTCGGTGCCGGCTCCCCGCCGGGCCGGGGGCTCCTGGACGGGCTCGAAGTCCAGCTCGCCGTGCTGGGCGGAAACTCCAACCTTGCCCTCCAGGCGCGCGAGGTGCACAAGCTCAGCGAAGCAATGCTGCGCCAGGGCCTGGCCGCCGCCCCGGGCATCGAGAGGCTGCCGGAGCAGGTGGACCTGGACATCCTGCCCGCGGGCGGACCTGACCTGCCCGTGATCGGCGTGGACGACGAAACGCTCCAGCCGGCAGAGATCATGGCGCGGGGTCCGCTCCTCCTCGCCGGTCCGCCCGGCGCCGGCCGGACCGTGGCGCTCGTTACGCTGGCCTACGCGCTTCGCCGCTCCAGTCCGGCCACGGAGCTCATCTACATCGGGTCCCGCCGGTCCGCCGTGGCTTCCCTGCCCATCTGGAACCGCTCGGTGGCGGGAGCAGACGATGTTGCCGGGGTGGTGGAAGACCTCGTGGAGCACTCCTCGGGAAACCCGGGAGCGCTGGCCATCTTCATCGAGGGCCTTACGGAATTCACCGACACGCTGGCGGAATCCGGCGTCGGCCAGTTGGTCACAGCCTCCATCAAGGCGGACCAGTGGGTCATCGGTGAATCCGAAACCTCCACCTGGTCTTCGGCCTGGTCCCTGGCCCAGCCCTTCAAGTCCGGCCGGCGTGGCCTGCTGCTCAACCCGGGGGACATCGAAGGCGACAGCCTGCTGAACACATCCCTGGGCCGGATCAGCCCGGAGTTCATCCCGGGCCGGGGGTACGTGGTGGGCCGTGGAAAGGCACGAAAAATCCAGGTTGCGCTGCCGCCCGAAAACAGGGATTGACACGCCCCGGACGGCAGGGCCGCAAATCCGCTGGATTTGCGGCCCTGCCGCGCGGTGTAGAAGACTACCGGGGACACCAGAAAGCCCGCGGTGGGGGACTGCGCGCATCGAAAGGTAGCAATGACCCCGTCCTCACCGCTTTTCCGCGTTGGTTCGACGACGGCATCAGCAGCAGTTCTGGCCCTCACCATTGGCCTCTTTCCGGGCGGCCCGGCGGCCGCGGATTCCCCGGAGCCCGCACCCGCGTCCACAACATCGCCTGACCAGTGCCTTGTGCTCTGCTGGTCCAGCCCTCCAGGCGACCCGGAATCCGCGGGGCCTACCCGCACCCGGAAACCCAAAGACCCCGAAACACCGCCTGCGCCGTCTGTGGACCCTGTGCCGGCGCCGCCCGAGCAGCCCGCACCTCCGGTTGCGCCTCCTGCCACAAAGGAGCCGTTACCGGATCCGCCCTCAGCCGCAACGGAAGATCCAGCCGCGGGCCTGCCCACCGCCACCGGAACGACCACTGGATCCCCGCCGCCCACCGGGGCCTCGAGTGGACAAGACTGGAATACCCCCGTGACCAGGTCTGCCAAGGCCAGCCGGGTAGCGGCCGTCATGCCCGCCGACGATCGAGGATCCGACGGGCCTGCCCTCCTGCCCATCATTGCCGGCTTTCTCTTGCTGGCCGTTGCCGGGGCTTCCTTCGCCTGGTGGGGCCGGAACCGTCGTTTCAGGGCCCACTGAGCCAGGGGCCGTTGAGTCGCAGTCTCCTGCCAGGGCCTTGATGGCAAGATAGGTCTGTGAGTACAGGACCAGGCCCCGCAGAACAGACAGCCACCCGCACCACCGAGCCCGTCGAGCCGGAAGCAGTTCCCAGCGGATCCGTCCGCGGGGAATACGAGAACCTCGTCGACCTTGTCCGCAAGTACCGGTTCGCGTATTACCAGGAAGACGCGCCCCTGGTCTCGGATGCCGAATTTGATGAGCTGTTCCGCCGGCTGGAGGAAATCGAGGCGCTCCACCCCGAACTGGTCTCCAACGATTCACCCACCCAGGAAGTGGGCGGGGAAGTCTCCGCGGCCTTCGCCGCCGTGGAGCACCTGCAGCGGATGTACAGCCTCGAGGACGTCTTTTCCCTCGAGGAGCTCGAGGCCTGGCTGACTAAAGCGGCAGCAAGCATCGCGAAACTCGGTGATGGATCCCAGCAGCCGGCGTGGCTGACTGAACTGAAGATTGACGGCCTCGCTGTCAACCTGCTGTACCGGGACGGCAAACTGGTGCGCGCCGCCACCCGCGGCGATGGGACCACCGGTGAGGACATCACCCACAACGTCCTCACCATCAAGGAAATCCCGCAGGAGCTGAGTGGTGAGGGCTTTCCCGCGGAGATGGAAATCCGGGGCGAGGTGTTCATCCCTTCGCAGGCTTTCGCCGAGTTCAACGAGGCCCTGATCGAAGCAGGCAAAGCACCCCTGGCCAACCCCCGCAACGCGGCAGCCGGCTCGCTGCGCCAGAAGGACCCGGCGGAAACAGCGAAGCGGCCTCTGAAGATGTTTGTCCATGGCATCGGTGCCCGCGAGGGGCTTCAGGCGCGCAGCCAGTCCGAAACCTACGCGTTGCTGAAGTCATGGGGCCTGCCGGTCAGCCCCTATTCCGAAGTACTGGGAAGCCTCGACGAGGTCCTTGGCTTCATCAAGCGGTACGGGGACAAACGCCACAAGCTGCTGCACGAAATTGACGGCATCGTGGTCAAGGTGGACGATTTCGCCATCCAGCGGGCCCTCGGCTACACCACTCGCGTGCCGCGGTGGGCTGTCGCCTACAAGTACCCGCCGGAAGAAGTGCACACCAAGCTCCTGGACATCCAAGTCAACGTGGGCCGCACCGGACGGGTCACACCTTTCGGAATGATGGAGCCTGTCAAGGTGGCCGGGTCCACCGTGGAGATGGCCACCCTGCACAACCAGGACGTGGTGAAGGCCAAGGGCGTCAAGATCGGCGACATCGTGATCCTGCGCAAGGCCGGCGACGTCATCCCGGAAATCGTGGGCCCTGTCCTGGCCCTGCGCGACCAGCAGGATCCTCCGGTGCGCGACTTCGTGATGCCCACCGAGTGCCCTTCCTGCGGCACCCCCCTGGCCCCGGCCAAGGAGGGCGACGTGGACATCCGCTGCCCCAATTCAAGATCCTGCCCTTCACAGTTGCGGGAGCGGGTGTTCCACCTGGCCGGCCGGGGTGCCTTCGACATCGAAGCCCTGGGCTGGGAAGCCGCCATCGCCCTCACCCAGCCGGCAGAACCCGAGGTTCCGCCGCTGACCACCGAAGCGGCCCTGTTCGACCTCACCCCCGAAATGCTCGCCGATGTCCGCATCCGGCGCGAGAAGCGCACCAAGGGTGTGCCCACCGGGGAGTTCGAACTGGTGCCCTACTTCTACAGCAAGGGGACTGCGAAGTCGCCCTCCAAGCCCACGGCCACCACCGAGAAGCTGTTCCGGGAGCTGGAGAAAGCCAAGAACCAGCCGCTCTGGCGGGTGCTGGTGGCGCTGTCCATCCGGCACGTCGGACCGCGGGCATCCCGCGCGCTTGCCCAGGCGTTCGGAACTATGGATGCCATCCGCGCGGCCTCGGAGGAGGACCTCGCCCACGTCGACGGCGTAGGCCCCACCATCGCGGCCGCACTCAAAGAGTGGTTTGCCGAGGACTGGCACGTCGAGATCGTGGACCGCTGGGCCGCAGCCGGGGTCCGGATGGAGGACGAGCGCGACGAGTCCATGCCGCGGACCCTCGAAGGGCTGACAGTGGTGGTGACCGGTTCGCTGCCCAACTTCAGCCGGGACGAGGCCAAGGAGGCCATCCTGCTCCGCGGCGGCAAGGCGGCCGGGTCCGTGTCCAAGAACACCAGCTACGTGGTGGCCGGAGAAAGCGCCGGCACCAAACTGGACAAGGCCGAACAGCTGGGCATACCCGTCCTGGACGAGGACGGCTTCCGGCAACTGCTGGCCGGCGGGCCCGCAGCACTGGAATGCGGCGCTGCTGCAGCAGCAGAACCGGGAGAACCGGCCGAAGCAGAGGCAACCCGGTGACCGCCGTTACTGAACTGCTGGAGGTCGCCAGGACAGCGGCAGCGGCCGGTGCCCGGATCCTCGCCGGGCGGAATGCCGAAGCGCTCCAGGCGAGCAACAAAGGCGACGCCGGGGATTGGGTCACTGCCTTCGACGTGGCCGCAGAGAACGCCGTCCGGGAGGTCATTGCAGCAGCCCGCCCGGCGGACAGCATCACCGGTGAGGAACACGGCACCACCCGGCCGGAAACGCCCACCGGCTACCGCTGGTCCATCGACCCGCTGGACGGCACCACCAACTTCATCCGCAACATCGTCTACTACGGCACCTCGGTGGCAGTGGCCGATGCCGACGGCGTCTGGCTGGCCGGCGTCGTCAACGCCCCGGCGCTGGGCCGCGTCTATTATGCCGCCCGCGGCCAGGGCGCCTGGCTGGAGGAAGGCGGCACCCTGACCCGGCTCGGGGGCCCGGTGCCGGGCCGGAAGGGCCAGATCCTCGCCACCGGCTTCAACTACGATCCGCAGGTCCGCTCCGACCAGGCCGCACAGTTTGCCGGGCTGCTGGAGGGATTCGCGGACGTCCGCCGGCTGGGGTCGGCGGCGCTGGACCTGTGCATGGTGGCGGACGGCACCCACGATGCCTTTGGTGAACGGGGGCTCAACGAGCACGACTTTTCCGCCGGCGCCCTGATTGCCGAGGAAGCCGGCTGCTGGGTCCGCCGGCCCCGGCTGACCAGCCCGCTGGACGGCGGCCCCACAGACCAGGAACGGCTGGATGCCTGGACCTGCGCGGCCAGCCTGGAGTTGTCCGGCAAGTTTCCGCTCTGACTGCCGGTCCCGTTTTACTGCTCACTTGCGTGACTGATAGTTCAATCACGGAAAGCACACTTTCGCCGGGTCCTGGCCGGCAGGGCCACTACCATTGATGGGTGCCTTCGCAGATAACCGTCCGTCCCGCCGTCGAATCCGATTTCGACGCCGTTGCCCGCATTACCAGGGATTCCTACCTGGCCGCCGGGTACTTCGACGACGCCGACCACCCCTACATGCGCAAGGTCCAGGACGTTGCGCAGCGCGCCGGCCAGGCCACCGTCTGGGTGGCGGAGCGGGCCGGCAACGTGGTGGGTTCGGTCACCCTGGCTTTGGCAGGCGAGCCCTACGCGGACATCGCCCTGAGGGATGAGCTGGAATTCCGCATGCTCGTGGTGGACCCGGCCGTGCAGCGCAGCGGCGCGGGCCAGGCCATGATGGCCGCCATCGTGGACCATGCCAAGGCCCTGGACGGGATCAACGCAGTGTCGCTGACCACCGGAAGCACCTGGGAAAGCGCCCGCGGCCTGTACAACAAAACCGGCTTCTCACGGGTGCCGGACAGGGACTGGTTCGTGCCCGGAACTGACATATTGCTGCTGGTTTACCGGCTGGACCTGTAGCCGCCCTAAAGTGGTGCCGACTCATTCCAGCTTTGAAAGGCCCACCATGCGCAAAACCTTCGGCACCGGCTCCGTCTGGGAACAGACCCTCGGCTACTCCCGGGCCGTCCAGGTGGACAACACCCTGTACATTTCGGCCACCGCCGCCAGCGGCGAGGACGGCATCGTGGGCAAGGACTTCTACACCCAGACCCAGTTCATCCTGCAAAAGCTCGGCAAGGTCCTTGCCGACGCCGGTTTCAGCTTCGGGGACGTGGTCCAGTCCAAGCTGTATCTGACGGACATCAGCAAGTGGGAAGAGGCCGGCCGGGCGCACGGTGAAGTGTTCGGCGACATCCGGCCCACCCTGTCCCTGGTGCACGTCCTGCCGTTCCTGGATCCGGAAATGCTCGTCGAAATCGAGCTCGTAGCCCAGAAGAGCGCGGACTAACGCGCCACGGGAAAGACATCCTCCGCGTGCTCGCTCGTTCCTCGCTTAGACGCACGCTTCCGGATGCCTGTCCCTGGCTGCCATTTAGCTTGCCGGCAGGCCGTAGCGGTGCTCCGGCCTGCCGGTGGTCCCGTAGCGGAGCTGGATGTCCACCGCGCCGTCGTCCGCCAGCGAGGACAGGTACCGCTGGGCCGTGGCCCGGGAAACACCCACCCGGCCTGCCACCTCCGCGGCGGAATACTGCTCACCGGGAACCAGGGATTCAAGGACCGCCACCTCCGTGGCCGACTTCGGCTTGGCCGACGGCGTGACGTCGCCGGGGATCAGCGAGCGCTTTGCGCGCTCCACCGCGTCCTGGTCCAGTGCACCGGGCTGGGACAGCAGGCGACGGTACCGGGCGTAGGACCGCAGCTGCTGGGACAGGGACTCCGCGGTAAAGGGCTTCAGGAGATAGCCCAGCGCGCCGCGGCGGAAGGCTACCCGGATGGAGGCGGCATCCGAAGCGGCGCTGAGGATCACGGTATCCACATCGAGTTGCTGGAGCAGGTCCAGCCCGGAAGCATCGGGCAGGTAAACGTCCAGCAGCACCAGGTCCGGCCGCAGGCTGTGGATGGCCTGAAGCGCCAGCGACGCCGTTCCCACCGGCGCCAGGGCCAGGAACCCCGGCACTGAGTCCACGTAGGCGGCGTGGAGCTTGGCCACGTGGAAGTCGTCATCCACGATCAGCACCCGAAAGTCATCTGCCATGGTGGTCCTTTCCAGCTTCATCCTCAGACGCTGCGTTGTTGAGCCGGGAATCCCTGCTCCCCGTAATGGTGCCGGTAATGGTCCCGGGGAGGGTGGCCATAAAGACCGCGCCGGGGCCGCCCGGGGTTCCGCGCTGGAGTACCTTGACGTCCCCGCCGCGGCGCCTGGCCAGTTGGCGGGCCAGTGCCAGCCCGAATCCCTGGCCCCCGCCGGCACGGTTGTTTCTGGACAGCGCGCCGGAAGCCGTGGTGAAGCCTTCGGCGAAGACCGCCTCCGCCTCCGTCCCCTCAGCCAGCCCGTCTCCCGAGTCGGCGACCACCACATGCAGCGTGCCGCCGTCGTCGCCCGGCTCATCGAGCACTTCGAGCTCCACCCACCGGTCCTCCGCGGAGCCGGCCACCGCGGCGTTGACGGCATTGTCAATCAGATTGCCCAGCACGGTGGTGACGTCCTGGGCGTCGGTGACCTGCCCGCGGACCAGGGTCTCGGGCCCGATCCGCAGGGCAACCCCGCGCTCATCGGCCTCCACCCCCTTGGCCCCGACGAAGGCCTGCAGGTAGGGGTCCTGCAGCAGCTCGGCCTGGTCCACGGGAAACTTCAGCGGTCCGGTGGCGGCCAGCCGGCCCAGGTACTCGCGCGCCTGCTGGTGCTGGCCGATGCTCATGAATCCGGCAATGGTGTGCAACTGATTGGCGAACTCGTGCCGCTGCGCCCGCAACGCCGTGGACATGGTACCCACGGCGTCCAGCTGCCGGGTGAGCTGCTGCAGCTCGGTCCGGTCACGGAGCATCACCACCCAGCCCAGATCCTCGCGCCGGTGCAAGGCCTTGCGCGCATTGGCCACCAGCACACGGCCGCCCGCCACCAGCTCCACGGCCGAAACGTCACCGGAGCCAGGCCGCGTCAGGGATTTCAGCAGGTCCGGCACGGGGGCGTCCGCCCAGGGTGTTCCCGCGAGATCGCCAAGCCCCAGCAGGCGTTGTGCTGCAGTGTTGAATACGGTGATCCGGCCGTCCGCGGATACGCCGATCACGCCGTCGTCCACACCCTGCAGGACCGCCACCTGGTCATGGACCAGGGTGCTGATTTCCTCCGGCTCCAGCCCAAGGGTAAGGCGCTGCAGGCGGCGGCGCAGCAGGAAGGAGCCCAGGATGCCGGCGAGCAGGGCGCCGGCAGCGGTCAGGGCCACCGGGCCGATGTCCCGCGCCACGCTCTGGCCCACGGTTTCCATCGAATAACCCACACTGACCTCGCCCACCACGGTGTTGCTGTCAGGGGCGTAGACGGGAACCTTCGCGCCTGCGGAAGGCCCGAGCGTTCCGGTGTTCCTGGTGGTGATCTCCTGCCCGGACAAGGCCTCGGACGGATCGGTGCTCACCCTTTCGCCGAGCCGCTGCGGATCCGGATGGGCGAGCCGAAGCCCGGTTTCATCAGTGATCACCACAAACAGTGCGCCCGTCCGGGTCCGTACCGCCTCGGCGCTTGCCATGAGCGGCCCCGCGGCGAGTTCGGACGCCGGGGGAGTGCCGGGCTGTTCACTGATGGCCAGCACATCGGCCCGCACAGACGGATCCGAGGCGACGGTCCGGGCCAGCGTCAGGGCCTGGTTCTCCGCCTCGCGGCCCACCCGGTCATAGGTCAGCCAGGCGTGCACAGCCGCGCTGAGCAGAACCACCAAGAGCACCACGGCCAGCTGCAGCAGCAGCGTCTGGGTGGAAAACCGCAGCGGCTCACGAGGTCTGGAACGCAGCATGATCCTCCTCGATCCGGTGGGTGGCGGGGCCCCTGAAAGCCGTGAGCACAATGAGCAAAATGCTCGCAATAAGCAGTATGCCAATCAATTGAGCCAAAGGCACGGCCGTGACGCCCGCCACCCTACAGTCTGTAGCACGCGTCACACCGCTGTGCCGCTGTTCACAAAGAAGGAGCCCAGCCGTGCTGGTATTACTTGGATTCGCCATGATCGCGGTATTCATGGTGCTGATCATGACGAAGAAGTTGACGCCAGTGCTGGCGTTGATCATCGTCCCCACAGTTTTTGGACTTTTCGCCGGGGCAGGCCTCGGTATCGGCGACATGGTGATGGACTCGATGAAGTCCATGACCTCCACCGCAGCCCTGCTGATGTTCGCCATCATCTACTTCGGCCTGATGATCGACGTCGGGCTGTTTGATCCGCTGGTCCGGTTCATCCTGCGCAAGCTCGGCAACGACCCCGCCAAGGTGGTCCTGGGCACCGCCCTGCTGGCGGCAGCAGTCTCCCTGGACGGTGACGGTTCCACCACCTTCATCCTCACCACCGCCGCCATGCTGCCCATCTACCTGCGGCTGAAGATGAGCCCCGTGGTCCTCACCTGCGTGGCCGGCCTGGCCAACGGCACCATGAATATCGTCCCCTGGGGCGGCCCCACGGCCCGCGCCGCCAGCGCCCTGAAGATCGACGTCAACGAGGTCTTCGTCCCCATGATCCCGTCCCTGGCCGCAGGCCTGGCCGTTGTCCTGGTCTTCGCCTGGCTCCTCGGACTGCAGGAGCGCAACCGCCTCCGCGCCACCCAGCCCGAAATCTGGGGCGTACCTGACACCGCCGAAGCGTTCGACGGCGGCACCCCGGCAGCTGGCACGGGCACCTTCGGCACCGGCACCTTCGGCAACGATTCTGGCCGCAGTGGTTCAGGCCGCGGACCCGCACCTGTTCCCGCGACGGGCGGCCCCGCCGTCGACGGTTCCTCCATTGCCCTGCTGGAACGCACGGACACCGTGGTGGACGGCCCCGACACTGCCATGGCAGGCACTGCCCTGGATCCCAACCGCACCACCCTGCGCCCCAAGCTGCAGTGGTTCAACCTGGCCCTCACCGTCGCCGTGATGGGCATGCTCATCGCCGACCTCGTGCCCCTGCCGTACGTCTTTATGGTCGGCTCGGCGATCGCGCTGCTGGTGAACTTCCCCCATGTCAAGGACCAGGCCGCGCAGGTGGTGGCCCACGCGCCTTCGATCGTCGCCGTCGTCAGCATGGTGATGGCTGCCGCAGTGCTCACCGGTGTCCTGAAGGGCACCGGCATGGTGGAGGCCATGTCCGCGTGGCTGGTACAGATCATCCCGTCCAGCATGGGCCCGCTGATGGCCGTCATCACCGGCCTCCTGAGCATCCCCATGACGTTCTTCATGAGCAACGACGCCTTCTACTTCGGTGTCCTTCCCGTCCTGAGCGAAACGGCTGCACACTACGGCATCAGCGGCGCCGAGATGGCCCGCGCTTCCATCACCGGACAGCCGTTCCACATGCAGAGCCCGTTGGTTCCGGCCATCCTGCTCCTGGTGTCGCTGGCCAAGGTTGACCTCGGCGACCACCACAAGAAAGTCCTGTGGCGCGCAGCGGTGGTTTCCCTGGTCATGCTGGGAATTGGCATGCTGACCGGAGCCATCGGAATCGGCTAGTCTGTAGCTGCCGCGGTGTCGCCCCTGGTGGGCGGCCGCCGGCAGGAAGGTGCCCGTCTGACGCCCGCTGGGGGATGTCAGACGGGCATCATCGTTTCCCCACTAGAATGGATCGGAAACCAATTCGAACTTTGCAGGGGAGATCCATGGCTGCGATCAACCGTGACGACGTCGCGCACCTCGCGCGGCTCGCTCACATTGAGATGAGTGCCCAAGAGCTGGACAGGATGGCCGGAGAACTCGCCGTCATCGTTGATTCGGTCAAATCCGTCAGCGAAGCCGCCGGTGACGACGTGCCCGCCACGTCCCACCCCATTCCACTGACCAACGTGCTCCGGGAAGACGTTGTAGGCCACACCTTCACGGCCGAACAGGCGCTTTCCGGTGCCCCGGACTCCGATGACAACCGTTTCAAGGTCCCGGCAATCCTGGATGAGGCATAACCATGACTGACACCAACGAACTCATCCGCCTCTCCGCCGCTGAACTGGCCGAAAAGCTGGCCGCCGGCGAGGTGACCTCCGTCGAGGCCACCCAGGCGTACCTGGACCGGATCGCGGCGGTGGACGGCGGCGAACGCGGCGTCAACGCCTTCCTGCACGTCAACGCCGAAGAAGCGCTCGCCGTCGCCGCCGAGGTGGACGCCATCCGCGCCGCCGGCGGCGCCGAAGCCGAAGCCCTGCACGTCCTGGCCGGCGTGCCCATCGCCGTGAAGGACCTCATCGTCACGGTGGGTCAGCCCACCACCGCAGGGTCCAAAATCCTCGAGGGCTGGCACAGCCCCTACGACGCCACCGTCGTCGAGCGCCTGCGCGCCGCGAAGATGCCCATCCTCGGCAAGACCAACCTGGACGAGTTCGCCATGGGCTCTTCCACGGAGCACTCCGCCTACGGACCCACCCGCAACCCCTGGGACCTGGACCGGATTCCGGGCGGCTCCGGCGGCGGATCCGCTGCCGCCGTCGCCGCGTTCGAGGCTCCGCTCGCCCTCGGTACGGACACCGGCGGGTCCATCCGCCAGCCCGGCGCCGTCACCGGCACCGTGGGCGTGAAGCCAACTTACGGCAGTGTGTCCCGCTACGGGGCCATCGCCATGGCCTCCTCGCTGGACCAGATCGGCCCCGTTTCCCGGACCGTCCTCGACTCGGCCCTCCTGCACCAGGTCATCGGCGGGCACGATCCCCGCGATTCCACCTCGCTGCCCGACCCGCTCGCTGATCTCGTTGCCGCGGCGAAGACCGGCAACGTCGAGGGGCTGCGGATCGGCATCATCAAGGAACTCCACGGCGAGGGCTACCAGGCGGGCGTCGAGAAGCGCTTCAACGAGTCCTTGGACCTGCTGCGGGAAGCCGGCGCCGAGATCGTTGAGGTCTCCTGCCCCAACTTCCAGTACGCGCTGGGAGCCTACTACCTGATCATGCCTTCCGAGGCGTCCTCCAACCTCGCCAAGTTCGACGGCGTCCGGTACGGCCTGCGGGTCCTCCCCGAAGAGGGCCCCATGACCATCGAACGCGTCATGGGTGCCACCCGCGCCGCCGGATTCGGCGACGAAGTCAAGCGCCGCATCATCCTGGGCACCTACGCCCTGTCCGCCGGTTACTACGACGCCTACTACGGTTCCGCGCAGAAGGTCCGCACGCTGGTCCAGCGCGACTTCGACGCCGCGTTCACCGTGGCCGACGTCCTGATTTCGCCCACGGCCCCCACCACCGCTTTCCGCCTCGGCGAAAAGCTGGACGATCCGCTGGCAATGTACCTGAACGACGTCGCCACCATCCCCGCCAACCTTGCCGGCGTGCCCGGCCTGTCGCTGCCCGGCGGCCTGGCGGACGAAGACGGGCTGCCTGTGGGCATCCAGCTGCTGGCTCCCGCCCGGGAGGACGCGCGCCTGTACCGCGTGGGCGCCGTGCTGGAGTCGCTGCTTGAGGCCAAGTGGGGCGGCCCGCTGCTGGCCCAGGCCCCGTCGCTGGCCACGTCACCGTCGGTCGAGCCTGTCGAAACCCTTGTTGGAAGCCAGGAGGCAAAATAATGAACACCGACGCAATCCTGAGCTTCGACGAGGCCATGGAGAAGTACGATCCCGTCCTGGGGTTCGAGGTCCACGTGGAGCTCAACACCAAGAGCAAGATGTTCTCCTCCGCCCCGAACGTCTTCGGTGATGAGCCCAACACCAACGTGAACGAAGTGGACCTCGGCATGCCCGGCGTCCTGCCGGTGGTCAACAAGGCAGCGGTGGAGTCCTCCATCAAAATCGGCCTGGCCCTGAACTGCAAGATCGCCGAGTCCTGCCGGTTCGCCCGGAAGAACTACTTCTACCCGGACACCCCCAAGAACTTCCAGACGTCCCAGTACGACGAACCCATTGCCTATGACGGCTACCTGGATATCGAGTTGTCCGACGGCACGGTGTTCCGGGTGGAGATCGAGCGCGCACACATGGAGGAGGACGCGGGGAAGCTGACCCACATGGGCGGCGCCACCGGACGCATCCAGGGCGCTGACTTCTCGCTGGTGGACTACAACCGCGCCGGCGTGCCGCTGGTGGAGATCGTCACCAAGCCCATCGAAGGCGCCGGGTCCCGCGCCCCTGAACTGGCGAAGGCCTACGTGGCGGCCGTGCGTGAAATCGTCAAGAACCTCGGCGTGTCCGACGCAAAGATGGAGCGGGGCAACGTGCGCTGCGACGCCAACGTTTCGCTCCGCCCGCACGGCCGCGAACGGTTCGGGACCCGGTCCGAGACGAAGAACGTGAACTCGCTGCGCGCCGTCGAACACGCTGTGCGTTACGAAATCCAGCGGCATGCAGCCGTCCTGGACTCCGGTGAAACCGTCATCCAGGAGACCCGCCACTGGCACGAGGACACCCGTACCACCACCTCCGGCCGGGCCAAGTCCGACGCTGATGACTACCGCTACTTCCCCGAGCCGGACCTGGTGCCCCTGGTGCCGGCCCGTGAATGGGTGGAGGAGCTCCGGGCCACCCTGCCCGAGCCGCCGGCCGCCCGCCGGAAGCGGCTCCAGGCCGACTGGGGCTACTCAGACCTGGAATTCCGGGACGTGGTGAACGCAGGAGTGATGGACGAGATCGAGGAAACCATCGCCGCCGGTGCGTCCGCTTCCGTGGCCCGCAAGTGGTGGATGGGCGAGATCGTTGGCCGGGCCAAGAACGCCGATGTGGATCCCGGCCAGCTCGGAGTCCAGCCCGCCACCATCGTGGAGCTTGCCCGCATGGTTGAGGAGGGCAAGATCAACAACAAGATGGCCTCTGAGGTTCTGGACGGCGTGCTTGCCGGCGAAGGCACTCCGGCGGAGATCGTGGAGAAGCGCGGCCTGGCCGTCGTTTCCGACGACGGGCCGCTGCTCGAAGCCATCGATGCTGCCCTGGCCGCACAGCCCGGCGTCGCGGACAAGATCCGCGGCGGCAAGGTCCAGGCCATCGGTGCCATCGTGGGCGGGGTCATGAAAGCGACCCGCGGCCAGGCCGATGCCGGCCGGGTCCGTGAGCTGATCCTGGAGAAGCTGGGCGTCACCGTCTAGCCCCCCTGCACTCCAACCGGGTAGCGCCAAGTGCCGTTTTGACCGCTCATAACGGCACCTGGCGCTACTCAGTTTCGCTTAAGTAGTACTCACTTCCCGCACCAGTGCCGACTACTCGTGTGCAGCGGAGTATCCCGGCCCTACACTGAAGCTCCAGGGCCCGTTCCAGGGACAAGCCGGCCCTGCTGCAGCCGTGGGAGGTAGGTATTATGTCTGCTCGGAACCCCTTGAAGATCCGCAAGACCGTGCTGGCCGGGGCGGTGGCGCTCACGCTGACAGGTGCCGGCGTCGCCATCGCCTGGGCCGAGGACCCGCCGTCGCCCTCCCCGTCATCATCTGAGGCGCCGGGCAAATCCGGTGAGGCGCCGGGGCAGGACAGGCAGGACAAGCCGGACAAGCCAGCCAAACCGGACAAGGCCCAGCGCCCGCAGCAGCTTCACGGCGAAAGCGTGGTCAAGAAGCCCGACGGAACCCTGGAAACAGAGTTGAGCCAGCGCGGCACCGTGGAGGCCGTCAGCGATACATCGATCACCGTCAAGAGCGAGGACGGCTACACCCAGACGTATACCGTCAACGCCGAGACGAAGATCACCAAGGCCGCGCCGGCGGACAGCACTCCGGGAACGGACGCCTTCCCGGGAACTGACGACGGCGGCAAGCGGGCCAAGCCGACGGACGGAACCATGGCGGACATTGCCACGGGCGACACGGTCCGGATTTCCGGGGTCAAGAGCGGGGATCAGGCGACGGCTGAGCGGATAGCCGAAGGCGCCGGCGACGGACCCGGGTTTGGCATGGGACGCGGGCACGGCCACGGCAAGGGGCACAACAACTAGGCAGCAGCAAGTGTCGTTGTGGACGGTCACAACGACACTCAGCGCTACCCGGCCGGGTCAGCCCTGCTTCACCAGCCCGGCCATGATGCCCTGCAACGCTTCGGAGACAATCATGACCGAACGGCGCTTGAGGTTTTCCGGCCGGGCCAGCAGGTCGATCCGGCGCCGGGTGCTGATCCCCTCAAGCGGCCGGAGCACGATGTCCGGGTTGAGGACCGGCCCGGCCGTGTATCTGGGCAGGAGTCCCACCACGCCGCCGGCAGCCACGAGCGCGGCCACGGTGGAGTAGTCGTTGATCCGGTGGACGATGTTCAGTTCGCGGCTGGAAACGGCGGCGACGGCGGACAGCACATCGGCGGGGGAGTACCCGGTGTGGCTGGTCACCCAAGCCTCGCCGCCGACGTCGTCCGCCGTCACGGCAGGTTTCCCCGCCAGCGGGTGGCTGGCAGGCAAGGCAACATCCAGCGGTTCGTGGGCGAGGGGGATCACCGTGACCCGCTCGGCCGGCCAGCGGGGGCTGTGGTCCATCCGGTGGGCGAGGACCAGGTCATAGCGTGCGGTCAGGGCAGGGAAGTCCTGCTGCGCCACATCCTCGTCCGACAGCTCGATCCGGGGCTGGCCCGGGGCGTCGAGGATCCTGGCCAGGGGCGCGAACACGGCCTGCCCTACGCTGTGGAAACCGGACAGCGTGACGCTGCCCGCCGCATCGCCGTGATAGCTGCCAATCGCGCCGCGGGCGTCGGCCATGGCACTAACGACGGCGGCACCGGCGTCCGCCAGCACCTGGCCTGCCTCGGTGAGCACCAGGTTCCGGCCTTCTTTGCGGGTCAGGGGCACGTCCACGGTCCGCTGCAGCAGGGCGAGCTGCTGGGATACGGCCGACGGGGTGACCATCAGGGTCTCGGCCACAGCTTTGACGCTGCCGAGGGCGCCAAGTTCGCGCAAAATTTCCAGCTGGTGTATCTCCACCCCGCCAGTCTATGCGTTAGCTTTGCTACATCGTTGATTGAGAAATTAGCGGTTGTGCTAAAGCTTCTTCCTCGCTGTAATGAGGTGGTCAGCACCTGCCGACCACGCAACTAAAGAGTGAGGAAGCCGATGAAGGCTTTGTACAAAGCCGGCCCACAGGCCGGCTTCGAGCTGGTGGACCGCCCCGAACCCGTGGCAGGCCCCGCGGACGTGAAGATCCGGGTCATGACCACCGGGATCTGCGGCACCGACCTCCACATCCAGTCCTGGGACGCCTGGGCGCAGGGAATCATCGAAGCTCCCCTCATCCCCGGCCACGAGTTCTATGGCGAAGTGGTGGAAGTGGGCGGAGACGTCCGCGACGTGAAGGTCGGCGACCGCGTGTCCGGCGAAGGCCACGTGGTCTGCGGCATCTGCCGGAACTGCCGGGCCGGCCGGCGGCAAATGTGTATCCACACCGTCAGCGTGGGCGTCCAGCGCGACGGTGCCTTCGCCGAATACGTGGTGATCCCGGAAACCAACGTATGGGTCCACCACGACCCGTCCGTCACACCGGAGCTGGGCGCCATCTTCGACCCCTTCGGCAACGCGGTGCATACTGCCCTGAGCTTTCCGCTGGTGGGCGAGGATGTGCTCATCACCGGCGCCGGGCCCATCGGACTGATGGCCATCGCCGTCGCCCGCCACGCCGGCGCACGCAAGATCGCCATCACAGACGTCTCCCCGCACCGGCTCGAGCTGGCCCGCAGGCTGGGTGCAGACCTGGCCATCAACGTCGCCACCACCCGGGTCCGGGATGCGCAGCGCGAGCTGGGGATGCGCGAAGGCTTCGATATCGGCATGGAGATGTCCGGCCACCCCACCGCCCTGCCCGAGATGATCGACAACATGAACCACGGCGGCAGGATCGCCATGCTGGGGCTGCCCAGCCAGGACATCACTATTGACTGGGGCAAGGTGGTGACCCACATGCTCACGCTCAAGGGCATCTACGGCCGCGAAATGTACGAAACGTGGTACGCCATGAGTGCCATGCTGTCTTCCAACCCCGTACTCCACGCCGGCATCTCCGCCGTCGTCACCGATACGCTCCCCGCCACCGACTGGGAAAAGGGCTTCGAGCTTGCCCGCAGTGGCGCCGGCGGAAAAGTTGTCCTCGACTGGACCCGACTCTAAGGAACACCATGTACACCTCGATCAAGGACCAGCTGGGCGCCGAGCTGGAGGACATCCGCAGCGCGGGACTGTTCAAGACCGAACGCAGCATCAACTCCCCCCAGTCGAGCCACATCAGCGCCGGCGCGCTCGGGCAGCCGGGAGCTGACGTGCTGAACTTCTGCGCGAACAACTACCTGGGGCTGGCCGACCACCCGGACATCATCAAGGCGGCCAAGGAGGCCATGGACGAACGCGGCTTCGGCATGGCCAGCGTGCGGTTTATTTGCGGCACCCAGGACCTCCACTTGGAGCTCGAAGCGCGCGTCTCGCGCTTCCTCGGAACCGAGGACACCATCCTGTTCTCCAGCTGCTTCGACGCCAACGGAGGAGTCTTCGAGTCCCTCTTAGGCCCGGAGGACGCCGTCATTTCCGATGCTCTGAACCATGCCTCCATCATCGACGGCATCCGCCTCTGCAAGGCCCAGCGGTACCGGTACGCCAACCAGGACATGGCGGACCTGGAGGCAAAGCTGGTGGAGGCAAAGGACGCCCGCCGCAAAATCATCGTTACGGACGGCGTCTTCTCAATGGACGGGTACCTGGCACCGCTGGAGGCCATCTGCGACCTCGCCGAGAAACACGATGCCCTGGTGATGGTGGACGATTCGCACGCTGTTGGTTTTATGGGCCCAACCGGTGCCGGCACGCCTGAGCATGCAGGAGTGTCGCACCGCGTGGACATCTACACCGGAACATTCGGCAAGGCGCTGGGAGGAGCCTCGGGCGGGTACGTTTCCGGCCGCTCCGAAGTGGTTGCGATGCTCCGGCAGAAAGCCCGCCCCTACCTCTTTTCCAACTCCCTGGCCCCGGCCATTGTCGCCGCCACCATCAAGGCCCTGGACCTGGTGGAGAATTCCGGTGGCCTGCGGCGCACGCTCTTCGAGAACGCTGCACTGTTCCGCCGCCGCATGACCGAAGAAGGCTTTGACCTGCTGCCCGGTGAGCACGCCATTGTCCCGGTGATGTTCGGCGACGCCGTTCTGGCCGCCAAGGTGGCTGACCGGATGCTGCAGCACGGCGTCTTCGTCACGGCCTTCAGCTTCCCGGTGGTCCCGCGCGGGGCAGCAAGGATCCGTGTTCAGCTTTCGGCTGCGCATACAGCGGACGACGTCGAAGCGTGCGTCGGTGCCTTCGTCGCCAGCCGTGCCGATGCAGCAGGCTGAGGGCCGTCACCGCGCCATAACTCTGCAAGGATGATGGCATGGCAGCACATTACGACGTCCTGATAGTTGGCGGCGGCATAGCCGGGTTGTCCCTGGCCTCGGCGTTGGCGGGCAACTGCACGGTGGCATTGGTGGAAGCGGAGCAGGAACTGGCGTACCACACGTCCTCACGCTCCGCCCGCCAGCTCATCCCCAGCTATGGCCCGCCGGTGGTCCAGGAGCTGACGGTCCGGACGCTGGAGCTGATCGCCGCCCGCGATACTGACCTGCCCGAGCCCGTGCTCACGCCGCGCAGCTTTATGCTGATCGGCACCGAGGCTGCGGTGGCAGCCGAGGCCAGCGGACACATGCGGCCCATCACCCCGGCCGAAGCGCTTGAGCTATGCCCGGCGCTCGTTCCGGAAACGTTCACTGCTGCCGGGCTGGATACTGGCTCCTTCGGCTGCAACGCACCCCTGCTGCTGGCCGACCACCGCCAACGGGCCCTTGCCGCAGGCGTGGACATCATCACCGGCGCCCGGGTCCACTCTGCCCAGCGGCTCGGCTCCGGCTGGCAGGTGGGAGCCGGCATGGAGGCCTTCGAAGCGGGTGTCCTGGTCAACGCGGCCGGCGCCTGGGCGGACGAACTCGCAGTTATCAGCGGGGTGGAGAAGCTCGGGCTGCAGCCGTACCGGCGCACGGCGGCGATTGCCGCCGTCGAACGCCCCCTGCCTGAACACAGCCCCATGGTGGCGGCGGCCGACAACACGTTCTACTTCCGCCGGGAAGGTGAGGACGTGCTGATCTCCCCGTCCGAATCGGTGCCGAGCGGGCCTGAAGACGCCAAACCCCGCCCGGGGGACGTGGAGCGGCTCGTGGCCAGGCTGAACCAGGTGACCTCCCTGGGCATCACCGGGATCCGCACGGCCTGGACGGGACTGCGGACAGAAGCGGCCGACGGCGTCCCGGTGGCCGGCTTCGATGCCGAAGCTCCGGGCTTTTACTGGCTCGCCGGCCAAGGCGGCTACGGCTTCCAGACCTCAGCAGCGATGGCAGAACTGGCGGCTGCCCAGATCCTGGCGGGCCGGTCCAATACCGGGCCGGCACGGGACGCCGGAGAGGCAGTGGGTCCGGCATCCCGGACAGCTCAGGCGCTGGCAGCCACCCGCTGGTCCGTCCGGCGCTGAAGAATGGTCCTATGAGTACCGTGATCACCAATATCGCCGAGCTGATGACCCAGGACCTGGAACACCGGGTCCTCAAAGATGCGGCCGTGGTGATCGAGGGCGAGCGGATATCGTGGATCGGCGCTGCTGCTGATGCTCCCGCTGCAGATGACGCGGTCGACGCCGGCGGCCGTGCCATGCTCCCCGGCTGGGTGGACTCGCACACGCACCTGCTGTTCGCCGGTGACCGGACGGCCGAATTCGAGGCGCGGATGGCGGGGGAGGCCTACTCCGCCGGCGGTATCGCCGTGACCATGAACGCCACCCGGGCAACGTCCGACTTCGATCTCACCCGGCTGGCGCTTGGCAGGGTGGCCGAGGCGGTGTCGCAGGGAACAACCTATCTCGAGACGAAGACCGGCTACGGCCTGGACGTCGAGCACGAAGCCCGGAGCGCGCGCATCGCCTCAACCGTTGCGGACCAGGTGACGTACCTCGGCGCACACCTGGTCCCCGCCGGGCAGGACCCGGACGCCTACACGGACCTCGTCTGCGGCCCCATGCTTGCCGCTGTCCGCCCCTACGCCCAGTGGGCCGACGTCTTTTGTGAACGCGGCGCCTTCGACGCCGATCAGTCCCGCCGGGTCCTGCTGGCCTGCCGCGACGCCGGACTGGGACTGCGCGTCCACGGCAACCAGCTCGGCGAAGGACCCGGTGTCCAGCTCGCCGTGGAATTCGAAGCCGCGAGCGTGGACCATGTGAACTACCTCGCCGACAAGGACGTGGACGCTCTGGCGGAGACCTGGGCCGGCTGGGATGCCGCCACCGGGAACGGGGCCCGGGGGACGGTGGCCACGTGCCTGCCCGCCTGCGACCTCTCAACCCGGCAGCCGCTGGCGCCGGCGCGCGGGCTCCTGGACGCCGGCGTCCAGGTGGCGCTCGCTTCCAACTGCAATCCGGGCACGTCCTACACGAGCTCCATGGCCTTTTGCGTCACCACGGCGGTGCTGCAGATGGGTTTGAGCGTCCACGAGGCGGTCCGGGCAGCGACGTACGGCGGTGCACTCGCGCTGCACAAGGACAAGGGGAACGACGCCGACGGCGAACGGGCGGTGGGTTCCATCGCCGTCGGACACCGGGCGGACCTCCACCTGCTCAACGCGCCGTCGGCCACGCACCTTGCCTACCGACCGGGCATGCCCCTGACTTATGCTGTGTGGCGGGCCGGAGCGCGGGCCCGCTGACCTCCTCCTCCAAAGTGACGTTAGATGATCATTTGGGTTCTGTTATGATCAGAAAGCGTCATTCAAGCTGGTGGCGCGAGTATTTGGAGGCCCTGGCATGACCCGCACCGACCGACTCACGGCAATCCTTGACCTGCTCGCCAAATCCGGCCAGGTGGAAGTCGAAGAGATAGTCAGCACCCTTAACGTTTCGCCCGCCACGGCGCGGCGCGACCTGGACAGCCTGGCCAAACGCCGGCTGCTCACCAGGACCCGCGGCGGGGCCACCACGGGCGCATTGGCGTACGACCTGCCGGGCCGGTACAACCGGGACGACCACGCCGAGGCCAAGCAGCAGATCGCCCAAGCCGCCTCGGACCTCATTGCTCCCGGCGCCGTCATCGGCCTCTGCGGCGGCACCACCAGCACCGTGCTGGCGCAGATCCTGGCCACCCGCGAGGACCTCAATGCCCCGTCCAACCAGCCCACGCTCACCGTGGTCACAAACGCCATCAACATCGCCGGGCAGTTGGCCGTGCGACCCAACATTAAGGTCATGGTTACGGGCGGCATCCTAAACCCGCGGTCTTACGAGCTGGTGGGGCCCTATACGGACATCATCATGCAGAAAGTGGTGCTGGACATCGCCTTCATCGGCGTCAACGGCGTCGATCCTGAGGTGGGGCCAACCAACACGGGGGAGGGCGAAGCCTCGGTCAACGCCCTGCTGGCCAGCAGGGCCCGTGTCTCCTATGTGCTGGCTGATTCCTCCAAGGTGGGGGTGCGCGCCTTCGCCACTATGGACGGCTACAACTTCACCAAGCTGATCACGGATTCGGGCATCTCGGCGCGGGACAAGGCAGCGTTCGAGGCCAACGGCACTGAAGTGATTGTGGCCGGCGACTGAAGCCTGGCGGCGGCTGAAGCCTGGTGCCGGCCCCGCTGAGCGGCAACCCAAGGTAAGCCGCCACACTGTAAGCCGCCCGGTCACGGCGGCACACCCATCATCCAGCCTGGCGGCACCGCGAGGACAATCAGCCCGGATCCAGAAACTGCAGGCAAGATGGGTACATGCTGGTTCCCTCACGCCGTCGGCTGCGGATCGAAGTCTGGATCGTCCTAGGCCTGTCCCTGGGCCAGTCGGCCGTGTACTCGGTGGTGCAGCTCCTGGACAAAATGACCCGGGCGCCGCTTGCAGAAGGTACTTCCACCCTTAACCGCTCGCAGAGCACGCGTGAGTACTTCGACCTGACCTACCAGCTGCTGGACATCATTTTTGCACTGGTGCCGGTGCTGCTGGTGATCTACTTCCTCACCGACCAGCGGCAGGTCGCGGGCGGCGACGGCGGTCATTCCGGCTCCGCCTTTCGAAAGCTCGGGTTCAACTTCGCGAGCCCGGGTAGGGACTCGCTTCAGGGACTGGGGCTGGCTGCATTGATCGGGATCCCGTCCCTTGGGCTGTATGCGGCAGGCCGGGCGCTCGGAATCACCACCGCCATCATTCCCAGTGCGCTGGATGCCTACTGGTGGACGGTGCCGGTGCTGATCCTGTCCGCGATCCGCCACGCCGTGGTGGAGGAAGTCATTGTGGTGGGGTACCTGCTGGACCGGTTTGGGAAGTTCGGCTGGAGCGTGCCGGTGTCCATCATGGTCAGCTCGGTGTTGCGTGGCAGCTACCACCTCTACCAGGGCTTTGGACCGTTCATCGGGAACGTGGTGATGGGCATTGTCTTTGCCTGGCTGTTTACCCGGACGCGGCGGGTGATGCCCCTCGTCATCGCCCATGCTGTGCTGGACATCGTGGCCTTCGTTGGATTCAGCCTCTTCGGCAAAGCAGTCGGTCTGGGCTAAGGCAGCAAGCTGACCCAGCCCAAGCTGACGCAGCCCAAGCTGACGCAGCCCAAGCTGACCCAGCAAGGGCTTGATTGACCACAGTTCATCCGTGTCGGAGTGATTCACGCGTCCAGCACCGAATGCCTGGCATGCGCCATCTGTGGGTCACCGGGCGGCACTCTTGGATTCCAGGTTCGCTAAGTGCGGCCGTGGAGGAACCGCATGATGCTGCCTTCTCCTGGCGAGGGGCCGTAGACAAAGTCCGGGGGCAGGCAGGACGGCTTGAAGCGAGCATGCCCCAGTTGTCCCGGCTTCAGTTGTTGTGGCCAGTGGGGTGGTTCCCAATCCTGGTGTTCGCTCTTGTAGTGCCTGCCGGTGGGTGAGGTCCAGCCGGGTGGTTCGGTTTTGGTAGCCGGGGTGGGTTTCCAGCCACTGGTGTGACGAAGTTTGTGATGTTTGGGGCAGGGCTGTCCCAGGTTCGATACCCCGGTGCTGCCGCCCTTGTGCCACGCGAGGATATGATCGGCTTCATTGTCGAGGGAGTTGTTGTTGCAGCCGGGGAAGGGGCATTTGCCGTCCCGGAGCATAAGCCATTTCCGCATCGCTTTGTTGACCCGGTAGTTGGTGCGGCCGATTTCCAGGGGCGCCCCGTCCCTCGGGTCCACCAGCACCCGGTAGAACGAGCCCGCCCCGTTCGCGACCAGGTCCCGTGCCATCGAGGGCGGGATAGGCCCGAACCCGTCCAGCATCGCCGGCTCATCGGTCAAGCCCATCAGCGAAAACACCGGCACGGTGACGAGCACCTGCGCCCGGATCCCCGATGTCGGACCGGTCGCCTTGCCAGTGGTGCCGGTTCCTGCATCGACGTTGTTACCGTTGCTGTTGCCGGGCAGCGTATTGGTTCCGTCGGTGCCGCCTGCACCCGCACACCCGGAGTGGTTGCCGCTGCCAAGAATCGCATCGGTGAAGTTGTCGGCCTTCAACTGGGTGAGCGTACGGCGCTCATCGGGTCCCTGCATCCCGCGGGCGAGGGCGGTGAGTCGATTCCAGCCCGCCATCGCCTGGTCAGCGGGCAGGCAGGCGGACAGCCATGCCATCCCGTCCTGGTCCGGCCGGTATTCCACCCGCCGGTCCGCCACTCCCTTGGCGTGGCGCTTCTCGATGGACTCGGCGTGGTGCCGCTCCCGCCAGGTCCTGGCCTTGGCCTTGAACCGGTAGGCGGGCAGCTCCCCGATTGGGGCGGCCGCAGGCGGCCGGGGCACATCCGGGTCCAGGAAGTGGGCCTCCAACGCAGCGGCGCCGGCGGGGTCAAGGGTTGCGGTTTCCTCCGCCATGACCAAGGCGTGCGGCCAAGTGATTACCCCTGCCTGCAACGCCGAGAACGTCAGCGGCAACTCCTTGGACACGGCGTTGGACGCGGCGAGGAACTCGCCGGCTGCCCGAGAACCGAGGGCCAGGAGGGCGCCGATTTCCGCGGCGACTGCCATTTCCAGCGCCTGCACCGGTGCTTCTGGCCCGGCAATTGCCTGGGCTGTGTCCGCATAATTCACGGCAGCCCGCGCCTTCAAGCCCGCGATCCTGGCCTCCGCCGCCCGCGCCCCGGCGAGGATGTCCAGGCACCCATCTGCCAGCCCGGCCAACGGATCGGCAGCTGAGAACGGCCCCGCACCGTAGCCCTCCGCCTCCGCGTTGAGCACGGCAAGGGCGGCATTGATGTCCTCAAACGCCTTCACTACCGCCGCTTTCCCCATAAACCCATCATGACAAGGGGGTCTGACAAAAGGGTCTCGGAGCTTGTCCCGAACAATTTCTTCAAACGTTTATGGGCGCTCCCTTGGAAGCCGAGGACAACGTGCCCGGGAGAATATTGCAGCCGGGCCCACGCTTCATCCTCAGTCAGCTCCGAAAATGGATTCGGCCGCCATCGGCAGGTGACGCCGTTGTCACAAGCTGATGGCGGCCGAAGTTTGGGAGGACAGGGTGCCCACGCAATAGGCCGGGCGTGGCGGCCCAGACAGGAAGGAGCGTCAGATGGTGACGGCTCCATTGGCAGTTTCGAAGGTTACGGACAGGATGCCGGGCGTGCCATGCGGTGCCACCCAGTCAACGGCCACGTCTTCCAGCGGCTTCTCCACGGGCTCGCCCAGCCATTCGGTGACACGGGCGGCCGATCCGGCGATGGTGAGGCAGCTCATTTTGACGTTGCTGTCGTAGGCGTTGGACGGGTGGAGGGACGGGTCGCCCTCCCACTTGAGCATGTAGGGAACCTGGGGGTCGGCGATCAGGCCGAGGATGCCGATCTGCTTCCAGACGAGCTCGCGGCCGTCCGGGAACTTGCGGTTGCCATTGACAGCAGCGCGTCCCAGCCGTTGTTCGAAGGGGGCGAGGTCGTCCACTTCGACGCACCAGCCCATCCAGCCGCCGCCTGCCGCGGAACGGGCGCGGACAGCCTGTCCAAACGGGGCTTTGTCCGATGCCGGGTGATCCAGGACCTCCACGACCTCGAGGTACTTGTGGCCCGCGAGCGGGATGATCATATTCCGGGTTCCGAACCGGGGGTGGACCCCGCCCTTGACTGCCTCAACGCCGAGGGCAGACGAAATACGTTCGGTAGTGGCCGCGAGGCCATCGTGTTCACAGGCGTAAGAGACGTGATCCATGCGCATGCCAACATCTTGGCACTTTGTGATCGGGCTCTCAGCTAAGGCAACCCTTACTGGGATTGTCGCTGGTCAGCCCCCACAAATCCGTGGCAGGGCACGCGCAGATGTTCAGGACCATGTTCGTCACAATGCTGTCCGGCGCACGCTGCGTGTTCCTACACTGAGCTCAGGTCATGAGCGCCAGCATCAAGCCCCGGCTCGCTGGCCGGCAACCCTCCAACCGCGGTGGGGTGCCCCGGGTGAGGACCTGGCTGTCCGGCAACGGCCGGATGGCAAGCGCGGCCCGTACTGCTTCAAGCATGCCGGGCCCATGTCAAAGGAGCCTTGAATTGTCCAACGGATGGTCCTTCGAAACCCGCCAGATCCATGCAGGACAGGAGCCGGACAGCGCTACCGGCGCCCGCGCCCTTCCCATTTACCAGACGACTTCCTTCGTCTTCCCCACCGCTGAGAGCGCTGCCAACCGGTTCGCACTGGCCGAGCTGGCGCCCATTTACACCAGGATCGGCAATCCCACCCAGGAGGCCGTAGAGCAGCGTATCGCCAGCCTCGAAGGCGGCCTGGGGGCGCTGCTCCTGAGCTCCGGGCAGGCCGCCGAGACCTTTGCCATCCTGAACATCGCAGAGGCGGGCGACCACATTGTGGCCAGCCCCAGCCTCTACGGCGGCACGTACAACCTCTTCGCCCATACCTTGAAGAAGTTCGGCATCACAGCGACCTTTGTGGCGGATCCGGACAACCTTGACCAGTGGCGTGAGGCCGTCCAGCCCAACACCAAGCTCTTCTTCGGCGAAGTGGTGTCCAACCCGCGGCAGGACGTCCTGGACATCGAAGGCGTGTCGAAGGTAGCCCATGAGGCCGGCGTGCCCCTGATCGTGGACAACACCTTGTCCACCCCGTACCTCATCCGGCCGCTGGAGTGGGGCGCGGACATCGTGGTGCACTCAGCCACCAAGTACTTGGGCGGACACGGTTCCGCCATAGCCGGCGTGATCGTCGACTCCGGAAAATTCGACTTCGGCAAGGACCCGGAGAAGTTCCCGGGCTTCAATACCCCGGACCCCACCTATAACGGCCTCGTCTACGCCCGGGACCTGGGCGCCGATGGAGCGTTGGGCGCAAACCTGTCGTACATCCTCAAGGCACGCGTTCAGCTGCTGCGCGACCTGGGCTCTGCGGTGTCGCCCTTCAATGCCTTCCTGATCGCCCAGGGCCTGGAGACCCTGAGCCTGCGCGTGGAACGGCACGTCGCTAATGCCACCGAAGTTGCGCGCTGGCTGGAGGCAAGGGACGACGTCGAATCCGTCGCCTACGCGGGTCTGCCCTCCAGCCCCTGGTACGAGCGTGGCCGCAAATACGGCCCCAAGGGTACGGGCGCGATTGTGTCGTTCACCCTTGCCGGCGGCGCGGAGGCCGGCAAGCGCTTCGTGGACGCCCTGGAGCTGCACTCCCACGTGGCAAACATCGGCGACGTCCGTTCCCTGGTGATCCATCCGGCGTCGACCACCCACAGCCAGCTCTCGCCGGAGCAGCAGGTGATTGCCGGCGTCAACCCCGGCCTGGTGCGGCTTTCGGTAGGGATCGAGCACATCGATGACATCCTCGCCGACCTCGAAGCCGGCTTCAGGGCGGCCAAGGAGGCAAGCGGCGCCTGATCCACGGGCCCACCAAAGGCGGCAAGCCGGGGAAGTCATAACCAGTCACACTCTTGGCGGCAGGCCGGGGCTGTTTCGTACACTCGATGCAGGTCATGAGTGCCAGTGACAGCCCCGGCTTGCTGGCCGGCAACCCTCCTTTCGCGGCGGGGTGCCCCGGGTGAAGACCTGGCCTGCCGGTCAGACGACGGCGGGCAAGCGCGTAGAAGAGGTCTTGCCATGACGGTTACCGTTACCCGTACCACCGTTCCCGAGCACGGAATTGTCCGCTATGCCTCCATCGGGGGACTGAAGCTCGAGGCAGGCGGCTACCTGCCGGATATCACCCTTGCCTACGAAACCTGGGGCACACTCAATGAGGACGGCAGCAATGCCGTCCTGATCGAGCACGCGCTCACGGGCAGCACGCATGTGACCCGGGGGGACACGGATGAGCCGGGCTGGTGGGAACAGCTCGCAGGACCTGGCGCACCCGTGGATACCAACAAATTCTTCGTTGTGTCCATCAACATCGTGGGCGGTTGTTACGGCTCCACCGGGCCGTCGTCGCCCGCGCCGGACGGCAAGCCCTGGGGTTCCCGTTTTCCGCTGGTGACCCTCCGCGACAGCACCGTGGCGGAGGCCCTCCTTGCAGATCAGTTGGGTATCAGCAGCTGGTTTGCCGTGCTGGGCGGGTCCATGGGCGGGGCACGCGCGCTGGAATGGGCTGTGACGTATCCGGAGCGGGTGCAGCGCTGCGCGGTGATCTCGGTGGGTGCAGCGAGCACCGCCGAGCAGATCGCCTTCGCCCAGGCGCAAACGCTCGCCATCCGCCAGGACGCCAACTTCAACGGCGGTGACTACTACGGCGGCCGGCCCCCGGAAGATGGCCTTGCCCTGGCACGGCGGATCGCCCACATCACGTACCGTTCGCCCATGGAGCTGGACGGACGCTTCGGCCGCGAGCCCCAGGCCGCCGAATCGCCCCTCCAGGGCGGGCAGCTCGCGGACCGCGGACGCTACCAGGTGGAAAGCTATTTGGACCACCAGGGCACCAAGCTGGTCCAGCGCTTCGACGCCAACAGCTACATCGCCATCACCGAAGCGCTGATGAGCCATGACATCTGCCGCGGACGCGGACCCCTCGAGCAGACCCTCGCCCGTTCCAATGCCAGCTTCTTCGTGGCGGCCGTGGATTCGGACCGGCTTTACTTCCCGTCCCAATCATTGGAACTGGCCCGGGCCCTGCCTGGCGACGTGGACGTCCACCTCATCGAGGCACCCATCGGGCACGATGGCTTCCTCACTGAAATCGGCCAGCTGGGCAGCCAGCTCCGGGAGCACCTTTCGTCTTAGCCGCGGGTCTCGAATACTCGCATGTGCATTAATGCAGATAGCCTCTGCAGGATTCGGCGTTGAGCTGGGCGTACAGGCAGACCATACTCGTTGGGACCCGGCGGTTTCGTGACCAAAATCACGGGCATCCGCCATTGCCTGTCCCCGTGGTGTCGAAGACGACGCCGAAGGAGTTCACATGAGTACGGAAAGCTCCGCCGCACGGCGGCCAGAGGAAACCGACGTCAAGGCCTCAGGCCTAAAGAAAGTCGTCACGGCCTCCATGGCCGGCACAGTTGTTGAGTGGTACGAGTTCTTCCTCTATGCCTCGGCCGCCACCCTGGTGTTCGGCAAAATGTTCTTCCCCAATTCAGGCACCGAACTGGATGGCATCATCGCCGCATTCGTCACCTATGCGGTTGGCTTCGTGGCCCGCCCCATCGGCGGCATCGTCTTCGGCCACTTCGGGGACAAGTTCGGCCGCAAGCAGTTGCTGCAGCTCAGCATCATCCTGGTGGGTGTCTCCACCTTCCTTATGGGGTGCCTGCCCTCCTTCGCCCAGATCGGCTACTGGGCCCCGGCGCTCCTGGTGTTCCTGCGCTTCGTGCAGGGCTTCGCCGTCGGCGGCGAGTGGGGTGGCGCCGTGCTGCTGGTTGCCGAGCACAGTCCCAACAAGTCCCGCGGGTTCTGGTCCAGCTGGCCGCAGTCAGCGGTGCCGATGGGCAACCTCCTGGCCACCGGCGTGCTGTTCACCCTCTCGGCCACGCTTTCGCAGGAAGCATTCCTCGGCTGGGGCTGGCGCGTCGCCTTCTGGCTCTCAGCCGTGATCGTGATCGTTGGCTACTACATCCGCACCAAGGTCCAGGATGCCCCGATCTTCATCGAAGCCCGCAAGGAGGTCACCGTAGAGAAGAAGGGCTACGGTGTGGGCGAAGTCTTCCGCCGCTACCCCCGCGGAGTCTTTACCGCCATGGGTCTGCGCTTCGCCGAGAACATCCTGTACTACCTCGTGGTGACGTTCTCCATCACCTACCTGAAGGTCATCGTCCAGACCGACACCTCCCGCATCCTCCTGCTGCTGCTCGTGGCACACTTCGTCCACTTCTGCGCCGTACCCCTGGTGGGCAAGATGTCGGACGCGTTCGGCCGGCGGCCGGTCTACATGGCAGGTGCCATCCTCGGCGGAACCTGGGGCTTCTTCGCTTTCCCCATGATGGACACCGGCAACGACGTCGTCATCCTCGCCGCCATCACCATCGGCCTGCTGTTCCACGCGCTGATGTACGCAGGCCAGCCGTCCATCATGGCCGAAATGTTCCCAACGCGGATGCGGTACTCGGGCGTTTCACTCGGCTACCAGGTGACCTCCATCGTGGCCGGATCGTTGGCACCGATCATCGCCACGGCGCTCCTCAGCAGCTTCAAGTCCTCCCTCCCGGTAGCGCTGTACCTGCTGGCCGCCTGCATCGTCACCGCAATCGCGGTGTTCTTCCTCCGGGAGACCCGCGGCATCTCCCTGCGGGATGTGGACGCAGCCGACGCGCAGGGCACCGCCGACCTGCTCGCAGCCGCCAAGAAATAGGCAACGGCAGCACAAGAATCACCCAGCACGCCAGCTGCCCGGACCCGCAATCAAGCAGGCCCGGGCAGTTGGGCGTCCCGTACCCTCCGAGAAGAAGTCAGGATTTCCCATGAAGGCAGCCGTCCTCTACTCCACCGTCCCGTCCGGAACGAGTTACACCGAAGCGCGCGCCCTGAGGGTCGAGGAGCTGGACCGGCCGGAACCCCGCGCCGGGGAGTTGGGAATCACCATCACCTACTCGAGCCTGTGCCACTCGGACCTGTCAGTGGTGGATGGCTCCCGCGTCCGGCCCCTTCCTATGGCGCTGGGTCATGAGGCGGTGGGACGGGTTGCCGCAGTGGGTGAAGGCGTCACTGATGTTTCCCCCGGGGACCACGTGGTCCTGGTTTTCGTCCCCAGCTGTAGTGGCTGCCGTGCCTGCCTGGCGGGCCGCCCGGCGCTGTGCCACCGTGCGGCGGAAGTTAACGGGTCGGGGGACCTCCTGCACGGTGAGGCCCTGCTGAGGACGCCCGCGGGGGAGAGGATCAACCACCACCTGGGGGTCTCGGCGTTCGCCGACTACGCGGTGGTGGCCCGGGAATCAGTGGTGGTGATTGACGACGACGTCCCGGACACTGTTGCGGCAATGTTCGGTTGCGCCGTGCTCACCGGGATGGGAGCTGTCCTCAACACGGCAGCCGTCCAGCCCGGCCAGTCTGTAGCTGTCTTCGGACTGGGCGCCGTGGGGCTTTCGGCCGTGATGGCCGCGGCGCTCGCCGGCGCCTCCTCCGTGATCGCCATTGATCCAAACGCCGGTAAGCACGGGCTGGCGCTGAAGTGCGGGGCAACCGCCGTGGGCACCCCGGACGACGCTTCCCGACTGATCCGAGAGGCTGCCGGCGACGGCGTGGACACCGCCATCGAAGCTGTGGGTTCAGCCCGGGTTATCGCGTCATGCCTGGAACACGTAACGCGCGGCGGGGCCGTGGTTTCGGTCGGACTGCCGCACCCCACGGCTGAACTGACAGTGCCCGCGCTCCAGTTCGCGGGGGCGGGCAAGCGGCTGCTGGGCTCGTACATGGGCGACGCTGTTCCGGGCCGGGACATTCCCCTGTACCTGGAGTACTGGCGCGGGGGCCGGCTTCCCGTTGAGCTGCTGCACACCGATACCCGGCCGCTTGATGAGATCAACGAAGGCCTCGACGCCCTCGCCGCGGGGCGGGTGGTGAGGCGTCTCTTCCAGGCCTGACGGCGAAGCAGGATGCCCGGAGCCTAGGCAGACAGCAGGTCCTGGCGTTCCGCCACTTCTTCCTTCAGCGCAGCGATCACGGCCCGCACCCGGGCCGAGCGGAGCGATTCAGGCCGGGCCACCGCCCAGATGGGCACCTGGCGCTGGAACGCGTCCGGAAGCACCGGAACGAACTCCGGATCCAATGCCACCATAAAGTTCGGCAGCAGCCCGATGCCGGCGCCGCGGCGCACCGCCTCGACCTGGGCGAAGATGCTCGTTGCCTGGAAGCTGGACTTCGGCATCGGCAGTTGCGAGGACCGGTGGCCCAGTTCGGCAACCTGAAGTGCCGACTCGACGTAAGAGACGAAGCTGTGCTGCCCCACGCCGTCGGGCGTTTCCGGCAAGCCCTGCCTGCCGGCGTAGTCGGGGCTCGCGTAGAGCCGGAGAAAGTAGTTTGTCAGGAAGATGGCCTGCGCGTTGCTGACATCCGTACGGCCCACCACCACCTCCAGGTCCACGCCGGAGCGGTTCTGGCTGACCTTGCGCGTGGCACTGAGCATCTCCACATTCAGCATCGGGTGGCGCTGCTGGAGGCGCACCAGCGCCGGCGTCACGAACTCCGCACCAAAACCATCGGAGGTGCTGATGCGCACCATGCCGGACAGTGCATCCCGGTCCTGGCCAGTGACAGCGGCCAGTGACCCGAGCGTTTCCTCGATCGTTTCCGCGGCGGCGACAGCTGAGGCCCCCAGCTCCGTCAATTCCCAGCCGTGCGGACTGCGCTCCAGCGTGCGGCCGCCCAGTTGCTTGTCGAGGGCGAGGATCCGGCGCGAAATAGTGGTGTGCGTGGTGCCCATCGCTTCGGCAACGGCGTTGAAGCGTCCCAGCCGGGCCACGGTCAGCAAAATCAGCAAGTCGTCCGGACTCGGAAGCCGCGCCATCCGGTGCCTTTCCGTCGTGTGCATCAGTGCACATACCGTCTGTAGTTTTTCCCCTTGTTTGCACTGTAGCAGGGTGTGATGGTGGACACAGAGCTTCCGGCCGCCTAGCGCCGGAGACAAAGCAAAGGAGCTTATGCCATGGCAGTAGTCGGTTGGATCGGTTTGGGAAACATGGGCGGGTCCATGTCGGGAAACCTCGCAAAAGCCGGTCACGACGTCCGCGGATTCGACCTCAACCCCGCCGCCCTCGCCGCTGCGGAAGCCGGAGGGGTGAAGCCGGTGGGAAGCATCGCCGAGGCAGTGGCTGGCGCCGACGTCGTCTTCACCATGGTTCCAAAGGGCGAGCACGCCAAGGCCGTCTACCTGGGCGCGGACGGGGTGTTGGCGAATGCGGATACGGGCACGCTCCTGGTTGATTCCTCCACCATCGATATTGCCGCCGCGAAGGAGTTGCACGACGCCGCTGCTGCCGCCGGCTTCCGCTTCGTCGACGCCCCGGTTTCGGGTGGCATGAGCGGCGCCAAAGCAGGAACGCTGACGTTTATGGTCGGTGGTGAAGCGGGCGCCGTGGCCGATGCCACGCGTTACATCGAGCCGATGGCCGCAAACGTCATCCCGACCGGTGGAGCGACCACGGGCCAGGCGGCCAAGATCTGCAACAACCTGATGCTCCTGATCAACCTGGCCTCCACCGCTGAAGGTGCCGTGCTGGCCGACCGGCTGGGGCTCGACAAGAAGGTGTTCTGGGACATTGCGTCCGTGTCCTCCGGGGACAGCTGGGCACTGCGGACCTGGTACCCGGTTCCCGGCGTGGTTCCCACCGCCGCATCCAACAATGACTTTGCGCCCACCTTTACCGCCGAGCTGGCGAACAAGGACATTGGGCTGGCCATCAGCGCTGCCGAGGACACCGGCACCCCGCTTGAAATCGGCAGGCACGTCCAGCAGCTCTACCAGCGCCTCATTGACGCGGGCGAGTCCGGCAAGGACTGCTCCATGATCATCAAGCTCGCCGACGGTTCCCTCGATTCAGCACAGTAGAAAAGAGACTTCCATGCAAACCATTCCGCATTACATCAACGGCACCCGCGTCACGGACGCAGAGCGCTTTGGTCCCGTCTTCAACCCCGCTACCGGAGAGCAGGAGAAGCAGGTGGCGCTGGCTTCCGCGGCCCGCGTCGAGGAAGCCATTGCCGCCGCCAGCGCCGCACTTCCGGCCTGGCGGGCAACGAGTCTGGCGAAGCGGACCAACATCTTCTTCCGCGTCCGCGAAATCCTCACCCAGCGCAAGCCCGAACTGGCAGCGATCCTCACCAGCGAGCACGGCAAGGTACTGTCCGACGCCGAAGGGGAAATCTCCCGCGGACTTGAGAACATCGAGTTCGCCACGGGGCTGTCCCACATGCTGAAGGGGGAGCGCTCCGAGCAGGTTTCCAGCGGCGTCGACGTCCACTCTGTCCGGCAGCCTGTAGGCGTTGTTGCCTGCATCACCCCGTTCAACTTCCCGGCCATGGTGCCGCTCTGGATGATCGGCAGCGCGCTGGCCTGCGGCAACACCGTGCTCCTGAAGCCCAGCGAAAAGGACCCGTCCTCCGCCGTGTTCATCGCGGAAGTCTTCGCGGAAGCAGGACTGCCCGCCGGCGTGCTGAACGTGGTCCAGGGCGACAAGGAGGCGGTGGACGTCCTGCTCGAACACCCGGACGTCAAGGCCGTCAGCTTCGTGGGGTCAACACCCATCGCGCAGTCGATCTACAAGCGCGCGGCGGACCACGGCAAGCGGGTCCAGGCCCTGGGCGGGGCCAAGAACCACATGGTGGTCCTGCCGGACGCGGACCTGGACATGGCCGCGGATGCCGCCATCTCGGCAGCCTACGGCTCGGCCGGTGAGCGCTGCATGGCGGTCAGCGTGCTCGTCGCCGTCGGCAATATCGCCGACGATCTTGTGACAGCGATCCAGAGCCGGATGGCCACCCTGGAGATCGGTCCGGGAACCGACCCGGCATCCCAGATGGGCCCGCTGATCACCGCCGAACACCGCGACAGGGTGGCCTCCTATGTGGCCGGCGCCGAAAACGAGGGCGCCACGGTGGTTGTTGACGGACGCTCACAGCAGTTCGATTCAAACGGGTTTTTCATCGGAGTCAGCCTGGTGGACCACGTCAAGCCGGGCATGAAAGTGTACGACGACGAAATCTTCGGCCCCGTCCTGTCCGTGGTCCGGGTTGATACGTACGGCGATGCAGTCCGGCTGGTCAACGACAACGAGTTCGGCAACGGCGTTGCCATCTTCACCCGCGACGGCGGCGCCGCCCGGCAGTTCGAGTTCGACGTCGAGGCAGGCATGGTGGGCGTCAACGTGCCCATTCCGGTACCGGTGGGCACCTTCTCCTTCGGCGGCTGGAAGAACTCCCTGTTCGGCGACACGCACATGTACGGCCCGGACAGCATCCGGTTCTACACCCGAGGCAAGGTGGTGACCACCAGGTGGCCGGACCCGGCGACGTCCGTCATCGACCTTGGCTTTCCGCAGGTGGACTGAGGCGGCTCAGCCGTTCATGATTTCGCTGCGGCGGGTCATGTAGTCCTCCATGGAGAGCTCGCCGTTGCTGTACTGCGCGTCCAGTTCCGCGAGCTTGCGTGCGCGGTAGCCCTGCGGAGCCGACGGCGGCGGGGGACTTGCTGGGGCAGTGGGCTGGTGCGGGGGTTCTTCGCCCTGGCCGGGCACCTGCTGCCCCGGCTGGCCGTACCCCTGCTGCCCCGGCTGCCCGTAACCCTGCTGTCCGTAGGGCGGGAACTGCTGGTCCATCGGCGGGACCGGCAGAACCGGCGGGAGGGGTTCGCCCGGGAGGGGCTGTGGCCGGTCAAGCCCGCGGAAGCCGCCGCCGAAGTAGTCCTGCTGGGTGAATCCGTCCCGGGGCTGCTTGCTCTGCGGCCCGTTCGATCCGGGGTACATCCCGCCGCCCGGAAACTGGTCCGGGTAGCGGCCCGAAAAGCTCTGCTCGTGGTTCCTGCGGGCAACGGACTTCCGGTACATCCGCATGGCCATCGGGATCAGGAACGACAAAATGATGATCCAGAAAAACAAATTGCTCACGGTGCCGTGCCTCTCATTGGTGTCCTTCCAGCTTAAGCCCGGGCTGCACGTGAACGGTGGGGAGTCCTACGAAGGCGCCGTACCGGTCCACGGCTTCCTGCAGGGCCGCTGCCAGCGGAGAGCCGGGAGCAGCACCAGGGGAGAGGCGGATATCGAGTTCACACCGGCCAGGAGCTAAGGTGTGCCGCCACGAGCCGGCCATCCGCCCGTCCAGCAGCACCACATGCATGGGCTCGCCCCGGAACGGGAAGACCGGGGCGGCGCCGCCCAGGTAATGCCGCGTGGCGGAATAACCCATCACGTACTCGTCGTAGCACTGGACCAGGTCGATGTGCGGCCGGGATTCCGGAGGACCTCCGAAGCCGGGGCCCCCTTCCACGGTGTGATGATTTCCCGCCCCGTAATAGAACACGACGCCGTCAATCACCGTTTCGGCCAAGGCTTCGGCATGTGCCTCCAGCGCGAGTTGCACGCCCTTCCGGACGTCCGTCATGGTCAGCCCGGACCAGTCGGCACAGTCCTTAACCGTGGCCGGGCCGCGGCTGGTGAAATATCGGAGGGCCAGTTCGGCCAACGCTTCAGCCCGGCCGGGTGCAGGCTCCCGTCCGACGGGGACCCGCTCGTCAAAAAGGGCATAGGTCTGCTTCAGGGCACCACCCGCAGTCCGCACCGGAGTTCCGCTCACCAGGACACTGCTGATTTCCGCGTGCATGATCAGGTAGGCAAGCTCCAGGCCCTTCGCAGCGAACCCCGCGTCGCGGAGCCTCGCTGCCAGGTCTTCCCGGGGAAGGTGGTTGCCGCCCGCTACGGCTGCGGCCAGGACCTCCGAGCTTCGGGCGGCGGCAGCTGCGTCGATGCCGGTGCGGCGGTACGTGGCGGCGTTGGCCTGTTCCAGCCGCGGCGCGGAGAGGGCCATGAGCCAGCGGAGGTCGTCGCGGTGGACAAAATGCCAGGTGGGCCGGAGGATGTGGGTCCGCAGGATGGTGCCATCGGCCACGGCCTGCTCGATATCCGCCGCTGTCACGGCAGGCCTAACAGTGGCCGCCACTCGCTGTGCCAGGCTCCACCTGGCATAGGCAAACTCCTGCGCCTGCACTGCCAACATGGTCCGCAATGCGGCTTCCGGGGACGCGGCGCCGGGCTCACGCAGCAGTTGGGAGCGCAGCCGAAGCCGCACCACCTCGTCCGCTTCCATGTCCACCCCTGAAGCTGTTCCCCTGTCCGTTCAGGCCGTCCAAGCCCCCATCAGGCCGGCCGGCCCACGTCAGACCGCCCTCCGCCAATCACTGGCGCTAGCGCCGGGCAGTCTCCGTGGTCCCGAGCGGACCCTCGCCCGAACCCAACGGAACGCCCGGGCCAAACACAGGCCCCGGCGTCGGCCGCTTGGGCATAATGCCATCGCCGGACGACTGGTGCCGCAGCCGGCGCAGCACCCACGGCACGAAGTACTCGCGGGCCCACACCAGGTCTCCGGTGCGTGCCTCGCGCCAGCTGCGCGGCGGCAGGGGCTTGGGCTGCAGGGGTTTGAGCGTGTGCTCAACGTTCAGCGAATCCAGGACCATTGCCGCGATGGTGTGATGGCCCAGCGGCGAGAAGTGCAGCCGGTCCTGGTCCCACATCTGCGGGTCGTTAAGCTGGCGCAGGGACCACATATCGGCGATGATCGCGTCATGCCGCGCCGCCACGGTCCGCAGGTTCTCGTTGTAGATGGCCACCTTGCTGCGGATCCTGCCCAGCACCGAGGATCCCGTGTCCGGGCCGTTGAAGAGAACCACGGTGGCGCCTTCCATGGTCAGGAGCTGGACCACGGAATCGAGTTTCCCGGCCAGCACATCGGGATCGCCTCCCGGGCGCAGCAGGTCGTTGCCGCCCGCGGAGAGGGTCACCAGGTCCGGCTTCAGCGCCAGACAGGGGCCAAGCTGCTGGTCCACGATCTCCTGCAGCAGCCTGCCACGTACTGCCAGGTTCGCATACGCGAAGTCGGGCTTGGTGCGGCTCAGTTCCTCGGCCACCCTGTCGGCCCAGCCGCGGTAGCCGCCGGGGCTTGAGGGTTCGGGGTCGCCGATGCCCTCGGTAAAGGAATCACCCATGGCCACGTACCGGGTCCAGGGGTGGGACCCGGTGGCGGCAGTGGGCGCCTGAATGCTGCTTACGTCAGTCACGGTCCTGTCCTGCCTTCGGGTTCGCGGGCTACGCGAACGTAGGTTGTTACCTTTGGGTAACTGTAACAATGGAAACCATGACTGAAGCCGAAGTATTTCCTGCCCCTGTTGTTCTGTGGTCCCATCCTGAAGACCAGCGCGACGGCAAGCCGCTGTTGGTCCTGCTGCACGGCTACGGTGCCAACGAACAGGACCTGCTCAGTCTGGTCGACCTGCTTCCCGGTGAGTTCGCGGTTGCCTCCGTCCGGGCTCCGATCGCCATGGGTCCGGGCTTCACCTGGTTCCCGCTCACAGGGTCCATCGACTACTCGCTGGACGGGGTCAAGGCCGCTTCATCCTTCGTGCTCGACTGGATCGACACCATCAAGGCCGGGCACCCTTCGGTGACCCTGCTCGGCTTTTCCATGGGCATGGCCATGGCCACCACGCTCCTGCGGCAGCGCCCCACAGACTTCGCAGCCGTCGTCGGACTGTCAGGTTTTGTGGTGGACGCGGGGGACGATCCCAGCTTCCGGGACGCCGAACTGGACGGCACCGTCCCCATGTTCTGGGGCCGCGACCAGCAGGACCCCGTGATCACCCCGGACAAGATCGAATACACCATGGGCTGGGTCCGCAAGCACGTCAAGCTCACCAAGGTGCTGTACACCGGCATGTGGCACGGGATCAACCAGCAGGAGATCGGGCATGTATCCGAGTTCCTCACGCACGAGGTGCTGAAGAAGTAGGAGTACGACGGCGGGCGGCGGCGCCCGGTCAGGGCGTATGCCGTCAGGCCTCCGGCGCCACCACTTTTACTGTCTGGTTATTCACGGTGACGGTATCGCCGTTGTGCAGCTGGCGGCCGCGGCGGTCATCGATCTCCCCGTTGACTTTCACGAGCCCGTTCTTGATCAGGTCCGCTGCCTCCACGCCGTCCTCCACAAGGTTGGCGAGCTTCAGGAGCTGGCCGAGGCGGATCATGCTGTCGCGGATGGGGACCTCTTCAACGTTGCTCATGAAGCAATAATGCCTGACGTAATGTGGATCCAATGACCTCCACCCACCGCCTGCCCCTGCTCGCAGGCCTGCCGCTGGCGGTGGGCTCGGGCCTTGCCATTCCAGTCCAAGGCCGTATCAACGGTGCGCTGGGAGCCCGGTTGGACGATGGCATCGCCGCGTCAGTGGTGAGTTTCAGCACAGGCCTCCTGCTGATGATCCTCATCTCGCTGGTCCTGCCGCGCGGCCGCGCCGGGCTCGCCAGCATCGTTCCCGCAGTCCGGAGCAGGGCCTTTCCGCGGGTCTACGTCCTCGCCGGCGGCATCGGTGCATTGTTCGTTTTCGCGCAGTCCTTCACGGTGGGCATCCTTGGGGTTGCCCTTTTCACCGTGGCCACCGTCACCGGCCAGACCGTCAGCGGGTTGCTGGTTGACCGCCTCGGGATAGGGCCGGCCGGCAAAAAGTCCGTCACCGGGATCCGGATCATCGGCTGCGTGCTCACCATCGCAGCTGTGGCCTGGGCCGTATCTCCGCGGTTTAGCGCAGGCGCCGCACCCGGCGCGGGTTCCGAGGCCGGCCCGTCAGCCCTGCTGCTTCCGCTCCTGCTGCCCGTGCTGGCAGGCTTCCTGATGAGCTTCCAGCAGGCCATGAACGGAACGGCCACGGTCCATTACGGCACTCCCATCGCAGCCACCCTGGTCAACTTCATTGCCGGATGCCTGGTGCTCTGGACTACGTATGGCATCAAACTGGCCGTTGCGGGGCCGGGCAACCCGCTGCCGGGGGAGTGGTGGTACTACGTGGGCGGTCCAATGGGCTGTGTGTTCATCGGCCTGGGCGCCCTGCTGGTCCGCAGCCTGGGCGTGCTGGTGACAGGCCTCGGCATGATCGCCGGCCAGCTGCTGGGCTCGCTGGCCCTGGATGTGTTCGTGCCCGCGCCGGGAACGGTGGTGGCGCCGGCCACAGTGCTTGGCACCATCCTCACCCTGGCCGCCATTGTCCTGGCAACCCTGCCCTGGCCGCGGGGAGCGTTCCGGAGGTAGGCACCGGTAGGCTAGGACACGCAGCTTTCACGCATCTTTCCTTCATCCGCCCCTCCCGGCAGCCAGCGGTACTTCCCGTTTGGCGCAACCGGGGCCTGAAAACCGCGGACCGCACCCAGCGGCCCTGTAGAAATTGGAGTTACCCCCATGGCAGCAAAATCCGTACTCGACCAGGTCATTTCCCTCTCCAAGCGGAGGGGCTTTGTGTTCCAGGCCGGTGAGATCTACGGAGGTTCGCGCTCTGCCTGGGATTACGGGCCCCTCGGCGCCGAACTGAAGGAAAACATCAAACGCCAGTGGTGGCAGTCCATGGTCCGCGGCCGCGAGGACGTGGTGGGCCTCGACTCCTCCGTCATCCTGCCCCGCCAGGTATGGGAAGCTTCCGGCCACGTGGAAGTCTTCTCCGACCCCCTGGTGGAGTGCCTCTCCTGCCACAAGCGCTATCGCGCGGACCACCTCGAGGAAGAATACGAGGAGAAGAAGGGCCGCCCAGCCGAGAACGGCCTGAAGGACATCGCCTGCGCCAACTGCGGCACCCGCGGCCAGTGGACTGAGCCGCAGGAATTCTCCGGGCTCCTGAAGACCTTCCTGGGCCCCGTGGCCAGCGAGGAAGGCCTGCACTACCTGCGCCCGGAAACAGCCCAGGGCATCTTTGTGAACTTCAACAACGTCCTCACCACCTCGCGCAAGAAGCCGCCGTTCGGCATCGGCCAGATCGGCAAGTCCTTCCGCAACGAGATCACGCCGGGCAACTTCATCTTCCGCACCCGTGAGTTCGAGCAGATGGAAATGGAGTTCTTCGTCGAGCCCGGCACGGATGAGGAATGGCACCAGTACTGGATGAACGAGCGCATGGCCTGGTACACCGGGCTGGGCATCCGCGAGGAAAACCTGCGCTTCTTCGAGCACCCGAAGGAGAAGCTGAGCCACTACTCCAAGGGCACCACGGACATCGAATACCGCTTTGGTTTCCAGGGCTCGGAGTGGGGCGAGCTGGAAGGCATCGCCAACCGCACCGACTTCGATCTGTCCACCCACGCCAAGGCCTCCGGCACGGACCTGAGCTACTTCAACCAGGCCACCAACGAGCGCTACACCCCGTACGTGATCGAGCCCGCTGCCGGCCTGACGCGTTCCTTTATGGCGTTCCTGGTGGACGCCTACACCGAGGATGAGGCGCCCAACGCCAAGGGCGGCGTCGATGTCCGCACCGTCCTGAAGCTGGATCCGCGCCTTGCCCCGGTCAAGGCCGCCGTCCTGCCGCTGAGCCGCAACGAGGACCTGTCCCCGAAGGCCAAGGACCTCGGCACGCAGCTGCGGAAGAACTGGAACATCGACTTCGACGACGCCGGCGCTATCGGCCGGCGCTACCGCCGCCAGGACGAAATCGGCACCCCGTTCTGCATCACAGTGGACTTCGACACCCTCGAGGACCAGGCCGTGACCATCCGTGAGCGGGACACCATGAGCCAGGAACGCGTCTCCCTGGACAAGGTGGAGGGCTACCTGGCCGCACGACTGATCGGCGCCTAGCGGTGGCAATCGAGTACCGCGAATGGCGGGAAGGGGACGACCTCGCCCTCCTGGAAATCTGGGGCGGCCCGGAGACCCACCAGGCCCGGCAGTTCCGCGGCGCCCTGGCGCTGTCTTCTGACGGGGGCAACACCCCGTGGCGGCGCTGCATCGTGGCCGAGGACGTGATGGACGGCGTCGGCATCCCTGTCGCAGCGGGCGTGGTGTACGAAGCGTCGCTGCACCCGGAACGGCTCTGGACGTACATCGAAGTGGCACGGGACCACCGGCGCTCCGGCATCGGCGCCACGCTGCTGACCATGCTGCGCCGCGAAGCCGAGCAGTCGCCGTCGGGCGTTTCGAAGCTCCGCGCCAAGGTGGAGCCGGGCACCCCCGGCGCCGCCTTCGCCGAACACTTCGGCCTGTCTCCGATCCAGCGTTCCCGGCTGGTGGTGGTGGAACCCGGCGCCCTGCGCCTTCCCGTGTTCCCTGTCAAGGACGACGACGGGCCGGCCAACGACGAAGACGCCGGCTCGGACGTGGTGATGGACCTCGCCACCGGCTCCGTGGAACTGACCGACGTTGTGGGCCGGTACTACACCTCGATCCACGGCTGGGATTCCCCGGGCGTGCTGTCCGTGGGGCAGGTGCAGAGGCTGTTCCTGGACGATCTCACGGGAGCCCATGGCGCCATCGTGCTGCGTGCCCGGCCCGAGTCCGCCTTCGGTGCCGGGGTGGCGCCGAGCAAAAAGGGCCGGATCCGCGCTTTTGCCGTCAGCTACGCTGCTCCGGCCGAGGGCCCGGACCATGGGCTGGCAAAGGACGCCGCCCCGGGGCAGGAGGCTGTCGGGCAGGAAGCGCCAACGGACGTGTTCGTCGGCCATGAGCCCGGGCTTGCTGCGGATGATGCTGCCGAGGCTGTCCGGGACATGCTCGCGCTGATCGCGTACCAGCACCCCGTCATGCTGGAACTGGACGATTCCATGGCGGCCCTGCGCGCCGCCGTCGAGCCCTTGCTGGACAGCGGCAAGGCCCGCCTTGCCGGCCCGGAAACCCTGGTGGTCTCGGACTAAGCCGCGGGCCCGCCAACGGGAGCTACCGGCGGCGGCCATTACGACGGCGGCCCCTCACTGCATCTTCCGCGTCCATGAGTTGCCGCTCGGCTTCTGTCGGGGCGCCGCCGCCGAGGTCTGCCGGCATCCACCAGGCTCCCGGGCGGGCAATCAGGGGAAAGTCGGCGATGCAGGCGTCGATTCCCGCCTGGAGCCGGGTGCGAAGTTCGGCAGTGGCGGCTTCGGCGTCAACGTTCGGCGGAACCTGCAGTGGCACACCAACATGGACCCGGACCGGCGCGCGCCAGGCGAGCGGCGGCGAAAAGCCGTGGCCCCTGGTGAGCAGCCGGTGGGCGCCCCAGACGGAGACTGGGATGACCGGTACGCCTGCTTCCGCAGCCATCCTGACGGCGCCCGTTTTACACTCCCGGACCTTGAAGCTCCTGCTCACACCGGCTTCCGGGAATATGGCCAGATACTCGCCGCTCTTCAGCTGGGCCACGGCCTCGTCGAGGGCTCCGGCACGTTCCGCATACCCCACCACCACGCTGTTGGTGGCACTGATCGCCGGGCCCGCGAGCCAGTGGTCCGCCGCGCCCTGGTGGATCATAAACCGCAGCTGGGCACGTGCATGCTTCCACAGGATGAGTTCCACCGGGGCGAAGTCCAGGTAGCCGAAGTGCGTCACGGCAAAAACGGCGCCGCTACCCGGAGTGACCCTGCGGGCAGCGGCGCCGTGGCGCGGTCCCGGCAGGGGCAGGTGCTCCAAACCGGTGGCATGGATTTTGACCTGGAAAGCCCACTGGAGGAACAGGCCAAGGCGGACCAGCAGCCGGTAGAAACGGTCACTCGGACGGGGGCGCCAGGCCATGGAGGTCCTTTCGTTCGTGACGCTGCCGCGGGCCCACCGTCCAGGCCGGGGCCGCGGGAAAGTCAGCCCGGGGGAAGCCGGCTACAGCGTCACCTGCACCGACGATTCCGGCAGCAGCTGCCCGAACCCGCGCGGCAGGGCTGCGTCCGCTCCTGCCGCTTCATTGAAAGCCTTCAGGACAAAACCCGTGGAGAGGGTGTGCCAGAGCCGGATTTTGCGGAGCATGAAGTGCCCCGCACCCTTCAGCGCCACGTATTGCATCGAGGTGGCACCTGCCGCAGCCCGCCGGGAAAACGCCAGCGACGCCGCCGGGCTGGTCCACCGGTCCACCGTGCCGTGGACAATCAGCACCTTCTTCCCTGCTACACCCGCGTCCGGTGTCCCCGGGCTAAGCCACGGCGCCAGGGCCACCACCGCTTGCACCTGTGGATGGTCCGCGGCGCAGACGGCGGTCAAGCCGCCCATCGAATGGCCCACCAGGAACACTGGGACGTCCGGGTGCCGGTTGCTGATCTGTTTCAAGGCCCAGCGGGCATCCTGCAGGGGTGTCATCTCGTCCCCGTTCCAACCACGCACGCTGTTCCGCAAGGACCAGACGGCAAGCCCGTGGTTCCGGCCGGCACGGTGGATGTGCCTGGCAAAGGGCACCATCCGCGCGGGGCTCAGGTGCCGGGCCTCCACCGGCTCGCGGCTGCGGGACTTCCCCCCGTGCAGCACCAGGGCAACGCCCAGGGTGGGACCTGACGCCGGCAGCACGCTCAGTGCGGCCTGGTGGACTATTGCGGCCGCTGCTCCGCCTGCATCGACACTGCCAGTTTCATCAGTACTGCGGTTGGCCATGCCCGGTTCCTCCCCGTTCTGCCGATCCATTTATCAACCCTACGGTGCCGGACGTAGAGTTCAACGTATGAGGTTCTACTGCTGATGGGGTCCGGCCACTCCCACGCTTCCACAGACCATTCGGAGCCGACACCACAGGCGATTGCTGCTCGACGGCGGGCAAACCGGATTCTTGCGGCGGTGCTGATCCCGCTGGCCCTCCTGACGCTGGCCGGCATGGTGATGCTGTGGCCTTCGGGAAGCAAAGAGGGCATTTCCCTGGCCAATCCGTATTCGGCCGCTCCGGGCGTGAGCTTCGATACAGGCACCATCCAGAGCGTGGCCATCGAGAACTGCATGCAAGGTGTCAGCCAGCAGGGCGCGGCCGCCCAAGGCCAAAACCAGCAAGGCCAAAACCAGCAGGGCCAAAACCAGCAGTCCCAGACCGGGCAGGGCCAGGGGTCGGACTGCACCTTTGCGTTCACTGAACCGGACAAGGGCGGAAGCCCGGTGAAGGTGGTCATCAACCCGGATGTCGCCAAGTCCCACGGGGTCAAGCCAGGCGACCAGATCCGCTACCTGAACCTCTCCAACGCACAGGGCGCCTCGGCGTCGCAGGGTTCGCCCGCCTACATCTTTGTGGACTTCGTCCGGACCCTCCCCATTGTCCTGCTCGCGCTGCTGTACGCGGCGGTGGTGATCGCCGTTGCCCGATGGCGCGGCCTCCGCGCGCTGATCGGACTCGTCGGCGCCTACTTCGTGCTGGCGAGCTTTATGCTGCCGGGGCTGGTGGAAGGGAAGCCTCCGCTGCTGCTGGCCCTGGTGGGATCCACCGTGATCATGATCGGGGTCCTGTACTTCGCGCACGGTTTCTCCGCCAGGACCTCCACCGCGCTCCTGGGCACCATCTTCGGCCTGGCGATCACTGCGCTCCTGGCGGCGTGGGCCACTGACGCCGCCAACCTTGCCGGGGTGGGAAACCACGACGCCAGCACCCTGATGAATACCTCGGCAAACATCTCCATTTCCGGCGTGATCCTGTGCGGGCTCATCATTTCCGGGCTGGGCGTCCTCAACGATGTGACCATCACACAGTCCTCGGCCGTCTGGGAGCTCTATGAACTCGCGCCGCAGAGCAGTGCGCGGAAGCTGTTCACCTCGGCCATGCGGATTGGCCGCGACCACATCGCGTCCACCGTCTACACCATCGCGTTCGCCTACGCCGGTGCCGCGCTGCCCATCCTCATCATCGTGATGCTCTACGACCGGCCGCTCGCGGACACCCTCACCAGCGCCGAACTTTCGGAAGAAGTCATCCGCACTCTGGTTGGTTCCATCGGCCTGGTCCTGGCGATCCCGGTCACCACGCTGATCGCGGTGCTGGTTGTTAAGGCCACGGGTTCAGCGCCGGTGGAGCTGCAGGGATCCGGTGCGCGGGAAACAGACAGCGGGGACCGCCGGGAGGCAAGGGAACGGGTTGCCGCCCGCGAGCCGGCGCAACCCGCCGTCGATCCGGACGATGTGATCGACACGGGCACGCTCGCCGCCGCGGCGTACCAGACCCGGCGCGGCCGCAGGGCCGCGGAGCGGGACTGACAGGTCAAAGCCGCCCCGCCCGGGTGCCCGCCGCTCATCGCGGACCCGTGGCCTGGACGGGCACTTCAGCGGCCGGCAGCCCGATTTGCGCCACTTTGCAACAATGGACAGGTGACTGTTGCAGCAACCCATCCCGCCCCCAAGCTGGAACTCCCGCCCCTGAAGCTGGGTCCCATCACCGTGGACACCCCGGTGATCCTGGCTCCGATGGCCGGCATCACCAACTCCGCTTTCCGCCGTTTGTGCCGGGAGTACGGCGGCGGCATGTACGTGGCGGAGATGGTCACCTCCCGCGCCCTGGTGGAACGCACCCCTGAATCCCTGCGCATCATCTCCCACGACGACGACGAAAAAGTCCGGTCCGTCCAGTTGTACGGCGTTGACCCCAGCACAGTCGGGGCCGCCGTGCGCATGCTGGTCGAGGAAGACCGCGCGGACCACATCGACCTGAACTTCGGCTGCCCGGTGCCCAAGGTGACCCGGCGGGGCGGCGGCTCGGCCCTGCCCTGGAAGATCGACCTCTTTACCTCCATCGTGCAGACCGCCGTCAAGGAAGCGTCCAAAGGCAACGTTCCGCTGACCATCAAGATGCGCAAGGGCATCGATGACGACCACCTGACGTACCTCGACGCCGGCCGCATCGCCCGCGATGCCGGAGTGGCCGCCGTCGCCCTTCACGGCAGGACCGCCGCGCAGTTCTACTCCGGCCAGGCCGACTGGTCCGCCATCGCCCGCCTGCGCGAGGCACTGCCGGACATCCCGGTGCTGGGCAACGGTGACATCTGGTCCGCCGAGGACGCCGTTCGGATGGTCCGCGAAACCGGCGTGGACGGCGTGGTGGTGGGTCGCGGCTGCCAGGGCCGGCCCTGGCTGTTCGGCGATCTGCAGGCTGCATTCGAAGGCAGCGACACCCGCTTCCGGCCCAACCTGCGCCAGGTGGCCGAGGGTGTCTACCGGCACGCGGAACTGATGGTGGAGACCTTCGGAGACGAGGGTAAGGCGCTGCGCGAGATCCGCAAGCACATTGCCTGGTACTTCAAGGGCTATGTGGTGGGCGGCGAGCTTCGGACGCGCCTGGCGCTGGTGACCAGCCTCAAGGTCCTGCGCGAGACCCTGGCAGAGCTTGACCTTGACTCGCCGTACCCGGGCGTGGACGCAGAGGGTCCGCGCGGGCGGGCAGGCTCGCCCAAAAGGCCGGCGCTGCCCAAGGACTGGCTGGACTCCCGGGCCCTGAATGCTGCACAGTCCGCGGACATCTCTGCCGCTGAACTGGACGTTTCAGGTGGCTGAGACCCGGACCTCCGCGCCGGTGCTGCCCGGCTACGACAACCACGATTCCGCCCGCTGGGTGGAGGAACCGCCCAAGAGTGTCTACCGCTCCGACTTCGAGCGGGACCGGGCCCGCGTGCTCCATTCGTCCGCACTGCGCAGGCTGGGCGCCAAGACCCAGGTGGTGGCACCGGACACCGACGACTTCGTCCGGACCCGGCTCACGCACAGCCTCGAGGTGGCCCAGGTGGGCCGTGAACTGGGCCGCGCCTTGGGCTGCGACCCCGACGTTGTGGACACCGCGTGCCTGAGCCACGACCTCGGCCACCCGCCGTTCGGGCACAACGGCGAGTCGGCGCTGAATGAGGTGGCACACGCCATCGGCGGTTTCGAAGGCAACGCCCAGACCCTGCGCCTCCTGACCCGGCTGGAACCCAAGGTCCTGGGGCCAGACGGCGCGCCCGCGGGCCTCAACCTCACCAGGGCCAGCCTCGACGCTGCTGCCAAATACCCGTGGTCCGCGCTGGAGGCCCCGGTGATCCACGGCCAGCGGACCAGCAAGTTCGGCGCTTACGAGGACGATCTGCCCATCTTCACCTGGCTCCGCGAAGGTGCCCCTGAACGCCGGTCCTGCCTGGAGGCCCAGGTCATGGACCTGGCCGACGACATTTCCTATTCCGTGCACGACGTGGAGGACGCGATCGTTGCCGGCCATTTCCAGCTCCGCTGGATGGACAACCCGGACCACCGCGCCCGCGTGGTGGGTTACGCCAAGCAGTGGTACCTGCCGCACAACGATCCCGCCGCCATCGACGCCGCCCTGGCCCGGCTCGAAGCCACGGACGTGTGGGTACGGGAAGCCGACGGCAGCCGTAAATCCATGGCCGCCCTGAAGAACATGACCAGCCAGCTGATCGGCCGGTTCTGCCAGAGCGCACTGGAGACAACCCGGGCGGTGTACGGGCCGGAGAACCTGACCCGGTACAACGCCCAGCTCATGGTTCCGGATGAGACGGTGATGGAGATCGCCGTCATGAAGGGCCTGGCCACCACCTTCGTGATGACCACCGAGCACCGCCAGCCCATCTATGAGCGGCAGCGCGAGGTGCTGCACGCCCTGGTCACGGCCCTGAGCGCCACCGGCGACCGCCACCTTGAGCCGATGTTCGCCGCGGACTGGCGTGACGCGCCCGACGACGGTGCGCGCCTTCGCGTGGTCATCGACCAGGTGGCGTCACTCACCGACGGCTCCGCCCTGGCCATGTACGAACGGCTGGTAGGGAGCCTCCCGTCGCTGTGGTGAGCGGCGCCACAGGGTTCCAGCCGCCGTCGTACCCCGGGGCTAGGATTGCTCTGTGGCTGGGCTGATCAAACGTGAAGATATCGACGAAGTACGCCAGCGCACGGACATCAAGGAAGTAGTCGACGGCTACGTCACCCTCAAGGGCGCCGGGCTGGGGACGTTCAAGGGACTGTGCCCCTTCCACGACGAGCGTTCGCCGTCCTTTACCGTCCGCCCGCAGGTGGGCCGCTACCACTGCTTCGGCTGCGGGGAGGACGGCGACGTCATTGCCTTTGTGCAGAAACAGGACCACAGTTCGTTCCAGGAAGCCGTGGAGAAGCTGGCCGCCAGGATCGGCTATGAGCTCCGGTATGAGGACGGCGGTACGGGCCCCAACCGGGAAGAAGTGGGGCGCCGGCAGCGGCTGCTGGACGCCCACAAAATCGCCGACGAATTCTTCCAGGCGCAGCTTCTGACCAGCGGAGCCGCGGAGGCGCGCACGTTCCTGCACGGCCGCGGGTTCGATCGTGCCGCCGCCGAACAGTTCGGCGTCGGCTACGCCCCGCAGGGCTGGGATGCGCTGCTCAAGCACCTCCGCGGCCGGGGTTTCACGGACGCCGAGCTGAAGCTGACGGGGATGTTTTCCGAGGGAAACCGGGGTATTTACGATCGTTTCCGCGGCCGCCTGATCTGGCCCATCCGGGACATCGCGGGGGACACCATCGGCTTCGGCGCCCGGAAGCTTTACGAGGACGACCAAGGCCCCAAGTACCTCAACACCCCCGAGACCACGCTGTACAAGAAATCCCAGGTGCTCTACGGGATCGACCTCGCCAAGCGCAATATCGCCAAGGACCGGCAGCTGGTGGTGGTGGAGGGCTACACCGACGTAATGGCCTGCCACCTGGCAGGAATTCCGACGGCGGTGGCCACGTGCGGAACCGCGTTCGGCACCGAGCACATCAAGATAGCCCGCAGGCTGCTCTCCGACGACGGCACCGGGGGAGAGGTTATCTTCACCTTCGACGGCGATGCCGCAGGCCAAAAGGCCGCCTTGCGCGCCTTCGAGGAGGACCAGCGGTTCACCGCGCAGACCTACGTGGCGGTGGAACCGACCGGAGCAGACCCCTGCGACCTGCGCCAGAGCAGGGGCGACCAAGCAGTGCACGCCTTGGTGCAGTCCCGCAGGCCCCTCTTTGAGTTCGCCATCCGCACCACGCTGAAGCAGTTCAACCTGGACACCGTGGAAGGCCGCGTACAGGGCCTGAAAGCCTCCGTGCCCGTTGTCGCCGCCATTCGCGACGCATCAACCCGCACCGGCTATTGCCAGGCCCTGACCGGGTGGCTGGGCATGCCGGACCCCAACGAAGTGCTGCGCCTGGTCAATGCTGAAGTGAAGAACGGTGTGAAGCGGGGCGATCAGGCTGGGCCGGCCGCCTCATTTCCGGGGACTCCCTCCCGCCCCGCCCAACCGGGCGGACCCGGCATAGCGGTTGGGCCGCCGTCGGGCGCTGTTCCCAGCTTCCACCGGCCGGACCCGCGGGACCCGGTGGCCTCCATGGAACGCCAGGCGCTCGAAGTTGCCCTGCAGGAGCCCGCGCTGCTGGCCGGCGGGGTCTGGGACAGCTTCGCCGCTGCCCGGTTCGCCACCCCGGCCTTCCAGGCTGTGCACGACGCCATGCGTGCCACCGGCCCGGCCCTCACCGCGGACCCGGTGCGCTGGGTGGAGCACGTGATGCACGAGGTTCCGGAGCCGCTGCGGCCGCTGGTGTCGGAGCTGGCCGTGGTGCCGCTGCCTGCCAGCACCGAGGAGGCGGTCCGGAAGTATTGCCGGGACATCCTGTCGCGGCTGTTCGAGTTGCAGATCACCCGGGTCAAGGCCGACAAGATGGGCCAGCTGCAGCGGTTGGACCCTGCGGCGGATCCGGAGACCTACCAGCGGCTTAACCGCGAGCTCATGATGCTCGAAATGGAACGCCGCGCCCTGCGCGCGGAGGCATAAGACGGCCTCCGCTGGCTGTGCCCGTCCCTCGATTTCGCTTCCAGCCCGGGTGTTTGCTAGGCTAATACCCGCTTCATTCCTCCTTAGCTCAATTGGCAGAGCATTCGACTGTTAATCGAAGGGTTGCTGGTTCAAGTCCAGCAGGAGGAGCGCACAATCCCCGTTCCGGGCCACCGGAACGGGGATTTTTTATGCCCGAAAACTGCCGTCTCGCCCGTAAATCCGCCGATTTCACTTTGGCGCGGAACCTTTGCTAATGTCATACCTGCTTCATTCCTCCTTAGCTCAATTGGCAGAGCATTCGACTGTTAATCGAAGGGTTGCTGGTTCAAGTCCAGCAGGAGGAGCCCTACAAAAAATCCCCGTTCCCTCCCTAGGAAGGAGCGGGGATTTTTCTTTCAGACGAAGTCCATTTCCACCTGCAGGAAACGCTCCGCCTCCGCGATGGCGGCCAGGAACGCCTCCTTTTCGGTGGGCGACTTCCGCGGCTGGCGCGGGTTCCACTCATGCGGTGCGGAATGGACACGGACAAATCCTGTAGCCGGCGGCGCATAGAAGATACCAAACCGCTGCACGGGCCACTCGGGCGAGGTTTCAGGGGCCACCAGGAGCGCTGCCTTGAAGGCGGGGTTGTACCACTGCGCGATGGGCCGGCGGCGGTCCTCGGTGAACAGCCCGGCCGCGTAGAGTGCCGCCGACTGCTCGCCGCTCTGGGCACACAAGCGTTCCCACCACAGTGGCAGGATCCGGGTATCGCACCGTTGCCACGCGGCCGGGAGCTGCGGTTGATCCTGCCAGCTGGGCACAAACAACATTTTATCGCGGGAGAGGCATCCGGCGGCAGACGGCGCGGCAGCCAACACCATTGCTGGGCAGAAGGTTCAGGAACGGTTCCAGGGCCCGGGGTTCACCCGGTACAGCAGGGCGGAACCGGCCAGCATGCCCAGGACAATGCCCATGGCGGGGTTGCCCAGCGCCCGCCCGGCAAAGTAACCCACGACGGCGCCCAGCACCGCCCCGAGGAAGAGTCCCCGGCGGTTCCGGTGCGGCTTGCGCCTGGCAGGGTGCCTGGGCATCAGTGGATGGAGGGGACGGTACGGGGCCGGACCACGAGCCACAGGGCCGCGATGGCCAGCAGGATGCAGGCGGCCTGCACCGCGCCCATCGGGGTGGCGCTCGTAATACCGAGCCACCCGACCACCGGGGAGATAAGGCCGGCCGTCAGGAAGGTGGCCGCACCCAGCAGGGAGGCTGCCGTGCCGGCCTGCCCGGCATGGCCGGCCAGGGCGAGCACCTGGACGCAGGGAAACATAAAACCTGTGCCCATGATGTAGAACCACAGGGGGACCATGACGCCCCAGAGGCCGAACCCCAGCTGGTCGAACACCACGATCAGCATGGCCATCAGGAAGGTCCAGGCCGTGGCTCCGGCGAGGATCCACTGCGGCGGCACCCGCCGGATCAGGCGAGAGCTGGTCTGGATCCCGGCAACAATACCCAGGGAGTTGATGCCAAAGAGCAGGCCGTACTCCTGCGGGGAGAAGCCGAACACATCCTGGAACAGGAAGGGGGAAGCCGAGAGGTACGTGAACAACCCGCCGAAGTTCATGCCCGCCACCATCAGCAGGCCCACAAAAATCCTGTCACTGAACAGGACGCGGTAGCGCTGGCGGACAGTCATCCCGCTCTGCTGGCGCTTTCCCGGCGGCAACGTCTCGCGGACCAGGAACAGGGCGGCGATGATGACAATGGTGCCGTACCCCGCAAGGAACACGAAGATCCCCGGCCACGCCATCACCAGGAGCAGTTGTGAGCCGATCACCGGGGCCAAAATGGGTGCCAGCCCGTTCACCAAAGACATCCGGGAAAACATCTTGACCATGGCGTAGCCGGAGAACAGGTCCCGCACCATGGCCATGGCCACCACGCCACCGCCGGCGGCCCCCACGCCCATCAGGACGCGGAAGATCCCCAGCGTGGTGATGTCAGTGGACAGGGCGGCGCCCAATGACGCCGCAATATGCAGTGCCGTGGCGAGGATCAACGGCATCCGCCGGCCCACCTTGTCGCTGAACGGCCCCACCACCAGCTGGCCAAAGGCGAACCCTACGGTGGTCCCGGCCAGGGTGAGCTGGACCTGGGCTTCGGTCACGCCCAGGCTCGCCTCCAGGGCCGGGAACGCCGGCAGGTAAAGGTCGATCGTGAACGGACCCAAGGCAGTCAGGGCGCCGAGAAGGAGGATGTACAGAAGTTTGCGGCGGCGGCTCAACAGATCGCCCGGATTGCTCGGAATGCTCACGGAGACCAATCCTATGGCCGCAGCAACGGATTTTTGCAGCGTTGTAGGCCACGCCGTCCGGCAAGCCCCGAAGTTGGCCCTGACCCTCAATGATAGTTTTGGGGGCGGGGACGGTGCAGCTGCACTCTCCCGCAGCCATGGAAGCCGAATCCACCATGAAACAGTAAGGCGGGACCGATGAGCGGACGTCACAGCGGGCGGACCAGCCAGGGAGTGCGCATCTCCGCGCTTCCCGGGACGCTTAAACTCCTTTTCCGGCTGGCACCCCGCCAGCTGAACGACGAGATCGCCTTTGCGAAGATCGAGCTGAAGCGCAAAGGTGTCCAGGTCGGAGTTGCCGCTGCATTCCTCGCTGTTGCCCTGGTCTTCGTCCTCTTCCTCGTGGTGGGACTGATCGTTGCCGCCATCATGGGCCTGGCCACCATCATGCCCGCCTGGCTCGCCGCCCTGCTGGTTTCCGCCGCGTTCCTGCTGATTGCACTCATTGGGGGCCTGATCGGCGTCAGCAGGTTCAAGAAGGCCATGCCGCTGCTGCCGGAGGAGACTATTCGCGGCATCAAGTACGACGTCGGCGTTGCCAAGGAGGGATCGGCCTTCAACCCTGCGGTCCTGGATCCGCAGAGTCCTGAGGCGAAAGCTGCCAAGGCTGCCAAGGCGGAGGCGGCTGCCAAGGCCAAGGCAGAGAAGGAAGCCAAGGCTGCCGAACACAACAAGGAATTCCCGCAGGCCTCCGAGCCGGAAATCGCCCGACGCCTGAGCCAGCGGCGGCACCACCTCACCGAAGTCCGCGACGACCTCGGTGCGGAGCTCGACGTCAAAACCCAGGCCCGGTTCCTGCTCGGCGCCGCCCAGGGCAGGCTGCGCGAGGGCCAGGTCCTCGCCGGCCGGGGCAAAGACCTCGCCGCCAGCCGGCTCGCCGCTCTTACAGAAACCACCGGCGGCCTGGGCAACCGATGGAAACCACTGGCTGCCTTCGCCGCCGCCGGCACCCTGTTCGTCGTGCTGGTCCGCAGACTCCTGCGCACGTACTAGCGCCGGCCCTGCCTGGCCAAGCCCGGGCAGCGCGAGGAGCACACGCACACAATCATTAGTCCGCGCCGGAGGGCAGCAGGAAGGAAAGGGGACGGGATGAAGTTCATCGGTGCCGGCTCCCGTCCCGGCCGCCCGCAGGTGGACCACGACCGCGTCTTCACCATCCCCAACCTGCTCACCGTGGTGCGCTTTATGGGTGTACCGCTGTTCATCTGGCTTGTCCTCGGGCAAAAGCAGTACGCCGCAGGCGTTGTGGTCCTCGCGATCATGGCAGGCACCGACTGGATCGACGGATACATTGCCCGCCGCTTCGACCAGGCCTCCAAGCTCGGGCGGGTCCTGGATCCCATCGCCGACCGCCTGGCGCTGATCGCCGTCGCCGTCACGCTGGTGATTGCCGGCGTCGTCCACTGGCTGTACCTTGCCGCGCTGGTCATCCCGGACGCCATACTGCTGGCACTGACACTGTCCATCTTCCGCGGCCACCCGGACCTTCCGGTCAGTGTTGTGGGGAAGGTCCGCACCGGGTTGCTGCTTCTGGGCACCCCGCTGCTGGTTCTCTCGCGGCTGGACACGCCGCTCGCCGATGAGCTGTTCGTCGCAGCGTGGATCGTGCTGGGCCTGGGACTGGTCGGCCACTGGATAGCCGCCTACAACTACTTCTGGGCCATCCTGCGCAAAGGCAGGGCCCTGCATCACGACGACGGGAGCACCTGATGGTCTGGCTCGCCGTTGTGCTGGCGGTGCTGGGTGCGTTCTGCCTGGCTTTGGGTGCGCAGCGCCAGGGGAGTGCGGTCAAGGCCGATACCGGCGGCCTGGCGCTGAGTTCAAACGGGTTCCTCCGACTCCTGAGGAACCCGCGCTGGGTGTTCGGCCTCCTGCTGCTGTGTGTGGGAATGGCCATGAACGCGGTGGCCCTGGTGTCAGCCCCGCTCACCGTTGTCCAGCCCATCGGCGCCATCGCGCTGGTGATCACCACCATCGTCAACGCGCGGGACCAGGACCTCACCATCAACCGTGCCACCGTGGTTGCCATCGCGGCCTGCGTCACGGGTTCGGCCCTCTTTGTGCTCCTGGCGGTTAACGTCACCCAGGAAAACCACCATGTGAGCCTGGATGCCGAACTCACCATCGTGCTGCTGCTCGCCCTCGCCGTCGGCCTCTTCGGCACCCTTGCCATGATGTTCAGGCACCGGATGAACGCTTTCGTCTACATCCTGGGGGCGGGTATGCTCTTCGGTTTTGTGGCCGTGCTGACCCGCATCATCGGCAAGCACCTGCTCGACCCCAACGGCCTGTTCCTGCTGAACGTGCAGTGGTATTCCGTGCTGGCCATCATCGCCGCCGGCGGCCTGGGATCATGGTTTGTCCAGAACGCCTACTCCGCGGGCCCCCCGGACCTCGTGATCGCCGGGCTTACGGTGATTGACCCTATCGTGGGCATCGCCATCGGCATTACCATCCTGGGGGAACTCCGCCCGGATGTGCATGCCGTGATGGCCATAGCCATGGGAACCGCCGCATCCCTTGCTATCGTGGGTGTCATCGCCCTTTCCAGGCATCACCCCGAGGTCACCAAGCGCAAGAAGGACGCGCGGCGGGCCGCGGGCAAGCCGTCCCTGTAGTCCCTCCCACCCAGTCCGCTTTCCACCGAGTTCTTTCCACCGAGCAAATACACGAGGCCCCGGCGCCAGCCGCGGCCGGCCGTGCTGTCAGTACCGCTGTCCGCACCGTGACCATCAGGAGCCCTCCACGTGACCACGCCCGCAGACCCGCGACCCCTGACCATTCTGATAGCCGCCGATACCTATCCGCCGCACATCAACGGCGCAGCCCAGTTCGGCTACCGCCTGGCCAAGGGAATGACCGGCCGCGGCCACAACGTCCATGTGCTGGCTTGCCGTGCGGACAACGGCAAGAGCTTCACCGAGTTCCGGTCCGAGGCAACCGTGCACCGGCTCCGCTCGCACGGGGTCCCCACGCATGAATATTTCCGGATCTGCTTTCCTTGGGAGATCAAGAAGGAAATCAGCCTCCTCTTCGACCGCGTCCAGCCCGACGTAGTGCACATCCAGAGCCACTACATGATCGGCGAGCACGTCCTCTACGAGGCTGTCCGGCGGGGCATCCGCATTGTTGCAACCAACCACTTCATGCCGGAAAACCTCAACCCGTTCCTCCCGTTTCCGCAGTGGTTCAAGAACATCATCGGGCGCATTTCCTGGAAGGACATGGGCAAGGTGATGGGTCAGGCCGACGTCGTGACCACACCCACCCCCCTGGCGGCCAAGGCCATGCACCAGCACGCCTTCCTGCGCAAAGTCCTTCCGCTGTCCAACGGCATCGACTCCGCCGCCTACGAACTGCAGCCCGGCGAGCACATCGAACCGCACCCGCACCCCACAGTGTTGTTCGTTGGACGACTGGCGGAAGAAAAGCATGTGGATGTGCTGATCGAGGCTGTCAGCAAGACGCCCCCCGAGATGAAGGTGCACCTGGAAATCGTTGGCGGCGGCGAAGTCCGGTCAAACCTCGAAAACCTTGTCCACCGGCTTGGGCTGGGGGATAGGGTGAAGTTCCTGGGCCTGGCCAGCGACGAAGAACTGCGGAAGGCCTACATCCGGGCTGATCTCTTCTGCATGCCGGGCACGGCAGAGCTCCAGTCCCTGGTGACACTGGAAGCGATGTCGGCGTCCACCCCGGTTGTACTCGCTGACGCCATGGCCCTGCCGCACCTGGTGCGCGACGGCGAAAACGGATACCTCTTCACCCCCGGTGACAGCGACGACCTGGCCAAGAAGATCACCAGGATCCTGGAGCTGCCCGCCGACCAGCGTGCCGCCATGGGCCAGGTCAGCCGGCAGATGGTGGAACCGCACAGCATCGAAGGAACCCTGCAGACATTCGAGGACCTGTACCTGGGCGCACGCTTCGAGGACAAAGTGGTCTGAACACTTTGCCGGGTTTGCTAGAGTAATTTTGCCCCGCAAGCTTCTCCGCATTTGAGGAGGGCCGGCCAGGGCGTGGGGGGCTATAGCTCAGCTGGTTAGAGCGCGGGACTCATAATCCTAAGGTCCTCGGTTCAAGTCCGAGTAGCCCTACTCAACAACGCGGAAACCGCGGCCGGTGCACCTTCTCCGGTCGCGGTTTTTCCCGTTAGAGGGGTGACGCAACAAAGGGACGCCCCATCACCTCCTGCAGGGCTCGGGGGAACGCCCCATCATCTCCCGCATCGATCGTGGGAACGCCCCATCATCTCCCGCATGGATTGGGGGAACCCCCCTGATCTCCCGCAGGTACTCTCGGTGAAGGCTCGCGGCAGCAGACGCCGTCGGACCGCACCAGGAACTGATGGCGGGTTGAAGTAAGGGCTGCGGGAGGTGATGGCGCGTGGTTCCCTAAGATCCGGATCTGCGGTATGTTACTGAGCAGTAACATACCGTGCTCATTCCGCGAGCCCCGGTCACCGCTGATCACTTGCGAGGTAACCATGTCCACTTCCGCTACAGACCTCAACCTGCCGTATCCCGACGGCGACTTCTATGCCTTTGAGCAGATGCTCAGCACCAAGGAGCAGGACCGGCTGGCAGAAGTCCGGGACTTCCTGGTCCGGGAGGTCAAGCCCATCGCTGTGGATTTCTGGAACCGGGGGGAATTCCCCATGGAGCTGATTCCGAAACTTGCGGACATCGACCTCGTCAGCCCCGTCCGACGGCAGGGCCACTCCAACCTCTTCGCCGGCCTGATGCACGCCGAGGTGACCCGGGCCGATGCCTCCATTTCCACGTTTATGGGCGTCCATGACGGACTCTTCACCGGCTCCATCGAAGCGCTCGCCTCTCAGGAACAAAAGGACGCTTGGCTCCCTGACATCTATGCGCTCAAGAAAATCGGGGCCTTCGGCCTCACGGAACCCCTCGGCGGATCAGACGTGGCCGGCGGGACGCGCACCACTGCCCGGCGCGAGGGGGACTCCTGGATCCTCAACGGAGCCAAGCGCTGGATTGGAAACGCCACCTTCTCCGACTGGGTTGTCATCTACGCACGCGACATCAAAGACAACCAGGTGAAGGGCTTCCTGGTGGACACCACGCTCAAGGGCTTCAGGGCGGAGAAGATCGAGAACAAGATCGCCCTGAGGACAGTCCAGAACGCCGATATCACCCTGGACAATGTGGTGGTGCCGGACTTCTATAAGCTGGCCCATGCCAACAGCTTCCGCGACGTCAACAAGGTCCTCAAAGTCACCCGCCTCGGCGTCGCCTGGCAGGCTGTGGGCCAGCAGATGGCCGCCTTCGACGTGGCACGCCGCTACGCAGTGGAGCGCCAGCAGTTCGGCCGGCCGCTGGCCTCCTTCCAGCTGGTGCAAAATCAGCTTGTGCAGATTTTGGGCAATACCGTCAGTTCCATGGCCATGATGGTGAGGCTGTCCCAGCTGGAGGATGCCGGAGAAGCGAGGGACGAGCAGTCAGCGCTGGCCAAAGCGTTCACCACGGCCAGGATGCGTGAGAGCGTGGCCATCGGTCGGAACCTCCTGGGCGGCAACGGCATCGTGACCGACTTCGAAATGGCAAAGATCTTCGCCGACGCCGAAGCCATCTATTCCTACGAGGGAACCCACGAGATCAATACGCTGGTGACCGGACGGGCGATTACCGGCATCTCCGCCATCGTGTGACCCGGATCGTTTCCCCCGCCCATCCTGCTGTCAGCCCAGCGGCAGCAGGATGGACGGACGCAGATCCATCACAAACTGCAGCGGATTGACGTACTCGTCGCCGCGTCGAACACCCCAGTGGACGCAAGCTGTGGCGGGGCAGTGCCCTGCAAGGAGCGTTCCAATGGGCTGCCCCGCCTCCACCACGCTTCCAGCGGCCAAGCTGCTGTCCACCGGCTCGAAGCTGCTGCGCAAACCATTGCCATGGTCTATGGTGATCACCGGCCGGTCCACCACCACACCCACGAAGCTGACCGTCCCGGCGGTCGGCGAGATGACCGGCACGCCGTCGGACGCTGCTTCCAGGTCCACGCCGCGGTGGCCGCTGAGCCAAGGCTTGGGCGGGGGATCAAAATCCCGGAGCACGGCGGGGCGCGGGGAGAGCGGCCAGCGCCACGATGGTGCCGCCACGATTGCGGCAGGTGCCGGGGACGCGGGGCTGAGCGCCAGTGCTTCCCCCGTGGGGGCCAGGGATGCGGGCAGCAGGAGCAGGGCCGCAAGCAGTGCCGGAGGTTTCATGTGTCCAGCCTGCGACGGTTGAAATGCTGCCGGCAGGGGCACGCTTCCCTATGTGGAAAAGGCGCGGCGGCGCCGTCGTGCACGTCCCTTTCCGTGTCCTCCGGCTGCAGGTCCCTGTAGTACACTTGATGGAGCAGTTTGCTGCGCCCTCAACGCTATCCGTCCGGCGGCTATCCCAAAGGTTTTTCCCACGGTACATGCCCCTGTCCGGCCTGCGTCGGCACATCTCATTCAGGAGTGTGGGGGAGCAGCGGCTGACTACGCGCGTCCAGCCCTCCACGGAGGATCGCGCCTCCTGCGGTCCGTGCCATTGGTACGGATGGGAAGCGCGATGGACGCCAGGAGCACGGCCCGCCCGGGCCACGCTAATCAACCGTCAACTATTGGCAGGGTAAGAAGCCCCAGGGGCTTCTCATGAATGACCTGCCGGAAGGAGCGCCGGCATGCCCGTCGTAACCATGCGCCAGCTGCTTGACAGCGGCGTCCACTTTGGACACCAGACCCGCCGTTGGAACCCGAAGATGAAGCGCTTCATCTTCACCGAGCGCAACGGCATCTACATCATCGACCTTCAGCAGTCGCTGTCCTACATCGACCGCGCCTACGAGTTCGTCAAGGCCACCGTTGCACACGGCGGCACCGTACTCTTCGTCGGTACCAAGAAGCAGGCCCAGGAAGCAATTGCCGAGCAGGCAACCCGCGTCGGCCAGCCCTACGTGAACCAGCGTTGGCTCGGCGGTATGCTCACCAACTTCCAGACCGTGGCCAAGCGGATCCAGCGCATGAAGGAACTCGAAGAGATCGACTTCGACGACGTCGCCGGTTCTGCCTACACCAAGAAGGAGCTCCTGCTCCTCAAGCGTGAACTCACCAAGCTCGAGTCCAACCTCGGTGGTATCCGCAACCTGACCAAGGCACCCTCCGTGCTCTGGATCGTGGACACCAAGAAGGAACACCTCGCCGTTGATGAGGCCAAGAAGCTGAACATCCCGGTTGTGGCCATCCTGGACACCAACTGCGATCCGGACGAAGTTGACTTCCCGATCCCGGGCAACGACGACGCCATCCGCTCCGTGAACCTCCTGACCCGCGTTGTTGCCGACGCCGTTGCCGAGGGCCTCATCGCCCGCAACAACCGCGCCACCGGCACCACCGAAGCTCCGGAAGAGCCGCTGGCCGAGTGGGAGCGCGAGCTCCTCGAAGGCAGCAAGGCTGAAGAGGCTCCCGCTGCTCCGGCAGAAGAAGCTGCTGCCGAGGCTCCCGCTGCTGAGGCAGCTGCCCCGGCAGAAGACGCTGCTGCTCCGGCCGCTGACGACGCCAAGTAACACAAGTACACCCGGATTCTCCAGCGCCGCCCGCGGCGCCGGAGCTGCTGACAGGATGGCGGCCCACTATGTGGGCTGCCGTCCTGTCGGTCCGTACACCACAACACATTTCTAGACAGAGGGGTTCACATGGCGAACTACACTGCCGCGGACATCAAGGCCCTGCGCGAGCGCACCGGCGCCGGCATGATGGACGTCAAGAAGGCTCTTGACGAAGCCAACGGTGACGCCGAGAAGGCCATCGAAATCATCCGCATCAAGGGCCTCAAGGGCGCTACTAAGCGCGAGGGCCGCTCCACCGCTGAAGGCCTGGTGGCTGCCAAGGTCAGCAACGGCGTCGGCGTGATGATCGAAGTTAACTGCGAGACCGACTTCGTGGCCAAGGCCGACAAGTTCATCCAGCTGGCCGACAAGGTCCTGGCCGTTGCCGTCGAGTCCGGCGCAGCCGACCTCGAGACCCTGCTCGCCACCGAAGTTGACGGCAAGCCGCTCTCCGAGATCGTCGTCGAAGAAGGCGCTGTCCTGGGCGAAAAGGTTGTTGTCCGCCGCATCTCCCGCGTTGAGGGAGCAACGGTTGACGCTTACCTGCACAAGACCTCCAAGGACCTCCCGGCCCAGGTTGGTGTGCTGTTCGCTGTTGACGGTGAAGGCGAAGCCGCTGCCACCGCCGCCCACGATGTTGCAGTCCACATCGCTGCCATGGCCCCGAACTACCTGACCCGCGAAGACGTTCCGTCCGAGCTGGTTGAGTCCGAGCGCCGCATCGCCGAAGAGACCGCCAAGGCCGAGGGTAAGCCCGAAGCTGCCCTCACCAAGATCGTGGAAGGCCGTGTTACCGGCTTCTACAAGGGTGAGGTCCTGGTTGACCAGGCATTTGCAAAGGACGCCAAGAAGTCCGTGGCGCAGGTCCTCGAAGAGGCCGGTGTCAAGGGAACCGCGTTCACGCGTTTCCGCGTCGGCTCCTAGCCGGTACTGCAAAAGGGGCGGCCACTTGGGTGGCCGCCCCTTTTGCATGCAACGGGCCGTTCCGAGCATTGGCCCGAGCAGGATAATCTTTTTTCAGACCCCCAACCGGAAGGCATCATGGAAGCCGTCAACACTGTAATGCAGCCCGAGAAAAGTCGACGCCGGGTCCTCCTGAAGCTTTCCGGCGAGGTTTTCGGCGGCGGGAAGCTGGGCGTTGACCCGGAGACTGTCCGCGACGTCGCCAAGCAGATCGCCGCAGCAGTGCCCGAGGTGGAAGTCGCCATCGTGGTGGGCGGCGGCAACTTCTTCCGCGGCGCCGAACTGTCCCAGAGCGGCATGGACCGCTCCAGGGCCGACTACATGGGCATGCTGGGAACGGTCATGAACTGCCTGGCGCTGCAGGACTTCCTGGAACAGGCCGGGGTGGAAACCCGGGTCCAGAGCGCCATCACCATGGGCCAGGTGGCCGAGGCGTACATTCCGCGCCGCGCCATCCGCCACATGGAAAAAGGCCGCGTGGTCATCTTCGGTGCCGGCGCCGGTCTTCCGTACTTCTCCACGGACACCGTAGCTGCGCAGCGTGCCCTCGAAGTCCATGCCGACGTCGTCCTGATGGCCAAGAGCGGCGTGGACGCCGTCTACACCGCTGATCCCAAAAAGGATCCCACGGCCGAGCGGCTTGAAACGCTCAGCTACGACGACGCGCTCCGCCGCGATATCCGCGTGATGGACCAGACGGCCATGACCATGTGCAAGGACAACAACCTCTCTATGGTGGTGTTCGGCATGGAAGGCGAAGGCAATGTCACCCGCGCCATCCTGGGCGAAAAGCTCGGCACGCTGGTCACCGCCTAGCTCCGGCTAGGATGTTTTCAGGACAGTTCCGCCCCGGCCTTCGGGCCCGGGGACGGAAACAGCAACCGAGAACCACATGCAGGAAGCCGGCGCCCCGGACTGCACCAGAACCTGAGGAGAGACCGTGATAGAAGAAACCTTGCTCGAAGCCGAAGAAAAGATGGACAAGGCCGTAGAGGTAGCCAAGGAAGACTTCGCTGCCGTCCGCACCGGCCGCGCAAACCCGGGCCTCTACAACAAGGTCCTTGTGGACTATTACGGTTCCCCCACGCCGCTGCAGCAGCTCGCTTCGTTCGCTATCCCGGACGCACGCACCATCCTGATCACCCCGTTCGACAAGACCGCGCTGCGGGACATCGAGCGTGCGCTTAGCGATTCCGAGGTGGGCGCCAACCCGTCCAACGACGGCAACGTCATCCGGATCACCATTCCGGAGCTGACCAAGGAACGCCGCAAGGAATACGTCAAGATCGTCAAGACCAAGGGCGAGGACGCCAAGGTGTCCATCCGCAACATCCGCCGCAAGGCCAAGGAGACCCTGGACCGGCTGGTCAAGGACGGCGAGGCCGGCGAGGACGAGGGCACCCGCGCCGAAAAGGAACTGGACGGCATCACGAAGGCGCACGTGGACGGCATTGACGAGCTGCTCAAGCGCAAGGAAGCAGAGCTGCTCGAAGTCTGATGGGCCAGGCAGAACAGGCCCCGGCACAACGGGCGCGCACGCGGGGGAAGCAGCCCAGGAGCAATCCAACACCAAAGGCCGGCCGGAACCTGCCGGCCGCGGTGGCGGTGGGCCTGGCCATGTTGTTGGCCGTACTGGGCGGGCTGCTGTTCCTTCCGCTCGGGTTCGTGGCGGTCACCACCACGTTCGCCGTCTTCGGCGTGTGGGAAATTTACCGTGCCCTGGAGGCGAACGGCACCAGGATGCCCATCGTGCCGGTGATGACCGGCACGGTGGCCATGCCGTTCTGCGCCTACCTCGGCGGCATGGAAAGCCTGCTCTTCGCCATGCTGCTGAGCTCCGTGGCTGTCTTGCTGTGGCGGTCCGTCGAGAGCGCTGCCGGCTCGGCCAACAGCATCTTCGCGGGCGTGTTCACCCTGGGCTGGGTACCGTTCTTCATCAGCTTCGCCGCCCTTCCGCTGCATGCCGCAGGAGGGGCCACCCCGCTGGGTCTCTGGCCCGGCGGTACCATTCCGGACGGCGCGTGGCAGATAGCGGTGATGCTGCTGCTGGTGGTCTCCAACGACACCTTCGGCTACCTGGTGGGGGCGTCCCTGGGCAAGCATCCGATGGCTCCGAAGATCAGCCCGAAGAAGTCCTGGGAAGGATTTGCCGGTTCAGTGGCCGGTGCCATGCTGATCGGTGTCCTTGCCTGCCTTTTTGTGCTGGACAAGCCATGGTGGGTGGGCCTGATCCTTGCGGTAGGAACGGTGGCGGCCTCCACCGCCGGCGACCTCGCCGAATCCATGGTCAAGCGCGAACTCGGCGTCAAGGACATGAGCAGCATCCTGCCTGGACACGGCGGGGTGATGGACCGGCTCGACTCCATTGTGTTCGCCTCCCCGGTGGTATTCGTCCTGTACGGGCTGCTGGCCGGAGCCTGATACGGACGCGGCGTGACGTCTACATGGCCTGACACAAACCCTTGCCGGATTCCTCCGCCCTAGACTGGGGCAGGAGCGATACGGCTGAAGAGCATCGAAGGAATCAAAGTGGCATTGGACATTCATCGGCAGATCCCTGCGTCCTTTGAGCGCGTGCAGCGCAGCGAATATGGCTACAACGCCAAGCAGGTGGACCAGTTCCTGCAGCGCGCACGGGTTTCCCTTGAAACCCCGGAGGCTGCAGCGCACCCCATTAACAGCTCCGATGTCAGGGCTGTCTCTTTTGATCCGGTCAAGGGCGGCTATTCCGCCGCGGTGGTGGACGCCGCCTTGGACCGGCTGGAGGATGCCTTTGCCCGCCGCGAGCGGGACGAGCTGATCGCGGCGCAGGGCGAGGAAGCCTGGCTGCGTGAAATCGGGAACCTGTCCGGCATCCTCCGCGGCCGGCTGCACCGCCCGGACGGCGAGCGGTTCCGCCGCCCGGACAAGAAAAAGGCCCGCAGCTACAACACCACGGACGTGGACCGGCTCTGCCATGAACTTGTGGCTTATCTCGAACAGGACAAGCCGCTCAGCGTGGACAACGTGCGCCGGGCGGTCTTCCGTCCCGCGGTTGGCAACGATGGATACGAGGAAGCCCAGGTGGACGCCTTCCTGGACCGGGTGGTCGAACTGATGGCGGCCATCGACTGACCTGCTTTATCCTCCCTCCTGGACATGGCGTCATTGTCCACGGCAGGAAGCAGCGTGAGGACCTTGGGTTATTCGCGGGCAAGGCAGTTAGCGGACGACGGCGGATCAGCGTTCCGTGGCCAGGGGCCTTTCCGGGGTGTGCAGCCTGGTCATGACCCGCGCCATCGTTTTAGGCACCCTGTGCGCGGTGGCGCGCGAGACGGCCACCATCACGGCGAAGGCGGCAGGCACCGTCCACGCCGCCGGCTGCGCCAGCCAGGGCGTCAGGTTGGAAGCTCCGACCAGGGCTCCGGCGATCATCGCCCCGCCGCACAGGATTCCGCCCGTCACCATCCCGGCGATGGCACCGGCGTCGGTCAGGCCCCGCCACCAGATGCCCAGCAGGAGCACCGGGCACACGGTGGAGGCGGTGAACGCGAAAACCAGGCCCACGCTGCCGGCCAGGGCCAGCGAGTCCGTCATAAAGGCGAAGCCGAGGGGTACGACGGCGGAGATCACCGCCGCGAGCCGGAAGCCGCCTACTTCGCCGCCCAGGACGTCCTGGCTGATGACGCCGGCCAGGGAGACCACCAGGCCTGATGTGGTGGAGAGGAAGGCAGCGAAAGCGCCGGCCACCACCAGGGCTGAGAGCAGGTCCCCGGCCGTCCCGCCCACGAGTTCACCCGGGAGCAGCAGCACCATCGCGTCGGCCTGGTTGGCGGTGGCCAGGCCGGGTGCAAAGACCCTGGCCACGAGCCCGTAGGCGGTCGGAAAAAGGTAGAACACGGACAACAAGCCAAGGACGATCAGGGTGGTGCGCCGGGCCGATTGCCCGTCTGGGTTGGTGTAGAAGCGGACCAGGACGTGGGGCAGGCCGAGGGTGCCGAAGAGCAGGGCCACCAGCAGCGATACGTTCTGGTAGGCCCCGGCAGGGGCAAGGCCGGTGGGGTTTACTGCCGGGGCGGACAGTGCCGGTGTTCCGTTTCCGGCCAGCATAAAGATGATGAACAGGATGGGAACGGCCAGGGCGGTGAGCTTGAGCCAGTACTGGAAGGCCTGGACGAAAGTGATGGAACGCATCCCGCCCGCCACCACCGTCAGGCAGACAACGATCACCACCGCAACGGACCCCACCCAGGACGGCAGGCCGGTGGTGATCCGGATGGTCAGGGCGGCGCCGTGAAGCTGTGGAACGATGTACAGCCAGCCCACGAGCACCACCACGAAGCTGGTCACTTTCCGGACCACCTGCGAGTCCAGCCTGGCTTCGGTAAAGTCCGGGATGGTGTAGGCCCCGGACCGGCGCAGCGGGGCAGCAACAAACAGCAGCAGCATCAGGTATCCCGCGGTGTAGCCCACGGGAAACCACAGCGCGTCCGTTCCGGAGAGCAGGATAAGGCCGGCCACGCCCAGGAAGCTTGCCGCGGAGAGGTATTCGCCGCCGATGGCCGAAGCGTTCCACCAGGGCCGCACGGTCCGGGAAGCAACGTAGAAGTCACCGGTGGTGCGCGAGATCCGCAGGCCGTAGAAGCCGATCACCGCCGTGGCCAGGGAGACCACCGCGAGCGCAGCTATGGCCACCCCTGGATTCATGGTGCCGTCACCGGTCACCGCTTAGCGGGTGCATGCTCACTGGTCACCGGCCAAATCGCGATACCGGGCCTCGTTGCGGCCAGCGGTGCGGACATAGAGCCAGGCGCTGAGACCGATCAGGGGGTAAATTCCTCCGCCCAGCAGGAGCCAGTCGAAGGGGATCCCGCCGATGCGGGTTTCTGACAGGCCAGGCACCACGGCGAGGAGCAGCGGGAAGGCGCCCAGGATGAGCAGGAATCCGCCGGCCACCACCAGGGCGAGCCGCAACTGGGAGCGGATCAGGGACCGGACGAAAACCTGCCCCACCTCGGAGTCCTGCGCCGCCTCGCGGCTTTCCCGGGCAGGAAGGGCCGCTGAGCGCGGAGCAGTCACCCGTACCCTGCTCATGCTTGTGGCCTGATCCGGGTAGCTCCGAGCTTTTCGCGGACAGTTGGCAGGTGGCGTCGGCTGATAGGCAATCCGGCGCCCGCCACGGTGACGCGGGGCCCGTCCGCTGCCAGTTTCATGGACGTCACGTGCTTGAGGGCCACGAGGTAGGAGCGGTGGGTCCTGATGAATCCGGCGTCAGCCCACTGTTGTTCAAGGTCGGCCAGCGGAACCCTGATGAGGTAACTGGCGTCGGCAGTGTGGAGCCTCGCATAGTCGCCTTGGGCCTGGACGTACGTGACGTCGTCGCGCCGGATCATCCTGGTGGTTCCGCCCTGGTCCACGGTGATCATCTCCGGCGCCGTACCGCCGTCGTGCAGTTCACTGATGCGCCCCACCGACCGCGCCAGCCGTTCGGCGCGGACGGGCTTGAGCAGGTAATCCACGGCGGCCAGCTCGAAGGCTTCCAGCGCGTGGTCCTCATCGGCGGTGACGAACACCACCGCGGGGGGATTCCTGCTCCCGCTGATGGCGCGGGCAATATCCAGGCCGGACACTGCGGGCATGTGGATGTCCAGGAACACGGCGTCTATCTTGCCGGCGGCCAGTGCGCGGAGGGCCTCGCTGCCGGAAGTGGCGCGCAGGATGGTGCCAATACGGTCGTCGCGGCCCAGCAGGAACGCCAGTTCCTCGACGGCGGGCAGCTCATCGTCGACGACGAGGACGTTAATCATCCTCCTAGGTTAGCTTCCGCGGCAGGTCCGGATGTGCCTGCCGTCACGCGTCGTGGCCGGGCTGGGACTTGGGGACGCGCATGGTGATTAGCGTTCCCTCGCCGGGTGCGGTGTCGATGACCAGCCCGTGGTCGTTCCCGTAGACCTGGCGGAGGCGGGCGTCCACGTTCCGCAGCCCCACATGAACGCCGTCGGTGTGGCCTGCCAACATGGACTGCAGCTGCGCAGGATCCATCCCCACGCCGTCGTCCTCAATGGTCACCTCGGCGAAGGCGCCGGCGTCGTTCGCGGTGATGCTGATATGCCCCGGGCCCTCCTTGGCCTCCAACCCGTGCCGCACGGCGTTTTCCACGAGCGGCTGCAGGCTGAGGAAAGGGATGACGGTGCTCAGGACCTCCGGAGCGATCCGCAGGCTGACCTGAACGCGCTCGCCGAACCGGGCCCGTTCCAGCAGGAGGTAGCGGTCGATGCAGCGCAGTTCTTCGGCGAGGGTGGTGAAGTCGCCGTGCCGCCGGAAGGAGTAGCGGGTGAAGTCCGCGAATTCCACCACCAGTTCGCGGGCACGGGCGGGGTCGGTGTTGATAAAGGAGGCGATCGCGTTCAGTGAGTTGTAGATGAAATGCGGGCTGATCTGGGCGCGCAGTGCCCGTACCTCGGCCTCCATGAGCAGGGTCCGTGAGGCGTCCAGTTCCGCGAGCTCCACCTGCACCGCCACCCAGTCGGCCACCTCGCTGGTGGCCCGGACCAGTCCCGCTCCGGCCGACGGCGCAAAAGCCGCCACCGCGCCCACCACCCGGGTCCCCGCCCGCACCGGGGCGATCACTGCAGCGAGCGGAGCTCCCGTCCCGTCCTTTGGTGCGCCGTCTGATCCCGTTGGGCTGCCGGCGGGAAGAACCGCCGTCCGGCCGCCCGCCAGCACCCCTTCCGCGAGGCGCATCAGCTGCGGTTTCAGTTCCTCGGACGCGCCGTCCCAGGCCAGTACCCCGGCGGTGTCCGTGATGGCCAGGGCTTCGCAGCCCAGCAGCGTCCGCAGGTGCCGGCTGGCTTTGGCCGCGCCGGCGGGGTTCAGGCCGCGGCGCAGGTGCTGCCCGGCCTGGGATGCCGCATGAAGGGTGTGGTAGGTGGCGCGCTCCGCGTCGGTACCCAGGTCGCGGTAGGAGCGGAGCACTTTGAGTCCCACGCCCACGACGACGGCGACAGCCATGGCGATGACGGCCACTGCCGCGGCAGTCAGGAGGGGGGAGTCCAGCATGCTGCCCAGCGTAGCGGCGGGTGCCGTTTGCCGCAGCATCCCGACCGTTGAGCGACAGCGGGCACGCCAGGTATGGCAGAAGGTGCCACACGGAAAGCACAGTGATTGTAGTCACACTTGCGGTGTCCCTGTCCTGGGATGTGCGGCGGGAGTGTCCAGGCAAGTCTCAATGAGGAGGAACGATGGGTAACGAGGCCCACACTCCGGACGCAGCGGCGTCCGTGGACTTTGAACAGGTCCAGTCGACCGGGCAATTCCAGGAATTGCGCAAGCGTCACCGCAGCTTTGTCTTCCCCATGGCAGTGGCATTCCTGCTGTGGTATTTCGCCTACGTCCTGCTGGCGGACTACGCGGTGGGCTTTATGTCCACCAAGGTCTGGGGCAACATCAACATCGGCCTGATCTTCGGCTTGCTCCAGTTCGTGTCCACGTTTGCTATCACCGGATGGTATGTCCACTACTCCAACCGGCGGCTGGACCCCATCGCCTCCGAGATCCGCAACGAGATCGAGGGACATGAATTTGATAAGCACGGCAACCGGGTAGGCGGTGAAGGCAAATGATCGGGATCGCTGCAGCGGTGGACGTCGCCGCCCTCAAGGACACCACGTTGCTGAACATGGGCATTTTCGGCCTGTTCGTCGCCGTGACCATGGTGATTGTGCTGCGCGCCAGCCGGAACAACAAGACGGCCGCTGATTACTACGCCGCCGGCCGTTCCTTTACGGGTTCCCAGAACGGAACCGCCATTGCCGGGGACTACCTCTCGGCCGCTTCCTTCCTGGGCATCACAGGCGCGATCGCCGTCAACGGATATGACGGCTTTATGTACTCCATCGGATTCCTGGTGGCTTGGCTCGTCGCCCTGCTGCTTGTTGCCGAACTCCTGCGCAACACGGGCAAGTTCACCATGGCCGACGTCCTGTCCTTCCGGCTCAAACAACGTCCGGTCCGCATCGCCGCGGCCATCTCCACCCTTGCCGTCTGCTTCTTCTACCTGCTGGCCCAGATGGCCGGCGCCGGGAGCCTGATCTCGCTGCTGCTGGGCATCAGCGACTGGGGCGGGCAGGCGCTGGTGATTATCGTCGTCGGCGCCCTGATGATCCTGTACGTACTGATCGGTGGCATGAAAGGCACCACCTGGGTACAGATCATCAAGGCCATCCTGCTCATTGCCGGTGCCGCCGTCATGACGTTTTGGGTCCTGGCCATTTACGGCTTCAACCTCTCTGCCCTGCTGGGCGGTGCGGTGGAAACGGCCAACAACCCGGCTGTGCTCAACCCGGGACTGCAATACGGCAAGACCGAAACGTCCAAGCTGGACTTCATGTCCCTTGGCCTCGCGCTGGTCCTGGGCACCGCCGCCCTGCCGCACGTCCTGATGCGCTTCTACACGGTGCCCACTGCCAAGGAAGCCCGCAAGTCGGTGGTGTGGTCCATCTGGCTGATCGGGCTCTTCTACCTTTTCACCCTGGTGCTCGGTTACGGTGCGGCGGCCCTGGTCGGTGCGGAAACCATCAAGAAAGCACCGGGCGGCGTGAACGCGGCGGCACCCCTGCTGGCTTTCCACCTGGGCGGGCCTCTGCTGCTGGGCTTCATTTCGGCGGTGGCCTTCGCCACCATCCTCGCGGTGGTGGCCGGCCTGACCATCACAGCTGCGGCATCGTTCGCTCATGACATCTATGCCAACGTCATCGCCAAGGGCAAGGTCGACGCCGACACCGAAGTCAAGGTGGCCCGACGCACCGTGGTGGTCATCGGCATCCTCGCCATCCTGGGCGGCATCCTCGCCAACGGGCAGAACGTGGCGTTCCTGGTGGCCCTGGCGTTCGCCGTCGCCGCCTCAGCGAACCTGCCCACCATCATTTACTCCCTGTTCTGGCGGAGGTTCACCACGCAGGGAGCAGTGTGGAGCATGTACGGCGGCCTGGGTTCGGCGATTGTCCTGATCATTTTCTCGCCGGTGGTTTCCGGCGGGGCAACGTCGATGATCAAGGACGCCAACTTCGCGCTCTTCCCGCTGAGCAACCCCGGCATTGTGTCCATCCCGCTGGCGTTCCTGCTGGGCTGGCTGGGAACCGTCCTCGACAAGAAGCGCGAAGACACCGCCAAGCAGGCCGAAATGGAAGTCCGCTCCCTCACCGGTGTGGGCGCCGAAAAGGCGGTCCACCACTGATCCACAGGGCTTGGCCCGTCCAATATCGGTAACAGGAAAAGAGCCTCCGCGCTTCGTGCGCGGAGGCTCTTTTCGTTCCTTGGGAGTGCTGGGTGCCAGGCCGGGGGGTCTTGGCTGCTAGGCCTTTGGCCGGAGCTTGATATTGGTCATCTTCAGCACATCCGTGCCTTCAAAACGGTAGGCAAGGTCCACTTCCTTGCCGTCGCAGGTGATAACGCCGGCCACGTCCGCTGCTTTTACCCCGTTCTCAGTACCCACCTTGAGGTCGTTGTAGGACGGTTTGCAGGAGTCGTCCATTTCCAGGCTCTTTACGCCGGTGATGAAGGCTTCCTTGGACAGCTGTTCCTGCAGGGCGGGATCGAGGTAGTCGTCATAGGCTTTGGAGCTCTCGCCGGCGATGACCAGCTTCGTGAAGCCGTCGGCAAGCCCGCGGGCCTGGTTGGTGGCACTGCCCATCACGTTGACCAGGATGACAATGCCCAGGATCACCAGCAGCAGGACCCCGCCGATGCTGCCGAGGATGATCCACAGCTTGCGGCGGCTCCTGCCCGGGGGCTCCTTGCCGGGCAGGCCGAACGGGTTGGCTTCCTGGTATCCCGTGGCGGACGCCTGGCGGACATCCATCCATGGTTGGCGGGCATCGGGGGCAGGCTGGTAAGCGCGCGGGCTCTGCACCGGCTGCTGCGGGGGTACAGGCGGCTGCTGCGGCGCGTAACCGCGTCCTCCCGGCTGGTACGGGTCCTGAGGACTGCTCAAGATGGAGCCTTTCCGGCGGGGTGCATGGCACCGCCTGGTTGCGGGAACCGGTGCCGGCACCCGTGGGTAACTTGCAACAGCCTATCGGGGGCATGGCCACCGCCGTATTTAATGCCGGGGTACACCCGTGTTCAGTGCCGGGGTACACCGATGCCAGGCGGCAGGCCGTGGCGGGTGCGCCAGGCCTGGCGGCGGGCCGTGGCGGGTGCGCCAGGCCTGGCGGCGCCTGAACCGTTAGGTACTTTGCGAAGTGCGCTCAAGCAGGGGCTGGACCCGGAACGGGATGAGCTCGCCCATGGCCAGGGCGGTGTCCGTGCGGTCCACGCCATCGCAGGCGAGGATCTTGCCGTTGATCCGGAAGAGGTCCTCGGCATCGAGGGCCACCACGCGAAGGAGCAGGTCCGCCGAGCCGGTAAGCCCGTAGCCTTCGAGGATTTCCGGCACATCGGCCAGGTCCTTGGCCAGCCGGGCAAGCTTTTGCTGTTGGACGTGGACCGAGATGAAAGCCATCAGCGGGTAGCCCAGGGACACTGGATTGATCCGGCGCTCGAAGGACAGGAAAACGTGCTTTTTCTCCAGCTGGGCCATCCGGGCCTGCACCGTATTCCTGGACAGTCCGAGCTTCTGGGCAAGGGCAACCACGGTTCGCCGGGGGTCCTGGGCCAAGGCCGAGAGCAGGCGGGCGTCAGTGCCATCCAGAGCTTGCATAATGCGCAACGTTAGCACCGTCGCGGCCTGCGGGACAGAGCATTTTGCTCAGTGCCGGGCATGGTGGTTGTACCCAATGAGCATTGTGAGTAGGGTCACAGTATCCGGGGTAACGGCGCCCGGGAGGCCGGCGGTATCGGGACCACAAGTCCTTGGATCCGCAGGTCAACGACGTGAGAGGTTGCGGCTATCGTGTCTACAGACAGAATGGGCCAGGACAGCGGAAGTGCCCCCGGCGCTGCTGGGATCAGCGGCGCGGATGTGCCAAGTCCCGGACGGGGACTTCTCCAGCTGATCACCCCGTCAGGGGAGCGGATCAGCCATCCGGAATTCGATCCCTGGTTGCAGGACATTACCGACGAGCATCTGTGCTCGCTTTTCGAGGACATGACCGTCATCCGGCGCATCGACGTCGAAGCCACGGCCCTGCAGCGCCAGGGTGAGCTGGCACTGTGGCCGCCGCTGCTGGGGCAGGAAGCCGCGCAGATCGGTTCCGGCAGAGCCCTGCGCGCAGATGACTTCGTGTTCTCGAGTTACCGGGAAAACGGCGTTGCGTACTGCCGGGGCGTTGACCTCACGGACATTGTGCGGGTCTGGCGCGGCAACGCTTCGTCGGGCTGGGATCCCTACTCCATCAACATGGCTACGCCGCAGATCATCATCGGGGCCCAGACGCTACACGCCACCGGTTACGCCATGGGCATCCAGAATGACGGCGCAGATTCCGTGGCGGTGACGTACTTCGGTGACGGTGCCACCAGCGAGGGCGACGTCAACGAAGCCATGGTGTTCGCCGCGAGCTTTCAGGTCCCGGTGGTGTTTTTCTGCACCAACAACCACTGGGCCATCTCCGAACCGGTTCGGCTTCAATCGCACATCCAGCTGGCGGACAGGGCCGCCGGATTCGGCATCCCCAGCCTGCGGGTGGACGGGAACGACGTCCTGGCCGTCATGGCTGCAACCAGGGTTGCCCTGGACCGGGCGCGGCGCGGCGGCGGCCCCACCTTCATTGAGGCGGTCAGCTATAGGATGGGCCCGCACACCACAGCCGATGACCCCACCCGCTACCGGGACGCCAACGAACTCGAGGACTGGGCGGCGAAGGACCCAATCAGCCGCGTTGAGGCACTGCTGGACCGCAAAGGCCTATTGACGCCGGAACTGCAGCAGCAGGTCCGGGACAAGGCCGACGCCGTCGCCAAGGAAATGCGCACGGGCTGCACCTCCATGCCGGACCCGCAGCCGCTGGACGTTTTCAAGCACGTCTACAGCACGCCCAACTCCTGGCTGGACCGGCAGCAGGACCATTACGCCCGTTACCTGGCTTCCTTCGGTGACCCCGCGGAAGCCGTATCAGAAGAAGGTGCACGCTGATGACCCAGATGACCTTTGCCCGCGCCATCAACGCCGGCCTTCGCAAGTCCTTGGAGAATGATCCCAAAGTAGTCCTCCTGGGCGAGGACATCGGCGCGTTGGGCGGCGTGTTCAGGGTGACGGACGGGCTGCAGAAGGACTTCGGCCGGCACCGGGTTGTGGACACCCCGCTGGCTGAGTCTGCCATAGTGGGAACCGCCGTGGGGTTGGCCTACCGCGGCTACCGCCCCGTGGTGGAAATCCAGTTCGACGGGTTTATCTACCCCGCGTTTGACCAGATCGTCAGCCAGGTGGCCAAACTGCATTACCGCACCCGCGGGGCCGTCAAAATGCCCATCACCATCAGGGTCCCCTTCGGCGGCGGCATCGGCTCACCCGAGCACCATTCGGAATCCCCGGAAGCCTACTTCACCCACACATCCGGCCTGCGCGTGGTGACCGTCTCCAACCCGCAGGACGCGCACACCGTCATCCAACAGGCCATCTCCTGCGATGACCCCGTGCTGTACTTCGAGCCCAAGCGCCGCTACCACGACAAGGGCGAGGTTGACGAGTCTCTTGATCCGGCAACCGCCTTGCCCATGGACCAGGCCAGGGTGCTCAACGAAGGCGCCGACGTAACGCTGGTGGCATACGGCCCGCTCGTCAAAACCGCCACGGATGCTGCGCTCGCCGCCGCGGATGAAGGGATTTCCATCGAGGTCATCGACCTGCGCTCGCTGGCACCCGTCGACTACGACACGGTTGTGGCCTCCGTCCGCAAGACCGGCCGCCTGGTGGTGACCCACGAAGCCGGCCAGTCGGGCGGCCTCGGCGCAGAGGTGGCAGCCAGCATCACCGAACGGTGCTTCTACTACCTGGAGGCGGCCCCGGTCCGGGTCACCGGCTTCGACATCCCGTACCCGTATTCCAAGCTGGAGATGCACCACCTGCCGGGCCTGGACCGGATCCTCGACGGCGTGGACCGGGCCATGGGCCGGCCGAACTCACTCAGCGGGCTGGAAGGATGAGCGGCACCATGATCAAGGAATTCCGGCTCCCGGATCTGGGGGAAGGACTCACCGAATCGGAAATCCTCAGCTGGAAGGTGGGGGTGGGCGATACCGTCCGGCTGAACCAGGTGATCGCCGAGGTGGAAACAGCCAAAGCCGTAGTGGAACTCCCGTCACCGTTCGCCGGTGTCATCAAGGAACTGCACGAGCAGCCCGGCACCGTGGTGGAGGTGGGCAAACCGATCGTCTCCTTCGAAGTAGCGGACGACGCCGGGCCCTCCGCGGGCAGCCAGGCCACCTCCGTTTCGTCCCCGGCACAGCAAGAACAGCAACAGCCGGAGCGCGAGCCCGAGGCTGCTAAGAGGCAACCCAACCTGGTGGGGTACGGCGCCGTCGTCGAAAGCTCCGGCCGTCCGGTGCGGCGCCCCCGCAATTTGCGAATGGGGGTCCCGCGGCCCGTCGACGACAAAGCCCCGGTGGTTGAGGCGGCCGAGACCGCGCCATCCCACAAGATGCGCCCGGTCGCCGAGCCTGTCGACACCAAGGGTGCTGATACTCAGCCTGCCGAAACCCGGCCGCGGTCCACTCCGCCAGTGCGGAAGTTCGCCAGGGACCTGGGCGTCGACCTGGCCGTGGTGAACGGGACTGGTCCCCAAGGGCTGATTACGCGTGAGGACGTACAGCACTTTGTGGATGGACAATCAGGGAATGCTGGCGGGACGGCACGGGAGACAGTTGCTCAGGCGGAAGGGCAGTCCCAACCCGGCGCACGGGAATCCCGGACGCCCATCAAGGGGGTACGGAAATTCACTGCGGCAGCCATGGTGGAAAGTGCCTTCACCGCCCCGCACGTGACCGAATTCCTCACCGTGGACGTGACTCCCGCCATGGAGCTGCTGGCAAGGCTCAAGGGCAACCGCGAATTCGCCGGGCACAAGCTGACGCCGCTCACCCTCGCGGCAAAGGCCGTCCTGGTCGCACTGCGGCGGAACCCTGCCCTCAATGCCCGCTGGGACGAGGCGAACCAGGAGATCGTGACCTTCAACTACGTGAACCTGGGCATCGCAGCAGCAACACCGCGGGGACTCACTGTCCCCAACATCAAGGACGCCGATCGCCTGTCCCTGCTTCACCTGGCGGACGCCTTGGCGGAACTGACGGAAACGGCCCGCGCCGGAAAGACCACTCCGGCCGACCTGTCCGGGGGGACCATCTCCATCACCAATATCGGCGTCTTCGGGATCGACGCGGGGACCCCCATCCTCAACCCGGGGGAGGCCGCCATCCTTGCCCTCGGGGCGGTGCGGAACATGCCATGGGAGTACCAGGGTGAGGTTGCCCTGCGCCAGGTCCTCACGCTGAGCCTGTCCTTTGACCATCGCCTGGTGGACGGGGAACAGGGCTCACGCTTCCTGGCGGATGTGGGTGCCATCCTCGCGGACCCGGGAATGGTCCTGACTATGGTCTAGGTTGGGCAACCTTGGTCCAGGTTCGGCAACAGTTTTGCAGAACGGCCCTGGGCCGCATAGGCGGTGCCGCCCCGCACCGTTTATACGGCCCAGGGCCGTTCTTATGCCAAGGGCCTCCTCTGACGCCGCTGTTCTAGTCCTGCGGGGCGTCCACCAGCAGCGCTGCCAGGGCCATGCTCTCCAGCAGTGGCCGGGCTGAGCGGGCCGCCATCTTGCGGCCGTGGCTTCGCACCGAGTGGGGCGTGGAGTTGATCAGCCCGAACGTGGCATGGGCCCGCATCCGGAGCTCGCCGATGTCAGTGTCCGGGTGCAGCTTGGCGAGGACCTCCACCCACACCTCGACGTAACTGAGTTGAAGTTCCCGCACTGCTGCCTGGTCCTGCTCCAGGAGGTTGCTGAAATCCCTGTCCTGCACGCGGATAACGTCCGGCTTGCCCAGGGCGAAGTCCACCTGGAACGCCACCAGGCGCCGCAAGGCCGAGGCGGGGTCGCTGCTGCGGGCCACAACCTCGCGGCCGCCGTCGAGCAACTCCTGGCTGACCGTTACCAGGAGGTCGGCAAGTACCGCCTGTTTGCCGGGAAAATGCCGGTAGACGGCAGGCCCGCTGACCCCGGCAGCGGCTCCAAGGTCCTCCAGGGAAACACGGTTGAACCCGTTGACCGCGAACAGCGACGCCGCAGCGGAAAGAAGCGCCTGCCTGCGGCTCTCCTTCGCCTGCCCGCGCTGTGTTGATGGCGCGGGTGCCGAAGGACGCTGTGTTGGTGTGCCCGGTGTTGGTGCGTCCTGGGCCGCCGGACCGGGCGCGGACGAGGGCAGTGCTGATGGGCCGCGCTGTGCAGGGGCGTCGGTGCTGCGCACATTTCCTCCTCGGATCCCGCAGAACGTGGCGGGTGCGGCTATGTGTTGGACTTCACAGTTAATACAGACTAACCTGAATTTCAGTTATTGGGCGCTAACCGAGTTGCTCTGGAAGTACTCGGATTGGAACAGGAACGGACTGTCAATGGAGACCCTTGCCACCCGGCTCGATGCAACGGGCCAGGCCTACGCATCCAACCATGCCGCCCAGCTGGAACTCACCGAAGAGCTGCGGAAGAGGCTTGCCGAGGCAGCCTTGGGCGGACCGGAAAAGTCCCGCCGGCGCCATGTGGCGCGGGGAAAGCTCCTGCCGCGCGAGCGCATCGATCAGCTGCTGGATGACGGCAGCCCGTTCCTGGAGATCGCCCCGCTCGCAGCCAACGGGATGTACAACAACGAGGCCCCGGGCGCGGGCGTGATTGCCGGTATCGGGCTGGTCCACGGCCGCCACGTGCTGGTGATCTCCAATGACGCCACGGTCAAGGGCGGAACCTACTACCCGATGACCGTCAAGAAGCACCTGCGGGCCCAGGAAATTGCCCTGGAAAACCGGCTGCCCTGCATCTACCTGGTGGACTCAGGCGGCGCCTTCCTGCCCAAACAGGATGAGGTCTTCCCGGACCGGGACCACTTTGGCCGGATTTTCTACAACCAGGCGCGGCTCTCGGCGGCCAAGATCCCGCAGATCGCCTCGGTGATGGGGTCCTGCACTGCCGGCGGCGCCTACGTACCCGCCATGAGCGACGAAACAGTGATCGTCAGGAACCAGGGCACCATCTTCCTGGGCGGACCGCCGCTGGTGAAGGCGGCGATCGGCGAAATCGTCACCCCCGAAGAGCTGGGCGGCGGGGAAGTGCATGCCAGGATTTCCGGCGTAACGGACCACCTTGCCGAAAATGACGAACACGCCCTCCAGATCATCAGGGACATCGTGGCCACGCTGCCGCCCCCCGCCCCGCCCGCCTGGGAGGTGGAGGCCGCCGTCGAACCCGCCGCCAGTATCGAGGGGCTCTATGGTGCCGTGCCCACGGACGTCAACGCCGCCTACGATGTCCACGAAGTGATCGCCCGGCTGGTGGACGGGAGCCGGTTCCACGAATTCAAGAAGGAGTACGGCAGCACGCTGGTGACAGGGTTCGCGCGGCTGCACGGGCACCCCGTGGGCATCGTGGCCAACAACGGCGTGCTGTTCAGCGAATCCTCGCTCAAAGGCGCCCACTTTATTGAGCTGTGTGACCAGCGCGGGATCCCGCTGGTGTTCCTGCAGAACATCTCCGGGTTCATGGTGGGCCGGGACGCAGAACAAGGCGGCATCGCCAAAAACGGCGCCAAGATGGTCACCGCCGTTGCCACTGCGCGGGTACCCAAGCTGACGGTGGTCATCGGGGGTTCCTTCGGCGCCGGTAACTACTCCATGTGCGGGCGGGCGTATTCACCGCGGTTCCTCTGGATGTGGCCGGCGGCCCGCATCTCGGTGATGGGCGGCAACCAGGCCTCCGGAGTGCTGGCCACGGTCAAGCGTGAGCAGTACGAAGCGGCCGGCCAGGAGTGGTCCGCCGAGGACGAGGAGGCCTTCAAGGCGCCCATCCGCCGGCAATACGAGGACCAGGGCAGCCCGTACTACTCCACGGCGCGGTTGTGGGATGACGGTGTCATAGATCCCGCCGACACCCGGACCGTCCTGGGCCTGGCGCTGGACGTTGTATCCCGCTCCCCGCTGCCGGAAACCTCCTTCGGCCTTTTCAGGATGTGAGCCGTATGACCACGCCTTCCCTCACCAACACCACCTCAAGCCCCAGTAAGCCGCTCTTCGGGACCGTCCTGGTGGCCAACCGGGGTGAAATCGCCTGCCGTGTGATCCGTACCCTTCGCGCCCTGGGCATCCGTTCGGTGGCCGTGTACAGCGATGCCGACGCCGGTGCCCGGCACGTGCGCGAAGCTGACACTGCCGTGCGCATCGGCCCCGCCGCGGCAACAGAGAGCTACCTGAAGATCGGGGCCGTCATCGAAGCCTGCCGCAGGACCGGGGCGGAAGCGGTGCACCCGGGCTACGGCTTCCTCAGCGAAAACGCCGACTTCGCCCGCGCCCTGGAAGCGGCAGGCATCACCTTCATCGGGCCGGGCATCGAGGCCCTGAACATGATGGGGGACAAGATCCGGTCCAAGAACCACGTGGCCGGATACGGTGTCCCCGTGGTGCCGGGGGTGGCCGAGCCCGGGATGACGGATGAGCAGTTGCTCCAGATGGCCCGCACTGTCGGGTTTCCGTTGCTGATCAAACCTTCCGCTGGCGGCGGCGGCAAGGGCATGCACGTAGTGGAACGCCCGGAGGACCTCCCCGCCACGCTTGCCACGGCCCGGCGGGTGGCCGCAAGCGCCTTTGGGGACGACACCCTTTTCCTGGAACGCCTGGTGTCCGCCCCGCGGCACATCGAAGTGCAGGTGCTCGCCGACAACCATGGCAACGTCATCCACCTGGGCGAACGTGAGTGCTCCCTGCAGCGCCGGCACCAGAAAGTCATCGAAGAGGCGCCCTCGCCCCTGCTCGAAGGCCTGGCGGATGGTACTGCCATCCGCGCCCGCATCGGCGAGGCCGCCTGCAACGCCGCCCGCAGCGTCAATTACAGCGGCGCCGGAACAGTGGAGTTCCTTGTCTCGGACCAGGCCCCGGACGAGTTCTACTTCATGGAGATGAACACCCGGCTGCAGGTGGAGCATCCGGTCACCGAGATGGTTACCGGGGTGGACCTGGTGGAATGGCAGGTGCGGATCGCAGCCGGCGAGGAACTCACCCTCCGGCAGGCCGACGTCGAACTTCACGGACACGCTGTGGAGGCACGTGTTTATGCGGAGGTGCCCGAGAGGAATTTCCTGCCGTCCACGGGGACAGTGCTCCTGCTGGAGGAACTGCCGGCAGGGACGGCAACCAAGGGCACGGTCCGCGTGGATTCGTCCCTCATCGAGGGGCTGGAGTTGTCGTCCAGCTACGATCCCATGATGTCCAAGGTGATCGCGTGGGCGGAGGACCGCGCCGCCGCCCTGGACACCCTTGACGCGGCGCTCGCCGGCTACACAGCGCTGGGACTGGACACCAACGTCGAATACCTGCGGCTGCTGGTCAACGATCCCGATGTCCGCGCCGGCCGCCTCGACACCGGCCTGATCGAACGAAGACTGCCGGAGCTTGACTTCCGCAGGGTTGGCGAGGCCGAACTGGTGGCGGCGGCACTCTTTACCGCCGCTGCAGAACAAGAGAACAACACCACGCGGCCCCCCGGCCCCTGGAACAGCAGGGACGGCTGGCGGCTCGGCGCCCCGGCGCCACGCCGGATCAGCCTCGGAACGCCCGGCGGCGGTGTGGCAACGGTGCGCATCAGCGGCAGCAGTGGCGCCGGCGCGGCAGGAAACGCCGAGGTGATGGTCTCAGTGGACAACGGGCCCGCCCATCCGGCCCGGCTGGAGTTCCTTTCCCGCCGGCAGGCGGTCCTCACCCTCGACGGCCGGTCCCGCGCATACTCCTTCGCGCCAGTATTCAAGGGCCCGGCCACCCCAACGGGCGGCTTCCCCGCCACCGGCGTACCTTCCGAACTGTTCCTCGGCAACGACGGCTGGTCCTGCCGCCTGGAAGTCTTGACGCGCGAGTCGCGGCTGGAGCGGGTGCTGGCCGCCGTCGAGCGGGTGGAGGGGGCCGCGGATCCCGCGGTCCGCTCGCCTATGCCGGGAACGGTGGTGTCCGTTCCGGTCAGTGACGGGGACGCCGTCACCATGGGGCAGGTGCTCGCTTCGGTGGAGGCAATGAAGATGGAGCACCAGCTGCTGGCTCCCCTGGACGGCACCGTGCATCTGGGCGTCAGGCCCGGCGACCTGGTCAAGGCGGACCAGGTGCTGGCCACCATTCATCCGCATCCCGCCAGTGACAGCAGCGCCCCGTCCACCGGCACAGATTCATCACACGGCAAAGGAGCCTAGGCATGGCAGGTTATGAACTCAGCGAGGAATACCGGGACCTCAGCAACACCGTCCGCGAATTCGCGGACGAAGTGGTGGCCCCGGTGTCAGCAAAGCACGACGAGGAGCACAGCTTCCCGTACGAGGTGGTTAAGCAGATGGGGGAGATGGGCCTGTTCGGACTGCCCTTCCCGGAGGAATTCGGGGGAATGGGCGGGGACTACTTCGCCCTGGCCCTCGCACTGGAGCAGCTTGGCCGTGTGGACCAGTCGGTCGCGATCACCCTCGAAGCCGGCGTGTCACTGGGGGCCATGCCCGTTTACCGTTTCGGCACGGAGGAGCAGAAGCAGGAATGGCTCCCCATGCTCGCGTCCGGCCAGGCGCTCGCCGGTTTTGGCCTCACCGAACCGGAGGCGGGATCTGACGCCGGCGGCACGAAGACCTCCGCCCGGCGGGAAGGAGGCGAGTGGGTGGTCAACGGCAATAAAGAGTTCATCACCAACTCCGGGACGGACATCACCAGGCTGGTTACCGTCACCGCCGTCACCGGCCGGAAGGAACGCGGAGACGGGTCCATCGCGAAGGAAATCTCCACCATCCTGGTCCCCACCGACACCCCGGGCTTCAAGGCCGAAAAGCCCTACAACAAGGTGGGCTGGAACGCCTCCGATACCCATCCGCTGACCCTGAAGGACGTCCGGGTACCGGAAGCAAACCTGCTGGGTGTGGAAGGCCGCGGTTACGCCAACTTCCTGTCCATCCTGGACGAGGGCCGCATCGCCATCGCGGCCCTGGCCACCGGCGCAGCCCAGGGATGTGTGGACCTGTCGGTCAAATATGCCAAGGAACGCAGCGCCTTCGGGCACCGGATCGGCAAGTACCAGGGCGTCTCGTTCAAGATCGCCCGCATGGAGGCGCGGGCGCATACCGCCCGCCTGGCCTACTACGATGCGGCCTTCCGCATGCTTGCCGGAAAGCCGTTCAAGACCCAGGCGGCCATCGCTAAGATGGTCGCAGGCGAGGCAGCCATGGACAATGCACGGGATGCCACCCAGGTGTTCGGCGGCTATGGCTTCATCAACGAGTTCACCGTGGCACGCCACTACCGCGACTCCAAGATCCTTGAAGTCGGGGAGGGCACCACGGAGGTCCAGCTGATGCTGATCGCCCGTGAATTGGGTCTGTAGTAACTGGGATTAGCCGGCCTGAAAGGATCACCGATGATTAACAAGGTTGTTGCCACTGCAGAGGAAGCAGTAGCGGACATCCCGGATGGCGCATCGCTGGCGGTGGGCGGTTTCGGTCTGTGCGGAATCCCGGTAGCGCTCATCGACGCCCTGCATAAGGCAGGAACCTCGGAGCTGGAAACGGTGAGCAACAACTGCGGCGTGGACGACTGGGGCCTGGGCATCCTGCTGCGGGACGGTCGGATTCGCCGCACTATCAGCTCCTATGTGGGCGAGAACAAGGAGTTCGCCCGGCAGTACCTGGCCGGCGAGCTCGAGGTGGTCCTCACGCCGCAGGGGACGCTGGCCGAAAAGCTCCGCGCCGGCGGTGCCGGCGTACCGGCTTTTTACACCAAGGCCGGTGTGGGCACCCAGGTGTCCGAGGGCGGCCTGCCGCAAAAATACGACGCCGAGGGCGGGATTGCGATCGCGTCCGCACCGAAGGAGGTGCGCTCCTTCGCCGGGGTGGACTACGTGCTGGAGGAGGCGTTGACGCCGGACTTCGGGCTGGTCCACGCGTGGAAGGGCGACCGGCACGGGAACCTGGTATTCCATGCCACGGCCATGAACTTCAACCCGCTGTGCGCCATGGCGGGGCGGATCACTATTGCGGAGGTGGAGGAACTCGTAGAGCCCGGGGAGTTGGACCCTGAACACATCCATACCCCGGGCATCTTCGTCCAGCGGGTAGTGCTGGCGGCCAATGCAGAGAAACGTATCGAGAAGAGGACAGTTGCCCTCGCGGCCCCGTCCGGAAACGGCACCCACCGGAACACCTCCAGCACGGACGGCAGCAACCAAACCGGCAGCAACACGCAGGCAGGAGCCTAGCCATGGACCCTAACAGCCCCTATGCCCCGCGGCCCGAAGGGGTCCGTCCCGAGTACCGCCGCGCAGCCTCCCAGCACGACGCCCCCAGTGACGGACATGACACCTCGGAGGCCAAAGGCTGGACCAGGAACGAACTGGCCGCCCGCGTGGCACGAGAGCTCAGCAACGGGCAATACGTCAACCTCGGTATCGGCATGCCCACCCTGATTCCCAACTACATTCCCGCGGGCGTTGAAGTGGTGCTGCATTCCGAAAACGGGATCCTCGGCGTCGGACCCTATCCCGCGGAGGATGCCGTTGACCCGGACCTGATCAACGCCGGCAAGGAAACCGTCACGGTCAATAAGGGTGCCGCGTTCTTCGATTCCGCCACTTCCTTCGGCATGATCCGCGGCGGCCATGTGGACGTGGCAGTCCTGGGAGCCATGGAGGTGGCCGAGAACGGCGATCTCGCCAACTGGATGATTCCAGGCAAGATGGTCAAGGGCATGGGCGGCGCGATGGACCTGGTGTTCGGCGCCAAAAAGGTCATCGTGATGATGGAACACGTTGACCGCAACGGGAACCCGAAAATCGTCAAGCAGTGCTCCCTGCCCCTCACCGGCAAGGGTTGCGTGGACCGCATCATCACGGACCTGGCAGTCATCGACGTCATCGCGGACGAGTCAGGCTCCCGCCTGGTGCTGCGCGAACTGGCACCCAACGTTTCAGTGGAGGACGTGGCCGCCGCCACCGGCGCCGAACTCTTCGAGGAAGACCGGGAACTGACCGTATGACGGATGACGGGGCTTCGGCCGGCTCAACCACGGGTTCCAACACGGGGGAGCTCCGCACCATTGAGCAGCGCGGGCTGTACTTCGATGAGCTGGAGGAGGGGGTGCTGTACGCCCACCGGCCCGGCCGGACGGTCACTGAAGCGGACAACGTCCTGTTCACCACGCTCACCATGAACACGCAGGCCCTGCACCTGGATGCTGCCTGGAGCGCCGGGCAGCCCTTTGGCCAGCGGCTGGTGAACTCCATGTTCACGCTGGCCACAGTGGTGGGCCAGTCCGTGTCGCAGCTGACCCAGGGAACCATCATCGCCCAGCTGGGCCTGACGGCCGTTTCTTTCCCGCATCCGCTCTACCACGGCGACACCCTCTACACCGAGACCGTGATCAGCGGGAAGCGGCTGTCCTCATCCCGGCCAGGCCAGGGCATCGTCACCATGGAGCACACGGGCCGCAACCAGGACGGCACAGTGGTGGCCCTGGCCACCCGCAGCTGCCTGATGTGGACCCGGGAAGCGCACCGGCAGCAGTCCGGCGGCCAAGGAGGGACAATACCGGTATGACTTTCGTGATGGGCCCCGCCCTGCTTTTTTGCCCTGCCGACCGGCCGGAGCGCTACCAGAAGGCTGCCGCGCGGGCGGACGCCGTCATCCTTGATCTGGAGGACGCCGTTGCCCCCGCGGACAAGCAGCGCGCGCGCGGCGCCATCCTCGCCCAGCTGGGAACCACCGGCGTGGAACCCGAACTTGAACCCAGCTGCACCATCGTCAGGGTCAATCCGGTAGGCACCGAGGACTTCGAAAAGGATCTGCACTGCCTGGCCCACACCCCCTACCGCACGGTCATGCTGGCCAAAGCCGAATCAGCCGACCAGCTCAAGGCGCTGGAGGGCTACCAGGTGATCGCGCTGTGTGAAACAGCGCTGGGCGTGCTCAACGCCGCGGCCATCGCCGCCGCCCCCAACGTGGTGGGGCTGATGTGGGGGGCCGAGGACCTGTTGGCGACGCTGGGAGGCACATCCAGCCGGAAGGACGACGGCGGCTACCGGGCGGTGGCGCTGCACGCCCGCTCGTCGGTGCTGCTGGCGGCAAGGGCCTTCGGCAAGGAAGCCGTGGATGCCGTCTATACCAACATTCCAGACCTGGATGGGTTGGCGGCCGAAGCAGCCGATGCCGTGGCCTCGGGGTTCAGCTCCAAGGCCTGCATCCACCCCAGCCAGGCGGCCGTAGTCCGCAAGGCCTACGCGCCTTCCGAGGACGAGGTGGCTGCAGCTCAAGCCCTCCTGGATGCTGCAGCATCAGCCGGGTCGGGAGTCTTCCAGTATGAGGGGAAGATGATCGACGGTCCCATCCTCAAGCACGCCCAAGAGATCATCCGGCGCGCCGCTGTGGATGCCTAGCTACCGTTGCCGCCCGCTGGAGCGCCGCAGCGACAACGGGGGAATGGGCTCGTACAGCAGCGTCCGCACCCATCGGTTCCCGGTCTCCCGGAACTCCTTCCGGGTTGAGAACCGGTACCGATAGCTGCGCACGCGCACCCAGTGCGGGGCGGCGCCGTCGAACGGGTCATCGCGGAGGAGCCGCAGCGTCTGGCGGTCCGCCTCAAGCAGCTTGCCCAGGAAGGCGTAAAACCACTCCTCGTGGACGGTCCGCAACGGCAGGAACCACATCAGCCAGTCCAGCCGCAGGTGGTAGGGCGCCCACTGCCGGGGGAGCCGGCGCACGTCGCCCGGCTTGCCTTTGAAGCCGTACTCGCGCCAATCGGACGAATCGTCCGGACTCTCGTCAAGCGTTCCTTCCACGACAATTTCAATCCGTTGCTTCGTCACGGAGCCAAATGCCCCATAAGTGTTAACCAGCTGCCAGCGGTTGAAGCTGGCATTCATCAGCTGGCGGCTGGAGAACAGGTTGCGCAGCGGCCAGTAACTGAGGACCACCAGCAGCGCAGTGACCGCCAGCGTGATGACCAGCCACCACAGCGGGGTTTCCCGGTCAGCGCCGGCATCCCCATGCCAGTCCAGCGGAATCGCCGGGAACACTGCGTGGGCCACGGGATCGCTGACCGCCGCGAAGGCCAGCACGATGGCGATCCAGTTCAGCCAGGCAAAGTTGCCGCTGGCAACAAGCCACAACTGGGTGAGGATGACCACTGCCGCGGCCACGCTGGCCACCGGCTGCGGCGCGAACAGGAAGAACGGCACCACCAGCTGGGCGAAATGGTTACCCAGCACTTCCACCTTGTGGAGGGGCTTGGGCAGCAGGTGCGCCTGCCGGCTCAGGGGCCCCGGCATCGGCTGTGTTTCGTGGTGGTAGTAAAGGGCGGTCAGGTCGCGCCATTCCCTGCCGCCGCGGATTTTGATCATGCCCGCGCCGAATTCGAGCCGGAAGACGAGCCAGACGATCAGGAGCAGGATGGTGCGCGGAGGGTCCGTCTGGTTTGAGCCCAGGAAGGCCACGGTAAATCCCGCCTCCAGCAGCAGCATCTCCCAGCCAAAGCCGTAGAACGTCTGGCCCACGTTCACGATGGACATGTAAAGCAGCCACAGGGCCAGGAACGCAATCATCGGAACCCATGGCGGCCCCAGCTGCGGGATGCCAGCCACCAGCAGCGCCGACACGATCAGTCCAACGGCGCACACCATCCGCAACAACCGGTCCGAATACCGCCAGCGGAAGAGGGTGGGCCGGCGCCAGCGGACGAACGCGGCAAGGTACTCCGGCACCGGCAAGAGGCCCCGCTCACCCAGCAACGCCGGGAACTGGTTCAGCGAGGACAGGAATGCAACAAAATACAGTGCTGCCACGCCGCGCTGCAGCACCTGCCGGGCGAACTCGTAGTCCGGCGCGTCAAACCATGAGAGCCAGTCCACGCATTCCACGTTACGCCCGGCCGTCCTGTGGTCAAGGAGCCTTGGGTCAAGGCTCAGCGGGCCAAGGATGGTGCGCGATACTTAACCAATGCAGCCACGCAAGATCGCCCTCCTCGGATCCACCGGCTCCATCGGCACCCAGGCGATTGACGTCGTCGACGGCGCCCCCCACCTTTTCGAGGTGGTGGCGCTGAGCGCGGGGGGTGGCAACCTCGAACTCCTCGCCCGCCAGGCCGTGCATACCGGCGCAGGCGCCATTGGCATTGCCGGGGGCGACGCCGGCGAACTCGCAACGCTGGTGGCCGAGGCGGCTGCCGCGGCGGGGAAACGCGGCTACCGGCCGGAAATCATCACCGGGCCGGAGGCCTCCACCAGGATCGCCGAGGTCGAAGCGGACGTGGTGCTCAACGGGATTACCGGCTCCATCGGACTGGCGCCCACCCTCGCGGCGCTCAAGTCCGGCGCCACCCTGGCCCTGGCCAACAAGGAATCCCTGATCGTGGGCGGGGAACTGGTCAAGGCAGCGGCCAGCGAAGGCCAGATCGTTCCGGTGGACTCTGAACATTCAGCGATCGCCCAATGCCTGCGTTCGGGCTCGGCAGCCGAGGTGGAGAAACTGATCCTCACAGCCTCCGGCGGCCCGTTCCGCGGCCGGAACCGGGAGGAACTCCACGAGGTCACTCCACAGGAAGCGCTGGCCCACCCCACCTGGGACATGGGGGTTATGGTCACCACAAACTCCGCCACCCTGGTCAACAAAGGGCTGGAAGTCATCGAAGCCCACCTGCTCTTCGACGTGCCGCTGGACCGGATCGACGTGGTGGTCCACCCCCAGTCCGTGGTGCACTCCATGGTCCAGTTCATCGACGGCTCCATCATCGCCCAGGCCTCGCCGCCGGACATGCGCCTCCCCATAGCACTGGGCCTGGGCTGGCCGGACAGGGTGCCCAAAGCGGCCGCTGCCTGCGACTGGACCCAGGCGGCCACCTGGACTTTCGAGCCTTTGGACGTGGCGGCGTTCCCGGCAGTGGACCTGGCCAAGGATGCCGCCAAACAGGGCAGCACCTTCCCGGCGGTCTTCAACGCCGCCAACGAGGAAGCCGTCACGGCATTCCATGCAGGCCGCATCCGGTTCACCGACATCGTGGACACCGTCGCAGCAGTTCTCAGCGAACACCCAGGGTCCTCCGGGCTGACGGTGGAATCCGTGCTGGATGCTGAGAACTGGGCACGTGCCCGCGCCAATGAACGTTTAGCAGTCAGCAGTCTCTAGGAAGCAGCAAGCACCTCCATGACCCCCGTTCTCCTCTTTATCCTCGGCGTCGTCTTCGTGGCTATCGGCATCGCCGCCTCCATCGCGCTCCACGAAGTGGGCCACCTCCTGCCCGCCAAGCTCTTCAAGGTCCGTGTCACCAAGTACATGATCGGCTTCGGCCCTACCCTCTGGTCGCGGCGCAGGGGCGAAACCGAGTACGGCGTGAAAGCGATCCCGCTGGGCGGCTATGTGTCCATGATCGGGATGTATCCGCCCAACAAGGAGGACGGCTCCGTCCGTCCCTCCAGCACCGGAATGTTCCAGACCCTGGCCACCGAAGCCCGGTCGATGGCGCACGAGGAAGTGGGCCCGGGCGATGAAAACCGGGTTTTCTACCGGCTTCCGGTGTGGAAAAAGATCATCGTGATGCTGGGCGGGCCGGCCATGAACATCATCCTGGGAGTCATCCTGACGGCTGTACTGCTGATGGGATTCGGTATGGCCACAGCTACCACCACCATCTCGGACGTCTCCAAGTGCCAGGTGGCGGCCGGCGAAACAGTGGACCCCGATTCTGCCGACTGCCGGCTCACTCCCGCCGCCGCCGCCGGCCTTAAGCCGAACGATACCGTCACCTCCTTCGACGGGAAGACCGTCACCAGCTGGGACCAGTTGACCGAGTGGATCCGTGCCTCCGCCGGACGCGAGGTAGCCATCACCGTTGAGCGGGACGGCTCACCGGTGTCCACCACCGTGACCCCCGTCCTGTCTGCCCGGCCCATCATCGGAGTGGACGGCCGGCAGGCGACGGACGATGCCGGCAACCTCCTGTACCAGGACGTCGGCTTCCTCGGTATCGGTGCGCAGACCGAACTGGTGGCCCAGCCGGCGTCGTCCGTGCTGCCCATGGCGGGGGAGAACATCAAACAGGTGGCAGGCGTGATCTTCAACCTGCCCGCCCGGGTGGTGGGCGTGGCGAAGGCAGCGTTCAGCGAGGAACCACGGGACCCGAACGGGCCCATCAGCGTGGTGGGCGTGGGCAGGGTGGCCGGCGAAGTGGCGGCCATGGAGGAGATTCCCGTCCAGTCGCGGGTAGCAACCCTGATCGGACTGTTGGCCGGGCTGAACTTTGCGCTGGCGGTCTTCAACCTGGTCCCGCTGTTGCCCCTCGACGGCGGTCACGTTGCCGGCGCGCTCTACGAAGGCGCCAGGCGCCAGCTGGCCAAACTGTTCGGCAAGCCGGACCCGGGAGCCTTCGATATTGCCAAGCTCCTTCCGGTGACCTACGTGGTGGCCGCGTTATTGATGGGTATGAGTGCACTTCTCATCTACGCCGACATCGTCAAGCCAGTGAACCTCTTCGGGTGACGATTCTGTTGCTGTAATGGCCTGCGGCATACGCCCGGGCATACGCGGGGGACGGCCTCTGGTCCACGGTGTAGACCTGCTTAGCTGAATTCCCCGATCAGCCATTTCCCGCTGATATCTAATAATCAGCTATTTATGATTGATTCTTGCCGATCAGCTGGGTACGGTTGCGATATGTACGTTCTGACCATTGACCAGCGGGGCAGCACCTCCGACGTCGACCGCGTCCCGGAGCTGATTTCCGTACTGCAGAGCCTCACGCCCGCACGCTTTGAACGATCAGTTGGTGACGAACTACAGGGCGTGGTGGAACGGCCCGACGAAGTAGTGGATGTGGCCCTGTATGCCCTTCGCAGCGGCTACTGGTACGTCGGGATCGGTATCGGTGCTGTGCAGCTGGCTGCTGGCGGCAGCCCCCGGGAAGGGTCCGGCAGCGGCTTCGTTGCTGCGCGCAAAGCGGTGGAGCTGGCGAAGACCGCTGCGGGCCAGGTGCCGTTGTCGGTGGTGGCGGGCAGTATGGGCCGCGGCAAGGAGATCCCGGCCCAAGCCAAGGAGGGTGCCATGGCCTGTGCAAACGCCCAGGCAGTGCTTCGACTGATCGGACGCCTTGTCCAGCAGCGTACGCAGGCGCAGTGGCGGGTAGTGGACAGGCTGCGCGCATTGCGGGCGGGTGAAGGCAAACACGGCAGCCAGAAACACGTCGCGCAGGAACTCGGAATCACGGAGCAATCGGTGAGCCGTGCGGTCCTCCGGTCCGGCTGGCAGGAAGAATGGGCAGCCAGGCCGGCAGCAGCCATGCTCCTCGAGTATGCGCGCACCCGCATTTCCGACCCCCACGCACAGCCTGGAACAGCCCCGGCCGGAACAACCCAAGCCGGAACAGTACAGCCCCGGAATGAAGGAGAGACGTGAGCGCACTCTGGATCACGGTGGCACTGCTCGTGGCCGGCTTCGTGGGCTGGCCCGTGACGGCCCTGGTGTTCCGGCTCGCCCGGACTATTGACGAAAAAGCAGATGCCGCCAAGGCTGCCGGCGAGGCCAGGCGGGCGGCAGAGGACCCCGCCGCTGACGTCACCGTGGATGCCGCACACGCCGACATCCAAAGCGTGGATGGTGAGCTGACGGCCCCCACCGATGTGCCGCCGTCGTCCGGTTCTACCGGGGAGCCCCCGGCTCCCACCCAGCGCATCCTGCGGGGCGGGGCAATCATCGGAGTCTTGGAAAGGCTCGGGGTTTGCCTGGCTATCCTCACCGGGCAGCCGGTGGCCATCGCCTATATCGTGGCCATCAAGGGCCTGGGCAGGTTTGCTGAGTTGAAGGAAACGCCGGTGGCTGCGGAACGGTTCATCATTGGAACACTGACCTCCATGCTCTGGGCGGCCGGAACTGCAGCGGCCGTCAAGGTCCTGTTCCTGTCCTAGGACAAGCTTTGACGCGGGTGTGGGAAGAATCCCGGGAGGCCGCCCGGATGCGTGCAACCGCGGGCAGGGCGATAGGGTAGCCGTATGACAGTTTTTGCCGTTGAGTACGTTTACGCCGCCGATTCCACCGAAGCACGCAGTGAGGCCCGTCCGGCGCACCGCGAATGGACCGCCGGCCTGGCCCAGGATGGGGCCATCTTGGCGAGCGGGCCCTACGGTGACGGAGCGGGAGCGCTGCTGATCTTCAAGGCTGCCGACGAGGCCGCCCTGAACTCGATCCTCAAGCAGGACCCCTTCGCGGCGGCCGGGGTTATTGCCGGAACCCGCATTACGGAGTGGTCTCCCATCACCGGCATGCTGGCCGGCCTCGCCGCGTAGCCGTCCACCTTTTCAATTTTAGGAGTCCGCGTGACCTCGGTCAGTTTGGGAATGCCTTCAGCACCGCCACCCGTCCTTGCCCCCCGCCGCAAGACCCGACAGATCAAAGTCGGTTCAGTGGGAGTCGGTTCTGATTTCCCCATCAGCGTGCAGTCGATGACCACCACACCCACCACCGACATCAATGCCACGCTGCAGCAGATCGCGGAGCTCACCGCGTCCGGCTGCGACATTGTGCGCGTCGCGTGCCCCTCGGCGGATGACGCCGAAGCACTGCCGATCATTGCCAAGAAGTCCCAGATCCCGGTCATCGCCGACATCCACTTCCAGCCGAAGTATGTCTTCGCCGCCATCGAAGCAGGCTGCGCCGCCGTCCGCGTGAACCCGGGAAACATCCGCAAGTTCGATGACCAGGTCAAAGAAATCGCCGCGGCTGCCCGTGATCACGGCACATCCATCCGCATCGGCGTGAACGCCGGCTCGCTGGAACCGGGAATCCTCAAGAAGTACGGCAAGGCAACTCCTGAGGCGCTGGTCGAATCCGCCGTCTGGGAAGCGTCCCTGTTTGAGGAGCACGGCTTCCACGACTTCAAGATCTCCGTGAAGCACAACGACCCCGTGATCATGGTGGCCGCCTACGAGATGCTGGCGGAAAAAGGCGATTGGCCGCTGCACCTCGGCGTGACCGAGGCCGGTCCGGCGTTCCAGGGAACCATCAAGTCCGCCACGGCCTTCGGTGCGCTCCTGTCCCGGGGCATCGGCGACACCATCCGGGTTTCCCTCTCGGCCCCGCCAGTGGAGGAAATCAAGGTGGGCAACCAGATCCTGCAGTCCCTGAACCTGCGCCCGCGCAAGCTCGAAATTGTCTCCTGCCCGTCCTGCGGCCGTGCCCAGGTGGACGTGTACACCCTGGCGGAACAGGTCACCGCCGGCCTGGAAGGCATGGAGATCCCGCTGCGCGTGGCCGTGATGGGTTGCGTGGTGAACGGTCCGGGCGAAGCCCGCGAGGCGGATCTTGGTGTTGCTTCCGGCAACGGCAAGGGCCAGATCTTTGTGAAGGGTGAAGTCATCAAGACTGTGCCTGAGAGCCAAATTGTTGAGACACTGATCGAAGAGGCCATGCGTATCGCGGAAGAGATGGGGGAGGCCGATGGCGAAGATGCTGTCAAAGGTAGCCCCGTGGTTAGCGTCTCGTAAGGACGTCACCGACCCCCCGGGCATTTCCGTCCGCACCCTGGACGGGACGGATACTGCCGCGCTCAGGCTGCTGGCGCAGCAGGACCCGGTCACCAACGTCTTCATCCTCGCCCACTTGCATGCCGCCGGCACCGCCGCACCCACCAGTGGCGGCGCTGGCGTCATCGGCGTTTTCGACGACGGCATCCTGGTGGGCGCGTGCTGGGCAGGGGCCAACCTGGTGCCGGTACAGCTGGACCCCGAGCTCGCCGGGGCGGTCGCGGAGGTGGCCAACAAATCCGGCCGCCGGTACGCCTCAGCCTTCGGCCCGGCCCAATCAGTCCTGGCCCTGCACTCGGAGCTCACGGAACGTGGCCACCGCGCCCACGAGGTCCGTGCGGACCAGCCCCTGATGACCATCGAGGGCCCGCCGCCCATCAAACCCCATCCTGGACTTGCGCCCGGAAACCTTGCCGACTTTGACCGCATCCTTCCCGCCTGCGCCGCCATGTTCGAGGAAGAAGTGGGGTATTCGCCGTTCCTGGGCGGCAGGGAGTTCTACAGCCGCCGGGTGGAAGGACTGATCCGGCAGGGCCATTCCCTGGTCCACCTGAACAACGCCCGGGAGGTGGTGTTCAAGGCCGAACTCGGTGCTGTGACATCCGAGGTCACCCAAATCCAGGGCGTCTGGATGAACCCGCTCTATCGGGGCCAGGGCCTGAGCGCCGGATATATGGCAGCCGTGGTGGAGCAGGCCCGGAAAGTCGCGCCCATCACAAGCCTCTACGTCAACGGCTTCAACCTGCGCGCCCGCGCCACGTACGAGCGGGTGGGCTTCCGGCAGGTGGGGACGTTCGCTACAGTTCTTTTCTAGCCACAGTCACACCCACTCCGGTTCCCATGGCGTGTCTCGCGGGCCAGTGGCCTGCTGGACTCAGCGGCCGCCCTGCTCAGATAAGTCCCCGGTGAGGTACCGCTGTACGTTCGGGGCAACGAGCCGGACGATTTCCTCCGGCGCCGCCGATGCAAGGGGTTCCAGGCGGACCACGTAGCGGACCATCATCAGTCCCACCATCTGCGTTGCCACCAGGTCTCCGCGCAGGGCAACTTCCTGGGGCGTCCCCGGCACTCCCGCCGTGATCCGGCTGACCACAGTCCTGGTCACCAGTTCCCGGAGGAGCGCGGTCCGGGCCTTGGAGCCAAGCGTGCCGCGCAGGAAGGCCACCAGGCTTGGCTGGGCGGGGCTTTCCCAGAGTCGCAGGACGGCGCGGACGATCAACTCGGCCCGCTGCTCGGGGCGGGCGGACGAGACACCCGCCAGCACCTCCTCCGGGTCAGCCGGAAGCTCCACGCTCAGGGCGAAGAGTTCATCCTTGCCGTTGAAGAAGTGGTGGACCATGGCAGGGTCCACTCCCGCCGCCCGAGCCACCTGGCGCAGGCTGGTGCCCTCAAAACCGTGTTCGGCGAACAGCCGGCGAGCGCCATCCAGGATCCGCTCCCTGGATGCGGTTGTCCCGCCGCGCCGTCCCCGCCGTACCGGCATGGGGTTGCCTTCCGGCAGGCTCACGCAGTCCGCCGGCGCAGCGTCAGCGAGGCCAGCACCAGGACGCCCAGCACAATGGCTCCCATTATGGCCGCATCCTGCCACATCTGCCCGGTAGCTTCCGCGTTGGCGGCAATCTCCTGCAGGGCGTCCACTGAGAACGTCAACGGAAGGACATTCGAGATGGCCTCGAGGACATCATTCATGTGGTCGCGGGCCACGAACAGTCCGCACAGGAGGATTTGCGGCACCACCACCACCGGCATGAACTGGACTGCCTGGAATTCGGTCCGGGCAAACGCCGAACACAGCAGGCCAAGGGCAACCCCCAGGACTGCATTGATCACGGCGATCAGGACTACGAAGCCGGGCGCGCCCGCAATATCGAGGTCGAAGATCCAGTACGCCACAGCGGTAGCAACCAGGGACTGCAGCGCGGCCATAATGGAAAATGCCAGGCCGTAACCAAACAGCAGGTCCGCCTTGTGGACAGGGGTGGTGAGCAACCGTTCCAGCGTTCCCGAGGTGCGCTCACGCAGCATGGTGATGGAGGTGACCAGGAACATCACCACAAACGGGAAAATGGCCAGCATCATCAGCCCCACGCGGTCGAAGGTGCGCGGCGACCCGGGCGGCAGCGTCTCGTTCTCGAACAGGAAGTAGACCGCCGTGAGCAGCAGCGCTGGAACCACCAGGATCATGGCGATGCTGCGGTGGTCGTGGCGGAGCTGCTCCAGCACCCGTCGCGTGGTTGCGAGCATCATCAGGACATCCATCACCGCACGCTCCTGTCCTGTGCGGCCCGGTTCCTTGCCGCCCTGTTCTGGTCTTGATCCTGCACAGTGGGGCCGCGTTGGCCGCCTGCCTCCTGGATGATGTGCAGGAAGGCTTTTTCCAGGTCCGCGCTGTGGCCGCGCCTGCTCAGCTCTGCCGGCGTCAGCTGGGCCAGCAGCAGGCCTTCCCGAAGCAGGAGCAGAGTCTCGCAGTGGCTGGCTTCCTCCATGACATGGCTCGACACCAGCAGCGTTGTTCCTTGCGCGGCCATGTCGCGGAAACGGCTCCACAGGTCCGCCCGCAGCACAGGGTCCAGACCCACCGTCGGTTCATCCAGCACCAGCAGCCGCGGGCGGGACACCAGCGCGCAGGCGAGGGACACCCGGCTGAGCTGGCCCCCGGACAGGTCCCCCGTCTTCTGCCGCGCCTGCGGTTCAAGCCCGACGGCGGCAATCGCCTCTGCTGCCTCGGCTGCGCTTTTGCGGTGCATGGCCCCGAAGTAGCGCACGTTGCCTTGCACGGTCAGGTCCGGGTAGACACTGGGTGATTGTGTTACATACCCCACCTGGCGCCGTAGCATTTTGCTTCCTGCTGGCAGCCCCAGGACCCGCACGGAGCCTGAAGTGATGCGCTGCACGCCCACGATGGCCCGCATCAGTGTGGTCTTTCCGCTTCCTGATGGCCCCAGCAGTCCGGTAATTTGTCCGGTCGGAATCGCGAAGTCCAGCTCCCGCAGGACGGGAACCCTTCCCCGCACCACCGTCAGGCCGCTGGCCGCCACCGCCCCGCCGTCGGGCGTTCTTCGGGTAATTTCCGCTGCCGAACGTGACATGTCCCGCCTCCGCTGAACCGCAGGTGCCGGGCCGGTAGGCCTTAATTCATCACCTGATGAATTAAACCTAAGCGCGGACCTGCAAGTAATCAACAGCTTTGAATGGAAAAGCACTTGATAAATGTGGGGGCCATCACTTAGGTTCGAACTAGCTGCGCTGGAGTGGCGTGGGCGGTCTCACCAGTCCTCACCAGTACTTAGGCGAATAACGGCGTTGAGCCACGCCCGGATGCAATGACCAGCCTCGAGGGGGGCCAGGGGCTTTGTATTCCCGGGCGTGGCTCTACTGTCTCCGCCGTGGCCGTGCTTCGGCCAGGGCACAGGATCTCCCGGGGGAGTCGGGGCCAGGTGTCCCGTGCCGGTAGATTAGTACCCAGACGAATTTGTCCGGCCCTGCTGATCCAGCACCTCCCCAGAAACGGATATCCACCCGTGGTTACAAGACTGTCCCAGCTTTTCCTGCGCACGCTGCGTGAAGATCCCGTTGACGCCGAGGTGGCCAGCCACCGGCTTCTGGTCCGCGCGGGCTACATCCGCCGGGCGGCCCCCGGGATCTACACCTGGCTTCCGCTGGGGCTCAGCGTCCTGCGCAAGGTCGAGGCCATTATCCGCGAGGAAATGGCGAACATCGGCGCCCAGGAAGTACACTTCCCGGCGCTCCTGCCGCGGGAACCCTATGAGGCCACCAACCGCTGGACCGAGTACGGCGAAGGCCTCTTCCGTCTCCAGGACCGCAAGGGCGCGGACTACCTGCTGGCCCCAACGCACGAGGAAATGTTCACGCTGCTGGTCAAGGACCTTTACTCCTCCTACAAGGACCTCCCGCTCAGCCTGTACCAGATCCAGAACAAGTACCGTGATGAGGCCCGCCCCCGGGCCGGCCTGCTGCGCGGGCGCGAGTTCATCATGAAGGACTCCTACTCCTTTGACGTGGACGACGCCGGCCTGGACGCCAGCTACGCTGCCCACCGCGGTGCCTACCTGCGCATCTTCGAGCGGCTTGGCCTGGAAGTCGTCCCGGTCACCGCGACGGCGGGTGCCATGGGCGGGTCAAAGAGCGAAGAGTTCCTGCACCCCACCGACATCGGCGAAGACACTTTCGTCCGCTCCGCCGGCGGGTACGCAGCCAACGTCGAGGCCGTCACCACGGTGGCACCCGCGGCCATCGACTTCACCGGCGCCCCCGCCGCCGAAGTGCTCGATACCCCGGATACCCCCACCATCGAAACACTGGTGGCGGCAAGCAACCAGCTTGCACCGCGCACCGAGGCCGACGGCGGCGCCTGGACCGGGGCGGACACACTCAAGAACGTGGTGCTCGCCGTCACCCTGCCCACCGGGGAACGCCAGCTTGTGGCCATCGGCGTGCCCGGCGACCGGGCAGTGGACCTGAAGCGCGTCGAGGCGAACATCGGATCCTTCCTGCCCATCGCCGGCGAGATCGGACTGGAAGCTGCGAACGACGAGGACCTCAAGAAGCAGCCGCTGATCGTCAAGGGCTACCTTGGACCCGGCCTGACGCTGGACCAGCCGCTGCTGGGTGCCGAAAGCGCCACCAAAATCCTTTACCTCGTCGACCCGCGCATCGTCAGCGGCACCACCTGGATTACCGGGGCCAATGAAGCCGGCAAGCACGTTTTCGGGCTGGTGGCAGGCCGGGACTTCACCTGGGACGGTGTCATCGAATGCACCGAGGTCCGCGAAGGTGATCCCGCCCCGGACGGCTCCGGCCCCCTGGAGACTGCCCGCGGCATCGAGATGGGCCACATCTTCCAGCTCGGCCGCAAGTATGCCGAAGCCCTGGAGCTGAAGGTCCTGGACCAGAACGGCAAGCAGGTCACCGTCACCATGGGGTCCTACGGCGTAGGCGTCACCCGTGCGGTGGCAGCGCTGGCGGAATCGAACCACGACGCCAGGGGCCTGGTCTGGCCCCGGGCCGTAGCGCCGGCGGACGTCCATGTGGTGGCAGTGGGCAAGGGCGAGGACATCTTCGCCACCGCCGAGAAGCTGGCAGCGGACCTCGGGGCTGCAGGCCTGGAAGTCCTGCTTGACGACCGGCCCAAGGTCTCGCCCGGCGTAAAATTCGGCGACGCCGAACTCCTGGGCGTCCCCACCATCCTCGCCGTCGGCCGGGGCTTGGTGGACGGCGTCGTGGAGATCAAGGACCGGCACAGCGGTGACGCCGAGAACGTCGCCGTGGACAAGGCCGTTGACTATGTGGTCAACGCCGTCCGCGCGTCCTGACCCCGGGAGTGCTTCCCGGGCTTGAATCCCTCGGGCTGACAACACTGGTCCTGATTGTGGTGGCCGGTTTCGCTGCCGGCTGGGTGGATGCCGTGGTGGGCGGGGGCGGGCTGATCCAGCTCCCCGCCCTGCTGCTGGTGCCGGGCGTGACGCCCGTCCAGGCACTGGCGACCAACAAGATGGGCTCCATTTTCGGCACCGCCACCAGCGCCGTCACCTATTACCGGCGTGTGGGACCGGACCTCCGGACCGCGGTGCCGATGGCCGTCATTGCCCTGGCCGGGAGTTTCGGCGGCGCCATACTCGCCGCCACCTTGCCGTCCAATGTCTTCAAACCGATCATCGTGGCCGCACTCGTTGCGGTGGCGCTCTTTACGGCCTTGAAACCGGACGCCGGGCACATCACCGCACTCCGGCATGACGGCCACAAACACTACGTGGTTGCTTGCCTGATCGGTGCCGTGATCGGTTTCTACGACGGCCTGATCGGCCCGGGCACCGGGTCATTCCTGGTCATCGCCCTGGTCTCGGCTATGGGCTACGCCTTCCTGGAAGCCAGTGCCAAGGCGAAGATCGTCAACATGGCGACCAACGCGGGGGCCCTTCTGTTCTTCCTGCCGCACGGGTCCATCCTGTGGGCGCTGGGCCTGTTGCTGGGCCTTGCCAACATGGCCGGCGGGTATCTGGGAGCCCGGACCGCTGTGGCACAGGGCAGCAAATTTGTCCGGGTAGTCTTCCTTGTGGTGGTGGCAGCCCTCATCATCAAGCTCGGCTACGACGTTTGGCAGGAAAACTTCACCCAGCAGGGGTAGGGCAGGCTCTCGTGGCCGTGAACCGCCCGGCGTAGCATGCAGATATGCCACAGGGTAACGATGAGTGCGGCAAGGCTTTATCTGCGGCGGCCGGCCACGCCACAGCCTGGCTTCAGAGCCTTTCTGACCGGCCCGTGGGACCCCGCCTCCCTGCCCACGACCTGACCGGGGCGTTCGGCGGGCCTTTGCCGACTTCCGGCATGCCTGCTGCAGACGTTGTGGACCTTCTGGCAAGGACAGCCGCGCCGGGGCTCATGGCCATGCCGTCCGGCCGCTTCTTCGGCTGGGTTATCGGCGGAACCTTACCGGCTGCCCTTGCCTCGGACTGGCTGGTCAGCGCCTGGGACCAGAATGCCGGCCTCCGCTACGCCACTCCCGCCATGGCAGCCATTGAAGAAAGCGCCGGAGCCTGGCTGCTGGAACTGTTGGGGCTCCCGGCCGGATCCGACGTCGGCTTTGTCACCGGAGCCACGATGGCTAACTTCACGGGGATGGCTGCCGGGCGGTGGCGGCTCCTGGCGGACGGCGGCTGGGACCTGGACCGCGACGGGCTGAGCGGCGCTCCCCGCATCCGATGTTTTGTTGGCAGGGAGCGGCACGAAACCGTGGACCTAGGCCTCCGTTACCTCGGGCTGGGCAGGCCCGTGGTGGTGGAAGCGGATGACCAGGGGCGCCTGATTCCCGCTGCACTGGAAGCAGCACTTACGGGGAATGCCGGGCCGGCCCTCGTGTGCCTGCAGGCAGGGAACCTCCATTCAGGCGCTTTTGATCCCTTCCCCGAAGCCATCCGGATTGCCAGGAAACATGGCGCCTGGGTCCATGTCGACGGCGCTTTCGGCCTCTGGGCCGCGGCGGTGCCGGAACTGCGCCACCTGATCCGCGGCTACGAAGACGCCGATTCATGGGGGACAGACGCGCACAAGACCTTGAACGTGCCATACGACTGCGGCATCGCGGTGGTGCGGGACGCCGCCGCCCTCCGATCGGCGATGGGCTTGCACACCAGCTACCTGGTCCACGACGCCGAAGGGCCGGGGGATCCCTTCGAGAAAGTTCCCGAACTGTCCCGCCGTGCCCGGGGCGTCCCGGTGTGGGCGGCACTGAAGAGCCTGGGCCGCGACGGCGTGGCAGCCCAGGTGCTGGGGCTGGCGGCTGCCGCGTCGGAGATCGCTGCCGGGTTGGCGGGCATGGACGGTGTAGAGGTGCTCAACGACGTGGAGTACACCCAGGTGAGCGTGGCCTTCGGGGACGACGCCACCACACGAGCCGTGACGGCACGGATTATCGAGGATGGCAGGGTGTGGATGTCCGGCTCCCGCTGGCGGGACCGGGACGTCCTGCGTGTTTCCGTGAGTAACTGGCAGACCCGGGGGGAAGAGGTAGGGACTGCAGTCGCCGCCGTCGGCTCCGCACTTGCAGCCGTCCGCGGTACGTGAGCAGCGCCGGTGCACGGCCGGCGCCAGCACTTGGTCATACCTGGTGAGTGATCGGACCTAGAGTGCTGCGCCGGCGTGGCCTACTGCCTCTCCCGGCTCGGGCAGCCGGTGCGCCGGGGGCAGCCCTTCAAGGGTCCGGCCAGCGAGTGTGCTGGCCACCCACAGGGACCTTGCGAGATCCCCTTGATGCCCCGCTTTGCCCGCATACTCCAAGGCGTTCTCCACTTCCCGGGCAACGCCCCATTGCCGCGCCACCTCCGGGTCCAGGCCGGCAGCGGAACTGAACCCGGTGCAGCGCCGGAGCAGGCCGGCCGCAGGATCGTCCAATGGCAATTCGGAGAGCCGGTTCCACAACAGCGGCGCCACGGCGAACTCCGGCTCACCGATCATCGGCTGGGGATCGATCGCTGCGTATCCTGCCGTCGTCCGTGGATGCTCAACTGCCCGTCCCGCCGCTGGCTGCCCGGACGCTGCCTGGCCCTCCGCTGGCTGTCCGCCAACTGCTGGTCCCGCCGGGCGCGCCAGGACGTTGAGGTAATGCAGGTCCGTGTGGACCAGGACGTCGCGGCCCGAACGCCTGCCCACCGCGCCCCGGGTCTGGCAAACCTCCAGCGCCGCCTCCAGGAGCCACCGGGGGAAGGGGCGTCCCAGCTGTTCCCAGTCCGCAGGCAGGTCGTCGCTCCATTGCTCCGCCCGCGCGGCGATGTGCTCGAATTCCAACCACTGCGGCCGGGTGTCCGGAATGATGCTCAGCTGCCGCACCAGGCATGGACCAGACCTCCACGGCCTCATCCATGGGCACGGTGGCCAGCGAGCGTTCGCCGTCGAGCCGTTCCAGGAGCATGGCGCAGGTGCCCGCGTCTGAGTCGAGCAGCCCTACCGCGCCCCGGCCCTGCCAGAGGGCCAAGGCGTGCCTCTCAACCCTGGCTTCATCGTGCGGAAAGGCGATTTTCAGGGCAGCCCGGCCGCCGCTGACCTGCCGCACCGGGATGACGATTCCGCCGTGCCCGTTCCAGGGCAAGGCGCCGGGGAGGAGGTCCGGGGTCAGCTGCCAGTTCTCCAAGCGGCCCTTGATGAGGTCCGGCAGGGACGCCAGCCAGGCCCGCCCGGCACTGCTTCGGGTGTAGCGCGCAGTGAGGTCCGGTGGGATGGGTACTGCCGCTGGCTGGCTCACAGTCCCAGCCTAAGTCCGCCGGTGCGGCCGGTACGCCAGCTCCGCTTCAGACCACGCCCGTGGCCCCCAGCAGGTTGCCGATGCTGAAGGTGGCGGCGAGGGCAAGTGCACCGCCCACCACTACCCGGAGGGCGGCCCGGAACCTGGACCCCCCGCCGATCCAGGCACCCAGTGCGCCGGTCAGTGCCAATGCCAGGAGCACGGCGATAAAAGTGACAGGCACCCGGACCTCCGGCGGTGGGAGCAGGATGGCCAACATGGGCAGCACGGCGCCAATCACGAAAGACACGGCCGAAGCAAATGCGGCGTGCCAGGGGCTGACGATGTCGTCCTCGTCAATATTGAGTTCGGCGGAGAGGTGTGCGGCCAGTGCGTCGTGCGCGGTCAGCTCTGCCGCCACCTTCCCGGCAGTTTCCTCGCTCAGGCCCTTGGCCTGGTAAATCGCCGTGAGCTCTGCCAGTTCAAGCTCAGGTTCTTCAGCCAACTCCCGCCGTTCCTTGTCGATCAGCGCCTTTTGGCTGTCGCTCTGGCTGCTGACCGAGACGTATTCGCCAAGCGCCATGGACACGGCGCCGCCCACCAGGCCGGCGGCACCGGCAGCAAGGATCGGGCCGGACGCGGCAGTTGCTCCTGCGACGCCCACCACGATTGCTGCCACGGAGACAATCCCGTCATTGGCGCCCAGGACGCCCGCCCGCAACCAGTTCAGGCGCTGGGCCATGTCGTTGCGATGCGGTTCGTTGTCATGGAAGGAGGATGTGCCCGCTGTGTCCATCCCCATAGCAAACCATCCGGTGCCCGCGCTTGCCAGCATGGCGGAGGGAAACCAGGGTTCGCCGTACCAAGCGGGTAGCCGCCCGCGCTCGCCGTGCCGGCACGCGTGTTGCTTCGTCCGCGGGAACGCCACGCCCCGTCACTGCGGCAGTTGCGGAAGGTGCGCTTCGTCAAGGACAAGGCCCGGGAGCGGATCCGGGCCGGCGCCCCAGTGCTGGGCGCGGCGCGCCGCGTCCTGGAGGGCCGCGAGTGCCCACGCGCGCGTGGCACCGCCGGCCAGCGCCACGACATCGGCGTACGGCGGCAAGGTGTCAGCTTCCAGTCCGGCGAGTCCGGCCGCGGGCGAGTCGAGGAACCCTTGGCCCAGGACGTATCCCGGCGGCTGGAGTGGTGGCGTGCCGCACTGCGTTAACGCATACTCCCGGCCTTCGGCCGCAAGGTCCTGGTGCCGGGCAAGGTATTCCGACGCCGGTCCGGCAGCTTCAGGAGGCAGGCGGCTGAGTGCTGCCTGGTAGCCGTACACCGTCTCCAGTTCGGCGCCGGCGGCCACCACCAGGGCGGCTCCCAGGCTGACGCCGTCAGAAGGCGGCGGGGCCGGGCACGTTGTGGCTTGCGGCGCCGCTGCCTCGGAACCTTCCTGTCCGGGCGCCGTCTCCCGGGAAGCTCCCGATGGGGAACCTGATGCCTGGGTAGCTGCATCTTGGGTCTGTGCTTCTTTGCCCGCGGTTCCTTGGCCTGGGGCCGCTTCGCTGCCTGTGCCGGCCGGCACTCCCAGCCGTTCGGCGGCGAGGAGCTGCGCCGTGCCGACGGCGGCCAGCAAACGTGCCATGCCGCCGTCGGCTGTCTCTGCGTCTTTGAGCCGTTGCCGGCCACTGGCGGCGAGGTCCGCTCCCAGTTTGGGCAACGTGGTTGTGGCAGCAGAACCTCCGGCAGCAGAACCCGTGGCAGGAGCACCGGAGGAACGCGGAGCGGCGGCCGGAACCCCCGTTGACGCGGAGCCGGGTGCCGTGGATGCTGCGGGTGACGCTCCAGCGCCGGTGGAGGCGGCGTTCCCGGGCAGGAGCAGCGCCCGGGCCTGGAAGGTCAGCAATGTCACAACCTGGGTGGCGGCATCTGCCACGGAAGTCTCCGCCGCGCCGCCTGCTCCGGAAGCGGCAAGTTCCATCCCCGCCGACCTCAACTCCAAAGCGTCCTCCAATGCCGCCGCCCGTGCCTGTTCGGAGAAGGGCGGTTCCGCAGGAGCGGGCGGTTCAGGCGGAATCAAAGCGAAACCCAGGCTGAGGACGAGCAGGGCCGCGAGCGAAAAAACGGCATACCGGAAATAGCGCATCCGCGGGCGGTTTTCCTGGTTGTCGTCTTTCACAACAGACCATGGTGTCACGCCAAGGGGGAAACTCCGTGCACCAATGAACCGGTAAAATAGCTACGCTAGTAAACAACATCATCTATAGGGAGGCAGCCGGCATCGTGAGCAATGCAGAAGCCATGGCTTCATCAGACCATACCGGAACGGGCAGGGCTGAGGCCGCACACAATCCGGAAGCTGCACGGCTCAGGGCGCTCCTTGAACCCTCGGTCCAGGCCAACCGCCTGTACCTTGAGGACGTGGCCATCATCCCCGGTTCCCACCGTGTGGTCCACGTAGTGGTGGACCTGCCGCAGGAGGAAACCGGCGGAGTCGGCCTTGACGTCATTGCGGATATCTCCAAGGTGCTTTCTGATGTGCTGGACAACGATCCCGGCGACGACGGCCGTCCCTACGATCTCGAAGTCTCCTCGCCCGGCGTCGGACGGCCATTGACCGAGCCGCGCCACTGGCACCGCGCCAAGGGGCGGATGGTGAAGGTGAACGTCCTCCAGGGCGAGAACGTCACGGGCCGAATCCAGGCAGTGGACGAATCCGGCGTCACCATCGTGCCCGAGATCGCCGTCAAAAAGGGGATGAAGCCCAGGCAGGGCGATCCCGTCAAGCTTCCTTTCGACAGGATCCGCAACGGAAAAGTCGAGATCGAATTCAGCCACCTCAATGAGGCCGGTCTGGAACCTGAACACAATGGACCTTCTGAGGAGGCCTGATGGATATTGACATGAGCGCACTGAGACTTCTGGAGCGTGAGCGTGAAATCCCGCTGGACCTCCTGATCCCCACCATCGAGCAGGCCCTCCTGGTGGCCTACCACAAGTCGCCGGGCGCCTTCGAAAAGGCCCGCGCGGAACTGGACCGCAAGAGCGGCCACGTGACTATCTGGGCCGTGGAGATTGACGACGACGGTGCCCCCATCGGCGAGTTCGAGCACACCCCCGAGGGCTTCGGCCGCATCGCCGCCAGCACCGCACGCCAGATCATCCTGCAGCGGCTCCGCGACGTTGAGGACGATAACGTCCTGGGCGAGTTCAAGGGCCGCGAAGGCGAACTCGTCGCCGGTACCATCCAACAGGGCCACAACCCGCACATGGTCCAGGTCAACCTGGGTACCGTCGAAGCGCTTCTGCCCCCGCCCGAACAGGTGCCGGGGGAGAAGTACATCCACGGCAACCGCCTGCGCGCACTGGTGATCGACGTGCACCGCGGCACCAAGGGCCCGTCTGTCACGCTGTCCCGGTCCCACCCGGGGCTCGTCCGGAAGCTCTTCGAACTGGAAGTCCCCGAAATCGCGGACCGCTCGGTGGAGATCGTTGCGCTGGCCCGCGAAGCCGGGCACCGCACCAAGATCGCCGTCAAGGCAAATACCGCCGGCATCAACGCCAAAGGTGCCTGTATCGGTGAAATGGGCTCCCGCGTGCGGGCCGTTATGACCGAACTGAACGACGAAAAGATCGACATCGTCGATTTCAGCGAGAACCCCGCCACCTTCATCGCCAGCGCATTGTCGCCTTCGCGGGTGAATTCGGTCACCATCACCGATGAAGCCACCCGTTCTGCCCGCGTGGTGGTTCCCGATTACCAGCTTTCCCTGGCCATCGGCAAGGAAGGCCAGAACGCCCGCCTGGCAGCCAAACTGACCGGCTGGCGCATCGACATCGTTTCCGATGCGGCGGCCGGCCGCGACAGCTAGTCCGCCGTCCACGGTGCGGCCACGCCGGAACTGCTCTGCGGTTTCGGGTAGAACGGCCCCGAGGGGCTAGAATAGAAAAGGCCGCGCCCAGCGGCCGGCACCTTTGTGCCCTGAGTTTGCCCCTTTCGCTGATACGGCGGAGGGCCCGGCATTCCCGGGGCCAGCAGATATGAATGTCAGGAAGATGACCGTGGCAGTGCTTTCCACCGGAAATCAACCTGAGCGTACCTGCATCGGATGCCGGAAGAAGGGCCTGCGGTCGGAATTGCTCCGGCTCGTCGCCGAAGGCAGCGGATCAACCGCTGTCCTGGTGGATGAACGACGCCGGCTGGCTGGCCGGGGTGCTTGGCTGCACCCCAGCGAATCGTGCCTGGCTCTGGCGATCAAGCGGCGGGCTTTCGGACGTGCCCTTCCGGGCGCAACCGGAACTGCCGCCGTCGAACACTGGATCAAGCCGGAAACGAATGTTGCAGGCACCACGGCAACTGCAACACCAACCGTCCAACCTGAAAGCGGGTCAGAAATCTGATGGAAACCCGATGAGTTCCCAGCGATGAGTGCGCAACGATGACAACTTTGTTGCGCTCTGCAATGGGCCCTTTCGCAATAATCGCGGCTGGGGTCCGCAGTAAGAAGTAGACGGTTCGTGCCTGGCTCGGTGCGGACCGAGACAGGAGAAATGTGGCCAAGGTCCGCGTACACGAGCTCGCCAAAGAGCTCGGTATTACTTCCAAAGATGCAGTGACAAAACTGCAGGAACTGGGCGAATTCGTTCGCTCTGCCTCTTCCACCATTGAGGCCCCCGTTGTGCGTAAACTGCGCAACGCCTTCCCCGACGCTGCTGCCAAGGCCTCAGCACCGGCGGCCGCGCCCAAGGCGCCCGCCCCGGCCGCAGAAGCGCGTCCTTCAACTCCGGCTCCCGGCCCGGCTGCCCCCAAGGCTCCGGCCCCCGCGGTGCAGGCACCCACCCAGGCTGCTCCCGCAGCACCGGCCCAGCCTGCTGCGTCGGCTCCGGCGGCACCTGCTTTCAGCCAGCCCGCAGCTCCGGCTGCGTCCGCCACTCCGTCCACCGGCACTGCTCCGTCTACCGGCGCAAAGCCCGGTGCACGCCCGGCCCCCAAGGCTGAAACTCCGGCGGCCCCCACCCGCCCCGGCGGACAGGGCGGCTCGGCAGGCAGCTCCGCCCCGCGTCCCGGCGGTCCCCGTCCGGGCAACAACCCCTTCGCCACCTCCCAGGGCATGCCCCGCGGCCGTGGCGGCGACGGTGAGCGTGCTCCCCGTCCGGGCAACAACCCGTTCGCAACCTCGCAGGGCATGCCCCGCCCGGGTGGCGGCCGTACCGACGGCGACCGCCCCGGCGGTCCGCGTCCCGCAGCAGGCGCTGGTGGCCCCCGTCCCGGTGGTCCCCGTCCCGCGGCCGGCGCTGGCGGGCCGCGTCCGGCAGCAGGTGCCGGTGGCCCGCGTCCGGGTGCACCTCGTCCCGGTGGTGCCGGTGGAAACCGTCCCACTCCGGGCATGATGCCCAACCGTACTGAACGCCCGGCTCCGGCCGGTGCGGGACGTCCCGGTGCCGGTGGCCGTGGTCCCGGACGCCCGGGCGGCGCTCCCGGAACCGGTGGTCCCGGTGGCGGCGGCGGTGCTCCCGCCGGTGGTGGCTTTGGCAAGGGCGGCCGCGGACGCGGCGGCACCCAGGGTGCCTTCGGCAAGGGCGGCGCCGGACGTGGCAAGCAGCGCAAGTCGAAGCGCGCAAAGCGCCAGGAACTTGAGCAGATGAGCGCCCCGTCGCTGGGTGGCGTGAGCGTACCCCGCGGCGACGGCAACACTGTTATCCGGCTGCGCCGCGGCTCGTCCATCACGGACTTCGCCGACAAGATCGAGGCAAACCCCGCCGCACTGGTGACCGTTCTGTTCCACCTCGGTGAAATGGCAACGGCCACCCAGTCGCTGGACGAGGAAACCTTCGCGCTGCTGGGTGAAGAACTCGGTTACAAGCTCCAGGTTGTGTCGCCGGAGGACGAGGAGCGCGAGCTGCTCTCCACCTTCGACATCGACTTTGACGCCGAACTCGAAGCCGAAGGCGACGAAGACCTCGAGGCACGTCCTCCGGTTGTCACCGTCATGGGCCACGTTGACCACGGTAAAACCCGCCTGCTCGATGCCATCCGCAAGTCCGACGTTATGGCGGGCGAACACGGCGGCATCACGCAGCACATCGGTGCCTACCAGGTCACGCACACCCACGAAGGCGACGACCGCAAGATCACCTTCATCGATACCCCGGGCCACGAGGCGTTCACCGCCATGCGTGCCCGTGGTGCGAAGGTCACCGACATCGCCATCCTGGTGGTCGCAGCGGACGACGGCGTTATGCCCCAGACCGTTGAAGCCCTCAACCACGCGCAGGCAGCCAACGTGCCCATCGTGGTGGCCGTGAACAAGATCGACAAGGAAGGCGCCAACCCGGACAAGGTCCGCGGCCAGCTGACCGAGTACGGCCTGGTTCCCGAAGAATACGGTGGCGACACCATGTTCGTTGAGGTCTCCGCCCGCCAGAACCTCAACATCGACGAGCTGCTCGAGGCAGTCCTGCTCACCGCGGACGCTGCCCTGGACATGCGCGCCAACCCGAACAAGGACGCCCGCGGTATCGCCATCGAAGCAAACCTGGACAAGGGCCGCGGTTCCGTTGCCACCGTCCTGGTGCAGTCCGGTACCCTCCGCGTCGGCGACACCATCGTGGCAGGCACGGCCCACGGCCGTGTCCGTGCGATGTTCGACGACGACGGCAGCGCCCTGACCGAGGCCGGCCCGTCCCGCCCCGTCCAGGTGCTGGGTCTGTCCAACGTGCCGCGTGCAGGCGACACCTTCTTCGTGACCGCTGACGAGCGCACCGCCCGCCAGATCGCCGAGAAGCGTGAAGCTGCGGACCGCAACGCCGCCCTGGCCAAGCGCCGCAAGCGCATCAGCCTCGAAGACTTCGACCAGGCCGTCGCCGAAGGCAAGATCGACACCCTCAACCTCATCCTCAAGGGTGACGTGTCCGGTGCCGTGGAAGCCCTCGAAGACGCCCTGCTCAAGATCGACGTCGGCGAAGGCGTGCAGCTGCGCGTCATCCACCGCGGTGTTGGTGCCATCACGCAGAACGACGTCAACCTGGCAACAGTGGACAGCGCCGTCATCATCGGCTTCAACGTCAAGCCCGCCGAGCGGGTTGCCGAACTGGCAGACCGCGAAGGCGTGGACATGCGCTTCTACTCCGTCATCTACTCCGCAATCGATGACATCGAGATGGCGCTCAAGGGCATGCTCAAGCCGGAATACGAAGAGTTCCAGCTGGGCACCGCCGAGGTCCGCGAAGTCTTCCGCTCCTCCAAGTTCGGAAACATCGCCGGCTCGATCGTCCGCTCGGGCATCATCCGCCGCAACACCAAGGCCCGTATCAGCCGCGACGGCAAGATCATCGGTGACAACCTCACCGTTGAGACGCTCAAGCGGTTCAAGGACGACGCCACCGAGGTCCGCACGGACTTCGAGTGTGGTATCGGTCTTGGGTCGTACAACGACATCTCCGAAGGCGACATCATCGAGACCTTCGAGATGCGCGAGAAGCCGCGCGTCTAGTCTGTCTGTTGTTAGGGGCCGCCTCCGAGTTTTGGGGGCGCCCCGCCCCTACGCTGGGCGGCAGAGGATCTTGCGATCCTCTGCCGCCCAGCTCCGGTAGGCCCGATGCCACTCCCGGGCGCCCCCAAAACTCTCCGGCATCGTCCCTGACTTACCAAGGTGCGTGGCAGCATAGGCAGCTTTCTAAGCCGAGCTGCCGATCCGCCGTCGTACGTCCCACATTTTTCTTCTTTCTTTAGGAGTTGTTCATGGCTGATCCGGCACGTGCTGCCAAGTTGGCGCAGCGGATTAAGGTTGTTGTTGCTGAGGCCTTGGGCCGGAAGGTTAAGGATCCCCGGCTGGAGGGCATTACTGTTACTGACGCCCGGGTGACCAATGATCTGCAGCACGCAACTGTGTATTACACCGTCCTGGGCGACCAGGCTGTCCAGGCTGATGCTGCCAAGGGCTTGGAGAAGGCCAAGGGTGTGCTTCGGCAGGAGGTGGGGCGCAACCTTAGTATCCGCCTGACTCCCACCCTGGAATTCGTCTCCGACGAGATCCCCGTTATCGCATCGAACCTCGAGGAGCTGCTGCGCGAGGCCAAGAAGCGTGACGCCGAGGTGGCCGCCCTCGCAGCCCAGGCGCGGCATGCCGGGGACCCCGATCCCTACAAGAGCGATGCTTCAGCCGACGTGGAGATCGATGAGGACGACTTCGACGAAGAGGACCTCGACATCGCAGATGCCGAAGAACTCGACGAAGACGGCCACAAGTAGCAGCAAAGCGTACGTAGCAGGAGGCCCGGACCATATGGTCCGGGCCTCCTGCTTCCCTGAGAACTTTGTCAGCTGACTAGTCGATATGGACCCGGATCACTTTGCCCATGGACGGCCCTGCCGGAGGAGGCGCTCCCGGGCCTTCCGGGGCGCCGGACAGCGCGTCAACCGTGGCGTACAGGTGTCCGTCCTGGAATTCGACGGCCGCGGGCTGGTTCACCGCCAGGAATTCCGAACGGTGGTCCCCCCAGCAATTGAACTTCAGGATGTTGCCGCCGAAGAGCGACGCCACGTAGACGTCTCCGTTGTCCGCAATTGCAAGGCCCGTGGGGGTAAGGATGCTGTCCGCCCAGAGCTTCATCTCGCCGGTCCAGCGGTTGACCTTGAATATTGCGCCGCGTTCGCCCAACTCCGGGCTTTCCGGGCCGCCGGGCAGTGACGTCACATAAAGCCAACCGTCAGGGCCAACCTCTACGTCCGTGGGAACAGGCTCGAACCCGTATTTCTCACCAGCAACGCAACCTGGCACGCCAAGGCCGCCCTCCTCAACAGGACGGGCAGCGCTCTCCGGAATAACCGTGCGCCGCGGCGGCAGCACTGCAAGAGTGGAAATATCGCCGCTCTCAAGGTCCACTTCAAGGATGGCGTTCGCGCCCGCGTCCGCTACATACGCCTTGCCGCTCCGCACCGCCACGCCGTAAGGATGCGAGTCCACCAGGCCGTCGTAACGTGCGGGCGGGAACTCGGGCCAGCCGGCCAGGCATTCGTCCGAAACCCCTGAACCGAAGCCGTAATGCTGCTCGCCGTCCGGGTTGTGCTTGCGTTCGTAGTGGGCCAGGTCCGCGATGGTGCGGACATCTCCGTCCTCGTCGATGGACTTCAAGTAGCCTTTGAGGGCGTCAGGATCACCGAGGCCGGCGCCTATGCTTTCCACGAAATAGGTGGTTCCGTGGCGGACTTCCACGCCGCCAACGTCCCAACCCATTTCGGCCTGATAGAGCGTGGTGGTGGTGCCGTCATCGTTGACGCGGCTGAGGAGGCCGAGGGCGTTCTGGGTGACGAGAACGGTTTCCTCCGAATCCACGGCCAGGCTGAGGGGTGCGGCCAATCCCTCAACCAACGTGCGCGGAGGGTGCTCACTGGAACCGGCAGCGGCAGGTCCGGCGGGAAGGACTATCGCCGCGGCAGCGAAACAGGCGACGAGCGGGAATTTTTTCTTCATTTCGGTACTCCGGTTGGCGCCCTTGAAGGGCCGGATAAGGAACCTCGGGAGAGGCAATAAATTCGGAACCCCCGGCGTAAGACTAGGCCTGTACCGGCAGGTAGTGTTTGGGGGCCTGCCCCCTATTCCGCCCCCTTTTTCATCCCCTAACCCGAAACCGGGCCAAGGACCGGTCAAGCAGGGGGACGCACGCCGGGTCCGCGCGACAGACCCGGGAGCCGGCGTCATCGGTCAGTCCACAGCTTCGTCCGCGTCGACGATGCCCTCGCCGTACACGCCGTTGTTCCCGGTCGTCCCTTCACAGGTCGCGTTCCAGTCCGGAGTCCGCCCCTCGTCGGTGTAGTCCTCCACACCGCCGGCAGGGCAGGCGTGGTCGTCCGCCGTCCGCAACAGCACGCGGGCCACGGTCTTCGGGTCAAGTACGTAACCGTCATGACCGCTGGACTTGCCCCGCTCCTGGATGATCAGCGCCGCGACGCCGGCGACGTGGGGCGACGCCATCGATGTGCCCTGCAGGTACGTGTAGAAGCCGCACGTGCCCTCATGGCAGTACTTGACCGACAAGGCGTCGACCGGGTTGCCCTCCGGATCGGCCAGGCCCTGCTCGATCGCCGCCTGGAGAGGATACGACGAGAGGATGAGATTCCCAGGGGCCCGGAACTGCGGCGTCCCGAAGTAGTCGCGAATCCAGCCACCCGGGGCAGCGATCTCAATGTCGCCGAACCCGTAGGTGGAGTAGTCAGCCTTCGTCCCTGACGGACCGACCGACGATACGCTGATCACCTGTGGAGCCTCGGTGGGCAGGTTGAGGCAGGTGTTCTTCACGACACGCGGCTGGGCGGTGTCCGGCGGGTAGTCCGGGCTGGTCCCGTCGTTGCGGGTCGGTGCGGCAAGGTCAATGTGCTCGTTCCCGGCGGCCGCGACCAGGGTCACGCCGCGGTCGGAGGCGTACTTCACTGCGCCCAGCACCAGTTCGCTGATGAGCCGCTGCTCGGTCAGTTGTGCGTCGGTTACGGTGCCACTTACGTACTCGTCGCGTGACGCGCAGTTGAAGAGCCACGGGTCGGTGTAGAAGCTCATGTTTACGACGTCGAGGTGGATGTCCCCCGAGTACACGAGTGCCTTGACCGTCTCGTAGAGGAAGAAGTAGCCGGAGTCCTGGCCGGCGCGCACATTCACCAGGGTCGCGTCGGGAGCCACCCCGCCGGTGCCGAAGTCGTTCTTGGCCGCGGCGACGATGCCAGCCACATGCGTTCCGTGCCCCTCATTGTCGACGTTCGCGGGGTCCTTGCAGTCCTTGTATTCGCAGGGTCCGTCGATGTCCGGGATGTCGGTGGTGAAGTTCCGGGACCGCTTCGCGTCGAAGTTGGGCGCGATGTCAGGATGCCCGGCATCGATTCCCGTGTCTATGATGCCAACGTCGACACCCTTGCCGGTGGCCTCCTCCCACGCGCCGCCGGGTGTGGCGCCGATCATCTCCATGTCCCACTGGAGGCCGGACAGCGGCTCTGCGTTGGGCTCGTGTGCGGACAAGCTCCCGGCCTCCCCGGGATGGCTCGCCTGTGCCCGCTCGGCTACCTGCGCCCGCTCGGTCGCGTCAAGCCGCTCGGTCGCGTCCAGCCGCTCACCGGCGTAGCGGTGCGGCATCCCCTGCCGGCCCACACCGACGGAGTGGTTCCGGGCGGCACCGCGGATGCCGGTACCGGCCTGCACCCTGTCCAAGAACGCGCCGTCGGGGGCCGTGACCAGGGCGAGGCCTACCTGGGAGGTGACGTCCTCCACCGTTCCGCCGGCGGCCTCGATCGCGGCGGTGGCGACTTCGGGGGTGCCGCTGAAGGAGACGACGAACTCACCCCCGGCCGCTGTCGCTCCGCCCTGATTCAGGGCTCCGTCCACGGCCAGGCTGAGAGGTGCTGCCAAACCCCCGGCCAACGTGCCCGGAGGCTGGTTACTGGAACCCGCAGCGGCGGGCCCGGCGGGAAGGACTAACGCCGCGGCAGCGAGACAGGCGACGAGCGGGAACTTTTTCTTCATTTGGGTACTCCGGTTGGCGTCCTTGAAGGGCCGGATAAGGAGCCTCGCGAGAGGCAATAAATTCGGAAAACCCCCGGCGCCAGATTATGACCGCGGAGCAACGTTGTCGCCGGGAACTGCCCCCCCCTTTTCCGCCCCCTATTTTTGTCCCCTAACCCGAACCCCTTTGGCTAGGATCGAGCTATGAACCAGGCGGACCACGGCGATGCCAACCAGTACCTCGAACGGGCGGTGGCCCTGGCCACCCGGAACGTTGCCGACGGCGGCGGTCCCTTCGGGGCTCTAGTGGTGACCAAGGACGGACAGGTGCACGAGGGCGTTAACCGGGTCACCCGCGATAACGATCCCACCGCCCACGCTGAGGTGGTGGCCATCCGCACCGCCGCTGCCGCCATCCGGCATTTCGACCTGAGCGGGGCCGTCCTGTACACCAGTTGCGAGCCCTGCCCGCTGTGCCTGGCGTCTGCGCTGTGGGCGCGGATCGACCGCGTCTACTTCGCCGCGGACCGCTACGGCGCCGCTTCGGCCGGCTTCGACGATGCAATCTTCTACGACTACTTCTCCGGTACGCGTCCCGAACTGCTGCCGGTCAGCAGGGGTGAGGTGCCGGCGTCGGACGCCCCGTTCCTGGCCTGGGGCGCTAACAAGAGGCGGAAGGACTACTAGGCATGGAAACGTCCCTCATCACGTGTCCCCACTGCGGGAAAACCAACCGGGTCCCGGCCAATGCCGCCGGCCGGCCCCGCTGCGGCAACTGCCGTGGCGGTCTGCCCTGGATCGTGGAAGCCGGGGATGCCGATTTCAGCACCGTGGCAGAACAGTCGCCCGTTCCCGTACTGGTGGACTTCTGGGCTGCGTGGTGCGGGCCGTGCCGCATGGTGAGCCCTGTCCTGGACAAGCTGGTCCGGGAGCGGGAAGGCGCCGTGAAGCTCGTCAAAGTTGACGTCGACACATCGCCTGGCTTGTCCCGCCGGTTCGACGTGCAGGCCATTCCTACGCTGATGGTGATCGTTGACGGCCAGGTTGCTGCCCGGCAGGCGGGAGCCGCCCCGGCGGAGGTGCTGCGGACTTGGCTGGACGGGGCACTTGCCGGAACGCGGCGCTGACACTAAAGGCGCTGACACTAAAAGCAAACGGGCACGACGCGGCGTTAAGACGCGGCGTTTAAACAGGGAAGCTGCTTAGGCCCGCTCCGGGAGCCGGGACAGGCCCTCCAGAAGTTCCTCCTGCTTGCCGCACAGCGCAACCCGTACCCATCCTTCACCAATGGAACCGAAAGCCGTCCCCGGCGCGAGGGCGACTCCTGACTCTTCGAGGAAGCGCCGGACCCAGGCCCGGACATCGCCGCCACTGACATGGGAGACGTCCGCCCAGAGGTAGAACGCGCCGTCGGCCTTCAGATACGGAATGCGTTTGGAATGAAGCACAGCGGACGCTGCGTCCCGGTTGGCCCGGTAGTGTCCGTGCGCGTGCCGCACGTACTCCTGCGGCCCGGTGAGGGCGGCGAGCGCTGCGTACTGTGACGGCGACGCCACGCAGGAGACGATCGACTCCATCACGTTGTTCATCTTTTGCTCGAGCCCGGGCGGGCACACCAGGGCACCGATGCGGAGCCCCGTGAGGCCGTAGGTCTTGGACAGCGTCAGTGACGTGAAGACGCGCGCCTCGCCCGGCAGTTCGCCGTCGAACATTGCCGGACTGACGTGCGGCACATCGTAGGTGAACGCCTCGTAGCACTCGTCCGAGATCACCCACAGATCGTGCCGGCGTGCCAGCTCCACCAGGTCCCGGGTCAGCTCTTCGCTAAGGACCGCGCCCAGCGGATTGGACGGAGAATTCAGGACCAGTACGCGGGTTCGGTCCGTGATGAGGGCGTCGATGTCCTCGGTCCTGGGCTGGAAGCCGTGCTCCGGGTAGAGCGGGTAGCCCACCGGGAAAGCGTTAAGAAGCCGGCTGGTCATGGCGAAGGTGGGGTAGCCCGGGTTGGGGATGAGGATCTCGTCGCCGGGGGAGAGCAGCAGGCTCATCGCGAAGTGCAGGCCCTGCTGGGCGCCGTCCACCACATACACACGGTCGGCGCCGATGCTGGTGTTGCGGCCGGCGCCCAGGCGTTCCCGGAACTTCGCCGCAAACGCTTCGCGCAGAGCTGGGATGCCCGCGTTGGGAGTGTAGTTGGTTTCGTCCCGGTCCAGGCAGGCGATGCCGGCGTCGAGGACGTGGCGCGGGAGCGGGAACCCCGGCTCGCCGATGCTGAGGACCAGGGCGCCGGGAGTACGCCACGCAGCCTCGGTGATCTCGCGGATCTGGTTGACGGGCACGTCGCGGACATGGGCGGCAAGCTCAGGCATGCCTGCCATCCTAACCGGCCCTCCCGCAGCACGGGTGCAGCCGCCCTGGAGGCCTGTTGGCGTGTGGGCGGGGCCCGGTACCGGCGCCGATATACTGGGAAGCGTGCTTTCTGGACTGGTGATAGTGGACAAACCGCAGGGATGGACCAGCCATGATGTGGTTGGCCGGATGCGGCGCATCGCCGGCACCCGGAAAGTCGGGCATGCCGGCACCCTGGATCCGATGGCTACCGGCGTCCTGGTGGTGGGCATCAACAAGGCCACCCGCCTGCTCACCTACATTGTGGGCACCTCAAAGACCTACACCGCCACCATCCGCCTGGGCCAGTCCACGGTGACGGACGACGCCGAAGGTGACGTCACTGCCACAGCCTCCGTTGCCGGGGTGGGCGAGCAGGCAATCTACGACGGCGTTGCCGCCTTGACCGGCCGGATCCAGCAGGTGCCCAGCAGCGTGAGTGCCATCAAAGTCAACGGTGAACGCGCCTACGCCCGTGTCCGCTCGGGCGAAGAGGTCAAGCTCGCGTCCCGTCCCGTCACCATCCACCGGTTTGAGGTGCACAGCATCAGCAGGGACACCGAAGCGGACGTGGTGGACCTGGACGTCACGGTTGAATGCTCCTCGGGAACCTATATCCGTGCCCTGGCCCGCGACCTCGGCAACACCCTCGGCGTCGGCGGGCACCTCACAGCCCTGCGGCGCACCCACGTGGGACCGTATTCGCTGGAGCAGGCACGCACCCTCGAACAACTGGCGGAGGAACTCGACGTCCTCGACATGGCCGAGGCCGCACGGGCGCTCATGCCCAACCGCGAGCTCAGCCCCGAGGAAACCACAGAGATTTCGTTCGGCCGCCGGATCGCTGCCGGTGCGGCCCCCGGCAGCGCTGACGCTGCCACGGCCGAGCATCCCGCCGCCGCTTTCGCCCCTGACGGAAGCCTGGTGGCACTGCTGGCCGATGCCGGCAGCTTCGCCAAGCCCGTTTTGGTGTTCGCGCCGGGCAGCGGGCCCGGCACCAGCACCTCCGGGGCGGCCTGAGCGTGGACGCGTATTTTTACATCGTCCTGGTGGTGGGGCTCCTGTCCACCGGGGTCTGCCTGCTGGCCGGCATCCTGAAGAAGGCGCCCAACGACGTCACCATCCTCTCGGTGGTCGCCGTCGAGGTGGCGCTCCTGGTCTACCTGGTGGGCTCGATCGTCCGGGTGATCGCCGGCGAACCCATCGCGGGGGAGGCATGGGAGTTCTGGGGCTACCTCGCCACAGCGATGCTGCTCCCGCCTGCCGCTGTCTACTGGTCCGTCCTGGAGCGGACCCGGTGGAGCAACTTTGTCCTGGCCGCTGTTGGTGTCACCGCACTGGTGATGGCCGCCCGAATGAACCAGATCTGGTACTGAAGTGGAAGAAGCACACAAAGTGAAAAACCAGAACCACGCCGCCGGCGCCGCCAAGCGTGGAACCGCCGGCCCAACCGGTGGCCCAACCGCTGGCGCAGCCGGCAAGGGAGCGTCGGTGCGGAACACCCGCAACACGGGACCTGGCCGGCTGCTGATTGCCGTCTACGCGGTGTTTGCCATTTCCGCCACCGCCCGCGCCGGGTACCAGATCCTCACCAAGTTTTCCGAGGCACCGCTGGCGTACGTGCTGTCCGCGTTCGCCGCCTTGGTGTACGTGGTGGCCACGGTGTCCCTGGCGAAGGCCGGCACCACGTGGTTCAAGATTTCCGTGGCGGCGGTCCTGGTTGAGCTGGTGGGCGTGCTGGTGGTGGGCGCGCTCAGCGTCTTTGACCCCGTCCAGTTCCCGCACGAGACGGTGTGGTCCCTGTTTGGCCGGGGCTATGGCTTTATTCCATTGCTGTTGCCTATCCTGGGCCTCGTGTGGCTGTACCGGCGCCGGCCGTCATTGAATAGCTGAGGCACACTCGCTCCACGGCCGCCCGGCCGCTGGCAATGCCGCACGGTTGAGTGCGGGTAATCTTTAGAGAGTTCCGTGGCCGGTAAGGTCCTGGACGTTGATACTTGCACGCAGTTTAAAGGCGAGGGTGATGGTTTACATCTGGAACGATCCGTCCGAGGTCCCGGCGGACTTCGGCCCATCTGTTGTCACCTTCGGGAACTTCGACGGGGTTCATCGCGGCCATCAGCAGGTGCTCTCCGAACTGATCCGCACCGCCAGGCTTGCCCGGGCCAAGTCCGTTGCCGTTACCTTTGACCCCCACCCTGCACTGATCCACCGCCCCGAATCTGCGCCTGAACTGATCATGGGTTTGCATGACAAGCTCGAGGCGCTGGGGGAGCTGGGCCTGGACGGCATCCTGGTGATGAAGTACTCCCTGGACCTCGCCAGCCTCACCGCTGAAGAATTCGTGGAGCAGTTCCTGGTCGATCGTCTGCATGCCAGCCATGTGGTGATCGGCCATGATGCACGCTTCGGCCGCGGCAACTCCGGGGACCTGGACACCATGAAGGCGCTCGGGCAGAAGTTCGGCTTCGATGTCCAGGTGATCAGCGAGTTCGGCTCAGAGGGCTACCCCCTCCATGACGACGACGGCAAGGACCGCCGCTGCTCCTCCACCTGGGTGCGCGAAGCACTCCAGGAAGGTGACGTCACCACTGCCGCCGCCGTGCTTGGACGGCCGCACCGGATGCGCGGCGAAGTGGTCCATGGCGCTGCCCGCGGCCGCGCCCTCGGATTTCCCACTGCCAACCTGTCGTCCAATGCCAGCGGGCTCATTCCCGCGGACGGCATCTATGCCGGCTGGCTCGTGGACCAGGCGGGCACCCGCTGGCCGGCCGCCATCTCCGTCGGGTCCAATCCCACGTTCGACGGCGTCAGCCGCCAGGTGGAGGCCCATGTCATCGACCGCCCGCGGGAAGCCGTGGAGGACTTCGATCTGTACGGCCAGACAGTAGTTGTTGAATTTGTGGCCCGCCTCCGGGGCATGGTGGCCTACCGTGGGCCTGAGGCGCTGGTGGACCAGATGCGGCTGGACGTGGTCCAGGCACACGATCTGCTGGCCAGGCACTAACCGTCCGCAGGGAAAGCCCCGCAGCGAAAGGCAATACCGTGTCCGTTGAAAAGAACACCAGGAAACTGGACGAAGGTATTGTCCGCGACTTCAGCTCACGGATGAGCTACGCCTCCTACCTGCAACTGCCAACGCTGCTCAGCGCGCAGCACCCGGTCAGCCAGCCGGAACACCACGACGAGATGCTGTTCATCATCCAGCACCAGACCACCGAGCTGTGGCTCAAGCTGGTGCTGCACGAGCTGCGCAGCACGGCGGCCTGGCTCCGGGATGACGACCTGGGTTCGGCGCTCAAAGGCATCGCGCGGGTCAAGCACATCCAGAAGACTCTCACCGAACAGTGGTCGGTGCTGGCAACCCTGACGCCCACCGAATATTCGCAGTTCCGCGGTTTCCTGGGCAATTCCTCTGGATTCCAATCGAGCCAGTACCGCGCCGTGGAGTTCATCCTCGGCAACAAGAACGGCAAAATGCTGTCCGTCTTCGACTCCGATCCCGAAGCCCACGCCATGCTGGAACAGCTGCTTCACGCGCCCAGCATCTATGACGAATTCCTGGCCTACCTTGCCCGCCAGGGCTTCGAAGTGCCGGCATCCGTGCTGGAACGGGACGTCACCCAAGCCCATGAATTCACGCCTGAACTCGTCCCGCTGTTCAAGCACATCTACGAAAATGCCGCCGGTAACTGGGCAGCCTATGAGGCGTGCGAGGAGCTGGTGGACCTGGAGGACAACTTCCAGCTCTGGCGGTTCCGGCACCTGCGGACGGTGCAGCGGACCATCGGCATGAAAACGGGAACCGGCGGATCCAGCGGCGCCGCGTTCCTGCAGAAGGCCCTGGAACTGACGTTTTTCCCGGAACTATTCGCAGTCAGGACGGAGATCGGCCAATGAGCATCCAGCAGCAGCCCACTGCACGAAGCACGGAGGAGCCTGAAGCATTTTTGCAGCAGCGCGCGGCCGAGCTGGACAGCCAGGACCCGCTGGCCCGCTACCGGGACCTCTTCATCGGGACGGGGACGCCGCTGTCCTACCTGGACGGGAACTCGCTGGGCCGTCCGCTGAAGAGGACCCCTGAGGACATCAGCGCCTTTATCCGCGACGAATGGGGAGGCCGACTGATCCGGGGCTGGGACGAGGAATGGCTGGAGCTGCCGCAGGCCATCGGCGACCAACTGGGGCGCGCGGTCCTCGGCGCGGCGCCCGGGCAGACCATTGTTGCCGATTCCACCACCGTGGTCCTCTACAAACTGATCCGGGCAGCCCTCGCCGCCGTGGCAGACCCGGACCGGAACGAGCTGGTCCTGGACACTTGGAACTTCCCGACGGACCGCTACCTGGTGGAGGGCATCGCCCTCGAGGAGGGACTAACGCTTCGCTGGATCGAAACCGACCCTGCCGGCGGGGTGACCGCTGACCAGGTGCGCCAAGTGACGGGGCCGCGGACCGCCGTCGTACTCCTGAGCCACATCGCCTACCGTTCGGGCCACCTGGCGGACCTGCCGGCGATCACCGAAGCAGTGCACGACGCCGGTGCCCTCGTTGTGTGGGACCTGTGCCATTCCGCGGGGTCGGTGGAGCTGGACCTGGACAGTGCGGGCGTGGACTTTGCTGCCGGCTGCACCTACAAGTACCTCAACGGCGGGCCGGGATCACCGGCGTTCGCTTACGTCAACCGGCGGCACCTCGGCTCGATCAACCAGCCCATTTGGGGATGGATGGGCCGCAAGGACGCTTTCGAAATGGCCGCCGGGTATGAGCCCGCCACCGGCATCCGCGGATTCCTCAGCGGGACACCGGCAATTTTCGGGATGCTCGCCATGCGCGGCACGCTGGACCTCATCGAGGAGGCCACCATGGCCGCCATCCGGGAAAAGTCGGTGCAGCTGACCACCTTCGCCATCGAGATCTACGACGCCTTGCTGGCGCCTCTGGGGGTGGAGCTTTCCACGCCCCGGGAGCAGGGGGAGCGCGGCGGCCACATCACGCTGGACCACCCCGCTTTTGCCAAGGAGACGGTGGCGGGGCTCTGGGATGAGGACGTGATCCCCGACTTCCGGGCGCCGCATGGCATCCGGGTGGGACTCTCCCCGCTGAGCACCAGCTTCCAGGAGGTCCTGCACGGGATGTCAGCTATCCGGGACCGGCTGAAAGGCTAAGTTCTGCACTGTTTCGACAAGATTGGGACGCGGCCGGTAAACTGAACGATGGATCCGGCTGCAGTCCGTGGCGGCTGGTTCCTGTTGTGCGCCGTACGCGGGGGCTTCCCTGATGTGTTGCGCCGGCAGACCCGGCAGTGATTTTCTGACCTGGGCCCTCACGGCACATCCCTAGGAGTTATTGTGGCACTTGACGCCGCTGTAAAGCAGTCCATCATCAAGGAATATGCAACCGGAGAAGGCGACACCGGTTCACCGGAGGTCCAGGTTGCAGTCCTGACCCAGCGGATCAAGGATCTGACTGAGCACATGAAGGAGCACAAGCACGACTACCACACCCAGCGCGGTCTGCTGGCCATGGTTGGTCGCCGCAAGCGCATGCTGAGCTACCTTAAGAAGACCGACATCGCCCGCTACCGTTCGCTCATCGAGCGTCTCGGCCTGCGCCGCTAGTCGGGCCTGGGGCGGCCCTTTCCACGGAACGGGCCGCCTTCTTCAAATGAAAAATTAAACAGGAGGATCAACCGCATCACGCATTCGCGGTCCTCGGTAGTGATCCCCGGGAACGGCTTCGTTGATTGAAGCCACGGCCCGTGGGTCTCGATCGATGACCGGGTGCAAGGGCCAGTAGACAGATGCTGGCCTGGGTTGATGCGGCTGGACTTCCGTATAACAGAAACGGAGGTGACTCTCTTGGAGGGTCCCGAAATCCAGTTCTCGGAAGCAGTCATTGACAATGGCCGTTTTGGCAAGCGCGTAATCCGCTTCGAAACCGGCCGGCTTGCCAAGCAGGCAGCCGGCGCTGCCATGGTGTACATCGACGATGACACCGCACTGCTGTCCGCCACCACTGCCGGCAAGCACCCGCGTGAAGGCTTCGACTTCTTCCCGCTGACGGTCGACGTCGAAGAGCGTATGTACGCTGCCGGCCGCATCCCAGGCTCGTTCTTCCGCCGCGAAGGACGCCCGTCCACCGAAGCCATCCTGGCCTGCCGCCTGATGGACCGCCCGCTGCGCCCGGCCTTCATCAAGGGCCTGCGTAACGAAGTCCAGATCGTGGTGACCGTCCTGGCCATCAACCCTGACGAGCTCTACGACGTGGTGGCCATCAACGCCTCCTCCATGTCCACGCAGCTTTCCGGCCTGCCGTTCTCCGGCCCCATCGGTGGCGTCCGCGTTGCCCTGGTCGCTGACGAAAACGGTTCACAGTGGGTTGCTTTCCCCAAGCACTCCCAGCTGGAAAACTCGGTCTTCAACATGGTGGTGGCTGGCCGCATCGCCGGTGACGACGTCGCCATCATGATGGTCGAAGCTGAAGCCACCGACAACTCCTGGAACCTCATCAAGGAACAGGGCGCCACCGCCCCCACCGAAGAGGTTGTCTCCGAGGGCCTCGAGGCTGCCAAGCCGTTCATCAAGGCTCTGTGCGACGCCCAGGCGGACCTGGCTGCCCGCGCCGCCAAGCCCACGGTCGAGTTCCCTGTCTTCCTCGACTACGAGGACGATGTCTACGCCGCTGTTGAGGCTGCTGCCGCTGAGAAGCTGGCTGCAATCTTCCAGATCGCGGACAAGACGGAGCGCGACAACGCTTCAGATGCCCTGAAGGACGAAGTGACCGCTTCCCTGGCCAGCCAGTTCGAAGGCCGCGAGAAGGAGCTGTCCGCAGCATTCCGCTCGGTCACCAAGCAGGTTGTGCGCCAGCGCATCCTCAAGGACCAGGTCCGCATTGACGGCCGTGGCCTGACGGACATCCGCCAGCTCACCGCCGAGGTTGAGGTTCTGCCCCGCGTCCACGGTTCGGCCATCTTCGAGCGCGGTGAGACCCAGATCATGGGCGTCACCACCCTGAACATGCTGAAGATGGAACAGCAGATCGACTCGCTGTCTCCGGTGACGCGCAAGCGCTACATGCACAATTACAACTTCCCGCCGTACTCCACCGGTGAAACCGGCCGCGTGGGTTCGCCCAAGCGCCGCGAAATCGGCCACGGTGCCCTGGCCGAACGCGCACTTGTGCCCGTGCTGCCGTCCCGCGAGGAGTTCCCGTACGCCATCCGCCAGGTGTCTGAGGCTCTCAGCTCCAACGGTTCGACGTCGATGGGTTCTGTTTGCGCCTCCACCCTCTCGATGCTGAACGCCGGTGTGCCCCTGAAGGCGGCCGTCGCCGGTATCGCCATGGGCCTGGTCTCTGACCAGGTGGACGGCCAGACCCGCTACGCAGCGCTGACTGACATCCTCGGCGCCGAAGACGCCTTCGGCGACATGGACTTCAAGGTTGCCGGTACGTCCGAGTTCGTCACGGCCATCCAGCTGGACACCAAGCTCGACGGTATCCCCGCCTCGGTCCTGGCAGCAGCACTGAAGCAGGCCCGCGAGGCCCGCCTGCACATACTCGAGGTCATCAACTCGGCCATCGACACCCCGGACGAGCTCTCCGAGTTCGCACCGCGTGTCATCGCCGTGAAGATCCCCGTGGATAAGATCGGTGAGGTCATTGGCCCCAAGGGCAAGATGATCAACCAGATCCAGGAAGACACCGGCGCCGACATCTCCATCGAGGACGACGGCACGGTCTACATTGGCGCCACCGACGGCCCGTCTGCAGACGCAGCACGCTCCGCCATCAACGCCATCGCGAACCCGCAGGTCCCGGAAATCGGCGAACGTTACCTGGGTACAGTCGTCAAGACCACCACCTTCGGTGCCTTCGTGTCGCTGACCCCGGGCAAGGACGGTCTCCTGCACATCTCTGAGCTGCGCAAGATCGCCGGCGGCAAGCGGGTGGACAACGTTGATGACGTTGTTTCCGTGGGCCAGAAGATCCAGGTGGAAATCACCAAGATCGACGACCGCGGAAAGCTGTCCCTTTCCCCCGTAGTGGCTGAAGAGGAAGGCGCTGGCGAGACCGAGCGCGTTCACGCCTCAGTGGCTGCCGAGGGCGCTGACTCCGAGTAAGCGGTTTTCCGGCACACAAGCATGAATCGGCGGGGCCGGTGGATGATCCACCGGCCCCGCCGCTGTTACGATGGCAGCCAGATCCCGGCTGCCCCTTTTTGAAAGGCCTCAATGACTGTTGTACCCCTGCCGCTCGAGCAGAATCACCGCGGCGACACCCTGGTCCACGGTTCCGACGGCGGCTCCGAGGTCCGGCGTTCGGTGCTGCCCGGGGGAGTACGGGTCCTGACAGAGGCCATGCCGGGGCAGCGGTCTGCGACCATCGGCTTTTGGGTTGGTGTGGGTTCTCGGGACGAGGCCCCGGGACAGCACGGCTCTACCCACTTCCTGGAGCATCTCCTGTTCAAGGGAACCAAGCGCCGTACGGCACTGGAGATCGCCTCCGCCTTCGACGAAGTAGGCGGCGAGTCGAACGCGGCCACGGCCAAGGAAAGCACCTGCTATTTCGCGCGGGTCCTCGATTCGGACCTGCCCATGGCCATCGACGTTATTGCGGACATGATCACCGGAGCCGTCCTGGATCCGGCGGAGATGGAGCAGGAACGGGACGTCATCCTTGAGGAAATCGCCATGGACAGCGATGACCCCACGGACGTCGCCCACGAGCACTTTGTGGCAGCCGTCCTGGGCAGCCACCCGCTGGGCCGCCCCATCGGCGGCACCCCGGACGCCATCAAGGCTGTGGCGCGTGACTCCGTGTGGGAGCACTACCAGCGGTACTACCGCCCGGACGAACTGGTGATCACGGCAGCCGGCGGGCTGGAGCACGACGTCGTCTGCAACCTGGTGGTGGACGCGCTCGAGTCCGCCGGGTGGTCGCTAAAGGCTGATGCAGCGCCCGTGGACCGGCGTTCCACCGACCGTGCCCTGATCACCGGAACCGCCGGCCTCCACGTGGTCAAGCGTGCAGTGGAGCAGGCAAACATCATCATGGGCTGCCCCACCATCGTTGCCACCGACGAGCGCCGGTATGTCATGAGCGTCCTTAACGCGGTCCTGGGCGGAGGCATGTCCTCGCGGCTGTTCCAGGAGATCCGCGAGAAGCGCGGCCTCGTGTACTCCACGTACTCCTTCGCGTCCTCCTATGCGGACGCCGGGTATTTCGGCATGTACGCCGGGTGTACGCCCTCGAAGGTGCGCCAGGTGCTGGACCTGCTGTCCATTGAGCTGGAGAAGCTCGCCGAGCACGGAATTTCCGACGACGAGCTCCGCAAGGCAGTGGGCCAGCTTGGGGGCGGCATCGTGCTGGCCCTGGAGGATACCGGTTCGCGGATGTCACGGCTGGGCCGCGCCGAACTCGTCTCCGGTGAGTACCAGGACATCGACGAAACGCTGCGGCTCATCAAGGCTGTGACGGCTGAGCAGGTCCAGGACCTTGCCGCGGAACTGGCGGCGGCACCGCGGACGGTGACGGTCGTGGGGCCCTTCGAGGAAACTGAGACCTTCGGGCTCTAATTGGTAGACGGCGTGACGCAGCTCGACACGGCAGGACTTTGCCCGACACGGCAAGACTTTGCTCGACACGGCAGGACTTGGTTCGGGAGGTGAAGGACAGTGGAACGCACTCCGCCCGGCGGCGCGCCACGGGCTCTGGCTGCTTTCCTGGGCCGCTGGCGGGGCACCACCCGGTTAGCTGCCGGTCCCTGGGGGCCCGAACGGACAGTGGACGCCGAGGTGACCTACACCCCGGTGGCCAGCGGGTCTGCCGTGGTGCAAAGTTATCGTCATCTGGAACCGGACGGGACACATTTCGAAGGCCACGGAATTTTCACTCTCGATCCGGATCACCAGGACGTCTTCTGGTATTACGTAGACAACTTAAGCCCGGCCCCCGGCGCCCCCGCACGCTGCACTTGGCATGACGGCGCCCTCAGGGTGGAACGCCACGGCACCGCCGGATGGACCCGTCATACCGTGAGTGTGCACGGTGACGCACTGACGCATGTAACGGAGCTTCGTACCCGGGGTGCTAAGGCGGCAGGGGACAACGGAAGCCAGGACGAGCCCGGCGCGGCGAACGGGACTGGCTCGACCTATGTTCCGTTCATGACCTCCTCGTTCCAGCGGATCTGACGCTTTCAGGCGTCATTGGACGTCAGTGCTTCACACTTCAGGCGGCTTCAGGACTTCACCATGTTCCACTCCCGCTCCCACTCTTTGAGCGGGTCTTTCGGCAGTTTCGGGGGCATGGCGTAGAAGTCGTCCCAGATGGGGTCGTCCGGCGAGAAGTCGTGGGGATCTTCAAGGTTGCCATCGACTGGCTCTTCAAAGGGCGCGTTAACGTCGGGGATGTCCAGGAATCCGGGTGCTTCGGTTGTGCGTGGATTCTGTGCCGGCGTCAGGAGTCCGGGTGGCCATTGTGGTGGTTCCTGGTCGGGGTGTTCGGGTTTGTAGTGGCGGCCGGTGGGTGAGGTCCAGCCGGGTGGTTCGTTTTGGGTTGCTGGGGTGGGTTCCCAGCGGCTGTTGTGTTTGAGGCGGTGGTGCTTGGGGCAGAGTTGGGCCAGGTTGCTGATGCCGGTGGTTCCGCCGTGCTGCCACGCGGTGAGGTGGTCTGTGTCGTTGTCCGGGGATGGGTTGTTGCAGCCGGGGAAGGTGCATTTTCCGTCCCGAAGCTGCAGGGCTTTTTTCATGGCTGTGGTGAGGCGGTAGTTGGTGCGGCCGATTTCCAGTGGCGCCCCGTCGCGGGGATCGACCAGGACCCGGTAGAACGAGGTGGCACCGTCGGCGACGAGTTTGCGGGCCATGGAGGCCGGGATCGGGCCAAAACCGTCGAGGGTGGCGGGTTCGTCGGTGGCGCCGAGCAGTGCGAGGACCGGGACGGTGACGAGCACGTCGACCTTGGGTGCCGGGACTTTGCCGACCTCCGGGTATCTATTGCCGCTGGCGGGTTCGTGGTCGGCGGTGCCGGTTGCAGCGGGGGCGCGGAGCAGGAGGCTGGCGGCGATGTCGGCTTTTAGTTGGGTGAGGGTGCGCGGTTCGTCGGGGACTTGGAGGCCGCCGGCGAGGGTGGTGGTGCGGTTCCAGATGGCTGAGACTCGGTCCGCGGGGAGGTAGAGCGATACCCAGGCCATGCCGTCGCGGTCCGGGGTGCATTCCATCCGCCGGTCCGCGGCGCTTTTGGTGTGGCGTTTTTCGAGGGATTCGGGGTGGTGGCGTTCGCGCCAGCTACGGACTCGGGACCGGAAGCGTGACGGTATCAGTTCGCCGGCGGCGGCTCCGCGGGCCGGGTTCGGGTTCAGGACATGGGCGACGAGGGCGGCTGCCCCGGTGGGGTCGAGGTTGTCTGTTTCGTCGGCGATGATCCGGGCGTGCATCCAGGAGATGGCGCCAGTGGATAACGCGTCGAAAGCTTGGGGGAGGGCGGTGAGTTGTCGGGATTGGCTGACGAGTGCTCCGGGGGCGGCGGAGCTGATGGTCAGGACCCCGGCGATTTCCTCGACCGCGGACATCTCGGCGTAGGTCCGTTCATGGACGGGCGCGTCCGGTGAGGTCATCGCATGCTGAATTTCGATCGCCTCGGCGGCGTCCCGGGCCTTGACCGCGGCCAGCTGGGCCTCAAACCGAGACACTACCGACATCCGCTCCAGCCGGATCTCATACCGGCGCTGCAGCACATCCACACCAGCATCGCGACTACCACCGGCACCGGCGCCGGCTGCAGTGTCAGCTTCCAGCCGAGCATCTTCGAGGAACAGCGCATCAAGCCGGGCAACGGAGGCGTGAATGCCTTCAATCGCTGCTGCCGTGCCCGTGCCGTTTCCCATAGCAACATCATCCATCGAGGCACTGACATTCCGAGGGGCATCATCCGTTGCCACCATCCCGACCGGCAGAGCAGGCGCAGGTGCTTGGTCAGGGCACAGCGCTGCCGCGCCTATTTCCTCGCCTCGTGCGCCCGTGTTCATACGGATATCATCCAGTGAGGCACTGACGTTCCGGGCGGCGTCGGCTGATGGGCGGACCGCTGTAGCTGGCGCGGCGGGAAGCAGCGCGTCGGCGTTGATGTCCGAGCTTCCCATGCCGTTTCCCATAGCAGCATCATCCGTCGAGGCACTGACATTCCGGCCCCGGCCAACCACTTCGCGGAAAGTACTCTTAGCCCCCGGCGAAGGGAGGCAGCACGTCCACGACGTCGTCAGCCTTCACAACGATGGACTGGTCCCGCACGGCCACCTCGTTGAGCAGGAAACTGCTCCGGGACAAGATGCGGGGCAACGGGGGAGTGCCGGCAGGCGGCGACGGGCGCTGCACAGAAAGTACGGCCTCCAGCAGGTCAGCAACAGTGGCTCCCGGAGCCAGGTGGAAGGTCTCTTCCTCCACACCTGCCGCAGCGCGTGCGGCAGCGAAGTAACGTACATTCACAAGTGTCAGCCCCCGATGGCGCTCATGCTGCGGTCCGGCTGGACGAAGTCCGGAGCGTCAAGTCCCACGTGGTCCATTCCGTGGGCTTTGGGCTTGATCCACATGGCGTCCTGCCAGCGCTGGGCCAGGGCTTCGTCGCTGGCGCCCGAACGCAGCAGGCCCAGCAAGTCGAACTCTTCGCGCGAGAACAGGCAGCTCATGATCTTGCCTTCCGCAGTGATCCGGGTCCTGCGGCAGTCTGAGCAGAACGGCTCGGTCACGGAGGCGATAATGCCTACGGTTCCCAGCAACGGGCCCGAAACAGACCCAGCCTCCCGCCGTCGTACTTCAAAACGTTCCGCCGGGGCGCCATCACGGGCGCGGGGATCAGGGCTCAGGACGAAGTCCGCCGAGAGCAGCTGCCGGATCTCGGCCGCCGTAATCATGTTCCGGCGCGTCCAGCCGTGGTCCGCGTCCAGCGGCATCTGCTCAATGAACCGCAGCTCGTACCCGCGGCCCAGGGCCCAGGACAGCAGGGACGGCGCCTCGGCGTCGTTGATGCCACGCATCAGTACCGCGTTGAGCTTGACCGGCCCAAGACCTGCCGCCCAGGCTGCGTCCACTCCGGCCAGCACCTGGTCCAGGAACGGCCGGCGGGTCAGCTTGGTGAACGTTTCCGCATGCAGCGAGTCCAGGGACACATTGATCCGCGTCAGTCCGGCAGCTTTCAAGGAGGCAGCCTTTTTTGCCAGGCCAACGCCGTTGGTGGTCATGGAGATGGGCAGGTCGGGGTGATTCCCGCGGAGCGAGGCAATGATATCCACGAGGTCATGGCGTACCAGCGGCTCTCCGCCGGTAAGCCGCAGTTCGCGCACACCCAGCTGGTCGACGCCTATACGCACAATCCGGACGATTTCTTCGGCCGACATCACCGCCTGCTTGGCGAGCCACTCCAGGCCCTCGGCGGGCATGCAGTAGGTGCAGCGAAGGTTGCATTTGTCCGTCAGGGAAAGCCTCATGTCCGTGGCGCGGCGTCCGTAGCGGTCGGCCAGGCCGGCCGGAGCATCACCCGGGCGGGCAGCCGGAACAGAGGGAAGCGCTGCGGCTGCTTCGTCGCGCGCCTGCGGCATGCCTAGCTGGACACTCATGAATTCAGGCTACGCCACAATGGGCTCTGCATCACATCCGGGACGTCATGGGCGGCGGCTGCAGATTCCGGGTCCGGAGCGGCGCCGCGTACGTCCGGCGAACCTATGCTGTAGGTGTGAACAGCTCCCAGCCACAGCATGCAGCGCACGACGGCGGGACGGATCTTCCGGAGCAACCGCCGGTTTCGCAGCCGCAACGGTCAGCGGATCCAGAGCCCCGGCGGTCAGTGCCGGGGAAGCGGGGGCGATGGGCGGCCGCAGCGGGCGCGGTTGCGGTTGGCGTTGGCGTGGTGCTCGGGGAGTTTTTGGCCGGTGTCTTTAGCCCGGCATTGTCGCCGGTGACCGCTGTGGGCGGGGCCGTCATCGACGCGGTTCCTCCGGGCGTGAAGGACTGGGCGGTTGCGTTGTTCGGGACGGCCGACAAGGCTGCGCTGCTGGTGGGCATGGCCCTGGTCATTGCGGCACTGGCTGCGTTGGCGGGAGTCTTGGAGGACCGCCGCCGCTTTGCCGGCGTCGCTGTTATTGCCGTCTTCGGGCTGGTGGGACTGGTCGCCGTCCTCACCCGGGCCCAAGCCACTTTCAATGCCGTTGCTCTGCCCGTCCTCACGGCCGCTGTGGCCGCCGCACTTCTCAGGCTTTTGATCCGGAGGCTGCAGAAATGGGGCCCGCTGCCCCCAGCGGGAAGCGATGGCGGCCCGGCGGCCGACGCCGCCCCGGCCCGCCGCCGCTTCCTCCAGGCTTTGGGCGGCGGGGCCGCTTTCACTATCGTCGGCGGGGCCCTGGCGGCGGTATGGCGTGGCGCCACTGTGGGCGTCAGCGAAGCACGGAGCCGCGTGGCGTTGCCTGTACCGGCGTCCGGAGCGGCACCGATACCTTCAGGGGCGGAGGCAGGTGTTGAGGGTATGCAACCGCTCGTCACCCCCAATAGCGACTTCTACCGCATCGATACTGCGCTTTCGGTTCCAGCCCTTAACCCGGACACCTGTTCCCTGAAAATCACCGGAATGGTGGACCGGGAGGTTGAGTTGACGTATGCCGAGCTCCTGTCCAAACCCCTGGTGGAACGCCACGTGACTATTGCCTGCGTTTCCAACGAGGTGGGCGGGGACCTCATCGGCAATGCGCGCTGGCTGGGCTGGCCGGTTCGCGAGCTGTTGGCACTGGCAGGGCTCCAGTCGGGCGCGGACATGGTGCTCTCACGCAGCACCGACGGCTGGACGGCGGGTACGCCGCTCGAGGTCCTCACCGACAGCCGCGATGCACTGCTTGCCGTGGGCATGAACGGTGAGCCACTGCCCCTGGAGCACGGCTTCCCCGTCCGCCTGGTGGTGCCAGGGCTTTACGGATACGTATCGGCCACCAAATGGGTCACCGGGCTGAAGGTCACCCGGTTTGCGGACGACGTTGGTTACTGGACTCCGCGCGGCTGGTCTGAGCGCGGACCGATCAAAACGTCCTCGCGGATAGACGTACCGCGTGACGGCCGTCCCGTGAAGGCCGGGACGGTCATATTTGGCGGGGTGGCCTGGGCGCAGCATACTGGCATCGGAAAAGTGGAGCTCCGTATGAACCGGGGTCCCTGGCAGGCGGCCGAGCTGGCTGAGGGCATCTCGCTGGACACCTGGTATCAGTGGAAGCTGGCCGTGGAGCTGACCAAAGGCCAGTACGAGGTCCAGGTCCGGGCCACGAACCTGGCAGGTGAGGTGCAGGACGAGCAGAGGAGGCCGTCCGCCCCGGACGGAGCCACCGGCTACCACACGATTAGAGTGGACGTGCAACCCTGATGGCTACCGAAGGCGGAACCATGACCAGCCCGCAACCGCATGGAGCGTCATTGTCTGGGACGTCCCACAAAGCACTGCACGAGGCAAAGCAACACAAGCACCAGGCTCGGTCCGTGGCTGAGCATGCGGCCGCCGTCGCCGAACTGCTGCAGGGATTGCGGTCACCCAGCCGGACTGAAGTGTTGCCTTTGCGGGAGGCGCTTGGCCGGGGACTCGCCAGCGACGTCACCGCCCCCATCAGCCTTCCGCCCTTCGCCAACTCGCAGATGGACGGCTACGCCGTCCGGTCAGGGGACCTGCCCGACGGCGGCGGAGACCTGCGCGTTATGCCTCCCGTTCCCGCCGGCGCCAGTCCCGACGCGCTGAAGCCGGGCATGGCTGCTCCCATCATGACCGGAGCCATGCTCCCGGACGGGGCTGACGCCGTCGTCCCCATCGAGCGGGCAGTCCCGGACAGCTTCCTGCCGCACATGGAACAAGCCATGGTCCGGCTGCCCTCCACAGCGGCCGGCACCTACGTGCGCGAAGCAGGCAGCGACGTGCGCGCCGGTGAGACCGCACTGGCAGCCGGCACCTTCCTGGGTCCGGCCCAGCTGGGACTGCTCGCGGCGCTGGGCATTCCGGACGTTGTGGTCCATCAAGCAGTGAGAGTCCTGCTGGTCACCACGGGCGACGAAGTGGTGGAACCCGGCCAGGACCTTCCTGCCGGCAAAATTTACGATTCGAACGGCACCCTGCTGGAAGCTGCGATGAAACAGGCGGGACTGGACGTCCGCCGGGCGGGCATTGTCACTGACAATCCGGAAAAGCTTCGCGAATTGCTTGGTGCCGAACAGGACAGCGTGGACCTCATCGTCACCACCGGAGGTGTCAGCAAGGGAGCCTACGAGGTGGTCCGGCAGGCCATGGAAGACCAGCCGGTGGAATTCCTGCACGTGGCGATGCAGCCGGGCGGCCCTCAGGGGATCGGGACCTTCCAGGGGCGCCCGTTCCTGGGATTCCCGGGTAATCCGGTCAGCTGCCTGGTGTCCTATGAAATGTTCCTGCGCCCGGTGCTGGCAAGCCTGCTCGGCTCTCCCGCGCCCCGCCTGCCCCTCCGCGCCCGGCTCAGCCAGCCGCTCACCTCTCCCGGACACAAGCACCAGGTCCGCCGCGGCACCCTGCAGCCCGACGGAACGGTGGAGCTGCAGGGCGGCGAAAGCTCACACCTGATGCATGCGCTCGCAGGCTCCAACGTGCTGGTCCACGTTCCCGTTGGAGTGGCCGCACTCGCCGCAGGGTCGGAGGTGGAAGTATGGATGCTGTGAATGCAGAACAACCTCCCGCTGCCCTGACGCACCTGCGCCAGGACGGCAGCGCCCAGATGGTGGACGTGTCCGCCAAAGCCGAAACCACCCGCGAGGCCACCGCCACCGCCACGGTCCACACCACCCCAGAAGTCATGGGCCTGCTTGGTTCCGGCGGACTGCCCAAGGGGGACGCCCTCGCTGTGGCACGCGTGGCCGGAATCATGGCCGCCAAAAAAACGCCGGAACTGATTCCGCTTTGCCATCCGCTTCCGCTGTCCAAGGTCACCGTTGACTTTGAACTCGCCCCGGAATCCGTTTCGATCCTCGCCACCGTCAAGACCCGTGGGGTTACCGGCGTGGAGATGGAAGCCCTCACGGCCGTATCCATCGCAGCGCTCAGCGTCTACGACATGATCAAGGCCGTGGACAAGCACGCCGTCCTGGACGGCATCAAGGTACTGGCCAAGAGCGGCGGCAAGAGCGGGGACTGGACACTGTGAGCACCCCCAACGCATCCGGCACCCCCAGTACCCTCAACGCTCCCGAGCCGCACCGCCACGGCGATGTGCAGGGCCGGAAGGCCGGCGTCGTTATTGCCTCCACGCGGGCCGCCGCAGGCATCTACGACGACGAAACCGGCCCGGTGATCACCGACTGGCTGATCGAGCACGGCTTTGATGTGTTCCCGGCAATGGTGGTGCCGGACGGCGAGCCCGTGGGCGCAGCCATCCGGGCCCTCCTGACCCAGCATCCCGCCGTCGTGATTACCAGCGGCGGGACGGGCCTCAGCCCGGACGACCGCACGCCCGACGTCACGCTGCCGCTCCTGGACCGCGAGATTCCGGGCATCATGGAAGCGGTGCGCCGCGCCGGCGCCGCCAAAACACCCCTCGCAGCCCTCAGCCGCGGTTACGCCGGGGCTGTGCGCAACACCTTCATCATCAACCTGCCCGGATCACCCAAGGGCGTTATGGACGGACTCACCGTCCTGGATCCCTTGATCGGGCACCTCTGCGACCAGCTGGAAGGCGGACATGGGCACTGAAACATCATTCGAGGTGGTTAACGCCGTCCTGAGCGCGGAACCCATCTCCGTTGACCAGGCCATCGCGGCGGTGGAGAGCGACACCGCGGGTGCGGTGGTCAGCTTCAGCGGCGTGGTGCGCAATCACGACGGCGGCAAGCCAGTCACGCGGCTCAGCTACAGTGCCCACCCCACGGCACACCAGGTGATGGCCGACGTCGTGGCGCAGCTGGTCGCTGAACAGCAGGCCGCGGGGCAGCAGGCTGCCGGACAGGTGTCCGGGGGCAGCGGCACCGAAGGCGCATCCGTGCAGCCAGTGAAGATCTGGGCGGCGCACCGGATCGGGTTGCTGGAGATTGGCGACCCTGCGCTGGTATGTGCCGTGTCAGCGGCCCACCGAGGCCAGGCCTTTGCGGTCTGCTCCGAGCTGGTGGACCGGATCAAGGAACAGGTTCCCATTTGGAAGGAACAGTTCTTCACTGACGGAACGGTGGAATGGGTGGGCGCGGGCGGCTGATCCTGCCGGGCTGGCCCAACCCAAAACTCCCGCGTATGCGGAGGTTTCCCGGGCTTCCTGCGAGGTAACGCACACGTCCGGGTTCCTGTACGGCCCGGGCCCGCCGGTAGGCTTAACGGCATGACCGAACAACTCTCCGCGCCCATGCCCGTCGCCGTGCTGGGCGCGAACGGACGCATGGGCGCCGAAGCCGTAAAAGCCATCGAAGCCGCACCGGACCTGAAGCTCGTCGCAGCACTGGGCCGCGGCGACTCCCTGGACCAGGTCACCGCAGCAGGTGCCCGCTTTGTCGTGGACCTGACGGTGCCGGAAAGCACCGAAGCGAACGTCCGCTTCGCCGTCGAACACGGCCTCCACGCCGTTGTTGGCACCACCGGCTGGGACGCCGGCAAGTTGTCTGCATTGGAGGACCTGCTGGCACGGCATCCGGAAACGGGCGTGCTGATTGCGCCGAACTTCGCCCTTGGCTCGGTCCTTGCCTCTGCTTTCGCGGCGAAGGCAGCCAAGTACTTTGAGTCGGTAGAGATCATCGAACTGCACCACCCGGACAAAGTGGACGCGCCGTCCGGTACCGCTGTCCGCACTGCAGAGCTCATCGCGGCCGAACGCGCGGCCGCCCAGGTGCCGCCGAGCCCCGATGCCACCACCAGTGAACGCCCCGGTGCCCGGGGCTGCGAAGTGGACGGCGTTCGGGTCCACAGCGTGCGGCTCCGCGGGCTGGTGGCCCACCAGGAAGTCCTCCTCGGCAGCGCCGGAGAGCAGTTGACCCTGCGCCACGACTCCTTCGACCGTGCCTCCTTTATGCCCGGTGTGCTCCTTGGTCTGCGCAATGTGGCCGCCCACCCCGGACTCACGGTTGGTCTGGACGGCTACCTGGACCTGGGGCTGTAGCCGTGGCTGGGCTGGTTGCCGGTTTCCGCAAAAACCGGACCAAGATCTGGGTTGGCGCGGTCACTCTGCTCCTGGTCTTTTACCTGGTGGTGTCCTTCCAGCGCTCCTTCCTGCTGCTGACGGACAGTAACCCCGCTGCGGTGGCCATTGGGGCCGCCTACCTGGTGTTGCCCGTGATCGGGGCCTGGGCACTGATCCGCGAGCTGATGTTTGGTGCCCGCACCGAGCAGATGGCCAAAGTCCTGGAAGCCGAAGGCGGCCTTCCCGTGGACGAACTGCCCAGGACGCCCGCCGGCCGGATCGTCCGGTCGGCAGCAGACGCCGAATTCGAGAAGTACCGCGTTGAGGCCGAAGCAGCCCCCGGGGACTGGCGTTCCTGGTTCCGGCTGAGCTGCGCCTATGACGCCGCCGGCGACCGCAAGCGGGCCCGTGCCTCCATGCGTGATGCCGTCAAGCTCTTCCGGGGCAACGCCGCCGCCTAGCGGTTATCCGGCGGAAGCCACTGCTAACGGACCGCTTTGGCATTGCCCCGCCCCGCCTGGTTTGCTGCGTGGCCCAGCCATTCGAGCGGTCCGCGCCACTTGAGCAGCACAAACACCATGCCGACGGTTACTGCGGATGCAGCCTGCGCGAAATACATGGCCTCCTCTGTCCAGCCGGCCGGCAGGGGCTTCAGGTAGAACGCTGAAACCACCCAGACATGGACGGAATACAGGGTTAAGGTCATGGCGCCGGCGCCGCGCAGGGGCAGCAGCAGGTCCAGGGCCACCCAGTCGGCCAGCCTGCCCAGCAGCAGGAACGCCCCGATGACCGCCGCGGCCACGGCGGACGTGTGCAGCAGGTCCAGGGTGGTGGCAGAGTGGGGTGCGGCGGACGCCAGCCACCACCAGGACCCCTCTTGCGGGATGCCGGTCAGGTTGACCTGCAGGACACTTTTCAGTGGGTAACCGGGGGAGTTCAGGACCTTTTCCAGTGCCTCGCGGCCGCCCCAGTCCTCCATCGCCTCGGTGCCCAGCGCCTTGGTCAGCACTGCTACGAGAGTGCCGCCCGCCAAAAGCACCCACGGCACGAGCGCCTTGTTCAGCATCAGGCGGCCGACGACGAGCCCCACCAAGAGATAGGACAGCCACTGGAAGATGGGGTAGTAGCCGGTAAAGAAGACGTCCGCCAGGAGCCGGCCGGGCGTGGAAAGGTCCTCCCAGGACGGGTTGTGCCCCAGTTTGAGCGGCGGTTCCGCGGCCAGCAGCCAAGGACGAAGCAGATAGGCCAGCACCGGAGAGAGCAGGATCCAGCCGGCCGCCCAGGCGCAGAGTGCCTTCAGCCCCAGGCCCAGGAAGGGCAGGACACACAGGAACAACACTGCGTAGTGGACCAGGATGATGGCCAGGTTCACTTCCAGGCCGCCAAGGGTGAGCCCGACGGCGGCAATCACCAGGGCACGCAGGGCCACGCCGCGCCGGGCGCCGGACAGCTCAGGACCCTGCAGTGGCTTGTGCTTTCCGGTGGACAGGGCAAGGCCCACCCCCGCCAGGACCGCGAACAAAGCAGCGGCCCGGCCTGAAAAAGTCAGGCCGACCCATGTGGGTGTGAGGTTCGCGTTCGGCTCGAACGTTGGAAGCAGATGGGTGGCCATCATGCCCAGCAGCGCCAGCCCGCGGGCCGCGTCGATGCCATGCAGGCGTGCCGGCGCGGACCGGCCGGCAGACGTCCTGGCGGAAGCGGCGGCATTACGGGAGGTCATGCCCAGATCGTCTCACACCTCCCTGTGCCGGGGTCCTCCTGGCCCCTCTTGTATTCGAATATATGTTCGAATACTATGAACCGCATGCAAACGCCATCATTCGGAGTCCCCCCATCCGGAGCGTCGGCCGCGGAATCCCGCGAAGCCGGGCCACTGAAGGCCATGAGCCCGGGGGTGGTTGACTATCTGTTCCGTCAGCTGGTGGCCGGAAAGTCGCCTGAGGACGTCCAGTGGGAACAGGAGGGCATCAGCCTGTCCGCCCAGCCAGAGGGTGCCGAGTTGGCCCGCCGGCTGGCCGAGACGGACATCGACGCCCTGACGCCCGTGGAACTGTTCCATTACGTCCGGGCAGCCCAGCGGCTGGCCACGTGGGCAGAAGGGCTGCGGCAGGCAGCCGTGGGCAGGTACTGCCACCCCGGGCCTGTGTAGCCCTGGCACGCCTAGGATGGAGGCGTGTCCGACACCCTTCCTGTCTCTGTCATCCAGTACCGGCCGCTGGACGGAGGCATTCCGGCCAACGCTGAGGAGCACGTGCGCCTTATCGAGGACGCTGATGACCATGGCGCCCGCCTGGTGGTCTTCCCGGAACTCTCCCTGACCGGCTACCGGTTGGATCTCCTCGGGAGCCCTGAGTCCTGGTTGGTGCCGGAAGACGAACGCCTGGCCGATGTCCATGAGATCTGCCGCAGGACGGGAATCACCGCAGTCGTGGGGGCCGCCTTACGGGAGCCTGACGGAACACCCCGGCTGGCATCACAGGCCGTTCACCCGGACGGCAGCACCGAGACGGCCTTCAAGACGCACCTGCACGGGCCGGAGCACGAACTCTTCACACCGGGGGAGGGGCCAACGCTCATCCGGGTGGACGGCTGGCATGTCGCCCTGGCGCTCTGCCTGGATACGTCCGTGCCTGCCCACGCAGGAGATGCTGCTGCCGCCGGAGCCGATCTTTACTGTGTGTCCGCCCTCTACACCAAGGACGAGGAACACCGCCTCGCCCTCCATCTGGGTGCCCGGGCCATGGACAACCGGATGTTCACTGCGCTCGCCAACCTCGGCGGCAGCAGCCCGCTGGGCGAATCGTGCGGCCTGAGCGGATTCTGGGGGCCGGACGGCTTTCCCCTGCGGCAGGCCGCTGGTACCGGCACCGAAGTTGTTTCATCAGTCCTGCAGCGCAGCCGGCTCGGGAGATTCCGGCAGCATAAGCCCGCCTAAAGTCCGGGGCTGCAAAGTTCCGACAGTGAAAATCGGGTTAGGAACCGCCGGTGCCGCCCCGCCGAACCCCTATTTGACGTTCATCACGCCCGTCCTATTGTCCTAACCAGCAGTGGACAGGGTAACGTTTTTTCCATGGCTGACACTTCCGCGCATATCCCTGCCCTCGGTACCCTCCTGACCGCCATGGTTACGCCGTTCAGCAAGGACGGCTCAGTGGACTACAACCAGGCGGCGGAACTGGCCACGAAACTTGTGGACGATGGCTGCGACGGCCTGGTAGTCACCGGAACCACCGGCGAAACCTCCACCCTCACCGACGAAGAGAACCTCGGCATGTTCCGCGCCGTCAAGGAAGCCGTTGGAAGCCGCGCCGCCATCATCGCCGGCACGGGAACCAATGACACCGCGCACTCCGTGCACCTCTCCCGGCAAGCCGCAGCCCTCGGCGTCGACGGCATCCTGCTGGTGACCCCCTACTACAACAAGCCCAGCCAGTCAGGCCTGCGCGCACACTTCGAGACCATTGCCTCGGCCGCCGACGTGCCCGTGATGCTCTACGACATTCCCGGCCGCTCCTCCATCGCCATCGAACCGGAAACCATGATCCGGCTGGCCCAGCACCCCAACATCGTCGCAGTCAAGGACGCCAAGGCGGACTTCGTGGCCGCCACCCGTGTCATGGCCGAGACGGACCTGCTCTTCTACTCAGGCGACGACGGACTGACCCTGCCCTGGATGGCACTGGGCGCCGTCGGCCTTGTCGGCGTCACCACGCATGTTGCCACCCGCCGCTTCCGCGAACTCATTGACGCCGTGAATGCGAACGACCTCGGCACCGCACGGAAGATCAACTTCGAGCTCCAGCCGGTAGTACGCGCCACCATGACCCGCGTCCAGGGAGCCGTTGCGGCCAAACAGATTCTTAAATGGCAGGAAGTCCTGCCCAACTCGATTGTCCGTTTGCCCCTCGTGGAGCCGGACGAAGCCGAGATCGAAACCATCCGCGGGGATTTGGCGGAAGCGGGGCTGGTCTTTTCCTGAGGTTGAGACCGGCACCCTTCCGCCTGGAAAGTAGTGCAATATGACCCAAATCGCCCTGACCGGCCTTGTCACCCCGCCCCGCCTGCCGAACGGCACGCTGCGGATCGTCCCGCTCGGCGGACTGGGGGAGATCGGCCGGAACATGGCCGTGTTCGAAATCGACGGCAAACTGCTGATTGTCGACTGCGGCGTCCTCTTCCCCGAGGAAACCCAGCCCGGCGTTGACCTGATCCTTCCGGATTTCTCGTACATCGAGAACCGGCTGGATGACATCGTGGCCGTCGTCCTTACCCACGGCCACGAGGACCACATCGGCGCCGTTCCGTACCTGCTGCGCCTGCGGAGCGACATCCCGCTGGTGGGTTCACAGCTGACGCTTGCCCTGATCGAGGCGAAGCTGCAGGAACACCGGATCCGGCCCTACACGCTCACCGTGGAAGAAGGCCAGGTAGAGAAGTTCGGCCCCTTCGAATGCGAATTCGTGGCCGTCAACCACTCGATTCCCGATGCACTGGCCGTCTTCCTGCGCACCGCAGGCGGCACGGTCCTGCACACGGGCGACTTCAAGATGGACCAGCTTCCCCTCGACGGCCGCATCACCGACCTCCGGCACTTCGCCAAGCTCGGCGAAGAGGGCGTTGACCTCTTTATGTCGGACTCCACCAACGCCGACGTCCCCGGTTTCACCACCGCGGAGAAGGAGATCGGCCCCACGCTGGAGCGGCTCTTCGGCCAAGCCACCAAGCGCATTATTGTCGCGTCGTTCTCCTCGCACGTCCACCGGGTCCAGCAGGTCCTGGACGCCGCCGCGAAGCACAACCGCAAGGTGGCCTTCGTCGGCCGGTCCATGGTCCGGAACATGGCGATCGCGGAGAAGCTGGGTTACCTGGACGTTCCGCCGGGGCTGATCGTGGACATCAAGAACATCGACAACCTGCCGGACAACCGCGTAGTCCTGATGTCCACCGGTTCCCAGGGGGAGCCGATGGCCGCGCTGTCCCGGATGGCCAACGGCGACCACCGCGTGGTGGTGGGTGACGGCGACACGGTCATCCTGGCGTCGAGCCTGATTCCCGGGAACGAAAACGCCGTCTTCCGGATCATCAACGGCCTGCTGAAGCTCGGTGCGGATGTCATCCACAAGGGCAACGCCAAGGTCCACGTGTCCGGCCACGCCGCCGCCGGAGAGCTCCTGTACTGCTACAACATCCTCGAGCCCCTCAACGCGATGCCCGTGCACGGCGAGACCCGGCACCTGATTGCCAACGGCAAGATCGCCATCGAGTCCGGGGTCCCCGAGGCCAGCGTGATCCTCGCCGACAACGGCACCGTGATCGACCTGAAGGACCACCGCGCCGATGTGGTGGGCCAGGTGGAAGTGGGCTTCGTCTACGTGGACGGATCCAGTGTTGGCGAAATTACCGACGCCGACCTCAAGGACCGCCGCATACTCGGCGACGAGGGCTTCATCTCCATCATCACCGTCATCAACCGGACCACCGGCAAGGTTGTCTCCGGGCCGGAAATCCACGCCCGCGGCGTGGCAGAGGACGACTCCGTCTTCGACGACATCATCCCCAAGATCAACGCAGCGCTGGAAGAAGCCGTCCTGAACCACGCGGACCACACCAGCCACCAGCTCCAGCAGGTGGTCCGGAGGGTGGTGGGCACCTGGGTCAACCGCAAGCTCCGCCGCAAGCCAATGATCATCCCCGTGGTGCTCGAGGCCTGACCTCCGGCACTGCCGGCTTCCGGCCCCCGCTCGCCGCCATCCAGGCAGGAGCAGGGGCCGGAGCTGCTTAAGCGGTCCGGGACGGTCCCTTCAATGAGGGGGATCAGGCCATGACGAGGGGGATCCGCCGGGCCCCAAATCCCCGGGAAACGGGCGTGGTTCCGGTACCGTGGCTGGTATGGCCACTCGTACTACTTCCGCGCCCAATGGTTCCAGCAAGGCCAGCCCCAGCAGCAAATCCGGGGGCCGCGGCTCCGGCACCACGGCAGCGAAGTCCCCGGCCAGGTCCGGGCGGTCCGGCGGCTCATCCAGCACTGCGCGCACACGCCAGCTTCCCGCCGTCGAACAGCACCAGCCCTGGTTGCTGCGAGTGGCCGGCGGAGCATGGCTGGGAATCGGCCACCTTGTGGGCGGGGGAATACGGCGCATCGGCCATGACGTCAGCGACCTCCCGGCCGACGAACGGCGCGACGGCGCAGCCCTGTTCAACCTCGTCCTGGGTATTTTTATCGCCACTTTCGCCTGGTGGGGCCTGACCGGCTGGTTCCCGGACGCCGTCTACAGCGTGCTGAACGGAACCTTCGGCTGGATGTCACTTCTGCTTCCGCTGATGCTCTTTGTCTGCGCTTTCCGGCTCTTCCGCCAGCCCTCCGACGGGCGGGGCAACAACAGGGTGGGCATCGGCTTCCTCATCATGACGTTTGCCGGCTGCGGCTTGGCCCACATCCTGGGCGGACAGCCCACCGTTGCCCAGGGTTTTGACGGCCTGCGCCAGGCCGGCGGAATGCTGGGCTTCCTCGGCGCCTCCCCGCTGGCCGCGATCCATCCCGCCGTGCCGCTGGTGCTCTACGGGCTGCTGGCTTTTGTGTCCTTGCTCATCATTACCGCAACGCCGTTCGGTGCCATCCCGCGACGGCTGCGCGCCGCCTACGAGCACCTGATGGGGATCGACCTGCAGGACCAGGACGGAGACAGCCACGACCGCAGCTATCTTGAGCGGACGCCGCCTGCGGCGCCCAAGAAGAAGAAGCGGCGCTTCTTTGGCAAGGATGAGGAGCGCGACGGCGGCCTGGAAGGCTACGTGGGCGACGAAGCGTTCGAGCACGCCGTCATTGATGACGACGAACCCGCGCCGCCCCGTCCCGCCCCGGGCGTCCGCCGTCCCACCCAAGCGGAGATCGCCGTCGAAAAGATCAAGGCCGCCCAGGGCCTCGGCAGCGGCGCAGCGGCTGGACCGGACAACGCGACCGAAGCCATTCCGATGATCACGCCGGGTATGGCCGCTCCCGCCGCCAAACCGGCAGCTGCACCCACGGTGCCCTCCAACCCGGTGGCTCCGGCACCGCCGCCCGTTCCCATCCCGCAGCGCACCGAGCAGTTGTCCCTCGCCGGCGACGTCACCTACACCCTTCCAGCCTCGGACTACCTCACCCCGGGCTCCATCCCGAAGGAACGCACGGAGGCCAATGACGCCGTCGTCGCTGCCCTGACCGATACGCTGCAGCAGTTCAATGTCGATGCCACCGTCACCGGCTTCAGCCGCGGCCCCACCGTCACCCGGTACGAGATCGAACTTGCTCCGGGAACCAAGGTGGAGCGGGTCACGGCCCTGTCCAAGAACATCTCCTACGCCGTTGCGTCCAGCGACGTGCGCATCCTCAGCCCCATCCCGGGCAAGTCCGCCATCGGCATCGAAATCCCGAACACGGACCGTGAGACGGTATCCCTGGGCGACGTGCTCCGCAGCCAGAACGCCCGCCGCACCGACCACCCCATGGTGATGGGCGTGGGCAAGGATGTGGAGGGCGGCTACGTGGTGGCCAACCTGGCCAAGATGCCCCACCTCCTGGTGGCCGGCGCAACCGGTGCCGGTAAGTCCTCGTTCGTGAACTCCATGATCACCTCCATCCTCATGCGCGCCACGCCGGACGAGGTGCGCATGGTGATGGTGGACCCCAAACGCGTGGAACTGACCGCCTACGAAGGCGTCCCGCACCTCATCACGCCCATCATCACCAACCCCAAGAAGGCCGCCGAAGCACTCCAATGGGTGGTCCGGGAGATGGACGCCCGGTATGACGACCTCGCCAATTACGGGTTCAAGCACATCGACGACTTCAACAAGGCCGTACGGGCCGGCAAAGTCCAGCCGCCGGTGGACTCCAAGCGGGTCATCCGCCCCTACCCGTACCTGCTGGTGATCGTCGACGAACTTGCAGACCTCATGATGGTGGCCCCGCGCGACGTGGAAGACTCGATCGTCCGCATCACCCAGCTGGCCCGCGCCGCCGGCATTCACCTCGTCCTGGCCACCCAGCGGCCGTCAGTTGACGTGGTGACCGGCCTGATCAAGGCCAACGTTCCGTCCAGGATGGCCTTTGCCACGTCCTCCGTCACGGACTCCCGCGTGGTCCTGGACCAGCCGGGTGCCGAGAAACTCATCGGCCAGGGCGATGCCCTCTTCCTGCCCATGGGCGCCTCCAAAGCCATGCGTGTCCAGGGCGCCTGGGTCACCGAGTCTGAAATCCACAAGGTGGTGGAGCACGTCAAGGGACAGCTCCAGGCCACCTACCGCGACGACGTCGCGGCCGAAGCGCCCAAGAAGCAGATCGACGACGACATCGGGGACGACCTCGAGGTGCTGCTGCAGGCCACCGAACTGGTGGTCACCACGCAGTTCGGTTCCACGTCCATGCTGCAGCGCAAGCTCCGCGTTGGCTTCGCCAAAGCCGGACGGCTTATGGACCTGCTCGAATCACGCGGCGTGGTGGGCCCCTCGGAAGGTTCAAAGGCCCGCGACGTGCTGGTGAAACCGGACGACCTCGCCCCCGTCCTCGCAGCCATGAAGGGCCAGGAGGCTCCGGCCGCGCCGGATGCGCAGACTGCCGCGCTCAGCGACAACGCCAATGCGAACATTGCCCAGGGCGGTTACGCCGAGGACCTGGTGGCGGCGGACCTGGACCAGCGGAAGCAGAACGTGGAATATTACGACGGCTCCGACTCCCCGCCGGGCGGGTACGACGACGAGGACGGCTCCGAAGACGCCTGGTCCCTGACCGGGCGCTAGCCCGAAGACTGTAGCCTAGAAAAGTGACTAGCACCGATGCAACCGCCGCCGGCCCGGGCCGTGCCGGGGTCTGGAACCTTCCCAATATCCTGACCATGCTCCGCATCGCGCTGGTGCCGTTCTTCGTCTGGTTCCTGATCGCGGACGCGCCCGGCCTCCACAGTGAGTCCGGGCCCTGGCGCTGGGCCGCGGCCGCCGCGTTCGCGGTCGCGATTTACACGGACAAGCTCGACGGTGACATCGCCAGGAGCCGGAACCTCGTCACGGACTTCGGCAAGATCGCCGACCCCATCGCGGACAAACTGCTCATCGGTTCTGCGCTGGTGATGCTGTCCGTCCTCGGCGAACTGCCCTGGTGGGCAACCCTGGTGATCCTGGTGCGCGAATGGGGCATCACTGCCCTGCGCTTCTTCGTCATCCGCTACGGCGTCATTCCCGCCTCGCGCGGCGGCAAGCTCAAAACAGTGGTCCAGACAGCGGCCATCTTCCTCTACCTCCTCCCGCTGGGGGCCTTTGCGCCGTGGCTCATCTGGGTGGCGTTCGCCGTCATGATGGTGGCCGTGGCCATCACGGTCTGGACCGGCGTCGAGTATGTAGTCGAGGCACTGCGCCTCCGCGCCAGGGGGAAAGCCCAGGGAACCACCAACAGCGGGCAGGAACGGCAATGACGAATCAGCAGCATCTCTCGCTTCACCATCTCGCTGAGCAGGCAGTGCGGCAAGCAATGGAGCTTAAGCGCACCGTTGCGACAGCGGAATCGTTGACGGCCGGCATGGTGTCCGCGGTCCTCGCAGACACCCCCGGAGCATCCGGAATGCTGCAGGGCGGCGTGGTGGCCTACCAGAACTCGGTCAAGGCGGACGTGCTGAAGGTTTCCACGGAACTCCTGGACCGCGCCGGATCCGTCGACAGTGACGTTGCCGCCGCCATGGCTGCCGGCGTGCGCACCGCCCTCGGCGCCGATATAGGCGTGGCCACAACGGGAGTTGCCGGGCCGGAAGCCCATGACGGGAAACCGGTGGGAACGGTGTACATCGGCATCGCAACGGCAGAGGGAACAGCCGGCCATGAATATGTGTTCTCGGGTAACCGGGCGGAGATCCGCGGGCAGGCCTGCGCGGCAGCCCTGGAACGGCTGATCGAAGCCCTGGCCTCCTGAAGTTACCGGACTGTAAAGTTGGCGGGAACAAAAGCCGGTACCGATTAGTTATTACATTGTGTCGCTTCCGGAGAGCGGAGGCGCCTAGGATAAAAACACCGATGGTTCGCTTGACGGCGGACCGGACCTAACGAGGAGCAAGGCGATACAGATGGTAAAGCAGCCCGTATCCGTAAACGGCGTTGTCCGCTGGAAGGATGTGGGCCTCGCCGATCAGGCTAAGAGCGAACAGAAGGAGCGCAAGATGGTAGTACTTCGTCACGAAATTGGTGATGTCCTGCGCGATGTTCGCCAGCGTCAGGGGCGTACGCTCCGTGAAGTCTCGCACAGCGCCCGTGTCTCCCTGGGTTACCTCAGCGAGGTGGAGCGCGGTCAGAAGGAAGCATCCTCTGAGCTGCTTTCCTCAATCTGCTCGGCCCTGGACGTTCCGTTGTCCAGCATGCTCCGCGAGGTCAGCGACCGCGTGGCAGTAGCCGAAGGCGTGGCCGTTCCGGACACCGTACCGCAGGAATTCTCCCAGCGTTACGGACGCGACCTTGATCGCGACCTTAATAACGAACTCAACGATGAACTTTCAACGGGCCTTCTCTCCGGCGCCCGGTAAGGATTGATCCACCGGAAGGTGCAATCCTGCAAGTGAAGCCCCCGGCAGCGCCGGGGGCTTTCTTGTTAACCGGCATTGTTCCCGGCTGCCCGGAGCGGGGGCACCCTACTCGTCCTGCGTCCCGTTGAGGCTCGCCTGCATTTCTTGGGCAGGTGCTTCCCGGGCCAGGGGGGTTTCTTGCCGGGCAGCAGGGTCCGGGGGCCCATCCTGCGGGAAACCGTCACGCTCGTACGTCGCGTTCAGTTTGCCCATGAACCTGGCCAGTTCCTGGAGGTCCTCCACCGGCCATTCACCCAGCCGTTCCCGAAAGACCTGGCGGCGGGCGTCCTGGACCTGGTGCATCTTTTCTTCACCTTTGGGGGTGAGCCTGATGGCCTGGGCACGACCGTCCAGGGGATCGGCCTCCTTGGATACCAGTCCGATGCTTTCGAGGAACGCAATCTGGCGGCTGACCGACGGCTTGCCCACACCGATGTTCATCGCCAGGTCGGTGAGCCGGATGGGGCCTTCCCGCCGGATGACCGTCAGCAGGCCGTAGGCGGCGGGCTCCATGTCCGGGTGGACCTGGCGGGAGAGTTGGTTGGAAACGGCACGTGCCCGCCGCCAGAAAAGGCTGATCTGGTGTTCCACGTTCTGCAGTGCCGCGTCCACCACATCGTCGTCGCGGCCGTGGGGGGTCGGGGCGGCAGGGGAGTTGCTCATGGCAACAATTCTAGGGCGCGGGACCGTGAGAGACTCTTCACGTGCGAATCAGTGACTATTGGCGGCTTATGGACGACGAATTCGGCGCCGGCTACTCGCGGGTCCTCAGCAGGACCCTTGTTCTTGCCGGGGTAGGCGGCTGCACCGCGGACCAGGCGCTGGCCGCCGGCGTGGAGCCGCGCAAGGTGTGGCTGGCGGTCTGTGATGTCCAGGACGTTCCCGCCGAGCGCCGGCTTGGCCGGGACATCAAGCCCCGCGCCGAATAACGGGAATCCTGCTGACACGCCGGGCCGCTGTTCGAATACCTGTTCGGGTAAAGCTATGCTTTTCATAGCGGGTTATCCACATAGCCGCCGTCCTCCGGCCGGAATGTCAGTGGGTCCCATTAGCGTCAGAGATGACCAATAAACGGCCGCTGAGGCCACTCCAAAGCGAGAAAGCATTAGAGGTGTGAACCATGGCGGCAGCCCCGGATCGTGCAAAAGCGCTCGAAGCAGCGCTGGCCCAGATCGACAAGCAGTTCGGTAAAGGCTCGGTCATGCGGCTCGGCGACGAAGTCCGGGCACCCATCGAGGTCATCCCCACCGGCTCCATTGCCCTGGACGTGGCACTGGGAATCGGCGGCCTTCCCCGCGGCCGCGTCGTTGAGATCTACGGTCCGGAATCCTCCGGTAAAACCACCGTTGCACTGCATGCCGTGGCCAACGCCCAGCGCCAGGGCGGCATCGCCGCCTTCATCGACGCCGAGCACGCCCTGGACCCGGAGTATGCCGCCAAGCTCGGTGTGGACACGGACGCCCTCCTGGTCTCCCAGCCGGATACCGGCGAGCAGGCCCTGGAGATCATGGACATGCTGGTCGGGTCAGGCTCCCTCGACGTCATCGTCATCGACTCCGTGGCCGCCCTGGTGCCCCGCGCCGAAATCGAGGGCGACATGGGAGACAGCCACGTCGGTCTGCAGGCCCGCCTGATGAGCCAGGCCCTGCGTAAAATCACCGGGCGGCTTAGCCAGACCAAAACCACGGCGATCTTCATCAACCAGCTCCGTGAAAAGATCGGCGTCTTTTTCGGCTCCCCCGAAACCACCACCGGTGGTAAGGCCCTGAAGTTCTACGCCTCCATCCGCATCGACGTGCGCCGCATCCAGACCCTCAAGGAGGGCGCGGATTCGGTCGGTAACCGGACCAAAGCCAAGATCGTCAAGAACAAAATGGCCCCGCCCTTCAAGGTGGCCGAGTTCGACATCATCTACGGCCAAGGCATCTCCCGCGAGGGCGGCATCATCGACATGGGCGTTGAGCACGGCATCATCAAGAAGTCCGGCTCCTGGTTCACGTACGATGGCGACCAGCTGGGCCAGGGCATGGAAAACTCGCGCCGGTTCCTCCGGGACAACCCGGAGCTGGCTGCCGAGCTGGAGCGCCTGATCAAGGAAAAGCTCGGCGTGGGTGTGAAGCCGGCAGAGGCCGAGTCGAAGGACGCCCCGAAGCTGAAGGCCGTCGACGGGTTCTAAGCGTTGAACCATCCTGACAGTGCGCGTCCCCGCCGGTCCCGGACCGGCGGGCGGCGCGCTGCTTTTTCCCCAGATGCCTTCCCGGATGGCCCGGATCCGGACTCTCCAATGTCGGAGGATCCCGAGCCGGATCCTGTTTCGGTGGCCCAGGCTATTGTCTACCGGCAGCTGACCACCTCAGCCAAAAGCCGGCTTCAGCTGGCCCGGAAACTTGCCGAGCGGAACATCCCGGAGCACGTTGCCGAAGCGGTGCTGGACAAGTTCGAGGAAGCGCGGCTCATTGACGACGCAGATTTCGCGGACATGTGGGTACGAAGCCGTTCCCAGTCCCGCAAGCTGGCCAAGGGCGCGCTCGGGCGGGAACTCGCCGAAAAGGGCGTCGCGCAGGAAACTGCTGCGGCAGCCCTGGAACAGATCTCCGAAGCTGATGAGGAGGCCGCGGCGAGGAGCCTGGTGGAGCGGAAGCTGCGGCCCGGCGCCGACCTGGCAGACCGGGCGGAGCGGGACAAAGCCACGCGCCGGCTGGCGTCCATGCTGGCGCGGAAGGGCTACCAGCCGTCCCAGGCCTTCCGCATCGTCAGTGAGGTCCTGGACGCCCATGCGGCTCCAGACCATGACGGGCCTTTGACCCGGTACCCTTAACAGGTGAGTTTGACCATTCCTTCCCCTCGTTCCGGCCCCGACGCCACCTCGGACCTGGGTGCTGCCCGGGCCGCCGCCGCTGCGGAAGCCGGCAGCCAGAAGCCCCGAACCTACGAGGTCCGCACCTTCGGCTGCCAAATGAACGTGCATGATTCGGAACGCATGGCGGGAATGCTGGAGAACGCCGGGTACGTGCCGGCGGACGGCGCGCAGGCTGACGTGGTGGTCTTCAATACCTGCGCCGTCCGGGAAAACGCCGACAACAAGCTCTACGGCAACCTCGGCATCCTCGCTCCGGTGAAGGCAGCCAACCCGGGAATGCAGATCGCCGTGGGCGGCTGCCTGGCACAGAAGGACCGCGAAACCATCCTGAAGAAGGCACCCTGGGTGGACGCCGTCTTCGGCACCCATAACGTTGGCGCCCTGCCCGCCCTGCTGGAACGGGCCCGGCACAACCATGAAGCCCAGCTGGAAATCCTGGAATCCCTGGACGTTTTCCCGTCCACGCTTCCCACGAAGCGGGACTCCGTGTACTCAGGCTGGGTTTCCATTTCGGTCGGCTGCAACAACACCTGCACGTTCTGCATCGTTCCGTCCCTGCGCGGCAAGGAGAAGGACCGCCGCCCGGGAGACATCCTCGCGGAGATCCAGGCCCTCGTGGATGACGGCGCCATCGAAGTCACCCTTCTCGGCCAGAACGTGAACTCCTATGGCGTGGAGTTCGGGGACCGGCTGGCCTTCTCCAAACTCCTGCGTGCCTGCGGCGGGATCGAGGGGCTGGAGCGGGTGCGCTTCACCAGCCCGCACCCGGCCGCCTTCACGGATGATGTCATCGACGCCATGGCTGAGACCCCAAACGTGATGCCACAGCTGCACATGCCGTTGCAATCCGGCTCGGACAAAGTCCTCCGCGACATGCGGCGCTCCTACCGTTCCACCAAGTTCCTCGGCATCCTGGACAAGGTCCGGGAAAAGATTCCGCACGCCGCCATCTCCACCGACATCATCGTCGGCTTTCCCGGGGAAACCGAAGAAGACTTCCAGGCCACCCTGGACGTGGTGGAAAGGTCCCGCTTCGCCACAGCTTTTACCTTCCAGTACTCCAAGCGCCCGGGAACCCCTGCTGCAGACTTGCCGGACCAGTTGCCCAAAGCTGTGGTGCAGGAACGCTTTGAGCGGCTCACCGCCCTTCAGGACCGCATTGCCGCGGAGGAGAACCGGAAGCAGCTCGGCCGCAGGGTGGAGGTGATGGTCACCGCTCAGTCCGGCCGCAAGGCCGGCGAAACCCACCGGCTGTCCGGCCGGTCGCAGGACCAGCGGCTGGTGCACTTCTCGGTACCCGAGGGAGCGCAGGCGCCGCGCCCTGGTGACCTTGTCACGGTCACCATTACGGAGGCCGCAGCTTTCCATCTCGTCGCCGATCCAACCCTGGAGGACTACAGCCTGCGCCGTTCCCGCGCCGGTGACGCCTGGGACAGGTCGCAGGCGGACTCCTGCGGCGTTCCCGCTCCCGTTCCCGGCGCCGGCAACGGCCGGTCCGGAGTCTCCCTCGGGATGCCCTCGCTGCCTGTGCGCACCCGCTGACCGGTGGGCTCTCCGCCTGTCATCGCCGTCGTCGGCCCCACCGGCTCCGGCAAGTCGGACCTTGCCGTCAACCTCGCCCTGGAACTGGACGGCGAAGTGATCAATGCCGATGCCCTGCAGTTCTACCGCGGCATGGACATCGGCACGGCGAAAATCACCCTGGCCGAACGCAGGGGGGTGCCGCACCAACTGCTGGACGTTCTGGACGTGACCCAGGAGGCCAGCGTCTCCACGTTCCAGGAGCAGGCGCGGGCCGCCATCACGGACATCCATTCCCGCGGCAAACGGGCCATCCTGGCCGGCGGCTCCGGACTGTACGTGCGGGCCGCGCTGGACGTCCTGGAGTTTCCCGGGACAGACCCTGCCGTTCGGCAGCAGCTTGAGGATGAGCTGGCAGCCCAGGGTTCCGCTGCGCTGCTGGCTCGGCTCCAGGCCGTGGATCCGGTCTCCGCCGGCCGGCTCGCCGACGACAGGCGCATCATCCGTGCGCTGGAAGTCCATCAGCTCACCGGCCGCCCGTTCAGTTCCTTTATGCCCCAGCGGGAGTACTTCCAGCCTGCAGTGCAGGTGGGCCTCAGCGTGGACCGTGACCAGCTCCGCGAGCGGCTGGCCTTGCGCGTGCACAGGATGGTGGGGGCGGGCCTGCTCGATGAGGTGGAGCGGCTCGAAGCCCACGGCCTGCGGCAGGGCAAAACAGCGCCCCGCGCCCTGGGGTACGCACAGTTCCTCCGGGTGCTCGACGGCGAAGCAACGGTCGCGGAGGCCGCGGAAGAAACCATCGTGGCCACCCGGCAGTTTGCCCGGCGCCAGCTCACCTGGTTCCGGGCCGACCCCCGCATCAACTGGCTGGATTGGCAGGACCCGAACCTGGCCGCGCGCGCCGCCGCAATCTGCCGTTAAGAGCCGCCAGTGACCACGGACTTTTGTCCACCTCGGTGGACGTCCACCCGCCCCAAGTCCGCGGCTCCGCATATTCGCTCCGGTTTCAAGCCTGCCCCGCCCGGCCGGTACCCTTGACACCATGAATGCAACCCTTGCCGAGACCACAACGCACGCCTTCCAGACGCTGGGCGGGCTTCGTTTCTCCAAGGGGCACGGCACCGGCAATGACTTTGTCCTGGTGGCCGATCCTGATGACCGCCACACGATAGCCCCTGAGCAGGTGGCCGCCCTGTGCGACCGGCACCGCGGGATCGGCGGCGACGGGCTCATCCGCGCCGTTCCCTCCCGCTTCCTGCCGGAGGGCCGCGAACTGCTCGTGGCGACGCCCGAAGCCGAGTGGTTCATGGATTACCGCAACGGTGATGGATCACTGTCCGAAATGTGCGGTAACGGCGTCCGCGTCTTTGTGCACTTCCTCCGCGCGGAGGGCCTGGTGGACCTGCCCGACGGCGGAGCCCTCACCATCGGCACCCGCGCCGGCGCCAAAACGGTTGTCAGGACGGGCGAGGATTACGCGGTGGACATGGGCCCATGGGAATTCATCTTCCCCGGCGAGGCCACCGCCAAGGCCATGGACTCGCTGGTGTCCGCGGACGGGCTGGAAGTTCCCCGGCCCGCCCTGTCCGTCAGCATGGGCAATCCCCACACGGTGGTTGCCCTTGCCGAACTCTCGGAACTTGCAGCGACCCGGCTGTACACGGCGCCGGTGGTGGACCCTGTGCCCGCCAACGGCACCAACGTGGAGTTTGTGGTTCCGTCCGAGCCGCTGGTGCACCACGGCGTCGGCTCCGTCACCATGCGCGTCCACGAACGCGGTGTGGGGGAGACCCAGTCCTGCGGTACGGGCGCGTGCGCCGCAGCCGTGGCCATCCGCCACTGGGCCGGAGCGGAAGCGCCGGACGCTTGGCAGGTCCATGTCCCCGGCGGCGTGGTGGGCGTGAAATTTTTCGCCGGCCCCGGCGGGCATGAGCACGTGGAACTCAGCGGGCCCGCCGTTATTGTGGCAAGCGGGACGCTTTCCTGACTTTCAGGATCCGAAACGACTTGGACGTCGACTCGCGGGTCACGGCAAAGGAATCGTCCAATTCTGCCGCCAGCCAGCGCTGCAGCGAGTCCGAGCCCAGGTTCTTTTGCACCACAAGCCAGGCCGTTCCACCCGGTGCCAGCCGGGGCAGCCACAGCTTCAGCAGGGAATGCAGTTCGTCCTTGCCGATCCGGATGGGCGGATTGGACCAGATGGTGTCGAAACGCACTTCCGGTTCTACGGCATCTGGCGTGCTGGCCACCACGTTGGACAATCCCAGTGCTGCCGCGTTCTCGTTGGTTAACGTGATGCAGCGTTCGTTGACGTCCACCGCGTAGACCGTCGAGTGCGGTGCCCGCAGGGCCATCGTCAGCGCGATCGGACCCCAGCCGCAGCCGATATCCAGCAGGTTGCCGGTAGGTGAAGGAGCGGGGACTTCGGCGAGGAGCACCGCCGTTCCCTTGTCGATGCCGTCGGGGCTGAAGATTCCGGTTGAAGTCTGCAGCCGGCGTGTTTCCCCCGCCAGTTCAACCGTGAGCGGCTTGCGGGTGAACGGGCCGGCAGGTGATGAACTGAAATAGTGTGCGGACTCCATAACTGGCCAGAGTAGTTCCCCTTGCAGCGTAATGGGAAACTGCGCCGGGGAGCGGTCTGTTAGGGTTGAACCCATGTTCCTGATCTTCGAGTAGCCGGCACGGGCCCCGCCCGTCCCGAAGAAAATGTCCCACAGCGACGCAGGCTTTCTTAGGCCTTCCGCACATGTGCACCGGACCGCGCCCCTGCGCTGGCTCCGGCCGCCGGACAATACTCGAAAGTCAGCTCCTGCTGCTTCTTTCGCCGATTCTCCGGCGCCTTCCGCTTTCCCACCCCTCGAGGTGGCTGCTACCCCCGGACACATCGCTGCCCGGCGCGAGAAACCAGGAGAACTGCATGACCGCAGGCCGTCAGCCCAGCGCGAATACTTCCCCAATCACCACCAATCGGCACTATTCTGGAACTGCCGAACCTTCAAAGGAGACCATGACCAGCCAGCCCAACACCGGATCCGATTCAGCCTCCCAGGACATGAGTCCTGAGGAAATCCAGGCCGTGATCGACCGGATTCTCTCCAAGGACGTACCGGCCAAAGCCGTCAGCACGCCAGATGCAACGCAGCGCGGCGACGGAAAAGCGGTACTGGGCAAAGCCCAGGCCATCTCCCGCCTGGATGAAGAACACACAACATACGACGGCGACCAGCAGGATCTCGAGGAACGCCGTGCCCTGCGCCGCACGGCAGGGCTGTCCACAGAACTCGAAGACGTCACCGAAGTCGAATACCGGCAGCTGCGCCTGGAACGGGTGGTCCTGGCAGGACTGTGGTCCGAAGGAACCCTCGCGGACGCGGAAAACTCGCTGCGCGAGCTCGCCGCCCTCGCCGAAACCGCAGGCTCCGAGGTCCTTGACGGTTTGGTGCAGCGCCGCGACAAGCCGGACCCGGGAACGTTCCTTGGCTCCGGCAAGGCCCTGGAGCTGAAGGACATCGTGATGTCCACCGGCGCCGACACCGTGGTGGTGGATGCCGAACTGGCCCCGTCGCAGCGGCGTGGCCTTGAGGACATCGTCAAGGTGAAGGTGATCGACCGCACGGCCCTGATCCTGGACATCTTTGCCCAGCATGCCAAGAGCCGGGAAGGCAAGGCCCAGGTTGAGCTGGCGCAGCTCGAGTACCTGCTGCCGCGTCTGCGCGGCTGGGGCGAGTCGATGTCCCGCCAGGCCGGTGGACAGGTGGGCGGTGCCGCGGCGGGTATGGGTTCGCGTGGTCCCGGTGAAACAAAGATCGAACTGGACCGCCGGAGGATCCGCACCCGCATGGCCAAGCTGCGGCGGGAAATCGCCGCGATGAAGCCTGCCCGCGAGACCAAACGCGCCAACCGCCGTCGTAATGAGGTGCCCTCCGTGGCAATCGCCGGGTACACCAACGCCGGCAAATCCTCGCTGCTGAACCGGCTGACGGATGCAGGCGTGCTGGTGGAGAATGCCTTGTTCGCCACGCTGGACCCCACGGTCCGCAAAGCTGAAACAGCGGACGGCCTGGGCTACACCCTGGCGGACACTGTGGGTTTTGTCCGTTCTTTGCCCACCCAGCTGGTAGAGGCTTTCCGTTCCACCCTGGAGGAAGTGGCGGACTCGGACCTGATCCTTCACGTCGTGGACGTTTCGCACCCGGATCCCGAGGGCCAGATTGCTGCCGTCCGCAAGGTCTTCAGCGAAGTGGACGCCCGCAAAGTGCCGGAGATCATCGTCCTGAACAAAGCCGACGCCGCGGATCCCTTTGTGGTGGAGCGGCTGAAGCAGCGGGAACCGCGGCATGTAGTGGTTTCAGCCCGCACGGGGGAAGGAATTCCGCAGCTGCTGCAGGCCGTCAGCGAGGCCATCCCGCGTCCGTCCGTCAAGCTTGACCTCCTCATTCCCTACGACCGCGGGGACCTGGTCAGCAAGCTGCACGAATCGGACGCTGAGATTATCAGCGTTGACCATGATGAAGCCGGTACCCGGGCAGTAGTCAAAGTCCGGGAAGGCCTCGCGGCTGAACTGGAATCATTCGTCACCCATGACTGACCTCGTGGCTGGCGAAGCCACAGGAACGGCCGGCGAGCAGTTCGTTATCGAACTGCTCGACCGGGCCGTTGCGGGCATGGGCGGACAGAGCAGGAGCGGCCAGCACGAGATGGCCAGGCAGGTGGCGCGGGCACTCGAAACCGGGGACCACCTGCTCGTCCAGGCGGGCACGGGTACCGGAAAGTCGCTGGCGTACCTCATACCCCTCATAGCCCATGCGCTGGAGAGCAACAAGCCGGCCCTGGTGTCCACGGCAACGCTTGCCCTGCAGACCCAGATCGTGGGCAGGGACCTTCCCCGGCTCCTGAAAACCATCACTCCAGCCCTGGACCGTCCCGTCAAGGTGGCACTGGTCAAGGGCCGCTCCAACTACGTGTGCCTGCATAAACTCGAAGGGGGATTTCCCTCCGAGGAACCCGCCGAGGGCCAGCTGTTTTCCCTGGGCGAGGACACCAGCGTGCCCCACTTCGCGGCGGCCGTAGGCGGTCCCGCCTCCCAGCTCGGCAAGGAAGTAGTCCGCCTGCGCGAGTGGGCGGAGAAAACCACCACCGGTGACCGGGATGAGCTTCTGCCCGGTGTCACGGACCGCGCCTGGCGGCAGGTCTCCGTCACGTCAATGGAATGCCTGGGGGCGCAGAAGTGCCCCATGGCGGCAGAATGCTTCAGTGAGCTGGCGCGCCAGAATGCTGCAGACGCTGATGTTGTGGTTACCAACCACGCCATGCTTGCCGTCAGCGCTTTTGAGGGCCTGGCCGTGCTGCCCGAGTACGACGTCGTGGTGGTTGATGAGGCGCATGAGCTCCAGGACAGGGTGACTGGCGCCGTATCCGGCCAACTCTCGCTGGCCATGGTCCATGCCGCCGCAGCCGGTGCGCGCAAGCACACGGCCATCACCGTGGATGCGCTCAACGCCGCCGCCGCCAACCTGGAAGTTGCGCTGGCCGGAGTCCCCAACGGGCTGCTGCCGAACGGCCTGAACGATGAGCAGCTGGACTGCGTGGACCAGCTGCGCGAAGCCTGCCGCGCCGCCTTGTCCGACTCCAAGGGGGACAGCAGCACAACGGCCGACGGCGGGCGGCAGCTCGCCCGCTCCCGGCTGATGGTCATCCTGGAGCTGTGCGAACGGCTCCTGGCTGCCCGGGAGAACAGGGAAGTGGTGTGGTTCTCGCGCGCCAGCTCCTTTGATCCCCAGCAGGGATACTCCCAGCCGGACGAGACCGCGCCCGCGCTCATCAACGTTGCCCCGCTGTCCGTAGCCGGCCGGCTCCGTGAGGGACTGTTCGCCGACCATACTGTGGTGCTGACCTCGGCGACCCTGGCCATCGGTTCCGCTTTCGAACCGGCCGCGGGCGGACTGGGCCTGGTTGGGGAGGGCGCGCCCAGCTGGACCGGCGTCGATGTGGGGTCGCCCTTTGACTATCCACGGCAGGGCATCCTCTATGTGGCGGGCCACCTGCCCAAGCCCGGCCGGGGTGTGTCGCCCGAAGCCCTGGCTGAACTGGAGGCGCTCATCCGGGCTTCCAACGGTGGTGCCCTCTGCCTGTTTTCGTCACGGCGCGCGGCGGAGGAGGCAGCCGATGCGTTGAGGCCAAAGCTCGGCACGACTATTCTCTGCCAGGGCGATTCCACCATGACGGCCCTGGTGAAGCAGTTCGCGGACGAACCCGATACCTGCCTCTTCGGCACCATGTCCCTGTGGCAGGGCGTGGATGTTCCTGGTGGATCCTGCCGGCTTGTGGTCATTGACCGGATTCCGTTCCCGCGGCCGGACGATCCACTGATGACGGCCCGGTCACGTGCCGTGGCGCAGGCCGGCGGCAACGGCTTTATGTCCGTTTCGGCCACCCACGCCGCCATCCGGCTGGCCCAGGGGGCAGGACGGCTGATCCGTTCCACCGGCGACAAGGGCGTGGTGGCGGTACTGGACTCCAGGCTGGCCACCGAACGGTATGCAGGGTTCCTCCGTGGCGCGCTCCCGCCCTTCTGGCCCACGACGGACCGGAAGACGGCCATTGCGGCGCTCGAGCGGCTGGCGCAGGAGAACTCCTGATGCTCCCGGTGACGCCCTGGCGCTGCCGGTGACGCCCTGGCGCCGCCGGGGCGTCACCTGCGTAATCTACATTCCGTTGCCTAAAGAGAGCGGAGCACCGAGACAACCTTGCCCATGATGGTGGCATGGTCACCCAAAATGGGTTCGTATTGGGTGTTCTGCGGCAGCAGCCACGTGTGGCCGTCACGCTGCCGGAAGGTCTTTACCGTGGCTTCATCATCCAGCAATGCCGCGACGATATCGCCGTTCGCGGCATCCGCCTGGCGGCGTACCACCACCCAGTCGCCGTCGCAGATCGCTGCATCCACCATGGAATCACCGGCAACCTTGAGCATAAACAGTTCCCCTTGGCCCACCAGCTGCCGGGGGAGCGCCAGGACATCCTCCACCACTTGATCGGCCAGGATGGGACCGCCGGCAGCGATGCGGCCCACGAGGGGAACCATGGCCGTGTCCATGGCGGTGGGGAGTTCGGTTACCGTGCCGCCGCTGCCCTGCAGAAGGGCAGAGGGCTCAGCTGGAGGCTTGGATGAGCCACCGTCCAGCGTGAGGGGCATCAGCACCTCCATGGCGCGCGGCCGTTTCGGGTCCCGGCGAAGATAACCGAGCTTTTCCAGCTGCGACAGCTGGTGAGTGACGCTGGACAGGCTCGCCAGGCCCACGGTGTCGCCGATTTCGCGCATTGACGGCGGATAGCCGTTGTCGTTGACCGAGCGCTGGATGGTTTCGAGGATTTTCTTCTGCCGCGGCGTCAGGCCCTTGGCGCTCTTCTTCGGTTGGGAGGTTGCCCTGCCCCCGGCGGCTGCTGCTGCCATATTCGCCAATGCCTTTCGGGTTTGCCCGGCTTTTCGGCCCGGACCTGGAGGTGCCGCCGTAATTGTCAGACCCTGCTGATCAACTTCAGAGGTGGTTGTTCTTGTCTTCAAAGCTAGGCCAGCCGCATTGCATTTTCAAACATTTGTTCTAGCGAGTCTCGACATTATTCGTTGATAGGTGCTAAAACAGAGAAAGCAAAGTTCGAACATGTGTTCTATTCGGTTTCGAACCGTTCGAAAACCCGGACCAGGTCCGCGGGGATCAGGGCGGGCGCCGGGGAAGACATCGGGCAGCACGGTCAGTCCAGGAGGGCTCAGTTCATGTCAGCTACATCTGCTTCAGAGGGTTCGCGCCCACAGCTTCTTTCGATGGATCAACTCATGTCGCAGCCGCGACTCCGGCAGGCGCGGCGTACGCCGCCCCTGCCGCCGCTTCGCCTGACCCGCCGCGGGAAGATTGTCCTGATCGGCTTCCCGCTGGTCCTGCTGGCGGCCTTGCTGCTCTCCCTGGCCGGCTTCTTCAACTCGCCTGCAAAGGCGTCAGACACAGCGGCGGACCTCTCTGTAACCCCCACTGTCACGGTCACTGTGCAGCCGGGCCAGTCGCTGTGGGCCATCGCCGGAACCGTAGACCCGGAGCGGGACGCGCGTGACGTCGTGGCAGACATCGTGCAGCTGAACAACCTCAGTGCCGGCGCGGTCCACCCCGGGCAGCAGCTTTATGTGCCCACGCGGTAACTGCACGCCGATTGCGAACAGGGCACCGTCACATTTTCCGGTCCCCGAAAGGGGCACTAAACTGTTCAGGTGAATCACCAGCTAGAGCGCCTGAACCGGCTTCCCCTCCGCAACAACCTTCGTGGGCTTACCCCGTACGGTGCACCACAGCTGGATGTTCCCATCCTCCTCAACGTCAACGAGAACACCCATGGTGTGCCCGAGGGCGTCCGGGCCGCCATCAGTGCGGCAGTGACAGAGGCCGCCGCCGGACTGAACCGGTACCCCGACCGTGAGTTCACCGACTTGCGGAAGGCCCTGGCCGAATACATGGGACATGGACTCGGACCCTCCAATGTCTGGGCGGCCAACGGCTCCAACGAAGTGCTCCAGCAGATTCTGCAGGCTTTCGGCGGCCCGGGCCGCACGGCGCTCGGCTTCCCGCCCACGTACTCGATGTACCCGCTGCTGGCCAGCGGTACGGACACCGAATACCTTGTGGGCGAACGCGCCGAGGGGTACGGCCTCAGTGCAGAGTCTGCCGCGCTGCAGGTCAAAGAACTGCAGCCCAACATCGTTTTCCTCTGCTCGCCGAACAACCCCACAGGAACAGCTCTCGGGCTCGACGTTGTGGAAGCTGTCTATGAAGCCGGAGAAGCCAGCCAGGCGATCATCATTGTTGATGAGGCCTATCACGAGTTCGCGCACGACGGAACGCCCAGCGCACTGACCCTGCTGCCAGGCCGCGAACGGCTGATTGTCTCGCGGACCATGAGCAAGGCTTTTGCCCTGGCAGGCGCGCGCCTGGGCTACCTGGCCGCGGCGCCTGAGGTCACCGACGCCCTGCGCCTGGTGCGCCTGCCGTACCACCTCTCCGCCATTACGCAGGCAACTGCCCTGGCAGCGCTCCAGCACCGCGAGGCGCTGATGGCAGATGTTGAGGACATCAAGAAGCAGCGCGACAGGATTGTGGCCGAGTTGACCAGGATGGGCCTCAAACCCGCCGCGTCAGACTCAAATTTCGTGTTCTTCGGCGGGGTGGAGAATCCGCACCAGGTCTGGCAGGGGCTGCTCGACGCAGGGGTCCTGATCCGCGACGTTGGAATTCCGGGCTATCTTCGCGTCACTGCCGGCACTGAGACCGAAACCACAGCTTTCCTCACATCCCTCGAAAGCATCCTTGCCGGCCAGTCCGGGCTTCCCGCCTAGACTGGAAGTACCGGCGCTGGACGCCCTGAACCACTCCTTCTTCCCAAAGGACACTTGACCATGAGTTCCACCGGATCCACTGCGGCCAGGACCGCGCGCATGGAGCGTGCCACCAGCGAGTCCTCCGTGCTCGTGGAAATCAACCTCGACGGTACCGGCGTCTCGGACATCGACACGTCGGTGCCCTTCTATGACCACATGCTCACCGCGCTCTGCAAGCACTCACTCATCGACCTGACGGTGAAAGCAACCGGTGACACCCACATCGACGTCCACCACACCGTCGAGGATGTAGCCATCACGTTCGGTGAGGTGCTGCGCACCGCCCTGGGCAACAAGGCGGGAATCCGCCGCTTCGGTGAAGCCACCGTGCCCCTGGACGAGGCATTGGCGCACGCCGTGGTGGACGTTTCCGGCCGCCCGTACCTGGTGCACGGCGGGGAACCCGCAGGCCAGGAGTACCACCTGATCGGCGGCCACTTCACTGGCTCGCTCACCCGCCACGTCTTTGAAGCAATCACCCTCCACGCCGGGATCTGCCTGCACATGAATGTGATCGCCGGAAGGGACCCGCACCACATCGTCGAAGCCCAGTTCAAGGCGTTCGCACGTGCCCTTCGCGCTGCCGTGGAGTCCGATCCCCGGGTTGAGGGCATCCCCTCCACCAAGGGCGCGCTGTGAGCGGCCAGGTCCTTCGGGACGGCGCCATCATCGATCCCTCGGCTGCGCAGAAGCTGCCGTCGCCGGAGGGCAAACCCACCGTCACGGTGCTCGACTACGGTTCGGGGAACGTCCGTTCCGCTGTACGTGCCCTGGAACGGGCAGGGGCCGAGGTAATCCTCAGCTCAAAACCCGAGGATGTACTGAACGCGGACGGCCTGGTGGTGCCCGGCGTCGGCGCGTTCGAGACCGTGATGCGTGAGCTCAAGGCTGTGGACGGCATCCGCCTCATCGGCCGCCGCGTCGCCGGTGGACGCCCCGTCCTGGGCATCTGCGTAGGGCTCCAGGTGCTGTTCGAGGCGGGCGTGGAACACGGCACCGAGGCTGAAGGCATGGGCGAATGGCCCGGCAAGGTGGAACTCCTTCCCGCGGAGGTGGTACCCCACATGGGCTGGAACACGGTCAAGGTGCCGGAAGGTTCCAAGCTGTTCGCCGGCGTTGAAAACGAGCGCTTCTACTTCGTCCACTCCTATGGCGTGCAGGAATGGAACTTCGACGTCGTCCAGCCGCGGATGGCCGCGCCGCTGGTCACCTGGTCCGAGCACGGCGCTCCGTTCATCGCCGCAGTGGAAAACGGTCCGCTCTGCGCAACCCAGTTCCACCCGGAAAAGTCCGGCGACGCCGGAGCGCAGCTCCTGCGCAACTGGGTGGAGGCACTCCGCCGGCCCGCCGATGCAGGCAACCCGACGCCGGAAACGTCCGCCGGCGGAGACGCCTAGTGTGGTCTGTCCTGCTGATGGGCCTCGCCGGCCTGCTCATCGGCGGCGGCATCTCCTTCCGGCAGCAGCACAAACCGCTCTGGACCCAGGTGTCCTTCTACGTCCTGGCCGCCATGGCACTGCTTGCCGCCTATCTGCTGACGCTGCCCGCCAGCTAGCGCCCTGCCCACCTGTTCCCCCAACTTTCGAGGATATTGATGAACACCGCTACCGACCTGCCGGTTCTTGAACTCCTGCCCGCCGTCGACGTCGTCAACGGCCAGGCCGTCAGGCTGGTCCAAGGCGAGGCGGGCAGCGAAACAAGCTACGGAACCCCGCTGGAAGCGGCACTGAACTGGCAGCAGCAGGGCGCCGAGTGGGTCCATCTGGTGGACCTGGACGCCGCCTTCGGCCGTGGCTCCAATGCGGACCTGCTGCGCGATGTGGTGGGCAGGCTGGACATCAACGTGGAACTTTCCGGCGGCCTCCGGGATGACGAAACGCTTGAGGCAGCACTGGACCTCGGCGTGGCACGGGTCAACCTTGGTACGGCCGCCCTGGAAAACCCCGAGTGGACCCGCCGGGCCATCGAACGCTTCGGCGACAAGATCGCCGTCGGCCTCGATGTCCGCGGAACCACCCTGGCCGGCCGCGGCTGGACCAAGGAAGGCGGGGACCTCTGGGACGTCCTGGGCAGGCTCGAAGAGGCCGGCTGCTCCCGTTACGTGGTCACCGATGTGACCAAAGACGGGACGCTCCAGGGCCCCAACGTGGAGCTGCTCCGCCAGATGGTCGAAAAGACCGGCAAGCCCGTGGTGGCTTCGGGAGGTATTTCCAGCCTGGACGACCTGAAGGTCCTGCGCTCCCTGGTACCGCTGGGAGTTGAAGGAGCCATTGTGGGCAAGGCCCTGTACGCTGGTGCCTTCACCCTGCCCGAGGCCCTCGACGTCGCCGGCCGCCGCTAGCCGGCCAGGCGCAACACCGTGGCCAGCACCCAACCCGGACCGGGCACGCCTCCGCAACGCCACCTCCCCGGACACATCGCAGCAGCACTGGCAGGCGCCGGTGGTGCCGCCGACTCCGCGGGCCAGCCCTGGGCGGGCCGGAGCCTGGCGGGGGAGCACGCCAGGATCCACAACTTCGACAACGACGACGGACTGGCCGACGCCGGATACCTGGCCGCCGTCGCGGCCCTGCAGGCTGGTCACGGGGACGAGGCCGCCGTGGTGGCCTCCCTCGCCACCGCGCGCGTCTTCATCCCGATCGTTGCCCAGCTCGCTGAAGAAGCCGAAGGCCAGGACGGCCTGCACGCCAATAAGCAGGCGGACATGGCCCTGGTGACCCTGAAAGCCGCCGACGGCAGGACGGCCATGCCGGCGTTCACGTCCGCCGCAGCGCTCGGCTCCTGGCACCCGGATGCGCGGCCCGTAGCGGTCTACGCCGCCCGCGCAGCCCTTTCTGCCGTGGCGGAAGGCGCCGAACTGCTGGTCCTTGACCCGGGCTCGGCGGTGACCTTTGTGGTCCGGCGGCCTGCCCTGTGGGCACTGGCCCAGCAGCAAGACTGGATTCCGTCCTACTCGGATGACGCCGTCGGCCACCAGATGCGGCAGGCGGCGGCGCGCTTCCCCGCGGTGCATGGCCTGGAGCTTCTGCCGGGCAGGGGAGTGGCAGCCCGTACTGCTGACGGAACCCTCCTCGCCGGCGGAGGCGCCGGTCCCGAGATGCAGGCGGTCCTTTATCTGGAGGACGGCCTGGATGCAGCCGCAGTACAGGACCTGGTGGCCGGACTCCAGGCGGAGTGGTCCCGGAATGTATTGTTTGGTGAGCGGGTCGATTCGATCGAGATAAAACTCCGGCGCGCTGTCCACTAGCTGCGGCGAGGAGGGGGATCCCCGGCCGGCTGCGGCAGACCGAAGGATTCTTTCGTGAATTTCGCTCTCTACCGGGAGTTGCTCGCCGTGCGGCCCATCAGGCGGCTGCTCCTGGTGGGCATGATCGCCCGTATTCCGCACTCCGCCGCCGGTGTGCTGCTGACCCTGCACATTGTCCTCACCCTCGACCAGGGATACGCCGCGGCAGGTACCGCCGCGGCCGTGATGACCATTGGCATCGCCCTTGGTGCCCCCTGGCGCGGACGACGGGTGGATACGGTGGGCCTGCGCAGGGCCCTGATTCCTTCAGTGGTGTCCGAGACCGTCATCTGGTCCGTAGTGCCGCACGTGTCCTACCAATGGCTCCTGCCACTGGTCTTCGTGGGCGGGCTCCTCACGCTGCCCATCTTCAGCGTGGTACGGCAATCCCTGGGGGTACTGGCCGACGACGATCAGCGCCGCACAGCCTTCGCCCTGGATGCAATCACCACCGAAGTGGTCTTTATGATCGGTCCTGCCGCCGGAGCCATTGTGGCCACCAGCGGTTTCAGCGTAGCCGGCCTGACGATTGTGGGAGTTTCAACGTCCCTGGCGGGCCTGTTCCTGATGTGGTTCAACCCGCCCACCCGCAGTGCCACCACCTCGGAAAACTGCGAGGCGGACCAGCAGCGGGCAGCCGAGGCCGCCGTCGTCTCCACCGCGCCAGCCCACCCGCAGGAAGCCGCGGCGGACCTGGCACCCGCTGCTGCCCACAGCGCCCGCAGCGTTGGGCTCAGGGAGAAGGTGGCGGGCAACTTCACCTGGTTCACCGCCACCGTGGCCGCGCTCTTCGCTGTTGCCGCGGGAGCCGGAATGGTCCTCAGCGGCACGGACGTGGGAATAGTCGCAGCACTCGAAACGGGCGGGCACCAGGCCGAAATCGGCATCGTGTTCCTGTTCTGGTGCGCCGCCTCGGTGGTGGGCGGGCTCATCTACGGCGCCATGCACCGGCCGATTTCGCCCATTGTCCTGCTCCTTGGCATGGCCGCCCTGACCATCCCCATGGGGTTCGCCCACGACACGTGGACCCTCGCCCTGGTTGCCATCCTGCCGGGGCTGCTGTGCGCCCCGGTGCTCTCGTCGGCATCCGAGAAGGTGACGGACCTGGTGGAGGAGGCGCGGCGGGGCGAGGCAATGGGCTGGTATGGCTCCGCCCTTACTGCGGGAGTGGCGTTTGGCGCTCCGCTGGCGGGCGTTTTCATCGACCAGGTGGGCGCGTCCGGAGGCTTTATTGCGGTGGGTGCCGCGGGCGTGGCACTGTGCCTTGTGGGGCTGGCCCTCCAGCGCCGCCGTCGGGCCAAGGTCCGCGCATAGGGACCGGGCGGTTCCGCAGGAAGTTAAAGCGCGACGGCAGGCCTCCCTTGGTGAGGAGGCCCGCCGTCGGAATCAGCGAGTGGCGCGCTGCGTCAGTTAACGGCGCCCGTGTACTTCTCGCCCGGGCCCTTGCCCGGTGCGTCGGGGATCAGCGACTCTTCGCGGAAGGCCAGCTGCAGTGACCGCAGGCCGTCACGCAACGGTCCCGCGTGCTGGGAGCCGATTTCGGGGGCTGCCGCGGTCACCAGGCCGGCCAGCGCAGTGATCAGTTTCCGTGCCTCGTCGAGGTCCTTGAGCTCCTCGGCGTTGTCTTCCGCCGCCAGGCCGAGTTTGACGGCCGCGGCGCTCATCAGGTGGACGGCTGCGGTGGTGATGACCTCGATGGCCGGCACTTCGGAAATGTCGCGGATCTGCTGGGAGACGTCCGAAGCGGCGTCCGCAGGCTCGAAAACGTACGAATTACTGTCTGGGGTGCTCATACTGGTAAGCTTGACACAGACCGACTGGATGTCGTTATTTCAGAAGAAACGATCAAGGTTCCCGCAACCCTTGGGTTGTTCGGGAATTTTTTCTGTAAGATGGCATGCAGTTTGCAAGCGGAGTTCTCTCCCACCCGCGTCAGCCGCTGTTCCGTCAGTTGATGGAACGCAAGGTTGCCGGGTACCTGGTTGGCAGTGGTAACCGGCACGTTCCGGAACCCGATGTGACGTTTCCTTTAGGACTCGCACAACCAGTCTTCGAGGCCTTCGATTGCTCCGGCAATTGGGGGCCTTCTCTATTTGCCGGATCCCACAACAACACAGGAGCTTTAACATTAGCGAGCCAAGAATCAATGAGCGTATCCGCGTCCCCGAGGTGCGGCTGGTCGGCCCTGCAGGTGAACAGGTAGGAATCGTCCGTATTGAGGATGCCCTGCGTCTGGCCGCCGAGTCCGACCTTGATCTCGTTGAAGTTGCACCTCAGGCGAAGCCTCCGGTGTGCAAGCTGATGGACTTCGGCAAGTACAAGTACGAGGCCGCGGTCAAGGCACGTGAAGCCCGGAAGAACCAGACGAACACCGTTCTGAAGGAAATCCGCTTCCGCCTGAAGATCGACACCCACGACTACGAGACCAAGCGCGGGCACGCACTGCGCTTCCTCGGCGCCGGGGACAAGGTGAAGGCCATGATCCAGTTCCGTGGCCGTGAACAGCAGCGTCCGGAGATGGGCATCCGCCTGCTCCAGCGCTTTGCCGACGACGTCGCCGAAGTGGGTGTGGTGGAATCCAGCCCCCGCATCGACGGCCGCAACATGGTCATGGTGGTCGGCCCGCTGAAGAACAAGGCCGAGGCCAAGGCCGAAGCACGCCGCGCTACGCAGCGGGCTGAAGCGAAAGCCCAGAACGAAGCCAAGGCTTCCGGCCGCATCGACGTATCCGGTGATGACCAGGCACCCCTGACGCAGTCCCTGGCGGACCTGCTGCCTGAGGGTTTCACGGTCTCAACGGAGCCTGAGGCAGCCGACGAAGCCCCCGCGCAGGAGGCGGCTCCCGCCGTCGAGCCTGCCGCTGAAGAAGCTCCGGCCAAGGCCGCTGAAGCTCCCAAGCAGGAGGCTCCCAAGCAGGAAGTCCCCACGCGGGAAGCCCCCAAGGCTGCTGCACCTAAGCAGGAAGCCCCCAAGGCAGCTGCTCCGAAGCAGGAAGCCCCCAAGGCTGCTGCACCTAAGCAGGAAGCCCCGAAGGTTGCTGCACCGGCGCCACGGCCCGCTGCCGAGAAGCCCGAAGCTGCCAAGCCGGCAGCTGCGGCGCCGAAGCCCGCAGCAGTCCCTGCGCCGCCGAAGCCGGTGGCCAGGCCCGCTGCACCCAAACCCGCTGCCCGCCCTGCCCCCAAGGCAGTGCCGAAGCCGGCTGGTAAGAAGACCACTTAGTCCACAGCTGCCGGGGGTCCACCCTCCGGCAGTCAGCAACCAGCACGCCGCCCCCAGGGGCAGCTGCGCGATAGAACTGCAGGCCCAGCCTGCGGACACGTAAGGAGATCGGTTCCCATGCCGAAGATGAAGACCCACAGTGGTGCTAAGAAGCGCTTCAAGCTGACCGGCAGCGGCAAGCTGCGCCGCCAGCAGGCCAACCGCCGCCACTACCTCGAGCACAAGTCCTCCAGGCTGACCCGCCGCCTCGCCGGCGACAAGATCGTCTTCAAGGGCGACGCCAAGGTCATCCGGAAGATGCTCGGCATCTAGTTTCCAAGTTCTTTGACTGACCACCACCTGGTGTAAGTCACCTACCAAAAAGCCTTCTCAGGCCGCCGGGAATCCGGCAGTAGATGCTTGGGATCAGAATTTCGAAGGAGTACGCACGTGGCACGTGTGAAGAGGGCAGTCAACGCCCACAAGAAGCGCCGGGTTATCCTTGAACGCGCAAAGGGCTACCGTGGACAGCGTTCACGCCTGTACCGCAAGGCCAAAGAGCAGCTGCTGCACTCGTTTGTGTACAGCTACGGCGACCGCAAGAAGAAGAAGGGCGACTTCCGCCGTCTCTGGATCCAGCGCATCAACGCTGCGTCCCGCGCCAACGGCCTCACCTACAACCGTCTTATCCAGGGCCTGAAGGCTGCTGAGGTTGAGGTTGACCGCCGCATGCTGGCCGAGCTGGCTGTTTCCGACGCCAACGCGTTCGCCGCGCTGGTCCAGGTCGCCAAGGACTCCCTGCCTGCCGACACCTCCGCCAAGAAGGTCGCCGCCGCGCAGTAGCAACTGCCTTCCCTCGTACCAGGGGCAGTTCAGGAACCGGTGGCTCCAGCCACTAAAGTTTCCTATATGAACGAAACCGGGCGCCCGCAGGATTTACCACTCTCCAACCCCCGAGCAGATCGGGTGAGGGACGTGGCAAAACTTGCCGGGCGCCCGGCGCGTTTAAAGCGCCGACAATTCCTGGCCGAAGGCCCGCAAGCCGTCCGTGAAGCGTTGAAGCTGCACCAGCAGCGCCTGGCCGGGGGAGCGCCCGGTGTGGTCACCGAGGTGTTTGCCAGTGAAAGCTGCCTGGACAGGTTCCCCGAATTCGAGGAGCTTGCCGAGGGCACGAATGCCCGGTTGGCTACCGACGATGTCCTGGCAGCCATGGCGGACACGGTCAACCCCCAGGGCATCATTGCTGTCTGCCGGTTCGTGGACGTACCGCTTGAGGAAGTGCTCGACGCCGGCCCGCGCCTGATTGCCGTGCTCTGCCAGGTCCGGGACCCGGGAAATGCGGGAACAGTCCTGCGGGCCGCCGATTCGGCGGGCGCGGACGCAGTCATCCTCACCGGCTCCAGCGTTGACATCTACAATCCCAAGGCCGTCCGTTCCACCGCCGGTTCGCTGTTCCACCTGCCCGTAGTGCTGGGGGCGGACGTCACGGAACTGGCGGCTGCGTGCCGGGCACGGGGGATCGGCATCCTGGCGGCGGACGGCTATGGTTCGCTCAACCTTGACGCACTGCAGGACGAGAATGCCCGGCGCCGGTTGACGGGGGACGGCACCCCGTCGGAATACGAACTGGAAAAGCCTACCGCGTGGTTGTTCGGCAACGAGGCGCAGGGTCTGTCCCAGGCTGAGCTTGACCTGGCGGACCACCGGGTGGCGGTGCCCGTGTACGGGGCGGCGGAAAGCCTCAACCTCGGCACGGCCGCCACAGTGTGCCTCTATGCCAGTGCCCGTTCCCAGCATCTCCCGGCAGTCCTGCCGGGGTAGCTGAACTGCTGGCTGACAACGCAGCGAGGGCCCCGGATAATCCGGAGCCCTCGCTTGTGTGAACTGTGAATGGTGACCGGAAACTCAGGGAGCGCGTGTTGCCTTGCCGCGTCCGGTGATGGCGCCGTAGATGCTGGCGACCACAAGGCCGCCTACGATGGCGAGAATCCACGTGCCGAGATCGAAGAAGGCCAGATCGCCTTTGTTGAAGAGCAGGCTGCCGATCCAGCCGCCTACTATTGCGCCCACCACGCCCAGGATCAGGCTGGTGACCCAACCGCCGCCCACCCTGCCGGGCATCACGGCTTTAACGATGGCCCCGACGATGAGGCCGAGAATGATCCAAGCAAGAAAACCCATGTCTCCTCCTTATAGTGACCGGGATATACGGTCCCGATGAGCTTCAAGCTAACATAGGGCCCCGTGGTTGTCAGCAGCCTTAGGCCTGTCGCTGGTGGATGCCTGCTGCCAGTGCGGGTACGGTAACTATGGGCGGAGCCGAGGCAGGATCCGCAAATTCCGTAGTGTTCCAAAAACCGTAAAAGAGGTGAAGCCCCTTGGCTGCTAGTGGCGGTACAAAGGCGATTATTGCGGCTCTGGCTGCTAACCTGACCATCGCCGTCCTGAAATTTGTTGCGTATTTCCTGACGCGATCGTCGTCGATGCTTGCTGAAGCCATCCACTCCGTGGCCGACTCCGGCAACCAGATCCTGTTGCTGGTGGGTGGGAAGAAAGCACAGCGCGCTGCCAGCCCGGAGCATCCCTTCGGTTATGGCCGCGAACGCTACATCTACGCCTTCATCGTGTCCATCGTGCTGTTCAGTGTGGGCGGACTCTTTGCCCTCTATGAGGCATGGGAGAAGTTCCAGCACCCGCACGCCATAGAAGGCGACTTCTGGTGGGTCCCGCTGGCAGTGCTGGTCGGAGCGGTCATCGCCGAATCCTTCTCGTTCCGGACAGCCATCAAGGAATCCAACCACCTGCGCGGACAGCAGTCGTGGGCGAAGTTTGTCCGCAGCGCCAAGCAGCCGGAACTTCCAGTCATCCTGCTCGAGGACCTCGGCGCGCTCCTGGGCCTGGTGTTCGCCCTCGTCGGCGTGAGCATGACGCTTGTGACCGGCGACGGACTCTGGGACGCTGCGGGTACGGCGATGATCGGCCTCCTGCTTGTGGCCATCGCCGTCATCCTTGCCCTGGAGACCAAGTCCCTGCTCCTGGGTGAATCGGCGTCCAAGGATGACCTGGAGCGGATCGCCCAGGCCATTGAGGCCGACGGGAGCCGGATCATCCATCTCAAGACCCTGCACCTGGGGCCGGAGGAACTGCTGGTGGCGGCCAAGATCGCCATCAACCGCAACGCCACCGGCGAGGAGATTGCCAGGGAAATCGATAGTGCAGAAGCCCGCATCCGGTCAGCTGTCTCCATTGCCAGGGTGATCTACCTGGAGCCGGACCTCCACCGTTCAGATGCCGCAGGTGCCGGCCAGCAGCCCGCCGCCGTGGCGCCCGGCTCCTAGGGCTGCCCCGGAAGCAATATAGCGTCCACTAGCCGCTGGCCGCCCTTATTCAGGCGGCCAGCGGTTTTTTGCGCTCCAGCAGGCCGCTGGCCACCGCAACTCCCAGGCCCAGGACGGCCAGGCCGGCACCGACAAACGCTGGGGCTACATAGCCCCAGCCCCAGGCGATCACGAGCCCGCCCAGGAAAGCTCCAAGGGCGTTGGCCACGTTCAACGCGGCGTGGTTCAGGGACGAGGCCAGCGACGGGGCGTCGGGGGAGGCATCCAGGAGGCGGGTCTGCAGCGCGGGAATGAGCATTGATCCGGCAGCGCCCACCACAAACACCATCACCAGGGCTGACCAGGGCCAGTGTGCGGCGATGGCATATGCCACCAGGGCTGCAGCGATGGCCGGCAGCACGCTGTAGAGCGTACCCATCACGGACTTGTCGGCGAGCCGGCCGCCCACCACGTTGCCGGCCACCATGCCCAGGCCATACAACGCCACCACCAGGGGAATCAGCGAGGAGGGCAGGCCTGCAACGTTGGTCATGGTGTGGGAGATGTAGGTGTAGGTGGCAAAGAAGCCGCCAAAGCCCACAATGCCCACCAGGAGGGCAAGCCAGACCTGGAGCCGCTTAAGCGCCCCGAGCTCGCGCCGGATGCTGGCGTCGGGATGGGCCTTGTGGAAGGGAACAAACCGCCAGATCAGCACCAGGGTGAGCATTCCCAGCAGGCCTACAAGGATGAAGAGCAGCCGCCAGCCGTAGGTCTGACCCACCCACGTGGCAGCCGGAACGCCGATCACGTTCGAGATGCTGAGGCCGGCCATCACCATTGAGATGGCCCAGCCGCGGCGGGTGGGCGGCACCAATGAGGCGGCGATGACGGCAGCAACACCGAAGAAGGCGCCGTGCGGCAGCCCGGCCGCGAACCGCGAAACCAGCATGGTTCCGTAATCGGGGGCCAGGAACGAGGCCAGGTTGGCGATGGTGAAGAACAGCATCAGGCCGAGCGCCAGGTTCTTGCGGGGCAGCTTGGCGCCGACGGCGGCCAGCAGCGGTGCGCCCACCACCACTCCCAGCGCGTAGGCGGAGATGAGGTGTCCGGCTTCGGGGGTACTGATACCCAGGCCCTGTTCCACTTCCTTGAGGAGGCCCATCATGGTGAACTCGGTGACCCCGATACCCACCCCGCCCATGGCAAGGGCAATGATGGCCATCGCGATGTGGGGAACTGTGGTGCTGGTAGGCGTGGGTGACTGTAAAACGCTGCTCATGTGCCTGCTTTTCGGGGTACTGGAAATACAAGGTGGGCTGCAGCCACGGCAGCGGGGCTGGTTTTGGGCGCCTGGACTCCCGTGACAACCGGCGGTATGGCGGACGTATTCCCCGCGGTGGAACCGGTGCCCTGGCTATCCCATTGTCCCCCATAGAATGGGGCGGTGACTGGACTGATACAGGTGGTGGGCGGAGCCGTCGTGGACCGCCTCGCGGAACCGTCCATGCTGCTGGTGGCGCGGCGCAGTGCACCGGAGAAGCTGGCCGGTCTGTGGGAGTTTCCGGGCGGCAAGGTGGAGCCGGGCGAGGACCCCGAAGCGGCGCTGTGCCGTGAACTGGACGAGGAACTGGGAATCGGGGTACAGCTTGGCGCTGAGCTTCGCGCGGATTCCCCCAACGGCTGGCCTTTGAACCACCGGGCCAGTATGCGTGTCTGGTTCGCGGAGATTCTGGCAGGCGAGCCGGAGCCGCTCGAGGACCACGATGAACTCCGGTGGGTCTCACTGGCTGACCAGGATGAGGTTCTTGGCCTGCCTTGGATTCCAGCCGACTTCCCGATCGTGCGGGAGTTGCTGGCGGCACTCGGTGTGCCCGCCGCAGGCATGCGCTAAAACCCGCAGGCACTGCCTGCTAGAACAGGGTAGCTTGCGTCCCTGGCCGGGGGTGGGCGGGCACCGTGGGCAGGGCGGCCGGGATGATGCCGGCCGGGTACTCGGCTTCTTCGCCGCGGGGATCGTCAAGGTCCCTGTGGCTGAAGCCTGACGACTGGGAAAATCCGTATCGCGCCTTGAAGTGGCGGACCCGTCCGGCCAGCCAGGCCCGGTATTCCTTCGAGGCGTAGGAGCCGGTGCCATAAAGCCGCTGATAACGTCCCACCAGCTCAGGATGATTGGCGGCCATCCACTTCATGAACCACTCCCTGGTGCCGCCCGGCTTCAGGTAGAGGGCACCGGCAGTAACGCCGGTGGCTCCGGCGGAAGCGAGGGAGGCAAAAAGGGAGTCCAGGGCGTCATCGCTGTCCGTAAGCCAGGGCAGGATGGGCATGGCCATAACGCCGCAGGGGAGTCCGGCCTCGCGAAGCCGGGAGACCAGCTTGAGCCGCGCCCGCGGTCCGGGGGTGCCGGGCTCGATGGCCTCGGACAATGCTTCATTGGTCATGGCGAGTGAGATGCCAAGGCCCACCGGCACCTGGGTGGCGGCACTCTTCAACAGCGGAATGTCCCTGGCCAGCAGGGTTCCCTTGGTGAGGATGGACAAGGGAGTGCCGGACTCAGCCAGCGCGGTGATGATCCCGGGCATCAGTTGGTAGCGTCCCTCGGCGCGCTGGTACGGATCGGTGTTGGTTCCCAGGGCAACCTGCTGGTGCGTCCAGGACGGCTTGGCCAGCTCCTTCCGGAGAACCTCCGCCGCGTTGACTTTCACCACCACCTGGCTGTCAAAGTCCCGCCCGGCGTCGAGGTCAAGATAGGTGTGCGTCTTCCTGGCGAAACAGTACACGCAGGCATGGCTGCACCCGCGGTAGGGGTTGATGGTCCATTCAAACGGCATCCGCGAACCTGCCGGCACCTTGTTGAGCACCGATTTGGCGGTGACCTCATGAAAAGTGATACCGGCGAAGTCCGGCGTTGTGACGGAACGGACCAGGCCGGCCAGGGGAAGCAGTGCAGGAGCGGCACCATTTGCAGCTGTTGGTGCCGGCGGCGGCATCAGTGCTTGGGAGTCCCATCTCATGGCTCCATTCGAATATACGTTCGAACTTAAGTCAAGCCTTCAGAACGGCTCTAGGAGGATCCACCCTGCCTTATCCCACCGAAAGGTTCAGGCCTCCAGCTCCCACACCACCCTGATAGTGGCGCTCACCGCAGTTTCCCCCGCCTCCACGGCGAAGGCTTCCACCGATGCAACACGCTGCAGTGGTGAGAGCGGCACCGGGGCCTGGGGCGCCGCGGTGTCCGTAATCGACAGCACCCGGCCAAGCCGGGCGGAGGCGAGGCGGGCAAACTGCTGTGCCGAACGGAGTGCGTCCAGCCAGGCCGCTTCCCGCGCCCGTGCCCGCACCTCGGCGTCGTCCGCAAACGTCAGGTCAATGCCGTTGAGGCGGACGTCGTTCCCGCCCGCCTCCACTGCGTCGGACACCGCAGCTGCGGCCGAACCGGGCATCAGTAACCTGACGGCGATGGTGCTTGCCGCGACGTACCCGGTGACGGACTGGCCTTCGCCCTCCCGCCACACGACGTCAGCCCGGACTGTCAGGCCCGTGGTCCTGATGTCCGCGGCGGCAACCCCGTGCCTGCGGAAACCTGCGGCCACAGCCTCTGCGCGGCTGCCCGCGCGGGACCAGGCTGCGTCCACGGAATCGGCGCGGCATTCCACACCGATGGACACCACCATCAGGTCAGGGGCAGCGTGGGCGGTGCCGGTTCCGGCGACGCTGACCGTGCCGGCGTCAGCTTCGCCGTCGGACTGATGGCCTGCCCGCCCCAGGGCGTTGCCCGGCTCATCATGGTTGCTGCCGGTAGCTTCTTCAGCAGTCATGGTTACGCCCCCATATCGGCATGGTTGGTCGTCCCCGGCCGGCCGCGTCGGGGACGGGGCGGGGTGCCCTGGGCAGGGTAGCCGCCGGCCACAAGGCCCGCATGCCGTTCGAAAATGTTCCGTGTCCCCGGATTGCCGCTGCGCAGCAGGGACCAGCCGGCAGCGAGGAAGTAGAGCGGGAGGAAGGGGATGCCCAGGCACCAGGCGTACTGGGAACAATGCCTTTCCTCGTGTTGCAGCAGCTCCGGCGAGGACAACAGGTCCTTAACGGCGCAGCGGCACAGGACGACGTTCCCCAGCGTGAATGCGCCGGCAAAAGGCAGTCGCCACCGGTAGCCGCCGGCGAGGATCAGTCCCCGCGGGCCCCTGCTGAGCTCCGTCGTCGCGGCGGCCGCCACGGCAAGGCCCAGGCCGGTGCTGCCATTGACGGCATTTGCAGCCAGCCGCAGGGCCTGCGGACCGGTCAGGGCCCGCCCCTGACCGGCAAGAGGCTCCCGTGGTGTCATGAGGACATGGTAGCCGGACCGTTCAATTAGACTGGAGGGCAGTGGCGGCCGGATAAACCGGTGTGCCCTGACCTGGTCATTGAATGAACCCATATTTGCACGTGAATGAGGGTCATTCATCCATGACCTGCCAGTGACGGACGAGCCGCCGGGAAACCGCGCAGGCTGCCCGTTCACCGGCAGCCACGACTCGTAGCTAAGAACAGTAGATGACTGAAACTTTGCCGGGCGCCGCCATCCCGAATCCCACGGATGAAGCCGCCATTACTGCCGCTGTAGACCAGGCCACCGCCGCCATTGCCGGCGCGGCCACCCTTGACGAGCTGAAGGCGGTGAGGCTCGCGCACACCGGTGAAAAGTCCCCGCTGAGCCTGGCCAACCGTGAAATCGGCAAGCTGCCCAAGGACCAGAAGGCCATCGCCGGAAAGCTCATGGGCGCTTCCCGCGGCCGGGTCAACAAGGCGCTCGCGGACCGCGCGGCAGAGTTGGAAGCCGAAAACGACGCCCGGATCCTCCTCGAAGAGACTGTTGACGTCACCGCCGCCCCCCGCCGTCGGCGTGCCGGCGCCCGGCATCCCCTGTCCACCCTGCAGGACCGCGTTGCGGACATCTTCGTGGGCATGGGCTGGGAAATCGCCGAGGGGCCCGAGGTCGAATCGGAGTGGTTCAACTTCGATGCCCTGAACTTCAAGCCGGACCACCCGGCACGCGAAATGCAGGACACCTTCTTTGTGGAGCCGCCCGAAGCGCACCTGCTGATGCGCACCCACACGTCCCCCGTGCAGGTCCGCTCCATGCTGGAACGCGAGCTGCCCATCTACGTGCTGTGCCCGGGCAAGGTGTTCCGCACCGACGAGCTTGACGCCACGCACACGCCGGTGTTCCACCAGTTCGAGGGCCTGGCGATCGACAAGAAGCTCAGCATGGCGGACCTGCGCGGCACCCTGGAGCACTTCGCGCGGCAGATGTTCGGCGACGAGGCCCAGATCCGGTTGCGTCCGAACTACTTCCCGTTCACCGAGCCCTCCGCCGAGCTGGACATCTTCCACCCGGGTGCCAAGGGCGGGCCGCGCTGGATCGAGTGGGGCGGCTGCGGCATGGTCAACCCCAACGTGCTGCGCGCCGCTGGCATCGACCCGGACGTCTATTCAGGTTTTGCCTTCGGCATGGGCATCGAGCGGACCCTGATGTTCCGCAACGAAGTCGGCGACATGCGCGACATGATCGAAGGCGATGTACGTTTCAGCGAGCACTTCGGGATGGAGATCTAACAGTGCGTATCCCAATTTCCTGGCTGCGTGAATTCGCGGAGGTACCGGCCGGAGCAACGGCCGAAGACGTGATGGCCGAACTGGTCAAGGTGGGCTTTGAAGAAGAAGACGTCCACCGTCCCACGGACACCCTGAAGGGTCCCATCGTGGTGGGCCAGGTCCTGAGCCTGGTCAAGGAACCGCAGACCAACGGCAAAACCATCAACTGGTGCCAGGTCCGGGTTGTCCCCGAAGGACAGGAGCAGACACTCACCGGCAAGGGCATCGACCCCTCCGGTGTGCAGGGCATCATCTGCGGTGCCCACAACTTCGTGGAGGGGGACAAGGTAGTGGTCACGCTGCCGGGCGCGGTGCTGCCGGGCGATTTCCACATCTCCGCGCGCAAGACCTACGGCCACCTCTCCGCCGGCATGATCGCCTCGGTCCGTGAACTGGGCATCGGCGAGGACCACGACGGCATCCTGGTTCTGTCCCGCATCGGGCTGGACCCGGAAATCGGTACCGACGCCATGGAGCTTCTCGGCCTGTACGACGAAGCCGCCGAAATCAACGTCACCCCGGACCGGGGCTACGCCTTCTCGATCCGTGGCGTGGCGCGCGAGTATGCGCATGCCACCGGGACCACCTTCACCGATCCCGCGTCCCGCGTTACCGCCCCGATGGAACTTTCGGGCGGCTACGGCGTCAAGCTCAACGACGACGCTCCCATTTATGGCAAGCCCGGCTGCGACCGGTTCGTGGCCCGGACGGTCCGCGGCGTGGACGCCACCAGGCCCACGCCGCCGTGGATGACGTCCAGGCTCCGGCTGGCCGGCATCCGTTCCATCTCCCTCCCGGTGGATATTTCCAACTACGTGATGCTGGAACTTGGCCAGCCGACGCACTGCTACGACCTGGACAAGCTGTCCGGAGATATCGTGGTGCGCCGCGCCGCACAAGGTGAGAAGATCACCACCCTGGATGACAAGGAGCGCAGCCTCGATCCCGAGGACCTGCTGATCACCGACGCTTCCGGCGCCATCGGCATTGCCGGTGTGATGGGCGGGGCTGCCACCGAGGTGGGGGACACGACGTCGAACATCCTGGTGGAGGCAGCGCACTTTGACGAAGTGTCCATCTCCCGCTCACGCCGCCGGCACAAGCTGCCCTCCGAAGCGTCCAAGCGCTTCGAACGCGGGGTTGACTGGCAGGTGGCCGGCACCGCCGCGCAGCGCGTGGTGGATCTCCTCGTGGAGCTTGCGGGCGGCACGGCAGACGAGGCAGGAACCGACGTCGGAACCGCACCGGACTCCGTCACGATCGATCTCCCCGCGAAGTTCGCTGCCGCGCGGATCGGCATCGACTTCACCGACGAGCAGATTGCCACCTCCCTCGAGGACCTCGGCGCGGCTGTGGTGAAGAACGACGACGGCTGGAGCGTCACTGCCCCCAGCTGGCGCCACGACCTGGAGACCAAGGAGGACCTCTCCGAGGAGATCGCCCGCCTCGTCGGGTACGACAAGATTCCCGCGACCCTTCCGGTGGCGCCTCCCGGCCGCGGCCTCACGCGCGTGCAGCAGCAGCGCCGCAGGCTGATCCAAGCCCTGGCCGATGCCGGGCTCACCGAGGTCCTGTCCTACCCGTTCGTGTCTAAGGCCGCGAACGATACCTTCGGAGTGGCCGAACAGGGTGCCGGCCGGACTGCGGTCAAGCTGGCAAACCCGATCAGCGAGGAGCAGGGCTTCCTGCGCACCTCCATCCTGCCGGGGCTCATCGAGGTGGCCAAGCGAAACCACTCGCGCGGCTTCCGGGACCTCGGACTCTTCGAATCCGGCCTGGTGTTCCTCCCTGCTGACACGATGGGCACCGGCTCCATCCCGCCGCTGGGAGCCAAGCCCTCCGATGAGGTACTGGATGCACTGTACGACGGCGTCCCCGCCCAGCCGTTCCATGTCGCCGCAGTCCTCACGGGCCATGATTCCCCGGCGGCCGCCGCGCATTCGCCGCGCGCCTGGGACTGGGCTGACGCCCTGGACATCGCACGCCTGGCCGGCGACGTCCTGGGCGTGGAGTTGGTGGTGAGCCAGGGCAGCCACCAGGCATTCCACCCCGGCCGTGCCGCCCGGCTCTCCCTGCGCACGGGTGAACTGGTGGGCTATGCCGGCGAACTGCACCCCAAGCTGCTGGCCGCTTCCGATATGCCGGCCCGCTCCGTGGCCCTGGAGATCAACGCCGACGCACTGTTCGACGCTGCTCCCGACGTCATCGTGGCGCGCCATATCTCGACGTTCCCGGTGGCCACCCAGGACGTGTCGCTGGTGGTCCCGGCCGAGGTCCCGGCCGACGACGTACTGGCCGCACTCCGCGAAGGTGCCGGTGAACTCCTGGAGGACGTTGCACTCTTCGACGTCTACTCCGGCAAGGGGATCGGGGAAGGCAAAAAATCCCTGGCCTTCGGACTCCGCTTCCGTGCAGACGACCGCACCCTGACGGCGGACGAGGCATCGGCAGCGCGCGAAAGCGCAGTGGCCCTGGCAGCCGAGCGTTTCGGGGCAGTGCAGCGGTAGCCTGGAACCTACGCGGTACCGACTGAAAAGTCCCCGCAGCCCGGATCAATTCATCCTGGCTGCGGGGACTTTCCGCTTTCTGGCTGTGCTCGGGGACATCCCCCGTCCTAGGGAACCAGGATCACCTTGCCGGTGGTGCGGCGCCCTTCCAGGTCGCGGTGCGCCTGGGCGGCCTGGGACAGGGGGTAGCGGGCGCCGATCCGGACTTTCAGACTTCCATTGGCTGCGGCCGCGAAGATTTCGTCCGAGCGCCAGCGCCGTTCTGCGGCGTCCCGCACGTAGTGCCCGATGGTGGGCCTGGTCAGGAACAGCGATCCGCCCACCCGCAGCTGCTGCGGATCCATCGGCGGTACCGGACCGGAGGCTGCGCCGAAGAGCACCAGCATTCCCCGGACGCGCAGTGCGGCGAGGGAGCCGTCAAAAGTGTCCTTACCTACGCCGTCGTACACCACATCGGCACCGGTACCGCCGGTGATGTCCCTGACCCGGTCGGCGAAGCCGCCGTACCGCAGCACAAGGTCGGCGCCGGCATCGCGGGCCAGCTGTTCCTTTTCGTCGGTGGAGACGGTGGTGATGACTTCCGCGCCGCGGGCCTTCAGCAGCTGGATCAGGAGGAGCCCCACACCGCCGGCGCCCGCGTGCAGCAGGACGGTGTGCCCCGGTTCCACCTTGAAGGTCGAGTTCATCAGGAAGTGCGCCGTCATGCCCTGCAAGGGGAGGGCCGCCGCGGTGAAATCATCCAGGCCTGCCGGCACGGGCAGGGCGGCGTCCTCATCCACCAGCGCATAGTCCGCATAGCAGTTGATGCCTTCCGCCGTGGCTATCCTGTCGCCGACGGAGAACCCCGTGACTCCTTCGCCGAGTTCTTCCACCGTCCCGGCGGCTTCTGAGCCGGGGGTGAACGGGAACGGGATTTCGTAGGTGCCGCTGCGCTTGTAGGTGTCGATGAAGTTGACCCCCGCTGCTGCCACCTTGACCAGCAACTGGCCCGGACCCGGCACCGGCCGGTCCACATCCGCATACTCCAGGACTTCCGGGCCGCCTTGCCGGCGTGCGACGATTGCATGCGTCATGGCTCTCCTTCCCCGGGCCCGGCCTTTCCAGCCCCGGCTGCCGGAACCATCCTATGGACTGCTGACGCAAAATCGACGTGACCGGAACATCCGACTGCATAAATATCGGGGCTAATGAATAGTTTTACTGTAGGGTGGTAACCATGACTATTTCTGTTGCAGTCTCAGGCGCCAGCGGCTACGCCGGCGGTGAGGTACTCCGCCTCCTTGCGGGCCATCCGGATGTGACCATCGGAGCAATCACAGCGCACAGCAATGCCGGTTCACGCCTGGGCGAGCTGCAGCCCCACCTGCACGGATTGGCCAGCCGCATCCTGGAGGACACCACGGTGGAGAACCTCTCCGGCCACGACGTCGTCTTCCTCGCCCTGCCGCACGGCGCCTCCGCCGAAATCGCCGCCCAGCTTCCGGAAGGCACAGTGGTCATCGATGCCGGGGCCGACCACCGGCTGGAAGATCCTGCGGCGTGGGAGAAGTTCTACGGCTCCGCCCATGCGGGCACCTGGCCTTACGGTCTGCCCGAACTTCCGGGCCAGCGCGAAGCGCTCAAGGGTGCCAGCCGCATTGCCGTGCCGGGCTGCTATCCGACGTCGGCCCTGCTGGCCCTGACGCCGGGGTTCGCTGCCCACCTCCTCCAGCCCGACGACGTCGTGATCGTTTCCGCCTCCGGCACCTCGGGCGCGGGCAAGGCAGCGAAAGTAAACCTGATCGGTTCAGAAGTGATGGGCTCCATGAGCCCCTACGGCGTGGGCGGCGGGCACCGGCACACCCCCGAGATCGAACAGGGCTTGTCCAACGCCGCAGGCGAGCAGGTGACGGTCTCTTTCACGCCGACCCTTGCGCCCATGAGCCGGGGGATCCTCACCACGGCCACCGCCAAGGTCAAGCCCGGCATTAGTGCTGAGCAGCTGCGCCAGGCGTGGACCGACGCGTACGACGACGAACCGTTTGTCCATGTCCTGCCGGAGGGCCAGTGGCCTGCCACCAAGGCGGTCCAGGGGTCCAACCACGCAGCCATGCAGCTTGCGTTCGATGCGCATACCGGCCGGGTGATCGTTACCTGCGTCATCGACAACCTCACCAAGGGGACTGCCGGCGGCGCGGTCCAGTCCATGAACATCGCACTCGGCCTGGCGGAGACCGCCGGCCTTAACCTGCAGGGAGTCGCCCCGTGACCGTTACCGCACCCCTTGGCTTCCGCGCCGCCGGCGTCACCGCCGGACTGAAAGTGTCCGGCAAGCCGGACCTTGCCCTGGTGGTCAATGACGGCCCCAGCAAGGCCGCTGCCGCCGTCTTCACCAGCAACCGCGTGGCTGCGGCCCCGGTCCACTGGTCCCGCCAGGTGGTCTCTGACGGCCGGGTGGATGCCGTCATCCTCAACTCAGGCGGCGCCAATGCCTGCACCGGGCCTACCGGCTTCCAGAACACCCACAGCACTGCCGAAAAAGTGGCCGAAGTACTGGGCGTTTCGGCCACGGACGTTTTTGTCTGCTCCACCGGACTGATCGGCGAGCAGCTGCCTATGGACAAGATCCTTCCCGGTGTTGAGGCCGCCGCCGCGGCCCTCAGCAACGACGGCGGACCCGACGCGGCCAATGCGATCATGACCACCGACTCCGTTCCGAAGGCGGCGCTGTTCATCGGCACCGACGCGGGCGGGCAGGAATTCAGCATCGGCGGCATCGCCAAGGGCGCCGGGATGCTCGCACCCGGGCTGGCCACCATGCTGGTGGTCCTCACCACGGATGCCACCGTGGAGCCGGAGATGCTCGACGTCGTTCTCCGTGATGCCACGCGCGTCACCTTTGACCGTGCTGACTCTGATGGCTGCATGTCCACCAACGACACTGTGGTGTTGCTGGCGTCGGGCGCCTCAGGAGCCGTGCCGTCCGCGGCGGACTTTGGCGCCGGCCTCACCCAGGTGTGCGCCGAGCTCGCCCGCAAACTGATCGCCGACGCCGAGGGTGCCAGCCACGACATCGCCATCCGTACTTTCAACGCTGCCAGCGAAGCCGATGCCGAAACTGTCAGCCGGTCCGTGGCCCGGTCCAACCTCTTCAAAGCCGCCATATTCGGTAAGGATCCCAACTGGGGCCGGGTGCTTTCAGCCGTGGGCACCACCGACGCCGTCTTCGAGCCGGACCAGCTCAACGTGGCCATGAACGGAATCCAGATCTGCCGCAACGGCAGCATTGGCGAAGACCGGGCCCTCGTGGACCTGGAGCCGCGTGAAGTCCTGGTGGAAATCGACCTGCAGGCCGGCGACGCCGAGGCCACCATCTGGACCAACGACCTCACCCACGACTACGTGCACGAGAACAGCGCCTACTCCAGCTAGGATCCCCGGGCCCCGGCAGGAACCCTTGCGGAAAGTGACAGCATGAACACCCAGACGCGTGAAACCACCAGCATGTCTGATGCCCAGGACAAGGCAGCAACCCTGATCGAAGCCCTGCCCTGGATCCAGCGGTTCGCCGGCACCATCATGGTGGTCAAGTACGGCGGCAACGCCATGGTCAACGACGATCTTCGCCGGGCCTTTGCCGAGGACATCGTGTTCCTCCACCACGTGGGCATCCACCCGGTGGTTGTCCACGGCGGCGGGCCCCAGATCAACTCGATGCTGGGCCGGCTGGGCATTGAGTCCGAGTTCAAGGGCGGGCTTCGCGTCACCACACCCGAGGCGATGGACGTGGTCCGGATGGTCCTCACCGGCCAGGTGGGGCGCGAACTGGTGGGACTGATCAATTCCCACGGCCCCTATGCCGTGGGCATGTCCGGCGAAGACGGCGGACTGCTCCGCGCTGTCCGGACAGGGACTGTGGTGGACGGCGAAGAAGTGGACCTCGGGCTGGTAGGCGAGGTAGTCGGCGTCGACCCGGCAGGCATTGTGGACATCCTTGAGGCCGGCCGCATCCCGGTGATCTCCACCGTTGCCCCGGAGATCGTGGACGGCGGAGACGGCGTGGCCGGCACTGCCCGCTTCCAGCCCACCGGCCAGGTCCTCAACGTCAATGCTGATACCGCGGCGGCCGCCGTGGCGTCGGCGCTGGGCGCCTCCAAGCTGGTCATCCTGACCGACGTCGAGGGCCTCTACGCCAACTGGCCGGACAAGTCCTCTCTGATCTCCTCACTCACCGCCTCGGAGCTCCGGGACATGCTGCCCAGGCTCGAATCCGGAATGATCCCCAAAATGGCAGCCTGCCTCAAGGCCATAGATGAGGGAGTGGAACGTGCGCATATTGTGGACGGGCGCCTGCCCCACTCCATGCTTCTTGAGACATTTACGACGGCGGGAATAGGTACTCAAGTCGTCCCGGACGAGGAGATCAACGGATGAACACGATGGAAAAGTCCCCGGTGACCGAGCTTGTGGAGACGACCGGCCACGCTGGCTCGGAGTGGCTGGCCCGCTACTCCACTTCGCTGATGGGCGTGTTCGGCACACCGCAGCGCGTCCTGGTGCGCGGCGCCGGCTGCCTTGTCTGGGACGCAGACGGCAAGGAGTACCTGGACCTGCTCGGCGGGATCGCCGTTAACGCGCTGGGCCACGCCAACCCGTTCGTCACCTCGGTCATCTCCAGCCAGCTTTCCACGCTGGGCCACGTGTCCAATTTCTTCACGAGCCCCACGCAGATCGCACTGGCGGAGAAGCTCCTGGCCCTCAGCAATGCCCCGGCCGGATCGAAGGTTTTCTTCACCAACTCGGGAACCGAGGCCAACGAGGCCGCCTTCAAGCTGGCCCGCCGCAACACGGGCGGCGGGGAGACCAAGCGGACCAAAATCATCGCCCTCGAAGGTGCCTTCCACGGCCGGACGATGGGCGCCTTGGCGCTGACGGCAAAAGAGGCCTACCGGGCGCCGTTCGAGCCGCTGCCCGGCGGAGTGGTGCACATCCCGTTCGGGGATGTCGAGGCACTGAAGGCCGCCGTGGATGAAACCGTGGCCGCCGTTTTCCTGGAACCCATCCAGGGCGAGGCAGGGGTACGTCCCCTGCCCCCGGGATATCTCCGGGCTGCCCGGGAGCTGACTGCCCGGGCCGGTGTGCTCCTGATCCTGGATGAGGTGCAGACCGGCATTGGCCGGACCGGTAAGTGGCTGGCGAGCGAGGATGCCGGGATCATGCCGGACGCCGTGACCTTGGCCAAGGGCCTGGGCGGTGGATTCCCGATCGGTGCGCTGATCACCTTCGGCGGTGAAACGTCGTCGTTGTTGACCGCGGGCCAGCACGGCACCACCTTCGGCGGTAACCCGGTGGCAACCGCCGCCGCCCTGGCCACCCTGCATGCCATCGAAAGCCAGGACGTGCTCGCCAACGCGGCAGCGGTGGGGGAGCACCTGCGCTCCGCATTGGTAGCCATCCCCGGCGTCACCGATGTCCGGGGAGAAGGCCTGCTCATCGGCTTTGACCTGGACGCGGACGTGGCCCCGGCGGTGGTGCAGGCAGGCCTGGACGCCGGCTTCATCGTCAACAGCCCCGGGCCCCGAACCATCCGCCTGGCGCCGCCGCTGATCCTCACCGCAGCACAGGCAGATTCCTTCCTCGCCGCTTTCCCGGCAATCCTCCAAGCAGCTAAGGACACCCAGTGACGTCAGCCACCGGCACCACCCGGCACTTCCTCAAGGACACGGACCTCAGCCCGGCCGAGCAGGCCGAAGTCCTGGACCTCGCCCTCCGCATGAAGGCGGACCCGTACAGTGTCCAGCCCTTCGCCGCCGGAGGCAGCGGACGCAAGACCGTTGCCGTCATCTTCGACAAGACCTCCACCCGGACCCGAGTGTCCTTTGCCACCGGAATTGCGGACATGGGCGGCAACGCCCTGATCATCAATCCGGGCGAGGCGCAGATCGGCCACAAGGAATCCGTTGAGGACACCGCCAGGGTGCTGGAGCGGATGGTGTCCACCATCGTCTGGCGGACCGGTCCGCACGCCGGCCTGGTGGCCATGGCGGAAAACTCCAGGGTGCCGGTCATCAACGCCCTCTGCGACGATTACCACCCCTGCCAGCTGCTCGCCGACCTGCTGGCCGTGAAGGAGCACAAGGGCGAACTCAAGGGCCTCACCATGAGCTACCTGGGGGACGCCGCCAACAACATGGCAAACTCCTACCTGCTGGCCGGCGTCACGGCCGGCATGCACGTCCGCATTGCAGGTCCCGACGGCTACCTTCCGGCCGCGGAGATCGTCGCGGCGGCGAATGAGCGTGCTGCTGAAACCGGCGGGTCCGTGCTCATTACCTCCGACGCCAAGGAAGCCCTGAAGGGAGCCGACGTCGTGGCCACGGACACCTGGGTGTCCATGGGCCAGGAAGCCGAAAAGGAAGCCCGGCTGCAGCTGTTCCGTGACTACTCCGTGGATTCGGACGCCATGGCACTCGCCGCGGAAGACGCCGTCGTCCTTCACTGCCTGCCCGCCTACCGAGGCTACGAAATCTCGGCCGACGTCATCGACGGGCCGCAGTCCATCGTGTGGGACGAAGCCGAAAACCGTCTTCACGCCCAAAAAGCCTTGATGGCCTGGCTGATGCACCGCTCCGGCCTCGCGTTCGTCGAGGGCCTTTCTCCCGTTGAAGGCACCGGGGAGAGCACGTTCTAGTGTCAGCCCAACCGGCGTCGCCGGGCTCCAGCCCGGCGACCAAAACCGCCAGGCAGGCGCGCATCGCCGCCATCCTGACGGGTGAATCAGTGCGGTCCCAGGCCGAACTGGCCGCCCTTCTGGCGGACGACGGCGTCCAGGTCACCCAGGCCACGCTGTCCCGCGACCTGGTGGAACTCGGCGCAGTCCGGGTCCGCGGCAAGGAAGGGGTACTGGTGTACGCCGTCCCCGGCGAAGGGGGAGAACGGGCCGCCAAGAGCGGGGTCAGCCAGGAAATCCTGGACGCCCGGCTGGCCCGGCTGTGCAGCGAACTCCTGGTCACCGCGGAAGCCTCGGCGAACATCGCCGTGCTCCGCACCCCGCCGGGGGCAGCGAACTTCCTGGCCCTTGCCATTGACCACTCGGTGATGCCGTCCATCCTGGGGACCATCGCCGGGGACGATACCGTGCTGCTGGTTTCCCGCGACCCGAACGGCGGCCAGGACCTCGCCGTCCGGTTCCTGCAACTGGCTGAAGAAGCCGGGCAATAAGCTTGAAGACAACAACCAACAATCCCCAATAAGGAGCATTTGTCGTGACTGAACGTATTGTTCTGGCCTACTCCGGTGGCCTTGATACTTCCGTAGCCATCGGCTGGATCGGTGAAGCCACCGGCGCCGAGGTCATCGCCGTGGCTGTCGACGTCGGACAGGGCGGCGAGTCCCTGGAAACCATCCGCCAGCGTGCCCTGGGCTGCGGCGCCGTCGAAGCCTACGTGGCCGACGCCTCGGACGAGTTCGCCAACGAATACGCCATGCCCACACTGAAGGCCAACGCCCTCTACCAGGGCCACTACCCGCTGGTGTCCGCCATCTCACGCCCGGTCATCGTCAAGCACCTGGTCAAGGCAGCCCGCGAATTCGGCGCCACCACTGTGGCCCACGGCTGCACGGGCAAGGGCAACGACCAGGTCCGCTTTGAAGTCGGCATCCAGACCCTCGGGCCGGACCTGAAGTGCATCGCGCCCGTCCGCGACCTCGCCCTCACCCGCGACAAGGCCATCGCCTTCGCCGAGGAAAAAGGCCTCCCCATCGAGACCACCAAAAAGAACCCGTACTCGATCGACCAGAACGTCTGGGGCCGCGCCGTGGAAACCGGCTACCTTGAGGACATCTGGAACGCCCCCACCAAGGACATCTACGACTACACCGCCACCCCGGAGTTCCCGCCGGCACCCGACGAGGTCACCATCTCCTTCGAAGCGGGTATCCCGGTAGCCATCGACGGCGTGAAGGTCACCCCGCTGCAGGCCATCAAGGAACTCAACCGCCGCGCCGGCGCCCAGGGCGTAGGCCGGATCGACGTCGTCGAGGACCGCCTGGTGGGCATCAAGTCCCGCGAAATCTACGAAGCTCCGGGTGCCATGGCGCTGATCACCGCCCACAAGCACCTTGAGGACATCACCATCGAGCGCGAGCAGGCCCGCTTCAAGGCCACCGTTGGCCAGCGCTGGGCCGAGCTGGTCTACGACGGTCAGTGGTTCTCGCCGCTCAAGCGCTCCCTGGACGCCTTCATCGAGGACACCCAGAAGTACGTCTCCGGCGACATCCGCATGGTGCTCCACGGTGGCCAGGCCATCGTCAACGGCCGCCGCTCCGACACCTCCCTCTACGACTTCGACCTCGCCACGTACGACACCGGCGACACGTTCGATCAGTCCATGGCCCGCGGCTTCATCGAGCTCTGGGGCATGTCCGCCAAGGTGGCCTCCGGCCGCGACATCCGGGTCGCGGGAAAGTAGCCCGCGTGGCTGAGCCCAAGACAGAAGCTACTAACGCAGGCGCGCTGTGGGGCGGCCGGTTCGCCGGCGGCCCCGCCGATGCCCTGGCAGCGTTGAGCAAGTCCACGCACTTCGACTGGCGGCTGGCCCGCTACGACATCGCCGGTTCCAAGGCACACGCCCGCGTGCTGCACAAAGCCGGCCTGCTGGACGACGCCGAGCTCGACGGCATGCTCGACGCCCTCACCCGCCTGGATGAGGACGTTGCCTCCGGCGCCTACCTGCCCGCGGAATCCGACGAGGACGTGCACGGCTCACTGGAGCGTGGCCTGATCGAGCGTGCCGGACCCCAGCTGGGCGGCAAGCTCCGCGCTGGCCGTTCCCGCAACGACCAGGTGGCCACGCTGGGCCGCATGTTCCTGCGCGACCATGCCCGGATCATCGCCCGCGGCGTGCTGGCCACCGTGGACGCGCTGGTTGAACAGGCCAAGGCCCACCAGGGCGTGGCCATGCCGGGCCGGACCCACCTGCAGCACGCCCAGCCGGTTTTGCTCAGCCACCACCTGCTGGCCCACGCCTGGGCACTGCTGCGCGACGTGCAGCGGCTCCAGGACTGGGACAAGCGCGCCGGCGTCTCGCCCTACGGGTCAGGGGCCCTGGCAGGCTCCTCCCTGGGACTGGATCCCGAAGCGGTGGCCGCGGACCTCGGGTTCTACTCGGCCTCCCACAACTCGATCGACGGCACCGCCTCCCGCGATGTCTTCGCCGAGTTTGCCTGGGTCTGCTCGATGATCGGTGTGGACCTCTCCCGGATCTCGGAGGAAGTCATCCTGTGGGCCACCAAGGAATTCTCCTTTGTGACGCTGCACGATTCCTACTCAACGGGATCCTCCATCATGCCGCAGAAGAAAAACCCTGATGTGGCGGAGCTGGCCCGCGGCAAGGCGGGCCGGCTGATCGGCAACCTCACGGGGCTCCTGGCCACGCTCAAGGGCCTGCCGCTGGCGTACAACCGCGACCTGCAGGAGGACAAGGAACCGGTATTCGACGCCGCGGACACCCTGGAGCTGCTGCTCCCGGCTGTGTCCGGAATGATCGCCACCTTGACCTTCAACAGGGAACGGATGGAGTCGCTGGCACCGCAGGGCTTCGCGCTGGCCACCGACATCGCCGAATGGCTGGTCCGCCAGGGCGTCCCGTTTCGCGAGGCGCACGAGCTGTCCGGCGCGGCCGTCAAGCAGGCGGAGTCCCGCGGCGTGGAGCTGTGGGACCTGACGGATGCGGAATACGCCGCCATCTCGGAGCACCTCACGCCGGAGGTCCGCACGGTCCTGTCCACGGAGGGGTCGCTTAACAGCCGCAACTCGCAGGGCGGAACGGCACCGGCCGCCGTCGAACGCCAGCTGGTTGCGCTGGAAGCCGAGCTCGCCGGCGTGCGGGAGTACGCGCAGTAACTGAGGGTTTCGCTCCCCACCCGCCCCCTGACCCCCAAGCTCGGGCAGGGGCGGGTGGGGAGCGGCCCACCCACCGCTGGTTGAGCCTGTCGAAACCTCGCCGTTTAGGCTGGTCCCATGAGCATTCGACACCGCTTCGGCCCGGACGGTGTTCTTCCCGGCTAGGATGAGCGCCATGACAGCTCCCGCACCCGACGTCCTGCTTGCCGGAATCCACCAGGCGGCCGACGCCGTTGCCTCCGATGCTGCCAAGCTCGGCGATGAGGACATCAAGGCCCCCTCTGCGCTTCCCGGCTGGACCCGCGGCCATGTCCTGGCGCACCTGACCGGGATCTCCAACGCCATGGCCCGGCAGTTGGAGTACGCGGCGCACGGCGGGACCATAGAGCTGTACGACGGCGGCATGGACGGGCGGAACAGGGCCATCGGGATGGCCGCCGGCCACGATGCCGCCACCCACCGTGCCGAGCTCACGGCAGCCCTGGACCGGGTGCTGCGGACCTTCGACGTATTGCCCGGCGTCAAGGATTCTTCGGCAAACCGCACCGGCTGGTACGCACCCATCAGTTACCGCGGGGGAGTGGTCGTGGATGGCGGCCTCGCCTTGTGGCGGGAACTCGTCATCCACAACGCCGACCTGTTGACCGGCCGGGGACCGGAAACCTGGAGCCGGTTGTTCTGCGAGCACCTGTTTGACTTCCTCGCAGCCCGCGTACAGCCGGAGGACAAACTGGTGCTGCAGCCACTCGGCCTTCCCCCGGTGAGCATCGGCAGCGGCAACCGTTCCATCGTGATCAGCGGAATGATCACGGACATCGCCGCCTGGTTGGCCGGCCGCGAACCCACACTGGGCAGCCTGCGCGCGTCCGCAGCCGCTGACGGCGTGGACCTGCCGGTCCTGTTGCCGTGGCCCGCGGGAACTCCGGCGCCAAAATAGAAGGGCCGGTCTATGGTTGCTCTATCACTATTGGTCCCCAAAACCCTGGTTTAGGGACCAAAAGTGATAGGGCAACCGGGACAATCAGGCAGCTTCGCGGGCCAGCAGGCTCTGCTTGATGGGCAGCCCCCAGCGGAAGCCGCCCAGTGAGCCGTCGGTCCGGATGACCCGGTGGCAGGGAACGAACAGGGCGGCTGCATTAAAGGCGCAGGCGCTGGCCGCGGCCCGGACGGCTTTGGGATTGCCGGTTAGCCCGGCGTACTCGCTGTAGGTGACCGGAGAGCCCGGCTGGACCAGCCGCAGGACGTCCCAGGCGTGGGTACGGAACGGCCCCGACTTCTGCAGCACAGGCACACGCATTGCCGGCCCGGGATCTCCCCCGTAGAACGCCTCCACGGCTGCGGAGATGGTGCCGAGGTCCGTCACCAGCTCAAAAGTCGCCGGCCGCAGGGACGGATGGATCTGCCCGGTCACGTCGCCGGGCTTGTCGGTCCACCCGCTCGAAAGGACAACGCCGTCCTGCGCGAGGATGGTGAACGGTCCGTCCGGAGTGGACATCTGGAGCAACTGGGCCTTCATCGTTTCGCTTTCTCTGCTGTTCCGGTGCCCGCACCGGCACGCGTCGTTGTACCGCTGCGGCGGGCCGCCGGGGGCTGGGCTGCTGCCCGCCACAAATGCATCGTGGCGTACGAGCGCCATGGACTGACCTCGCGGAATTCTGGGCTGGAGGTACCGCCCTGTGGCTCCGGATCCCCCTGCCCGCCAAGCGCCCTGACCCCGTTCCGCACCGCCGCGTCATTGGCCAGGAACACATCCGGGGCCCCGAGGACCCGCATGGCGAGGTAGCCCACCGTCCATGGTCCCACCCCTGGCAGCGGCAGCAGCTTCGCGCTTAGGCTGGCCAGGTCATCGCCGTAGCCGAAGTCCAACCTGCCTTCAGCCAGTGCGGAGGCGGCGGCGCGGAGGGCCTCTGCGCGCCTCCTCGGCCCCCGAAGGAGGGCGTAGCCGTCGGCCGCGATCTCGGCCGGTGTGGGAAACATGCGGTCCAGGCCTTCGCCGGGGCTTTGGCTGGGACGTCCGACGGCGGCGAGCCGGGTGAGTGCCGTGCGCGCCGCGGCCACGGTGATCTGCTGTCCGATCATGGCCCGGACCAGCATTTCGGCAGGGTCCAGGGCTCCGGGCATCCGGATTCCCGGAGCTGCGGCTACCGAAGCAGCCAGGCGGCGGTCGGCGGCCAAGGCGCTGTCGATCGCCACCGGGTCTGCATCCAGATCGAACAGCCGCCGGACGCGGCTCAGCAGTGCCGGCAGGTCCCGCAGGTCCACCGCGCCGATGGTGAGGGTGAGCGGCCGTCCCGGGGCGCCGGCGTCGTACTCAATCCGAAAGCGCGCGTCGCCCTGCGGGAGCCGCAGGGTCCGCGCGTAGGAGGTTGCCGTGCCTGCCTCGATGCCGGGGATGGCACGTACGGCCAGGAAGGTGAAGATGCCGGAGTGGAAAGGCTCGCGGTAGGGGAGGCTGAGGGTCAGGGCAGTGGAGCCACCGGCAGCTTTTGGGTGCCGCGCGGCACGAATGGCGGTGGGCGTCAGGTCGAAGACCTCCACCATGGTGTCGTTGAACTGCCGCACACTGCTGAAACCGGCCGCAAAAGCCACGTCGGCGAGCTTCATGGACGTGGAGACAAGCAGGGTGCGGGCCGTCTGTGCCCGGCCGGCGCGGGCGAGCGACAGGGGACCGGCGCCAAGTTCCTGGCTGAGGATGCGGTTCAGCTGCCGCGAGGAATAGCCAAGGCGGGCGGCCAGTCCGTCAACGCCGTCCCGGTTCACCACGCCGTCGTTGATCAGGCGCATGGCACGCCCGGCTACGTCCTGGCGGACATTCCAGGCGGGGGTACCGGGAACCGCCTCGGGAAGGCAGCGCTTGCAGGCCCGGTAGCCGGCGTCGTGGGCTGCTGCGGAGGTCTCGTAGAAGGTGACATTCGCGACTTTGGGTGTCCTCGCCGGACAGGACGGGCGGCAGTAGATGCCCGTGGTCCGGACGGCAGTGAAGAACTGCCCGTCAAACCGCGGGTCACGGGCATCAATTGCCCGGTAACGCTGCCAGAAGTCCATTCCTCCATCCTGCCAGCAGGGCCGGACAGGAGCTAGCGGGAATCGGACATGGCCGTGGTGCCTGTTTTGTTCGTTGTTCCGGGCATTGCATCAGGTTTTGGATAGAGTCTGGCCATGAGCAGAAGTCCTTCGTCCGACGGCGAGCGGTTGCGGGAATTCCTGTCCGGCGATGCCCGCGAGCTGGCCCCGATGCTGCTGGCCGCTGTCCTAAGCCACGATTCCAGGGAAGGGCGGGTATCCGTCCGTCTCACAGAGGTGGAGGCGTATCTGGGCCCGGAGGATTCCCTGCATCCCGATCCCGGTTCACATACCTACCGCGGTCCCACCCCGCGGAATGCACCAATGTTTGGCCCGGCCGGGCACCTGTACGTCTACTTCACCTATGGGATGCACCACTGCACCAACATTGTGTGCGGGCGGGAGGGGGTGGCCTCCGCCCTGCTGCTGCGCGCGGGGGAGATTGTGGAAGGGGTTGAGCTTGCCCGGCACCGCCGAACCACCTCGAAAAGTCCTGCCGACCTGGCCAGCGGACCTGCCCGGCTCGCCAAGGCCCTGGGCCTGACCACCGCCTACACCGGCCGTGACGCGCTGGCGCCCCCGTTCGGGCTCACGCTCCCGGAGCGTCCGGTTGACCACGTCAGCTCAGGGCCGCGGGTGGGGGTCTCGGGCGCCGGCGGTTCGGAGGAGTATGCCTGGAGGTTCTGGATCAGCGGCGATCCCACGGTTTCCAAGTACAAGCCGGCGAAACCCAGGCCGGACAGGTTTCGCCAGCAGTAACGGAAATGGTTGTAGAATGGACGGTCTGTCTTTTGCGATAGGGGAACGTTAATGCTCGACGCCGATTTGGCCCACGAACGGGACTATGTTGCCGGCCTGTATGCCCGGCTGGAGGAGCTCCGCGAGGAAAAGCGCAAGCAGCTTGCGCAGGTCCGGCGGGCAGGGGCTGTGGGCACCATGCAGAACGTTTCCGAGCGTGACGCTTTCGCGGCTTTGTATGAAGACCGCCTTGCGCAGCTGGATGCTGTGGATGACCGGCTGGTTTTTGGCCGCCTGGACCTGGACTCCGGTGAAGCGCAGTACATCGGCCGCATCGGCCTCACCACCGAGGACCTGCAGCGCCTCATGGTGGACTGGCGCGCGCCCGAAGCCGGCCACTTCTACCAGGCCACCGCCTTTGACCGGCAGGGTGTCCGCCGGCGCCGCCACCTGATCCTGCAGGGCCGCGAAGTCAAAGCCATCGAGGATGATGTCCTGGACGCCGATATGCTGACCGACGACGAGTCCCTGCAGGGTGAAGGCGCACTGCTCGCGGCCCTGAACTCAAAGCGCACCGGCCGGATGTCGGACATCGTCAGCACCATCCAGTCAGAGCAGGACCGTATCATCCGGTCCTCCATCTCCGGCGCCGTCGTGGTGCAGGGCGGACCCGGCACGGGCAAAACCGCAGTTGCACTGCACCGCGCCGCCTACCTGCTGTACACCCACCGCGACCGCCTGAAGTCCGCCGGCGTGCTGCTGGTGGGCCCGTCGTCGTCGTTCATGAAGTACATCGAAAGGGTGTTGCCCTCGCTGGGCGAGACCGGCGTAGTGATGGCCAGCCTGGGCCGCCTCATGCCCGGCATCCATGCCATTCCTGAGCCTGATGCCGATGTCGCCGCGATCAAAGGCCGCCTGGACATGGCAACAGTGGTGGCCAACGCCGTGGCCAACCGCCAGCGCATTCCTGCGGAGAACCGGATCCTGGAAGTGGACGGCCGCAAGCTGGTGCTGACGCCGCGCCAGGTCCGCCGCGCCCGCGAACGTGCCCGCTCCACAGGCAAGCCCCACAACGAGGCCCGCGTGACGTTCGTGAAGATCCTGCTGCGCGAACTGACCGAACAGATGACCGATCTGGTGGAAGCCGGCAACATCGGCAACAACGCAGACCGCTCCTACCTGGCTGAGGACGTCCGTACCGCCCGTGACGTGCGGATTGCCCTCAACCTGTGCTGGATGCCCATGACGCCCGAGAAGCTGATCTCGGAGCTGTTCAGCAAGCCGGCGGTGCTCGAATTCTGTACCCCGGATATGAGCCCGGCTGAGCGGGCACTGCTGCTGCGCCCGGCCGACGCCCCTTGGACAGAGTCCGACGTCCCGTTGCTGGATGAGGCCGCAGAGCTGCTGGGCGAGCTGGACCCTGCAGCCGGCCGGGGGCTGGCGCAGCAGGAGCACGACCGCGCCCGCGATCTCGCCAACGCCAAGCAGACGCTGGTCAACATGGAGGCCGCCGGCGTGGACCCCCTGATGTCCGCGGAGGAACTGGCCGAGCAGAACCAGGAACAGGAAGCCCGGCTCACGGCTGCCGAGCGCGCTACGAGCGACCGCACCTGGGCTTTTGGCCACATTGTGGTTGACGAGGCGCAGGAGCTTTCGCCCATGCAGTGGCGCCTGCTGGTCCGCCGGTGCCCGCTGAAGTCTTTCACCATTGTGGGGGATATTGCGCAGACAAGTTCCGTGGCCGGCGCGAATTCGTGGCAGGGCGCGCTCGCTCCGATGTTCGGGGACCGCTGGCAGCTGGAGGAGCTGACCGTCAACTACCGCACGCCATCCCAGATCGCTGAGGCTGCTGTGCGGATGGCCAACGCCGCCGGGCTGGTAGTTTCCGCGCCCAAGGCCGTGCGGGAAGGGCGATGGTCACCCATCATCGACGAAGTGGAGGCCGGCCAGGTGGTCAGCCGTCTGCTGGAGGTGCTGCCGGAAGAACTGGAAGCGCTCGACGGCGGCCTGCTGGCCGTCATCGCCGACGGTCACCTTTTGCCGGAGGCAACGGCGGCCCTGCGCGCCGCCTATGGCCGGCGCGTCGGCACCGGCGCCGGCAGCTATGAGCAGGACATCGTGGTGATCAGCCCGCGGGAAGCCAAAGGCCTGGAGTTCGACGGCGTGGTGGTGCTGGAACCCGCCACGATGCTGAACCACGAGCACGGCAAGGTGGGGGACCTGTACGTTGCCATGACCCGCGCCACCCAGCGGCTGCGGCTCATAGCGGCCCAGCCTGTGCCGGCCGGCATCAAGCGCTGACTGTTTCCTGTTCCGTCCTGCCGGCGCCGGTGCCTTTCGCCCGGCGCCGGCTCCCGGTAATGCTGCTAACTTAGAAGGCGTGCCGGAAATCAACAGTCTCGAATCGCAACAGAACGACCCCACTTTTGCCAACATCTGGCAGGAACTGAAGTGGCGTGGACTGGTCCACGTCTCCACCGATGAAGCAGAGCTGGAAAAGCTCCTCGCCGGTGGGCCGGTCACGTACTATTGCGGCTTCGATCCCACCGCACCTAGCCTCCACTTGGGCAACCTGGTCCAGCTGCTCGTGATGCGGCGGCTGCAGCTGGCAGGCCACAAGCCCCTCGGGCTGGTGGGTGGTTCCACTGGCCTGATCGGCGACCCCCGGCCCACCGCTGAGCGCACGCTGAACACCAAGGACACGGTGGCCGAATGGGTGGGCTACCTCCAGGCGCAGGTCAGCCGGTTCCTCAGCTTCGAGGGCGACAATGCCGCCCGAATGGTAAACAACCTCGACTGGACCGCCCCGCTGAGCGCCATCGACTTCCTGCGTGAAGTGGGAAAGCACTTCCGCGTGGGCACCATGCTGCGCAAGGACGCGGTGGCTTCGCGGCTGAACTCTGACGAGGGGATCAGCTACACCGAGTTCAGCTACCAGATCCTCCAGGGGATGGACTACCTCCAGCTGTACCGCGACTACGGCTGCGCGCTGCAGACCGGCGGCTCGGACCAGTGGGGCAACCTCACCAGCGGAACCGAACTGATCCGCAAGGTGGAGGGCAAGAGTGTCCACGCCCTGGGAACCCCCTTGATCACCAACTCGGACGGCACCAAGTTCGGCAAGAGTGAGGGCAACGCCATCTGGCTCGACGCCGGCATGTGCAGCCCGTACGCCTTCTACCAGTTCTGGCTCAACACTGCAGATGCTGACGTTGTGGACCGGCTGAAGGTGTTCACCTTCCTCACCCGGGCCGAGATCGAGGAAATTTCAATCGCAGTGGCCGAGCGCCCCTTCGCGCGTGAAGGCCAGCGCAAGCTTGCCTTCGAAGTCACCTCCCTGGTGCATGGCGTGGAGGCCACCGAAAAGGTCATCGCCGCTTCGGCTGCGCTCTTCGGCAACGGCGATCTGGCCGCGCTGGACAAATCCACGCTGCAGGCCGCTACCTCCGAACTGCCCTCCACCACGGTCCAGGTGGACGCACTGGGAATCGTTGACCTGCTGGTTGCCTCCGGCCTCTCCGAAAGCAAGTCCGCGGCCCGACGCACTGTCGGGGAGGGCGGCGCCTACGTGAACAACGAAAAGGTGCTGGATCCGGAAGCAGTGATTTCTGAGTCAGAGCTCCTTCATGGCCAATACCTGCTCCTGCGCAGGGGCAAGAAGAACCTCGCCACGGTGGAAGTCCTGGTTCCTTAACCCATAGAGACACACTTTGCACGCTCCTCCGCAGGCGATTTGCACGCCCGCGGAGGGGCGTGTATTGTTTTCTGAGTCGTCACCGCCGAGTGGCGGCAAACCCCCAACAAATAAGAAGCAATTCTTGGCCGCGCAAAGCGCGGATTGAAGAAAATGCTTCGTTTTTTGCTGGGCGGATTCCTTCCACTGAGTGAATTCCGGGTAAAGAACCGGATTTGCAAAGTGAAAATGGATGAAATAAGATTGAAACATCGCAGCGAAGAAATACGGAATGCGAATTCAGTAAATGAATTGTTCCGGGAATATTCGAATGTGTCTGTTGTTTGAGAACTCAATAGTGTGCCAAGTTTGTTGATACCGATTTTTTATAAAAATTGGTTGAATTTGCTGTGCCGCCACCCCGTGGTT